>NZ_JBHSEZ010000029.1:210026-312606 GCF_042653765.1 Castellaniella denitrificans | reverse complement strand
GGGGGAGGGGGTGGGGGGTAACTCATTGATTCAGAAGAAGAAAAACGCATTTCCTGTTTTTGCGCACTGGATGCGGCCCGCGGTGATCGATACCGGGGCCGGTGAATCATGGATGAGTCCGCGACCAGTGTCCCCTGGAATTCCAGACACGGAAAGATACTTTTCGATGCTATAAAAGGTTCCAGGCCCACACCTTAATCCATATCAAGGGCCTCCAGGATTCACGAAACGAAGTCCTCTCCCCATTCAGAATTCGGACCACTCCCCATCGTCGACCGGCGGTGCCAGCGAGCGCCGCCCTCCTGTGCTCATTCCCGCACGGGGCGCGGGCGGCGATGCCGGCCGGGCCACGCGCGGCGGTGCGCTGATCACCCGTTCAGGCCCGTACGCGGGCAAATCGTCCGCCTGGCCGGCGCCCCCGGTCCGGGATTGACTTCGGGGCCGGTCCGGTTCCGGTTGGGCTCCTGCCTCGGCCAGCCGGAAAGTATCGACCAGATGGGTCAAGGTGTCGGCCTGTTCCCGCAGGCTGGCCGCCGCCGCGGCCGACTCTTCCACCAGGCTGGCGTTCTGCCGGGTGACGTCGTCCATCTGCGTGACCGCCGAGTTGATCTCCTCGATGCCGGTGGTCTGCTCGCGGCTGGCCGCGCTGATCTCGCCCATGATGTCGGTGACGCGGTTGATGCTGTCGACGATGTCCTGCATCGTGGCGCCGGCGCGCGAGGCCTGCTCGTTGCCCTTGGCCGCGGACTCGACCGAGGCGTCGATCAGGCCCTTGATCTCCCTGGCCGCGCCGGCCGAGCGCTGGGCCAGCGCCCGCACCTCGGAGGCCACCACGGCGAAGCTGCGGCCCTGCTCGCCGGCGCGGGCGGCCTCGACCGCAGCGTTCAGGGCGAGGATGTTGGTCTGGAAGGCGATGGAGTCGATGACGCCGATGATGTCGGCGACCTGCTGGGACTTGGCGTTGATCTCGCCCATGGTGGAGACGAGCTCGGCGACGATGGCGCCGCCGTCGGAAACGGTCTTGGCGGTGGAAGCGGCCAGTGTGTTGGCCTGCTGGGCGTTGTCGGCGTTCTGGCGCACGGTGGCGGTGATTTCCTCCATCGTGGCGGCGGTCTCGGCCAGGGAGCTGGCCTGTTCTTCCGTGCGCGAGGACAGGTCCAGGTTGCCGACGCTGATCTGCTCGGCGGCCGAGGCGATGGATTCGGCGCCGCCGCGCACTTCGCCCACCAGCCGGGCCAGGCTGTCGCGCATGTGCTTCATCGCCGCCATCAGGCTGTCGGCATCGCCCGCTTTCACGGGCACGTCGACCGCCAGGTCGCCTTCGGCGATCCGTCCGGCGATCCCGGCCGCCTGGACGGGTTCGCCGCCGAGCTGCCGGAGGAGACCGCGAGCGATCAGCCAGCCCAGGACGGCGGCCACCAGCAGCGCCGCGGCGCCCAGGGACAACATCAGGCCTCGCGCGCCGGCATGGGCCTCGTCGGCCGCCCGCCCGGCTTCCTGGACCCGATGGGTCAGCAGCACCACCATGTCGTTCAGCGCGACCTGATAGGCTTCGCTCATGGGGCGCAGTTCCCGGTTCAGGTAGGCCCGGGCCTCATCCAGGCTTCCGGCCTCGACCAGGTCGAAGAGATGCTGCCGGCCATCGATATAGCGCGCGCGCTGGTCCATGATCTTGCGAACCAGGGCCTGGCCTTCGGGAAAATGCGTCAGCGCCTGGAGCCGGTCCAGATTCCGCCGGGCCAGTTCGGCTTCTTTCTGGACGATGGCCGTCTGGCCCGCGCGCTGGGCGTCATCGTCGCTCAACAGCAGATTGCGCAGCGCGATGTCGATGTTCAGCACGTGGATGGCCGCTTCCGACACCATGGACAGCCGGGGCGAATCCTCATGGACGATGTTGTCGGTCTGGGCCTTGAGCCGGCCCAGGCCGTTCCAGCCGACGCCGACGATCAGGACCAGCAGCGCGCACACCGTGCCGAATCCCAGGCCCAGGCGGCTGCCGACCTTGAAATGATGCAACTTCATGATGAGATTCCCTCGTCTTTCTTGAATTGAAATGCGTTCGAAGGCCGCTGGCGGCCTTGCGCCCTCTCCGGACGCTAATTCCCGTAAACGTCCTGATGGCTGTGCACGCCCGGACCGACGATGAGCCGGTCCAGGTTTTCCTTGGTGACGATCTTGCCGTTGACGAGATATGCGGTGATGCTGCCTCCGGAAGGCATCTGGAATTCGGCGTTCGCGAAGGCCGGCCGGCCCTTGATCAGGTCGTCGGCCACTTCCACCGCGGCGGCGGCCATGGACTTGAGGTCCATGTAGACGGTGGCGTCCTGCTCGCCCCGGGCCAGGCGCCGGAGCGCGGACAGTTCGGCGTCCATCCCGACGATGGAGACGTGATTCTTCAGTCCCATTTCGCGCACGGCTTCGGCCGCCGCGCCCGCCAGGACGTCGTTGTGCGCCAGGACCCCGTCGAGCCGCCCGCCGTTGCGCGCGACCGCCTGCTTCAACCGGGCCTTGGCCCGCTCCGCCGACCACCGTTCGATGGACTCGTTCAGGATGACGCGCAGGTCCCCGCTGTCGACGGCGGGCTGGATCGCCCGCATGGCGCCGTCCTGCAGGGACGGCACGTTGATGTCGCGGGCGTCGCCCTGCAGGATGGCGATGTTCCCGCGGGCGACGCGCTCGACCAGCGTGTCGCCCATGCTCCAGCCGATCCGGTAGGTGTCGTAGCCGACGTAGAAATCGTAGCGGGCGTCGTGGCTCGCGCGCGCGTAGGCGATCACCTTCACGCCGCGGGCCTGCGCCTTGCGCACGATATGCTTCATGCTGGTGACGTCCCGCGCCACGACGATCAGGGCGTCGATCCCCCCATTGATCATTTCCTCGCAATCGGCGAGCTGCCGCTTGGCTTCTTCGTTCCGGTTCATGCGGGCATCGACTTCCAGGCCCAGCGCCCGGGCGCGGTCGGTCATGACCTGCATTTCATAGGTCCAGCGCTGCGCCGTGCCCACGCCGAACGAGATGCCCAGCCTGGGCTTGGGCGCCCGTTCCACGCACCCGGACAGGGAGGCCAGGGCGATCAGGAGGCAGAGGAGGTATTTCATGACCGGGCTCCAGCAATGAATCAATCAGGCCCTTTTGCGGCACCTGTCTGCGCGCCCCGTTCCGCCAGGAGCGCCATGAACGCGTCCTCCGGTACCGGCCGGGAATAGTGGTAGCCCTGGGCGATGCGGCAGCCGCATTGCTTCATGAGCGCGACGTCCTCGGCCGTCTCCACGCCCTCGACCACCACGCTCAGGCCCAGCCGCTGGGCGATCCCGACCACCCCGGCGAAGATGATGTCGCGCCTGGACTGGTCCGAACCACGGTCGAGGAAGCCCTGGTCGATCTTCAGCACGTCGATCGGCATGTTCTTGAGCATGTTCAGCGAGGAATAGCCCGAGCCGAAATCGTCCATGGACACCCGGAATCCGTAACTCTGCAGCCGGCGGGAAAACACCGACATGTCGTGGAAGTTGTCGAAGAAGGTGCTCTCCGTCAGCTCGATCTCGATCAGGCCGGGGGGTACGCCGTATTGCTCGGCCTTTTCCCGGATCTTGTCGAAGAACCGTCCGGCGTGCAGGTGCATCTTCGAGAAGTTGACCGACACCGGGACGCGTTCCAGACCACGGTCCAGGCCCCGCCGCAGGAAAGCCAGAGCCTTCTCGTAGATCATCATGTCCAGTTCCAGCACCATGCCGGTCTGCTCGCTGATCGGGATGAACTCGCCCGGCGGGACGAACGCGCCGTCGTCCGTGCGCCAGCGGGCCAGCGCCTCGCAGCCGACGATCCGGCCGGTCAGGATGTCCACCTTGGGCTGGTAGAAGGGCATGAACTCATCGTGCCGCAGCGCGTTGCGGATGCGGTGCTTGAGCATCTCGTTGTGGACCGCGGCGGCTTCCAGCTCCTTGGCGTAGTACGCGAAGCTCTCATGGACCTGGCCCTTGACCCGCTTGGCCGCGATCCCGGCCTTGTCGACCATGATGCTGAGGTCCTCGCCCCGGTTCTCGACAAGATAGACGCCGACGGAAAAATAGACGGTCATGTCCTCGTGCGCGAGCGGCCTGAACAGCGCACCCAGCCGGCCCGGGCGGGCATCTTCGAGCAGGAGCACGAAGTTGTCCCCGGTGATCCGGGTCACGCGCTCGGCCTCGGTGAGCTGGCTCGCGATCTGGCCGTGGATGTCGCGCAGGACCTGGTTGCCGGCCTCGAAACCGAAGAACTTGTTGATGTACTTGAAATTGTCCACGTCCGCCTTGACGATGGCGTAGCCTGATTTCCGCCGGCCCAGCAATTCGCCGGCCTCGTCGAGGAACTTGGCGTAGGTGTCTCCCCGGGTGACGGGATCGACGAAGGCGATCTCCTTCAGGCGGGCCTGCTGCCGGCCCTTGTACCAGAGGAAATAGGCCATCGCCAGCGCCGACGAGCAGACCACCAGGAACAGGATGCCGTAGAACAGGTTCACGACGGTGCGGCCGTTGGGGAAGACGGCGGCTTCCGGCACCGCGACGATCAGGTACCAGCCCTTGGTGTTGTCGATGGGCGTGTACGAGGCGAACATCGGCTCGTCCGCGATCCGGCTGGTGATGAAGCCGCTGCGCCCGGCGCGCGCGTCCGCTTCGATCCGCCGGGCGGCGTCCGGATTGCCGTTCGCGTACAGTTCGCGGAAATAGTTCTCGGACATCTGCTGGTCGCCGATGACCAGGTAGCCGTCCTGGTCGACGATATAGGCGCGGCCGCTGGAGGCGAACAGCGGCGCCGCCAGGATCTTGCGGATGTCCTCGTAGGACAGCGCGTTCTGATAGGTCCCCACCCGGCGGCCGCCGGCGCGCACCGGCGCGGACACGACGAAGACGTTTTCTCCGTCGTAACGTGAAATGAGCCGGTTGGACAGATTGGATTCGCCGCCCAGGGCCTCGCGAAAATACTTCCGGCCCGCGATATTGATGGCGCGCCCGTCGCCGAACGACACCAGCCCCTGGTCGTCGGCGACGAACCGCCGGCCGTCGTTGTGCGCCATGCCATATTGCGCGACGTAGCGGCGCACGGCACCCGCGTCCCCCGCCGGCAGCCCCAGCTCGACCTCCTCGCCCAGACGGGCGGCGGCCGCGTCCACGGCCAGGAATTCCAGTTGCAGCCGGCTGGCGATGGCGTTCCTGTTCTGGGTGACGATCTCGGCCAGGCTGATCCGGAAATCCGAGACCAGCAGGTCCCGCACGTGCCGCATCAGGAACGTGACCAGGACCAGCATCAGGATGCTGGCGGCGGCGAGCGCCAGGAAGGCCCATTTCTGCCGTTTGAGCCTGGATTCCCGCATCATGCCCGTTCGCCGGCCCCCGCCCGGCCGTCATGCGGGCGTTCCCCACGTGCCTCCGGCGCGGGGCCGTCCCAATGGCGATACCGGTTCTTGCCGGATTTCTTCGCCTCGTACATGGCCCGGTCGGCATGCGTCAGCAGTTCCTCGACCGTCTCGCCGTCCTCGGGGTGGCGGGCGATGCCGATGCTGCAGCGGACGCACACCTGGTGCTGCCGGTCGATGAAGATAGGCCGGCCGATCGCCTGGATGACCTGCCGGGCGATGTCCTCCAGGGCGACGGGATCGGCCGTCGGCATGCCCAGGGTGAATTCATCCCCCCCGAGGCGGGAAGCGACCGCGTCGCGGCCCACCAGGTCCCGCAGCCGCCCGGCCACCACCCGCAGGACTCTGTCGCCCCCATCATGGCCGAAGGTGTCGTTGACCGGCTTGAAATCGTCCAGGTCCAGCAGGAGCACGCCCACCCGCCCGCCGGACTCCAGGCGCCTCGTGAGCCAATCCTTCATTCCCCGGCGGTTCGCCAGCCCGGTCAGCTCGTCGCGCAGCGACTGGTGCATGAGCTGGCGGTACACGGCGGCCATGTTGACGGCGATCCGGGCCATCTCGACCGCGACGTGGATGGTCAGGCGCTCGCCGCGGGCCGGCAGGCGGGACTGCTCGTTGTAGACCGCGAAAGCCCCTATGGCCTGGCCGTCGTCGTCCAGGATCGGACTGGACCAGCAGGCCCGCATCCCCGTGGTCAGGACCAAGTCACGGAACGGCGCCCAGTTCGGATGGCGGAGGATGTCGTCGATGAACACCGGCTGGCGCAGGTACATGGCGGCGCCGCACGACCCCACGGCCGGGCCGATCTCCAGCCCGATCAGGGCCTGATTGTAGTGATCGGGCAGGCCGGGGGCGACGGACTGGCCCACCGCCCTGCCCTCGGAATCCAGCATCAGGACCGAGCACCGCGCGCCTGGAATCCGGTCCTCCACGAACCGGCACAGGATGCCCATGGATTCGTCCAGCGGGCGGCGCCGGGAAATGGCGCGCAGGACCCGGGTCTGGCCGCGCAGGTAGTGGACGCGCTTGCGCTGGCGGTCGTTGACCATGCGCAGGGCGGCGAATTTCGCGCGGCACACCTCGCGGGCGCGCTCCCTGACCAGGAACAGCGCCAGGAAGACGCAGGCCGGGAGGGCCGCCAGCCACAGGCACGACGCCTCGAGGCAGAAGACCGGAACGGCCATGAGCAGGCCCGCCGCGGCGGCGACGCCGGAGACCAGCAGGATGCGGGGGAGAAAGGGGGAAGAGGACGGCGGGAACGGACGGGACATGGAGGATTCTGGTGTCACGAGCGCGATCCTCTGCATGCCCGTGGAAATTGAAGCGTGAAACTATATGTCGAAAATTTAGCGAAAAAAACCATTCGTATCCTTAATGTAAGTCAACTGAATCGCAGTCATATGCAAGGACAAAATGGTCATAACTGGCCCGATGTCCCGGCGTTCCGCCGCCAAGCGGCACCGATCGGACGCGATCGGCCGGCCCGGGGCCCGCCCCTAGCCCGCGAAGCGGCCCAGCCCGAATTCGACCAGCCGGTCTTCGCGCCGCAGCAGGAACAGGGCGTCCAGCCCCATGCGCCGCGCCAGGACCGGCCCTTCGTCCGGCCCCGCCACCAGCAGCGCCGTGGCCCAGGCGTCGGCGTCCATGCAATCGGCCGCCAGCACCGTGACCGACGCCACCGGATTGCGCACCGGCGCCGCGCGCCGGCCATCCATGGTGTGCGCCAGACGCTCGTTGCCGACCCGGACCCAGCGGCGGTAATCGCCCGAGGTCGCCACCGACAGGTCGGCCAGTTCGATCACCCCGTGCGCCGCGCGGCACCCTTGCCTGGGGCTTTCCAGGGCCACGGCCCAGGGCCGGCCGTCGGCCCGGGCGCCACGGGCCCGCAGTTCGCCGTCCAGGCCGACCAGGGCATGGTCCACGCCGTGCGAGGCCATGACCCGGGCCATCCGGTCCACGGCGTAGCCCTTGGCGATCCCGCACAGGTCCAGGGTCAGGGGCGCGCGCTTGCGCGCGCGGCCCTGCTCCCGGTCGACGTCCAGCCAGAGATGGGCCGGGCGATGGGCCGCGGCGGCGCGCCGGATGGCGGCCGGATCGGGCGTGTCCGCCGTCGCGCCGAATCCCCAGGCGTTGACCAGGCCGCCGACGGCGGCGTCATAGGCGCCGCCGCTCAGCGCGCCGATGTCCAGCGCCCGCGCCAGCACTTCGAGGAGAGCCGCCGGCAGGGCCACCCAGTGCTCCGGCTCGGCCCGGTTCAGGCGCATCAGGTCGCTGTCCGGTTTCCAGGGCGACATCTGCGCATCCACCGATTCCACGGCCCTGGCCAGGTCGCGCGACAGCGCCTCGTGGTCGAAGTCCGGCGGCGCCTGATACCGGGCCGACCAGCGCGTGCCCATGGTCGGGCCGCTCAGGGTGGACTCGGCCGGCGCGGGACGGGCCAGCCACGCCGCGCCGATCTCCGGAACGGGCTGGACGGCGGGCGCGGCGGCCGCCGGATCAGAATACGTCTTCGGCATAGCGCCCCCTTTCCCGCAGCCGGTGCACGTCCAGGCCGATCGGACGCAGGATCTCGTCCAGCGTCTCGGCGACTCCTGCGGCCATGGGCCGGCTGCCGCAGATCCGCAGCACGGCGCCCTTGGCCACCAGCGCCCGCAGGCGATCGGCGTCGCGGCGCAGGGCGTCCTGCACGTAGCCGCCGCCCTCCTTGATCCTGGAAAAGGCGGTGCGCAGCGCGGACAGCCGCCCTTCGTCCAGCCAGCGGCGGATGGCGGCGCCGAAATAGAAATCCTCGTCCGGATTGCGCGCCCCGAAGTACAGGAACATGGGCGTCTTGCGGGCGTTGTCGCGGATGAACCCCGCCAGGGGCGCAACGCCGGTGCCCGCGCCGATCAGCACGACGGGACGGCGCGAGGCTTCCAGGGTAAAGCCCGGGTTGGGCTTGATGAAGGCCTGGACACGGTCGCCGGGCTTCAGGCCGTGCAGGAAGCCGGAACAGACTCCGCCGGGCATCCGCCGCACGCAGATTTCCACGAAGCCGTCGCGAAACCCCGAGGCCAGGGAATAATAGCGGGGCACCGGGCTGCCGGGCGGCACGATGCCCACCAGGTCGCCCGCCTTGAAACGCGGCACGCCCCGGCCCGGCAGCCACGCCATCGGGCCACTGTCCCGCCAGCGCAGGCGCAGGATGGCGGTCGGGCCGGCGCCGCCGCCGGCATAATCCTGCCGTTGCGCCAGTTCCAGGGAAAAGGTCGGCGGGATGCACGGCACATAGTTCAATGCCAGCGTCTCGCCCAGCGCTTCGGACAGGGCCGCGCCCCAGCGGTCGAACTGCTGCGCCGACTGCTGGTGGATGCATTCCAGCGGCAGGGCTTGCGGCCAGCCGGCGGCCCGCAGGGCACGGTCCAGTGCTTCGGCATAGCCGCAGAAGGCCGGGAACTGGCGGTCACCGAAGCCCAGCACCGTCACCGGCACGGTCCCGGCCGCCAGGCCGGCGATCCGGTCCAGCGCCCGGGCGGCATGCGCCGGGGCCTGGCCATCCCCGTAGGTCGCGGCCAGGATGAATATCTGGCGAGCCGATCCGGGCGCCTGGAACTGCTCCAGCGGCGCGGTGTGGACCGCGTGGCCGTTGCGCGCCAGGGCATCGTGCAGCGCCTTGGCGAAGCCCCAGGTCGTGCCGCCCTCGCTGGCCACGAAGACCAGCATGTCGGCCCGCCGCGCCGGGCTGTTGTTTTCCAGGCGCGGCACCCGGACCCTGCCCTGCCGCCAGATCAGGAACCCGGTGATCCAGAAGACCGGGATGCACAGGCCGGCCAGGCCCAGGACCAGCGCCCAGGCCCACAGGCCCTGGCCGGTGTGCAGGGCGTAGACCCAGTCGTAGAGGACGCGGGCGGCGGGAGCCGGCTGCCAGGCCAGCACGTGGCCGCTGCGCCGGTCGATCCAGCCGTCGCCGACGTCGGTGGACACGGTCCAGACGTCCTCCGGATCGTCCGCCGCCGGAAAGTTCAGCTTGCGCAGGCCGTCGGCCGACAGGGCCTGCAGCAGCGGCAGGGCTTCCGCCGTCCGGTCGGGCTGTTCGCCGGGCGCGGAGACGGCGTCCGGATCCGCGTCCGCATCGGCCGGGATCAGGCTGAAGGTCGTCGCGCTCATGTAGAGCGCGGTCAGCGAGGACAGGGCCAGGATCAGTGCCAGGATCCGGCCGCTGATCCCGTGGAGGCGCTGGGCCGGGGTCCCGCGGATGCGGCCGGACACGAGATGGCGCCAGCCGCCCAGGCGCCGGGCCAGCATCAGGGTCCCGGACAGCGTCAGCAGCAGCATGGCCAGCGCGACCCCGGCCGCGCCCAGGCGGCCCGGATCGTCCAGCATGAAGGAGCGATGCAGGTTGCGCACCCAGCGCTCGACGGCGGACGCCTGGTAGTCGCCCAGCACCCGGCCATCGGCCGGGTCGATCCGGCTGGCGCGGGCCTGGTCGCCGTCGAAGGAATACGCGACGATGTCCCCCGACGGCAGGCGGCGGATTTCCTCGATCCCGGCCACCTGGGCCGCCGCCCGCTGCGCCAGGACCGCCACCGGCAGGCCGGGTTCGGCCTGGACGGCCCGCCAGGTGTCGCGCACCGGGAAGAAGGCCAGGATCAGCCCGGTCACCCCGATCAGCAGGGCCAGGGCGCCGGCCCACAGGCCCAGCCAGCGATGAATCCGCCGCCATTGCATGATGATCATTGCGCCTGATAGGTGAAGGACTGGATGAACTGGCGCCCGGCGGTGGACTGGCCGGCGCCGGCCGCGGTCAGCGGCACACGGATTTCGGACGGGCTGTCGCGCATGTCCTCGACGGCGGCGTCGACGCGGATCTCGTAGCCGGCGTCGAACAGAGCGTCGGCCAGGTCGGCGGTCACCTTCAGCGTCCGGCCCTCGCCCACGCTGGCGCCGGTCACGCCGTCGAGCCGGGCCGCGTCCCCGGCCGACAGCCGGTTCCAGTCGCTCAGGTGCTTGTAGTACTTGGCCTTGCCGCCGGCCACCCACAGGGTGCCCGCGTAGGCGCCCTGGGCGTCGGTCAGGTAGACCGCCAGGTAGGCGCCGTCGCCGCCGTAGTTCTTCAGGGTCGTGGACAAGGTCACCGTGCGGCCCTGCGCCAGGGCGGGAACGGCCAGGGTGGTGGCGGCCAGCAGGGCCGCGATCGAAAAGGTCTTCATGGACAATGCTCCTGTGGAAGTTTCAGCCGGGGACGGATCACTCGATCCGGGCGCCGGAGACGGACACCGCGGCGGACGGCTTGCCCGCCCCGGCCGCCGGGGCGGCGGACGGCATGGCGCCCGGCGCCGCATCGCGGGAATTGCGTGAATCGCGGTGGTCGCGGTCCCGGTCGCGGCGGCGTTCGCGGTCATGGCCATCGTGGTCGCGGTACTTGATCTTCACGATTTCCAGCGTCTCGGGATCGAGCTTGGCCTTGAAGGCGCGGCCCTGGGCGTCCTCGCCGCGGACCTCGTAGCAGCCGTCGTCGATCTTGACGCGCTTCAGGTTCCAGCCTTTCTGGCGGGCCATCTGGGTGACGGCCTCGCGGGTCTGCCAGCGCTCGATGGGCACGTCGCAATCGTCGCCGGCCGCGGCCGGCGCGGCGGCCAGGCCCAGCGACGCCGCCAGCAGACAGGCGCCGAGCGCATTCCAGGATTTCTTCATGGTGGGGTCCCCCATTCATCCGGCCGCCGGGCGGCGGCCATCCATGCTTCCATCGTAGGGATGGCAACATTGACGCCAGATGAACACGGGGGCGATCCGGGCGCCGATGGGCCCGGACCTTGATACGGATCAAACCCGCCGGGACGCGGGAGCCGCGCCGGCCAGACCCGCGGGGGAAAGGACCGTGCCCGGGCTGCTCGCCCCGAAGGGTGAGGCTTGCGCCCGGCCAGGCGCGGTCAGACCACGCCGCGCGCGCGCAGGGCTTCGACTTCGGCCGGCGCCAGCCCCAGGACTTCTTCCAGCACGTCGGCCGTGTGCGCCCCCAGGGCGGGCGGCGGCAGGCGGTAGTCCACCGGCGTGTCCGACAGGCGGATCGGACTGGCCACCAGCGGCACCGCGCCGGTCTCCGGATGGGGCATCTCGATGCGCAGGCCGCGTGCGCGCACCTGGACGTCGTCGAACACCTGCTCCATGGCGTTGATCGGACCGCAGGGCACGGCGCGGGATTCCAGCGCCGCGACCCAGGCGGCCGTGGTGCGGGCCGTGGTCAGGTGCCGCAGGATGGGGATCAGCGCGTCGCGGTGCTCCACCCGTGCGCGGTTGGTGGCGAAGCGGTCGTCCCGCGCCAGGTCCGGCCGGCCCGCTTCCTCGCAGAAGCGGGCGAACTGGCCGTCGTTGCCGATCGCCAGGATCATGTGGCCATCCGCCGTGGGGAAATCCTGGTAGGGCACGATGCTGGGATGCGCGTTGCCCAGCCGTCCCGGGCTGCGGCCGGTGGCCAGATAGTTCATGGCCTGGTTCGCCAGGCAGGCGACCTGCACGTCCAGCAGCGCCATGTCCACGTGCTGGCCGGTGCCCGTACGCTCGCGCGCGGCCAGCGCGGCCTGGATGGCGTTGGCCGCGTACAGGCCGGTCAGGATGTCGGTCAGCGCCACCCCGACCTTCATCGGCCCGCCGCCTGGCTCGCCGTCGGGCCGGCCGGTAACGCTCATCAGGCCGCCCAGGCCCTGGATCAGGAAATCGTAGCCGGCGCGCGCCGCGTAGGGCCCCGTCTGTCCGAACCCCGTGATCGAGCAGTACACCAGGCGCGGGTTGATGGCACGCAGGCTGTCGTAGTCCAGGCCGTAGCGCGCCAGCCCGCCCGCCTTGAAGTTTTCCACCAGCACGTCGGACTGGCGCACGAGCCGGCGGATCAGGTCCTGGCCCTCCGGGGTGGCCATGTCCACCGTCACCGAGCGCTTGTTGCGGTTGGCGCACAGGTAATAGGCCGCGACGCGCGATTCGCCGCCCTGGGCGTCGGGCATCCACGGCGGCCCCCAGCCGCGCGTGTCGTCGCCCTCGCCGGGGCGTTCGATCTTGATCACGTCCGCGCCCAGGTCGCCCAGGATCTGCGTGGCCCAGGGGCCGGCGAGCACGCGCGACAGGTCCAGGACGCGGATGTGCGACAGCGCGCCGCGGGGGGCGGCGCCCAAGCCGGCATCCGATCCGGCGCCGGGCCGGGCCGGGCCGGCGGCCTGTCCGTCCCGGCCCGGCGCCGCGGGGGTCTCTTGCGCCATGGTCTTGCCCCTCAATTGGCGAAGGCGGCGATGCCGGTGATGGCCCGTCCCAGGATCAGGGCGTGCACGTCGTGCGTGCCTTCGTAGGTGTTGACGACTTCCAGGTTGACCAGGTGGCGGGCGATGCAGAATTCGTCGGAAATGCCGTTGCCGCCCAGCATGTCGCGCGCCGTGCGGGCGATGTCCAGGGCCTTGCCGCAGGAATTGCGCTTGATGATGGAGGTGATCTCCACCGGCGCCTGGCCCTCGTCCTTCAGCCGGCCGACGCGCAGCACGGCCTGCAGGCCCAGGGTGATTTCGGTCAGCATGTCGGCGAGCTTCTTCTGGATGAGCTGGTTGGCGGCCAGCGGGCGGCCGAACTGCTTGCGGTCCAGCACGTACTGGCGCGCGGTCTCGTAGCAGGCCTCGGCCGCGCCCAGGGCGCCCCAGGCGATGCCGTAGCGCGCCGAATTCAGGCAGGTGAAGGGCCCCTTCAGGCCGCGCACGTCGGGGAAGATGTTTTCTTCCGGCACGAAGACCTCGTCCAGCACGATCTCGCCCGTGATCGAGGCGCGCAGGCCGACCTTGCCGTGGATGGCGGGCGCCGACAGGCCCTTCCAGCCCTTCTCCAGGATGAAGCCGCGGATGTCGCCGGCCTCGTCCTTGGCCCAGACCACGAACACGTCGGCGATCGGGCTGTTGGTGATCCAGGTCTTGGCGCCCGTCAGGCTGTAGCCGCCCGGCACCTTCTTCGCCCGCGTGGCCATCGAGCCCGGGTCCGAGCCGTGATCGGGCTCGGTCAGGCCGAAGCAGCCGATCCATTCGCCCGAGGCCAGCTTCGGCAGGTATTTTTCCTTCTGCGCGGCGGTGCCGAAGGCATTGATGGGCACCATGACCAGGGAGCTCTGCACGCTCATCATCGAGCGGTAGCCGGAATCCACCCGCTCCACCTCGCGGGCGATCAGCCCGTAGCAGACATAGTTCATGCCCGCGCCGCCGTACTGCTCGGGAATCGTGGCGCCCAGCAGGCCCAGTTCGCCCATCTCGCGGAAGATCGCCGGGTCGGTCTTCTCATGGCGGAAGGCTTCCTGCACGCGCGGCAGCAGGCGGTCCTGGGCATAGGCGCGCGCGGCGTCGCGCACCATGCGCTCGGTGTCGGTGAGCTGCTGGTCCAGCAGCAGGGGATCGAGCCATTGGAACTGGGGGCGGGAGGCGGACATGAGAAGTCTCCGAAAAAGAAAGTTCTGGATCAGTGATATTCACGCATCCTATCGGGATATCTTCCAGGACACAAACGATATAAACTGCGTTATCAGTGACCTTTACTCACTCCGTACATGCGCAAACGATTGCCCAGCACCCAGGCCCTGCAGGCCTTCGAGGCCGCCGCGCGGCACGAGAGCTTCACCCGCGCCGCCCAGGAACTGTCCCTGACCCAGGGCGCGGTCTGCCGCCAGGTCGCCGGCCTCGAAGCCCTGGTCGGCGTGCCGCTGTTCCAGCGCGCGCGCCGGGGCGTACGCCTGACCGACGCGGGCGAACGCTACAGCCGGCTGGTGCGCCGGCAACTGGATGCGCTCGAACGCGACACCCAGGCGGTCATGGCGCACCAGGGCGGCGGCGTGCTGGAGCTGGCCGTGGTGCCGACCTTCGCCACCCGCTGGCTGCTGCCGCGCCTGGCGGCGCTGCGCGCCGAGCGGCCGGGCCTGCAGGTCAACATGTCCACCCGCACCCATCCCTTCCTGTTCGAGGACACCGAGTTCGACGCCGCCATCTATTCGGGCGACCCGCGCTGGCCCGGCACCCAGGCCCATTTCCTGATGCGCGAAAACCCCGTCCCGGTCTGCAGCCCGAAACTGGCGCGCGGTCCGCTGGACGCGGCCGGCATCGCCGCCCTGCCCCTGCTGCAGCAGAGCACCCGGCCCACCGCCTGGCGCGAATGGTTCGCCTCGGCCGGCGTCGCGGCGCCCGCCCCCATGGCGGGCATGCGGCTGGAGCTCTTTTCCATGCTGTCCCAGGCGGCCAGCGACGGGTTGGGCGTGGCGCTGATCCCGCCGTTCCTGATCCAGCGGGAGCTGGCCCAGGGCGCCCTGGCCGTGCTGAATCCGCACAGCGGCCCCGGCCAGCGGGCCTTCCACCTGATCGTCCCCGAACGCAAGGCCACCCTGCCCGCCCTGGCGCATTTCCGCGACTGGCTGGTCGGGCAGGATGAGATCGGACATGAAATGGTCCCTGCGGACCATTTCATGCCGAACGAATCGGAGCCGCTTGCAAGCGGCGACGTGGAGAGATGAGGCTTACAGCGTCTTCGCCACCTCTTCCAGCGAGCGGGTGAAACGATCCGCCAGCGTCCCGACCTGCGCCTCGGTGATGATCAGCGGCGGGCAGAAGGCCACGCTGTCCTGGATGCCGCGCAGGATCAGACCGTTGTCCTGGGCCTGGCGCACGACCCGCGCGCCGGCCGTGCCCGCCGGATCGAAAGGCGCGCGCGACGCCTTGTCGGCCACCAGCTCCACCGCCGCGATCAGCCCGACGCCCCGGACCTCGCCCACCAGCGGATGATCCGCCAGTTCCCGCAGCCGCCGCTGCAGCACGGCGCCGGCCGCGGCGGCATTGTCCACCAGGCCGCGCTCCTCGATGATGCGGATGTTCTCCAGCGCCACGGCGGCCGCCACCGGATGGCCGCTGGCGGTGTAGCCGTGGCCGAAGGTGCCCAGCTCGCCGCTGTGGCGGGTGATCACGGAGGCCACGCGCTCGTTCATCAGCACCGCGGCCAGAGGCTGGTAGGACGAGGTCAGCTGCTTGGACAAGGTCATGAAATCCGGCTCGATGCCGAACAGGTCCGAGGCGAACATCCGCCCCGTGCGCCCGAAGCCGGTGATGACCTCGTCGGCGATCACCAGCACGTCGTACTTGCGGCACACCGCCTGCATCTTCGGCCAGTAGGCCTCGGGCGGCACGATCACCCCGCCGGCGCCCATGACGGGCTCGCCGATGAAGGCGGCCACCGTCTCCGGCCCTTCGGCCAGGATCAGCGCCTCCAGTTCGGCGGCCAGCCGGTCGGCGAAGGCGGCCTCGGTCTCGCCCGGCAGGCCCTCGCGGTACCAGTGCGGACAGCGCGTGTGCAGGATGCGCGGCAGGGGCAGGTCGAAGCTGCGGTGGTTGCCCGCCAGGCCCGTCAGGCTGGCCGAGGCGACCGTCACGCCGTGATAGCCGCGCTGGCGGGCGATGATCTTTTTCTTCTCCGGGCGGCCCAGGGCGTTGTTGTAGTACCAGACCATCTTGACGATGGTGTCGTTGGCCTCGGACCCCGAATTGGTGAAGAAGGCCTGGGCCATGCGCCCGCCCGTCAGGCCGATCAGTTTTTCCGCCAGTTCGATCGAGGGCACGTTCGATTTGTGGCTGAAGGTGTGATAGAAGGGCAGGCGCTGCATCTGCTCGTAGGCGACCCGGGCCAGCCGGGGCTCGCTGAAGCCCACCGCCACGCTCCACAGACCCGCCATGCCCTCGATGTATTCCTTGCCCGCGGTGTCGTACACGTGGATCCCGTCGCCACGGTCCATGATGCAGGGGCCCTCCTCGCGGTGCCGCCGGGCGTTGGTGTAGGCGTGCAGCTGATAGGCGACATCGCTGTGCGCCAGATGGTCGGGGGTCGTCATGACAGGGTTCCTTTTTCCGAAGGTCAAAGATAGGCGCCCACCACGCGCGCGAGCGCGTCGAAGGCGGGCCGGATTTCCTCGGGCGTCACCCCGGCGTAACCCAGCAACAGGCCGGGGCGGGCGTTCTCCCGCTCCGTGTAATAAGTGCTCAGGGCGCGCGTGACCACGCCCTGCTGCAGGGCGTCGCGCACGACCAGGGTGTCGTCGACCCCAGCCGGCAGCGCCAGGATCAGGTGCAGTCCGGCCTCGCCCCCGACGACGTCGAGCGCATCCCCGAAATGCCGGCGGATTTCCTCGATCAGGCAGTCGCGGCGTTCCGCGTAGCGCCGGCGCACGCGGCGGATGTGCGAGCTCAGGTGCCCCTCGCGGATGAAGTCCGCCAGGACGGCGTGGGTCATCATGTTGCCCTCGCGGTAGAGTTCCGCCACCGAATCGGCGAAGGCGCCGGCCAGCGGCTGCGGCACCACCAGGAAGCCGACCCGCAGGCCCGGGCACAGGGTCTTGCTGAAGCTGCCGGCGTACAGGACCCGGCCGGCCTCGTCCATGCCCTGCAGGGATGAAAGCGGGCGCGTGTCGTAGCGGAATTCGCTGTCGTAGTCGTCCTCCAGGATCCAGCACGAAACCTGGCGCGCGTAGTCCAGCAGCATGTGCCGCCGCGCCAGGCTCATCACCATGCCCATCGGATACTGGTGCGAGGGCGCGACGACGATCAGCCGGGGCGGACGGGCCCGCTCGGCCTCGCCCGGCCAGATGCCCTCGTCGTCCACCCGGATCGGCACCAGGCGCAGCCCGGAGGACGTCAGCAGGTTGCGCACGCCCCAATAGGCGGGTTCCTCGACCCAGACCGTATCGCCCGGATCGCACAGCAGGCGCGCCGCCACGTCGATGCCCTGGTGGATGCCGGTGGTCATCACGACCTGCTGGGCCGTGCTGCGCACGGAGCGCACGCTGCCCAGGTAGTCCGAGACCGCCTGCCGCAGCGGCCCGTAGCCGCCGGCCGGCGCGTAGCGCATCAGGTCCCAGGGGCCGGCGCGCCACTGCCGGTTCTGGATGCGGGACCAGGTCTTCAGCGGAAATTCCCGCACGTCCGGAATGCCCGGCATGAAAGCGCCCGCCTGGCGGTTGGAAAAGCCCAGGCTGGACACGAGCCGGCGTCCCCGGCGGGAAAGATCGTGCCCGGCCGCGGCGCGCGCGGCGGCCGGATCGTCTCCGCCGGCATCGGCGACGGGTTCGAGCAGATCCTGGCGGATGTCCTCGACGTAGGTGCCGCGCCCGACGCCCGCATGCACGTAGCCTTCCTCGGCCAACTGGTCGTAGACCTGCAGGACCGTATTGCGGGCAATGCCCAGCTCGGCCGCCAGGTCGCGCGTCGACGGCAGGCGGGCGCCGGCCGCCAGATGGCCTTCCAGAATGGCCCTACAGATCAGCCGATACAGGCGATGATATGCAGGACTATCATCGCTTGGAGCGAAGTGCTGCTGCAACCATTCAGAGAGGATAAACGCTTCCAAATTGGCCCCATAAAATTTACAGAAATGGATCTATTTGACAAACCAAAAGATCAGTATAGTGAAAAAAAAGCAGGGCGGAAACACCCCGTCCGGACAGGAGACAAGCATGACGGAACACAACCAGGACTGGCAGGTCCGCAAGAACGCGGCCATCCCCGACGGCATCGGCATCGCCTGCGATTTCTACGCCAGCCGCGCGCTGAACGCCGAACTCTGGGACGTGGAAGGCCGGCGCTACATCGACTTCGCGGCCGGTATCGCCGTGGCCAACACCGGCCACCGCCACCCGCGCATCGTGCAGGCCATCCGCGCGCAGCTGGACGCCTTCACCCATACCGCCTTCCAGGTCGCGCCCTACGGCTCCTACGTGGAACTGGCCGAGCGCATCAACCGCCTGGCGCCCGGCGCGCACCCCAAGAAGACCGCCTTCTTCACGACCGGCGCCGAGGCCCTGGAAAACGCCGTCAAGATCGCGCGCGCCGCCACCGGCCGCACCGGGGTCGTGGCCTTCTCCGGCGCCTTCCACGGCCGCACCTTCATGGGCATGGCCCTGACCGGCAAGGTCGCCCCCTACAAGCAGGACTTCGGCCCGCTGCCGGCCGAGGTCTACCACATCCCCTTCCCCAATCCGCTGGACGGCGTCACCACGCAGGATTCGCTGCGGGCGCTGGACCTGCTGTTCAAGGCCGACATCAGCCCGAAGCGGGTGGCGGCCATCGTCATCGAGCCGGTCCAGGGCGAAGGCGGATTCAACGTCGCCCCGCCGGAACTCCTGCGGGCGCTGCGCGAACGCTGCGACGCCCACGGCATCCTGCTCATCGCCGACGAGGTCCAGACCGGCTTCGCCCGCACGGGCCGGATGTTCGCCATCGAGCATTCGGGCGTGACGCCCGACCTGATCACCATGGCCAAGAGCCTGGCGGGCGGCATGCCGCTGTCCGGCGTCTGCGGCCGCGCCGAACTGATGGATGCCGCGCCGCGCGGCTCGCTGGGCGGCACCTACGCGGGCAACCCGCTGGCCATCGCCGCCGCCCTGGCCGTGCTGGACGTGATCGACGCAGAGGGCCTGATCGCGCGCGCCGAGGCCCTGGGCCAGCGCCTGCGCCAGGCGCTGGCCGGATTCGGGCACCCGCGCGTGGCCGAGATCCGCGGCCTGGGCGCCATGGTGGCCGCCGAGTTCCGCCAGCCCGACGGCCGGCCCGACCCCGACACCGCCGCCCGCATCCAGCGCCGCGCCCTGGAGCGCGGGCTGGTCCTGCTGACCTGCGGCGCCTACGGCCAGGTCATCCGGTTCCTCTTCCCCCTGACAATCCCCGATGGCCTGCTGGAGGAAGGACTGGCTATCCTCCGGGAATCCATGGCCGACTGAAGCCCGTTCCGGCCGTATCCCGTCCATCCGCATCCGGAGGTTGCCCCCGATGTCCGCAGTTCCCGCTCCCGAGCCCCTGGTCCGATTCCAGGGCGTCCAGAAATCCTACGACGGCAGTCACCTGGTCGTCCGGGACCTCAATCTCGACATCCATCCGGGCGAGTTCCTGTCCCTGCTCGGCCCGTCCGGCTCGGGCAAGACCACCTGTCTGATGATGCTCGCCGGCTTCGAATCCCCGACCCGGGGCGACATCTTCCTGGAAGGCCGCCGCCTGAACGACGTCCCGCCCCACCACCGCAACCTGGGCATGGTGTTCCAGAACTACGCGCTGTTTCCCCACATGACGGTCGAGCGCAACCTGGAATATCCCCTGAAGGTGCGCAAGATGCCCGCCGCACAGCGCGCCCAGCGCATCCACGAGGCCCTGTCCATGGTGCAGATGCAGGACTTCGCCAAGCGCTACCCCGCCCAGCTCTCGGGCGGCCAGCAGCAGCGCGTCGCCCTGGCGCGCGCCCTGGTCTTCCAGCCCAAGATCGTCCTCATGGACGAACCGCTGGGCGCGCTGGACAAGCAGTTGCGCGAACACATGCAGCTCGAGCTCAAGGCGCTGCACCGGCAGCTGGGCATCACCTTCGTCTACGTCACCCACGACCAGAGCGAAGCCCTGACCATGAGCAACCGCATCGCGGTGTTCGACCAGGGCGTCATCCAGCAGGTCTGCGCCGCCGACACGCTGTACGAAACCCCGTGCAACCGCTTCGTGGCGGGCTTCGTGGGCGACAGCAACCAGTTCCCGGGCACCGTGCGCGCCGTCGAGGGGGACCTGTGCCGGGTCGAGCTGGCCGGCGGCGTCCAGTTGCGCGGCCTCAACGTCCAGGGCCTGGCGGCCGGCGCCCCCTGCATCGTGGCGATGCGCCCGGAACGCATCCTGCGGGCCACCGAAGGCGGCGCCAACGCATTCCAGGCCGCCGCGGTCGACGAGGTCTATTTCGGCGACCACGTCCGCCTGCGCTGCCGCCTGGATGGCGGCGACACCTTCTTCGTCAAAATGCCCCTGGCCGCGGACGCCGGGGCGCATGCCCCCGGAACCCGCATCCCCCTGCGGATCGATCCCGGACACGTCCGCGTTTTCCTCCCCTGACATCCCCACCAAAACACAGGAGACATTCCATGAAGAACCCAACCCTGCTGACAACCCTGGCGCTCGCGGTTCCCCTGGCCCTGGCCCAGGCGCCCGTCCAGGCGCGCGACCTGACGGTCGTGAACTTCGGCGGCGCCAACGGCGACGCCCAGACCGCCGCCTTCATCCAGCCCTACGAAAAAGAGACCGGCAAGAAGATCATCCCCGTCGCCTACAACGGCGAACAGGCCAAGGTCAAGGCCATGGTCCAGTCCAAGAACGTCGTCTGGGACGCCGTCGAAGTCGAGACCGGCGACCTGGGCCGGGGCTGCGACGAAGGCCTGTATGAAAACATCGACTGGGGCTCGATCCTGAACAAGGGCGACCTGGTGCGCGGCGCGCTGAAATACTGCGGCGTGGGCACCTTCGTCTGGTCCACCGTCCTGGCCTACAACGCCGACACCCTGAAGACGCCGCCGACCGGCTGGGCCGATTTCTGGGACGTGAAGAAATTTCCCGGCAAGCGCGGCCTGCGCAAGGGCGCACACTACAACGTCGAATTCGCCCTGATGGCCGACGGCGTGCCGCCGCAGGACGTCTACAAGGTCCTGGCCACGCCCGAAGGCGTGGACCGCGCCTTCAAGAAGCTCGACGAGATCAAGCCCTACGTGCAATGGTGGGAGGCGGGCGCCCAGCCGCCGCAGATGCTGAGCGCCGGCGACGTCGTCATGTCCGCCGCCTACAACGGCCGCATCGACGCGGCGCAGCGCGAGGGCCGGCCCCTGAAGGTCGTCTGGAACCAGAGCGTCTACGACTTCGACTACTGGGTCGTCCCGACCGGCTCGCCAAACAAGGACCAGGCGATCGAGTTCATCCGCTACGCCAGCTCGCCCAAGGCGCAGGCGGCCTACTCCCAGCACATCGCCTACGGGCCGATCAGCAAGGAGGCCATCGGCATGCTCAAGCCCGAGGTCCTGGCCAACGTGCCCAATTCCCCGGCCAATGCCCGCAACGCCCTGTTCAACGACCTGGAGTTCTGGACCGACCACGGCGAAGAACTCGAACAGCGCTTCACGGCCTGGGCCGCCCGCTGACGCCGCGCGCGGGGCGGCCGGACGGCCGCCCCGTCTCCTTCCACGTCAGGACACCGCCATGGACACGACCCTCGACGATCCCGCCGCCATCCGGCGCGCGATGCAAGCCGCGCAGCGGCGCCGGACCTGGCGCGCCCTTCTGCTGGTCGGGCCGCTGGCCCTGTTCCTGCTGGCGGTCTTCGTGATCCCGATCGCCTCCCTGCTGACCCGGGCCGTCGACAACCCCGAAGTCATCGACACCCTGCCCCGCACCCTGCAGGCGCTGGCCCGCTGGGACGGCCGCGACACGCCGCCCGACGCGGCCTTCCAGGCGCTCGCGCAGGACCTCGCGCACGCCAAGAATTCCCCCGCCGCGGGCGAACTCGCCCGGCGCCTGAACTACGAGGTCTCCGGCTACCGCTCGCTGATCTTCAAGACCCTGCGGCGCATGCCGCTCGAAGCGGCCGACGACGCCGACGCCCGCGCGCGGCTCATCGCCCTGGACAAGCGCTGGGCCGAGCCCGCCTACTGGGCGGTCATCGCCGGCAACGACAGATCCTGGACGCCCTACTACCTGCTGGCCTCGCTGGACCTGAAGCTCGACACCGGCGGCCACGTGGTGGCGGCGCCTCCGGGCACCTCGGCCTTCCAGGAAATCTTCTCGCGCACCTTCGTCATCAGCCTGGTGGTCACCCTGGTCACCCTGGCGCTGGGCTATCCCCTGGCCTACTGGATCACGCGCCTGCCCAAGCGGCGCGCCAACCTGGTCCTGATCTGCATCCTGATCCCCTTCTGGACTTCCGTGCTGGTGCGCATCGCCGCCTGGGTGGTGCTGCTGCAGCGCGAGGGCCTGATCAACGGCGCCCTGGGCGGCCTGGGCCTGATCTCCGAACCCCTGCCCCTGCTGTTCAACCGCCTGGGCGTCTACATCGCCATGGTCCACATCCTGCTGCCCTTCATGGTGCTGCCCCTGTACAGCGTCATGCAGTCCGTGCCGCCCAGCTACCAGCGCGCCGCCATTTCCCTGGGCAGCCACCCCTTCGCCGCCTTCTGGCGCGTCTACGTGCCGCAGACCTATCCCGGCATCGCGGCCGGATCGCTGCTGGTGTTCATCATCGCCATCGGCTACTACATCACGCCGGCCCTGCTGGGCGGCGCCGGCGACCAGATGATCAGCTACTACGTCGCCTATTTCACCAACCAGACCATCAACTGGGGCATGGCCAGCGCGCTGGGCCTGATCCTGCTGGCGGCCACCCTGCTGCTCTACGCCCTGTACCGCCGGATCTCCGGCAAGGAACTGGCCCTGAACTGATCCGGGCAGGCCCTGAAAGGACACGACCATGTTCACGACCGAATTTCCGCCCTACCTGTCCCTGGGAGAACGCGCCTGGCATTACGCGCTGCGCATCCTGTGCGCGCTGATCCTGGTGTTCCTGCTGCTGCCGATCCTGGTGATCGTGCCGCTGTCGTTCAACCAGAGTTCGATGCTGCTCTATCCGATCGAATCGTTCTCGCTGCGCTGGTACCAGACCCTGTTCCATTCGGACGACTGGGCCCGGGCGACCGCCAACAGCTTCATCATCGCCCCCGCCGCCACCCTGCTGGCCACCGTCCTGGGCACGCTGGCCGCCGCCGGCCTGCACCGGGTGCAATTCCGCGGCAAAGGGCTGCTGATGGCCGTGCTGATCTCGCCGATGATCGTGCCGCTGGTGGTGACCGGCCTGGGCATCTACCTGTTCTTCGCCCCCTACGGCCTGGTCAACAGCTACAGCGGCCTGATCCTGGCCCTGGCCGCGATCGGCGCGCCCTTCGTGGTCACCACCGTGTCGGCGACGCTGCAGGGCTTCGACCCCAACCTGCTGCGCGCCAGCTACAGCCTGGGCGCCGGCCCGGTCCAGACCTTCTTCCGCGTGACCCTGCCCATCATCGCGCCCGGCGTCATCGCCGGCGCCCTGTTCGCCTTCGCCACCGCCTTCGACGAAATCGTCATCACGCTGTTCCTGGCCGGTCCCGAGCAGGTCACCCTGCCGCGCCAGATGTTCACCGGCATCCGCGAGAACATCAGCCCGGTGATCGCCGCCGTGGCCACGATCCTGATCCTGTTCTCCACCGCCCTGCTGCTGGCCCTGGAATGGCTGCGCGGCCGCGTCGAGGCCAAGACCGTGCGGCTGGACAGCTGAGCGGCCCGGGCGCCGGGATGCCGGCCGCCGCCTCCGGACGCGGGCCCTAGAACCGGGCGCCGGCCCCCACGATGAAGCGCGCGTCGCGCGAGCCGTCGTCCACGTCGTGCCGGCGGTTGGCGCCCGCGACCGAGCCCGACAGCGTCAGGTTCTTGCCCAGGGCGTAATCCAGGCCGACGCTGTAGTCGAGCTTGTTGCGCAGGCTGGATGCGTCGTAGGTCTGGTATCCCGCGCCGAGCGTCACGTCCAGCTTGTCCATCAGCGGGTGGGCATAGTTCACCCGGTAGTACATGTCGTTCTTGTTGACGTCCTCGCGCACGCCGCGATAGACCTTGAATCCGAGGCGCTGGTATTTCAGGCCCGCGTAGACCTCGCCCGAATTGCGCGAGCCTTCGCCGGGATAGAAATAATGGATG
Source organism: Castellaniella denitrificans (assembly GCF_042653765.1). NCBI lineage: Bacteria > Pseudomonadati > Pseudomonadota > Betaproteobacteria > Burkholderiales > Alcaligenaceae > Castellaniella > Castellaniella denitrificans. The sequence continues at coordinate 288,678 of NZ_JBHSEZ010000029.1, read as the reverse complement.
TAGCCGGCGTCGATCCCCAGGTCCTTGGACAACTGCGCCCGGTAGCCGCCCTTGGCGTCCACTTCCAGGTCGGCGTCGCCGAAGCGGCCCGTCGAATTCCAGTTGCCGACGTAGAAGCCGCTGTCGAAGTCGTAATCCACCCCGCCCTGGATGGCCGGACGCACCGATTCGTTGCGCCCGTCCTGGTCGACCCCCCGGTCCTTGTACAGCGAAACCGCGCCCAGATTGAAGCTCGGCGATCCGGCATGGGACGGCAGGGGCGCGGCCAGCGCGGAAGCGGCCAGGGCAGCCGCGAGGAACACACTCGATTTCATTTGAAGCACATCCTATCGATCAAACAGACGAAATTCCGGCGCGCGGCCCCGGACCCGGGCCGCACGGGCGTTCAGATCTGCGCCAGGGCTTCCCGGACCGCCTCCAGGCGATCCGCCGAGACGCGCGCCCAGCGCAGGCCGTCGGCCTCCAGGTCGACATGGCCGTCGGCCGCAGCCGCCAGGCCCGACAGGTCGCGGCCGGCGAAGGAGCGGCCCAGGCTGTTCAGGACCTTGGGATCGCCGAAGGGCTCGGACAGCAGCAGCTCGGCGCCGTCGGCGCCGAACAGGCGCTGGCGGAACCGGCCATCCTCGTCCCGGAAGGACACGATCCGCGCGTGGCCGGCGCGCGCGGCGCCGGCCGTCCCGGCCGCGCGCGACGCGCTGCCGGCTCCGACGCCGGCGGCCATGCGCAGGCCCACGGCCTCGCGCAGGCGGGCCATCATGGGGGTGGCGATGCGCCGGGCCTTAGCCGCGCCGGCCAGCAGGATGTCCTCGATCCGTTCCGGATGGGCCATCAGTTCCGCGTAGCGCTCGCGCATCGGCCCGATCTGGGCCTCGATCCGCTCGCACAGCGCCTGCTTGGCCTCGCCCCAGCCCAGGCCGCCTTCCAGCGCGACGCGGAAATCCGCCGCCTGCGCCGGCGTGGCGAAGGCCTGGTACAGCGTGTACAGGTGCGAGCCCTCGGCGTCCTTGGGCTCGCCGGGCAGGCGCGAATCGGTGACGATCCGCGCCACGGCCGCCTTCAGCGCCTTCGCCCCGCCTTCGAACAGGGGGATGGTGTTGTCGTAGCTCTTGGACATCTTGCGCCCGTCCAGGCCCGGCAGCGTGGCGACGGCCTCGTCGATCTGGACTTCCGGCAGCACGAACAGGTCCTCGCCCCGGCCGTACAGGTGGTTGAAGCGCTGGGCGATGTCGCGCGCCATTTCCAGGTGCTGGATCTGGTCGCGCCCCACCGGCACGCGGTGGGCGTTGAACATCAGGATGTCGGCGGCCATCAGCACCGGGTAGGAAAACAGCCCCATGGTGACGCCGTCGTCCGGCTCGACGCCCTTGGCGACATTGGCGTCCACGGAAGCCTTGTAGGCGTGCGCGCGATTCATCAGGCCCTTGGCCGTGACGCAGTTCAGCATCCAGCACAGTTCCGGGATTTCCGGGACGTCCGACTGGCGGTAGAAGGTCGTGCGGTCGGTGTCCAGGCCGGCCGCGACCCAGGTCGCGGCGATCTCCAGCCGCGAGCGCGCGATGCGCGCGGGATCGTCGCACTTGATCAGCGCATGGTAGTCGGCCAGGAAGAAGAAGGCGTCCACGCCCGGCTCGGCGCTGGCCTGGATCGCCGGGCGGATGGCGCCGGCGTAATTGCCCAGGTGGGGGGTGCCCGACGGGGTGATGCCGGTCAGGACGCGGGTGACGGGTGTGCTCATGGGATTTCCAGGCGGCCGGGGCGTATCCCGCCCCTACAGGACGACCGAGGCCCGGCGCGTTTCGGCCAGGTATTCGCGCGACTGCATTTCCATCAGGCGCGACACGGTGCGGGAAAATTCGTTCGACATCGGGCCTTGAGTATATAGCTCATCGGCCGGGCACTGGGCCGACAGGATCAGCTTGACCTTGTGGTCGTACAGCACGTCCACCAGCCAGGTGAAGCGGCGCGCCTCGGAGGCCTGGCGCGGGCTCATGCGCGGCACGTCGGACACGATCACGGTCTGGAAGCGGTCGGCCAAGTCCAGGTAGTCGTTCTGCGAGCGCGGCGTGCCGCACAGGGCCTGGAAGTCGAACCAGACCACGGTGCCGGCCAGCGCCACGGCGTGGATCTCGCGGTTCTCGATGGTGAGGACGGGCTTCTGTTCGGCGGTGTCGGCCAGGCGCTCGAAGGCCGAGCGCAGCTCGTCGTGAGTCGCGGCCACGATGGGCGTGATGTAGGTGCGCAGCTGCGACAGGGTGCGGCGCCGGTAGTCCACGCCCGCGTCCACGTTCATCACGTCCATCTTTTCCTGGATCAGGGCGATGGCCGGCAGGATGCGGTCGCGGTGCAGGCCGTCCGGGTAGAGCGTGGACGGCTCGTAGTTCGAGGTCATGACGAAGGACGTGCCGTGCTCGAACAGGCGCAGCAGCAGCCGGTACAGGATCATGGCGTCGGCCACGTCCGACACGTGGAACTCGTCGAAGCAGATCAGGCGGTAGCGCGCGGCGATCCGGCGCGCCACGTGGTCCAGCGGGTCGGCCTCGCCGCTGACGGCGCGGATTTCGCGATGCACCCCGCGCATGAACTCGTGGAAATGCAGGCGCACCTTGCGCTTGACGGGCACGGTCAGGTAGAACGCGTCCATCAGGAAGCTCTTGCCGCGCCCGACGCCGCCCCACAGGTAGACCCCGCGCGGGACGGCCGGGCGCAGGAACAGCTTCTTCAGGCCGTTGGAGCGCTGACGCTTGAACTCGATCCAGTCGTCATAGTACCGCTGCAGGCGCGCGACCGCCGCGCGCTGGGCCTCGTCGGCGACGAAGCCCCGCTCGCGCAGGGCCTGCGCGTAATACGCGCTGACATCCATCGCCAGCGGCTTACAGGTTCAGCGTGCGCTTGTCGACGGCCAGGGCGGCTTCCTTGACGGCTTCGGACAGGGTCGGGTGCGCATGGCAGATGCGCGCGATGTCCTCGGCGGCGCCGCGGAATTCCATGATGGTCACGGCCTCGGCGATCAGTTCGGAGGCCATCGGGCCGACGATGTGCACCCCCAGGACCTCATCGGTCTTGGCGTCGGCCAGGATCTTGACGAAGCCGGTGGTGTCGCCCAGCGCGCGGGCGCGGCCGTTGGCCATGAAGGGGAAGCTGCCCGCCTTGTAATCGCGGCCCTCGGCCTTCAGCGCCTGCTCGGTCTTGCCGACCCAGGCGACCTCGGGCGAGGTGTAGATGACCCAGGGGATGGTGTCGAAGTTGACGTGCCCGTGCTGGCCGGCGATGCGCTCGGCCACCGCCACGCCCTCTTCCTCGGCCTTGTGCGCCAGCATCGGGCCGCGCACCACGTCGCCCACCGCCCAGACGTTGGGCAGGTTGCTGCGGCAGTCCTCGTCGACGACCACGAAGCCGCGCTCGTCCAGCTTCAGGCCCACCACGTCGGCGCCCAGGCCCTGGGTGTTGGGCACGCGGCCGATGGACACGATCAGGTGGTTCACCGACAGCTTCTGTTCCGCGCCGGCCGCGTCCGTGTACTGCACGCTGACGCCCTTGGCCGAGGCCTTGACTTCGCCGATGCGCACGCCGGTCTGGATGTCCAGGCCTTGCTTGACCAGCGCCTTCTGGGCTTCCTTGGCCACGTCGCGGTCCACCGCGCCGAGGAAGTCGGGCATGGCTTCCAGGACGGTGACCTCGGCGCCCAGGCGGCGCCAGACGCTGCCCATTTCCAGGCCGATGACGCCCGCGCCGATGATGCCGAGCTTCTTGGGCACGGCGGGAATCCGCAGGGCGCCGTCGTTCGACAGGATCTGCTCTTCGTCGAAGGGCACGCCGGGCAGCGCGCGCGCGCTGGAGCCGGTGGCGACGATCACGTGGCGGCCTTCGAGGTCCTCGTCGATCTTGCCGGAGACCTTCACCGACCAGCCGAAGTCGGTCTTGGCGGCCAGCGAGCCGGTGCCGTGGAAGAAGGACACCTTGTTCTTCTTGAACAGGAACAGGATGCCTTCGTTGTTCTGCCTGACCACCGTGTCCTTGCGGCCGATCAGTTTGGCCAGGTCCAGGCTGACGCCCTTGGCCGTGATGCCGTGCTCGGCGAAGTGGTGGTTGAGCTGCTCGTAGTGCTCGGACGATTGCAGCAGGGCCTTGGACGGGATGCAGCCGACGTTGGTGCAGGTGCCGCCGGGCGCGGGCTTGCCGGCCGGGCTGGTCCAGGCGTCCACGCAGGCCACGGACAGGCCCAGCTGGGCGGCGCGGATGGCGGCGATATAGCCGCCGGGGCCGGCGCCGATCACGATCACATCGAATTGTTTTGCCATGATGAGTTCTCGAATGAATGAGCGGGCCGCGCGCCATGCGCGCGCCCGCCGGGCGCGCCCTGAACGGGCGCGCGCGGGGGTTTATGCCGGGTCCGGGATCAGACGCCCAGCAGCAGGCGCTGCGGGTCTTCCAGGGCTTCCTTCATGGCGACCAGGGCCAGGACGGCTTCGCGGCCGTCGATGATCCGGTGGTCGTAGGACAGGGCCAGGTAGTTGATCGGGCGGATCACGATCTGGCCGTTTTCCACGACCGGACGGTCCTTGGTGGCATGGATGCCGAGGATGGCCGACTGGGGCGGATTGATGATCGGGGTCGAGAGCATCGAACCGAACACGCCGCCGTTGGAAATCGAGAAGGTGCCGCCGGTGAGCTCTTCCAGGCCCAGCTTGCCCGCCTGGGCGCGCTGGCCGAAGTCGGCGATCTGCTTTTCGATTTCCGCGATGCTGAGCTGGTCGGCGTTGCGCAGGATGGGCACCACCAGGCCGCGCGGGCTGCCCACGGCGATGCCGATGTCGAAGTAGCCGTGGTAGATGATGTCCTTGCCGTCCACCGAGGCGTTGACGATCGGGTAGCGCTTGAGCGCCGCCACGGCCGCCTTGACGAAGAAGGACATGAAGCCGAGCTTGACGCCGTGTTCCTTCTCGAAGGAATCCTTGTACTTCTTGCGCAGGTCGATCACCGCCTGCATGTTGACCTCGTTGAAGGTCGTCAGGATCGCGTTTTCCGTCTGGGACTGGATCAGGCGCTCGGCCACGCGGGCGCGCAGGCGGCTCATGGGCACACGCTGCTCGGGACGGCCGTCCAGGCTGACCGGCACCGGAGCGGCCGGCGTGGCGGGCGCCGCCGGAGCCTGCGTGGCGTTCAGGGCGTCGGCCTTGGTCACGCGGCCGGCGCGGCCCGTGCCTTCGACCGTGGCGGGATCGATGCCCTTCTCGGACAGGATCTTGCCGGCGGCCGGGGACGCCACCGAGGACTTGGCCGCCGGCTTGGCGGCTTCGGCGGCGGCGGCCGGCGCGGGAGCGGCCGCCGGGGCCGGCGCGGCGGCCGCCTTGGCGGCGGTGTCGATGCGGGCCAGGACTTCACCCGAGGTGACGGTGCTGCCGTCGCCCTTGACGATCTCGGAGAGCACGCCCGAGGCCGGGGCCGGAACTTCCAGCACGACCTTGTCGGTTTCGACCTCGATCAGGATCTCGTCGGCCTGCACGGCTTCGCCGGGCTGCTTCTTCCAGTTGAGCAGGGTGGCTTCCGACACCGATTCGGAAAGCTGCGGAACGAGGACTTCGGTAATGGCCATGATGATTTTCCGTTTTGTCTGTATTTGAGGGAGGTCGGATTACTTGATCAGCGAGAAGCTCTTGAGCTTGGCCGAGAAGGCCTGCTCGATCAGGGCGCGCTGCTGTTCCTGGTGCTTGGCCAGGTAGCCGACGGCGGGCGAGGCCGAGGCCGGGCGGCCGGCGTAGCCGAGCTTCTGGCCGTCGCTCATGTTCTCGTACAGGTGGTGCTGCACGTAAAACCACGGCCCCTGGTTCTGCGGTTCGTCCTGGACCCAGACCAGTTCCTTGGCGTTGGGATATTTCTGCAGTTCGGCCTGGAAGGACTTGTGGGCGAAGGGATAGAGCTGCTCGATGCGCAGGATGGCGACGTCCTTGCGGTCCTGCTCGGCGCGGGCGTGCGTCAGGTCGTAATAGACCTTGCCCGAGCACAGCAGCACGCGCTTCACGTCGTCCGGCGCGATGTTCGCGTCGACTTCGCCGATCACGGGCTGGAAGCTGCCGGTGGCCAGGTCTTCCAGGGGCGAGGTGGCGTTCTTGTTGCGCAGCAGCGACTTGGGCGTGAAGATGACCAGCGGCTTGCGGAAGGGGCGGATCATCTGGCGGCGCAGCACGTGGAAGATCTGCGCGCCGTTGGTCGGCTGGACGACCTGCATGTTGTTGTCCGCGCACAGCTGCAGGAAGCGCTCGATGCGCGCCGAGGAGTGCTCGGGGCCCTGGCCCTCGTAGCCGTGCGGCAGCATCAGCGTCAGGCCGCACTGGCGGCCCCACTTGGCCTCGCCCGACGAGATGAACTGGTCGATCACGACCTGGGCGCCGTTGGCGAAGTCGCCGAACTGGGCTTCCCAGATGGTCAGCACGTTGGGCTCGGCGGTGGCGTAGCCGTATTCGAAGCCCAGCACCGCGGCTTCGGACAGCACGGAGTCGATCACCGTGAACGGCGCCTGGCCCTCGGACACGTTCTGCAGGGGCACGTAGGTGCCGTCGTCCCAGCGCTCGCGCTTCTGGTCATGCAGCACGGCGTGGCGGTGGGTGAAGGTGCCGCGGCCGGAATCCTGGCCGGTGATGCGGATGGCGTAGCCGTTGGCCACCAGGGTGGCGAAGGCCAGGTGCTCGCCCATGCCCCAGTCCACGGGATGCTCGCCGCGCGCCATGGCCAGGCGGTCGGCCAGCAGCTTCTTGACCAGCGGATGGACGGTGAAGCCGTCCGGCACCTGGGTGAGCCGTTCGCCGATGCGGGTCAGCTCGGCCAGGGGGATGCCAGTGTCGGCGTGGTCCGTCCACTTGGCGCCCAGGAACGGCGACCAGTCGGTGGAGTACTTGTTCTTGTAGTCGGTCAGGACGGGTTCGACCGTGCGCTGGCCGTCTTCCATGAGCTGGCGGTAGTCCTTGACCAGCAGGTCGGGCTCGTCCGCGGCCAGCACGCCCTGGGCGACCAGGCGGTCGGCGTAGAGCTTGCGCGTGCCGGGGTGCGTGCCGATGCTCTTGTACATCAGCGGCTGGGTCAGGGACGGCGTGTCCTGTTCGTTGTGGCCCAGCTTGCGGAAGCAGACGATGTCCACGACCACGTCGTGCTTGAACTGCTGGCGGTAGTCCAGGGCCAGGCGGGTGACGAAGACCACGGCCTCGGGATCGTCGCCGTTGACGTGGAAGACCGGCGCCTCGATCATCTTGACCACGTCCGTGCAGTACAGCGTGGAACGCGTGTCGCGCGGGTCGGAGGTCGTGAAGCCGATCTGGTTGTTGATGACGATGTGCAGCGTGCCGCCCGTGCCGTAGCCGCGCGTCTGGGCCAGGTTCAGGGTTTCCATCACCACGCCCTGGCCGGCGAAGGCCGCGTCGCCGTGCACCAGCACCGGCAGGACCTGGTCGCCGACCGAGTCGCCGCGGCGGTCCTGGCGGGCGCGCACGCTGCCTTCGACCACCGGGTTGACGATTTCCAGGTGCGAGGGGTTGAAGGCCAGCGACAGGTGGACCGGGCCGCCGCGCGTGGACAGGTCGCTGGAGAAGCCGTTGTGGTACTTGACGTCGCCGTCGCTCAGGGACTGGGCGTGCTTGCCCTCGAATTCGGCGAACAGGTCGCCGGGCATCTTGCCCATGATGTTGACCAGCATGTTCAGGCGGCCGCGGTGGGCCATGCCCACGACGATTTCCTGGACGCCGTTCTCGCCGGCATGGTTCACGACCTCGTCCATCGAGGCGATGAAGCTTTCGCCGCCTTCCAGGGAGAAGCGCTTCTGGCCGACGTACTTGGTGTGCAGGAAGCGTTCCAGGCCTTCGGCCTCGGTCACCTGGCGCAGGATGTTGCGCTTTTCGTCGACGGAGAGCTCGGGCACGCCCAGCGTGGATTCCAGGCGTTCCTGGATCCAGCGCTTGACCGCCGGATCGGAGATGTGCATGAATTCGGCGCCGACGTTGCGGCAGTACGTGTCACGCAGGGCCTTGAGGATGTCCCGCATGGTCATCGTGTCGGCCTTGGTGAAATACGTGTTCGTGGCCGAATAGATCTGGTCCAGGTCGGCCTCGGACAGGCCGTAGAAGGCGGGGTCCAGTTCCGGGATTTCCGGACGGTCGCGGCGCTTCAGGGGGTCGAGCTGGGCGATGCGCGAGCCCAGCGAGCGGTAGGCGGCGATGATCGACTGGACGTAGACCTGCTTGCTGGCGATGGCCAGGGCCTGGTCGGAGGCCTGCGCGGGACGGATCTGGAACGCGTTTTCGCGGGCGCGCTGGGCGAAGGAGGCGACGATCGGGGCGTGGGCCTGGTCGCGGGTGGCTTCGCGGCCGTCGGCGGCGGGCTGGTGCTGCAACTGATCGAAGTAGGAGCGCCATTGGTCCGGAATGGAACCCGGATTGTCGAGATAGGCTTCGTAGAGGTCTTCTACGTAGGGCGCGTTGGCGCCGAACAAATAGGAATTGGACTGGAGTTCTTGTTCCGTGGACATTGTGCGCTTCACCTGACGGGTGCTTCACCCGAACGATGCAGATTGAGAAACCTTCCGCGACTCGGCCAGACCGATTAGCGGATAGCAGGGGCAGAAGGCAGCGGTACGACGCCTTGCATAAGCCGTATTAAGGGCAAAGTATACCCGCCTCGCGGCGCGGGTTTAAACTGATCGGCCGAAAACGCCCGTTCCAGGCCGCTTTTCGCCCGGCTGGCGTTGGGATTAACAAACACTCGGGCGGCCCGGCGGCGAAAATCCGATCCGGGCGAATCATTCCCTCACCGATACGAACGATATAAAAACCTCGCAGGAGCACAGGCAGCCATGGACCTGAAAGACGACCGCGCCAAGCTGGCGCTCGATTACCACGAGTTTCCCACCCCCGGCAAGATCTCCGTCGTGCCGACCAAGCCCCTGGCCAACCAGGACGACCTGACCCTGGCCTATTCCCCGGGCGTGGCGACCGCCAGCATGGCCATCCACGCCGAGGGCGAGGCGGCCGCGGCCCGCTACACCTCGCGCGCCAACCTGGTGGGCGTGGTCACCAACGGCACGGCCGTGCTCGGCCTGGGCAACATCGGTCCGCTGGCCGCCAAGCCCGTCATGGAAGGCAAGGGCTGCCTGTTCAAGAAGTTCGCCGGCATCGACGTCTTCGACATCGAGCTGAACGAGCACGACCCGGACAAGCTGGTCGACATCATCGCCGCGCTGGAGCCGACGCTGGGCGGGATCAACCTGGAGGACATCAAGGCGCCGGAATGCTTCTACATCGAGAAGAAGCTGCGCGAGCGCATGAAGATCCCCGTCTTCCACGACGACCAGCACGGCACCGCGATCATCTCCTCGGCCGCCGTCCTGAACGGCCTGAAGGTCGTGGGCAAGGACATCGGCCAGGTCAAGCTGGTGTGCTCGGGCGCGGGGGCCGCCGCCATCGCCTGCCTGGACCTGATGGTCAAGCTCGGCGTCTCGCGGCAGAACGTCTACGTGGTCGATTCGCGCGGCGTGATCTGGGAAGGCCGCGACGAGAAGATGGAGGCCAACAAGGCCCGCTACGCCCAGAAGACCGACGCCCGCACCCTGTCCGACGTCTGCAAGGGCGCCGACGTGTTCCTGGGCTGCTCGGCCCCCGGCGTGCTGACCCAGGACATGGTGCGCTCCATGGCCGACCGCCCGCTGATCCTGGCCCTGGCCAATCCCGATCCCGAGATCCGCCCCGAGGACGCCAAGGCCGCCCGGCCCGACTGCATCATCGCCACCGGCCGTTCGGACTATCCGAACCAGGTCAACAACGTGCTGTGCTTCCCCTTCATCTTCCGCGGCGCGATGGACTGCGGCGCCACCGTCATCAATGAAGAGATGAAGCTCGCCTGCGTCAAGGCCATCGCCGAACTGGCCCAGGCCGAGAGCAGCGCCGAGGTCGCCGGCGCCTACGCCGACCAGGACCTGTCCTTCGGCCCGGAATACATCATTCCCAAGCCCTTCGACCCGCGCCTGATCGTCAAGATCGCCCCGGCCATCGCCCAGGCGGCCGCGGATTCCGGCGTGGCCCGCCGCCCCATCGAGGACATGGACGCCTACCGCCAGTCCCTGATGAGCATCGTCTACCACTCGGGCCAGCTGATGCGCCCGCTGTTCCGCCAGGCCAAGTCCGCGCCCAAGCGCGTGATCTACGCCGACGGCGAGGACGAGCGCGTCCTGCGCGCCGCCCAGACGGTGCTGGACGAAGGCTTCGCGCAGCCGATCCTGATCGGCCGCCCGGCCGTCATCGACATGCGCATCCAGAAGTTCGGCCTGCGCCTGGTGCCCGGCGAGAACGTGGAGCTCGTGAATCCCGAGGACGACTCGCGCTTCAACGAGACCTGGAACGCCTACTACAAGCTGCGCGGCCGCGACGGCGTCACGCCCGACATCGCCAAGGCGATGGTGCGCAAGCACAACTCCCTGATCGGGGTGATGCTGCTGCAGCGCGGCGACGCCGACGCCATGCTCTGCGGGGTGGCCAGCCGCTTCGACAACCAGCTGAAGTACGTCGAGGAGATCATCGGCCTGAAGCCCACGGCCCGCACCTACGCGGCCATGAACGTGCTGATGCTGCCGACCCAGACCCTGTTCATCTGCGACACGCACGTCAACGAGGATCCCACCGCCGAGCAGGTCGCCGACATGACGATCCAGGCCGCCGAGGAAGTCCGCCGCTTCGGCATCGTGCCCAAGGTCGCCCTGCTCTCGCACTCCAACTTCGGCAGCCGCCCCTCGGCGTCCTCCCGCAAGATGGCCGAGGCGCGGCGCCTGATCGCGCAGCGCGCGCCCGAACTGGAGGTCGACGGCGAGATGCACGCGGACTCGGCCCTGTCCGAGACCATCCGCGTCAAGGCCTACCCCGACACGACGCTGACGGGGCCGGCCAACCTGCTGATCATGCCCAACCTGGACGCCGGCAACATCACCTACAACATGCTGAAGATGACCGGCAGCCACGGCGTGGCCATGGGTCCGGTGCTGCTGGGCGCCGCGCGCCCGGTGCACATCCTGACCACCAGCTCCACGGTGCGCCGGATCGTCAACATGACGGCCCTGGCCGTGGTGGACGCCCAGCAGGAGGCGGGCCAGGCGGCGTAAGCCGCCGACGCGCCGCCTTGCCGGACGCGATGCGCCCGGCAAGACGGCCTGGCAAGAAAAACGGGCCGCGAGGCCCGTTTTTCTTGCTGCGGCGAGACGGAAGGATTACTTCACGTCGCGCACCGCGGCGCCGGTGTACAGCTGGCGCGGACGGCCGATCTTGTAGTTGGGATCGGACAGCATCTCGTTCCACTGGGCGATCCAGCCCACCGTGCGGGCCAGGGCGAAGATCGCCGTGAACAGCGAGGTCGGGATGCCGATGGCGCGCTGCACGATGCCCGAGTAGAAGTCCACGTTCGGGTAGAGCTTGCGTTCCACGAAGTACGGGTCTTCCAGGGCGATGCGTTCCAGTTCCATCGCGAGCTTGAACAGCGGGTCGTTGTGCAGGCCCAGGGCGTCGAGGACTTCGCGGCAGGTTTCCTGCATCAGCTTGGCGCGCGGGTCGTAGTTCTTGTAGACCCGGTGGCCGAAGCCCATCAGGCGCACGCCGGAGTTCTTGTCCTTGACCTTCTCCATGAACTCGCCGACCTTGGACACGCCGCCCTGGGCCTGGATGCTTTCCAGCATGTTCAGGCAGGCTTCGTTGGCGCCGCCGTGCGCCGGGCCCCACAGGCAGGCCACGCCGGCCGCGATGGCGGCGAACGGGTTGGTGCCCGAGGAACCGCACAGGCGCACGGTGGAGGTGGAGGCGTTCTGCTCGTGGTCGGCGTGCAGGATGAAGATGCGGTCCAGCGCGCGTTCCACCACGTCGTTGACCTGGTAGTCGTCGCAGGGCGTGGCGAACATCATGCGCAGGAAGTTGCCCGTGTAGGACAGGTCGTTCTTCGGGTAGATGAAGGGCTGGCCCAGGGAATGCTTGTACGCCATGGCGACCAGGGTCGGCATCTTGGCGATCAGGCGGACCGCGGAGACTTCGCGGTGGCGCGGGTTGGTGATGTCGGTGGAGTCGTGGTAGAAGGCCGACAGCGCGCCCACCAGGCCCGTCAGCACCGCCATCGGGTGCGCGTCGCGGCGGAAGCCCTGCAGGAAGGTGTGCATCTGCTCGTGCACCAGGGTGTGGTGCGTGACCAGGCTGTCGAATTCCTGCTTCTGCTGGTCGCTGGGCAGTTCGCCGTTCATGATCAGGTAGCAGATCGACAGGAAGTCGCAGTTCGTCGCCAGCTGGTCGATCGGGTAGCCGCGGTACAGCAGCTGGCCCTTGTCGCCGTCGATGTAGGTGATGGCGGATTCGCAGGAAGCCGTCGCCATGAAGCCGGGGTCGTAGGTGAACATCCCGGTCTGGCCGTAGAGCTTGCGGATGTCGATCACGTCCGGGCCCACCGTGCCCTGGTAGACGGGGAACTCGACCGAGGGGCTGCCGTCGGAGAACGATAGCGTGGCTTTTTTATCGGATAGCTGCATGTGAATCTTCCTTCCTTTAAGTTACAGCGCTTTCATCTGCTCGACGAGCCGGCGGATGTCGGGGTCGTCGTAGGGACCCGACAGGTCCGTGCGGCCCAGCAGGACATCGAGCAATTCGTTGTCGCCCATTTCGAAAAGTTGCGTCAAGGCCCGCACGTCGGTCTCGGTCAGCCGCGCTTCATGGGCATCCAGGAAGCGCGTGATGATGAGATCGTTTTCGAGCAGGCCGCGCCGCGCCCGCCACCGCAGGCGGGCGCGATCCAGGACGGACAGGTCGCCGGACATGTCCTGGCCTCAGACCGTGCGGCGCACGAGCATTTCCTTGATTTTGCCGATCGCGGCCGACGGATTCAGCCCCTTGGGGCAGACGTCCGTGCAGTTCATGATCGTGTGGCAGCGGAACAGGCGGTAGGGATCTTCCAGGTTGTCCAGGCGTTCGCCGGTGGCCTCGTCGCGCGAATCGGCGATGAAGCGGTAGGCCTGCAGCAGGCCGGCCGGGCCGACGAACTTGTCCGGATTCCACCAGAAGGACGGACAGGCGGTCGAGCAGGAGCCGCACAGGATGCATTCGTACAGGCCGTTGAGTTCCTCGCGTTCCTCGGGCGACTGCAAGCGTTCCTTTTCGGGGGGCGGCGTGTCGTTGATGAGGAAGGGCTTGATCGAATGGTACTGGTCGAAGAAGAAGGTCATGTCCACGATCAGGTCGCGCACCACGGGCAGGCCGGGCAGCGGCTTGAGGACGATGGGCTCCTTCAGCGTCAGCAGGTTGGTCGTGCAGGCCAGGCCGTTCTTGCCGTTGATGTTCATGGCGTCGGACCCGCACACGCCCTCGCGGCAGGACCGGCGCAGGGCCAGGCTGTCGTCGAGCTCGTTCTTGATGCGCAGGATCGCGTCCAGCAGCATCTTGTCGGTCGGCTGCAGCTCGACCTCGAATTTCTGCATGTACGGCCGTTCGTCCTTGTCCGGATCGTAGCGGTAGATCTCGAATTTCACGATGCGTTTTTGACTCATGACGATATCCAGATTAGAAGGTGCGCGGCTTGGGCGGGATGCTGTCCACGGTCAGGGGCTGCATGCGCACCGGGGTGTATTCGAGGCGGTCGTCCTCGGCGAACCACAGGGTGTGCTTGAGCCAGTTCACGTCGTCGCGTTCCGGGTATTCCTCGAGCGCATGGGCGCCGCGCGATTCCAGGCGGTGGGCCGCCGACTTCGTGGTGGCGCGGGCGACCTCGATCATGTTGGCGACTTCCAGGGCCTCGATGCGGGCGGTGTTGAAGACCTTGGACTTGTCCGAGAAATAGATGTCCTGGACTTCGGGCACCAGGCCGGCGATGACTTCCGCGCCTTCCTTGAGCAGGTCGAGCTTGCGGAACACGCCGCAATGGGCCTGCATGGCCACGCGGATCTTGTTGGCCACGTCCTGGGCCTTTTCGCCCGAGGTGCGGGTTTCCAGGCGGTTGACGCGGTCCAGCGAGGCATCGATGTCGGTGTCCGGCAGCGGCTGGTGGCTGTGCTCGCGTTCCGGGTGCTGGGACACGATGAAGTTGCCCGCCGAGCGGCCGAACACGATCAGGTCCAGCAGGGAATTGGTGCCCAGGCGGTTGGCGCCGTGCACCGAGGTCGCCGCGCACTCGCCGATCGCGTACAGGCCGTTGACGATCTTTTCCTGGCCGTTGACGCGGGTGACGACCTGGCCGTGGTAGTTGGCCGGGATGCCGCCCATCTGGTAGTGGATCGTCGGCACGACGGGGATCGGGTCCTTGATCGGGTCGATGTTGGCGAACTTGATGGCGATCTCGCGGATCGAGGGCAGGCGCTTGGTGATGGTTTCCGCGCCCAGGTGGTCGAGCTTCAGCAGCACGTAGCTGCCGTCGCCGCAGCCGCGGCCTTCTTTGATTTCCTGGTCCATCGAGCGCGACACGAAGTCGCGCGGAGCCAGGTCCTTGAGCTGGGGCGCGTAGCGTTCCATGAAGCGCTCGCCGTCCTTGTTCAGCAGGAAGCCGCCCTCGCCGCGCACGCCTTCGGTGATCAGCACGCCCGCGCCGGCCACGCCGGTGGGGTGGAACTGCCAGAATTCCATGTCCTGCAGCGGGATGCCCGCGCGCGCGGCCATGCCCAGGCCGTCGCCGGTGTTGATGAAGGCGTTGGTGGTGGCGGCCCAGATCCGGCCGGCGCCGCCGGTGGCCAGCACGGTGTGCTTGGCTTCCAGGACGAAGATCTCGCCGGTTTCCATTTCCATCGCGGTCACGCCCAGCACGTCGCCGGCGTTGTTGCGCAGCAGGTCGAGCGCCATCCATTCGACGAAGAACTGCGTGCGGGCGGCGACGTTGCGCTGGTAGAGCGTGTGCAGCATCGCGTGACCGGTGCGGTCGGCCGCGGCACAGGCGCGCTGGACGGGCTTTTCACCGAAGTGGGACGTGTGGCCGCCGAACGGGCGCTGGTAGATGGTGCCGTCGGGATTGCGGTCGAAGGGCATGCCGAAGTGCTCGAGCTCGTACACGGCATTGGGCGCCTCGCGGACCATGAATTCGATCGCGTCCTGGTCGCCGAGCCAGTCGGAGCCCTTGACGGTGTCGTACATGTGCCATTGCCAGTGGTCCTCGCTCATGTTGCCCAGCGAGGCGCTGACGCCGCCCTGGGCGGCCACGGTGTGCGAGCGCGTGGGGAAGACCTTGGAGAGCACGGCCACGGACAGGCCGGCCTGGGCCAGCTGCAGCGAACAGCGCAGGCCGGCTCCGCCGGCACCGACGACCACCACATCGAACTGGCGGCGCGGAAGGGATTTCTTGACAGCAGCCACGTTAGAGACTCCAGAGAATTTGACCGAAGAAGACCACCGCGGCCACCAGCCACAGAATGGTCAGGACCTGCAGGAACAGGCGCAGGCCGTCGGAATGGGCGTAATCCATCCAGATGTCGCGCACGCCGACCCAGGCGTGCCAGGCGAGCGACAGGAAGGCCAGCGTGGCCAGCAGCTTCCCGACCGGCAGCGTGCCGACGGTGAAGGCGAAGAAGGCGCGCCAGGATTCGAAATCCAGGCTGGGGACCAGGACGGCGTACAGGACCAGGACCAGGGTGTAGACCGCCATGATGACGGCGGTGGCGCGCTGGACGATGAAATCGCGGGTGCCGTAGTGCGCGCCCACGACCAGGCGCTTGCGACCGATGCGTTCTTGAGCCATTACCATGCTCCAAAGAGTTTGAGACCGAAGACCACGGTCAGTGCCAGGGCCACGCCGATCACCAGGGCGCCGGAGCGCTGCGAAGGCTCGCGCGCATTGCCGACGTGCAGGTCCAGCGTCAGGTAGCGGATGCCCGCGCAGAAATGGTGGAAGTAGCCCCACATCAGGACCAGCAGCACGATCTTACAGACGGGATTCGCCACCCATTCCTTCATGGCGGCGAAGGTCTCGGGCGACTGGACGCTCTGCGCGAACAGCGGCACGATCACCAGCGGCAGCGCCAGAAAAAGCAGCGCGCCGCTGACCCGGTGCAGGATGGATGCTTTGGCAGCCGGGGGCAGCCGGTAACTCATGAGGTCGCTCAACCCCAGGTTACGGAACTGCGGGCGCGGCTTTGTGGCTGATTCAGACATGATGGCCTCGTAGTTGGAAAATGGAAGAAATTCGGGACTCACTCGGCATTTTCGCCCATCCGCGAGTCAATTCAAACTGTTGCGGTAATGGTAGCGCTCCGTGACGTAATGGCCGCGGCGCAATTCCATGGGGCGGTCGCCGTAGGTGTAGGCGATGCGCTCGACCTGCAGCAGCGGGCTGCCGGGCTGGATCCGCAGCAGTTCGGCCTGGACGTCGGTCGCGGCCACGGCGCGGATCTTTTCCTCGGCGCGCACCATGCTGACGCCGAATTCGGTCTCGAACAGGGCGTACACCGGCCCCCGGTAGCGCAGCAGCGATTCCAGGGTCAGGCCCTTGAAGACGCTGCCCGGCAGCCAGATGTCGTCCAGGATGGTGGGCACGTCGTCGAAGGACAGCGCGCGGCGCATGTTCACGACCGCGTCCCCGGCGCGCAGGTCCAGGGCGGCGGCGATTTCCGCCGAGGCCTTGGCGCGGCGGCAGTCCAGGATCTGGCTGCTGGACACGCCGGTGCGGCCGTCGTCGGGCGCCAGGCGCAGGAAGCGGTAGCGCACCTTGGCCTCGTTGTGCGTGGCCACGAAGGTGCCCTTGCCCTGGCGGCGGATCAGCAGGTTGTCGGCGGCCAGCTCGTCGATAGCCTTGCGCACGGTGCCCTGGCTGACCTGGAAGCGGGCGGCCAGTTCGAGTTCGCTGGGGATCGATTCGCCGGGCTTCCATTCGCCCCGGTCCAGGCCCTGCAGGATCAGGCCCTTGATCTGCTGGTACAGAGGGCTGAACGCGGCGCTGTGGGGCGCGCGGCTCGGCGTCTGCGGGCGATCGATCGGGGGGGATTCGGACATGTCGGTCAGGAATGCAGCGATGCGGCCATGCTACGGAATGAAACGACGCATTTTCGCACTTCCGGGGCTGGATGTCTAATACTCTTCTGTCTTATATAAGATATAAGACTCTTGACGCTGACCGATGAAATACACTACTCTTTTCCGCAATTTCGAACACCCTCCCCGGATATCCTCTCACTCTATCGGAGAATCACCATGTCCAAACCCGCCATGCGCGTCGCGGTCACCGGCGCCGCCGGCCAGATCGGCTATGCCCTGCTGTTCCGCATCGCCTCGGGCGAAATGCTCGGCAAGGACCAGCCCGTCATCCTGCAGCTGCTCGAAATCCCCGATGAAAAGGCCCAGAAGGCCCTGCAGGGCGTGATGATGGAACTGGACGACTGCGCCTTCCCGCTGCTGGCCGGCATGAGCGCCCACAGCGACCCGCGCACCGCCTTCAAGGACGCGGACATCGCCCTGCTGGTCGGCGCCCGTCCGCGCGGCCCTGGCATGGAGCGCAAGGACCTGCTGCACGTCAACGCCCAGATCTTCACCGCCCAGGGCAAGGCCCTGAACGAAGTCGCCAGCCGCGACGTCAAGGTGCTGGTGGTCGGCAACCCGGCCAACACCAACGCCTACATCGCCATGAAGTCCGCCCCGGACCTGCCGGCCAAGAACTTCACCGCCATGCTGCGCCTGGATCACAACCGCGCGCTGTCGCAGATCGCCGCCAAGACCAGCAAGGCCGTGGCCGACATCGAGAAGCTGATCGTGTGGGGCAACCACTCGCCCACCATGTATCCGGACACGCGCTTCGCCACCATCGGCGGCCAGTCCGTCCAGGCCCTGATCAACGATCCCGCCTGGATCGCCGACACCTTCATCCCCACCGTCGGCAAGCGCGGCGCGGCCATCATCGCCGCGCGCGGCCTGTCCTCAGCCGCCTCGGCCGCCAACGCCGCCATCGACCACATCCACGACTGGGTGCTGGGTTCCAACGGCAAGTGGGTCACCATGGGCGTGCCCTCCGACGGTTCCTACGGCATCCCCGAAGGCATCATCTACGGCGTGCCGGTCACCACGGCCAACGGCGAATACACCCGCGTCGCCGGCCTGGAGATCGACGCCTTCTCGCGCGAGCGCATGGACTTCACCCTGAAGGAACTGCTCGAAGAGCGCGACGGCATCGCCGAACTGCTGAAGTAAGCCAGAAGACGGCAGGCGCGCGCCCGCGAGGCCGCCGCGCCCGCCGCCGAATGTCCGGCCGATGACAGACAGCCCGGCCCTTCGCGGCCAGAATGCCCCTGCCGTCGACCGGAATCGCGCCCCGCACGGGGCGCATGCTGCCGCGAATCCGGGCACGCCGGGCGCCGGCGGCCCACCGGAGCGTCCATCATGACCCGTCCCGCCTCTCCAGGCGCCCTGCTGCGCCAGGCCCTGATCGAAGAATCCCCCCTGCAGATCGTCGGGGCCATCAACGCCAATCACGCCCTGCTGGCCCAGCGCGCTGGCTACCGGACCATCTACCTGTCGGGCGGCGGCGTGGCCGCCGGCTCGCTCGGCCTGCCCGACCTGGGCATCAACACGCTCGACGACGTCCTGACCGACGTGCGCCGCATCACCGACGTCTGCGACCTGCCGCTGCTGGTGGACATCGACACCGGCTTCGGGCCGTCAGCCTTCAACATCGCCCGCACCGTCAAGTCCCTGACCAAGTTCGGCGCCGCCGGCTGCCACATCGAGGACCAGGTCGGCGCCAAGCGCTGCGGCCACCGGCCCGGCAAAGAAATCGTCAGCACCGAGGAAATGGCCGACCGCGTGAAGGCCGCCGTCGACGCCCGCACCGACAGCGACTTCTACGTCATCGCGCGCACCGACGCGATCGCCGTCAGCGGCGTGGACGCGGCCCTGGAGCGCGCGCACGCCTGCGTCGAGGCCGGCGCCGACGCGATCTTCGCGGAAGCGTCCTACGACCTGGACACCTACCGGAAATTCTCCAGCAGCCTGAACGTCCCCGTGCTGGCGAACATCACCGAATTCGGCAAGACGCCGCTGTTCACGGTCGAAGAACTCAAGGGCGCGGGCGTGGGCATCGTGCTCTACCCCCTGTCGGCCTTCCGCGCCATGAACAAGGCTGCCGAGACCGTCTATGAAGCCATCCGCCGCGACGGCCACCAGCACCGGGTGCTCGACCTGATGCAGACGCGCGAAGAGCTCTACGACCGGATCGGCTACCACCGCTACGAAGACCAGCTCGACGCCCTGTTCCGGCAGGGCAAGAACAAGGCGTCCTGACCGGGACCCGCCTCCGAACCGCAATCCGTCACTCACGCTCAAGGAGACTCCTGATGGCGACCAAGAACACCCCCGCAGCCCGGAAGACCACCGCCCGCAAGGCCGCCGCGCCCAAGGCGCCCGTCGCCCAGGCGCCGGCCCCCGCCGCCGCGCCCGCCGGCCCCAAGCCCAAGAAGTCCGTGGCCCTGTCGGGCATCGTCGCGGGCAACACCGCGCTGTGCACGGTGGGCCGCAGCGGCAACGACCTGCACTACCGCGGCTACGACATCCTGGACATTGCCGACACCTGCGAATTCGAGGAAGTCGCCCACCTGCTGATCCACGGCAAGCTGCCGACCCCGGCCGAACTGAAGGCCTACAAGGAAAAGCTGCGCCGCCTGCGCGGCCTGCCCGCCCAGGTCCAGGTGGCCCTGGAGGCCCTGCCCGCCGCCAGCCATCCCATGGACGTGATGCGCACGGCCGCCTCGGTGCTGGGCTGCGTGCTGCCCGAGAAGGACGACCACAACCTGCCCGACGCGCGCGACATCGCCGACCGCCTGATGGCCAGCCTGGGCTCCGCCCTGCTCTACTGGTACCACTACAGCCACAACGGCCGCGTCATCAGCGTCGAGACCGACGACGACAGCATCGGCGGCCATTTCCTGCACCTGCTGCACGGCGAGACCCCGTCCGACGAATGGGTCCGCGCCATGCACACCTCGCTGATCCTGTACGCGGAACATGAATTCAACGCCTCGACCTTCACCGGCCGCGTGATCGCCGGCACGGGCTCGGACATGTATTCGGCCATCACCGGCGCCATCGGCGCGCTGCGCGGTCCGAAGCACGGCGGCGCCAACGAGGTCGCCTTCGAGATCCAGAAGCGCTACGACACCCCGGACGAGGCCGAGGCCGACATCCGCCGCCGCGTCGAGGCCAAGGAGGTCGTGATCGGCTTCGGCCACCCCGTCTACACGGTTTCGGATCCCCGCAACAAGGTCATCAAGGCCGTCGCCAAGAGCCTGTCCAAGTCGGCCGGCTCGATGAAGATGTTCGACATCGCCGAACGCCTGGAATCCGTGATGTGGGACGCCAAGAAGATGTTCCCCAACCTGGACTGGTTCTCGGCCGTGTCCTACCACATGATGGGCGTGCCCACCGCCATGTTCACCCCCCTGTTCGTGATCGCCCGCACGGCCGGCTGGTCGGCGCACATCATCGAACAGCGCATCGACAACAAGATCATCCGCCCGACGGCCAACTACGTCGGTCCGGAAGACCGCAAGTTCGTCCCCCTGGCCAAGCGCAAGTAAGCCGCACTTCTCTTCAGGAACACCCATGTCCGCTCCAATTTCCAACGTTCGCCCCCAACCCGACCAGGTCCTGGTGGACATCGTCGACTACGTCCTCGACTACAAGATCGACAGCGCCCTGGCGCTGGAGACCGCCCGCAACTGCCTGATCGACACCCTGGGATGCGGCCTCGAAGCCCTGGAATACCCGGCCTGCCGCAAACTGATGGGCCCCATCGTGCCCGGCACCGTCGTGCCCAACGGCGCCAAGGTCCCCGGCACGCAATTCCAGCTCGACCCGGTGCAGGCCGCCTTCAACATCGGCTGCATGATCCGCTGGCTGGACTTCAACGACACCTGGCTGGCCGCCGAATGGGGCCATCCGTCCGACAACCTCGGCGGCATCCTGGCCGTGGCCGACTGGCTGTCGCGCAACGCTGTGGCCGCCGGCAAAAAGCCCCTGACCATGCGCGCGGTGCTCGAAGGCATGATCAAGGCCCACGAGATCCAGGGCTGCATCGCGCTGGAAAACTCCTTCAACAAGGTCGGCCTGGACCACGTGGTGCTGGTGAAGGTCGCCTCCACCGCCGTGGTCTCGCAGATGCTCGGCCTGTCGCGCGAGGAAACCATCAACGCCGTGTCCCTGGCCTGGGTGGACGGCCAGAGCCTGCGCACCTACCGCCACGCGCCGAACACCGGCAGCCGCAAGTCCTGGGCGGCGGGCGACGCCACCAGCCGCGCGGTGCGCCTGGCCCTGATGGCCCGCACCGGTGAAATGGGCTATCCGTCGGTGCTGACCGCGCCGGTGTGGGGCTTCTACGACGTGCTCTTCAAGGGCCAGCCCTTCAAGTTCCAGCGCCCCTACGGCTCCTACGTGATGGAGAACGTGCTGTTCAAGATCTCCTTCCCGGCCGAATTCCACTCGCAGACCGCGGTGGAATGCGCCATGCAGATCCATGAAAAGCTCAAGTCCCTGGGCAAGACCGACGCCGACATCAAGAAGATCACGATCCGCACGCACGAGGCCTGCATCCGCATCATCGACAAGAAGGGCCCGCTGAACAACCCCGCCGACCGCGACCACTGCATCCAGTACATGGTGGCCGTGCCCATCCTGTTCGGCCGCCTGACCGCCTCGGACTACGAGGACGGCGTGGCCGCCGATCCGCGCATCGATGCGCTGCGCGACAAGATGACGTGCGTGGAAGACCCGGCCTTCACCGCCGACTACCACGACCCGGACAAGCGATCCATCGCCAACGCGCTGACGGTCGAATTCACGGACGGCACGAAGCTCGACGAGATCGTCTGCGAATACCCGATCGGCCACAAGCGCCGCCGCAAGGACGGCATCCCGCTGCTGGAAGCCAAGTTCCGCCGCAACCTGGCGCGCCAGTTCCCGGCCCGCCAGCAGCAGCGCATCCTGGACGCGTCGCTGGACCAGGCCACGCTGGAAGCCATGCCGGTGCACGAATACGTGGACCTGTATGTCATCTGAGGCCCCCGCTCCCGCCCGGGCCATCCGCCACGACGAGGCCGCCCGCCGTTTCGAATGGACGGAGGACGGCCACGCCTGCGTGCTGGACTACACGCTGGACGGCGCGGTCGCGTCGTTCACGCACACGGGGGTGCCGGCCGCCGTGGGCGGGCGCGGCATCGCCGCGGACCTGGTGCGCGCCGGGCTGGACACGGCCCGCGCGCGCGGCTGGCGGGTCCGGCCGCTGTGCTCGTACGTGGCGGCCTTCGTACGGCGGCATCCGGAATACCAGGACCTGGTCGACTGACCGCTCCGACGGACCGGATACACCGGCCGCGCGCGGAGCATGGCCTCCGCGCGCGAGTTCCGTACGCGCAAAAAAACGCTAACAAAGAAGTGAAAGTGCGGTTTCCTTGATCAGGATTAAGTAGCCTGCGCGCGCCTTCCGACACAATAGGATCTTCCATAACCACACCATTAGTAGGGAGATCCTCATGGCATTCCGCCTCCGTCAAACCGTCCTCGCCTGCGCATTGGCAGCCGGCTCGATCGCCGCCGGTCCCGCGCTGGCTCACGAAGCGGGCGACATCCTGCTGAAGGTCGGCGTCACGCACGTCGAGCCCAAGTCCGACAACGGCACCGTGGCCAACGGCACCGTCAACCTGGACATCGACGGCAGCACCCGTCCCAGCTTCACCCTGACCTACATGGCCACGCGCAACATCGGCATCGAACTGCTGGGCGCCTATCCCTTCAAGCACACCATCAACGCCGACGGCATGGGCAAGATCGGCTCGACCCAGCACCTGCCGCCGACCCTCAGCCTGCAATGGCACTTCCTGCCGGACGCCACCTTCCAGCCCTACGTGGGCGTGGGGCTGAACTACACGACCTTCTTCGACACCAAGACCCGGGGCGCGCTGTCGGGCAGCGATCTCAGCCTGGACGATTCCTGGGGCGTCGCCGCCCAGGTCGGCGTGGACTACAAGCTCAACGACCGCTGGTTCCTGAACGCCGACCTGCGCTACATCGACATCCGCTCCACCGTCCACCTGAACGGCGTGGACATCGGCAAGACCAAGATCAACCCCTGGGTCGCCACCGTCGGGGTCGGCTACCGCTTCTGAGTGGATTTCGGAGCCCCCACCAGGGCCGGGCACCGCCCGGCCCGCCTCCAGGAAAGGGAAAACGAAAACAGCCGCTCGGGCGGCTGGTCTTATGTCTTATATAAGACTATTGCCTGATCCCCGGGCTTGCCGGTAAAATGGGCCGTTCTCCAACCCTCTCTCCTGGGGCATCACTCCATGCTGGAATCCTACCGCACCGAAGCCGCCGCCCGCGAGGCGATCGGCATCCCGCCGCTTCCCCTGACGGCCAAGCAGACGGCCGACCTGATCGAACTGCTGAAAAACCCGCCCGCCGGCGAAGCCGAATTCCTGCTGGATCTGTTCACGCACCGCGTTCCCGCCGGCGTGGACGACGCCGCTCAGGTCAAGGCCTCCTACCTGGCCGCCGTCGCGCTGGGCAAGGAATCCTGCCCCCTGATCGACGCCCGCCGCGCCACCGAGCTGCTGGGCACCATGCTGGGCGGCTTCAACATCAGCGCCCTGATCGAGTTGCTGGACCACGCCGACCTGGCGCCGGTCGCCGCCGAGGGCCTGAAAAAGACCCTGCTGGTCTTCGACGCCTTCCACGACATCGAGGAAAAGGCCAAGGCCGGCAACGCCCAAGCTCAGGCCGTGCTGCAAAGCTGGGCCGACGCCGAATGGTTCACCAGCCGCCCCGAAGTCCCGCAGAGCATGACCCTGACCGTGTTCAAGGTCACCGGCGAGACCAACACCGACGACCTGTCGCCCGCCCCCGACGCCTGGAGCCGCCCGGACATCCCGCTGCACGCGCTGGCGATGCTGAAGAACCCGCGCGACGGCATCACGCCCGACGCCCCCGGCCAGGTCGGTCCGATCAAGCTGCTGAACGAACTCAAGGCCAAGGGCCATCTGGTCGCCTACGTCGGCGACGTGGTCGGCACCGGTTCCTCGCGCAAGTCGGCCACCAATTCCGTCATCTGGCACACCGGCGAGGACATCCCCTTCGTGCCCAACAAGCGCTTCGGCGGCGTCTGTCTGGGGGGCAAGATCGCCCCGATCTTCTACAACACCATGGAAGACTCCGGCGCCCTGCCGATCGAACTGGACGTGTCCGCCATGAACATGGGCGACGTCATCGAACTGCGCCCCTACGAAGGCAAGGCGCTGAAGAACGGCCAGGTGATCTCCGAATTCCAGCTCAAGTCCGACGTGCTGCTGGACGAAGTCCGCGCCGGCGGCCGCATCCCGCTGATCATCGGCCGCGGCCTGACGGCCAAGGCCCGCGCCGCGCTGGGCCTGCCGCCCACGACCCTGTTCCGCCTGCCCGAGGCCCCCGCCGACAGCGGCAAGGGCTATTCCCTGGCGCAGAAGCTGGTCGGCCGCGCCTGCGGCCTGCCGGAAGGCCAAGGCGTGCGTCCCGGCACCTACTGCGAGCCGCGCATGACCTCGGTCGGCAGCCAGGACACCACCGGCCCCATGACCCGCGACGAACTGAAGGACCTGGCCTGCGTGGGCTTCTCGGCCGACCTGGTGATGCAGTCCTTCTGCCACACCGCCGCCTACCCCAAGCCCGTGGACGTCAAGACCCACCATGAACTGCCCGCCTTCATCAGCACGCGCGGCGGCGTGGCGCTGCGCCCGGGCGACGGCATCATCCACTCGTGGCTGAACCGCATGCTACTGCCCGACACGGTCGGTACCGGCGGCGACTCGCACACCCGCTTCCCGATCGGCATCAGCTTCCCGGCCGGCTCCGGCCTGGTCGCCTTCGCGGCGGCCACCGGCGTGATGCCGCTGGACATGCCCGAATCCGTGCTGGTGCGCTTCAAGGGCGAAATGCAGCCCGGCGTCACGCTGCGCGACCTGGTCAACGCGATCCCGCTGTACGCGATCAAGCAGGGCCTGCTGACCGTCGAAAAGAAGGGCAAGAAGAACATCTTCTCCGGCCGCATCCTCGAAATCGAAGGGCTGCCGGACCTGAAGATCGAACAGGCCTTCGAGCTGTCCGACGCCTCGGCCGAGCGCTCCGCCGCCGCCTGCACCGTGCGCCTGAACAAGGAACCGATCATCGAATACCTGAACAGCAACATCACGCTGCTCAAGTGGATGATCGCCAACGGCTACCAGGACGCCCGCACGCTGGCGCGCCGCATCAAGAACATGGAAGCCTGGCTGGCGAACCCGCAGCTGGTCGAGCCCGACGCCGACGCCGAATACGCGGCGGTGATCGACATCGACCTGGCCGACATCAAGGAACCCATCGTGGCCTGCCCGAACGACCCGGACGACGTCAAGACGCTGTCCGACGTGGCCGGCACCGCCATCGACGAGGTCTTCATCGGCAGCTGCATGACCAACATCGGCCACTTCCGCGCCGCCGCCACGCTGCTCAAGGGCAAGCGCGACCTGCCCTCCAAGCTCTGGGTCGCCCCGCCCACCAAGATGGACGCCGGCGAACTGACCAAGGAAGGCCACTACGGCACCTTCGGCACGGCCGGCGCGCGCATGGAAATGCCGGGCTGCTCGCTGTGCATGGGCAACCAGGCCCAGGTGCGCGAGGGCGCCACGGTGTTCTCGACCAGCACGCGCAACTTCCCCAACCGCCTGGGCAAGAACTCCAACGTGTTCCTGGGCTCGGCCGAAATGGCGGCGATCTGCTCCGGCCTGGGCCGCATCCCCACGCGCGAGGAATACCTCGAGGCCATGGGCCTGCTGGCCAAGGACAGCGAAAACATCTACCGCTACATGAACTTCGACCAGATCGAGGACTTCACGGCGGTGGCCAGCACGGTCGACGCCTGATCGGCGCATTCCAGGCATTGCACGCACGAACCCGGGGCCTCGGTCCCGGGTTTTTTTCATTTCAGTGCAGGTACACTAGGGTCTGCTCTGTTTACCGATCCACCATGCCCCCTCGTTCCCGTTCCTCATCCCTGTCGCGCACGTCGCAGACCCTGATTTCCCTGGCCGAGGCCCTGTCGCGCTCCGGCAGCCACCTGGAAGACGTCTACTGGGAAGGCCGCCTCGGCGAAGCCCTGGACAAGGCCCTGGGCGCCCGCCATGGGCGCGCCGTGGAATCCGCCCTGGACGTCCTGCTGGAGCAGCGCTCGGCCGCCTACGAGATCCTGGTCGAGCTGGCCGAGGCCCGTTCCGAATCGCTGATGCCGGGGCCCGACGACCAGGACTGCGACACGCTGCTGATCTCGGCGCCGGTCCTGGCCTGGACCCGCTATCGGCTGCCGGCCGGCCAGCTCGGCGCGGCCCAGTTGCGGGCGCTCGAGACCCTGCTGGCCGAAACCGTGCTGGGCACCCGGGCCCGGGTCGCCCTGCTGCCGTCGCTGGTCCGCTTCGACCGCCTGCCGCAATCGTTCCAGGAAACCCGCGCCTGGACCCAGACGCTGGCGCAGCGCGCCCTGGGGCAGCGCCGCGACGGCCCCGCGCTGCGCGACGCCGAAGCCCCGGAAGACCTCCTGGCCGACGTGTTCTTCCTGGTCGGCGCGGTGGTGGTCCCGCGCGGCGAGGCCGTGTTTCAGTGGCAATCCGCCCAGCCCGCCGAAGCGCCCACCCAGGAAGCCGTCACCCAGCGGTGGGCCGAGGGCTGCGCGCGCATCCTGGAGCCCGCCTTCACCGGCTGCCAGCTGGAATACCTGCGCCCGGAGGCCTATTACACCAGCACCCGCCAGGCGGACCAGGGCATCCGCCCCCTGACCCTGAAGGCGGCCGCCACCTGGCTGCAGACCGCCGCCCGGATCCCGGGCACGGACCTGCGGGCCGCGCTGGTGGCCTGCGGCGAACAGGCCATCGAGGAATACCGCATCGGCTTCTGCACCCGCCAGAGCAACGACGTGATCTACGGCTGCGTCTGGCCGGCACTCAGCCGCGAGGAATCGCAGCCCGATCCCGACGCCGAGGGCCAGGTCGACACCTGGGACGCGATCGCCGCCCTGCTGCGCGAATGCGGCATCCAGGACATCCGCCGCCTGCCCGGCCTGCAGCCCATGGAATTCTGCGAAGACTGCGGCACGCCGTATTTCCCCAACATGCTGGGCGACATGCAGCACCCCGAGCTGCCGGAAGAAATCGATCCGGAGCCCGTCCAGTTCCACTAGGGCATCTCCGAACCCGGCCCGCCTTCGGCGCCACGAATCCGCGTGACGGTCGCCGCCGTCACCGCGGCGCGCCCCGCCTGACGCCATGAGCCTCCTGTCTTTCGATCTGTTCTGCCGCGTCGTCGACAACTTCGGCGACGCGGGCGTGTGCTGGCGGCTCGCGCGGCGGCTGGCGGCGCTGGGCCAGTCCGTGCGCCTGTGGATCGACCGGCCCGAAATCCTGGCGCGGCTGCTGCCGGCGCTGGACGCCCGGGCGGACGGGCAAGTCCTGGACGGCGTGCGGATCGGCGCCTGGAGCGCGGCGGAACATGCCGAGCCGCCCCGGGACGGCGTGGTGATCGAGGCCTTCGCCTGCGCCCTGCCCCCCGCCTACGAGGCCGCCATGGCCGGGCGGGGCTGCCTGTGGATCAACCTGGAATACCTCAGTGCCGAATCCTGGGTGGAAGGCTGCCACGGCCTGCCCTCGCCGCAGGCCAACGGCGTGCCGAAATTCTTCTTCTTTCCCGGCTTCACGCGGGCCACCGGCGGGCTGCTGCGCGAACCGGGCCTGCTGGCGCGGCGCGACGCCGAGCAGGCGCGGGATCGCGGCCAGCGCCTGCTGACCCTGGCCGGACTGCCGTCCGCGCCGCCCGCCGACGCCCTGTGCGCGCTGCTGTTCTGCTATCCCGGCGCGCCGCTGGAAGGCCTGCGGACGGCGCTGGCCGGCCTGGACCGGCCCGTCTGGCTGCTCGTGCCCGGCGGCCCGCCCCCGGCCGCGCTGCGCGACCTGGGCGGCCTGCGCGTCATGCCCGTCCCCTTCGTGCCCCAGGCCCGCTTCGACGAGCTGCTGTGGTGCTGCGACCTGAACTTCGTGCGCGGCGAGGACTCCCTGGTCCGGGCGCTCTGGGCCGGCGCCCCCCTGGTCTGGCAGATCTACCGTCAGGAACGGGACGCCCATCTCGACAAGTTGGAGGCCTGGCTAGAGCGGGCCCGCTGGCCGGCCCCCGCCGCCGAACTGATCCGCGCCTGGAACCGGCCGGACGACGAGGCCATGGCCCGGACGCTGCCGGCCGCGCTGCGGGAACCGGCCTGGTCCGCCTGGCGGGCGCGCAGCCGCGCATGGTGCGCCGAACTGGCCGGACAGCCCGATCTGGGTCAAGATTTGCTGGATTTTTGCCTGCGACGGCACCAAACGCGCTAGAATGCACAGTTAATTTTTTTCAGCATTGCCTCGGAATGCGTTTTGGCACGGGGCACACATCCCCGGAGTTTTTCCCATGAAAATCGCACAGGAACTGCGCGTTGGCAACGTCGTCATGGTCGGCAGCGATCCCCTCGTCGTCCAGAAGGCCGAATACAACAAGTCGGGCCGCAACGCCGCCGTCGTCAAGCTCAAGTTCAAGAACCTGCTGACCGGCAGCGCCAGCGAATCCGTCTACAAGGCCGACGAAAAATTCGAGCAGGTCGTGCTCGAAAACAAGGAATGCACCTATTCCTACTTCGCCGATCCGATGTACGTCTTCATGGACGAGGAATACAACCAGCACGAAGTCGAAGCCGACAGCATGGGCGACGCGCTGAACTACCTGGAAGAAGGCATGAAGGTCGAAGTCGTCTTCTACGACGGCCGCGCGATCTCGGTGGAACTGCCCACCATCATCGTGCGCGAGATCACCTACACCGAACCCGCCGTCAAGGGCGACACGTCCGGCAAGGTCCTGAAGCCCGCCAAGATCAACACCGGCTACGAACTGTCCGTGCCGCTGTTCTGCAACATCGGCGACAAGATCGAAATCGACACCCGCACCAACGAATACCGCAGCCGGGTGATGTGATCCTCCGCGACGCGCGCATGAAAAAACCGGGCCCAGGCCCGGTTTTTTCATTTCACCATGACTCCAGCACCGCGTTTCGCCGGACTACGTCGAAACCCGATACAGCAGGTTCATCAGTATGCCGGAGTTCCATCATCTGGCCTCATGGCCGATGACGAACCGCACCGGGCTGGCTGCGCTCGCAACGAGCACACAACATCCACCAAACAGCCTCGCCCTGTTGGCAAGGCTCGACGCATGGCCTATCGCGCCTTCGTGCCTTGTGCTGTCAGCAGCTTCTCGCCGCCATGCGCCTTGAGCGCCGCCTCCAGCGCCTTTTCGTAATCGGGCTGCGCACTTTCGAGATGCGCGCGCCCGTCTCCGGTCAGCACCGTGTAAACCCCCCGCTTGTCGTCCGGGCACAGGTCGCGGACGGTGAAGCCCGAACGCTCCAGACGCTCGACCACCCGCGATACCGAGCTTTGGTTCAGGCCAAGGTGTGCAGCCAGTTCCTGCATGCGCAATTCGGAGTTCTGCGACCGGGCCAGTATTTCCAGTGCGCGGTATTCCGACAGCCCAAGCCCATGCCGGGCTTGCAGCACTTTGACCAGCTCGGCCTCGACGTTGGCGACTGTCTGGATCAGACTGCGCCAGGCATCGCTTTTCTTGGACGTCACCGGCACACACTCCTATTGAACGAGGGACGATCCATTTTCTCATATGTATGCCCATGCAAGAATGTCAAAAGGCCCGTTCTACGGCGTTCACGTCTGCGGGCGGAACGCCAGGAAAGGCTGCATCCCATCCGGCACCGGCAGCTTGCGCACGGCGGGAGCCAGCCAGGCCAGCGTACCGCGGGAGAACGGCGCGCAGGTGCCGCGATAGTCGAACCCGTGTGCCGCCGCCTCGTTCGGTGAAGGGGATGCCGCCACCGCGGACATGCTCCGTTGACCAGGCAACAGCCTCCCTCATGCACTGCGCGAGGCGTTCAGCGAGGTGCCCGCCTTCATGCTGGAACCCTGCGTTTGCGGGCCTGGAGTTTGGCGCTGTCAGCAAGCTTCAGCCAGACCACGCCGCCGATGATGACTGCCAGCCAGAAAGCCTGGATCAGCGTGATCGGCTGGTTCAGAAGCACGCTGCCCAAGGCCGCCGCACCTACCGAGCCGATGCCTGCCCATACGGCATAGCCAATACCCACGTCGATGGTCTTCAATGCAACGCTGAGCGCATACAGCGTCAGCAGGAAAAACACCGCGGCGGCAATCGACCAACTCGGTACCGTGAATGCCTTGCTGCCCCCTACGCTGAGGGCATAGCCAATCTCGAATGCGCCGGCCAGCAGCAGCATGATCCACGCACGTCCGCTGCCGTTCTTGGTTTCATTGATAGTCGTCATGTCGGGTTCCTTCGTGATTTCAGATGAAAGTGAATAAAGCCATGACCTGCCGTCTTCATGCCGCGCCGCTGAGCCGCAGGCCCACGACGCCGCCGATGACGAGCGCGATCCCGATAAGCTTGCTCAGGCTCAACCGCTGCCCGAAGAACAGCGCACCCAAAATCACGACGCCGACGCCTGCCACGGAAGTCCAGATGGCATAGCCCACGCCAACATCGAAAGCCAGCAAGGCAAGGCTGAGGAAGTAGGTGCCGATCGCCCCACTGACCAGCGTGGCGGCTGTCCAGCCGAAGTGGGTGAAACCCTTGGCGTTGCCTGCGGAAATGGCCACCGCGATTTCAAAGATCACGGCGATGCTCAGATATAGCCAACTCATGATGAAGGTTCCTTTTATTGATATGCCTCGAAGGGCGATTGGGTGATGTGTTGAGAAATGAGCGATCAGCCCTGCAGTGATGCTGGCGGCGGATCGCTGTTCTGCCCGTTTCCGAGCTGATCGATGGCTCGCCAGAGTTCATCCAGGGGCGGCGTGTCACGGAACACTTGCTTCCCGACGACGATGGTGGGAACGGACGTGATCCGCATGTCCTCGCGGGCATGGCGCTGCGCCTTACTGTGGCGCTGGACGCAGGCGCCATTTTCAAGCGCGCGCCTGGCCGCGTCGGCGTTAAGCCCGATCTCGGCGGCAAGTTCGGTTTGGCTCTATATGTTTGCATGTGCATGCATATTAATGGAGACAGACAAGGCTGTCAAACTATTTGCATGTGCATGTATCTTATGACCGCGACGGCCTATCCGGATGCGCGGCCTGCGCCAGCCCGCGCTGCCCTGAGCCAGGGCCTGCTACGACAGCTCGAGCAGCAGGACGCCCGATACGATGGCGGAGACTCCCAGCCAGCCGACACGGCCGAGCCGCTGCCGGAACAGCGCCCGGCCGGCGAGCGCGGTCAGCACGATGCCCATCCCGCCCCACAGCGCATAGGCGACGGACAGGTCGATGCCCTTGACCGCCTGCGACAGTGCGGTGAACGAGGCCAGGATGCAGAAGATTCCCAAGGCGCCGGTCATGCGCCGGCGAAAGCCGTCGGAATATTTGACGAAGACGTTGGCGGCGACCTCCAGGACGATGGCGGCGGCCATGAAGGCGTAATGCACGAGCTCGGCGTTCCGCATGGCGTCATTTCCCCTGCGCCTCGGGCGCGCCGATGCTGACCAGGACGACGCCGACGAGCAACGCCGCCAGGCCGAGCGCCTTGGCCGGGCTCAGGTCTTCGCCGAAATAGCGCAGGCCGATAAAGGTGACGCAGGCGAGGCCGAGCGTTTCCCAGGCGGCATAGGCCAGGGCGATGGGCAGGCGCCTGACGGCCAGCGCCAGGAAGTAGAACGACAGTCCGATCAGGGCATACATGAACAGGAACGGCGCAAGGGCGCCGGAATCGGCCACGCGCTTCATGAGCGTCACGCCGGATACTTCGACCGCGACGGCCGCCAGCAGGTACAGCCAAGGGCGCAATGTCATGGTGGCCTTCTTTCAAAAAAGGGTTTTCAGGATCGAGCCAAGTCGATTTCCTTATTTTCCACCTGTATTCTGGATTCAAAAAGTTTGAATCCATCTATTTATTTGATAATATCCTGGCATGCAATGGAATCTCGAGCAATTGCGCCAGTTCGTCGCCACCGTGGAACACGGCTCCATCAGCGCCGCGGCCCGCCGGCTGGGCAAGGCGCAATCGGCCGTGAGCACGGCCATCGGCCTGCTGGAAGCCGATCTGGGCGTGACGCTTTTCGATCGCACGAAGCATCGGGCCACCTTGTCCGACGCGGGCCGGGTACTGCTGCTGGAAGCCCGTGAATTGCTGCGGCAGGCGCAGGCGCTGGACCAGCGCGCCCGGTCGCTGGCCGCGGGCGACGAGCCCAAGCTGGCGCTGGCCCTGGACGAGGCCTTGCCCTATACGGCGATCCGCGCCCTGCTGCGCGAGCTTTCCGATCGCTTTCCCGACCTGGAACTGACGCTGCTCAACGGCACCGCCACCGAAGTCGCGGACTATGTCGGCCAGGCGCGCGCCGACGCCGCGTTCCAGTTCGACCGGGGACCGCTGCGGGACGGCTTCGATCAACGCCGCATCGGGACGCTCGCCCAGGGAATCTTCGTGGCCAGCGGCCATCCCCTGGCGGAAAAGCCGGCCGTCAAGCGCGAGGACCTGGCCCGCTACCGCCAGCTCGTGATGCGCGCCGAGGATGTCGAGGAAATCATCTACAGCCCGAAGGTCTGGCGTTCGGACAGCTTCTATACCATCGCGGAGATGGTCGCCGACGATCTCGGCTGGGCCACCCTGCCGATCAACGTCGCCGCGTACGACGGCTATCCCAAGCCTTTGCGCCAGGTTTCCTGCCCGTCGCTGGCCCTGCCCCTGTTCTCGATCCGCATGATCTGGCCGCAGGGGCGGGAACTGGGCGCGGCGGCGCGCTGGGCCGGGCAGCGTTTCGCGGAACTGATGCGCGCGTGGGCCTGACGGCCCCGCCATCGCCCGCGCCTACTGCAGGCGGTCGTCGTCCAGGATGTCGGGAATCGGCATGATGGAAATGCCTTCCTCGACCAGTTCGCGGCATTCCTCGGCCGAGGCCGTGCCGCGGATGGGGCGCTCCTCGATCTCGCCGCTGTGCATGCGGCGGGCCTCGTCGGCGAAGCGGGCGCCCACGTCGTCGGTCTG
This sequence comes from Castellaniella denitrificans, assembly GCF_042653765.1. NCBI lineage: Bacteria > Pseudomonadati > Pseudomonadota > Betaproteobacteria > Burkholderiales > Alcaligenaceae > Castellaniella > Castellaniella denitrificans. The sequence continues at coordinate 255,592 of NZ_JBHSEZ010000029.1, read as the reverse complement.
GCGCACGATGCGGCGGATCTGGCGCAGGACTTCGGCCTGCAGGCGGGCCATCTGGTCGCCGGAAGGCGCCGCGACCGCCGCCCGCGCCTGGGGCGCGGATTCGGCGCGCGGGGCTGGTTCGGCGCGCAGATGGCTGACGTTCAGATGGGGCGCCGAGACCCGGCGCGTGATCTGGCCGCTGTGACAGACGGGGCAGCGCACCAGCCCCCGGGACAATTGGTCCTGGTAGCTGTCCTGGGAAGAGAACCAGCCTTCGAAGACATGGTCGTGCTCGCACGAGAGGTCGAATACTTTGAGTGCCATGGTCAGCAGATGGAGGTCGATCGCCCGTTTTCAAGCGCATCCCAGCATTGCCAGCGCCAGTCCCAGGGCGCGACGGCGCCGGGCTGGCTCCACAGGCCTAGGCGCCGGTCGCGCGCCCGGCGCTCGAGGCCGGCGATGGCCTCGTCGCGCAGGTATTTGCCGCCGCCCTGCCGATTGGCCCAGGCCAGGCCGGTCTCGACCATGACGCGGTTGGCCGTCCGGCCGTCGGGCAGCGGCACGTCGCAGACGTCGCGCCCGTAGCGGTCCTGCTCGAAGCAATGCAGCGTCAGCGTCCGGCCGGCCACCAGGCCGGCCAGGGCCTTGCGGGCCGCCTGGGCGAAGGGCTGGCCGGGCCGCTGGCGGCCATGGCCGGTTTCGGGGGCGTCGATGCTCGCCAGCCGCACCCGATGGCGATCCCGCCCCGCCAGCAGCGTCAGGGTGTCGCCGTCGGACACGTCCACGATCCGGCCGGACAGGGCATAGGGTCCGGCCGCGCGCGCCGCCGGCGCGGGCAAGGCCAGGAACAGCGCGGCGGCCAGCAGCGCCGGCGCGGCGGCGGACCAGACGGACACGCCCTGCGGAACCGCGCGGCCGGGCCGGACGCGGCGCGGGAAGGAGAAGCAGAAGATCGGCATGGTGAAACCGGGACGGGCCGCGCCGGGATGCGCGGGCGATGCCGGCCATTGTAATGGGCGGCGCGAGGATCGCCGGCGGCGCACGCGCGGCCGGAACGTGCCGGCCGCCGGGCCGCCCCGCTCATCCCGGCCAGGCCCGCCGCAGCAGCGCGTCCGAAGCCAGCGCCGACGGCCGGACGCCGAACGCGTCCCCGCCCGCGGCGCCCAGGCGGCTGTCCAGGAAGGCCCGCGCCAGCCAGCCGGGCGCATGGCGCAGCAGCAGGTCCGCCTGGACCAGCAGCACCAGATCCCGGGCGACCATCCGGGCCATCGCCTGCTGCCCGCCGGCGTCGAGCGCCAGGGCCGCCAGCAGGCGGTCAGCCGCAGCCCGCAAGGCCGGCTCGCCCGGATGCGCCCGGGCCAGCCCGTCGGCCGTCTGGGCGACGGACTGAGGTTCCTGGCGGGCGGCCCGCAGCACGTCCAGGCACATGACGTTGCCCGAGCCTTCCCAGATGGAGTTGACGGGGGCTTCGCGATACAGGCGCGCCATGGGGCCGTCCTCCACATAGCCGTTGCCGCCCCAGACTTCCATGCATTCGGCCGTGACGTCGATGGCCCGCTTGCAGACCCAGAACTTCGCCGCCGGCGTGAGCAGGCGGCGCAGCGCCTGCTCGGCGGGCTGGTCGGGACGGTCGAAGGCGCCCGCCAGGCGCAGCGCCAGGGCGGTGGCGGCCTCGCTTTCCAGGGCCAGGTCCGCCAGCACCTGCCGCATCAGCGGCTGGTCGATCAGCAGGCGGCCGAAGGCGCGCCGATGGCGGGCATGGTGGATCCCCTGGACCAGCGCCTGGCGCATCAGGGCCGCGCTGCCCAGCACGCAGTCCAGGCGCGTGTAGGAGGCCATTTCCACCAGGGTGGCGATCCCCCGGCCCGGCTCGCCGATCCGGCGCGCCAGCGCGTCCTCGAATTCGACCTCGGCGCTGGCGTTGGAACGGTTGCCCAGCTTGTCCTTGAGGCGCAGGATGCGCACCGGATTGCGGCGGCCGTCGTCCAGCCAGCGGGGCATGTAGAAGCAGGAATGGCCGTCGCCGTCGCGCGCCAGCACCAGGTGGGCGTCCGACATGGGCGAGGAAAAAAACCATTTGTGGCCCGTCAGCCGGAACCAGCCCTCGCCCTGCGGCTCGGCGCGGCTCAGGTTGGCGCGCAGGTCCGAACCGCCCTGCCGCTCGGTCATGCCCATGCCGACCATCATGGCGCGCTTCCCGGCCAGGGGGGCGTCACGCCCGTCGTACTGGCGGCTGGCCAGCAGCGGCTGGAGCGCGGCGAACCAGGGTTCGCGCGCCAGCAGCGGAATGGCGGCGCTGGTCATGGTCACCGGGCACAGGGAGCCGGCCTCGACCTGGCCATGCATCAGGTAGTGCGCCGCGCGGGCGACCTGGGCGCCGGGTCCCGGCTCGGTCCAGGCGCCGCCGTGCATGCCCTGGGCGAAGGCCAGCGACAGGAATTCGGACCACCCCGGATGGAATTCGACCACGTCGATGCGCACGCCCCGGCGGTCGTAGGCCCGCAGAACCGGCCCCTGGCGGTTGACCTCGGCCGCCAATCGCGCCAGGTCGGCGCGGCCCAGCCGGGCGCCCCAGGTTTCCAGTCCGGCCTCGCGGTCGCCGGCGCCTTCGCGGCGCACGCCTTCGACCAGGGCATCGTCCGTCAGGTACAGATTGCAGTCGGGCAGGTCCGGCACCTGGTTATCGGCCCCGGGCGCCGATTGCGCCATGTCTTCGCGATCCATTTCCGATGTCCTCCGGACACGAGCACGATCCCAGTCTACCCGCGATTCCCGGCGGCGGACAGGCCGCGCGGATACAATCGATCCGTCATTCGTCCCGGAGACCCGATGTGACTCCCCGTTTCCTGATCCTGTGCGGCGCCCTGGTCCTGGCGCTGGGCGTGGCGGCCGGCGCCTTCGGGGCGCACGGGCTGAAACGCCTGGTCGCCCCCGAGCTGCTGGAAGTCTGGCGCACGGCCGCCCACTACCAGATGATCCATGGCGCCGGGCTGCTACTGGTGGCCGCCCTGGCGCCGCGCCTGGCGCCCGTCCCGGCCGCCTGGGCGGGCGGCCTGATGCTGGCCGGACTGATCGTCTTCAGCGGCAGCCTGTACGCGCTGGTGCTGACGGGCGCGCGCGCCCTGGGCGCCATCACGCCGGTCGGCGGGCTGCTGATGATCCTGTCCTGGCTAACGCTCGCCTGGGCGGCTTGGATGAGACAGGACATATGACAGTCCATTGAGGACTGTCATATGCCAGGCGAATCGGAGCGCCTTGCAAGGCGCGACGTGGAAGGCTGCCACAATTTGACAGAGCGCCTTGCAAGGCGCGAGGTGGACCCCCGCCTATAATGACGGCCTGTCTAGCACGACTGGAATCCCCATGGCCGCCTCCCCCGATCATGAATGGCGCGACTGGCTGCGCGCCCTGCCCAAGGCCGAACTGCACCTGCACATCGAAGGCACGCTCGAGCCGGAACTGATGTTCGAACTGGCCGGACGCAACGGCGTCGCCCTGCCCTACGCCGACGTCCAGGCCGTCCGCGACGCCTACCGGTTCACCGACCTGCAATCCTTCCTGGACCTGTACTACGCCGGGGCCGGCGTCCTGGTCACCGAGCGGGATTTCCACGACCTAGCCATGGCCTACCTGCGCCGCGCCCAGGCCGACGGCATCGTCCACGCGGAAATCATGTTCGATCCCCAGACGCACACGCAGCGCGGCATCGCGCTGGAGACCGTGTTCGCCGGCCTGGCGCGCGCCCTGCGCGAGGCCCGCGCCACCCTGGGCATCAGCGGCTACCTGCTGCTCAGTTTCCTGCGCCACCTGTCCGAGGAAGACGCCTTCGCCACGCTGGAAGCCGCCCTGCCGCTGCGCGAGGCCTATGGCGACCTGTGGATCGGCATCGGCCTGGACTCGTCCGAACGCGGCAACCCCCCGGAGAAATTCGCCCGGGTCTACGCCCGCTGCGCCGCGCTGGGCTTCCGCCTGGTGGCCCACGCGGGCGAGGAAGGCCCGCCCGAATACGTGCGCGGCGCCCTGGACACGCTGAAAGTCGCCCGCATCGACCACGGCGTGCGCAGCAGCGAGGATCCCGCGCTGCTGCAGGACCTGATCCGGCGCCGCGTGCCCCTGACGGTCTGCCCCCTGTCCAACCTGAAGCTGGGCGTGGTCCGCGACCTGCGCGACCACAACCTGGCCAAGCTGCTGCGGGCGGGCGCCGTCGTCACCCTCAATTCCGACGATCCGGCCTATTTCGGCGGCTACATGCTGGACAACTACATCGCCAGCGCCGAAGCCCTGGACCTGTCCCGCGACGAACTGGTCACGCTGGCCGCCAACAGCCTGAAGGCCTCGTTCCTGCCGCCGGCCGAGCAGGCCCCGCTGCTGGACCGGCTGTCGGCCGCGGCGGGCCGGAGCTGATCCCGCCATGTCCAGCCCCGTCCGGCTCGACCGGCTCGTCACGCCCGCCGACCCGATCCAGGGCGACTGCCGGCGGCTCGACCGCGCCTTCTACGACCGCCCCGCCGAAACCGTGGCCCGCGACCTGCTGGGCCGCCTGCTGGTGCACGAGACGCCGGACGGCCCGAGGATCGGCCGGATCGTCGAAGTCGAGGCCTACCTGGGGCCCGGCGACCTGGCGGCCCACACCTCGCGCGGACGCACGGCGCGCACCAAGGCCATGTTCGGGCCGCCGGGCCATGCCTACGTCTACCTGATCTACGGCATGCATCACTGCATGAACGTCGTCACCGGCCCCGAGGGCAGCGGCACGGCCGTGCTGCTGCGGGCCCTGGCGCCCGTGCGCGGCCTGGACGCCTCCACCAGCGGTCCCGGCCGGCTGTGCCGCGCCATGGGCGTGACCCGGGACCACTACGGCATCGACCTGTGCGGCGACACGCTGTGGCTCGCCCGGGACGACGCCCCCGGCCCCGCCGACATCGCCGCCAGCCCGCGCATCGGGGTGGACTACGCCGGCGAATGGGCCGCGAAACCGCTGCGCTTCTTCGTGCCGGGCCATCCGGCCGTCAGCCGGGCGCCGCGCGGCAAGCGCACCGCCTGAGCCGCGGTACAACCCGCTCCAACGGCGGTACAACCGCCTGGCGGCCCCAGGCCCTCCGGACCCGTCCGGCGCGGAACCGCCCGCCAGCGGCCGCTCCGCGCTCGGGCGCATCCCCGATCACCGCATATTCAGGCACTTTTAAGAGTTCCTTGATCCGGCGCAAGGTACAGGTTAACCCCTACAGCTAGGATGGTGACGTTTCCCAATCACCGGTCCCGCCCCCTTCATGCGCCGCTTCGCCACACCCCGACAGTCACGATCCAACTGTCTGTTCTGGATCGCCTCCCTGATCTTGCTGTGGTCCTGTCTGATCGCCCCGCCTGCCGGGGCGGCGCCCGCGCCCCAGGGGGGCGGCGCGCAGCAGGCGTTCAAGTTCGGCCAGGGCGGCACCCCCCTTGGCGCCGGCCCCCGGCTGGGCGCGTTCCTGAAGAACCTCAAGCCCGGCGACATCTTCCCCGGCGCCGACCGCATCGGCCCGCCGGAAGGCAAGCCCGCGGTCGCCCGCGCCTACGCGGGCGACAAGATGCTCGGCTACGTCTACCTGACGACCGACATCGTCAATACCCGGGGCTATTCCAGCAAGCCCATCGACGTCGTCGTGGGCCTGAACCTGGACGGCGAGATCGTCGGCGCCAAGCTGGTCGAACACCACGAGCCCATCGTGCTGATCGGCATCCCGGAAAGCAAGGTCCAGGCCTTCATCGACGGCTACGTCGGCAAGAACTACGTCAAGGAACCGCCGCGCCCGGGCGCGCCGCCGCCCGTGGACATCATCAGCGGCGCCACCGTCACCCTGATGGTCATCGGCGACAGCCTGACCCGCTCCGTGATGGCCGTGGCCCGCCACTACGGCATCGGCCAGGAAGGCCAGGTCCAGGCCGCCGCCGCCGAGCACCGCGTCGTCGACATGGCGCAGACCGGCACGGAATCCTGGGACGCGCTGCTGCAATCCGGCGCCGTCGGGCACCTGCGCCTGACCGTGGCCGACGTCAACAAGGCCTTCGAGGAAACCGGCCGCAAGGGCGCCATCGAGCACCCCGAGCCCGGCGATCCCCAGGACACCTTCATCGACCTGTACGCCGCCCTGGTGAGCGCGCCGACGATCGGCCGCAGCCTGCTGGGCGAGGCCGAATACAACTACCTGCGCGACCGCCTCGCGCCAGGCCAGCAGGCCATCCTGGTCGCCGGCAACGGCTATTCCTTCAAGGGCTCCGGCTACGTGCGCGGCGGGGTGTTCGACCGCATCGAGGTCATCCAGGACGAGAACAGCTTCCGCTTCACCGACCTGGACCACCAGCGGCTGGCCGACCTGATGGCCGCCGGCGCGCCCAGCTTCCGCGAAGTCGCGCTGTTCACCGTCCCGACGGACGCCACCTTCGACCCGGTCGAGCCGTGGCGCCTGCAGCTCACCGTGCAGCGCGTGGTCAGCGTGAAGGAAAAGGCCTTCACGGCCTTCGTGCTGAACTACGACCTGCCCAAGACCTTCACCAAGGTCGAGGCGCCGGCCGAGCAGGCCGCCCCGGCGGCCGGCGGCGAGGCCGGCGCGCCGGCCGCGGCCATGGACCAGGGCTCCGGCATGGCCGAGGAAGAAGCCTCCCCCGCCCTGTGGAAGCAGATCTGGCTCGCCAAGACCGTGCAGATCGCCATCATCTCGATCGCTCTGCTGACCCTGATCATGGTGTTCTTCTTCCAGAACCAGATCGTCAAGCACGAGGTCTTCTACCGGCGCTTCCGCACGGTGTTCCTGATCTTCACGCTGTTCTGGATCGGCTGGTACGCCCAGGCGCAGCTCTCGGTCGTGAACGTGCTCACGTTCACCACGTCCCTGCGCACGGACTTCAGCTGGGAATACTTCCTGATGGACCCGATCGTGTTCATCCTGTGGATCGCCACGGCGATGTCCCTGATCTTCTGGAACCGCGGCGCGTTCTGCGGCTGGCTGTGCCCCTTCGGCGCCCTGCAGGAACTGACCAACCAGGTCGCCAAGAAGCTGCACGTGCCCCAGATCAAGGTGCCGCACGGCCTGAACACCCGCCTGGCCGGCCTGAAGTACCTCATCTTCCTGATCCTGTTCGGCATCTCGCTGTACGAACTGGGCACGGCGGAAAAATTCGCCGAAGTCGAGCCCTTCAAGACCGCGATCATCCTGAAGTTCGTGCGCGACTGGCCGTTCGTGATCTTCGCCGCCGTGCTGCTGCTGGCGGGGCTGTTCATCGAGCGCTTCTACTGCCGCTACCTGTGCCCGCTGGGCGCCGCCCTGGCCATCCCCGCCCGGCTGCGGATCTTCGACTGGCTGCGCCGCTACAAGACCTGCGGCAACCCCTGCCAGCTGTGCGCCGTGGACTGTCCGGTGCAGGCCATCAATCCGGAAGGCGACATCAACCCGAACGAATGCATCCAGTGCCTGAACTGCCAGCAGCTCTACAACAACGAAAAACGTTGTCCGCACCTGATCCAGAAGAACGCCAAGCTCAAGCGCCACAAGGCGCCGCCGCCCGACGCCGGCATTCCCGGCGAGGTCGTCGCCAGCCGCAAGCCGACCGTGCGCCCGCGCGACCCGTCCGCCGAACCGCAAACCATTTCGTCGAACCCATAGCGCCACACCCCGGCGATCGAGCCGAGACGCTATGCCTACAACCCTAGGGAGAACCGTATGTCCGACCAAACCAGTGAAAAATCCGGCCTGAGCCGGCGGGGATTCCTCGGCACTGCCGCACTGACGGGGGCCGCCGCTGTCGGCGCGACCCACCTGACGGCCAATGCCAAGGATGACAAGAAGAAAGGCCATCAGAGCGTCGAAGTCGCCCCCGGCGAACTCGACGAATACTATGCCTTCAATTCCGGCGGCCAGTCGGGCGAAGTCCGCATCCTGGGCCTGCCGTCCATGCGCGAACTGATGCGCATCCCGGTCTTCAACATGTGCAGCGCCACGGGCTGGGGCCGCACCAACGAAAGCCGCAAGGTGCTCAACGAGCACCTGACGCCCGAGACGCGCAAGTTCCTCGAAGACAACCACATGCCGGTGCTGCCCAACGGCGACGCGCACCACCCGCACATGTCCTTCACGGACAACACCTACGACGGCCGCTACATCTACATCAACGACAAGGCCAACACCCGCGTGGCCCGCATCCGCTGCGACGTGATGAAGACCGACAAGATCGTCGAGATCCCGAACGCCGACGGCATTCACGGCCTGCGCCCGCAGCGCTATCCGAAGACCGGCTACGTCTTCTGCAACGGCGAGCACATCGTGCCGCTGCCCAACGACGGCTCCGTGATGGACGACCCGAAGAAGAACTTCTGGGCCATCTACACCGCCGTGGACGGCGAGACCATGAAGGTGGCCTGGCAGGTCATGGTGGACGGCAACCTGGACAACGGCGACGCCGACTACCAGGGCAAGTACTCCTTCGCCACGTGCTACAACTCGGAAAAGGGCCTGACCGTCACCGAAATGTCCGCCAACGAGCAGGACTGGGCGGTGGTGTTCAACATCAAGCGCATCGAGGAAGCCGTCAAGAACGGCGACTACAAGGAAATGAACGGCGTGCCCGTCATCGACGGCCGCAAGGGTTCCAAGTACACGCGCTACATCCCGGTGCCCAACTCGCCGCACGGCTGCAACGCCGCGCCCGACGGCATCCACGTGGTGTTCAACGGCAAGCTCTCGCCCACCGTCACCGTGATCGACGTGCGCAAGCTCGACGACCTGTTCGACGACAAGATCAAGGAGCGCGACGTGGTCGTGGCCGAGCCGCAACTCGGCCTGGGCCCCCTGCACACGGCCTTCGACGGCCGCGGCAACGCCTACACCACGCTGTTCATCGACAGCCAGATGTGCAAGTGGAACATCGAGAAGGCCAAGCGCGCCTACAAGGGCGAGAAGGTCGATCCGATCATCCAGAAGCTGGACGTGCACTACCAGCCGGGCCACAATCACACCACGATGGGCGAAACCAAGGAAGCCGACGGCAAGTGGCTGGTGTCGCTGAACAAGTTCTCCAAGGACCGCTTCCTGAACGTCGGCCCCCTGAAGCCGGAAAACGACCAGCTGATCGACATTTCCGGCGACGAGATGAAGCTGGTGCACGACGGCCCCAGCTTCGCCGAACCGCACGACATGCTGCTGGTGCACCGCTCGAAGGTCCGCCCCAAGCACATCTGGGACCGCAACGACCCGATGTGGGAAGACGTCCGCCAGATGGCCGCCAAGGACGGCGTCACCCTGGAATCCGCCGCGAACGTCATCCGCGACGGCAACAAGGTGCGCGTCTACATGGTCGCCGTGGCGCCGGTGTTCAGCCTGACGAACTTCGAAGTCAATGAAGGCGACGAAGTCACCGTCGTGGTCACCAACATGGAGCGCATCGAGGACCTGACCCACGGCTTCACGCTGGGCGGCTACGGCCTCGCCATGGAAATCGGCCCCCAGGCGACCGCCTCGGTCACCTTCACGGCCTCGCGTCCCGGCGTGCACTGGTACTATTGCCAGTGGTTCTGCCACGCGCTGCACATGGAAATGTCCGGCCAGATGTACGTGAAACCGAAGAAGGCCTGACCGACCATGCGTTTCCTCACCGTCCCCGGCCTGCGGGCGGCCCTGGCCGCCATGGTGATCCTGTGCGCCATGCCCGGGACGGTGGCGGCCGCCGAGATCGACGTCCCCGCGGGCTCCAGCCTGCAGGCCGCGATCGCGGCGGCCGCGCCGGGCGACACGCTGCGCCTGGCCGCCGGAGAATATTCCGGCAACGTGGTCATCGACAAGCCCCTGACGCTGATCGGTCCGCAGGACCGCGGCGCCAGCATCCTGGGCGAACGCAAGGGCCGCACGGTCTGGATACAGGCCGAGGACGTCACCCTCAGGCGCCTGACCATCCGCCATTCCGGGCTGAGCCTGGTGGACATGGACGCCGGCGTCTTCCTCGACAAGACGGCCACCCGCGCGCACATCGTCGAGAACGACATCATCGACAACTCCGTCGGCGTCTATCTGTGGGGCGTGAAGGATGCCCTGGTCGAACGCAACCGCATCGTCGGCAACACCGGCCTGCGCATCAACGAGCGCGGCAACGGCCTGACCGTCTGGAACGCGCCCGGCTCGAAGATCGTCGACAACGACATCTCCGAAGGCCGCGACGGCATCTATTCCAACAACAGCATGCGCAACGTCTTCGCCCGCAACGTATTCCGCGAAGTGCGCTATGCGGTGCATTACATGTATACCAACGACAGCGAAGTCAGCGACAACGTGTCGATCGGCAACGAGATCGGCTACGCCATCATGTTCTCGCGCCGCCTCAAGGTCCTGAACAACATCGCCGTGAACAGCAAGTTCCAGGGCCTGATGCTCAACGCCACCGATTATTCGACCATTTCCGGCAACGTCATCGTCAAGGCCGAGAAATGCGTCTTCGTCTACAACTCCAATTTCAACATCCTGTCCGACAACCACTTCCAGGATTGCGAGATCGGGGTCCACTACACCGGCTCCGAAGGCAACGAGATCTTCGGCAACGCCTTCATCGGCAACCAGAACCAGGTGAAATACGTCGGCACCCGCTACCTCGAATGGTCGCGGGACGGACGCGGCAACTACTGGTCCGACCTGTCCGCCTTCGACCTGGACGGCGACGGCATCGCCGACACCGCCTACCGCCCCAACGGCCTGATCGACCAGGTTGTCTGGCGCGCGCCCAACGCGCGGCTGCTGCTCAACAGCCCGGCCGTCTCCATCGTCCGCTGGGCCCAGTCCCAGTTTCCCGCGATCCTGCCCGGCGGCGTGATCGACAGCGCCCCCCTCATGGCGATCCCGGCCACGCCGACCCTGAAAAAATTCGAGTCCCTGCAATGACCGTCACAGCGCCCCCGATCGAACTGCGATCCGTCACCAAACGCTACGCCGCGATGCGGGCCGTGGACAACGTCAGCCTGTTCATCGAACCCGGCGAATGCGTGATCCTGGCCGGCCACAACGGCGCCGGCAAGAGCACCCTGATCAAGCTGATCCTGGGCCTGATCCGCCCGGAGACGGGTTCGGTGCGCGTGCTGGGCGAAACCGCCGGCACGCCGGCCGCCGCCCGCGCCCGCCGCCACATCGGCTACCTGCCGGAAACCGTGGCCCTGCACCCGTCGCTGACGGGCACCGAGACCCTGGCCTTCTACGCCCACCTGAAGGGCCTGTCCACCAGCGGCAACGCCGCCCTGCTCTCGCGCGTGGGCATCGCCGAGGCCGCGCGGCGCCGGGTGGGCGGCTACTCCAAGGGCATGCGCCAGCGCCTGGCCCTGGCCCAGGCGCTGCTCGGTTCGCCCCGGGTGCTGCTGCTGGACGAGCCCACCACCGGCCTGGACCCGGCCTCCCGGCTGCTGTTCTACGACATCGTCCGTGAACTGCGCGACGCCGGGGCCGCCATCCTGCTGTCCACCCACGCCCTGGCCGAACTCGAAGGCCTGGCCGACCGCGTCATCGTCATGTGCAAGGGCCAGAAGATCGCCGACGGCACCCTGGGCGACCTGCGCCGCGAGGCCGACCTGCCGGTCCGCATCCGCCTGACGCTGGACACGGACCCCATCCAGGTCCCCGAAGGCTGGCGGCGCCTCGGCGCCTGCCGCATCGAACTGACCTGCTCCGAGGCCGACAAGCTGCGCCGGCTGCGCGACGCCCAGGCCATCCCCGACATCCGCGACATCGAGCTGGAACACCCCGGGCTCGACGAAATGTACGCGCAGTTCCTGCGCCGGGAGGACGCATGAATCCGACCCTGATCCTGATCCGCAAGGAAATCCGCGACGGCCTGCGCAACCGCTGGGTGCTGGCCATCACCGCGCTGCTGGCCATGCTGGCCCTGTCGCTGGGCTTCCTGGGCAGCGCGCCGACCGGCACCGTCAAGGTCGATCCCCTGACCGTCACGGTCGTCAGCCTGTCCAGCCTGTCGATCTTCCTGATCCCGCTGATCGCCATGCTGCTGTCCTACGACGCCATCGTGGGCGAGATCGACCGCGGCACCATGGCCCTGCTGCTCAGCTACCCCATCGCGCGGCGCCAGGTCATGGCGGGCAAGTTCCTCGGCCACCTGTCCATCCTGGCGCTGGCCACGGTGGCGGGCTACGGCATCGCCGGGCTGGCGCTGCAACTGGTGCACGGCGGGCTCGACCTGGAGGCCTGGACGCCCTTCGCCCTGCTGATCGCCGCCAGCATCCTGCTGGGCGCCAGCTTCCTGTCGCTGGGCTACCTGATCAGCGCCCTGGTCCAGGAACGCGCCACGGCCGCCGGCGTCGCCATCGGCGTCTGGCTGTTCCTGGTGGTGATCTACGACATGGTGCTGCTGGGCGTGCTGGTGGCCGACCAGGGCCGGATCATCACGGCCCCGCTGCTCAACGGCATCCTGCTGTTCAATCCGACCGACGTCTACCGCCTGCTGAACCTGACCGGCCACGAGAACATCGCCATGTTCGCCGGCATGGCCGGCCTGAGCGACCAGACGTCGCTGTCCACCGGCGTCCTGCTGCTGGCCCAGATCCTGTGGATCGCCGTTCCCCTCGGCCTGGCGGCCCTGGTCTTCAACCGGAGGTCGCTATGAACGCGCCGGGCCGTCCCTGGCGCCAAGCGGGCGCCACGAGAACGCGCGCGGCGCGCCTGATCGGCGCGGCCCTGCTGGCCGCCGCCCTGGCCGGCTGCGGCAACGGCGGCGGCGCGTCCTCCCCTCCCCCCACTCCCATGGCCATGACCGACGACGCCGTCGGCCACTACTGCGGCATGAACCTCTACGAACACATCGGCCCGAAAGGCCAGATCCTCCTGCGCGACCGGGACGTCCCGGTCTGGTTCTCCACCATCCGCGAGCTCTTCGCCTACACCATCCTGCCCGAGGAGCCCAAGGCCATCCTCGCCCTCTACGTGCAGGACATGGGCCGCGCGGGCCCAGACGGCAATCCGCCGGCCGACGCCTGGATCGACGCCCGCACCGCCCACTACCTGATCGAAAGCACCGCGGTCGGCGGCATGGGCGCGCCCGACGCCCTGCCCTTCGCCCGGCTGGAGGACGCCCGCGCCTACGCCGAGCGCTACGGCGGGCGCATCGTCGGCTTCAAGGACATGCCGGAGGACTACGTCCTGCGCGCCCCAGAACTCACCCCCAGCGCGGGCCGAGAACCCGTCGGAGCCCCCTCATGACCACATCCCGTCTTCTTCCCCGCCGCCGGCGGTTCCTCGGCATCCTGGCCGCCAGCGCCGCCCTCGCGGGCCCCGGCACCCTGCGAGCCGCCCTGCGCAACCCTTCCGCCCTGCCCGAGCCGGTCGTCTGGAACGGCGTCGCCCTGGGCGCCGACGCACAGCTGCAACTGCTGCATCCCGACCGCGCCCACGCCGAACGGCTGGTGCGCATGGCCGTCGCCGAGGTCCACCGCCTGGAACAGGTCTTCAGCCTGTACCGCGAGGACAGCGCCCTGGCGCGCCTGAACCGCGAAGGCCGCCTGGACGCGCCTCCCCCCGACCTGAGCCGTCTGCTGTCGCAGGCCGTCGCCTTCGGCGAACGGACCGACGGCCTCTTCGACCCCAGCGTGCAGGTGCTGTGGGACCTGTACGCCGCCCGCGCGCTCGCCGGCCGGCCGCTGCCCCCGGACCCCGCCGAACTGCGGGCCGCGCTGGCCAAAGTGGACTACCGCGCCATCCGCCTCGAGGAAGACGCCATCGTGCTGGAACGCCCGGGCATGGCGCTGACCCTGAACGGCATCGCCCAGGGCTACATCACCGACCGGGTGACCGAACTGCTGCGGGCCAACGGCCTGGAACACGCCATGATCGACCTGGGCGAGGCCCGCGGCCTGGGCGCGCCCGCGCCGGACCGCCCCTGGCGCGCCGGGATCGCCGACCCCCGGGAACCCTCCCGCGTCCTGGAGACCATCGACCTGGGCGACCGGGCGCTGGCCACCTCGGGCGGCTACGGCACGCCGCTGGATCCCGCCGGGCACTTCACGCACCTGTTCGACCCGCATACGGGCCAGGCGACGCCGCGCTGGCGCAGCGTCACTGTGCGCGCCGCCGACGCGACGACCGCCGACGCGCTGTCCACGGCCTTCTCCCAGATGCCCGCCGACACGATCCGTGGTATGATTTCGCGCTTTCCAGTCCAGGCATGGCTGATGGCGCCGGATGACGGCAGGCTGATCCGCCTGGGATGACTGGAAAACGCGCTTGAAAAAGCGCTGCCGGAAGCGACATGACAAGCATTCAAAAGCACGTTATAATTTCGCTTCTTTAGCGGCTGTAGCTCAGTTGGATAGAGTACTTGGCTACGAACCAAGGGGTCGTGGGTTCGAATCCTGCCAGCCGCGCCAGAATTACCTAGCCTCACCGGCTAGTTGAAAACCGCCTAGGGGCCAACAACCTGGGCGGTTTTTCTTTGCCCGCCCGGTTCGCACGGATCCGCCCCATGAAGGCCGCGCGGGCGGACCGCGCCCGCGCTGCTATAGTGGATCCGACCGCATCAACGGAGACGCCCCGTGCCCGCACCATCCACCGGCCCCGCCGCCCGCCAGACCCTGGCGGGCGTCCTGCTTCTGGTCGTCTCCATGTGGGCGCTGTCGGGGCTGGACGCCAGCGGCAAGTACCTGATGGGCGCCGACATCGGCGTCACGCTGTGGGTGGTGTGCCTGGCGCGCTACGGCGTGCACATGGCGCTGACGCTGATCACGATCATCCCCGTCCGGGGCTGGAAGGCCCTGCGCTGCCGCCGGCCGCGCGCGCAGACGGCGCGCGGCCTGTCCATGCTGGCCGCCACCATGCTGTTCTTCACCACGGTGCACTACCTGCCGCTGGGCCAGGCCACCGCGATCAATTTCCTGGCGCCCCTGATCGTGCTGGCGATCGCGCCCTGGGCGCTCAAGGAGCCTCCCTTCCTGTCGCGCTGGATCGCGGCGGGGGTCGGGCTCCTGGGGGTGCTGGTGGTGGTGCGGCCGGGTTCGGGACTGGACCCCGTCGGCACGCTGTTCGGGCTGATGACGGCCTGCGCGCTGGCCTCGCAATACATCGCGTCGCGGCGGGTGGCGGTCGACGATCCCTACACGACGCTGATCTGGAGCGGAGCCGTGGGCAGCGTCGTGATGACGCTGGCCCTGCCCTTCTACTGGCAGGATCTCGCGGCGCTGGCCGGGCGGCTCTCCCCGTCGCACTGGCTGGTGCTCCTGGGCACGGGGTTCTGGGGCTGCCTGGGGCATTTCCTGCAGATCCAGGCCTACCGGCGGGCGCCCGCCTCGCTGCTGGCGCCCTTCGTCTATTTCCAGATCGTCAGCGCCGCCGCGCTGGGCTGGCTGATCTGGGGCCAGTTTCCCGATCCGGTGTCCTGGCTGGGCATCGCCGTCGTCTGCGCCAGCGGCATCACGATCGGCCTCGTCGAATGGCGCCGCAACGGCGCCGCGCGGGCCGAGGCCGGCAAGGCGGCCGCCTGACCGGACGCGGGGCGCCCGCATCTTGCGCCTTCAGGCGTCCGGCCGCGCATCCCGCGCCGGATCGCCCCGCATCAAGGCATCCAGCGCCGGAATGCCCGCGGCCACGGCGGCGACCGCGGCCGCGTCGACCCGGGCCAGCGGCGGAATCTCGGCGATGACGCGCGCCGGCCCGAAACGCTCCAGCGCCTCGCGGTTGCCGGGCGACGGCGGCCCGTTCATCACCACGCCCAGCACGGGCAGGCCCCGGGCGTGCAAGGCCCGCAGGCTGAGCAGCGTATGGTTGATCGTGCCCAGCGTGCTGCGCGCCACCAGCACCACGGGCAGGGCCAGGCGGGCGGCCAGGTCGATCATCATGCAATGTTCGTCGATCGGCACGTACAGCCCGCCCGCGCCTTCCACCACCAGCGGCGCGGCCGTCCGGGGAAGACGCAGCCCGGAGGCGTCGAGCGCCACGCCCTCGATCCTCGCCGCCGCCCACGGAGCCAGCGGCGCCCGCAGGACGCGGGCGGGCGGATGCAGCACATGGCCGCCGCCCGGGCCGAGCAGCGCCGCCACGGCCTCGGTATCGCCCGCGGCGGCGGCGATGCCGGTCTGGTACGGCTTCCAGTAGTCGCCGCCCCAGGCCTTGGCCAGGATCGCCGAAACCAGGGTCTTGCCCACGTCGGTGTCCGTGCCCGTCACGAACACGCCCCTGGGGGGCTTTCCATCGGACGCATGCGGATTCATGCTGCGGTCTCCTCATCCACGAGCGCCTCGCTCCTGCGCCACAGGCCGAACGCGACCCGATAGGAGCAGCGCGCGCCGGCGCGATCGAATTCTGCGCAGACCCGGCGCAGCAGCGGCACGGGCAGCGGCCGGGTCCCCGGCCGGGGCGCCGTCGCGCCGATCCCCTTGAGGCCGCGCAGGAAGGCCATGGCGTCGCCGCACTCATCGACGATGCGCTCGACGCCGATCCGCCCCGCCAGGCCGCTACGCCGCAGGCGCAGCGCGCCGGACCGGGGGAAGCGGATCATGCACGGCCGCAGCCCCAGGGCCTCGTGCGCCCGGCGCCATTCGGCGAACGTCCCGTGCACGGGCAGCGCGACGGCGAGGTGTCCTCCCGGCGCCAGCAGGGCCGCCAGCCGCGCCAGCCCCCGGGCGGGGTCGCCGAACCACTGCAGGGCCATGCTGGAGCAGATCAGGTCGAAGTGCCCGGGTCCGTCTTCCAGCGACGGGTATTCCCCGTCCATCGCCCGGTAGCGGACGGCGCCCCCCAGGCGCAGCCGGCCGCGCGCCTGTTCCACCATGGCGGGAGACAGGTCCGTGACCGTCCAGTCCGCCTCGGGGAAATGCGCGCCCAGCAGGCGGGTGAGGCCCCCCGTGCCGCAGCCGATCTCCAGGATGCGGGGCCGCGACGGCAGGCCGAGCCGGGCGATCCGCGCCGCGAGCCGGGCCGCCACCTCGCGCTGCACGCCGGCATGGCCATCGTAGCGGTCCGACGCCGCGCCGAAGCGCGCATCCACACCGCCGGGACGCGCGGCCGCGGGACCGTCGCCGGCTGCGAAGGCCGGGCGGGACGCGCAGGCCCCCGCCTGCGGCGCCGGCGCCAGTCCATGGCGCTCCAGGAACCCCGCAATGCGCTCGGCGCACCAGTCCGGAGCCTGCAGGGGCAGCAGATGCCCTCCGCCCGGCCGCCAGACGATGTCGTGTCCGGGCCAGGCATGCGCGGCCATCGGCGCCGGCATCACGGGATCTTCCGCGCCCGCCAGCGCCAGCAAGGGCGCCTCCAGGCCGCGCACGCGATCGCGCTGGTCGAGTTCCGCCAGGGCCCGCAGGTCGCGGGCCAGCGCCTGAGGGCAGAGAATGGCACCGGAGGGGTCCGCGCCGCAGCGCCGCCGGAACTCGTCGACCACGGCGGCCGGCGCCGCATCCAGCCGGGCCGCCATGCGCCGCAATACGCGCGGATCCACGCCATGCGGAAAATCGTCGCCGGCATGGAAGCGCGCGAAGCCGTTGATGCCGACCCAGGCGCACGGCCGGCGGCGCGACGGCGCCAGCCGCGCCAGCATGCGCAGGCAGCCGAACGAATGGCCGATCACCACCAGCGGGCCATCCGGCAGCGCATCGTCCCCGGCCGAGCCGGAAAAATAGCCGAACTCCAGTGCCCGCTGCGGCCAGGCTTGCAGCCGCGCCCGCAGCGCATCCCAGAAGCCGGCGTCGAACCCCCAGCCATGCGCGAACACGAGCGTGGGCGGCGCGGACCCGCGCCCCCCAGCGCTCATGCCACGGCCTCCAGCGCGTCCGACAGCGCATCGACCAGCCTTTCGATGTCCGCCCGCGTATGCGCCGCGCTGAGCGCGATGCGCAGGCGGCTGGTGCCGCGCGGCACGGTGGGCGGGCGGATGGCGGTCACCAGCACGCCCCGGGCCTCCAGGGCCTCGCTCAGGGCCAGCGCCCGGCGCTCGTCGCCGACCAGGACGGGCACGATCTGCGTGCTCGACGCGCCCGTGTCCAGCCCCAGGGACCGCAACGCGCCGCGCAGCGCGTCGGCCTTGTCCGCCAGCGCCTCGCGCTCGGCCCGCATCCCCGGCACGAGGTCCAGCGCGGCGTCGATGGCGCCCAGCACGGCCGGCGGCAGGGCGGTCGTATGGACGAAGCCGGAACAGGTGTTGGCCAGGTAGTCGCACAGCGCCCGGGACCCGGCGACGTAGGCGCCGAAGCCCCCCATCGCCTTGCTGAACGTCCCCATGGCGAGATCGACCCGCCCCCCGGCCAGGCCCGACAAGCCCATGCCGTCCGGCCCCAGCACGCCCGTGGCGTGGGCCTCGTCCAGGTAGAGGAACGCCCCGTGCCGCTCCGCCAGGGCGGCCAGCGCCGCCACGTCGCAGCGGTCGCCATCCATGCTGAACACGCTTTCGGTCACGATCATGCGCCGTCCCGGCTGCCCGGCCCGCGCGCGCAGCAGGGCCTCGAGATGATCCAGGTCGTTGTGGCGGAAGCGGATCTGCCGGATGCCCGCCGCCCGGCAGCCCTGGTGCAGGCTGGCATGGACCAGCCTGTCGACGTAGACCTGCGCGTCGGCGCCCAGCGCCCGCGACAGCGCCGGCAGGATCGCCGCATTCGCCTGCCATCCGGAGGAAAACAGCAGCGCGGCCTGCGTGCCCTTGGCGCGTGCGATCCTGGCCTCGGTCGCGGCGCAGGCCGGGCCGGTGCCGCAGACCAGCCGGGAGGCGGTCGCGCCCGCCCCGTGGCGCCGGACGTGGCCGCACGCCCGGGCGACGAGTTCCGGATGCAGGGACAGCCCGAGGTAATCGTTGCTGCAGAAGTCCAGGATCTCGCGCCCGCCGTGGTCGCGGCGCCCCGGCGCCGGATGGCCGAAGACGCGCACCGAGCGGCGCAGATGCCGCCGCTCCGCCACGCGCAGCGAGTCCTCGAAGAGAGGATCGAACAGGTCCCGCGCCATGCCGCCCAGCCTCCGGATTGAAAACACATCGAAGAGCAATCATAGCGAAATGAATGCAGTAAACTTATTTTTGACATACATAGAAAGAAGATGGCGACACAATGGATTTAGGCGAATTTCCCGGCAAATCGCGCCAAGCGGCCCGCATCCGCCCGCCATCCCTCCGGCGTCTCCCGCGCCCTTCCAATTGAAACAAATCATGAAAACCAACCCTCCCGACTGGCTGGCCGACGGCCATCGCCATGTCTGGCTGCCCTACACCCAGATGAAGACGGCCGCCCCGCCGGCGCCGGTGGTCCGCACGCAGGGCAGCCGCATCGAGCTGGCCGACGGCCGTACCCTGATCGACGGCATCGCCTCGTGGTGGACCGCCTGCCACGGCTACAACCATCCGCACATCGCCCGGGCCGTGCGCGAACAGCTCGACCGCATGCCCCACGTCATGTTCGGCGGGCTCGCGCACGAACCCGCGCTGACGCTGGCCAGGCGCCTGTGCGCCCTGCTCGGGCCGGGCCTGGACCGCGTCTTCTTCACGGAATCGGGCTCCGTCTCGGTCGAAGTGGCGCTGAAGATGGCCATGCAGTACTGGTTCAACCTGGGCGAACCGCGGCGGCGCCGCATTGTCGCGTTCCGCGGCGGCTACCACGGCGACACCTTCGGCACCATGGCGGTCTGCGATCCCGGCGTGGACATGCACGCCGCCTTCGACGGCGTCGTCCCGCGCCAGGACCTGCACGAGCTCCCCACCGACGACGCCTCCGCCGACGCCCTGGACACATGGCTGCGCGCACACGCCGGCCGCGTGGCGGCCATCCTGGTCGAACCGCTGGTGCAGGGCGCGGGCGGGATGCGCATGCACGAACCCGCCGTGCTCGCGCGGCTGCGCGAGATGGCCGACCGCCACGGCGTCCTGCTGATCTTCGACGAAATCTTCACCGGCTTCGGACGCACCGGGACGATGTTCGCCTTCGAGCAGGCGGGTGTCCGGCCGGACATCATCACGCTGTCCAAGGCCCTGACGGGCGGCACCCTGCCACTGGCCGCGACCGTCGCCAGCCGGCGCGTCTTCGAGGGTTTCTGGTCCGACGACCCCGCGCACGCGCTGATGCACGGACCGACCTATATGGGCAACGCGCTCGCCTGCGCCGCCGCGCTGGCCTCGCTGGACCTGTTCGAGAGCGAACCCCGGCTGGCCCAGGTGAGGGCCATCGAAGGCCTGCTGCGCGACGGCCTGGCGCCTTGCGGTGCCCTGCCCGGCGTGCGCGACGTCCGCGTCAAGGGCGCCATCGGCGCGGTCGAACTGGACCGCGCGCCCGACCGCGCCGCGCTGTGCGGGAAGTTCCTGGAGGCGGGCGCGTGGATACGGCCGCTCGGCAACGTCGTCTACCTGACGCCCGCCTTCACGATGCCGCCGGAGGAACTGCGGCGGCTGACGGACGCGATCTTCGCCGTGCTGGCCGCGCGGCCGGCCTGACGGCGGACGGACCGGGGGACGCGGGCCGGGCGCCGACGACCGCACCGCCCCTCAGCGCAGCGCCAACTGCGCGGCGGTCATCTGCTGCGACTTGTCCAGCTTCATCTCCCGCATCAGGCTGGACAATTTCTGGGTGGCCGCCACCAGTGCGCCATTCAGCGTCCCCATCTGGGCCCGGATCCGCAGCAGGCGCGCGCGCCTGAGCTCGGGATCCATGCCTTCGTCGGTCTGGACCGCCTGCAGCTCCCGCGCCAATTCGGCCAGCCGTTCCCGCAGATCGCGGATCATCCGCAGCAGATTCTTGACGGCATCGGGCAGGTCGCTGTCGTCGATATCCTGGTCGCGGTCCGAGGCGTTCGACGCGTTCCGGGAGGCAACCTGGGACAGCGCCCGGCCCAGGTCGGAAATCGACGACCGGACCGAGGCCGGCGGATCCAGGAAGACACTCCCGGCCGCGGCCTGGCCGTCGACGGCCGCGGCGCCGGCCATCGAGGGCGTTGCGGAGGAAAGCGGATCGAGAGGGTTCATGGCGTCGTCCCGGCCGCGGGTCCCGGCATGCGGGACGGAGCCGGCGAACCCGCATCGGAATCTACGGCCCGGCGGCCGGGGTCTTTACCCCGGTACCGGCCGACACCGGCCGCCGGCCCCTCCTCCGCCGGCTACGTCCCCTCGATCCGCCCCAGAAGGCTGCCGGCCTCGACGAACGCGCCCTCCGGGACGGCCCGGCGCAGCACGCCGGCCACGGGCGCCAGCACCTGGGTCTCCATCTTCATCGCCTCCATCACGGCCAGCACCTGGCCGGCCTGGACCGCCTCGCCGTCGGCGGCCTTCCAGGCCAGCAGCGCGCCGCTGATCGGCGCCGCCAGTCCGCCCGGTCCCGCGTCCGGCGAACCGGCTGGCGCCGGGCGGGCGGCATCCGCGCCCATGCCGGCGGCGCCCGGCGCGGCGCCCCAGGCCTGAACCGCCCCAACGCCCGGCATTCCCGCCGGCAGGCCCAGGGACACGCGCCGGCCGTCGATCTCGACGAAGGTGCGCAGCATCGGCGCCGCATCCGGCGCCACGGGCCGGGGCGCATCGGCCAGATCGACGGCGAATTCGGTCTCGATCCAGCGCGTGTGCACGCGGAAACCGTCCTTGCCGGTGAAATCGGCCTGATCCACCACGGCGCGATGGAAGGGCAGCACAGAGGCGACGCCCTCGATCTCGAATTCCCGCAAGGCGCGGCGCGCGCGGGCCAGGGCCTGCTCCCGCGTGGCGCCGCTGACGATCAGCTTGGCCAGCAGCGAATCGAACACGCCCGGCACCAGGGAGCCGGATTCCACGCCACTGTCGACCCGCACCCCCGGCCCGGAAGGCGGCGCGAAGCGCCCGACGCGGCCCGGCGCCGGCAGGTAGCCGCGCCCGGGGTCCTCGGCGTTGATGCGGAATTCCAGGCTGTGGCCGCACGGCGCGGGCGTGGACTCGACGGACAGGGGCAGGCCGTCGGCCACGCGCAACTGTTCGACCACCAGGTCCAGGCCGGAAGTTTCCTCGGTCACGGGATGCTCGACCTGCAGGCGGGTGTTGACCTCGAGGAAGGAAATGCGGCCGTCGCGCGCCAGTAGGAACTCCACCGTCCCGGCGCCGACGTAGCCGGCGCGGACGCAGATGGCGCGGGCGGCCTCGTGGATGCGGGCGCGCTGCTCGTCCGACAGGAAGGGCGCGGGCGCTTCCTCGACCAGCTTCTGGTTGCGCCGCTGCAGCGAGCAGTCGCGGTCGCCCAGCACCACCACCCGCCCATGGGTGTCGGCGATCACCTGCGCCTCGATGTGGCGCGGCCGGTCCAGGAACTGCTCGATGAAGCATTCGCCCCGGCCGAAGGCGGCGGTGGCCTCGCGCACGGCGGATTCGTACAGCTCGGCGACCTCGTCCAGCCGCCAGGCCACCTTCAGGCCGCGCCCGCCGCCGCCGAAGGCCGCCTTGATGGCGATGGGCAGGCCGTGCGCCTCGGCGAAGGCCAGGGCCTCGGCCGCGCTGGCGACCGGCCCGTCGGTGCCCGCGACCAGCGGCGCGCCCGCGGCCTGGGCGATCCGCCGCGCGGCCACCTTGTCGCCCAGGGCCTCGATGGCCTCGGGCGGCGGTCCGATCCAGGCCAGGCCCGCATCGAGCACGGCGCGCGCGAACTCCGCGCGCTCGGACAGGAAGCCGTAGCCCGGATGCACGGCGTCGGCCCCGGCCCGGCGCGCGGCGGCCAGCAGCTTGCCGATGTCCAGATAGGTTTCGGCGGGACGGCGACCTTCCAGCGCCCAGGCCTCGTCGGCCAGGCGCACGTGCAAGGCGTCGGCATCGTCGTCGGCGTAGACGGCGACGGAACGCGCGCCATAGTCGGCGCAGGCGCGCGCGATGCGCACGGCGATTTCGCCCCGGTTGGCGATCAGGACTTTACGGATCATGGCAGGATTTCCTTGAACGGCCCGGCGGGCCGGAAACGCAGGCGGGCGCCCACGGGAATCTGGGCGGCGCGGTCCAGGTCGCGGCCGACGACCGCGCCGATCACCGGATAGCCGCCGGTCAGCGGATGGTCGGCCAGAAACAGGACGGGCTGGCCGCCGGCGGGCACCTGGATCGCGCCGGCCACGGTGCCCTCGCTGGGCAGTTCCCCCTGGCGGACCCGGGCCAGAGGCTCGGCGCCCGAGAGGCGCATGCCGACCCGGTCGGACTGCGGCGTGACCGTCCATTCCTGTCCGGCCAGCAGCGCCAGCGCCGCCGGGGTGAACCAGTCCGCGCGCGGCCCCAGGACGATGTCCAGGGTGACGAGGTCGCCGCGCCCGGGCACTGCCGGGGCGGCCTCGCCGCCGGGCTGGACGGCGCCCGGGCGCGCACCGCCCGGGGCGGTGCCCACCGGCAGCCGGTCGCCCGGGCGCAGCGGCGCCGGGCCGATCCCCGCCAGGGTGTCGGTGGCGCGGCTGCCCAGTACGGGCGCCACGTCCCAGCCGCCACGCACGGCCACATAGCAGCGCACCCCGGCGCTCGGCGCGCCCACATGCAGCTCATCGCCGTCGTCGAGCGCCAGCGGACGGCCCGGGGGGGCCGGCAGGCGGATGCCCGCCGCCGTCACCAGGCTCAGTTCCGCCCGGGCGCCCGTAACGGCCACCACGGCGCGCCCCCGGCAGGCCAGGCGCAGGCCGCCCAGGGCGTTTTCCAGCACGGCGGCGTCGGCCGGATTGCCCACGATCCGGTTGGCCGCGCGCAGCGCGCCCCGGTCGAGCGCCCCGGACAGGGACACCCCCATGCCGGTCAGGCCGGGGCGGCCCAGGTCCTGCACCAGGGTCTGCAGGCCGGCGGCCAGGATCTCGAAACAGGCGGACGGCGCGACCGGGGCGGGCGCGCCGCGCCCCGATGCGGAGGATCCGCCGCCCGGCAGGCGGTCCCGCCCGTCGGCCGGCCCGCCGGCGCCCATGACTGCGGGTTCCGGTGAGCGCGGCGCCCCCGCCCCGGCGGCCGGACGATCGGCGGCCTGCGCGCCGGGCAGGCTGTAGGCCGCGCCGGCCGCGTCCAGGTCGCGGAACCGGACCCGGAAGCCCGGCCGCACCAGCGCCGGTTCCGCCCGGTCCATGTCCCACATGCGCAAGGGCGTGACGCCCAGCAGTTGCCAGCCGCCCGGGCTGTCGGACGGATAGACGGCGCTGAAATCCCCGGCCACGGCCACCGAGCCCGCCGGCACGCGCACGCGCGGCGCGGCGCGGCGGGGCATGCCGTGAAAGCAGGGATCGCCGCCCGCCAGGTAGACGAAGCCCGGCGCGAAACCGGCGAAGGCCGCCAGGTAGTCGCTGCCGGTGTGGCGCTCGATCAGCTCGGCGCGGCTCAGGCCGAGTCGTTCGGCGACCGCCTCCAGGTCCTCGCCCGTGTAGCGCACGGGGATCTCCACCCGCCGGGCCGCCGCGTCCGGACACGGCGCGGATGCGCCGCCCCCGCCTGCGGCGGCCGTTTCCAGGCCGGCGGCGGTCCGCCGCAGCCAGGCGGCCACATCCCGCGCCGCCAGGGCGGACGGCCGGAACAGCACCAGCAGCGTGCGGGCGGCGGGCACCACGTCCTCCACGCCGGCGGGCCATGCGCCGAGCGCCTGGAACAGGGCCAGGGTTTCGTCCAGCGAGCCGAATTCCGCCAGCACGGCGCCGTCGCCGGCCGGCAGGCAGCGCGGGGCGGCCACCGGACCGCCCCGCGCACGATGCGTTTCGGGACGAACGCTCATGCCGCCCGCGCCTCCGTGAACGGCGTCAGGGCGACGCCGGCCGATTCCAGCCGCTGGCGCACCGCGCGCGCCATGGCCACGGCCCCCGGGCTGTCGCCGTGCACGCAGATGGAATCGGCCCGCAGGCGCACGCGGCTGCCGTCGATGGCGGTGATCTCGCCCGTGCGCACCAGGTCCAGCATGCGGTCGGCGACCTGTGCGGGATCGTGCAGCACGGCGCCCGGTTCGCGGCGCGACACCAGCGCGCCGGCGGGCGTGTAGGCCCGGTCGGCGAAGGCTTCGGCCACCACCCGCAGGCCGCGCGCCCGCGCCCAATCCAGCAGCGGCGAACCGGCCAGTCCCATCAGGACCAGGCCGGGATCCAGCGCCAGCAGCGCGGCGATGACGTCCCCCGCCTGGCGCTCGTCGTGCGCGATCGTGTTGTACAGGGCGCCATGCGGCTTGACGTAGGTCACCCGGGTGCCGGCGGCGGCGGCCAGGCCCTGCAGGGCGCCGATCTGGTAGATGACGTCGGCCGCCAGTTCGCGGCTGGTCGGATCCATGTTGCGCCGGCCGAAGCCGGCCAGGTCGGGATAGGCCACGTGCGCCCCGATGGCGACGCCGCGCGCCGCCGCCGCGCGCAGAGTGTCGAGGATGCCGGCCGGATCCCCGGCATGGAAGCCGCAGGCCACGTTGGCGCTGGTGACGATGTCCAGCATGGCAGCGTCGTCGCCCATGCGCCAGGCGCCGAAGCTTTCACCGAGATCGCTGTTCAAGTCCATGTGCGTTCCTTATCATTGCAAAACGATCGGCGGATCGTTGAACGATCCATGCCGAAAAAAGCTCATCCCGAGGTCCTCATGAACCCCCGCCATTATCCCAGCCCCGCCGTCGCGCCGAGCCTGACCGACACTGTCGCCGAGACCATCCGCCAGCAGCTCATCCACGGCCAGCTGCGGGCGGGGCAGCGGCTGTCCGAAGCGGGCCTGAGCGAACAGCTGGAGGTCTCGCGCAACACCCTGCGCGAGGCCTTCCGGATCCTGTCCAAGGAAGGGCTGCTGCGCCACGAGCCGAACCGAGGGGTCTCCGTGGTGGTGCCGTCGATCGCCGACATCATCGACATCTACCGCGTGCGCCGCCTGATCGAATGCCAGGCGCTGGCCCAGGCCTGGCCCCGCCATCCCGCCCACAAGCGCATGGAGCAGGCCCTGGCGCACGCGCGCCGCATGCGCGACGCCGGCGACTGGCTGGAGGTCGGCTCGGCCAACATGCTGTTCCACGCGAACATCGTGGCCCTGGCCGACAGCGCGCGCCTGTCGGCCATGTTCGCCGACATCTCGGCCGAACTGCGGCTGGCCTTCGGCCTGCTGGACGATCCCGAATATCTGCATGCGCCCTTCGTCGATCTGAACGCCCGCCTGCTGGAACTGCTCGATCGCGGCGACACGGCGGAAGCGGCGCGGAACCTGGAAAACTACCTGATCCAGTCCGAGCGCATGGTGCTGTCCGTCTATTCCGCCCGCGTCGAATGATGCGCTTCCCGCCCGCGGCGCTCCCGGCCAGCCGCTCGCGAAGGAGCTTCGGCCAGAATCGTTCAACAATTCATAAAAAATAAATCAACAATCCGAGACTACATCAACTACAAAAACAATCTTATTGTTGATAACCCTAATCGACGGCGGGCGACGCATGGCCTATCTTTTGCCGTAGCCATCGCCGGAGCCGGGTCGCGGTCGCACGGCGATGCCCCCTGATCACTCTCCAGGAGCCTCTCCCATGAAGCGTCGCACTTTCTTCGCCACCGCCCTGGTCGCCGGCCTGGGCCTCACCGTCCAGGCCCAGGCCGCCACGCAGTGGGACCTGGCCTCGGCCTATCCGGCCTTCAATTTCCATTCGCAGAACCTGGTCCAGTTCGCCAAGGACGTGGACGCCGCCACCCAGGGCGACCTGAAGATCACCGTCCATTCCGGCGCGTCCCTGTTCAAGATGCCGGAAATCAAGCGCGCCGTGCAGGGCAACCAGGCCCAGGCGGGCGAATTCTTCATGGTCAGCTTCCAGAACGAATGGCAACCCTTCGGCGTGGACGGCCTGCCCTTCCTGGCCAGCAACTACGAAGAAGCCTGGAAGCTCTACCAGGCCCAGAAGCCCGCCCTGGAAAAGAAGCTGGGCCAGCAGGGCATGGTGCTGCTGTACGCCGTGGCCTGGCCGCCGCAGAGCATCTACAGCAACAAGCCCATCAATTCCGGCGCCGACCTGAAGGGCATGAAATGGCGCGTCTACAGCCCCACCACCGCCCGCATCGGCGAACTGGTCGGCGCCCAGCCCGTCACCATCCAGGAAGCCGAACTGTCCCAGGCGCTGGCCACCGGCGTCATCGAAGGGCTGATCACGTCCAGCGCCACCGGCGCGGACAACAAGCTCTACGAAAACATGAAGTATTTCACCAACGTCCGGGCCTGGATTCCGAAGAACGCCGTGGTCGCCAACAAGAAGGCCGTCGAAGCCCTGTCCCCGGCCTCGCGCGACGCCCTGATGAAGGCCGCCGCGGCCGCCGAGCAGCGCGGCTGGGAAGCCTCCCGCAAGGTCGACGCCGACTCCATCGCCAAGCTGAAGGCCGGCGGCATGGAAATCGTCGAGCCCTCCGCCCAGCTCAAGGCCGACCTGGACAAGGTCGGGGACACCGTCATCCAGGAATGGACCGCCAAGGCGGGTGACGAAGGCAAGCAGATCCTGGACGCTTACCGCGCCAGCCGCTGATCATGCGCCGCTTTCTCGACGGACTCTACACCGCCAGCGCCTGGCTGGCCGGCCTGGGCATGATCGGCGTCCTGCTGATGGTGTCGATGATGATCCTGGGCCGCCTGCTGGGATTCCCGGTCGGCGGCGTCGACGCCTACGCCGGCTACGCCATGGCCGGCGCCGGCTTCCTGGCCCTGGCCAGCACGCTGAAGCACGGCGAGCACATCCGCGTCACCCTGGTCCTGGGCATGCTGCGCGGCCGTGCGCGCCGGGGACTGGAACTGGCCGCCCTGCTGATCGCCGTCGCGCTGTCGGGCTTCCTGGCCCTGTATTCGGCGCGCCTGGTCTGGCAGTCCTGGTCCTTCCAGGACATCTCCACCGGCATCGACGCCACGCCGATGTGGATCCCCCAGATCCCCATGGCCGTGGGCACCCTGGTCTTCTTCATCGCCTTCCTGGACGAGTTCTGCCTGGAACTGCTGGGCAAGCGCCAGTCCCCCGCCTCCGAGGAGCTCCACCATGAATGAGATCTCGGCCAGCATCGCCCTGATCGTCGTCCTCTTCGCGCTGCTGGGCGGCGGCGTCTGGGTCGGCCTGACCCTGGCCGGCGTCGCCTGGTTCGGCATGGAATTCTTCTCCAGCCGCGCGGCGGGCGACGCCATGGCCATGACCATCTGGGGCAGCTCCAGCAGCTGGACCCTGACCGCCCTGCCCCTGTTCATCTGGATGGGCGAAATCCTCTACCGCACCAACCTGTCGGAAAACCTGTTCCGCGGCCTGGCGCCCTGGGTCAACCGCCTGCCCGGGCGCCTGCTGCACACCAACGTGCTGGGCTGCGCGATCTTCGCCTCGGTGTGCGGATCCTCGGCCGCCACCTGCGTCACGGTGGGCCGCATGAACCTGCCGGAACTGCGGCGGCGCGGCTATCCCGACGCGCAGATCATCGGCTCGCTGGGCGGCCCCGCCACGCTGGGGCTGCTCATCCCCCCGTCCATCATCCTGATCGTCTACGGCGTGGCGGCGGAAACCTCGATCGCCAAGCTCTTCATCGCCGGGGTGATCCCCGGGCTGCTGCTCGCCCTGCTGTTCAGCGGCTGGATCGCCGGCTGGGCGCTGTTGCACCCGGATCGTGTGCCGGAATCGGCGGGCGGCCTGTCCTTCGCCGAAAAGCTGCGCGAATCGCGCCAGCTGATCCCCGTGGTCCTGCTGGTCCTGGGCGTGGTCGCCAGCATCTACAGCGGCGTGGCCACGGCCACCGAATCGGCCGCCATCGGCGTCATCGGCGCCTTCCTGCTGTCGGCCTGGCAGAAGACCCTGAACTGGAAATCGTTCCGCGATTCCCTGCTGGGGGCCACACGCCTGTACTGCATGATCGCCCTGATCCTGGCGGGCGCGGCCTTCATGACCCTGTCCATGGGCTACATCGGCCTGCCCCGCCAGCTGGCGGAATTCGTCGGCGGCCTGAACCTGTCGCCCGGCATGCTGATCGTCGCGCTCGCCCTGTTCTACGTCGTGCTGGGCTGCTTCCTGGACGGCATCTCCACCATCGTCCTGACCATGGGCGTGGTGCTGCCCATCATCCAGGCCGCCGGCATCGACCCGATCTGGTTCGGCATCTTCCTGGTCGTCACCGTGGAAACCGCCCAGATCACGCCGCCGGTGGGCTTCAACCTGTTCGTGCTGCAGAGCATGACCGGCAAGGAGATCACCTACCTGGCCCGGGTCTGCGCGCCCTACTTCGGCCTGATGGCGCTGCTGCTGGTGGTCATGTGGTATTTCCCGGGGCTGGCCACCTGGCTGCCCGGCCACATGTAGCGCAGGGAGCTGTAGTATCGTAATCGCGGGGCCGCTCCCACCGGCCCGCGCGAGGACGTCCATGACCGCCACCCTGCTGATCGACCGCCGCACGCACGACCTGGGCGGAGGCCTCGTCGTCGGCCGCGTGCTGCCCTACCGCAAGCGCCGCATGGTCGGCCCCTTCATCTTCTTCGACCACTTGGGTCCGCTGGACGTGGCGCGCGGCGCCCCGCGCGAACTGGACGTCCGGCCGCACCCGCACATCGGCCTGTCCACCGTCACCTACCTGTACAGCGGCGCCATCACGCACCGCGACAGCCTGGGCTCGCACCAGGAGATCCGCCCCGGCGAGGTCAACTGGATGACCGCCGGCCGCGGCATCACCCACAGCGAGCGGCTGGAATACGCCCGCGCCCACGGCGCCACCCTGCACGGCATCCAGGCCTGGGTCGCCCTGCCGCGCGAGCACGAGGAAACGGCGCCCGAATTCCATCACCACCAGGGCGCCGGCGAACTGCCCGAATTCCACGAGGACGGCGTCGCCGGCCGCCTGATCGCCGGCGCCATCGACGGCGCCGCCGCCCGCGTCAGGACGCATTCGCCCCTGTTCTACCTGCACTGGGACATGGCCGACGGCGCGCGCCGCGCCCTGGGCACCGACTATTCCGAACGCGCCGTCTACGTGGCCCGGGGCGCCGTCGAGCTGGACGGCCACCCGCTGTCCGAAGGCCAGATGCGGGTCCTGGAACCGGGCCGCGCCGCGCGGATCCAGGCCCGCGGCCCGGCCACCGTCATGCTGCTGGGCGGCGAGCCCGTCGGCGAACGGTTCATCCACTGGAATTTCGTCTCCTCCTCCCGGGACCGGATCGAACAGGCCCGCGAGGACTGGCGCGCCCAGCGCATGGCCCTGCCGGCCGGCGACGACCAGGAATTCATCCCGCTCCCCGAGGGCGCGGGCTAGCACCCGCCCGCGCGGCCCGGGAACCGCCCTGGCCGCGCGGATGGCCCCCTCCTCCAAACAAGGAAACACACGATGCCGCTCAAGCTCCAAGTCATCATCTGCAGCACCCGCCCGGGCCGCGTCGGCCCCGCCGTCGCGCGCTGGTTCCACGAATTCGCCCGCGGCCACGGCCAGTTCGACGCCGAACTGGTGGACCTGGCCGACTTCCACCTGCCCCTCTACGACGAGCCGGTGCACCCCCGCATGCAGCAATACGCGCACGACCACACCAAGCGCTGGAGCGCCAGCGTGGCCCGCGCCGACGCCTACGTCTTCGTCACGCCCGAATACAACTACAGCGCGCCGCCTTCCCTGGTGAACGCGCTGGACTTCGTCTACAAGGAATGGAACTACAAGCCCTGCGGCTTCGTCGGCTACGGCGGGGTTTCGGGCGGCCTGCGCGCGGTCCAGTCGGCCAAGCCGCAGGTCACCACCCTGAAGATGATGCCCATGATGGAAGGCGTCGCCATTCCCATGGTGGCCAAGCACATCCAGGAAAACGGCGAATTCGCCTCCAACGAGCTGATCGACGCCTCCGCCACCGCGCTGCTGGACGAACTGCTGCGCTGGGCGACGGCGCTGAAGACGATGCGCGCCTGACCGGACCGCCGGGAGACTCAGCGGGCCGCCGGTTCCGCGCGCGCCCGCCGCTCGAACGCTTCCAGCTCCATCGGACGCCCGAAGAGGAATCCCTGGAAGGCCGGGCAGCCATGTTCGAGCAGGAAGCGGCGGTGCGCCTCGGTCTCCACGCCCTCGGCGATCACGCCCAGGCCCAGGCTGTCGGCCAGCGCGATGATGGACCGCGCGATGGCCGCATCGCTGGGATCCCTCAGCACCCCGGACACGAAACTCTGGTCGATCTTGATCTGGGACAGCGGCAGGCGCTTCAGGTAGTTCATCGAGGAATAGCCGGTGCCGAAATCGTCCAGGGAGAAGCCCAGCCCATGCGCCCGCAGCGCACGCATGGTCTCGATGGCGCTGTCCACGCTGTGCAGCAGCAGACTCTCGGTCAGTTCCAGCTTGATCCGCGCGGGATCCGCGCCGGTATCGCGCAGCAGCGCGAGGACCTGAGCCACGAAGTCGTCCTGGCGGAACTGGCGCGGGCTGACGTTGACGGCTAGGTCCAGGCGGCCGAACACCGGATCCCCCCGCCAGCTGGCCTGCTGGCGCAGGGCCGTTTCCATGACCCAATGGCCCAGCGGCAGGATCAGCCCCGATTCCTCCGCCATGGGAATGAATTCGGACGGCGGCACCATCCCCTGCCCGGGATGCCGCCAGCGCACCAGCGCCTCGGCGCCCGTCACGCGCCCCTCGCCATCCACCTGGGGCTGGTAGAGCAGCAGGAACTGCCCCTGGCGCAACCCGTTGCGCAGCTCGGCTTCCAGCGTCGCGCGGCGGGTCACGGCCTGCTGCATGTCCGGATCGAAGAAGCGCAGCGTATCGCGCCCGGCGTCCTTGGCGCGGTACATCGCCATGTCCGCCTGCTTGAGGGCCTCGTCCACCGATTCCGCGGAGCGGTCGAGCAGCGCCACCCCGATGCTGGCCGAGAAGTGATATTCGTGCCCGGCTAGGTCGCACGGCTCGCGCAGGCGGGCCAGGAGCAGTTCGCCCAGCGCGCGCGCCTGGCCGGCGGCCTCCGGCGCGCTGGCGCTCAGGCCCGGCGCCACCACCACGAAAGCGTCTCCGCTCAGGCGGGCGACGGTGTCCTGCTCGCGCACGCTG
This sequence comes from Castellaniella denitrificans, assembly GCF_042653765.1. NCBI lineage: Bacteria > Pseudomonadati > Pseudomonadota > Betaproteobacteria > Burkholderiales > Alcaligenaceae > Castellaniella > Castellaniella denitrificans. The sequence continues at coordinate 223,739 of NZ_JBHSEZ010000029.1, read as the reverse complement.
TCGCGCAGGCGGGCGGCCACCTCCCGCAGCAACTGGTCGCCCACCTCGTGGCCCCGCGTATCGTTCAAGGTCTTGAAATCATCCAGATCCAGGAAGAACACCGCCGTGATCCGGCCCGACCGGGCCCCGCCGGCCAGCGCCCGCTGCAGGCGGTCCACCAGCAGCCGGCGGTTGGGCAGCCGGGTCAGCGCGTCGTAGAACGCCAGGTGATGCGCCTCCTCCTCGGCGGCCTTGCGGTCCGAGATGTCGACGTCGAAGCAGAACATCTCCGGCGGCTGGCCGGGCAGCTCGACGAACGCATGGCTGGAAAACACGTCCACCGGGGAGCCGTCCTTGCGCCGCAGCCGCGTCTCGCGCGCCGCGACCACCTCGCCGGTGGCGAACATGCGGTCGATGTCCTCGCGCATCCGGCCGCGCACGGCGGACGGCTCGACCAGGTCCGGCAGGCGCCGGCCCATGGCCTCTTCGGCCGTATAGCCGTAGAGCCGCTCCGCCGCCCGGTTCCAGTAGCTCAGGGTGCCGCCGGCCCGATAGCCCAGCACCGCGATCGAGGGGATGTTGAGCAGCACCGAGCGAAAGCGCAGCTCCGATTCGCGCAGGGCGCCCTCGGCCCGCTTGCGCTCGGTGATGTCGCGGGCCAGGAAGACCACGGCGGGCCGACCGTTCACCAGCGCGCCGAGCGCCTGGACGCGTCCTTCGAAATGGCACAGGCCCGCGCGCGTCCGCATCTCGTATTCGATGCTCTGCGTGCGGCCCGACCGCAGCGTGTCGCGGATCAGGGCCATGAAGCCGTCGGCCTGTCCGGCGGGCAGCACCTCGTGCATCCGCCGTCCGACCAGTTCCGACGCGCGGGCGACCAGCGGGCCTTCGTCGCGGGAAAGCACTTCCACGTAGCGCCCCTCGCTGTCGAGCACCAGCAGCACGTCGGGAATGGCCTGCGAAATGGCGCGCAGCCGGGCCGCCGTGTCCGCCAGGGCGCGCTCGGTGGCCAGCCGGTCCTCCATGTCGCGCAGCAGCAGGCCGAGCGCCACCGTGGCCAGGGTGAACGTGATCAGGAAAGGCTGGGCGACCATCGCGTTGAAATGCCGCGCCACGTCGGCGGGCAGGAACTGGAACAGGCCCAGCACCGCCGCATGCGCGAGCAGCCCGAAGCAGGCCAGCGAGACCGGATCCACGTCCAGCCACCCGAGCGCCCGCGCCCGGCGGTAGAGCAGGCCCGATGCGGCGCACAGCAGGATCACCAGCAGGCCGATGAACGCGCCCTCGCCCGCCAGCGACAGCCGCGCCGCGGCGGCCATGGCGGCCGCGACACCGGCCACGAGCGGACCGCCGAACAGGCCCGCCATGCTGAGCACCACCGAGCGCGCATCGAAGATGACGCCCCGTTCGAGCACCAGGGGCGTCAGCATGCCGACCACGCAGATGCCGCCGAAGATGACGCCCGAGAACACCCGCCCCGCCAGCGGCCGCGAACGCCACAGCCGGACGTTCACGCCGTGGAGGAAGCACAGCGCCAGCAGCAGGGAAACTCCTTTGACGAGCTCGATGAACATAGGCTGTCGCGCTTCCGGGGGGTGGCAGGCCCGCCATGCGGGATCGGCATCCACGCCTGCAAAGCGCCACTATAGCGCACGGAAGCGCGGCTTCAGCGCGCCTTCGCATCGATGGGGCCGGCATCGGCCGCCCTCGCCCGGACGGCGATGCGAGCCCCGGCGCAGCCTCAGCCGCCGGCGCCGAGTTCCTCGTGGTGCCCCGCCTCGCCCCGCTTCCAGTACGAGGCGATCCGCATGCGGCGCGGATCGGCGCCCGGCTTGGCGAGCAGCCGCTTGCGCAGCGACGACATGGCGTGGTGCTCGCCGGCGGCCCAGACGAAGCCGGAACCTTGCGGGATGTCCAGCGCGTCGGCCGCCTCGGCCAGCGAATCCACCCATTGCAGGTCCAGGTCCGCGGCGCTGCGCCAGGCGCGCCGGTCCGCCCGGTCGGTCAATTGCACCCGCACCACGGCGCGCGTTCCCGCGGGCAGTTCCGCCAGGCGGCGCTCGATGGCGGGCACGGCCGTCTCGTCGCCGAGCAGCCATTGCCATTGCAGATCGTCGGGAAGCAGCATGCTGCCGCGCGGGCCGGCCAGGCCCGCCCATTGGCCGATCGGCGCGTTGCGCGCCCAATCCGCCGCCGGCCCAGCGCCATGAAGGGCGAAATCCACCCGCAGCGTGCGGCCGGCCGGATCGAAGCGCAGCGGCGTGTAGTCCCGCATCACGGGGCGCGGCCCCTCGATGTGCGGCCGGCCGTCGACCAGGGCGGGCAGCCTCGGCTTGTCCAGTCCCGCCTGCGGCAGGATGAGCTTGACGTGGTCGTCGAAACCGGCGCTCGTGAAATCATGCAGTTCCGGGCCGCCCAGCGTCAGGCGGACGAAGCCGGGGCTGACGGGCTCGCGCGCGAGCAATTGCACGTGACGGGCCCGGAACGGATGGCGCACGCGCCGGATGATCGTCTTTTCTTCTGTGGACATGGCTCTCGATTGGTTGTTAAAGTCCACTATTATTGATTCGATAAGTTGACTTAGTCAACCATACGCCATGGATCCGTCCCTGCCCATCGAGATATTCGACAGCCTGCACGAGCTGCTGCATCTGTTCCGCGCGCGCATGCGCAAGGCCATGGAGGCCGTGCATCCGGAGCTGACCTTCAACGAAATGCGCATCCTGATGCGCGCGGGCCGGCAGCCCGGCCTGACGCAAAGGGACCTGGTGGAACGCAGCCACGCCGACAAGGCCCAGATGGCGCGCCTCCTGGCCCACCTGGAAGAACGCGGCTGGCTGACCCGCAGCGCCAGCGAAAGCGACAAGCGCGTACGATGCCTGCGCCTGAGCGCGCAGGGCCAGCGGTTCTTCGCGCAACTGCGCAAGGTCCAGGAACGCGTGGCCGCCGAACTGCTGCGGGACTGTCCGCCGTCATCGCAGGCGCAGCTGCTGGCGCTGCTGCGGCAGGCCCGCGACAGCGCCCAGGCCCAACGCGATCGCCTTGAATAGTGCGAACAGGCCCCTAGAGGCCCAGCAGCGCGTCCGAAGGGACGACCGTGCAATATTCCCCGTCCAGGTTGGCCAGTGACATCGCATGCACCTCTTCGGCGCTCCTGGCCGTCCCGTTCCAATCCGCCCTGGCGAAGGCGAAGCAGCCGTCGGCCACCAGGTAGGTCCGGAAGTCCAGGTTGCCGGCCATGCGGACGGTCGCCTCGACGGAATTGTTCGTCACGACGCCCACGATCACCAGCGCATCGTGTCCGCCGGCGCGAAGCCGCGCTTCCAGGCCGGTGCCGATGAACGCACTGTTCCGATGCTTCGCAATGACCGGCTCGCCGGCGATGGGGGCCGTTTCCGGCTTGAACACGTGCCCGGCCTGGCCCGGCCGGTAATGGGACCCGGGCTCGGTCGAATCGTGCCGCACGTGCCACACCGGCCAGCCCCGGCTTCTCCAGTGATCCAGCAGGCGGCCGATCCGCGCTTCCGCCCGAGGGTTGTTTCTCGTCCCCCAGCTCGGATGATCGATCGCCCGCTGCAGATCGATCAGCAGCAGCACGGCGCCGGAGGCTTGCTCGCAGATGATTCCCATGACTGGTCGTCCTTGTTCGATGGTCAGGATGGGTGCGTGGACCGGCCCAGGCAATCCATGACCGCGCGGATGGCCGGCGCGTGCTTCATGTCGGTATGGACGACCAGCCAGATCTCCCGGACGAGCGGAGGCGCGGCCGGGTCGGCCTCGGCCAGGCCGTCCAGCCCTTCCGCCGCGAAATCGGGCAACATGCCGACGCCGCCGCCCGCCAGGATGAAGGCCGCCTGCATTTCCAGGGTGCTGGCGCGCAGGCCGATGGCCCGGCCCGCGAGCTGCACCAGGAGACTGGCCTGCTGGGGCGCGGCGTCCATGGCTTCATCATAGGCGACGAACGCCCACGCGCCGGCCGGCGTCGCGGCGAGATAGGCCGGGCTGGCGTAAAGCCGGAACCGGGCCTCGCCGATCTTGAACGCCGTCAGATCACCCGCCGTGGGGCGGGACAGGCGGATCGCCAGGTCGGCCTCGCGGCGGTCCAGCGAAGCCTGGCGTTTTTCGCCGATCACGCGCACCCGGATGCCGGGATGCCGTTCGCGAAGCCCGGCCAGCGGACCGGCCAGCCGCGCCGCGGCATAGGCGGGCGGCGCGCTGATCACGACCTCGGCCGAGAGCGCCGACGAGCGCCCGGCCTTCAACCGCTCGACCGCGCCGGCCTGTTCCTGCATCGTCCGCGCGATCGCCGCCATCTTCCCGCCTTCGGCGGTCAGCAGGAAACGGCGCCCCCGCCGATCCACCAGCTTCAAACCGGTTTCCCGTTCCAGGCGGGCGACGCGGCGCGCCACCGTCGCATGCTCGACGCCGATCAGCCGCGCCGCACCCGACAGCGAGCCGGTATTTGCCAGCGCCGCGAAATATCGCAGGTTTTCCCAATCCATGATTGACAATTTTTTCACATTATATGTGAGAGTATAGGGAATTTATTTCCATATCAGAGCGTGGGATGATCCCTCCATCACGAGACAGGAGAGATCCAGATGGACAGGAAAATCCAGATCGCCGACACCGGCGGAATCGATCGGCTGCACGTTTCGGCCGATACGCCGGCCGAGCCCGGCCCGGGCCAGGTCCGCATCCGCCATGAGGCGATCGGCGTCAGCTTCATCGACATCTACCACCGTACCGGACTCTACCCGCTGCCGCTGCCCGCCACGCTCGGCGTCGAAGGCGCCGGCGTGGTCGAGGCCATCGGCCCCGGCGTGACCCGCCTGTCGCCGGGCGACCGCGTGGCCTACGCCGGCGCCCCCGTCGGCGCCTATGCCTCGACGCGGCTGCTGCCGGAAGCGCGCGCCGTCCTCCTGCCCGACGACATCCCGGCGCAAGCGGCCGCCGCCTCCATGCTGCGCGGCATCACCGCCCACATGCTGCTGACCCGGACCTTCCCGGTCGGGCCCGGGACCACGGTGCTCATCCATGCCGCCGCGGGCGGCACGGGCGCGCTCCTGTCGCGCTGGGCCAAGCATCTGGGCGCCACGGTGATCGGCACGACGAGTTCCCAGGAAAAGGCCGGACTGGCCCGCCAGGCGGGCGCCGACCATGTCATCGTCGGCCGCGACGCGGATCTCGTCGGCGAGGTCCGGAATCTGACGGACGGACGCGGCGTCGACGTCGCCTACGACGGCATCGGCGGCGGCATGCTGGCGCGGACGCTCGCGTGCGTGCGGCCGTTCGGCACCGTCGCCAGCATCGGCCAGGCGGCCGGCCCCATCCCGCCCCTCGACCTCGAGGACCTCGGCCCTCGACGTTCCCTGTCGCTGGCGCGCCCCAGCTTCATGGCCTATGCCTCCGACCCGCCGACCTACCGGGCGGCGGCCGCCGCCGTCCTGTCCATGATGCGCCAGGGCATCGGCGGCACCGTCGGAGCCATCTACGCGCTCGAAGACGTCGCGCGGGCGCATGCCGACCTGGAGGCCGGACGCAGCACCGGCAGCGTGCTGCTCGTGCCCTGAGATCCGGCGCCTGCGGCACGCCGATCCCGTCATGGCCAATCCCAACCGCTTCCAGTTGACCGCCACACCACTCGACCCGATCCACGCGACGCGCCTCTCCAGGGTTTTACCCAATTGACGTAAATGAACGATTCATTGGGATGAATCAATTCGCCAACGGTGCGCACCCATCTAGAATGCCTATAGATGGAGGACACTTATGTGGGTCAGCAATACGTGGAAACAGGAATGTCTTCAATTGCGCGCGGAAGTCGGGCGCCTGCGCGAAGCGCTGAAAACGGCTGACGACGCCGAGCCCCCCGCGGCCGGGGCCGCGTTCCAGGGCGTGAGCCGCAGCCAGCTCGAAGGCGGGGTCATGCTGGCGCAGATCGGCACGGGCATGACCGCCAGTGCCGACATGCTGGAAAAAGAACGCGAGGGGCTGTCCGTCCTCGACCAGGTCTTCCAGCAGGCCAAGAGCGCGGTCGAGCGCCTCAACGAACGCACCGCGCTGGTGCTCGAACACGCCCGCTCCAGCTCCGGGGCGGCCGAGACGCTGGACCAGACCGCGCACCAGATCCAGTCGCTGGTTTCGAACATCCAGGAAATTTCCAATCAGACGAATCTGCTGGCGCTGAACGCCGCCATCGAGGCGGCGCGCGCCGGCCAGGCGGGCCGCGGATTCGCCGTGGTCGCCGCCGAAGTGCGCCACCTGGCCGGCAAGGTCAGCAGCGCCAGCGCCGACATCCAGGCGCTGGTGCAGCAAATCGGCCAGGAAACCAGCGCCATCCACGCCATGGTGGACCGGACCACGCAATGCGCCGGCGACATCGCGGTCTCGGCGCGGCAGATCGATGGCGAGGTCGACGCGCTCGTCCAGCATTCGGAAAACATGCAGGCCGTCATCGGCCGGGTCGCGGTCGGCGCCTTCCTGACATCGGTCAAGCTGGACCACGCCATCTGGAAGAACCGGGTGTACCAGCAGATCATCGATGGCGCGTTCGAAGCCGGCCTGTCCGACCACACGTCCTGTCGCCTGGGAAAGTGGTACTACGAAGGCCAGGGCGCGCGATTCTATTGCCATACCGCCGGCTACCGCGCCATCGAGGCGCCGCATGCCGCCGTCCATCGCCACGGTCTGGACGCGCTGGCGGCCGGCGGCGAAGGCGACTGGGATGGGATGATGCAGCATCTGCTGGCCATGGAAAGCGCCAGCCGCGAGGTGGTGAGCGCCATCGACAGGCTGCAGGCCGAAGCCGCCTGAAGGCCCGGCGCCCGACGACAAAAAAGCCCGCAAGACATGGATTCTTACGGGCTTTTTCGGGTTTCCCCGGTATTCGATGGTGCCGTCGGCGAGACTCGAACTCGCACAGCTTTCGCCACTACCCCCTCAAGATAGCGTGTCTACCAATTCCACCACGACGGCCAGGTTCTTTCCTGGGAAAGCGGTAGATTCTAGCATGAAGACAGCCCATTTGCCGTACAGCGCATCCAGGCACGGACCGGTGCGGACGGGGTCGCGGACGTGGCGCGCGCCGTCCGCACCGGACGTGAAGGATCCGCCCTCCGGACGCCAGGCCGCGCTTTTCGCGGCAAGCCGATTCCATTTTGATGTTCATCAAATTGAAAATTCGATCGGCCCAAAATGCAATATCAATCATGGCGTCAATATGGAATCGCTGTGTATGATGTTGCGGGAACAATTAATAACAAGACCGCGACAGTTCTTGCGGGCACGTCCATGTCGACGAAATTATTCTGGCGTTTCGCCGCCATTCTGTTATGCCTGTCCGGACTGGCCGCCTGCTCGGACCAGGATCGGCCCCGCGTCGACACCCTGGTCGCGCCCGCCCCCACCGGGCCCGCCGCGCCTCCAGCACCCACAGGCCCCCGGATCGCACTGCTGCTGAAATCGCTGTCGAACCCCTATTTCCTGGAAATGGAACAGGGCGCGCGGCGCGCCCAGACGGAATCCGGCGCGAAACTCTTCGTCCGTTCCGTCGGCTCGGAAACGTCGATCGACCAGCAGATCCAGTTCATCGAGAAAATCATCGCCGATCGATCCGCCGACGCCATCGTCCTGGTGCCGACCGATTCCGAGCGACTGATTCCCTCCGTCATCGAAGCCGGCAAAGCCGGCATCCCCGTGATCGTCGCCGACACCCCGCTGAACGAAGGCACGCCGGCCGCGGGCGGTTTCATGCCCCCGGCATTCGTCGGCATCGACAACGCCAAAGCGGCCTACCAGGCCGTCCAGGCACTGAGCGCCGGACTGCCGCCGGGAGCCGAGGTCGCCCTGATGGAGGGCAATTCGAACGCGTTGAACACCCGGGAACGCGGCCAGGGCGCGCGCAAGGCCTTCACCGAGGCCCGCATGAAACTGGTCGCCAGCAAAAGCGCCTGGACCCTGGAAGAGGCCTACGAAAACACCGGCACGCTGCTGCGGGACCACCCGAACCTGCGCGGCATCTACTGCGTCAGCGATTTCATCGCCCTGGGCGTGATGCAGTACCTGGCCGACCACGGCATCATGCAAGTGCGGGTCGCCGCCTTCGACGGCATCCCCGAGGCCCGCGCCGCGCTGGCGGCCGGGCGGATGGCCGCCACGATCGACCAGCGGCCCGACCGGCAAGGCTATCTGGCCGTCAAGGCCGCCCTCGACATCCTGGCCGGCAAGCCGGTCCCGCGCCGGATCGAAGTCGACACCTTGCTGCTCACCCAGACCCATCCCGGCCAGCCATGAGATTCAAAGGCAACATTTCCCTGAAACTGGCCGGATTCCTGCTCGCCCTGTGCGCTCCGCCGTTCCTGCTCTACCAGGCGCTGGCCTTCAACATCGTGCGGGAAACCATCGTGGACATGGCCCGCCGGCAAAGCATGAATCTGCTGGCCGACCAGGAAGCCTATCTGCAATTGCAGCTCGAGCGCATCGAGGACCTGCTGCACAACATCGGCACCATCGACGAAATCAAGCTGGTCCTGGGCCGGACGGACGCGCGCGCGCCGGACGCCGCCGGCATCCCGTCCTTCCGTTTCCGCTCGCTGGAACAGCTCTCGACGCAATCGCGCATCAGCACGCTCATGAGCGGCTACGGCAGTCTGGCCGGGCTGGTCTCGATCGAGCTGTTCACCTACGACGGGCGCCACTACCACGTCGGCGACACGCTCGACGGCAATCAGGTGGATGAGGCCGAGCTGAACGCGCTGATGAAGGAATCCCGGCGGGCCGGCACCGGAATTCACTGGCACGGCATCCGCGACAACGTCAACATCGTGTCCGACCGGCGCAAGGTCGTCACCGCCAGCCAGACCTTGTGGCAGACCGGCCCCGACGGCGAGGCCGAAAAGCCGCTGGCGATGCTGCTGGTGAACTACGATCCCGCCGCCCTGTACCGGCACCTGGAACACCTGGAAATCGGGCAGGACGCGCAATTGCTGGTCATCGACGCCGCCGGCGACATGCTGTACCACCCCGACGCCGCGCTGATCGGACAGCCCATCTCGCCGGAGATCAGCCGCCTGCTGTCCGGCCACTCGGGAACCCGGGACCTCTGGCTGGCGAACCGGCCCACCCTGATGAACTACCGCTGGCTGCCGAAGAAGAGCTGGTACGTCATCAGCCTCGTACCCGAGGACACGCTGCTCGCCCCCCTGCGGCACATCACCCAGGCCGGCGGCGCGCTGCTCGCCATCATCCTGGCCCTGATGATCTGGCCGAGCTGGCTGTTCGAGCGGCGGATCATCCGGCCGATCCACGCCCTGTCGGAAGGATTCCGGTCCTTCCGGGCCAAGCGCATCCCCGCCGGCTGGCGCATGCCGCCCATGAAGTCCCTGCACGAGATCAACCAGCTGATCGGCTGGTTCAACGCCTTCCTGGAAAGCGTCGAGATCCAGCACCGCGCCGAGGCGGACCTGCGGATCGCCGCCACCGCCTTCGAGTCGCAGGAAGGCATCATCATCACCGACGCCGACACGAAAATCATCCGCGTCAACCGCGCCTTCGGCGCCATCTCCGGCTACCGTCCCGATGAAATCCTCGGGCAGCCCGTGCGGATGCTCAAGTCCGGCCGCCAGACGCTCGCGTTCTACCAATCCATGTGGGGCGAGATCCTGGCCCTGGACAAATGGCACGGCGAAGTCTGGAACCGGCGCAAGGACGGCACGATCTACCCCGCCTGGCTCACCATCACGGCGGTACGCGATCCCCAGGGACAGGTCACGCACTACGTCGGCACCCTCGTGGACATCACGCGTCGCAAGCAGGCCGACGAAAAAATCGAACGGCTGGCCTTCTACGACACACTGACGAAGCTGCCCAACCGCCACCTGCTGCAGGACCGACTGCAGGCGGCCTGCGCCCGGCCCGGCCCCTACGAGCGCATCGGCGCGCTGATGCTGATCGACCTGGACAATTTCAAGGTCATCAACGATACCCAGGGACATGACCTGGGCGACGAACTGCTGCGGGAAGTCGCCCGGCGATTGAGCAACCGGATCCGCGAGGACGGCACGGTCTTCCGCCTGGGCGGCGATGAATTCGTGGTCCTGCTCCTGGACCTGGGACCGGACATCGGCGCCGCGGCGGCCCGCGCCCGCTCACTGAGCCAGGATCTGCTGGCGAGCCTCCAGGCCCGCTACGGCCTGGGCAACCGCGTCCACCGCTGCACGTCGAGCATCGGGATCGCGCTGCTCGACACCCCGGACAGCCGCCCGGCCGAACTGCTCAAGCGCGCCGAACTGGCGATGTACGCCGCCAAGGCGGCCGGACGCAACGCCGTGCGCCTGTTCGACCCGGCCATGCAGAAATCGGCCGACGAATACGCCGACCTGGACAGCCGCCTGCACAGCGCCATCGCGCTGCGGCAGCTCGAACTGCACTACCAGGTCCAGGTGGACACCGCGGGCCGGCCGATCGGCGCCGAGGCGCTGCTGCGCTGGCGCCACCCCGAGCGCGGCCTGGTCAGCCCGGGCGTGTTCATCCCGGTGGCCGAACAATCGGACCTGATCGTGCAATTCGGCGACTGGGTGCTGGAGACCGCCTGCCGGCGGCTGGTGGCCTGGTCCGCCGATCCGTTCCTGTCCGGGCTGACGCTGGCGGTGAACGTCAGCGCCCGCCAGTTCCACCAGCAGACCTTCGTCGAGCAGGTGCTGCGCATCCTGGAAACCACCCGGGCGCCGGCCGGCCGGCTGAAGCTGGAACTGACCGAGAGCATGGTCGTCGGCGACATCCACGAGGTGATCGACAAGATGCGGGCGCTGCGGGCGCACGGCATCCATTTCTCGCTGGATGACTTCGGCACCGGCTATTCTTCGCTGAACTACCTGCGCCAGCTACCGCTGGACCAGTTGAAGATCGACCAGTCGTTCGTGCGCAATGTCGCCCATGAGGCATCGGACGCGGCGATCGTCCAGACGATTCTGGGGCTGACCAGCACATTCGGCCTGGCGGCCATCGCCGAAGGGGTGGAAACCGAGGAACAGCGGAGCTCGCTGGCGCGGCTGGGCTGCTTCGCCTACCAGGGCTATCTGTTCGGGCGGCCGTTGCCCGAAGACGACTTCCTGGCGCTGGCCCGCCGGCTGTCGGATGGAGCCGGCCCCGGCCGGCTCGCGCCGGCCATGGAATAGGCGTCCCCGCCTTATTTCTTCTCGGCCGGAGCGGCCGGCACGGACGGCACCGAGGCATCGCCCGCAGGCGGCACGGCGGGCACGGCGGCGGCCGGCGCGGAGGGCTCGGCGCCCTTGGACGGGGCGGCGGGCACGGACGGGACGGCGCTGCCGCCCACGTCGGGCACGGCGGAGCCGGCCGGAGCGGCTTCCTTGGCCGGGGCCGTGAAGCCCTGCATGATGCCGGACTCGATCGGCGAGCCGGCGGGATGGTGGGCCACCCAGGCCAGGCCGCCGGTGGTGACGAAGAAGACGATGGCCGCCCACTTGGTGGCGCGCGACAGGAAATTGGCCGCTCCGGCCGAGCCGAACACGCTGCCGGCCGAGCCGCTGCCGAAGGCGGCGCCCATGTCGGCGCCCTTGCCCTGCTGCAGCAGGACCAGCACGATGACCAGAATCGAGGAAATGACCTGCAGGGTCAGCAGGATCGAGGAAAGCCATTGCATGATGAGAGGACTCCGGACCTTATGGGTGTGCTCGGATCAGGCGGCCGCGGCCGCGATGTCGAGGAATTCGTCGGCGACGAGCGACGCGCCGCCCACCAGGGCGCCGTCGATGTCGGGTTGGGCGAACAGGGACGCCGCGTTGGCGGCCTTGACGCTGCCGCCGTAGAGAATGCGGGTCTGCCCGGCGCCGTGCCGCGCCAGGGACGCGCGGATGAAGGCGTGCACGGCCTGGGCCTGTTCCGGCGTGGCGGTGCGGCCGGTGCCGATGGCCCAGACGGGCTCGTAGGCGATGACCATGCGCGCCAGGGCCTCGGCGCCCAGCGCCAGGACCGGATCGAGCTGATCGCCGATGACGCATTCGACCTGGCCGGCGTCGCGGTCGGCCAGGGTCTCGCCCACGCAGACGACCGGGGTCAGTCCCGCCGCCAGCGCGGACGCGGCCTTGGCCGCCACCAGGGCACTGGATTCGCCGTGCATGGCGCGGCGTTCGGAATGCCCGCACAATGCCCAGGCGCAGCCGAAATCGGCCAGCATGGCCGGGGCGACTTCGCCGGTGTAGGCGCCGTGCGTGTGGACGCTGACGTCCTGGGCGCCCCAGGAAACCGGCGTGTCCGCCAGGGCGTCGCGCGCCTGCGCCAGGTAGGGGAACGGCACGCACACGGCCATCTGGGCGCCGCCCGCGCGCGCCGCGCCCGCGACCAGGCCATCGAGCAGCGCGGCATTGGCCGCGAGGCTGCCGTGCATCTTCCAATTGCCCATGACGAGGCGCGTGCGAGTGTGGCTCATTGGTGTCGTCGATCCAGTCAAACCGGGATGATTACGGCGTGCGCCCGCTTTTCCCGGGGAAAAGCGGGCCCGACTCCGCAAAGAGTAACCCTGAATTGTAGCGTGTTTGCGCGTGCCGCGCCGACCCCCTTGACATGGCCCTCTCCATCCATACAAGCGGCCCGGGCGGGCCCGGCCTTCGAGCCCGGCATGCGATCACATCCTGTATCTTGTGCATGCAAAACGCGGGTGCATTCAGGTTATAGTCAGAGACACCATCCCGGCATCCGCTCGCGCGGCTGCCAAAGACCGATAGGGGGATCGCATGCCGGCCAACACCACCGCCTGGAACCCGTCGCTCAAATTCCTGCATTGGGCCTTGTTCATCGTCATCGCCGCGGCGGTGACCTGTGTGCTCATCGCCAGCGGCTACGAACGCGGCGATCCCGCCAAGGGACAGTTCATGTTCTTCCACAAGAGCCTCGGGGTGACGGCCCTGGCCTTGATGATCGCCTGGGTGATCACGCGGCTGAACGCCGGCCGACCCCTCCCCGTCGGGCAGACATGGCAGCTCCGCCTGGCGGCGACGGTCCACTGGGCCATGGTCGTCCTGGTGCTCGCCCTGCCGATCGCCGGCCTGCTGATGTCGCAATTCGCGCAGCAATCCGTCGACGTCTTCGGCCTGTTTTCCATCCCGGTCTGGCTGGGCGAGGACAAGGCGATGGCCAAGGCCATCCACACGGTCCACGCGGGATTCGCCGGGCCGATCCTGGTCGGCCTGGTCGTGCTGCACATCGTCGGCGCCCTATGGCACCATTTCATCGACCGTGACGGCACCCTGACGCGGATGCTCCCCGGAAAAGGCCGCTGACGCCGTCAGGCCAATACACGCGGCTGGGCGGGACGCGTGGGCGCCCGCATGGGCGCGGGCACTCGCGCCGGCCCCGGTCGCGTCGGCCTGGTTCAGGGTGAAGGTGGCGACCAGGCGGGCCAGGGTGTCGGCCTGCTCCCGCAGGCTGGATGCGGCGGCGGCCGACTCTTCCACCAGGCTGGCGTTCTGCCGGGTGACGTCGTCCATCTGCGTGACCGCCGAGTTGATCTCCTCGATGCCGGTGGTCTGCTCGCGGCTGGCCGCGCTGATCTCGCCCATGATGTCGGTGACGCGGTTGATGCCGTCGACGATGTCCTGCATCGTGGCGCCGGCGCGCGAGGCCTGCTCGTTGCCCTTGGCGGCGGATTCGACCGAGGTGTCGATCAGGCCCTTGATCTCCTTGGCCGCGCCGGCCGAACGCTGGGCGAGCGCCCGG
>NZ_JBHSEZ010000029.1:79307-209834 GCF_042653765.1 Castellaniella denitrificans | reverse complement strand
CGACCTGCTGGGACTTGGCGTTGATCTCGCCCATGGTGGAGACGAGCTCGGCGACGATGGCGCCGCCGTCGGTGGCGGTCCTGGCGGCCGAGGCGGCCAGGGTGTTGGCCTGCTGGGCGTTGTCGGCGTTCTGGCGCACGGTGGCGGTGATTTCCTCCATCGTGGCGGCGGTCTCGGCCAGGGAACTGGCCTGTTCTTCCGTGCGCGAGGACAGGTCCAGGTTGCCGGCGCTGATCTGCGCCGAGGCCGAGGCGATCGCGTCCGAGCCGCTGCGCACCTCGCTCATGGCGCCGCGCAGGTTGCGGGTCATGGTGGCCAGAGCGCTCAGCAACTGGCCGATCTCGTCGCTGCCCCGGGCGACGACGTCGGCGCTCAGGTCCCGGCGCGCCACCGCTTCCGCCAGCTTCACGGCGTGCCGCAGCGGATGGGTGACGGACCGCGTCACCCGCCAGGCGAACAGCGGCCCCAGGATCAGGGCCAGCAGGGTGGCCGCCGCCAGCACGGTCAGGCCCAGCCTGGATTGCTGTGCGCTGTCGTCGAACAGGCGTTGCACGGAATCGGCCTGCAACTGCGACAGCTGGTCGATCCGGTCCATCAGGCCGGTCGTCCGCTTGGGCATTTCCTGGTTGAAGAAGGCGTCGGTCTCGCCGTAGTTGCCGCTGTCCAGGTCCTTGAACGCCTGGCCCCGGCGCTGGATGAAGGCCTCGCGATCCTGGCCGATGTCGCGCAGCAGGCTGGCGGCCTCGGGCTGGGACAGCGATTCCGCCAGCTGACCGGCCAGTTCGCCCGCCTGCCGGTCGGTGGCCTCGATGTCCTGCTTCAGGCGCCGGAGCGTGTCGGGATCGGCCGCCAGGGTCGCCTGCGTCAGGTTGGCGCTCTTGTTGATCTGCCGGGTCAACTGCTGGATGAGCGCCGTGGTGCGCAGCCGCTGGTCCAGCGCCTGGTTGTCCTGCTGCGTGTCCAGGATGCGCCAGGCGCCGATGCCCGACATCACCAGCAGCAGGATGATCACAAAGCCGAATCCCAGGGCCAGCCGGGTGCCGATTTTCAGGTTGCGCATGGTGTGGTCTCGCTCTCGGTGGGTGTCGCCCCATGCCCGATCGAAAGACCCTATGGCCGACCCGACTTGAAGCCGGCCTCATCTTAATCGGAACGCCCTCCCGGGCCATCCTGTATCCGATTCTTTCTGTTATGCCTGATTGTTATAGGTTTGAACGGACTCCGCCTTCGGCCGGAACGGAACGGCCCGCCCGGGCCGGCGCCGATGCGCCAACCGGGCGGGCCGCCGTCTTTGCGGCGGAAAAGGCTCATTCCGCGCCGATCGCCTTCAGGCCCGCGGCGGCGCAGCCGGCATCGATGTCGCCGGAGGGCGCGCCGCCCACGCCGATGCCCGCCACCAGCGCCTTGCCGAACTTGACCGGCAGGCCGCCGGCCTGGATGACCATGCGGGCATCCATGTCGCGCAGCCCGTCATTGGCCGGCTTGGAGGCGATGAAGTCGGCCAGGCCCGCGGTGTCGCGGCCCATGGCGGCCGACGTGAAGGCCTTGCCCTGGGCGCTGCTGGCCGTGTGGGGGCCGGCATTGTCGGCCTTGAGCAGCGCCTTGGTGCCGCCATCGCGCGCCACGATGGCGACGCTGACGTTGTGGCCCTGGGCGGCGCATGCCTTCAGCGCGGCGTCCGCCGCCCGGGTCGCCAGTTCCAGCGGCAGGTACGGCGCGGTGGGCAGCTGGGTCGCGGCGGACGCCAGAACCGGCGAAAACAGGAGGGCGGCGAGGGAGAGTTTGCGGATCATATCGGTTCCTTTCAGGGTTGCTCGGGGTTGAACGAGAGAACGATGAAAGGTTACCGGCCAGCCGCCCGGCCGGGTATTCGTGAGGCTCGCGCGAAAGTCCGTAGTTCTACGGAGCCGCCGCCTGGCCCTCGATCCACAGGCGCGTCAATTCGGCCTGCGAGGTCGTGCCCAGCTTGGCGCCGATCGCGGCGCGATGGGTCTCGACGGTGCGCGGCGACAGTGCGAGCGCGTCGGCGATCTGGCGCGTGGTGTAGCCCTGGGCGACGCGATCGAGCACCTGGCGCTCGCGCGGCGTCAGCGCCGCCAGCAGCTCCAGGGTTTCGGCCTGTTCCGCGCGCCGCCGCAGCTGGCCATCCAGCACGTCCTGCCCGCGCTGGATGGCGTCGATGAGATCCTGCTCGTCGATGGGCTTGGACAGGAAGTCGATCGCGCCGTTGCGGAAGGCGCGCCGGCACGCATCGATGTCGCCATGCCCCGAAATGACGATGATCGGCCAGTCCACGCCCTGCCCGGCCAGGCGCTCCTGCAGCTTGAGCCCGGAGATCACCGGCATGCGGATGTCCAGGATCAGGCAGCCGGGCTCCAGCCGGCCGACCTGGGCCAGGAACAGGCCCGGATCGGCGAAGCCCCGGGCCTCGACGCCGACCGTGGACAGCAGCAGGCACAGGGCCTCGCGCACCGCTTCGTCGTCGTCCACCAGGTAGACGGGATGCGTCATGGCCGGTCCTCCCGCGCCTCGGCCAGCGGGACCGCCATCCTGAAGGTCGCGCCCTCGCCCGCCTCGTCGGCCAGGTCCAGATCGCCGCCGACCCGTTCGACCAGGCGCCTGCTCAGCGCCAGCCCCAGTCCCATGCCGTCTCCCCGTGTGGTGGCGAACGGAGTGAACAGATCGGCGCGGATGCCGGACGCGACGCCGGGGCCGTTGTCCGACACGTCGAGCACGGCGCGGCCCGCCGCCGGCCGCAGGTCGACGGCGATCCGCGCGTCGGCCCGCCCCGCCACGGCCTCGATCGCATTGCGCACGAGATTGAACGCCGCCTGCTCCATTTCCACCGGATCCGCCCGGACGGGAACGGGTTCGCCGGGCACGGAGAAATCGATCCGCGCCCCGCTGGACGCCGCCTTGGGCGCCAGCAGCGCCTGGACGTTGCGCACCGCGTCCCTCAGGTCGAAGACGGCGGCCGACGCCGGCCGGGGACGCGACCAGTCGCGGAACCGTTCCAGGATGGCCGACGCGCGGCGGGCCTGGGCGATCGTGCCTTCCAGCACGGATTCGAGCTCGGCGCCCCGCCCCTGCGCCGCCAGCCGCTTGCCGGCCTGCGCCTGCGCCAGGATCGCCGTGAGCGGCTGCGTCAGTTCATGCGTCAGGCCGCTGGCCATCTCGCCCAGCGCGTTGACCCGCGACGCATGGGCCAGCCGCGATTCCAGCGCGTTGATCCGCGCCTGTTCCGCCACCGCGCGGGCGCGCGCCCGCTGCCGCCAGGCGCCGAGCGCCGCCCAATGGAAAAGACTGACGAGGGCGAGCAGCAGCGCGGTCGGCGCCAGCGGCAGCCGATCGGCCCAGCCGACGTCCAGGCCGGTTTCCAGGATCAGCGGCTGGGACGCGCTGCCGATGACGCGGCCGGACCGCACGGCGCCGGCGGGATGGGCCTGGCCGGCCAGCGGACGGCCGTCGGGCATGGACAGGGCCAGGACGGCGCCCGGCCGGTGCCAGAAGGCCCCCGCCTCGTCGAGCAGCTTCCCGGCGTCGATCCCCAGCATCAGGCCATGGCGCGCCCCGGACGTGTTGGGGCTGCGCTTGATCATCATGTAATGATGCGCCCGCCCGGGATAGGGCATCAGCGCGATGTCCCCCGTGGACGCGCGGGCGGCCGCGCGGACCCTGTCCGCGACGTCCGGCGCCAGCGGACCGGTGCCGATCACGGGACCGTGCGGGTCGAGCGCGACGAGCTGCACGTCGTCGATGCGCGGATAGAAATGCGTGATCGTCGACGCGACCTCCAGGAAGAGATCGCGCGCCGGTTCGGCGGACGCCGCGGCGATGGCCGACAGGGCCGTCAGGTGCGCATCGTGCTGGCCGGCCCGCTGGGAAACCAGCCGGTTCAATGCGCCACTTTCTTCTTCCAGTTGCCGGACCAGCGCCTGCTGCTGCCACAGCGCCATCGCGCCGGCCGCCAGGAGCAGCGACAGCCCCCAGGCCAGGATCGCCCGGACGCTCCTGCGCATCGATCCGCGCGGCCTCGGCCGATCCTGCATAGGTGCGCTCCACGCCCCGGAGGGCAAGCGTCGAATTGGTGCCCGAGGCCGGACTCGAACCGGCACGCCCGAAGGCGAGGGATTTTAAGCCAGAGCATGGCATCCGCACCGGGCTAACGATGGACTTGGATGAGGCTTGCTGTAGCAGGTTTTCCCCGAGGCCAGTGCCTTCGATCATATCCCGGTGCGCGATGCAAACCGCCCCGGTTCCCCTCCGCCTGGCTCCTAGCCGGCCCCTGGAATCGGGGCCTTTCAGGAGCACCTCATGGCGAAGATCAAACTCACCAAGTCCGTCGTTGACACGGCGCAGGCGCAAACCTGCGATGTGGAACTCCGGGATACGCTCGTTCCGGGCTTCTTGTGCAAGATAACACCAACGGGCCGCAAGGTCTTCATGGTTCAGTACCGCACGAACTCCGGCGTGCGGCGCAAGCCGGCACTCGGCCAGTTCGGCGAGCTGACGGTCGAACAGGCCCGGTCGCTGGCCCAAGACTGGCTGGCCGAAGTCCGGCGCGGGGGCGATCCCGGACTCGACAAGGCCGAAGCCCGCAAGGCGCCGACGGTCAAGGAACTGTGCGGCCGGTTCATGGATGACCACTCCAAGCCGCACAACAAGCCCAGCACCCAGGCCAGCTACCAGTACCAGATCGACAACTTCGTCATCCCAGCCTTCGGCAGCAAGAAGGTTCACGAGGTCACGCGCCACGACATCACCGCGCTGATGAAGCGCATGGAGAGGTCCCCCACGCAGGCCAACCGCGTACTGTCGCTCGTCCGCAAGATGTTCAACCTGGCCGAACTGTGGGGCTACCGGCCCGATGGCTCCAATCCTTGCCGTCACGTACCCAAGTACCCGGAGAAAGGCTCGACCCGCCTTATCACCGACGAGCAGATGGTCAGCCTGTTCGCCTACTTGGACAAAGCCGAGGCCGAGGGCCTGGAACATCCCATCTATCTGCTGGCCGTCCGGCTGCAATTCGAGTTCGCGGCCCGCATGTCGGAGATCCTGCTGTTGCAGTGGGATTGGCTCGACTTGCCCAATGGCCGGGTTGTCTGGCCGGACAGCAAGACGGGCGATATGTCCAAGCCGTTGAGCGAGGAAGCCCGCCGGTTGCTGACGAATGCACCTCGCTACGGCAATTCGCCCTACGTATGCCCGGCCATCCTCGACCATGACAAGCCGCTCGGCCCCCATTCCTACTATCAGGCGTGGCGCCGAATCCTTGATCGCGCCGGCGTGCCGAAGGTTGGCACCCACGGCATACGCCACCGCTCAGCGACCGACATTGCCAATTCCGGCATCCCCGTCAAGGTCGGCATGGCGCTAACCGCGCACAAGACCGTGGCGATGTTCATGCGCTACGTCCACACCGAGGACGACCCGGTGCGTAAGGCAGCCGAGTTGGTAGCCAGCCGGCGCAAGTCGGTCGTCGGCACGCGGCAAGAACCCAAAGAGGTGACCGCATGATCGGTGACCAGTGCCTCGGCATGTCGGCCCTGATTGCCGTGTCGCCGTTACGCCAACCGGTTCGGCAGCCCTCCCCGCCCGTGCATCGCACTGGGGACTGGAAAAGTATGCCCGTTACGGGTATAGTTTGGAGGTCAAGATGACCCACGTCCTCAAGCGGAAGGACTTTGCACGGTGGCAGGCGGGCGAAAAGCTGCCTGATGCTGCCTTGTGCAAGGCGGTTCAAGAGATGGAAAGCGGTCTGATTGACGCGGACTTGGGCGGCTTCCTCTACAAGAAGCGGGTTGCCCGATCCGGCGGCGGCAAGAGCGGCGGCTACCGCACGCTGCTGTCGGCCCGGATCGGCAGCCGCTACGTATTCCTGCATGGGTTCCCCAAGAGCGACAAGGCGAATATCACGCAGGACGAGAAGAAGGCGCTGCAATTCGCCGGCAAGGTGTTCCTGGAACTGTCCGCCGAGGCTTTGTCGAAGGCGTTGCACTCGGGCGTGTTATTGGAGGTGCATTGTGAGCAAGATCATTGAATCCCTGCGTGGCGACCTGGCTGCGCTCCACGAAGCGGGAGCGATCGGCAAGGTGACGATGCGCGAGTTCGACGCGATCTGCCCGCCGCCGGTGCGGGAGTTCAGTGCTGCCGACATCAAACACCTGCGCGAACGGTTGAAGTTCAGCCAGCCGGTGTTCGCACTTCACCTGCACACCACCGCGTCGACCGTGCGAAAGTGGGAGCAAGGCGAAACCCATCCCACCGGGCCGGCCCTCAAGCTGCTCAACGTCATCGCCGACAAGGGTTTGCAGGCAATTATTTGATCAAGGCAAACGGGTCAGCATTTCCTGCCACAGCGGCCGAAAACACAGTTACGATCTTCAAACCATGTAAGAACAATGGAGGTGACAGGTGGCAGAGAAAAGGAACGTGTTCATCAGCCATGTCCATAAGGACGATCACGGACTCCAGAAGCTGAAGGATCTGTTAGCTCCAAAAGGGATCGAGGTCAGGGATTCCTCCATCCATACAGGGAAGTTCAACAATGCCACCGATGAGCACTACATAAAGACGCAGATCCTTGCCCCTGCCATCAACTGGGCTGGAGTGTTCATTTGCTACGTTTCGCCCCAGACCAAGAATAGCGATTGGGTGAACTGGGAAATCGAATATGCGGCCAAACAGGGCAAGCGCATTGTCGGTGTTTGGGAGCATGGCGAGAAGGAATGCGACCTTCCAGAGGCCCTGAAAGAATATGCCGACGCCTTGGTTGGGTGGAACGGCGATGCGATCATTGACGCGATCAACGGGAAGGACTCGTGGGAAAAGCCAGACGGTGGTGCCTGCGACCCGGTTCCACTCAAGCGGCATCCCTGCTGATGGCTCGCATTCACTCCTATGTGGTGCGATACGACAGTGGTTTCGCGCCCAACCCTTTCTATGGCTACTGCACGCTTGCGACCTGCAAACCCAATATCCGCCGATCCGCTGACATCGGTGATTGGGTGGTCGGCAGTGGCAGCAATGATAGAACTGTCCGACGTGGCGGGCGTCTCGTGTACGCGATGCGCGTTACCGAGGCGATGACATTCGACGAATATGGCGCAGATCCACGGTTTGAATACAAGATGCCGTACCGCAATGGGAGTCGGAAGCAAAGTTGCGGGGACAACATCTACTTCAGGGCCGCGCCTGGAGCCGCTTGGCAGCAGCGAGACTCATTTCATTCCCGCCCCAATGGCACGCTCAACCCGGACCATGTTGCCCGTGATACGGGCGTCAACAGGGTCCTGATCAGTAATGATTTTGTGTACTTCGGGGGCGAGGGTCCGGAATTTCCCGAGGAACTGAAAGACCAGCAAGATCGGCCCTTATGCAAAACGGGAATAGGTCTAACCACCTTTGACGATGCGCAACTGATTGCGAACCTTGAGAAATGGATTCGCAGCTTTGACGTGAGCGGTTATCAGGGCGCTCCATTCGAATGGCTGACTCTTCGCAGGTGACCGATGAAAAAGGAAGGCTCCCTCTTGCTCTCGGATTACGCTGCGGAAATTGCAGCCACAGACGTACTCAACCCGAATGACTTCAATCCTGTCCTCCAAGGTCTATACGGAGAAGTCGGCGGAATAATGGCTACGGCCAAGAAAAGTGTTCGAGAGAGAACGGCTTACCCGGGTTTCAAGAAGGCGGCAGAAGAAGAGTTTGGCGACACCCTCTGGTATTTGGCTGCAATCTGCAGGCGCCTGCAGATTCCTCTCGAAGAGATATTCTCGGAAGCTGCGAACCACGGAAACTTCAAGAATGTGGGCGCTGCAAGTGACATCACCGAAGGTGCGTTAGCCTATATCGCTGTGCCTGTCGCCGCGACTGCTTCGTTGGATGCCACCTTGGTGCGTTTGGGGCAGTCAGCGGCAGCGCTACTTGGAAGTACGCCTGCACGCGCAGACTTGATTGCTTTCGCACGGGCTTACCTGGATGCAATTCATGTGGCCGAACTTGCGTTCTCTGAGGTGGCTCGCGGAAATCTCCGGAAAGCTCGCGGCGCGTTCTTGGAGCCGCAGGCAGAAGACCTGGCTGGCCTTGATTTCGACAGTGAGTTTGGAATTGAGGAACAGCTACCCAGGGATTTCAAAATCCGGGTCAATCAGCGAGGCAGTGGCAAGAGTTACCTCCAATGGAAGGGCGTATTCATTGGAGACCCTCTGACGGACAACATTGCCGATCGCGATGGCTACCGGTTCCATGATGTCTTCCACTTTTCTTATGCAGCAATCCTGCACTGGTCACCTGTGATGCGGGCATTGATCAAGCACAAGCGAAAGAGCAATCCGAAATACGATGAAGAGCAGGACAGTGGTCGGGCCATCGTCGTGGAAGAAGGGCTTTCAGCGTGGATTTTCTCCAGAGCCAAGGAGCTGAATTTCTTCGAGAATCAGGAAAAGGTCTCACTTGGGGTTCTCAAGACCATTGGTGAGTTCGTGAGTGGTTACGAAGTGGAGAAATGTCCGCTAAAGCTCTGGGAAAAGGCAATCCTGGATGGCTATGCTGTCTTTCGCCAGCTCAAGGAAAATCAAGGCGGCTGGATCATTGGAAACCGAGAACAACGCACCATCAAATACATGCCACTTGAGTCTGAAAAATGAAGATCCACCCGTTCGTTGATGCAGTTGCTTCTCTGCAGTTCGAAGACTGCTTCAATCCGTATTCGGATCGTTGTGAAGTTCATGATCGACGCGATGCACCACGTCGCCGTGCTGCTGCACTGTCCGCCATGTTGCGTCGTGCAACCGAGGAACCCGTAGACGCGATATGGATTGGACGAGACCTCGGATATCGCGGAGGACGCCGCACTGGGTTAGCCCTGACCGACGACCTTCACATAAGCCAGCACGCTAGGCGTTGGAATCTCGACCAGGTCGCCGAACGGCCGACGATAGGCAGTGCTGTGGCCGAACGAACCGCCGCGGTCATATGGGGCATGCTGGAACATATTGATGCCCGCATCTTCCTCTGGAACGTTTTCCCTCTGCATCCGCACGAATCAGGAGATCCGTTCACCAACCGGCAGCACAACGCGCGTGAGAGGCGAGCCGGCGAAGAACTGCTCCAACAGCTCATTGTCTTGCTACGTCCCTCTCGCATCGTCGCCATCGGCAACGATGCCGCCGCTGCGGCCCATCGCATCACGGATTCCGTACCCGTGATTTGCGTGAGGCATCCTAGCTATGGAGGACAGACCCAGTTCCAGAGGCAAATCTCGGAGCTCTATGGGCGCCCCATGAGCACTGGGTCGTTGTTTTGACGAGAGGCTTGGCTTCTTAGCGCGCAGCGATCGCCGCTTCAATCCAGCCCGACAGGTTGTCACTGATGTGGTTATAGGCCGCACTGCTCGTGGCCCCTGGTGGATCGTACATGCGGACGACGGTGGATAGCTTTCTACCGTCGTTCAAGGTAAATGAGTCAAATGGATTGGCCCCGGCAACTGATGGTTGCTGGTTGTGGTCCAGCAGCTTATGGACTCGTATCCCCAAGAGTCCCTTGCCACTATTCCATGACTGCTCAATCTCATATCGAATCCAGGGGCGATTCGCCGTTTCGGCTCCGACCAGAACAATTGTGCATGTCCGTCCTTGCAGCTGATCGTCGATCCAGCGCTTGATTGCGGCCTCGCCGCCTCGCTTCACTTCTTCCCATTTGTTATCGCTTGCTGGTTGGTTGCCCTCAACAACACCAATATTCCGTATCTTGGAGGCGCGCCAACTGTCGCGTTGATAGTGGAAGCTATAGAAGATTTTCCGTGGCATGGCGAGTCCTTTGTTGGATCATGTAAATCTGCAGAGGAGACTCAACTCGCTGCACCTTGAATGTTCAATGCGAGGTGCGTGTGAAAGAGTTGCGCGAAGTCCACATCACCAAGATCCGCATCGGCGAAATAACCTTGATCTTTGGCCAAGTTCAAGGCCGCCCCGCCTGGCGACGGTACGGGCAGAACTTTGGCGGCGGGGTGGAATTTCCTGAAGAGTTCATGCTCGGCTTCCACTCCTTCCATGCCGCCGATGAAAACAGCGGCAACGAGATCATCGCGCGACAGCATTTCTTCCCGCATTAGCAGCAGGCTCGCCTCTCTGTCACCGGCAACTGCATTGGTGAATACTACATTGTGAAAACGGTCGTTTTCTTCCGGGTAACGATCCTTGAAGAACGTGCTCTGATACAGAACCACGGCCCCAGAATAATCGACACCCAAATCCTCACAAATGCTCCAGATCATAGGCGTGATAGCGGGATGGCCTCCCCACACGATCTTGTGCTGACGAATGACGGCCATGACCAGTTCCCTCACAGCGCATTGGATGAGGAATGGATTGGCGGTCTCGTGATACGAGCCGCGGCCGACAAGTGGGACACTGGCTGAAAGGAAGATTGCGCTCACGATTCAGGCCTCCCAGTCCGCAAATTGCCATCCAGCCTCGCTGGCTTTGACCCACCGCGCAGAGTGGATATGCTGGCCCAGCCAGTCCAAATGCCCCAGCCACCGGGGATGCAAGCCAACATGATCGTAAACGACGGCAACCGATTGATCTGGCGAATTGGTGGATGCGTCATGCAACGTGGTCGACGTGGGGACACCAACTGTTGGGTAGACGACGACATTCCGGCCATCCGGCAGTCGGATATAGACCGCCTTGTTCGGTCCAACGCCGACAAGTTGACCGCCAATCGTTTGAATAGTGTTGCGCAAATTGCTCACTAGATTGACGGAACGGACCGCATGGCTTTGGCTGCGAACTTCTTCGAGCTGTAGACAGATTCGCTCCACAGCGCTGTCCGCGAGGCGTCCTGTGGCCGCATCCACTTCGTCGGGCAACAATTCTGCGCGACTGGCGGTGGCTGTTCGCGCAGATGGCGTGCAGTCTGGCCAGCCAACCCGTAAGACGCTGATGCCTTTCGCCAGAGCGCGTCCGAACTCTGCGCTTGTCCAGCGGCTTTCAAAGTAGCCTGGCGTGTCAAGCATCACAAGAACGTCGGAATCGCAAAGGCGATGCCATAGCATCGTCTGAAAATCTTCCGCAGGTGGAATCCCATGCGTATCGAGAAACACATCGAATAGCCGAGCAGATAAGGCGTCAAAGAGCTGCAAGGCTGCCTCACGGGCTTCGCCCCGGCGGTAACTTACGAACACTCGACGCTGGCGAGGTAGCAACCCCGCACACTCAAGTAAAGCGGTCGCGACACGCTGTGACCCGTTGGCGGCATAGGCTAAGCAGTTGAGAGGTCGCAGTAATTCAGGAATCTCTGCGTTAACTCGATTGACGTCGGATGCTATCGGCAGTAGCGGGATGCCTCGCTCCAGCAACTTCGCCACGTTGGCGAGAGGTGGATTGTCGCCCCCGAAAAATACTGCAGCGGATGAGCGCTGTTGGTCGGGGTTAAACGCTTCCGGGCGCACCTCCCATCCAACTTCATGTCCTAGTCGCAAGTTGAACATGCCTACGGCAGTTCCGACGATTTCTTCAAGCTCAGAAATCTGGGCGTCGGTTGGCGAACCAAGCACTGCAAGTTGATAGAGGGCGGCCATGCTCTTCCTTGTGATTTCAGTGTTCTCGCCTATCTGACCTTACGAAACCCAATGCGGGAATCTCCTTCAAAGATAGCCGATTTCGGGCGTCCCCGGTCGGGCCGCGCTGTCGTGCTACGCATCAAGCCCCGCTGCGCGAGTCTCGCCCCTGCGGGCTTCCATCGTTCCCTCGCGACGCTCGGCTGACGCCTCCGGCCCTGCTGGGCCTGCGCGCTCCGCTTGCCAGGGTTCGTGTATGGCATGGGGCGGTCTTGCTGTTTCCCTTCACCGTACCACGGCGTTCTCGCCGTCAAGGGCGGCGCGCGCCATGCGCGCTTGCGTCCTGGCGGCCGTCTGCGACCCCTGACTGCTTGCGCTGCGCCGTGCTGGCACCGGTTCCGGGCAATTCCGCCCGAGCAACCGGAGCACGATCATGTCGCAACTGACCCTCACTCTCGACACCCCGCTGATGGTGCGCGATGGCCGTGGGCGCTATCGGCTGGCGGACGCCGACCAGATTCTGGAAGCCGCGCGCCAGGTCATCGAACAGAAGATGCAGCGCGGCGAGGCGTTCACTTCGCCGGAGGCGGTGAAGGACTACCTGCGCGCCAAGCTGGCCGGCTTCGAGCACGAAGTCTTCGCGGTGTTGTTCCTCGACACGCGCCATCGGCTGATCGACTACGTGGAGATGTTCCGCGGCACGATCGACGCCGCCGAGGTGCATCCGCGCGAGGTGGTGAAGCAGGCGCTGCGGCTCAATGCGGCGGCGGTCATCGTTTCGCACAACCATCCGAGCGGAAACTCCGAGCCGAGCGCGGCCGACAAGGCGATGACCTCGCAGCTTCGGCAGGCGCTGGCGCTGGTGGACATTCGCACGCTGGATCACGTCATCGTTGCGGGGACTCGCACCACGTCATTCGCCGAACGCGGCCTGCTTTGACCATTGGGGGCTTCGGCCCCCTTTTTGCTGCGCCCGGCGGCGCAACTCCGGCCCTCGCGGGCCTGCGCGTGCTGCGCACTTGCCGAAAACCCGGGTGCGTGGAGGTGCGAGGGAGGCGGTCTTGCTGTTCCCTTCATCGTGCCACGGCGTTCTCGCCGTCAAGGGCTGCGCGCCGATGGCGCTTGCGTCCTGGCGGCCGTCGTTGACCCCTGACTGCTTGCGCTGCGCCGTGCCCCGGAAGGGTCGGGCAATTCCGCCCGGCTTCCTTTCAGGAGTTCACCATGAACAACGCACTCATCACCGACGAGCAGCGCATCGTGTTGCTGGCCAACGGCCGCGAATCCTTGGAGAACCCGGACTTCGATCCGGCCCCCGTGGTCAAGCTGTTCACGCCGGACGCCGGCGCGACCTGGCTGCTGACCGAGATTGATCCCGATGACCACGACCACGCCTTTGGGCTGTGCGATTTGGGCCTGGGGATGCCGGAAATCGGCTGGGTCAGCCTGCAGGAGCTGGCGGCCGTGCGCGGGCGGCTCGGGTTGCCGGTCGAACGCGATCTGCACTTCCGTGCCGAGAAGCGCCTGAGTGCCTATGCGCGCGATGCGCGGCTGGCCGGGCGGATCATCGAATGATTTCGCGCGGGGCGTCGCAAGATGCCTCGTTCAAGGTTTCAGGAGATCCGGCAGGCAGTCGGCGAATGCCGGCTGGATCTTACTCACGGGCTTGGCCACGGCCTCGTCGCCGGTGAGGACTGCCATCGTCATGCCGGTCATGGTCGTCAGACCGTTCGAGCTGCGCAGTACCTGTAGCGCAAGATCGACCGGGAAGCCGTCGGCACTGCGCCGCAGTGGATGAATGCCGCCATGCACGAACGAGTTCATGCCGTGCCAGGTCACATCCTTGAAATGCGAAAGCATTTGGTGCGCAGCCGCCGGCGCGCCTTGTCCGACTCGCTTGCCGATCTGCTCAATCATTTCGCTGGCGCCAGGCAAGTTCTTGGCCGCCTGTTCGCTCTGCAGCGTCAGTGGCGCCAGCAGCTTGTCGATCGCTGCGTCGCTGGCTGCGTAGAGCAGCCACATTGCCCGCGTCAGGGCCTCGAACTGCAGGCGCATGAGGCCGACGGCGGACGAGGGTAGTCGCAGCGCCATCAATGCTCGCATCGCTGTTGCATGCTCCATAGCGACCAGGCACATGCCAAGAGCTGACTCGCCACGGGGCGATCCATCGAAATCGGCGTCGCCCAGTAGTTCATCCAGACGTTCGTGCAAGGCATTGGAGCGGTGGAGCATGTGCTCCAAACGATCGTCGTTGTTGATGATGGTTTCCTCCATAGAGGGATCGTAGGACAGTCGTGCGTCCCCGGCCAAGAAACATGGCCGGTCGCGCTGTCGTGCTGCGCATCGAGCCTCGCTACGCGAGTCTCGCCCCCTTCGGGCTTCCATCGTTCCCTCGCTCCGCTCGGCTGACGCCTCCGGCCCGGATTCCTAGATCCGGGCCTGCGCGCTTCGCTTGCCGTGCGGTCGGCGTATTGAGGGGCCGTGGCCATGTCCAGCCGTCTCCCCTGACTTCATCACCTTCACCGCGACTGTAGCCCGCGGCCGTGTGCCGTCAAGGCGCGCAGGGCCGTGTCCTCGGCTGCGCCTGCGGGCCGCACCCACCCTGCGCTTGCCTCCTTGACGGCCCCCGTCCGCGCGCTCCTGACCGTCGCGGGCGATGAACTCAGGAAAGACGGTGGCAACAGGGCCAACCGGGTTCCTCGTGCCGACCGCACCGAACAGCCGAAAGGCTGGGCTTCCGAATCTAGGAATCCGGTATGCGGTGAACAGCAAACCTTTTTTCTTTGTCAGGAGAAATGCTATGCAAATCGCATCCCGCTTCGCTTCCCGTTCCCCGGTGCTGCGTTCGGAACGTCCCTTGTCGGATGACCAAATCCGGGCCGTGGCCCCGTCCATCTTCGCGGAGGCACCGCACGAAAGCCGCTCCGAGCGGTACAGCTACATCCCCACCGCAACCGTGCTGCAAGAACTGCGCGGGGAAGGCTTTGAGCCCTTCATGGTGACGCAAACCCGCGTGCGCCACGACGACCGCCGCGACTACACCAAGCACATGATCCGGCTGCGCCATGCCAGCCAGATCAACGGACGCGAGGCCAACGAAATCATCCTGCTGAACTCCCATGACGGCACCAGCAGCTATCAGATGCTGGCCGGGATGTTTCGCTTCGTTTGCAGCAATGGCCTTGTCTGCGGCGACACCGTGGCCGACGTGCGCGTGCCGCACAAGGGCGACGTAGCAGCCCACGTCATCGAAGGCGCTTACGAAGTCCTGCACGGCTTCGACCGGGCGCAGGAATCGCGCGATGCCATGCGCGCCATCACGCTGGACGCCGGGGAATCGGAAGTGTTCGCCCGTGCTGCGCTGGCGTTGAAGTACGACGAGGACAAGCCCGCGCCCATCACGGAATCGCAAATCCTGATGCCGCGCCGCCACGACGACGACCGCCGCGACCTGTGGAGCGTGTTCAACCGCACGCAGGAGAACTTGACCAAAGGCGGCCTGTCCGCCCGCGCAGCGAATGGCCGCCGCCAGACCACCCGGCCCGTGCAGGGCATCGACCAAAGCGTGCGCCTGAATCGCGCCCTGTGGCTGCTGGCCGATGGCCTGCGCCAGTTGAAAGCCTGAATCCCCACGCGGCAGGGGCAGGCAGCAGCCCTTGCCGCTTCTCTCGCTGCTGCATCCCACCGCTAGGAGAAATCACCATGAACGCCGTACTCAAAACCGAAGCCGTCGCCATCGAAGCCGCCTCACCGCTGGAAGTGGCCGACCCGGCCAAGAACCTGATCTTGGTTCCGTTGTCGCAACTGTTGCCGCGCCGCTCCAAGCGCAACGTCCGCACGACCCCGCGCCAGTCCATCCCCGAACTGGCCGCGAGCATTGCCCGCATCGGCCTGCTGCAAAACCTGATCGTCATCCTTTCCGCCGATGGCGAGGCTTACGAGGTGGTGGCAGGCGACCGCCGCCTGACCGCCTTGAAGCTGCTGGCGAAGAAGAAGCGCATCCCCGCCGACTACGAAGTGCCGTGCCTGCTGGTGCCCGATGCGTCCGCTCGTACCGTCAGCCTCGCGGAGAACGTGCAGCGCGAGAACATGCACCCCGCCGACCAGTTCGCGGCCTTCGCCGCGCTGGTCAAGGAAGGCCGACCCATCGAGGACATAGCCGCCGACTTCGGCGTGTCCCCGCTGGTGGTGCAGCGCCGCTTGAAGCTGGCGAACGTCTCGCCGCGCCTCATGGCCGACTACCGGGCCGGTGGCGTGACGCTGGAACAGTTGATGGCCTTGACCATCACCGATGACCACGCCGCGCAGGAAGCGGCGTTCTATGGTGCGCCGGAATGGCAGCGCAGCCCGTCCAAGCTGCGCGAGCGCCTGACCGAGCGCGAAATCGACGCCACGCACGCGCTGGTGCGCTTCGTCGGGCTGGACGCCTACCAGCAGGCAGGCGGCGGCATCCGCCGCGACCTGTTCGCGGAAGGCGATGCCGGAACCTACCTCACCGATACCGCAGTGCTGGAAACGCTGGTGCGCGACAAGCTGGCAACGCTGGCCGAGGACGTGCGCGCCGAGGGCTGGGCATGGGTGGAGGCCGTACCGCATCTGGCCTACGAGGAACGGCAGGCGTTCCAGAACGCCCCGCGCCACCGCCGCGAGCCGACCACCCGCGAGGCCCGCCGCATCGCCTCGCTGGAAACCCGCCTCGAAAAGATCGACGCCGAACTGGAAGAAGCTTGCGACGCCGAGGACGAGGCCAAGGCCGAGAAGCTGGAACAGCGTCGCGATCAGGTGGTCGGCGAACTGCAAGACGCGGAGGACGCCTTGCACGGCTATGCCCCCGATGTGCGCGAGGTGGCCGGTGCCATCGTCACCATCGACCGCAACGGCGAGGCCGTCATTCATCGCGGCCTGCTGCGCGAAGCCGAGGCGAAGGCGCTGCGCACGCTGGAAAAGCTGCGGCGCGGTTTCGGCAGCACCGAAGGCGAAGCCGCCAACGACGAGCACGAGGACGCCGACGACGCGCCCAAGGCCGCGAGCCTGTCCGACCGGCTGGCGCAGTGGTTGAGCGCCCATCGCACGGCGGCGCTGCAAATCGAAGTCGCACGGCATCCGCACGTCGCGCTGGCCGCGCTGGTGCATGGCATGGTGCAGACCGTCTTGCAGGAAAGCCACTACGGCCACGACCTGCCGCTCGGCGTGAGCCTGAAAGTGCAAGACCGACTGGAAGGCATGGCCCCGGACTGGCCGGAATCGCCCGCCGCCGTGGCGCTGCGCGAACTGCAACAGGTCGCCGGTGAAGCCTTGCCGGAGGACAACGCCGAACTATTCGCCGCGCTGCTGGCGAAGCCGCAAGACGAACTGGTGCGGCTGCTGGCCGTGTGCGTGGCTTCCACGGTGGACGTGGTGACGCCTCGCGCCACGCCGCACCAGCCCGGCGCGGAACTGGCGCAGGCCGTGGGCCTCGACATGGCTGCATGGTGGAAGCCGACCGCAGAAGGCTACTTCAAGCACGTTTCCAAGGCCGCGATCCTGCAAGCCGTGGGCGAGTACGCGCCGGAGCAGGTTTCCCGGCTGGCGAAGTTGAAGAAGGCCGACATTGCCAGCGAAGCCGAGCGGCTGGCCGATGGTACGGGCTGGATGCCCGCCATCTTCAAGGGCGCTGGCCCGCAGGATGCCGTGCAGGAGGCAGGCCCGGAGCAGGACGCCCCGGAGGATGCCGAAGCAATGGCGGATGAGTCCGCCGAGGCGCTGGCCGCTTGACCCGCGCCGAAGGCAAGCGCCCCGGCCTCGACCGGGGCGCTTCGCTGGAAGGAGAAGCCCCCATGACTCGCACCACCACCAGCCGCCCGCGCATGGCGGCGATCTACTCCCCCGGCACGGTACGCGCCCACCGCTGGCATGGCGATGGCGACGTGCGCGGCTACCGCCCGCCCTCGGGCTGGTCGGCCCGCGCCGACCTCACAGACATTCATCCCATCACGGGCCGCGCCTTGCCGCGTGCCGTGTGGTGACTCATCGAAACGAAGGAATAACCGCGATCAGTACCGCGCCCAGGCCGTTCCGTCCTGGGCGCGGTGAAATGCAAATCCGGGCGCGGCAGTGGCCGCGCCCGGTGTTCGAGGCCGACAGCCGAATCGGCACGCCGTGCGCGGGCAGTTTTCGGCTTGTCGCGTGCATACCCCGCAGCGTAGGCCGCGCCCATTTCATCAGAGGCATGTCCGCGTTTCCTGCTTGGAAATCTGGAACGACCTGGGCGTGTCGGCGCGATGCGCCGCCGGGCTTTCGGGCTGCACCCCGTGCCGCCTTTACCGTCACGGCCATTCGACTTCAATCCCTTGTATCTTTGAAGTGCGTGTTCGGCAGTGCCGTCACGCCCGGACCTGTCAGGGTTCGGGGTTGGCCGCAGCATGTAGCCCGTCATCCCTCGGTGCCCATGGAGCCCGTGCGTGAGTCTTGGGCGCATGCTCGCGCCCGATCTCTGAAAGCCCGAACAGTTGCATGAACGTCGTTCGCATTTGCAAGGAAGGGACGCGGAGATCATGGCCAATCAAATTGGGTATCCGGATTTTAGTGTGGGACGACAGCTAAAGCACTTGCTTGTCTGACTGTTCTTGCTTGTAGGTTTCTAGTTTCGCAGGCTCGTCCGTTTCAAGCCTTCAGTGTGGGTTTTTCCTGCTGGCGCATGTCGGTGCAAGGAAGCAATCAGTGGGCAGGTCACCTTGCCTTGGCTCGAACTGCATGCCTTGACCAATTGGGATAGCGCCAACTCCATGCGCTGGAGATCGGCCAGCCGCAGGCGCACATCCGCCAGCCGCGCTGCCGCGAGGTCGGCGGACTCGTGGCAATGGGTGCCGTCCTCCAGCTTGAGCAATTGCGCAACCTCGTCCAGATTGAAGCCCAAGCGCTGAGCGGACTTCACGAACTTCACCCGGTCCACGTCCGTCGGCCCATAGCGGCGGATGCCGCCGATGGGCCGATCCGGCTCCAGCAGCAAGCCCTTGCGCTGATAGAACCGGATGGTCTCCACGTTGACCCCGGCTGCTTTGGCGAAGGCCCCGATGGTCAGGGTTTCCGGGATGTTCATCATGGCGCTTGACTCCGTACTTGGCTACGGAAGTAACGTTAGCGCATCACGCAAAGTCCCGGAAGGAGACCCTCATGGCAAAACCTAGCAACGGCCGCGGTGCACTGGCTGCCGGCGGCTTGGCCGCCATCCTTGCCTCGACCTGCTGCCTCGGCCCGCTGGTGCTGATCACGCTAGGCTTCTCTGGCGCCTGGATCGGCAACCTAACCGCGCTCGAACCGTATCGGCCGATCTTCATCAGCGCCGCGCTCGTCGCGCTGTTCTTCGCCTGGCGCCGCATCTTCCGGCCCGCCCGCGCCTGTGCACCGGACGACGTGTGTGCCGTGCCACAGGTGCGAACAGCCTACAAGGTGATTTTCTGGATCGTGTCCGCCCTGGTACTGATCGCCCTCGCGTTCCCCTACGTCATGCCCCTGTTCTACTGAAGGAGACTGTCATGAAGAAATTTGTCGCACTGTTCGCTTTGACTGTAGCCCTGAGCGCTCCAGCTTGGGCCGCCACCAAAACCGTCACGCTGTCGGTACCGGGCATGACCTGCGCCACCTGTCCGATCACGGTCAAGAAGGCGTTGTCCAAGGTCGAAGGCGTCGTTGAAGCCAAGGTGACCTGGGAGCCCAAGGAAGCGGTGGTGACTTACGACGACACCAAGACGACGCCAGCCGCCTTGACCAAAGCCACCGAGAACGCAGGCTACCCTTCCACGGTCAAGAAGTGATCGTCCCATGACCGAGGCGATCACACTGCACGTCGATGGCATGACCTGCGGGGCGTGCTCCGAGCACGTCCGGCAAGCTTTGGAGAAGGTCCCCGGTGTGCGTTCGGCAGCGGTGTCCTATCCGCAACGGCGGGCTGAAATCACGGCTGATGCGGGCGCCGATTTGGAGATGGCACCGCTGGTCGCCGCCGTGTCTGCACTCGGTTACCGGGCGCAGGCTGCCGACATGCCGAGCAAGCCTGCGGACCTGTTGAACAAGACGCTGGGCGGGTTAAACGGCGAGCCGAAGCGCGGAGATGCAGAGCCGGCATTGCACGTCGCTGTGATTGGCAGTGGCGGCGCGGCGATGGCGGCGGCGCTGAAAGCCGTCGAGCAAGGAGCGCGCGTCACCTTGATCGAGCGAGGCACCCTCGGCGGTACCTGCATCAATGTCGGCTGCGTACCGTCCAAGATCATGATCCGTGCCGCGCATATCGCCCATGTACGGCGCGAGAGTCCGTTCGACGACGGCATTGCGGCCGCTTCGCCGGCGATCCTGCGCGAGCGTTTGCTGGCGCAGCAGCAGGAGCGCGTCGACGAACTGCGTCACGCCAAGTACGAAGGTATTCTGGCCAGCACTCCCGCCATCACCGTGCTACGCGGCGACGCCCGCTTCCTGGACGACCGCCATCTGAACGTGCAACTGGCAGAAGGCGGCGAATGCGCAGTCGCCTTCGACCGCTGCCTGATCGCCACCGGCGCCAGCCCGGCGATTCCGCCGATCCCCGGCTTGCAGGGCACCCCCTACTGGACCTCCACCGAGGCGCTGGTCAGCGACCGTATTCCCGAGCGGCTGGCGGTGATAGGTTCGTCGGTGGTGGCGGTCGAACTCGCGCAGGCCTTTGCCCGACTCGGCAGCAAGGTGACTCTCCTGGCGCGCAACACGCTGTTCTTCCGCGAAGATCCCACTATAGGTGAAGCCGTCACGGCCGCGTTCCGCAACGAAGGCATCGAAGTGCTGGAGCACACGCAGGCCAGTGAGGTGGCCTTTGCAAGCGGAGCATTCGTGCTCACGACCGGGCGCGGCGAACTGCGCGCTGACCGACTGCTGGTCGCCACCGGCCGCACACCGAACACCCGCGCCTTGGATCTCGACGCGGCAGGTGTCGCGGTCAACGCGCAGGGCGCCATCATCATCGACAATGGGATGCGCACCGCCACACCGCACATCTACGCCGCGGGCGACTGCACCGACCAGCCGCAGTTCGTCTACGTCGCAGCGGCGGCCGGTACCCGCGCCGCGGTCAACATGACCGGCGGCGACACGGCGCTGGACCTGACGGCGATGCCGGCGGTCGTGTTCACCGATCCCCAGGTCGCCACCGTGGGCTATAGCGAAGCCGAAGCACACCATGCCGGCATCGAGACCGACAGCCGCACGCTGACACTCGACAACGTGCCCCGGGCGCTCGTCAACTTCGACACACGTGGCTTCATCAAGCTGGTCGCGGAAGCCGGCACTGGCCGGTTGCTCGGTGTGCAGGCGGTGACCCCCGAGGCGGGCGAACTGATTCAGACGGCCGCGCTCGCCATCCGGGCACGGATGACGGTGCAGGAGCTGGCCGACCAGTTGTTCCCTTACCTGACCATGGTCGAGGGACTGAAGCTCGCAGCGCAGACTTTCACCACGGATGTGAAGCAACTGTCCTGCTGCGCGGGGTAGTGCTGTGCTGAGCGTTCAGGCCCAAATGCTCAGCTTCATCCGTTGAGCCAAACACCCAGGTTGAAGCTTCGGGGCTTGTGCGATGGGTCAAGGTTTACTCGAAATACCCCTCTTCGAGCAGCCGCACCAACGTCGGAATGTAAGGTCCATATTCGACCACGCGTCTGACCTGCTTCTTGCGGATCGATGCCATCGTCATTCGCTGGAACTCGAAGTTCGTTGATACCTGGTCATCATCGACATCTACGGTCTCGACTACGGCCCCGTCCTTGCGCGCCTTCTCGTTGTAGAGCATCCGCGCCCGAATCACCTCGAAGCTGTAGCCCCTGCCCATGCGGTTCATGTCTTTGGCCAGTCGGTTGACGGATTCAGTATAGGCATTGGTAATGGGTTGTTCGAAGTAAGAGAAGATTTCGTCGTGCCAGTTGTGCACGGCGGTGGTCAGATCCTTGAACGTGGCCGCCAGCTCCGGCGGAATGTTGCCTAACCACGTCGCGCATGCCGCTTCAGCCTCCGGACGGCTCTTGTGATCCCAGATCGACAAGAAGCCTTCCTTGAGGGCGTGCGCCTCCCCGAGCTGGGGAAACTGGCGGAACCATTCCAGGGCCCGTGTCATGTCTGCGCCCTTCAGATCGTGCTGCCGCTTGAGCAACAGGAAGCGCTCATCCTTGAGCTTGAGGCGCTGCCGAGCCGGCAGATCCTTGCGAATGCGCTTGCGCAGCTTCTCCAGCGCGTCATTGGCCATCCGCTGGATATGGAAACGATCGACCACAATCCGCGCCTGCGGCAGCGTGGCACGCACCACCTGCTTGTAAACGTGGTACATGTCCATCGCCACCCACTCGATGGTGTCCTTGTCCCGCAGGTTGCGGAAATAGGGCAACAGGTCGGCCTTGGCCCGGCTCGGCCGGAGGTCGAATACCGTCTTGCGTTCGATGTTGGTGATCATCGCCCGGTACTGGCCGATGATCTTGAGCTCGTCGATCCCCAGGATGCGGGGCGTCCGGAACCGGACCTTGGCCTCGAACTCCTCGATGAAGTCGTCAAAGACGTGGCGGACCGTCTTCTCGTCCAAGTCCACTTCGCGCGCCAGCGCCGCGAAGGTCTTGGTGAAGCTCTCTTTACGGATATAACGCACCAGGCGGGCCGTGGCTTGACGCTTGCTGTCGAGATCGGCGACAGGCTCGAAGAGCGTCTTATTGCACGAGATGCAGCGATATCGCCTGCGCTGGATGAACACCACGACCGGCTTGCCGTGCGTCGGCGTATCCTGAAACGACTGCTCTTGTGAGCCGTGACCGTGCAAACGTCCGACCTTGCACAGCGGGCAGGTTGCCACTGGCGCAACGCCTTCAGCCTTGACGACATAGCGCTCGTCATCGCCTACGACTTCAAGTGTATTGAGGCTACGCAACTGCAGAAAATCGGTCACTCAACACCTGGGCGAGCCCACACTGAAATCCGGTTTCTAGCTTAGCATGCTCGTTCTCGGTTCCAACACTAGAATCCGTCTTTTGAAATGAGAGCTACAACAGCCATAAACCCTGAAACCCACACCAGATTCCGGATACCCATCAAATTGCAGTCGGTATCGACATCTCCAAGAAGACCATGGATGTAGCCATCGGGCATGAGCAGCCCACGGCCATATTCAGCAACGATGGTGCCGGGCACCAAGCGTTGATCGAAGAGCTGAAAAACCATCCGGTCTCGCTGATCGTGATGGAGGCGACCGGGCAGTACCAACTGGCCTGTGCCTGCGCGCTCCAGGCTGCGGGATTCGCTGTCGTCGTCATCAACCCTCGGCAGGCGCGGGACTTCGCCAAGGCCATGGGGCGCTTGGTCAAGACCGACAGCGTGGATGCCCGCATGCTGGCTGAACTGGCCCAGGTGCTGAATCTGCGGCCGGATCGAGATCGCTTCATCAAGCCGATGCCAGACCAGGCTCAGCAATACCTGCATGCGCTGGTGCTTCGGCGTCGGCAACTGGTGCGCCTGCTGGTCAGTGAACGCCAGCGCAAGCACATGGCGCATGCGGAGGTGGCGCAGGACATTGCACAACTGATGGATGTGCTGTCAAGGCAGCTTGAAGCGCTGGATCGGAGGATTGCGGAACACCTGGCGCAACATCAACCCAATCTGGCCGCCTTGCTCAAGAGCGTCAAAGGGGTTGGTCCGGCAACGGCTGCGACGCTGATGTCCGAGCTGCCAGAGCTTGGTCAGCTCAAGGCCAGGCAGATCTGTGCGCTGGTGGGCGTTGCTCCAATGAACCGGGACTCGGGCCAGGCCCGCGGCAAACGCTTCATCTGCGGCGGACGTGCCACGGTCAGGAGCGCCTTGTACATGGCCGCTATCGTCGCCATGCGTCACAACGCCGTGATACGGCGTTGCTACGAGCGCCTGCTGGCGGCAGGTAAGCCGAAGAAGGTCGCCATCGTGGCCTGCATGCGCAAGCTGCTGATCATCATGAATGCCATGGTCAAAAGCGGGCGGCCATGGAGTGATCAACTGGCACAGGCATGAAATGGTGATTCAGAATGCCCAATCGCCTGCGCGGGAGGAGTTCAGACCCTGCGGCCCTCAGAGTCCACGACCGCCTCGCCATCCTCTTTGTTGAACGCGCCGCGCTGAGGCTGCGGCAGGATGTCCAGCACGGCCTCTGAGGGCCGGCACAGGCGCGTGCCCAGCGGGGTCACCACGATGGGCCGGTTGATGAG
Source organism: Castellaniella denitrificans (assembly GCF_042653765.1). Classification (NCBI taxonomy): domain Bacteria; kingdom Pseudomonadati; phylum Pseudomonadota; class Betaproteobacteria; order Burkholderiales; family Alcaligenaceae; genus Castellaniella; species Castellaniella denitrificans. Next base: position 186,062 of record NZ_JBHSEZ010000029.1, on the reverse strand, counting down.
GATGGGGTGCTGGAGCATGAAGTCGATCAACTGTTCGTCGCCCCACTTCGGGTCATCGAGGCCGAGTTCGGCATAGGGTGTGCCTTTCTCGCGCAGCACGGCGCGCACCGGCACGCCCATTGCTGCGATCAGCGCTTTCAGCGTCTCGCGGTCAGGCGGCGTCTTCAGGTACTCGATGACCGTGGGCTCTTCGCCGCTGTTGCGGATCAGAGCCAGCACATTGCGCGACGTGCCGCAGGCGGGGTTGTGATAGATCGTGATATTGCTCATGGGAAATGCTTTGCCTATCTCTGGCGGGGGTTCGGGCCGCACTCGTACCAGCCCTTGCTTTGGTTGACGATCCGCACGACCAGCAGCATCACCGGCACCTCGATCAGCACACCGACCACGGTGGCCAGCGCCGCGCCGGATTGGAAGCCGAACAGGCTGATGGCGGCGGCCACGGCCAGCTCGAAGAAGTTGCTGGCGCCGATCAGTGCCGAAGGACAGGCGATGCTGTGCTGCTCGCCCGCCTTGCGGTTGAGCCAATAGGCCAGGCCGGAGTTGAAGAACACCTGGATCAGGATCGGAACGGCCAGCATGGCGATGACCAGTGGCTGGCGGATGATGGCCTCGCCCTGGAAGGCGAACAGCAGCACCAGCGTGAGCAGCAGCGCCGCGATGGACAGCGGCCCGATGCGCTCCAGCGCCCGGTCGAAGGCGGCTTGGCCCTTGCTCAGCAGCGCGCGGCGCCAGAGCTGGGCCAGGATGACCGGAATCACGATGTACAGGCCGACCGATACCAGCAGCGTGGCCCACGGCACGGTGATGGCCGACAGGCCCAGCAGCAGGCCGACAATGGGCGCGAAGGCAAACACCATGATGGTGTCGTTCAGCGCCACCTGCGACAGCGTGAACACAGGATCGCCCCCGGTCAGCCGACTCCAGACGAAGACCATGGCCGTGCAGGGCGCTGCGGCCAGCAGGATCAGGCCAGCGACATAGCTGTCGAGCTGGTCGGCCGGCAGCCACTGCGCGAAGACCTGGCGGATGAAGATCCAGGCCAGCAGCGCCATTGAGAACGGCTTGACTGCCCAGTTGATGAACAGCGTCACGCCGATGCCGCGCCAGTGCTGCTTGACCTGCCCGAGCGCCCCGAAGTCCACCTTCAGTAGCATGGGAATGATCATCACCCAGATCAGCAGGCCCACGGGCAGGTTGACCTGAGCCACTTCCATGCGGCCGATGGCCTGGAAGACGCCCGGCGCGAACTGGCCGAGCGCGATACCGGCAACGATGCACAGCAGTACCCACACGCTCAGGTAGCGCTCGAAGACGCTCATGGTGGGGGCGGCCGGCACGCGGCCGGCCGTTTGGGTTCCAATACTCATCGCGCCAACCTCACTTTGTACCGATGCTGCGCAGCTCGTGCTGCAGCGACATGGCATCGAGCCGCTGCAATGGCAGCGACAGGAACAGCTCAATGCGTCGGCGCAAGGTCAGCGCCGCATCCGTGAATGCCTTGCGCTTTTGCTCGTCGGTGCCTTCAACGGCTGCAGGATCAGGCACACCCCAATGCGCTGACATCGGGCGCCCCGGCCACACCGGGCAGACCTCGCCGGCGGCGTTGTCGCAGACCGTGAAGATGAAATCCAGCTCCGGTGCACCGGGCGCCGCGAACTCATCCCAGTTCTTGCTGCGGTAGCCGGCGGTCGGCATATGCAGCCGTTCCAGCGTGGCAAGCGCCAGCGGGTGGACTTCGCCCTTGGGGTGGCTGCCCGCCGAGTAGGCGCGAAAGCGCCCCTGGCCCAATTCATTGAGGATGCCTTCGGCCAGGATGGAGCGGGCCGAGTTACCCGTGCAGATGAACAGGGCGTTGTAGGTCTTGTTGGTGGTCATGGATGTCTCACATCAGCAGCAGGACGAAGCCGGCTTCACCGCAACGCCCACCGGCTTGCCGCGCGCCGGGGCGCAGCAGGCTGCGGCAGAACCCGTTGCGGGCGCCGCTTCGTTGAAGACCGGGATGCTGCCCAGCGTATGAAAGTGTTCCCAGGCCACGCCCTGCGGATCGGTGATCCAGTGCTTCTCGCTGCGCGCGTAGCAGCAGGTGGTGGCGCCCTCGTCGAGCAGCGCCATGTCGGCCGCCTCGGCGCGTGCCTTCAGCACGGCTAATTCCTCCGCATCGTCGGTCTGGATGCCCAGATGGTCGATGCCCGGTTTGTTACCGCGTGTGGAGATGGCGAAATTGACCGGCGGATCGTCGAGCATCCACTTCGCGTAGTCGCCTTCGACGCGCGCGGGCTGGGCGGCGAACAACTGGGAATAGAAGTCGATGCTGCGGTTCAGGTCATCGACGTGTAGGTGGACGTGAAAGCGCTTCATGGGGAGATCCTTTCAGCAGGAGGTACAGGCAGAGGAGGATTCGGTGACCTCGCACGCGCCGCCCTGGCAGCAGTGCTCGGTCAGGTAGCCGAGCAGTCCGTTCATCTGGGTGAAGTCGGCGCGGTAGATCAGGTTTCGGCCCTGCTGCTCGATGGTGACCAGGCCCGCATGGGCCAGTTCCTTCAGGTGGAAGGACAGGGAGTTGCGGGCCACGTCGAGCTGGTCGGCCAGGACGCTGGGCGTCAGCCCTTCGGGCCCGGCGACCACCAGGGCGCGGAACACGCGCAGCCGCTGGGTATGGGCCAGGGCGCCGAGGGCGGAAACGGCTTGGGTCTCATTCATTGTTCGATAGTACAACATTTATTGAATCACTGACAAGACGCCTTCAATTGAATGGAGCCTGCGCACTTGCGAGGCTTGACTTTCAAGACAGTTGCTCACGCCTTCGCGCCTACGGCGCTGCGCGCTTCGCTTGCCTCCAGGGGAAAGCCCTGCGGGCTATCCCCGCCGCGCGCAGCTTGGCGCCCCTCGATGCGGCCGAACCGGCTACACCGGATCGGCCCGGCCAGCGCCCCGCCGCAATAGGCGGGGCGCTGGCGAACACGCTGGCGCTTGCTGCGGCAGGTTGTGCAGATACCAGCCGTCCTCAACGCTGGTGGTTCCTGCCCGTCACGTCACGAAGGACGGTTCACGGACAACCCGCCCGGCATCGCTATGGAGCTTCCACGTCACGCCTCAAGACCGGCGCCGCAAGGTGCGGCAGGGGCGTTCTGGCCTGTCGTCGGGTGGTTGACCTGGCCCGCGTCAGTGGGCGAGCCGGAGAAGCCTTCGAGCGGGGATGCCGAGCCGGCCCCATCTCCTTTCGGAGCGGTTCGGCCCAAGGCGTCCTTGTCTCGTTGTGAATCCTGGCGGGGGCACGGCTGCGCCTCGGGCTTCATGGCTGCAACCGTCCGGCGAAAACAATTTCCCCGCCGCTGCACGGCTTCCTCGCGCAGCAAATTCTTTTCGCCTCCCGGCTCTCCACTGCGTTTCGACCGCAAGCGGTGCAGCCAGCCCGTCCCCCGCCGGCCGGATCACAACAAGGACGCGATGGGCGCGAACCTTGTTCAACCGAAAGGAGAAAACATCATGGCCAACATCGGCACCTTCACCGCAGACAAAGACGGCTTCACCGGCACGCTTCGCACCCTGACACTCAACGTCAAGGTCAAGCTGGTTCCCAACGACAAGGGCAGCAGCGAGAACGCCCCCGACTTCCGCCTCCAGGCCGCCGGCCACGACATCGGCGCGGCGTGGAAGAAGACAAGCGAGGCCGGGCGCGATTACCTGTCCGTGACCCTCGACGATCCTTCGTTCCCGGCTCCGGTCTATGCCCGCCTGATCGAAGGTGAGGACGGCACGCACGACCTGATCTGGTCGCGCAGCAAGCCCCAGGCGGCGTGACCGCCGCAGCGCTCCGCCTATTGCGGCGGGGCGCTCCCTTTCCGGCCTACTTCTCGGCGACCGCGAGTTGGCCTTCCGTCGCGGTCATCAGCACTGCCGTACTGCAATCGAGCGCGCTTGCGATCTTGAAAATGATCGCAAGCGTGGGCATGTGCTCGCCGCGCTCGATCTTGCCCATGTGTGAACGCTCGATGCCGGCGAGGTTCGCCAGTGATTCCTGTGCGATCCCGCGCTCCGTCCGCAACGCGCGCACCGCTGCGCCGAAGGCTTGCGCCAGCTCGGCGTCGAAGGTGGTGGCGCCCGCTGGTCGGCCGCGCTGGATGGATCGCTTCTGCATAGACAGAAGCGTCAAGTCGCAACACAATTAAAACCACGTTATCTTTAACTCAATATCGCCTCCGACCCTTGTTTGTTCTTTTACGGAAATCCGCTTTCTCGGATTCCGTCAGACCCGGAGAATCGCCTTCGTGCCTTTCCTGACTTCCCCCATTGCGCTTCCGGGCTTTTACGCTTCTGCGGGTTCGTGGGCTTGCGCTTTCACGTCTATACGCAGAAGCGAGGATGCGGTTCGGCGGCATTGGACAGCGACGACGGGATTGCGGCCATGAACGCACTCACCACCGAGGGCGAGCGCGAGCAACTGCTCGCCAACGGCGAGGCCCGTGCCGCTGGCCGGGTCATCGACCCGGTGCCCGTGGTGCGGCTGTTCACGCCGGACGCGCATGTGACCTGGCTGTTGGCCGCACTCGATCCCGCCGATGGCGACACCGCCTGGGGACTCATCGACCTGGGAATCGGAATGCCGACGCCGGGAACCGTCAAGCTGTCCGAGCTAGCCGGCATCGTCGGGCCGCGCCAGCAGCCCGTGATGCGCGACCTCTATTTCCGCCCCACGCGCACGCTGTCGGAATACACCCGGCTGGCCGAGCGTGACGGAGCAATCCCGGACTGAATACGGCCTACTGTGACTTTTTCAGTCTGATGTCATACCGGATAGGTCTCAATCGAGATTCTTGCGGCGTAGCCGCACCAATCTGATCCAAATAGAGATGATGCCCGGCGCGGGCTGCGGCAGGCTGGCTTGTATGGCACCCCACATTGGGGCGCTGCCGCCGCAGCATTGAGACGAATACCGCAACGCATCGGAGCCAATCGGTCTTGACAGCCCCCATCCACTTTTTGACCCATGACGTTCTGACGATGGCGATGTAGCGCGTAGCCCTGCCGTGGCGGCGAGTCCTGTTCGCGGGAGGTTGCGTCATGGTCGATCCCCATCACGTCACGCATTGGTATCCAACTGCGGCATACCTCTACGTCTTGTGGCTGGATGCGCTCGCACTGGCCTGGGAATACCTGCGCAGGCATCCCGACTACCGGCTCGACTGGCTGCGCCGTCACCGCCGACCTGAAGCGCATCGCTGGGGTTTGCGCCTGCTGGAAGACCCCGCCCTGGATGCGCGCGACGCGCATCCGGCCTGGCTGCCCGGCCATGCCGCCGTGGTGCAGCTCTACCCCGATACTGATCCGCCGCAGGATGCCACCGCCTTCGCGTTCTGGCACATCCCAGGCCACAAACAGCTATTCCACGACGGCAAGAAGCTGGCGCTGATCGCACGCAGCCCAGGCCATTGCCTGCGCTTTGCCCTGGCGCCCGGTCTGGAAGACGGCATGGCCGTGGCCTATGCCCGGCGGGGCGGCACTGCCGCGGCTGTGCGCGGTCATGCGTCCGGCACGGCCTTCGCTGCCACCACGCCCAGGCCAACACCCTCCGCGCTGTTGGAGCTGCACACCTTGCAGGCGCTCGACGCGACTCTGGCGGGCGCGTCCTTGCGCGATGTGGGCGAAGGACTGTTCGGTGCCGACGCTGTGGCCGACTGGTACAGCGACGGTGGCCTGCGCTCGAAGGTGCGCCGCCTGGTGCGGCGCGGCGATGCGCTGATGCGCGGCGGCTATCGCCACCTAGCACAGCTTCCGCCGCTTGAGAAGGGTCGTTTTGAGGACGACGCAAAACGGCCCTGAGCAGGACAGCTTGGTTTTCTGAGACTGCCTCCATCCGGTCGCGCTGTGTGACCGGGCGCTTTCAACCGATGGAGGTTCACACCATGCGTCCCGCTCCCTTGCGGCCTGCCGCCACTGTCTCGACCGCTGCCGCACAGCCCCAACGCTACCTCACCAACGATGAAGCCGCCGAGTACCTGCGGCTGTCGCCGCGCACGCTGGAAAAGCAGCGCGTGATCGGCGGCGGCCCGCGCTTTCGCAAGTTCGGCCGGCGCGTCATGTACGCCGTGGCCGACCTCGATGCCTGGGCCGCCGACCGCAGCTTCGAGACGACCTCCGATCCCGAATACGCCGAGCACCACTCGGCTGACAGCCGTGCGCGCTGATCGGCGGTGCGCAGCAGGCCATCGCCATGTCCAGCACCGCGCTGCCGTCCCGGCAGCGGCCGTTGCAGGAGCGCGAACAGCTCGACCTGTTCCGCGCCCTGCCCGGCGACATGGCGCCGCGCGACAGCCAGGATTTGATGGCCTATCCGTTCTTCTCGCTCGGCAAGTCCAAGCGGGTCAAGCCCATCGACTTCCGCGCGGGCAATGTGACGATCCGCGTAGAGGGCACGCAGGAGCACGGCATCGCCACGATTTGGGATGCGGACGTGCTGATATGGGCGGCCTCGCAGATCGTGGAAGCGAAGGACGCGGGCTTGCGGCCGTCGCGGCTGATGCGCGCCACGCCCTACGAGATCCTGCGCTTCATCGGACGCGGCAAGTCGCTGCGCGACTACCAGCGCCTCAAGGCTGCGCTGGATCGCCTGCAATCGACCACGGTGGCCACGTCCATCCGCGAGACGACCGGGCGGCGCCTGCACCGTTTCTCGTGGATCAACGAATGGAAGGAACTGGCCGACGCCAGCGGCACACCGCTGGGCATCGAGCTGATTCTGCCGGACTGGTTCTATGCGGGCGTGCTCGACGCCGCCCTGGTGCTGACCATCGACCCGGCGTACTTCCGGCTCACGGGCGGCATCGAGCGGTGGCTGTACCGGCTGGTACGCAAGCACGGCGGCAAGCAGGAATACGGCTGGCAATTCGACTTCCGCTACCTGCACCAGAAGTCCGGCAGCACTGCGAAGCCCTACGACTTCGCCTGCGACCTGCGCGCGCTGGTCGCGCGGCAGTCGCTGCCCGGTTACGTCCTGGGCATCGAGAGGATGCCGGACAACGGCATGGAACTGCTGACGTTCCGGCCCGTGCCGCAGACGGCACGGGGATAACTCGGGGAAAACCTGTGAATGGTGTCGTGCTATCAGGCGTGCGGGGTATCGTGCTATCAGGCGTGGGACTATCGTGCTATCAGGCGTGCCGATCGGCCGCGAACCCGCGCCAGCACTGGGTTTGCGCGTCCTCTAACTTCCCTAACTTCATTTCTCTAACTTTTAGTAGGGAAGCGCCGCTGCGGTGGACAACCGCCACGCGGCCACAAACGCAGCAGCAACAGCCCGGCTTTCCAACACGGAGGGCCAGGCCATGATCGTCGCTCTGCTCAACCAGAAAGGCGGCGTGGGCAAGACCACGCTCGCCACCCACATCGCCGGCGAGCTGGCGATGCGCGGCCAACACGTCGTTCTGCTGGACGCCGACCCGCAGGGTTCATCGCTGGACTGGACACAGCGCAGAAGCCAGCAAGGCTTGCCACGGCTGTTCAGCGCCGTGGGTCTTGCGCGTGAAACGCTGCATCAGGAAGCGCCAGAACTCGCCAGGCGGGCCGATCACGTCGTCATCGACGGGCCGCCGCGCATCGCCGCCTTGGCACGCTCCGCGCTGCTGGCGGCTGAGCACGTGCTGATCCCCGTGCAGCCCAGCCCCTACGACCTGTGGGCCAGCGCCGAGATGGTGGCGCTGATTCGCGAGGCGCAGGTGTTCCGGCCTGCGCTGCGCGCGGCCTTCGTCATCAATCGGCGCGTCAGTACCACCGTGATCGGGCGCGAAGCGCGCCAGGCGCTGGCCGACCAGCCGCTTCCTGCGCTGCACGCGGAAGTGCATCAGCGCATCGTGTTCGCCGACAGCGTTGCCGCTGGCCGGCTTGCACGCGAGACGGCGCCGGACAGCGCCGCCGCGCGCGAAATCACCGCGCTGGTGGACGAACTGCTGTGGTGGCCGGCATGACAACGAAGCCGCCACCGAACAGCAAACGCACGGCCAAGCGCGTCGGCATCGGCGCGCGTCCGCCCGCGAATCCGCACGCCGAGGCGTGGATTCGCCAAGGCGACGCCGATGCGCTGGGCAAGGGCGACCTCTACACGGCTCGCCTGACCCTCGACATCACGCCCGCCATGCGGGCGCGCATCAAGGTGTCGGCCTTCACGCAAGGCGTGACCGTGGCCGATCTGCTGCGCGGCCTGCTGGAGCGCGAGTTTCCAGAACACCGCAGGGAGAACACTCCATGACCGCATCCGCTTCGCCTGCCGCTGGCGCGGCCACGGCTGCGCTCGCAGCACCTTCCGGCCGGCCGGCCAGCGCGCCGCTGACGCGCGTGGCGCTGGCCTACATCGAACCACGCTTCAAGCTCTACTTGCGCTTCGGCGAACCTGCGCGCACGCACCAGCTCGACCGCTGGCGGCGCTGCGCCGTGTTCCTGCCGGGCGCCATGTTCTGCCGCATCCGCTGGCAGGCCAACGACTACGGCACCGTGCGCTGGCAGCTCATGGTGATGCAGGCATGCACGCCGCTGGACGCGGCGCAGCGCATCCCCGGCGTCCAGCCGGGCGCGCGCCTGCTGCTGCACGCCGAGGGCGAGAACCAGGTGCGCGCCGTGCTGGAGCGCATCGACGCCATCGAGGTGCTGGGCATCGCACCCGCCGCTGTCTCGCCCGCGTACTGGCGCACGCTCGCCAACCGGCTCGCTGCGCGCTTGTCTCTGCCCGAATACACGGCCGAACGGCACGCCGCCTGGCTGACCGGGAGGGCGATGCCATGACCGCTGTTTCGACTGCCGGCACCGCGCCGCGTCCTCGCTCGCGCCTGCGCGCCCGCCTCGTACTGGCGGGTCTGTCCGCCTGTGGCCTCGCGGCGCTGGCCTGGGCGTCCTTCGTGCATCCGATGCCGCGTCTGATCTACAACCCGTCCGACAGCGTGGCGGTAGGCTGGTATCGCGTCGATCCACAGGAGCACGGCACCGGCTCGCTGCCACGTCCTTTGTCCGTAGGCAGCATCGTCCTGACCACGCTGCCGCCAGATGCCGCCGCGCTGGCTGCGCAGCGCGGCTACCTGCCGGCGCGCGTGCCGCTGCTCAAGCGTGTGGGCGCCGTCGCGCCGCAGGAGGTGTGCATCACTGGCCGCGTTGTCCGCATCGACAGCGTGCCTTCGGCCGCCGTGCTGCCCGCTGACCGCTGGCGCCGGCCGCTGCCATCCTGGCAGCAATGCCGCCGCCTTGAACCCGGCGAACTGTTCCTCTTGAGTGTGACCAACCCGGCGTCGTTCGACAGCCGGTATTTCGGGCCGGTCAGCGCATCCGCCGTGATCGGCGTGGCGCATCCGGTCTGGCTGGAGTCACGCCCATGATGGCCGCCGACTCGCTGCACGTTGCCGTGCATCTTGTCGTGCCATCGGGCGTGACGTTCTGCTGTTCGTCGGCGTGTCGTCGCGCGTGCAGTGCGGGTGCATTCTTACCGCACTTCACGCTGCCTCCGGCGCAGCCGTCCCATGTGCAGGCGTCTTGCCTCGAACGCGCCCGGCCTGCGGCCCTCATCGCGCTTGTTCGCGCGTTCGCCGGCGCGCTGGCTGCTCGCGCAGCGCCGCCGGGCCGCCGCTGCCCGGAGCGCCAGCGAAGGGCAAAAGCGGAAGGCAAGACAAAAGGACGCGGCACCGGGCCGCGTCGAAAGCCTGTCTGCACATGGGGGTGGCGCGGCACGGAGCGGCTTCGCCACCGTGCCGTGTGGGGCGCGAGGCCCGCGCCAATGCAGGCATATCCGCGTGCTTCGCACGACCGGGCGCGCCAGAGCTTGCAGGGAGCGCAGCCATGACCGACCGCCGCGACGACGATTTCCGCATCCGCCCCAATGCCCCGAAGAACCGAGGCCAGGGCTTCGTTTCCAAGGTGCTCCAGCAGGCAGGCAAGGCCAGCAGCGGCAAGTCCTCGGTGCGCCGTCCTGGGACGGCTGGGGGCACCGGGAGGGGCACTGGCCAGCGGCCCGGCTCGCGCCTGGGGCGCGGCCACACGGCGGCGCGCTTCGCCGGGGCGAAGCTGACGCCCATGTCGCGGCGCGTGACCATCAAGACCCTGCTGGTCAACCAGCGCCAGGTCAGCCCGCAGTCGCTCGCCAAGCACCTGCGCTACATCGAGCGCGATGGCGTGGGCCGCGATGGCGAGCCGGGCCAAGCCTACGGGCCGCAGACCGATGCCGCCGACCTCGACACCTTCAAGGAACGCTGCGCCGATGACCGACACCATTTCCGCTTCATCCTCTCGGCCGAGGATGGCGCGGAGCTGGAAGACCTGCGCACCTATACGCGGCACCTCATGGGCCGCATGGAGGCCGACTTGGGTACGGGCCTCGATTGGGTGGCCGTCAACCACTGGAACACCGACAACCCGCACACGCACATCGTCGTGCGCGGGCGCGACGACACCGGCAAAGACCTCATCATCGCGGGCGACTACATCGCCGATGGCTTCCGCCATCGCGCCGCCGAGCTGGCGACCGAATGGCTGGGGCCGCGTACCGAGCTGGAGATCCAGCAGACCTTGCAGCGCGAGGTAGAGCAGGAGCGATGGACAAGCCTGGATCGCACGCTGCAACGCGAAGCCGGCGAGGATGTCCGAGTGCAGATCGAACGGTTCAACGAACCGCGGCTGCAACGCCAGCGCCTGCTGCTGATCGGCCGGCTGCAACGCTTGCAGCGCCTGGGTCTGGCCGACGAGATGCAGCCCGGCACCTGGGCTGTCCATTCCGATGCCGAAAAGACGCTGCGCGCCCTGGGCGAGCGTGGCGACATCATCCGCACCATGCAGCGGGCCATGCGCGGCGAGCCGCGCGAGCTGGCGGTGTTCGAGCCGGGAGACGATGGCCGAACCATTCTCGGTCGCGTGGTCGCGAAGGGGCTGGCCGACGAGCTGCGCGACCGGGGCTATCTGGTCATCGACGGCGTGGACGGCAAGGCCCATTACGTTGCACTCAACGCCCGCGACGAGCTGGCGAACTATCCAACCGGTGCCGTGGTGGAGGTGAAGGGATCGGCTGACGTGCGCGCGGCCGACAAGAACATCACCGCACTGGCAAGCGATGGCCTGTACCGCACCGACCATCACCTCGCCATCGCGCAGGGGCAGGCCGCGCCGGGCCGCGACCCGCAGGAAGTCGTCGCAGCCCACGTCCGCCGGCTGGAAGCCCTGCGCCGGGCGGGCATCGTCGAGCGCGTGGCCGAAGGGCTATGGAAAGTGCCGGACGACCTGCCCGAGCAGGGCCGCCGCTACGACGCGCAGCGCCTGGGCGGCGTGGCTGTGGAGCTGAAATCGCACCTGCCCATCGAGCGGCAGGCCCGCGTCATCGGCGCGACCTGGCTGGATCAGCAGTTGATCGACGGCGGCTCGGGCTTGGGCGACCTGGGCTTTGGTGGTGAGGCCAAGCAGGCGATGCAGCAGCGCGCCGACTTCCTGGCCGAACAGGGGCTGGCCGAGCGGCGCGGGCAGCGCGTGATCCTGGCGCGCAACCTGCTGGGCACGCTGCGCAACCGGGAGCTGGCGCAGGCCGCGAAGGACATTGCCGCCGACACCGGCCTGGAGCATCGGCCCGTGTCCGACGGCCAGCGCGTGGCTGGCATCTACCGGCGCTCCGTCATGCTCGCCAGCGGACGCTACGCCATGCTCGATGACGGCATGGGGTTCAGCCTGGTGCCGTGGAAACCAATAATCGAACAAAGGCTGGGACAGCAACTCACCGCCACCGTGCGCAACGGTGGAGTGTCTTGGGGATTTGGCCGGGAGCGTGGTTTAGCGTGACGTAAGCATCAATCAGCATCTTCGCGCAGCGGATTTCTGATGGATCTAAGGGAGAACTGCTTCGGTGTGACGCCGAAAGTTGCACTGAATTTATCTATGAATCTGCTTGCTCCATCGTATCCGAGCGTATACGCGATGCTGGTCACGCTATGCCCCGCTGCCAACAATTGCACAGCCCGCTGCATGCGAGCGGCATCACGCCACTCCACGATTGACATCCCAGTCTCCGCCCGAAACTGGCGCGTGAGACTTCGCCTGGACATGAATGCTAGCGCGGCCATGTCGTCAAGAGAATTTGCTACTGCCAAGTCATCAATAATTTTTCTTGCGATATCCGCGAGCCTAGAAGTCTTAGGGTACGGCAAGCACATAGGCTGGGGCGGGAGCAAACCCAACTCATCGACGAGGGCCTCTAGCAGACGAAGCTCACGTTTGTCGCTCGCGGTGGACACTCCGCTCCCAGGCAATCTTTCAAGGATTGCGGCTGATAAGGCACTTTGCCTGAAGGCCGTCGGCCGGCCAGGGAGGTCCAAAGATAGCTCAGGGGCAAGATGGCCCACCCAGCCTGACATTGTCCCGTGAACACGTGCGCTGTGTGTCACCTCGGGTGGTATCCACCCAATTTGCCCAGGCGCTACTAGCCACGTTTCATGGGCTGTTGCGACAATCATTGAGCCTTCTGCCACCACGTAGAGTTGACCTTCGCGGTGAGTGTGCGGGGGCATCTCCACATCGGAGACCTGTGTTTGATGGCTTAGGGAAAACAAGACGTCCTCGCCAACGCGTGAACCACCAGTGGATAGCATCTTTTGGCCCGATACGCATACTTATTGACCCAGTGAGTGTATCAGGCAACATCGTTCGGAGCGATCATGGACGTCCTGCGAATAGTTGGAAAATGCTATGCAACTGGATATGGATTTGTGCAGCCAGCACCTAAAAACGGTTACTCAACTACTAAGAGAAAATCCAGCAGAAAGAAACCTTCGAGATGCAGGGGGAATGATTTCCTACGTCAAAGAAGCCAACTCTCGGGCGTGCTCTTTACTCAAGACCGCACTGGCAGAGGCATACCCGGATATTTCTTGGGGATATTCTGAGCGCACAGGTGCGTCGTTCAGCAACGGCTCGGGTTCCGGGGCGTCCTGGATCTATGATCCAATTGACGGCGCATACCATTATCTTATGGGTCTCCCGTTGTGGTCGTCGTCTCTCGCGCTGGTAGTGAATGGAGAAACCAGGGCTGCTTTTGTCTACGATCCTGTCCTGGACGAAATGTTCACAGCGGTCAAAGGCGAACAGGCGTCACTGAATGGAAGAGAAATTAGATCGTCAGATCGAAAGCTGCTTGAAGCCGCAGTTGTCGCTACGACGATGCCATCTTTTAAATTCGACGGAAGGGATGCAACCGACGCGACCATTGCGTCTATACAGAAGGTCGTCCCGGCTGTGTTTTCCTTACGGATTATGGCGTCGTCATCACTTCAGCTTGCATATGTTGCGGCGGGAAGACTCGACGCCTACTGGTCTATGGATGGTGACGTAGAGGACTGGCTGGCAGGTGCGCTTTTGGCTGAAGAGGCCGGCGCATTGGTCACTAATGCAGAATCAGGAAATTTCACGATTGGGGATAAATCAATTGTCGCGTCAGGGCAGAACCTATCCACACAAATTGCACATTTGCTAGAAAAAGAAACGGAACCCGATAATGGCGGATAGAAAATATGGAGAGCCTGCGCCCCCAACTAGCGAAAGGATTTCGGGCGCAGATTGGTATGGGCAAGAGTTGCTAAGAAAAGAATATAGCAATACGCTTTTTGTCGACATTGACTTAACTGAAGTGCAGTCCAGTGGCTGCGTCTTTAATGAATGTACCTTCCGGCGAGCACGCTTTAACGCATCGATCCACAAAGACAGCGCTTTTGTAAATTGCACGTTTGTGTCGTGCAATTTCTTCGACAGCAAGTTCTTGGAATGTAAACTCTTGGGCAGCATGTTTGATGACTGCCAATTTCACCACATGCAAGTCATCGGAGGCGATTGGGGCTTTGTGGGATTACCCGGTGCCGATTTGAGCCGAGCATCGCTCTTGGGTATCAGGTTGAGGGAGGCCGACCTCACAGGGGCAAGATGCCAAGGTGGAACAATTCGCGACACAGACTTATCGGGTGCTTGGCTGCATAGTGCGGATTTTTCCGAATGTGACCTTAGAGGAAGTGATCTGAGTTCTTTGGAGCCGGAAAACGTTCAGCTTAAAGGCGCAATTATTACGATCGACCAAACAATAATTGTTGCTCAAGCTCTTGGGTTTGAGGTTAGAGTTGATTAGGGTATTTTCATCCGCTGTGGAATTGGTTTTCGCAATTCTATGTTAGCTCTCCGCAAGAAGGTCACTCATTGCGTTAGCTAGACATCTGAATACCGCTGTTACTCGCGCTATATTTCGCGAGCTTTCAGGCATTGCAATCCACACATCTACATCCAGGTTGAAATCCTGCTCAAGCACACGGGTGAGCTGATAACGCTTGGCAAGCATGCTATGGCACGGCCCTATGCCAAGACCTGATCGAACCGCTGCCAACTGTGCTAAATGATTGTCAGCCCTGAGGACTACTTTCGGACTATGAGATGGATATCCGAGCTGCAAAAGAGTTGCCCAGTCGTCTGATGCTCTATCTGGCGTAATCAATGGGCACTCCCGGAGCTGCTCAAGGCTCCTTGGCTCTCCGTTTGCCTCAAGAAATTCAGGCTTAGCATAGAGGCCGACTTTGGAAACTCCAAGACGTCGAGCAATCAAAGAATCATGAGTCGGCTTTACGGTTCTAATGGCTATATCAGCCTCGTGCTCGATCAAATCCTCGACTCGATCAGAAAGTGCCAACTCGATCGACAGCATAGGGTGATCTGTCCGCAATGACTCCAGCATAGTGGGAAGAAGTTCGACACCCAACAGTTCGCTGGCTGCAAGGCGAACAGTGCCTGCAAGTGCATTGGCGTCTGCACTGACCCCACGTTGAAAAGCGGAAGACGCTCGTTCCATAGCCTCTAAATGGGGAACAAGGTCGAGTGCTGTCTGTGTGGGTACAACCGCGGCAGCGCAGCGAGTAAAAAGCGCTACCCCCAAGGCGATTTCTAGGGCTTCAATGCGCCTTCGAATTGTCGGCTGGCTTACGCCAAGAACGCGAGCAGCGCCCAGAAGGCTGCCCGCTCTTAGCACCGCAAGCAAGATGCGCTGGTCGTCCCAGTAGGGTACAGGCATGGTGAACAAAACTGTCTAGTAAGAGGTTCAATCTTAACAGTATCAATCTTCTGGTTTACCCGGCAACATAACTATTTTCGTGAGCAAACGTGCCATGTCTGTAATTGTCAATGTCTTCAATCTTGAGCCCGAACCTCTTCCGGCGCCCTACGCACCTACGGGCGCAGGCGCCGTTTGCTATGAGCCACGGTTGGCCCGCTTAGCCGGCACGCCTGGTAGCAGCAGACTCGGTGCCAACTTGCTCGTTCTTGCGCCCGGGAAATGCGCTTTTCCCTTTCATTCGCATAGAGGAAGCGACGAGCTTTTCTTCATTATTTCTGGTAGCGGAGTGCTCCGCTACGGGGAAAAGGCATATCCAATTCGCGAGGGCGATTTCATTTCATGTCATGCCGGCGGCCCAGAAACAGCGCATCAAATTCGCAACGACGGCACCGAAGAATTGCGTTACATAGCCATAGGCACTAACCCAACAATCGACATTGTGGAGTACCCGGATACAAATAAATTCAAATCACACACTCTTCCCGGCGAGGCGGCTGCATTTGATGAAATAGCTCGCGTCGGTCAGGGCGGAGATTATTGGGATGTAGCCAAGGAGTAGTTTTGTGTACTTATCAATTAAAACCATTCACGTCTTGATGGCGATAGTTTCTGTCGGGAGCATGATGGCGCTTCCGGTGCTGGCATATACGCGACCAAAAATGGCCTCGGCAGATTGGCAAAGGGCAACGACTCTAATTAGTCGAATGATATCCATCAGCGGAATCGCGCTGACCCTATCTGGCTTTGCGCTGGTGAGCGTGATTGGCTGGGAAATAATGGCGTCACCTTGGTTAATTGCGTCATTAACTCTCATTGCGCTTGGATTGGTAGCCGGCAAATCAAGAAGAAGTGAGTGGCTGGAAAGCCAAATGCGCCGACACGTACCAGGGCGGCTGGGCGGGATTTTGATATCCAGCGTAAAGCCGGCGCTCTTCTTGGCAGTAGCTGCCCTTATGACGATCAAGCCCGTGTGACGTGAAGCCTTGAGCGGCAAATAGAAGAGCAGGTTGCAAGGCTTGACTGATACGAATGACCTCAGGGCGCGATTCCCTACGGCGGGCTTGTATGGATCTTAGGCATTTTAGGTACTTTATTGCCGTAGCCGAAGAGCTGCATTTTGCCCGTGCCGCGGAAAGACTGCATATCGAGCAATCGCCGCTATCGCGAGCCATAAAAGAACTAGAAGAAGAGTTGGGGGTGACACTCTTCTCACGTACCACGCGCAGCACTAGATTGACTCGCGTGGGTCAACTTTTTTTGGAGAGCGCATACAGGGTGATGGCTGCCTTTCAACAAGCCCAGGACAGTGTCAAGGCTGTCGCCAACGGCTTCCAGGGACAACTGCGCATTGCGTTATCGGATGGCATCACACCGTCGCGTCTACCGATATTGCTTGCGCTCTGTCGGCAAGAAGAGCCGGAAATTGAACTCCGGTTTTTTGAGGTGACGCTTTCGCAACAGATAAAAGGCCTTCAAAATGATTTGTATGACGTCGGCTTCGCGCAGTCCGATGAAGTCGGCGATGGAATTGTGGCAATACCTGTGTGGAGCGATGCGCTTATGGTGGCAGTGCCGGCCCGACACCCACTTCTGGCTCACAAGCGAATACCTTTGGATGAGCTATTGCGCTATCCGTTGGTCCTCTGCGATCCGCAGATCTGCGAAGGTCACGCAAAGCACGTTGATAGAGTGTTACGTCAGGCAGACATGGAGCCGCTGATTGCTGAACGGGTTGCTACTGGCAATTTAATGATGGCGCTGGTATCGGCTGGCTTTGCGTTAGCACTGACGGGCGCGACTCATATTGCTGCGAGCCGTGAACCAGGTGTCGTAGCGCGACCACTGGCTTCGCGCGTGCCACCATTGACGACCTACCTGCTTCACACCGAAGGCGAACCCTCAGATGTATTGGCTCGCTTTATTGAGCGCGTGCAAGCCATCGAAGTACCTGATACCCCTCGATCCGCAATGGGCCACCGCCCCAATCCACCCGAGGAAGCTGTGCCATGAAGAAGATCGTTCCGCTGTTGCTAGGTGTCGCCTTGACTGCCTGCGGCCAATCTGAGGTGCCTCAGAAGGCCAATACGTCGGAGGCGGATATTGCAACGGTGGAAGAACTGGCGGCCAATCCCGAACGGCTTAAAGAACTGCGCCAGCAGTGCAAAACCGACCGCCCCAAGGTGGGAGACGTGCTCTGCAATCGAGTGGCGGAAGCCACGCGCAAGCGATTCTATGGGGACGGCGAAACGCCCTATACACCGCCGAAAGAGTCGCCAAAGTTCTGACTGTTGGTCGCTCGCCGATTCGCCTTCACTTTTTTTCTCGACACGCCGCAATGCGCCCGCGCTTGCGGCGTTTTTCTTTGGCTCGCCACCGCACTCATTCTTTCTTTTTCCTCGACCTTTCTGCTCTAAACGGTCTTTGACCGGCACTGACCCGGCACCGATTCTGACGCTTGCGGCACGTCCTTGTGCCGCGCTTTCCATGAGGAAAAAGCGCAGGAGAAATCGGAGGCTAGGTCATGCAAGGGACGAACGTGCTGTTCGGTCAGATTGCCGTGGTATTCGGCATCGTGATCGCCGGCGTGTGGGGCGCCACACAATGGACAGCAGCCGCCCTTGGCTATCAGCTACGCCTTGGCTCGCCCTGGTTCGATCTTCTTGGCAGGCCGATCTACCACCCGTGGAAGCTGTTTGAGTGGTGGTTCTTCTTCGGTGCCTATGCGCCGGAGGTCTTCGACACCGGCGGTGCCATTGCCGGCGCCAGCGGCATGGTCGCGGTGGTCGTCGCCATTGCCATGTCGGTATGGCGCTCGCGTCAAGCGCGCCTGGTCACGACCTACGGCTCTGCGCGCTGGGCGAACGCGCAGGACATTCGCCAGGCCGGCCTCACGCAGCCTGCCGGCGTGTTCCTGGGCCAGCATGATCGGCAGTACCTCCGTCACGAAGGCCCAGAACACGTCCTGACCTTCGCGCCCACGCGCTCGGGTAAAGGTGTCGGCCTGGTGGTGCCGACGCTCCTATCCTGGCCGGCCTCGGCCGTCATCCACGACATCAAGGGCGAGAACTGGCAGATCACCGCAGGCTGGCGCTCACGTTTCTCGCATTGCCTGCTGTTCAACCCAACCGATGCGAAGTCGGCAGCCTACAACCCGCTGCTGGAGGTGCGGCGCGGTGCGCATGAAGTGCGCGACGTGCAGAACATCGCGGACATTCTGGTCGATCCCGAAGGCGCGCTGGAGAAGCGCAACCATTGGGAGAAGACCTCGCACGCGCTGCTGGTCGGGGCCATCCTGCACGTGCTCTACGCGGGTGCAGACAAGACGCTGCGCGGCGTCGCCAACTTCCTCTCCGACCCGGCCAGCCCGTTCGAGCTGACCTTGCACCGGATGATGACCACGCCCCACCTGGGCGATGGGCCGCATCCGGTCGTGGCCTCGGCGGCGCGCGAAGTGCTCAACAAATCGGACAACGAGCGTTCCGGCGTGTTGAGCACCGCCATGTCGTTCCTCGGCCTCTACCGTGATCCCACGGTGGCCGAAGTCACGTCGCGCTGCGACTGGCGCATCGCTGACCTGATCGCGGCCGAGCATCCGGTATCGCTGTATCTGGTGGTGCCGCCTTCGGACATATCGCGGACGAAGCCGCTCATTCGTCTGATCCTCAACCAGATCGGGCGGCGCCTCACCGAATCGCTCGATGGTTCCGATGGCATCGCGCGCCGCCACAAGCTGCTGCTGATGCTCGACGAGTTCCCGGCGCTGGGGCGCCTGGACTTCTTCGAGACGGCGCTGGCCTTCATGGCGGGCTACGGCATCCGCAGCTTCCTGATCGCGCAGTCGCTCAACCAGATCGACAAGGCGTATGGGCAAAACCACTCCATCCTCGACAACTGCCATGTGCGCGTGACGTTCGCCACCAACGACGAGCGCACCGCCAAACGCATCTCCGAAACGCTGGGCACCGCCACCGAGCTGCGCGCGCAACGCAACTACGCCGGCCACAGATTGGCCCCGTGGCTCGGCCACTTGATGGTGTCGCGGCAGGAAACAGCGCGCCCGCTGCTGACGCCGGGTGAGGTGATGCAGCTTCCGCCTGACGAGGCGGTGGTGATGGTGTCCAGCGTCGCGCCGATCAAGGCGAAGAAGCTGCGCTACTACGCGGACGCCAATTTCAAGCGCCGCGTGCTGCCACCGCCCACGCCGGCGGATGGGCAGTACGCCGACGCGCCGCCGGCCCGCGCCGACGACTGGAGCGGGCTGGTGATTCCTGCTGCACCCCCTGCGCCGGCCACGGCATCCGCCGATGGCCTGGAGAACTTGGGTTCGGCCGACGACGGTGGCCCGCGCCGCCAGCCCGAACTAACTGAGGCCGTCGCCTACGACCCCGAATTGGCCGCGCCCACGGCCGACCTTGGGCTGCTCGATGACGACGACGACTTGCCGCTTCCCCTTCCGCGCCAGCTCGATCCAGCCATGCAGCGCACGGCCCGGCTGGCTTCCCTCGACCCCAACGACGGAATCGAGCTATGAGCCACTACCGCCTGAACCTCTTTATCCAGCCGGAGCACGCCAAGCGGCTCGATGAGCTGGCCGCCAAGAAAGGTGTGTCCAAGTCGTCCATCGTCGCGGCGGCGCTCGCCTCGTGGCTGTCGCCCGATGCCGCCGACCAGCGCGAGGCCGCCATCGCCAAGCGCCTTGATCGCCTGTCTCGCCAGGCCGAGCGCATGGAGCGCGACCAGAACATCGCCATCGAGACGCTGGCGCTGTTCATCCGCTACTACCTGACCGTCAGCACGCCGGTTCCCGAGGCGCACCAAGAAGCCGCCCGCGCCCAAGGCAAGGCACGCTTCGAGCAGTTCACCGAGCAGCTTGGCCGCCACCTGATGCGCGGGCGCAGCCTGGTGCGCGATGTGGTGGAGGAACTGCACCCCGACCCGATGCGGATGGAGGACGCGGCGGTAGTCGCCAAAGCGCAGGAGCGTGCGTCATGAGCGCCGTTCCCCAATCCATGTCCGCCACGTCGTTCGACCGCCGCATCCAGATGCTGCGCACGGCGATGGGGCCGCTGATCGCCGCCGCGCTCGAAGACCCGGACGTGGTGGAGGTGATGCTGAACCCCGATCGCACCCTTTGGGTGGATCGGCTTTCTAGTGGACGCGCGCCGATGGGCGTGGAACTGCCCGAGGCGGACGGCGAGCGAATCATCCGCCTCGTCGCGGCCCACGTCGGCGCGGAAGTCCATCGCGGCCAGCCGCTGCTATCCGCCGAGTTGCCCGAAACGGGCGAACGCTTCGAGGGCATCTTGCCGCCGGCAGCGCCGGGGCCGGCCTTCGCGCTGCGCAAGCGCGCCATCGGCGTGATCCCGCTGGAGCGGTACGTCATCGACAGAATGATGACCAGCGCGCAAGCGGGCTTTCTCGTTCGCGCCGTTCGCGAGCGGCAGAACGTGCTGATCGCCGGCGCCACCAGCAGCGGCAAGACCACGCTCGCCAATGCTTTGCTCGCCGAAATCGCCGCCACCGGCGACCGCGTACTGGTGCTCGAAGACACGGTGGAACTGCAATGCGCGGCCCGCGACCACGTTCCGCTGCGCACCCGCGCAGGCGTGGTGTCGATGACCGAACTGGTGCGCTCGTCCATGCGCCTGCGCCCTGATCGCGTCGTCGTCGGCGAGGTGCGCGGCGCCGAGGCGCTGGATCTCATCAAGGTGTGGGGCACGGGCCACCCCGGCGGCATCGCCACGATCCATGCCGGCTCCGCGCTCGGCGCGCTGCTGCGCCTGGAGCAACTGATTCTCGAAGTGGCGGTGAACCCGCCGCGTGCGCTGATCGCCGAGGCGGTCAACGTGGTGATCCACATCGCCGGGCGCGGGCGCAAGCGCCGCATCGAGAGCATCGCCCGCGTCGTCGGCTTCGACGGCGTGGGCTACCAACTGGCGGACGCGCTGGAAACGCCGTTTCCCGAGCTGCCGCCACTTCCCGATGCCGCACCCGCTGCGGCGACTTCCCCATCCCCTCACTCACTTGGAGAACTGCCATGACGCAGATGTACGTTCCTGCTTTCCGTTTTTCTGCACATCCGGCTTTGCGTCTTGCGCGGCTGCGCTGCCTGGCCCGCCCTGCGGGGCAAGGGCTGCTGCTGGCCGCGCTGCTGCTGTTCCTGGCCGGAACCGCGCAGGCCGCCGGTTCCTCGATGCCGTGGGAAGGCCCCTTGCAGTCGATCTTGGAGTCGATTCAAGGGCCGGTGGCGCGCATCGTCGCGGTCATCATCATCATCGCCACGGGCCTCGCGCTCGCCTTCGGCGACACGTCCGGCGGATTCCGCAAGCTGATCCAGATCGTCTTCGGTCTGTCCATCGCCTTCGCGGCTTCGAGCTTCTTCCTGTCGTTCTTCAGCTTCTCCGGCGGGGCCGTCGTATGAGTGCCCCCGACACCTTCGCGGACGGCTTCGAGGTACCGCTGCATCGCTCGCTGACCGAGCCGATTCTGCTGGGCGGTGCGCCGCGAACCGTGGCGATCGCCAACGGCACGCTGGCCGCCGCTGTCGGCCTGGGCCTGCAACTGTGGATTCCCGGCGTGGTGTTCTGGATCGTCGGCCATTCGCTGGCGGTGTGGGGTGCGCGCGTCGATCCGCAGTTCATGGCCGTGTTCGCCCGGCACATCAAGCATCGCCCGCTGCTGGACGTGTGAGGGGAGGACGCCGCGATGCTGAACCTCGCCGAATACCGCCAGCGGCCGGCCTTGCTTGCCGACTGGCTGCCCTGGGCCGGGCTGGTCGCGCCGGGCGTCGTCTTGAACAAGGACGGCAGTTTCCAGCGCACGGCCCGGTTTCGCGGGCCTGACCTCGACAGCGCGACGCAAGGCGAGCTGATCGCCACGTCGGCACGGTTGAACAACGCGCTGCGCCGCATGGGATCGGGCTGGGCGCTGTTCATCGAAGCCGAGCGTCGGCCTGCGGCCGATTATCCGCACTCGGAGTTTCCCGAGCCGCTTTCCTGGGTGGTGGAGGAAGAACGCCGGGCCGCCTTCGAGGAATCGGGCAATCACTTCGAGAGCGGCTATCACCTGACGCTGCTTTACCTGCCGCCGGAAGAATCCCGCGCCCGTGCAGCCAAGATGCTCTACGAGAACACGCCGACGAATGGCGTGGACTGGCGCGAGCGGCTGCAAGCCTTCGTCGCGGAAACGGATCGCGTCTTTGACCTGCTCGACGGCGTGATGCCGGAGATTGACTGGCTCGATGACGCGCAGACGCTGACCTACCTGCACGCGACCATCTCGACGCGGCGCTATCGCGTCGGCGTGCCCGAAGTGCCGTTCCACATCGACGCGCTGCTGACCGACTCGCCGCTGGTCGGTGGCCTGGCGCCCATGCTGGGCGACCAGCACCTGCGCGTGGTGTCGGTGCGGGGCTTCCCGACCTCGACCTGGCCGGGGATTCTGGACGACCTCAACCGCCTTGGCTTTGCGTACCGCTGGAGCACGCGCTTTCTCTGCCTCGACAAAGCCGAGGCGGAAAGAGAACTCGCCCGCCTGCGCCGCCAGTGGTTCGCCAAGCGCAAGAACGTCATCGCGCTGCTACGCGAAACGATCTTCCAGCAGGAAAGCCCGCTGGTCGATACCGACGCCAACAACAAGGCCGCCGACGCCGACGCTGCCTTGCAGGAGCTGGGCAGCGATCAAGTTGCCTTCGGCTATCTGACGGCGACCGTCACCGTCACGGACGAGGACGCCGCCGTCGCAGACGAGAAGCTGCGCATGGTGGAGCGCGCCATCCAGGGCCGGGGCTTCGTCACCATCCCCGAAACGCTCAATGCCGTGGATGCCTGGCTGTCTTCGATCCCTGGCAACGCCTATGCGAACGTGCGCCAGCCCATCGTCTCGACGCTGAACCTGGCGCACATGATGCCGGTGTCGGCGGTATGGGCCGGGCCAGAGAAGAACGACCACCTCGACGGCCCGCCGCTGATCGTCACGCGCACCGATGGCGCGACGCCGTTCCGGCTGGTGACGCACATCGGCGACGTGGGCCACACGCTGGTCGCAGGCCCGACCGGCATGGGCAAGTCGGTCTTGCTCGCCACGCTGGCGATGCAGTTCCGCCGCTATCGCGGCTCGCGCATCTTCGCCTTCGACATGGGCCGCTCCATGCGGGCCGCCATCCTCGGCCTGGGCGGCGAACACTACGACCTGGGCACGGATGGCGAAATCGCCTTCCAGCCGCTCGCGCGCATCGACCGCGAGGGCTACCGCACCTGGGCCGCTGAATGGATCGAAGGCCGCTTGCTGCACGAAGGCGTGGCGGTCGGCCCCGATGAGAAAGCGGCCATCTGGTCGGCGCTGGGAAGTCTCGCCGGTGCGCCGCTGGAGCAGCGCACGATGACGGGGCTTTCCGTGCTGCTGCAATCGAACGCGCTGCGGCAGGCGCTGTCGCCTTACGTGCTCGGCGGCGCCCACGGCAAGCTGCTGGACGCCGATCACGATCGGATGGGCATGGCCGACGTGCAGTGCTTCGAGATGGAAGAGGTGATGCACAGCAAGGCCGCCGTCATGGCCGTGCTGCATTACCTCTTT
This sequence comes from Castellaniella denitrificans, assembly GCF_042653765.1. Lineage (NCBI taxonomy): Bacteria > Pseudomonadati > Pseudomonadota > Betaproteobacteria > Burkholderiales > Alcaligenaceae > Castellaniella > Castellaniella denitrificans. The sequence continues at coordinate 162,391 of NZ_JBHSEZ010000029.1, read as the reverse complement.
GCGCGTTTCGATGAACGCTTCGACGGTGCGCCCACGCTGCTGATCCTCGATGAAGCCTGGCTGTTCCTCGATGACCCGGCGTTTGCCGCGCGTATCCGCCAGTGGCTCAAGACGCTGCGCAAGAAGAACGTCAGCGTCATCTTCGCCACGCAGAGCCTCGCCGACATCAAGGATTCGAGCATCGCGCCCGCGATCATCGAGAGCTGCGCGAGTCGGATTTTCTTGCCCAACCCGCAGGCCACCGAACCGCAGATTCGCACGATCTACGAGGGCTTCGGCCTCAACAAGCGGCAGATCGAAATCGTCGCCACCGCGCAGCCCAAGCGCGACTACTACTACCAATCCCGCCTCGGCAACCGCCTGTTCGACCTCGACCTGGGGCCGGCGGCGCTGGCCTTCGCGGGCGCATCCACGCCGCAAGACCAGCGCGACATAGACCGCGTGCTGCTGGATGCCGGCGTACCCGGCTTCGCGGGCGCCTGGCTGCGCCATCGCGGCCTCGATTGGGCGGCCGACCTGCTGCCCTCGTTCCCCGGCCTCGCGCCGGGTTCCCTCGCTGACCAACCCCAGGAGAACCTGCCATGAAGAAGCGCCTTATCGCCGCCGCCATCGCGGCCATGCTTTGCACTGCCACCGCCCATGCGCAATGGGTGGTGATCGACCCCACGAACCTCGTGCAGAACACGCTGACTGCAATCCGCACGCTGGAGCAGATCAACAACCAGATCCAGCAGCTTCAGAACGAAGCGCAGATGCTGATGAACCAGGCGCGCAACCTCGCCAGCCTGCCGTCCAGCGTGGTCGGCCAGTTGCGCGCCAATCTGGCGACGACCGAGCGGCTGATCGCCCAGGCTCGCGGCTTGGCCTACGACGTGACGAATCTGGATCGGGAGTTCGCGCGCCTGTATCCCGAGCAGTACGCCGCCACGGTGAGCGGCGACCAGATGTACCGCGACGCGCAGGTGCGTTGGAAGAACACCCTCAACGGCTTGCAGACCACGATGCAGATGCAGGCCCAGGTGTCGCATAACCTGGGCGAAGACGAAAGCGTGCTGGCCGATCTCGTGGGCAAGAGCCAGTCGGCTCAAGGTGCGTTGCAAGCCATGCAGGCCATGAACCAGTTGCTGGCATTGCAGGCCAAGCAGTCGATCCAGTCGCAACGGCTCCAGATCACGCAGGATCGTGCGGCCTCGCTGGAACTGGCGCGGCAGGCGGCGGCCACCGAGCGCGCCCGCGAGGTGCGGCGACGTTTCCTGGGCGATGGCACGCAGTACACGCCGCAGCGCGTGGATTTCTACGGCAACTGACGGGAGGCCGCCATGCGATGCGTCCTCGCCCTTGGTGTCGTGCTGCTGGCCGCTTGCGGCGAGCAGCCGGCCGACCACCATGTCGATGCCCTGGCCGCCGATCCCATGCGGCTCAAGGCATTGCGCGCGCAATGCGCGGCCGACCGGCAGGCCACGGGCGAGGACGCTTGTCGCGCCGCCGCCGAAGCCTTCCGACGGCGCTTCTTTTCCGGCGAGGCCGGGCCAGATGAATACCAGACGCTGGCCGACCTGCCGTCGATCCCACCGAGCTTCGATGAGCCAGCCGATGGCGTAGCGCCGGCACCGCCGACCGAACCGGAGGGCACGCCATGAATGACGTGACCATCATCGACCAGTTCCTCAACACCTTCTCCGCCTACATCGACTCGGGTTTCGGGCTGCTGCGGGGCGAAGTGGCGTTCCTCACGGCCACGCTGATCGTCATCGACATGACGATCGCCGGCCTGTATTGGGCCATGAGCCACGCCACCGGCCAGGGCGAGGACGTGATCGCCAAGCTGCTGCGCAAGGTGCTGTACGTCGGCGCCTTCGCCTACATCATCAACAACTTCAACTGGCTGGCGAGCATCGTCTTCCGCTCGTTCGCGGGATTGGGCATCACCGCCACCGGCTCTGCCATCACGATGGAGAACTTCTTGCAGCCGGGCCGGCTGGCGAAAACCGGCCTTGACGCGGGCGGGCCGATCTTCCTCCAGCTCGACGACATGATGGGATTTCCCGAGGTGTTCTTGAACCTCGATGCCATCTTGGTGTTGTTCCTCGCCTGGCTGGTCGTGGTGCTCTGCTTCTTCGTGCTGGCGATCCAGCTATTCATCACGCTGATCGAGTTCAAGCTGACCACGCTCGCGGGCTTCGTGCTGGTGCCGTTCGCGCTTTGGAACAAGACCTCGTTCCTGGCCGAAAAGGTCTTGGGCAACGTGGTGGCCTCCGGCGTCAAGGTGCTGGTGCTGGCCGTGATCGTCGGTATCGGCTCGGGCCTGTTCACTCAGTTCCAAGTCCATCCCGATGAGCCGTCGCTCGACCACGCACTGGTCATCATGCTGGCCTCGCTCACCTTGCTGGCGCTGGGGATCTTCGGCCCTGGCATCGCCACGGGCCTTGTGTCCGGTGCGCCGCAGCTCGGCGCGGGTGCGATGGCAGGCGCTGCCATCGGCGCAGCCGGGACGGCGGTGGCTGTTGGTGCTGCCGCGACGGGCGTAGGCGGTGCCGTGGCCGCTGGCGCGCGCATGGCACCGGCTGCCGCCAAGCTGGCCGGCGCTGGTGCGCGTGCGGCCACGTCGGCGGCTGGCAGTGCGAAATCGGCGTTCCAGGCCGGCTCCGCCGCCGCTGGCGGCGGCGCAAAGGGCGCGATGGCGGGCTTGGGCAACGTCGCCAAGACCGGCGCGCAGTCCGCCGGACGTGCGGCTGCATCCCGTGCATCCGCTGCCGGGCAACGCATGGCCGCTCCCTTCCGCGCTGGCTGGAACGGCGCTGCCGCCGATGGCGGCGCGGGCGCGGCATCCGGTCAGGGTGCCGCAGGCGAGGCCGCATCCGGCGCCGCTACGGCGCAGACACAGGAACAGCCCGCTTGGGCCAAGCGCCTGCATCGCCGCCAGCAACTCACCCACGCCGCGACCACCACCGCCCACGCGCTGCGCGGTGGCGATGGCGGCGGCTCCGGCCAGGGGCCGAGCCTGCGCGATTCCGATTCATAAGGAGAACTGACCATGCGATTCAAGAAACCGCAGGTGCGCTACGCCGACACGCCGCAGCCTGCCACGCCGTACCAAGCTGCCGGCCAGGTGTGGGACGAGCGCATCGGCTCGCCGCGCGTCCAGGCGAAGAACTGGCGCCTGATGGCCTTCGGTTGCCTGACGCTTGCGCTGCTGATGGCCGGCGGACTGGTGTGGCGCTCGGCGCAATCCATCGTGACGCCCTACGTCGTGGAGGTGGACAACGCGGGCCAGGTACGCTCCGTGGGCGAAGCCGCCACGCCATACCGGCCCAACGATGCGCAGACCGCGCACCACATCGCGCGCTTCGTGACGCTGGTGCGCTCGCTGTCCATCGACTCCATCGTCGTCCGCCAGAACTGGCTCGACGCCTACGACTACACGACCGACAAGGGCGCGGCCGTGCTCAACGACTACGCGCGGGTCAACGACCCGTTCGCGCGCATCGGCAAGGAGTCTGTGACGGTACAGATCACCAGCGTCGTGCGCGCCAGCGACACCTCTTTCAACGTGCGCTGGACGGAACGCCGTTACGTCAACGGCGCCGCGGCTGGGCTGGAGCGATGGACGGCCGTGGTGTCCATCGTGCTCCAGCCGCCGCGCACCGAAGAACGCCTGCGCAAGAACCCCCTGGGCATCTACGTCAACGGCCTGTCGTGGAGCCTCGAACTGGATTCTTCCGAAGGAGCCAAGCCATGAATGATCTTTTCCGTAAATCCGCTTTGGTGGTGATCCTGCTTGCATCGACTGTTCTGTTCGCGGGCTGCGCCACGCAGGGCAAACCGCCGCCGACCATCTCGCTCGATGAGCCGGTGCAGGCCCAGTCGCTGCCCGAGCCGCCTGCGCCGGTGGAGGTGGTGGCCGTGCCCGAGGTGCTGCCGATGCCGGCGCAGTTGAAGCCGTTGCCCGAAGCCGGGGACGCCAAGCCCCCGGAACCGGCCGACGAAAAGGTGCGCGTCTCGCGCGCCAATGCCGAGGCCCGCGTCGCGCCCACGCGCGAAGGCTACGTCAACGCGATTCAGGTGTGGCCCTTCACCGATGGCGCGCTGTATCAAGTCTATGCGGCCGTGGGCCGCGTGACCGTGGTTTCGCTCCAGCCGGGCGAGGAACTGGTGACGGTCGCCGCCGGCGATACCGTGCGCTGGATCGTGGGCGACACATCGAGCGGCAGCGGAGCCGCGCTGCGCGTGAACGTGCTGGTCAAGCCGATCCGCTCGGGCCTCAAGACCAATCTCGTCATCACCACCAGTCGCAGGACGTACCTGCTGGAGCTGGCTTCGACGGAGAAGACGTGGATGGCGTCGGTGTCCTGGGAGTACCCGCGCGACCGGATGCTGGCATTGCAGCGCCAGGCGCAGGCGGCCAGCGCCGCCGCGCCGGTGGATTCTGGCTTGTCGTTGGAGAACCTGCGCTTCCGCTACGCGGTCAGTGGCAGCAATCCGCCGTGGAAGCCGCTGCGCGCCTTCGACGACGGGCAGAAGGTCTATATCCAGTTCCCCGCTGGCATCGCGCAAGGCGAGCTGCCGCCGCTGTTCGTGATCGGGGCGGAAGGCGACGGGCAACTGGTCAACTACCGCTTCCGCGCGCCGTACTACATCGTGGATCGGCTGTTCGGCGCCGCCGAACTGCGCTTGGGCGGTGACAAGGGCGATGTGGTGCGGATCGAGCGCACGGACGGCGTTGCGCGGAGGAACTGAGCATGAGCCAGGATGACACCCCCGACCTCGCCACGCCGCAGGCGGGCAAGGTTGCGCCGGAGGCGGTGGCGCTGCGCGCCCAGCCGCGCCCGGTCACGCGCCTGAATCGGCGCACGCTGGCCATCCTCGTCGGCGGCCTGTCGGTCACCGTGCTTGGGGCCACGATCTGGTCGCTGCAACCGCAGCGGCGCGGTACGGGCGAGCAAACCGAGCTTTACAACGTCGATCGCGTCTCGAAGTCCGAAGGACTGGATGCGCTGCCGACGGATTACTCGAAGCTGCCGCCAGCCTTGCCGCCCGATGTGCCCGAGCTGGGGCCGCCGTTGCCCGGCGACCTTGGCCCGGCCATCGTCGCTTCGCAGCAGCCGGTGACGCCGGGCTATTCGCCGCCAGGCCATGATCCCGAAGATGCCTTGCGCAAGGAGGCGGACGCGGCGGCGGCCTCGTCGGTGTTCTTCCGCTCGGGCGGCCAGGGCCAGGCCGCCACCACGGTCGCGCAAGCTGCGCCGGGTGCGCCTGGTGTTGCAAACACACTCGCGGCCTTCGATCCTCTCGCTGCCGGGCCTGCCTCGACGGCGGCCCAGCCCGCCGACCCGACGACCGTGCAGAACCGGCAAGACCAGAAAGAGGCGTTCCTGAAAGCCGGTTCTACGGAAACCCGCAACTCCGGCAATCTGGCGCTGCCGGCGTCGCCGTATCAGGTGATGGCCGGAACCGTGATCGCGGGCGCGCTGGTGACGGGCATCAAGTCGGACTTGCCGGGCGACGTGATCGCTACGGTGACGGAGCCGGTCTTTGACACGGCCACGGGCAAGTTCCTGCTGATCCCGCAGGGATCGCGCATCCTCGGGCGCTACAACAGCCAGGTCAGCTACGGACAGAGCCGCGTGCAGGTGGTGTGGAACCGGATCATCCTGCCCGACACGTCCTCGCTGACGCTCGACAACCTCGTGGGCACCGACCCGGCCGGCTACGCGGGCTTGGAAGATGACGTGGACTGGCATTGGAAGCGCATCGTCGCGGGTGCGGCGCTGACGACGCTACTGGGCGTGGGTGCCGAACTGGCCGCGCCGGAGAACCGGCAGGACGGCAACCGCATCGTCATCGCCGGGCGTGACAGCGCTCAGGACAGCATCAATCAGGTCGGCCAGGAGATCACCCGACGCAACATGAACATCCAGCCGACGCTGACCGAACGGCCGGGCCTGCCGGTGCGGATCATTGTCAACCGGGATCTGGTGCTGCGGCCGTACCAGCCTCTGTTCTTCAACCGGGGAGCTTCGCAATGAGTACGACCAAGAAGCTGCGGCTCGGGCCGCTGCCCAAGACCGAGAACGTCAAGCTGACCTTCGCGTGTCCTGCCAGCCTGAAAGCTGACCTCGATCGCTACGCCGCGCTGCACGCGCAGGCGTATGGTGAAGCAGTCGATGCAGAGAAGCTGATCCCGCACATGCTGGAGGCGTTCATGGCGGGGGATCGAGGCTTCAAGCGCACACAGCCCAAAAGCGGAAAAGCCGCCCCTGCGTGAACAGGGGCGGCTCTGGATTGGTGCCCGAGGCCGGAATCGAACCGGCACGCCTTTCGGCGAGGGATTTTCTTACCACTTCGACTTTCGCCGCCGCCCTGCTCAACGCAGGGCGTTCGTGGTCTGGAGCACGCCTTCACCATAGCCTTGCGACCGTAGGTGCCCGCCGTCTGCTCTCTACACCTTCCCAAACGGCAGCTTGGGCTTGGCTCGGCGTTGGCTCGGGTGCAAGAGCATCCAGGGCGTTCGCCGACTTTGACGGGCTTCACTTCGGGCGTTTCCCCCCGAAGGCTCAAATTGTTCAAGTCCCTTGTGTCTACCGATTTCACCACTCGGGCGTAGTGCTCAACGCACCGAAAACACCTACCTCCATCTACTGGCGCCTAGCTGGCCCCTGGCCGTCAAGCCTAGCTGCAAAGCTACGGCTCGGATGTCCGCAAACCGTTGTCACTATTGACCTTCTGGCTCAGTAGTTCTAGCAGAAAGGACTTGACAAAACAGATTTTAAGTCCCTTGTGTCTACCGATTTCACCACTCGGGCGTGATGTGATGCGGCATTGTACCGAAAAGGGCCGAACGCCCCGGCGGTGAAAGCGGCTCAGTCCAGCACGGTGGCGTGGATCCGGTTCCGCCCCGCCCGCTTGGCGGCGTACAGTTGCGCATCGGCGCCGGCCAGGAATTCCTGCACGCCGGCATGCCCGCCTTCCAGGGTGGCGATGCCAATGCTCACGCTCACATGGGGAACGCCCGCCCGCGGGTTCGGCAGTTCGAGCCGCGCCACCGACTCGCGGATGCGCTCGGCCACGGCCCGGGCGGCCTCGGACCCGGTGTCGGGCAGCAGGCAGGCGAACTCCTCGCCGCCGTAGCGCGCCATCAGGTCGGCGGGCCGGACCACGTTGCCGCGCATCGCCCGGGCGATGGCGGACAGGTAATCGTCGCCGGCCTGATGGCCGAAGTGATCGTTCACGCTCTTGAAATGATCCACGTCCAGCATCATCAGGCTCAGGGGCGATCCCGTGCGCCGCCAGCGCGCGTGCTCGCGCGCCAGCGTCTGGTCGAAATGGCGGCGATTGGCCAGGTGGGTCAGGCTGTCGGTCTGGTTCTGCTTTTCCAGTTCCAGGTTGGCGGCCTGCAAGGCCTCCTGCTGTTGCAGGATGTGCTGGTTGCGCTCGGCCAGCAGGCGGGACAGCCGGCGGTAGCGGCGCAGGGCCAGGAAGAACGCCAGGGCCAGAAGCGCGGCGGCTCCGCCGGCGACCTGCAGCAGGACCCGCTGGCTGCGCTGGGCCACATAGCGCTCGATGAGCTGGCCCTCGCCCTCTTCGTGCCGCGCGACGGACTCCGACACGTCCAGCGCCGCGAGGTAGCTGTCGAAGGCCCGCACCAGGCGGCGATGCACGGGCGTGTCGCTGACGTAGAACCGGTAGGCGCGCGGGTATTCCTGCAGGACCAGCACGATCTCGAGATCGAAGTATTCACGGCTGTAGCGCTTCTCCGTGAAAATGCTCTTGTTGAACACCGCCACGTCGATCTCGCCCTCGCGCAGGGCCTGGAACAGGCCGTCGCTGGAGGCCTGGTCGTAGGTCCGCAACTGCCCCGCCGGCACGAGATCCCGGAGGATGGGCTCGAACGCGACGCCATGCACGACGCCGACGCGGTAGTGCGCCAGGTCGGCCATCCGGTAGATCGGCGACTGCCACCCCTTGCGGGCGATGACGGCGTAGCGGCTCTCGTAATAAGGCCGGGTGAACAGGCCGTGCCGCGCGCGGTCCGGCCGCAGGCTGAGCGGAATCAGGACGTCGGCGCCGTCCGTCTGGACCTGGCCGATCTTCCCCGCCACGGTCAGGCCCCGCTCCGGCACGAGTTCATAGCGCAGCCCGAGCCGGCCGGCGATGAAGCACCAGACATCGATGCCGATGCCGGAATAGACGCCACGGTCCGCATCGCGGCGCACCATGGGCGGCGCGTCCAGGGCCAGCACGCGCAGGGGCGGCAAGGCGCGGAATTCGGCCAGTGCCTCGGGGGCGACGACGACGGGTTCATTCAGGCGCACGTACCGCGCGCCGGCGCAGTCCATGGCCTGGGCGGCCGGCGCGGGGCCCGGCGACAGGCCCCACATCAGCAGCCCCAGAATGGCGGCCGCCGATCGCCGGCTCACAGGAGGCTTCCCTCCCCGGTGTCCAGAAAGTGCTCGATCCGCTCGCGCCATCCGCCGATGTCCAGTCGCTGCGAACGCAGCCAGGTTTCATCATAATAGCTCGTCGCGTACCGGTCGCCGCTGTCGCAGATCAGGGTGACCAGGGATCCGGTCCGCCCCTGCCGCCGCATGAGCGACGCCATGCACAGCACGCCCATGAAATTCGTTCCCGTCGAACCGCCCACGCGGCGAAACAGCCGGTCGGACAGCACGTGCGCCGCCGCGATCGAGGCTTCGTCGGGGACGCGGATCATTTCGTCGATGACCGTCGGAATGAAGGAAGGCTCGACGCGCGGGCGCCCGATCCCTTCGATGCGCGAACCCGTCGCCGTGATGTTCATGTCGCCGCTCTGCCAGGCCTCGTAGAAGGCGGAGCCCTCGACGTCGACCACGCACAGCCGGGTGTCCAGGTTGCGGTAGCGGATGAAGCGCCCGAGCGTGGCGGAGGTTCCCCCGGTGCCGGCGCTCATGACCACCCACTCGGGGACGGCGTGGAATTCGCCCGACATCTGGCGGAAGATGCTTTCCGCGATGTTGTTGTTGCCGCGCCAGTCCGTGGCGCGCTCGGCGTGCGTGAACTGGTCCAGGTAGTAGCCGCCCGCCTCGTCGGCGATGGCCTGGGCCGCGCCGTAGACTTCCCGGGCATGATCGACGAAATGGCAGCGTCCGCCGAAGCGCTCGATCGCCTCGACCTTCTGCCGGCTGGTCGAACGCGTCATCACGGCGACGAAGGACAGGCCCAGCAGGCGGGCGAAATAGGCTTCCGACACGGCCGTCGAGCCGGACGAGGCCTCGACCAGAAGCGTGTTCTCGCGGATGCGGCCGTTGCAGATGCCGTACAGGAACAGGGAACGCGCCAGGCGGTGCTTGAGGCTGCCGGTCGGGTGCGTGCTCTCGTCCTTGAAATAGATGTCGATGCCGCGCAGCCCCGGAAAGTCCGGCTTCACCAGGTGCGTGTCGGCGGAGCGCCGGCCGTCGGCCTCGAGGATGCGGATGGCCTGGCGCGTCCAGTCCCGGTCTTCCGGCGTCAGCGCGCTGCGCCCCTTGATGCAGTGGTCCATGTCGTGGCTTCCCTGGCCCGTGGGGCGACGGGGCCGCCCGAACGCGGATGGCGGAAGCGGTGAGATTCGAACTCACGGATGGGTCGCCCCATCGCCGGTTTTCAAGACCGGTCCATTCAACCGCTCTGGCACGCTTCCGCATGAAGAACGAAAGTGTAGCGCATAATGCCGCTTGCACATCCGAAGGAGCGCCACATGCAAGCCATTGAAATCACTGCGCCGGGCGGCCCCGAAGTCCTGCGTCCGACGGACCGCCCCACCCCCGTGCCCGGCCCCGGCGAGGTCCTGATCGAAGTCGAGGCCGCCGGGGTCAACCGGCCCGACGTCTTCCAGCGCCAGGGCAGCTATCCGCCCCCCGCCGGCGCGTCCGACCTGCCCGGCCTGGAGGTCGCCGGCCGCATCGTCGGCGGCGAGCCGGAAGCCGCCGGATTCAAGCTGGGCGACACCGTCTGCGCCCTGGTGGCCGGCGGCGGCTACGCGCAATTCTGCGCGGCGCCCGCCGCGCAGTGCCTGCCCGTGCCGGCCGGCCTGTCCACGGTCGAGGCCGCCGCGCTGCCGGAAACCTATTTCACGGTCTGGAGCAACGTCTTCGACCGGGGCGCCCTGGCGCCCGGCGAGACCCTGCTGGTCCACGGCGGCGCCAGCGGTATCGGCACGACGGCGATCGCGCTGGCGCGCGCCTTCGGCCACACGGTCTACGCCACGGCCGGCAGCGCCGAGCGCGTTCGGGCCATCGAAGCGCTGGGCTGCACGCGCGGCATCGACTACCACGCGCAGGATTTCGTCGCGGAAATCAAGGCGCTGACGAACGGACGCGGCGTGGACGTGATCCTGGACATGGTCGCGGGCGGCTACCTGGAACGCAACATCGAAGCCCTGGCCGACGACGGCCGGCTGGTGATGATCGCCCTCCTGGGCGGCGCGCGCGGAACACTGAACTGCGGCCAGGTGATGCGCCGCCGCCTGACGGTGACGGGCTCGACGCTACGGACGCGCCCCGTGGAATTCAAGGCCCGCATCGCCCGGGCGCTGCGCGAGCGCGTCTGGCCGCTGCTGGAATCCGGCGCGGTGCGGCCCTCGATCCATGCGACCTTCCCGCTGTCCGAGGCCGCGCGCGCCCACGCCATGATGGACGCGGGCGAACAGATCGGCAAGATCGTGCTGACCGCCGGAGGCTGACGCAGCCCGGCCTGGCGCCGCCCGGCGGAAACATTCATTTACCATTGGATCACTGAACTTTTCCGCCGGGCGGCTGTCGTAGGGAAATCGCTCACCGGAGTTCATCATGGCCTTGTCCGCAATTTCAGCCGGTTCCTCTGATGTCTCCACGATTTCGTCGCTGGGCGTCGGCTCGGGCCTGCCGCTCGGCACCCTCCTCGAACAACTGGAAACCGGCGAAGACGCGGCCTTGCAGCCCATCCAGAACCAGGAAGACTCGCTCAACGCTACCCTGTCGGCCTACGGCAAGCTGCAAGGCGCCCTCGGCGGCCTGCAGACCGCCGCGCAGGCACTGGCCGACGCGTCCGCCTTCGACACGCTGCAGGCCAGCGTCAGCAGTCCCGCCTTCACGGCCAGCGTCGGCAGCGGAGCCATCGCCGGGCAATACAGCATCTCGGTCGACCAGCTGGCGAGCGCGCAGACACTGGTGAGCGCCGGACAAGCCAGCCGCACCGCCAGCAACGGCACGGGCGGCACGATCACCTTCACCCTGGCCGACGGCACGAGCCACGCGCTCGACCTCACGGGCAAGGACACTTCGCTCAGCGGCCTGGCCAGCGCCATCAACGCGGATGCTTCGCTCGGCGTATCGGCCACGATCATCAACGACGGCTCGGGCAGCCCCTATCACCTGCTGCTCATCGCCCGGCAGACCGGCACCCAGGCGGCGGTCGCCAGCATCGGCAGCGACAACGCCAGCCTGCAGGGCATCCTGGGCTTCACCCAGGGCGCCGGTTCGAGCGTCACCGAAAACCCGGCCAGCAACGCCCTGCTGCACATCGACGGGATCGCCATCACCAGCCAGAGCAACACGGTGGACAACGCGGTGACGGGCGTCACGCTCGACCTGGACGCGGTGGACACATCGCCTGCCACGCTCTCCCTCACCCACGACGACGCGCAGACGATACAGGCCGCGCAAGGCCTGGTGACGGCATACAACAGCGTGCTGTCGACCCTGCAGTCGCTGACCGCCTACGACACCACGACCCAGACCGGCAGCCCCCTCACGGGCGACCCGCTCGCCCTGGAAGTCCAGGAACGGCTGTTTGACGCGCTCGACACGCCCGTCCCGGGCGGCGCCATCGGCTCCCTGTTCAACCTCGGCCTGAGCACCGATCCCACCAGCGGGCAGCTATCGCTGAATGCCGACACCCTGTCCGGCCTGCTCGCCAGCGATCCCGCGGACGTCCAGAGCCTCCTGGGCGGATCGGCCGGCATCGGCGGCGCCTTCCAGACCCTGACGACCAATCTCCTGCAAAGCGGCGGGTCGTTTTCATCGGCCACTGCCGGCGCCAACGACATGCTGAATGACCTGAAGGCGCAGTACGACCAGACTTCCAGCCGCATCTCCGCCCAGATGGACACCTATCGCCAGCAGTTCACCGCGCTGGACGCCGCGATGGCGCAGATGAACTCGTTGAGCACCTACCTGACGCAGCAGCTGGCCGGTCTGGGATAGGCGGGCACAGGCGCTCCCGCCACGGCCAAGACACGAGGCGCACACTGGTCTTCCAGCGTGCGCCTCGTGTCTTTTCACTGGCCGGAACGAAAAAGACGCCGTATTCCGGCGTCTTTTTCGTTCGCTTCCGCGGCCCGGAGGCCGCGGAGACGGGGCAGGGTTACTGCGCGGCCGGGGCGGCGGGGCCGCCCTGGGCCTCGATCCCGCCGATCGCCTTGACCGACAGGCGCAGGCGGCCGCGTTCGTCGGCTTCCAGGATCTTGACGCGCAGCGTCTGGCCGACCTTCAGCACGTCGTTGATGTCGGCGATGCGGTAGTTGGCGATCTCCGAGATGTGCAGCAGGCCGTCGCGGCCGGGCAGGACCTGGACGATGGCGCCGAAATCCAGCAGGCGCTGGACGGTGCCCTGGTATTCCTGGCCCACTTCGACGTCGGCGGTCAGTTCCTTGATGCGGCGCTCGGCTTCGTGGGCGCGGTCCAGGTCGGCGCTGGCGATGGTGATGCTGCCGTCGTCGCTGATGTCGATCTGGCAGCCGGTTTCCTCGGTCAGCGCGCGGATGGTGGCGCCGCCCTTGCCGATCACGTCGCGGATCTTTTCCGGATTGATCTTGATGCTCAGCATGCGCGGCGCGAAGTCGGACAGTTCCTGGCGGGAGCCGTCGATGGCCTCGCGCATCTTGCCCAGGATGTGCAGGCGGCCTTCGCGGGCCTGGGCCAGCGCCACCTGCATGATTTCCTTGGTGATGCCCTGGATCTTGATGTCCATCTGCAGGGCGGTGATGCCGCCGACGGTGCCGGCCACCTTGAAGTCCATGTCGCCCAGGTGATCCTCGTCGCCCAGGATGTCGGTCAGGACGGCGAACTTGCCGCCTTCCTTGATCAGGCCCATGGCGACGCCCGCCACGTGGTCCTTGACCGGCACGCCGGCATCCATCATGGACAGGCTGCCGCCGCAGACCGAGGCCATGGACGATGAACCATTGGATTCGGTGATCTCGGACACCAGGCGCAGGGTGTACTGGAAGTCTTCCGCGGCGGGCAGCAGCGGCGACAGGGCGCGCTTGGCCAGGCGGCCGTGGCCGATCTCGCGGCGCTTGGGCACGCCGAAGCGGCCGGTCTCGCCGGTGGCGAACGGCGGCATGTTGTAGTGCATCATGAAGCGGTCGCGGTACTCGCCCATGATCGAGTCGATGATCTGCTCGTCCTGCTTGGTGCCCAGGGTGGTGACCACCAGCGCCTGGGTTTCGCCGCGCGTGAACAGCGCCGAACCGTGGGCGCGCGGCAGCACGCCCAGGCGGATGCTGATCGGGCGCACGGTGCGCGTGTCGCGTCCGTCGATGCGCGGCTCGCCGTTCAGGATCTGGCCGCGGACGATTTCCGATTCCAGGGCGAACAGCATGTTCTCGACTTCGACGTGGTCGGGCGCGACGTCGCCCCGGGCCGCCGCGTGTTCGGCCAGCTTGGACTTGACGTCGGCGTAGACCTGGCGCAGGCGCGCGGTGCGCTCCTGCTTGTCGCGCAGCTGATAGACGGCCTTCAGGGGATCGAAGGCGGCCGCGCGCACGGCGGTGGCCAGGACTTCGTTGCGCGGGGCGGGCTGCCAGTCCCATTCGGGCTTGCCGGCTTCGGCCACCAGTTCATGGATGGCGTTGATGCAGGCCTGCATCTGTTCATGGCCGAACACCACGGCACCCAGCATCACGTCTTCGGACAGCTGTTTGGCTTCGGATTCGACCATCAGCACGGCGGCTTCGGTCCCGGCGACCACCAGGTCCAGCTGGGACTCGCCGCGCACCTGCGAGGCGCTGGGGTTCAGGACGTACTGGCCGTCGATGTAGCCCACGCGGGCGGCGCCCACCGGACCGTTGAAGGGAATGCCGGAGATCGCCAGGGCGGCCGAGGCGCCGATCAGGGCGGGGATGTCGGGATCGACTTCCGGATTCACCGACACCGTGTGGATGATGATCTGGACGTCATTGTAGAAGCCTTCCGGGAACAGCGGACGCAGCGGACGGTCGATCAGGCGGGAGGTCAGGACTTCCTTTTCGGAGGGCTTGCCTTCGCGCTTGAAGAAGCCGCCGGGGATCTTGCCGGCCGCGTAGGTCTTTTCGACGTAATCGACGGTCAGCGGAAAGAAATCCTGGCCGGGCTTGGCGGTCTTGGCGGCCACCACCGTGGCCAGCACCACCGTGTCGTCGACGGACACCAGCACCGCGCCGCCGGCCTGGCGGGCGATTTCACCGGTTTCCAGAACGACGGTGTGCTGACCGTATTGGAACGACTTGCTCACTTTATTGAACATTTTCTGATCCTATAAAAGGGACGCCCGCGCGGCTCCTGCCCGCGACCCGCCCACCGGAGGCGGGGCTGATTGCGGCGACCCATGACAAAAAGCCGCGCACGCTGCGCAAAACGATGCAGCGTGCACGGCTCGTGCGAAGGGGAGCAAAGCCCCCGGGCATTACTTGCGCAGGCCGAGTTTTTCGATCAGCGCGCGATACGAATCCGGGTTGCGGCCCTTCAGGTAGTCCAGCAGCTTGCGGCGGCGGCTGACCATGCGCAGCAGGCCGCGACGCGAGTGGTGGTCTTTCTTGTGGGTCTTGAAGTGGCCGGTCAGTTCGTTGATGCGGGCCGTGAGCAGGGCCACCTGGACTTCGGGGGAGCCGGTGTCGCTGGCGGCGCGCTGGAATTGCGCGACGATGTCGGACTTGACGATATCTGCAACAGACATTTTATTCCTCAATGGACAAGCGGCAGCACCGAGGCGCGCTGCCGTGGGATCAAATGAAAGCGCCACGCAAATCGTGGCGCGGGAAAGATTATAGCGGATTACGGCCCCGGACGCGCAAACCCGGTCGGGATCGCCCGCCTCAGGCGTCGTCACCGCCGTCGGCGTTGCGCATGCGCTGCCCCAGGCGGCGCGCCCGGCGCACGCGCCACAGCCACAGCACCCAGCCCGACAGGCTGTAGAGCACGAACAGGGCGAACAGCACCACCGGCGGATCGCTGGAGACGAAGACGAAGACCGCCACGACCACCAGCATGACCCAGAACGGCACGCTGCGGCCCAGCGCGAAGGACTTGCCGCTGAAGAACGGCGCGTTGGACACCATGGCCACGCCGGCATAGACCGTCATCGCGAAGGCGGCCCAGGGGATGACGCCATCGGACAGGGACAGCTTGTTGTCCACCGACAGCCAGACGAAGCCGGCGACCAGCGCCGCCGCCGCCGGACTGGGCAGGCCCTGGAAGTACTGCTTGTCGACCTTGCCGATGTTGGCGTTGAAGCGCGCCAGGCGCAGGGCGGCCCCCACCACGTAGACGAAGGCGGCCAGCCAGCCCCAGCGGCCCAGGCCCTGCAGCGACCATTCGTACATCACCAGCGCGGGCGCCATGCCGAAGGACATCATGTCGGCCAGGGAGTCGTACTGCTCGCCGAAGGCGGACTGGGTGTTGGTCAGGCGGGCCACGCGCCCGTCCATGCTGTCGAACACCATTGCCAGGAAGATGGCGATGGCGGCCACCTCGAAGTGCTGGTTCATGGACTGGACGACGGCGTAGAAACCGGCGAACAGATTGGCGGTGGTGAAGGCGTTGGGCAGCAGATAGATGCTGCGGCGGCGCTGAGGTTCGTCAGGCATGGGTTCAGGCTGCGGAAGCGTCATCGCGGGGCGTAACGGGGAGTTCGGCCAGGACCGTGCGGGTGGCCTTGACCTTGTCGCCCAGGGCGACCCTGGGACGGGTCCCCACGGGCAAGTATACGTCCACCCGCGAGCCGAAGCGGATGAAACCATAGCGCTGCCCCGCGTACAGGGCCTGCCCGACCCGGGCATGGCACAGGATGCGCTTGGCCACCAGGCCCGCGACCTGGACGGCCGTGACCGTCTGCCCGTCGGCCGTGCGCAGCACCATGGCGTTGCGCTCGTTCTCCAGGGATGCCTTGTCCAGGGCCGCGTTGAAGAACTTGCCCGGGAAGTACTCGATGGACCGGACCTCGCCATCGACCGGGGCGCGGTTCGAGTGGACGTTGAAGACGTTCATGAAGACGCTGATCTTCAGCGCCGGGCGCCCGTCCGCGTAGGGATCGGCCGCGTCCTCGACGCAGACGATGCGGCCGTCGGCCGGGCACAGCACCAGGCCCTCGCCCTCGGGCGCCTCGCGCGCGGGATCGCGGAAGAACTGCAGGGCGAACAGCGTGAACACCCAGAACGGGACGGAAGCCCAGGGCGACCACCAGGTCACCAGCAGGGAGACGATCAGCGCGCCGGCCAGGATGGGCCAGCCCTCGCGGGCGATCGGCGGATGGGGATACGGGGGGATTTTCATGGTAGGCGCAAGAATAACCCAATTCAGCATGGGGAGACACGCGGGCGGACCGGCGGGCGCCAGCCGCTCTGGCCGCCCCCTCCCCCGCGCGGGCGGGTCCCGGCGGTGCCTGTTTGCTCCCGGAGCGGCCGGGCGCGCAACGAAAAACAGCCGGCGCCCCGACGAGGCGACCGGCTGCTCGCCGCATGGGAAAGGATCAGTTCTTGGACTGGTCCACCAGCTTGTTGGCCGCGATCCAGGGCATCATGGCGCGCAGCTTGGCGCCGACCTGTTCGATCTGCGATTCCGCGTTCAGGCGGCGGCGCGAGGTCAGTTCCGGCGCGCCGGCGGCGTTTTCCAGGATGAAGTTCTTGGCGTAGACGCCGGACTGGATGTCGGCCAGGCACTGGCGCATCGCGGCGCGCGTCTCGTCGGTCACCACGCGCGGGCCGGTGACGTATTCGCCGTATTCCGCGTTGTTGGAGATCGAGTAGTTCATGTTGGCGATGCCGCCCTCGTAGATCAGGTCCACGATCAGCTTCAGCTCGTGCAGGCACTCGAAGTAGGCCATTTCCGGCGCGTAGCCCGCGTCGACCAGGGTCTGGAAGCCGGCCTTGATCAGTTCGACGGTGCCGCCGCACAGCACGGCCTGCTCGCCGAACAGGTCGGTCTCGGTTTCCTCGCGGAAGTTGGTTTCGATGATGCCGGCGCGGCCGCCGCCGTTGGCCATGGCGTAGGACAGGGCCAGGTCGCGGGCCTTGCCCGAGACGTCCTGGTGCACGGCCACCAGGTGCGGCACGCCGCCGCCCTGGGTGTAGGTGCTGCGCACGGTGTGGCCCGGGGCCTTCGGGGCGATCATGATGACGTCCACGTCGGCGCGCGGCACGACCTGGCCGTAGTGCACGTTGAAGCCGTGGGCGAAGGCCAGCGCGGCGCCCGCCTTCAGGTTGGCGGCGACTTCGCCGCGGTAGACCTGGGCGATGTTCTCGTCGGGCAGCAGCATCATGACCAGGTCGGCGCCCTTGACGGCCTCGGCGACTTCCTTGACGGCCAGGCCGGCGTTCTCGGCCTTCTTCCAGGACGCGCCGCCCTTGCGCAGGCCGACGACGACCTTGACACCGGAATCATGCAGGTTCTGCGCGTGCGCGTGGCCCTGGGAGCCATAGCCGATGATGGCGACGGTCTTGCCCTTGATCAGGGACAGGTCGCAGTCTTTGTCGTAGAAAACTTTCATGTTGAATACTCCGATTTTTTAATTCTGAAACGAGAGGTTGCTACAGCCGGACGCCCCTGCAACGGGGCGCCCGCGGGGTTCAAAGCTTCAGTACACGTTCGCCGCGCCCCACGCCGGAGACGCCGGTGCGGACCGTCTCCAGGATGGCGGTGCGGTCCAGCGCCCCGATGAAGGCGGCGATCTTGTCCTGCACCCCGGTGAGCTCGATGGTGTAGGTCTTGTCGGTGACGTCGATGATGCGCCCGCGGAAGATCTCCGCCATGCGCTTCATTTCCTCGCGTTCCTTGCCGACCGCCCGGACCTTGATCAGCATGAGCTCGCGCTCGACGTGGGGGCCTTCGGACAGGTCGACGACCTTGACCACGTCCACCAGGCGGTTCAGGTGCTTGGTGATCTGCTCGATGATCTCGTCGGAGCCGACCGTGACGATGGTCATGCGCGACAGGGTGGCGTCCTCGGTGGGCGCGACGGTCAGCGTCTCGATGTTGTAGCCGCGCGCCGAAAACAGCCCCACCACGCGCGACAGGGCGCCGGGTTCGTTCTCCAGCAGGATGGAAATCACGTGTTTCATGTCTTATCCCCTCACAGATCCTCGGAACCCAGCAGCATCTCGGTCAGGCCGCGGCCCGCCTTCACCATGGGCCAGACGTTCTCGGTCTGATCGGTGATGAAATCCATGAACACCAGACGGTCCTTGTATTTCGTGAACGCCTCGCGCAGGGCGGGCTCGACGTCGGCCGGCTTGTCGATGCGCATGCCGACGTGGCCGTAGCTCTCGACCAGCTTGACGAAATCCGGCAGGGCGTCGACGTACGATTCCGAATAGCGCGAACCGTATTCGATCTGCTGCCACTGGCGCACCATGCCCAGGTAGCGGTTGTTCAGGCACAGGACCTTGGGCGTGAGGCGGTACTGGCTGCAGGTGGACAGTTCCTGGATGTTCATCTGGATCGAGCCTTCGCCGGTGATGACGGCGACGTCGCGGTCCGGATTGGCCATCTGCACCCCCATGGCGTAGGGCAGGCCCACGCCCATGGTGCCCAGGCCGCCGGAATTGATCCAGCGGCGCGGTTCCGGGAAGGGATAGTACTGGGCCGCCCACATCTGGTGCTGGCCCACGTCGGACGTGACGATGGCCTGGCCGCGCGTGACTTCCCACAGCTTCTGGACCACGAACTGCGGCTTGATCACCGTGTCGGACTGCTCGTAGTCCAGGCACTTGCGGCCACGCCAGGCGTCGATCTGCTTCCACCAGGGATCCAGGCGGTGTTCCGCCAGGCCCTGCTCGGCCATCGACTGGGCGTACAGGCCGATCAGGTCCTGCAGGACTTCCTTGACGTCGCCCACGATGGGCACGTCCACCCGCACCCGCTTGGAAATCGAGGACGGGTCGATGTCCACGTGCACGATCTTGCGCGGCACCTGGGCGAAATGCTTGGGATTGCCGATGACGCGGTCGTCGAAGCGCGCGCCGATGCCGATCAGCACGTCGCAATGCTGCATCGCCATGTTGGCTTCGTAGGTGCCGTGCATGCCGGGCATGCCGACGAAGCGCTCGTCCGTGCCGGGATAGGCGCCCAGGCCCATCAGGGTCGTGGTGCAGGGCGCGCCGGTCAGCCGGACCAGCTTGCGCAGTTCGTCGGCGGCGTCGGCCAGCACGACCCCGCCGCCGGCGTAGATCATCGGGCGCTCGGCGGCCAGCAGCATCTGCACGGCCTTCTTGATCTGGCCCTGGTGGCCCTTGGTGACCGGCGCGTAGGAACGCAGCTGGACCGGACTGCGCGGCGGCGTGTACTTGCACATGGCCACGGAGACGTCCTTGGGGATGTCCACCAGCACCGGGCCGGGACGGCCGGAGCGCGCGATGTAGAAGGCGCGGCGCATGGTTTCGGCCAGGTCCTTGACGTCGCGCACCAGGAAGTTGTGCTTGACGCAGGGCCGGGTGATGCCGACCGTGTCGCATTCCTGGAAGGCGTCCTGGCCGATGGCGTGCGTGGGGACCTGGCCGCTGATGATGACCATGGGGATCGAGTCCATGTAGGCCGTGGCGATGCCGGTGACGGCATTGGTCACGCCCGGCCCGCTGGTCACCAGGCAGACGCCGGTCTTGTCGGAGGATCGGGAATAGGCATCGGCGGCGTGGACGGCCGCCTGTTCGTGCCGCACGAGCACGTGCTGGAATTTGTCCTGCTTGTAGATCGCGTCGTAGATGTAGAGGACCGCGCCGCCGGGGTAGCCAAACACATGGTCTACGCCTTCCTCGATCAGACAACGCACGACGATGTCGGCGCCATTGAGTTCCATGATGATTCCTTTCTTGACCCGTGTCGTGCACCAAGCGGCCTGTCGGCAGCCCGGGCCAGTCCCGGCGATCCGCGACATGATCCGACGCTGGGCGATTCACGGAATCGCTTTGCCCGGACACATTGCGGGACCAGTCTGCGCCCCTTGGCACAAGACACTCGCGCCATCAGGCGCAACGTGGTGGAAATGGACGCCCCGGACCGCGCTTGTGACACATCCTGGGACATAAAGACGGAAGACGAAAAAAACCGGGTGTGTGACCCGGGAGCGTTCGCCACATCGGGCGGCCGCCATGGGGCCGGCCGATGGGCTAATTTACCGCGTTGCAACATGGGAAGCAAATCAGGCTTCGTCGAGCAGGCCGTGCTCGACGGCGTACACCGCCACCTGGACCCGGCTGCTCAGGTCGAGCTTCTTCAGGATGTTCTGCACGTGGATCTTGACCGTGCTCTCGGACAGGTCCAGGTTGCGGGCGATGAGCTTGTTGCTTTCGCCGCGCGCCAGGCACTGGACGATCTCGCGCTCGCGCTGGGTCAGGCGATCCCGCTGGCCCCGTCCGCCCGGCGCCGCCGGATCGGACCGGCGCCGGAACTGTTCGACCAGCTTGCCGGTCATCTCGTCGGCGATCGTGGCCTCGCCCGCCGCCACCTTGTGGATGGCGGCCACCAGCGCATCGCCATCGACGTTCTTCAGCAGATAGCCGCTGGCGCCCGCCTGGAGCGCCTGGCCCAGGTCCTCGGCATCCTCGGACACGGTGAGCACCAGCACGGCGCAGTCGGGTACGTCCTGGGCCAGCAGCTGCAGGGTCGCGAGCCCGGACAGCCCGGGCATGTTCAGGTCCAGCAGGATCACGTCGGGCGCCAGCGCGCGGGCCCGCTTGATGCCTTCCAGGCCGTCGGCCGCCTCGCCGACGATCTCGAATTCCGGGTACCGCTGCAGCAGCAGCCGGATGC
Organism: Castellaniella denitrificans; assembly: GCF_042653765.1. Taxonomy (NCBI): domain Bacteria; kingdom Pseudomonadati; phylum Pseudomonadota; class Betaproteobacteria; order Burkholderiales; family Alcaligenaceae; genus Castellaniella; species Castellaniella denitrificans. The sequence goes on along the minus strand of NZ_JBHSEZ010000029.1, from coordinate 141,398 downwards.
CCGTGCGAAACAGGCTGTGATCGTCGATCAGCAGGATTCTGATCATGTTTCCACCCCTGGGCTCCGGGCCGCGCATGGTTTCATCAGGCCAGCCGGCGCTGGCCGGCCGGCAGTTCCAGCACGATCGAGACCCCCTGGCCGGGCGCGGTCGATACCGTCAGGGTGGCGCCCATGCGCCGCGCGCGTTCCTGCATGATGCGGCGGCCGAAATGTCCCTCGGGCCGATCGGCGAGACTGTCGGGATCATAGCCGATCCCGTCGTCCGTGATCTCCATGCGGAAATCCGTGCGGTTGCTCAGGTGGATGTCGACCTTGCCGGCCTCGGCATGCTTGCGCACGTTGGACAGGGCTTCCTGGAGGATGAACAGGGCCTCGAGCTGCTGCACCCGCGTCAGGGGCGCCCCGCCCGTCAGCCCGTCGGAACGCAGCGAAACCTCGATCCCGGTCTGGCGGCGGAACCGGGCCACGGCCTCTTCGGCCGCGTCGAGCAGCCCGCCTTCGCCCAGCTGGGTGCGGAAGTTGTTGAGCAGCTCGCGCACGTCCTGGTAGCTCTCGTCCACGCCGGTGCGCAGCAGCGGCACGATCTCGCGGATCTCGTCCAGGTCGGCGCGGTCGGCCGCGCGGTCCAGCAGCTGCAGCTGCAGGTTGAGGAAGTTCAGGCCCTGCGCGATGCTGTCGTGCAGCCCCTGCGCGACGAGATTGCGTTCCTGTTCCATGGCCAGCTGGCGCGCCTGGCCGCTCAGGCGCCGGTTCTGGACCGCCACGCCCAGGTGCAGCCCCAGGGTTTCCAGCAGATGGATCTGCTCCGCCCCCAGGGGATGCGGCTCACGGAAATACAGCGTGAATTCGCCCAGCACGTCCTCCTGGGTGTGAACCCGGAACGAGGCCGACTCGGGGAACGGCCCCGCGCCTTCCAGCCCGGAGGTCATGGAAATCCGCGCCCGGTCTCCCTGGGGGCCGCGCAGGCGGACCGCCGCGCCGTCGGGGCCGAAGCGCTGGATCACCCGGTCCAGGAAGCCCCGGCAGACCGCCTCGATGTCGTTGGGCCGGTTCAGGAAGGTCGCCATGTCGTAGAGTGCGGACAGGACCTCGTTCTGGCTGGCGAGCTGGGCGGTCTTTTCGGCCACCCGCGCCTCCAGGTCGCTGTAGAGGCCCTGCAGCTCGTCGGCCATGCGGTTGAATCCGCGGGCCAGCACGCCGAACTCGTCGCGCCGGTCCACCGGCAGGCGCACGCCGAACTCGCGCCGCGCCATGCGCTGGAGGCCGTCCTGCAGGCGGCGCACGGGATGGATGATCCACAGGTACAGGAGATACACCAGGGCGAGCGTCCCGGCGCAGGCCATGGCGATCAGCATCCCCTGGGAAAAGCGCAGGCGGCTGGTCTTGCGGGCGCTGTCGTCCTCGATCATGCGCACCAGGTGGTCGGCCTGGGCCACGAACTCGGGCAGGAGGTCCTGGTAGACGTCCTCCGGCTCGCCCGTCCGGACCGCCCGGGCGGCGGGCACCAGCCGTTCGTCCCAGAGCGCCGTGACCCGGTCCATCTGGGCACGGATCAGGGGATCGTGCGGCAGGGCCAGGGGCCGGGCCGCGTCCCCCTGGCGGATGCGGCCCAGGATCCGCGCCTGGACCGAGAGCAGGTCGTCCAGATCGGGCGGGCCGGACGCGCCGGCGGCGCCTTCCGGCCCGGAGCCGGGCGCGTGGCGCAGCAGGGCGATGGCGACCTGGTTGGCCCGCATCCGCAGGCTGCCGGTGTCGTTGATCGCCGCGCCGGCGCCTTCAAGCTGCCAGGACAGCCACAGGGTCCAGCCGATCATGCCCAGCACGACCATCAGCACCACCGCCGTGGTCGAGATGATGCGCGTCGAGAGGCGGTAGCGGAAGGCCGGCGAATCCAGGTAAGGAGAGTTCGTATGATCCATGCGGAACGGGAAGCGTCGGCCTGCGGCCGGGAATGGCGGGATGCGCGCCCGTGCGCGTCCCGCGCCGGATCAGTATAGCTGGAGCGCGAGGGACTCCCGGGGCGGGACGTGGTGTTCCGCCCAGGCCGGATCCGGGGCGGGCCCGGACAGGCACAGGGGCAGGAAGGCGTCCGCCTGCGGGGAATAGACTTCCAGTTCTCCGCGCGCCATGTCGAAGTGCCAGCCGTGCAGCGACAGCGCCCCCCGCTCCCGCCGCTCGCGCACGCAGGAGAAGCTTTCGAGGTTGCGCAGCGAGACCCGGATGGCCGCTTTCTCGCAGGCCCTGCAGCGCATCTCGAAGGCCGCGCCCGGCATGCGGTCCATCACTTCGCGCCGGGCCGTCTCGGCCACGGACACCCAGCGCCCCACGACGCCCGCCTCGTCCTGCGTGGTGAGGGATTGCTCCATCAGGGCCCGGATGCCGCCGCACTGGCTGTGTCCCAGGACGATGATGCGTTCGACGGCGAGCTGCTCGACCGCGAACTGGATGGCCGCCAGCACCCCCTGGTGGCTGTCGCCCCGGCCGTACGGCGGCACGAGATTGGCCACGTTGCGTACGACGAACAGCTCGCCCGGCTCGCACCCGAGCATCAGGGCGGGGTCCACCCGGGAATCGCAGCAGGCGATCAGCAGCGTGGCCGGCCGCTGGCCTGCGCACAGGCTCTGGTACAAGGAAGGGTCTTCCTGGTAGTAGCGTCGGCGGAACCCCTTGAAACCGCCCAGGAGTCGCTGGATGTCGTGCACGGCTGTCCTCCTTGCCGGACCGGTCCGCCCCGGAGGGCGGGCCCGGCCATTCGATGAAGTGAAGAACGCAGGAATCAGGCGGCGTCCGCGGCCAGTTTCGCCGCCCGGGACCGGGACTCGCGCAGCCCTTCGCCGCGGAAGCTGTAGTGCATCCAGACGAGGGAGACGCAGACCGTGCCGTACATCAGCATGAAGCAGCTGGAATTGACGCCCGTGAAGTCCAGCAGCGCGCCGAACAGGATCGGCAGGATGAAGCCGCCCAGGCCGCCGGCCAGGCCCACGATCCCGGAGACCGCGCCGATGTTGCCGTCGTAGTCGTTGGAGATGAACTTGAACACGGAGGCCTTGCCGATCGCCATCGCGATCCCCACGACGAACATCAGGATGGTGAACATCGTCGGGCTGAGCGCCAGGTGGAAGGACAGCGGGCCGGAAGCGGTCTGGATCGTGAAGTCGGTCTTCGGATAGCTGAGGATGAAGAACGCGACCCAGGCCACCCACATCACCCACCAGGTCGTGCGGTAGGCGCCGACACGGTCGGAAATCCAGCCGCCCAGGGCGCGCAGCACCCCGCCCGGCAGCGAGAAGCAGGCCGCGAGGAAGGCGGCCGTGCTCATGCTGAAGCCGTATTCATCGACGTAGTAGTGCACCATCCAGAGCGACAGGCCGACATAGCCGCCGAACACCACCGAGTAGTACTGGCTATAGCGCCAGACCCGGGGGTCGCGCAGCAGATGCAGCTGGGCCCGGAAGCCGCCGCTGGAGGCGGCCTGCAGGTGGGAAGGATCCGTGGCGGTGAACACCCAGAACAGGCAGGCCGTGATCAGCAGGCCGACGGCGTACACCTGCGGCACGATGGTCCAGGCGCCGCCGGCGGCCACGATCAGCGCGGGCGCCACGAACTTCGTGACCGCCGTGCCCGAGTTGCCGGCGCCGAACACGCCCATGGCGAAGCCCTGCCGGTCGCGCTTGAACCAGCGCGCCACGTAGGGCGTGCCCACCGAGAACGAGCCGCCCACCAGGCCGACGAACAGCGACAGGACCAGGAACTGCCAGTACTGGGTGGCGTAGGACATGAGCCAGATCGGCACCACGGCCACGATCATGGTCAGGAAGAACACGATGCGCCCGCCGTAGCGGTCGGTCCAGATGCCCAGCGGCACCCGCACCAGCGAGCCGGAGAGCACCGGCATGGCGGCCAGTAGGCCGAATTGGGTCTCGGACAGGCCGAGCTGGGTCTTGATGGGGATGCCGAGCACGGCGAACATCATCCAGACGGCGAAACAGATCGTGAATGCGAAAGTGCTGGCGATCAGCACGGACAGGGCTTTTCGGGAAGATGGAGTGGTCATGGTGACTTGGCCTTCTTGAGCGGGAAATCCGCATGGTGGAAGCATAAGGAATTCGCGCCTTTCCGGATATCGGTCTCATGACCAGCCCTCGCCCGCCGGAGTAACTAGATACTCCGGCCAGGTGTTCTCTATACTTGGGGACCTCTGAACAAGTCCCCGCGCCGCATGCATCCGCGGCATCAGACGCAGGCCGCATGATCTTGCCCACTTCGCAGCTGCAGCGATTCTTCTACAGCCACTACTTCTTCGGCGGGCTGCGCCAGGCCACGGGCGTGCTGCTGCCGGCCCTGGTGCTGTCCGGCGTCTTCGGCTGGCACGCCGGCGGCTTCGTGGCGGCGGTCGGCGCCGCTTGCGTGGCCATCCTGGACCAGCCCGGCGGCCCCCGGCGCTACGGCATCAACGGCATGTTCGCCGCCCTGTGCCTGGGCTCGGCCACCACGTTCCTGACCGGCCTGGCCTCCAGCCACGTCCTGGCGGTCTGGCTGACCGTGCCCGCCCTGTGCTTCGGCTTCTCGATGCTGACCGTCTACGGCAAGCACGGCGGCCTGCTGGGCTTCGCCTGCCTGCTGATCATGACCCTGACCCTGCGCACGCCGCTGACCCCGGCCGACGTGCTGGAGCACACGCTGACCTCGTTCCTGGGCGGGGCCTTCTACCTGCTCTACAGCGCCGCCGCCCACCGGCTGCTGTGGCACCGCGAGGAACAGCAGGCCCTGTCCGTGGCGCTGTTCGCCACGGCCGACTACATCGCGGCACGGGCCCGCTTCTACGACATCCACCAGGACCTGGACGACAGCTACCGCCACCTGATCCGCCGCCAGGCGCTCATGACCGAGGCCCACCAGGCCGCCCGCGACATGGTGCTGCGCGAACAGCCGCGCGGCACCGCCACCCACGCCGACCGCCTGCGCCAGGGGCTGCTGAACCTGTTCGTCGACATGATCAACCTGCTCGACAGCATGGTGGCCACCCACACGGACTACGCCACCCTGCGGCGCGCGCTGCCCGACAGCGACATCCTGCTGTTCGTGCGCGACGCCATGATGAAGCTCGCCGCCAACGTGGCCGGCCTGGCCCTGAACGTGGCGCGCAACCGCCGCCACCGCGTGCGCAACAGCGTCAAGGCCGAACTGCGCGCCCTGGAATTCGAGCTGCAGCAGCTGCGCGAGGGCGGCATGCCGCAGTCCGATCCGGAACTCTACGCCCTGCTGGTCCAGGTGCTGCGCCGGCTGCGCAACATGACCCGCCAGGTCGACCGCATGGCGGACCATTCCGTGAACCCGGTCCCGCCGGAAACCGATCCGGTCCGCGCGCGCCAGACCCTGGACCGCTTCCTGACGCGGCAGAAATGGCGCGCGGACCTGCTGACGCGCAACCTGAGCCGCCGCTCCGCGCACTTCCGCTACGCGCTGCGCGTGGCGGTCGCGGCGCTGCTGGCCATGGTGGTGGGCGCCCTGCTGGCCCGCACCCCGCTGGTGAGCGCGCTGGACCCGGGCATGGCGGGCCACAGCTACTGGATCGTCCTGACGGTGCTGATCATCATGAAGCCCGGCTTCGCGCTGACCCGGCAGCGCAACGGCTGGCGCCTGACGGGCACACTGATCGGCTGCGGCCTGTCGCTGCTGCTGTTCGCCCTGGTGCGCAATCCCCTCGCCTACCTGCTCATCCTGGTGGCCTGCAGCGTCCTGGGCTACAGCCTGGTCCAGGTGAACTACACCCTGTCGGCGGTGTTCAACACCCTGTTCGTGCTGCTGGTGTTCCATTTCCTGGCGCCGGGATCCAACGCGGTGGTGGGCGAGCGCCTGGCCGACACCGTGATCGGCAGCATCCTGGCGCTGACCTGCAGCTACATCCTGCCGTCCTGGGAACGCAACACCCTGGGCGAACTCGCGCGGGCGCTGCGCGCCGCCAACCAGGCGTTCCTGCAGGCCGGGCTGGACCACGTCCGCGCCTGCCGCGCCGCGCGGGCGGCGGGCGCGGCCGACGCCCCCGAACCCGGCGAAGCCGACGTGCGCTGGCGGCTGGCCCGCAAGAACGTGCACATCGCCTTCAGCAATTTCGCCTCGGCCTTCTACCGCATGATGGACGAGCCCGTCAGCCGCCAGCGCCACGTGCCGGAGCTGAACCGCCTGCTGATCCAGAACCATACGCTGGCCTCGCAGATCGCCGCCGTGATCCCGCACCTGGCGCTGATCGACGACGAGCCCGAAGGCATCCGCCAGGCGCTGGCGGCCACGCGGGACGCGCTGGCGGGCCGCGTGGCCGCACCGCCCAACGTCATCGAGACCGAGGGCGACTACGCGACCATCGCCTACCCCCTGCGCCAGATGATCAAGGCCGCGCAGCGCATCGAAGAAGAAATGCGGGCGCTGGAGGCGCCGCCGGAACGGCCGCCGGCCGCGCGGGCCCGGACGGCCGGCTGAAGGCGCGCCGGCGGGCGCCTACGACACCGCCGCGCCCATGACCAGGTCGGGCAGCCAGGTGACGACCCCCGGAAACACGCACAGCAGCACGATGGCCGCCATCATCACCAGCACGTAGGGCAGCGCCCCCTTGAGGATTTCCTGGGTGGGCACGTCCGGCGCGATGGCGTTCAGGACGAACAGGTTCAGCCCCACGGGCGGCGTGATCAGGCCGATCTCCATGTTGATCGTCAGCACCACGGCGAACCAGTAGGGATCGAAGCCGGCCTGGGTGATGATGGGCAGCAGCAGCGGCGCCGCCATGACGATGATGGCCACCGGCGGCAGGAACATCCCCGCCACCAGCAGGAAGACGTTGATCAGCCCCATCAGCAGCCAGCGGTTGATCTCCAGCGCCGCGATCGCCGCCGCCAGGGACTGGGTGATGAACAGGGACGACAGGGCGAAGGCGAACAGTTCGGCCGAGGCCATGATCATCATGATCATGACGCTTTCGCGCATCGCCGAGCCGAACACGTCGACGTAGGTCTTCATGCGGAACAGGCGATAGATCAGGACGACCACCACCAGCGTCAGCAGCGCGCCGGCCCCGGCGGCCTCGGACGGGGTGGCCACCCCGCCGTACAGCACGAAGAGCATGCCCAGGATGATCAGCAGCAGGGGCAGCACCTTGGGCAGGGCGGCCAGCCTGTCGCGCCAGGAATAGCTCAGCGTCCCGGCGCCGAAGCGGAAGCCCTTGCGCCGGGCGTCGTACAGGGCCCAGGCCATGAACATGCAGGTCAGCAGGATCCCGGGCAGCACGCCGGCCAGGAACAGCCGGCCGATCGAGGTCTGCGTCGAAATGCCGTAGACGATCATGGTGACCGAGGGCGGGATCAGGATGCCCAGCGTGCCGCCCGCCGCGATCGAGCCGGTGGCCACCGAGGCGGGATAGCCGCGCCCGAGCATTTCCGGGATGCCCATCTTGCCGATGGCCGCGCAGGTGGCCGGGCTGGATCCGGTCATGCCGGAAAAGATCGCGCAGGCGCCGATGTTCGACAGCACCAGGCCGCCGGGCACCTTGTGCAGCCAGCGGTCCAGGGCCTTGTACAGGTCGCCGCCGGCCGGCGTGCCGGCCACGATGGCGCCCATCAGCACGAACATGGGAATGGCGACGTAGCCCAGGTTGGCGATCCCGGCGAACATGGTCTCGGCCAGCACGTAGATCACGCCCGGCCCCATGTCCAGGAACAGGCCGGCCACGGCGGCCAGCCCCAGGGCGAAGGCGATGGGCATGCCGGTCGCCAGCATCAGGCACAGGCCCAGGACGATGCAGATCCCCGCGAGGGTGGGCGTCATGACGGCTCTCCCGACAGTTTCATGATTTCGACGACGTACTGCAGGCTCAGCAGGGCGAAGCCGAACACGACAGGCGCCAGCGGCATCCACAGCGGCACGGCCGCCACGCTGGAGGTCGTCCAGCCGCCTTCCAGCGCCTCGAACAGGTGCAGCCCCGTGGCCGCGGTCATCAGGACGCAGAACGCCAGCCCCAGCCAGGCGCCCACGCGGTCCATCCAGCGGCGGGTCCGGTCGCCCGCCAGCATCTGGATGAAATCCACGCCGACGTGCCCCTTGGTCATGAGCACGTAGGGCGCGCCCAGGAAAATCGCGGCCGTGGCGCCGAACACCACGGCCTCGGTCTGCCAGATCGTGGGCGCGCGGAACACGTAGCGCATCAGGATCATCTGGCAGACCACCAGCATCGCGAACACCAGCAGCAGGGCCGACAGCACGCCGCAGGCGCGCGACAGGCTCTCCACCCAACGCGTAAAGACTCGATTCATGCGACCTCCCCTGTGTGTCGCGCAAGACGGGGGAAACCACCGCCCCCCGGTCGGACCGCGCGCGGGGCCGCCGGCGGACGGCGGCGCCCGCGTCCGGCGGCTACTGGACGGCCAGCGCCTTCCTGAGCAACTCGTCGCCGCCCTTCACCTTTTCGGAGAACAGGCGGTAGGAGGAGTGCTTGGCCACCGCCATCCAGGCCTGGTAGTCCTCGGGCGTCATGGTCACGACCTCCACCCCGGCCTTGGCGTAGATGTCGCGCATCTTCTGCTCGCCCTTGCGCGCCTCGCCGGTGAAGTAGTCCTCGGCCTTCTTCGCCGCCGCCAGGATGGCCTCGCGCTGCCTGGGCTCCAGGCCATCGAAGACCTTCTTGGACATCAGCACCGGTTCATACATGAACCACAGGGCGTTGTCGCCCGGCGCCGTGAGGCACTTGGCCTGCTCGTACAGGCGGTAGGAGACGAAGCTGTCGTTGGACGTGTTGGCCGCGTCCAGGACGCCCGTCTGCATGGCCGAATAAACTTCGGACGAAGGCATGGACGAGATCGACGCCCCCGCCGCCGCCAGCATCTGCTCGAAGGCCGGGCCGGCCGCCCGGATGACCTGGCCCTTGATGGTGTCGGGGCCGGTGATGCAGTTCTTCTTCGAGGCGAAGCCGCCCGCCAGCCAGGCGTCGGCGATGACCACGGCACCCTGCTTCTCGACCAGCGCCTTGATGTCTTTCATGAAGTTGGACTGGTTCAGGCGCTGGGCGTGCTCGTAGTTGCGCACCAGGCCCGGCATCAGGGTGGCGGAGAATTGAGGCACGCGGCCCGACGCGTAATCCAGCGGGAAGGCCGCCATGTCCAGCTGCCCGCGCGTGAGCGCGCCCCATTGCTCGTTGGCCTTGTACAGCGAGGACCCCGGGAACACCTGGATCTTCAGCCCCACGTTGGCCGCCTCGACCTCGCGGGCGATGAGCTGCACCATTTCGTCGCGCGGATCGCCCTGCCCACCCGGGAACTGGTGCGAGGCCCGCAAGGTGGTCTCGGCCAGCGAAGTGCCCGATCCGGCCGCCAGGGCCAGGCCCAGCATGGCGCACAGCATATGTCGCTTCATGGTTGTCTCCTGATGATTTTTATGGAGGTTGCCGGCCCGGCTCCGGGCGCGGCCATGGCCCCGGCGGGGCCTATCGAACGCCCCTTCTCATTCCAGGCCCGCGTACTGCTGCCGCAGCACGTTCTTCTGGACCTTGCCCATGGCATTGCGCGGCAGCGCATCGATCACGTGTATTTTCTTCGGCACCTTGAAATTGGCCAGGCCGGACTTCAGGCCCGCCTGGATGGCGGCCGGATCCACCGACGCCCCGGCGCGCGGCACCACCACGGCCACCACGGCCTCGCCGAAGTCCGCGTGCGGCACGCCGATCACGGCCGACTCCTGGACGCCGGGCATGGCGTCGATGACCATCTCGATTTCCTTGGGATAGACGTTGTAGCCCCCGGAGATGATCAGGTCCTTGCTGCGGCCCACGATGCTCAGGTAGTCGTCCGGGATGCCCGGCCCGCCCAGCACGCCGATGTCGCCGGTGCGGAACCAGCCGTCGGCGGTGAATTCCTCGCGGGTCTTTTCCGGCATGCGCCAGTAGCCGGCGAAGACATTGGGGCCGCGCACCTGGACGTGGCCCGGCTCGCCGACCGCGACGGGCCGGCCGGCGTCGTCCACCACCCGCACCGCCTGGCCCGGCAGCGCCGGCCCCACGGTGCCGGGAATGCGCTCGCCGCGCGCGGGGTCCCAGGGGTTGGACGTGATCATGCCGGTCTCGCTCATGCCGTAGCGTTCCAGGATGGTCATGCCGGTGCGCGCCTGGAATTCGCGGAAGGTGTCCACCAGCAGCGGCGCCGAGCCGGAGATGAAGAGCCGCATGCCGGCGCAGACCGCGCGCGTGAAGCGGGGGTCGGCCAGCAGCCGGACGTAGTAGGTGGGCACCCCCATCATCAGGGTGCAGCGCGGCAGGTACCGCAGGGCCTGATCCACGTCCAGCTTCGGCAGCCAGATCATGCGCGCGCCCGCCAGCAGCGCCCCGTGGGACGCCACGAACAGGCCGTGGACGTGAAAGATCGGCAGCATGTGCAGCAGCACGTCGTCGGCGCGCCAGCCCCAGAAATCCCGCAGGGTGAGCGCGTTGGAGGCCAGGTTGGCGTGCGTCAGCATGGCGCCCTTGCTGCGTCCCGTGGTGCCGGAGGTATACAGGATGGCGGCCAGGTCCCCGGGGGCGCTGCGCGCGGTCTCGAACGCCGGATCCATCTTCGCGGCGGCCTCGGCCAGGGATCCGCCGCCATCGGCGTTCAGGGTCAGCACCCGGACGGCGCCCTTGCCGCGCGCCAGGGGTTCGCACCAGCTTCTCGCGCCGTCCCCGCAGACCACCACGGCAGGCTCGGCGTCCCCCAGGAAATAGGCCACCTCGGCCTCGCGGTAGGCGGTGTTCAGCGGCAGGTAGACCAGGCCGGCGCGCAGGGTCGCCAAGTACAGCATCAGGGCCTCGGGGGATTTCTCGACCTGGACGGCAACGCGCGCGCCCGCGGGGACGCCGAACGAGCGCAGCAGCGCGGCCATGCGGCCGCTGATGGCGTCGATGTCCGCCCAGCTGTAGGTGCGCTCCGGGGTTTCGATCGCCACGGCGCCCAGGTCGGCCGGAAAGCCGCCCCGCAGCACGGTGTAGAGATTCGCGTTGGATTCCAAGTCATTCTCCTGTGAAAACGGGATCGGTGCCCTGCAGAAAGGCCTGCATGCCCCGGTGATGGTCGGGCCCGTCGGCGTAGGCGAAGCAGGCGCGCCATTCGGCCTCGCTCAGGGGCGCCGGATCGCCGGCCAGGCGCGCAGCGGTCCATTTGTTCAGGCGCGCGGCCAGCGGGGCGCCCGCGCACAGGCGCGCCACCGTGGACACCAGCTCGGATTCCAGCGCGTCGGCCGCCACGACCCGCGTCAGCAGGCCCTTCGCCAGGGCCTCGTCGGCGTCGAAGACCCGCCCCTCGAGCAGGATTTCCAGCGTGACGGCGCGGCCCGCCAATTCCAGCAGCCCGCGCATCTCGTCGGGCGCCATGGGAAAACCCAGGCGGTTGATGGGCGCGCCGAAACGCGCGCCCCGGGCCGCCAGGCGCAGGTCGCAGCGGCTGGCGATCTCCAGCCCGCCGCCCACGCAGACACCCTCGATCGCCGCGACCACCGGGTGGATGCAATCGGCCACCGCCCGCAAGGCGGGGGCGATGGTGCGCCGGTGATAGGCCATGGCGCCGTCCCGATCGGCGCGCACCCGGGGAAACTCGCGGATGTCGGCCCCGGCGGCGAAATGCCCGCCCGCGCCGCGCACGACCACGCAGCGCAAGGCCCGGTCGGCCGACAGGCGCCCGAAAATTTCCGCCAGCTCGTTCCACATGGCGACGGTGATGGCGTTCAGGCGCCCGGGGTGGTCCAGGGTGACGGTCGCCACCGCGCCCTCGACACGCGCATGCACGCGCCCCGCGCCGGATCCGGCATTCACAGCCATTGCACCCCCCGGGACACGCGCGGCCTGCCGGCGGCCAGGCGCGCCCGGTTCTCGTCGAGCTGCTCGGGTTCGTACAGGTAGTTCACCATCATGCCGCAGGACTGTTCCAGCCCCCGGGCCGAGGCGTCGGCCGCCCAGTTCAGGCGCTCGATGCGCGCCCCGTTGCCCAGGTGGAAGCGGGCCACCGGGTCGAGCGGTTCGCCATCGCGCAATTGCGTCAGGTAGTACGCCGCCAGCCGCAGGCCGCTGCGGCGCACGGCCTCCGGCGCCTCGCCCTGCGCGGCGGCGCGCAGGCGCTCCAGCCAGCGGGCGCCGGCTTCCGCGTCGGCGGCGGCCGCCTGGCGTTCGGCCTTGTCCTTCAGCAGCGCCTGGATGGCCTCGCCGGACTGGCGGCCCAGCCAGTCGGCGAAGCCGGGGATCGGCGACAGGGTGGCGAAGGACTTGAGCTGCGGCAGTTCGTCCAGCAGTTCCTCGATCACCCGCTTCAGCAGGAAATTGCCGAAGCTGATGCCGCGCAGTCCGCGCTGGGTGTTGGAGATCGAATAGAAGATCGCCCAGCGCGCCTTGTCCAGCCCGTCGACCGGCCGCGCCGGGTCGATCAGGGACTGCACGTCCGCGGCCATCTGGCCGTCGAAGGCGACCTCCACGAAGATCAGCGGCACGTCGCTCATGCGCGGGTGGAAGAAAGCGTAGCAGCGCCGGTCCGCGGCCACCCGGCGGCGCATGTCGTCCCATGAGCGGATTTCATGGACGGCCTCGTAGCGGATCAGCTTTTCCAGCAGCGAGGCGGGCGAATCCCAGTTGATGTGGCGCAGTTCCAGCATGCCGACGTCGAACCAGTTCGACAGCAGGGCCGCCAGTTCTTGCTCCAGGACCGACAGCCCGGCGACCTGGTTGCGCCAGCGCAGCATGTCCGCGCGCAGTTCCACCATCAGTTCCAGCCGGTCGCTTTGCGCGTACAGGCGGCGGAACAGGCGCGCGCCCCGGTCGCCGCGCGGCTCGATGTCCACGCCGGCGCGCACCAGGCAGGCCAGCAGGGAACGGCGCTCGTCGGCGCCGGCGGCCCGGTAGCGTTCCGCCCATTGGCGGGCCAGCAGGTTGGCGCCGCCGTCGGTCAGGGACGCCTCGTAGAGCGCGCGCAACGCGTCCGGATCGGGCAGGTGGTCGCGTTCCAGCCAGCGGCCCAGGCGCGCCAGCAGGCCGCCGGCGCGGGCGGGGGCCTGCTCGGCGGCGGGCGCGCCGGACCGGTCCCCGGCGCCCTGGACGGCTCCCTCGGCGCCGGCGGGTCCGGACGGCCGGCCGGACGGCTTCGCGTCAGCGTTGGGCATGGTGTTCCTCCGGCGGCTCGGCCACGCGCAGCGCCGCAGGCCCGGCGACTGGCTCGTCCCTGCGCGCCAGGGCGCGCAGGGCGTCGAGCTGGCGCATCAGGTGCTTGCGGGTCACGGCCTCGGCGCCTTCCGGATCGCGCGCCTTCAAGGCGGCGAAGATCGCCAGGTGCTCGGCGCAGGACTCTTCGATCCGTCCCGGGTAGCTGAGGCTGCGGTGGCGCGACAGGCTGAGCACCTGGCGCAGGTTGTCGATCAGGCCGGACAGCCAGCGGTTGTCGGCGAGGTCCTGGATGGCGACGTGGATCCTGGCGTTGGCCGCGTAGTAGTCGTCGATCGAGCCCTGTTCCGCGTAGCGGCGCAGGTCGCTGTGCAGCGGCTCGAGCCGCCGCAGGTCGGCGTCCGTGACCTTCTGTGCGGCCTCGAAGGCGCACCGGCCTTCCAGCATCGCCATCAGGGGGAAGATGTTTTCCAGGTCGCGGCCGGACAGTTCGTTGACGAAGCAGCCCCGGCGCGGCTCGATGCGCAGCAGGCCTTCGGCCACCAGGACCTTGAGCGCCTCGCGCAGCGGCGTGCGGGAAATGCCCAGCGACGCGGTCAGGCTGACCTCGTCGATCCATTCCCCCGCCCGCAGTTCCCCGGCCTGGATCATGCCGCGCAGGCGATCGGCGACTTCCTGGTAGAGGATTTTCTGGACAATCCTGGCCGCCATCGGGGCCTCCTGTGCAGAACTCGGAAATTAATAATTCATAATTACGGGCACAGCGTGCCACGGCCTTCGGCAGCCCGGCAACCCTCGTTATCCCTGAGATTCCCCGGGCCGTTCAGGCCGGGCGCCGGAACACCAGCCGGTCGGCCGTGGATTCGCGCGGCGCGTAGGCGTAGCCTTCCGACGCGAAATCCCGCAGGCCCGCGACGTCGTCGATGCCGTGATCGATGATGTGGCGCGCCATCAGGCCGCGCGCCCGCTTGGCGTGGAAGCTGATGATCTTCCAGGCGCCGTTCTTCTCGTCCTGGAAGACGCATTCGACCACGCGCGCGTCCAGGGCCTTGCGATCCACGGACTTGAAGTATTCGCCCGACGCCAGGTTCAGCAGGATGCGTTCGCCGGGCAGCGCGTCCAGGCGCCGGTTCAGTTCGCGGGCGATGCGATCGCCCCACCAGGCGTACAGGGTGGCGCCCCGGAGAGTGCGCAGCCGCGTGCCCATTTCCAGCCGGTGGGGCTGGATCAGGTCCAGCGGCCGCAGCACGCCGTACAGCCCGCTGAGAATGGCCAGATGGTCCTGCGCCCAGTTCAGCCGGGCGTCGGACAACTCCGGCGCGCGCAGGCCTTCGTAGACGTCGCCGTCGAAGGCCAGGACCGCCTGGCGCGCATGGCTGAGGTCGGGTTCGTCCACCCAGGCGGCATAGCGCTCGGCGTTCAGGCGCGCCAGCGCGTCGGACAGATCCATCAGGCCCGCCAGATCGTCCGCCGACAGCGTGCGCAGGATCCCGATCAGTTCGCGCGTCTGATCGGGAAACACCGGCTGCGACCGCAGCGCCGTGCGCACCGGAGAGTCGTAGTCCAGCTTCTTGGCCGGGGACAGGACCATCAGCATGCGGCGGCCTCCGGCGTCAGCGGGCGGTCCAGCCGCCGTCGATGGACAGCGTGGTGCCGGTCATCTGCGCGGCGGCGTCCGAGGCGATGAACACGGCGGCCTGGCCCAGCTGCTCGGGCGTGACGAATTCCAGGGACGGCTGCTTTTCGGCCAGCAGGTCCTTGGCGGCGGCTTCGATGTCCAGCCCCTTTTCCTGGGCCAGGGCCTGGATCTGCTTTTCCACCAGGGGGGTGCGCACCCAACCCGGGCAGATGGCGTTGCAGGTCACGCCGGTGCCGGCGTTTTCCAGCGCGGTGACCTTGGTCAAGCCCACCACGCCGTGCTTGGCGGCGACGTAGGCCGACTTGTGGACCGAGGCCACCAGGCCGTGCGCCGAGGCGATGTTGATGACACGGCCGAATTTCTGCTTTTTCATCGCCGGCAGCGCGGCGGCGGTGCAGTGGAACACGGCCGACAGGTTCAGGGCGATGATGGCGTTCCACTTGTCGACCGGGAAGTCCTCGATCAGGTCGGTGTGCTGGATGCCGGCGTTGTTGACCAGGATGTCGATGCCGCCCAGCGCCTGGATCGATTGCGCGATGAAATCGCGCGCGGCCTGCGCGTCCATCAGGTCGGCGTTCAGGTACGCGGCCTTGACGCCGAAATCCTTTTCCAGGCCGGCGCGCTCGCGTTCGATGGCGTCGGCGTCGCCGAAACCGTTGATGACCACGTCGGCGCCCTGGCGGGCCAGTTCACGGGCGATGGCCAGGCCGATGCCGCTGGTGGAACCGGTGACGACCGCTTTTTTACCTTTGAGCATGGATGCACTCCTTCCGCAAGATTCGAGAAAACGACCGGTCCAGTGTAACGCGGGACCGCTGAACGCCACCTTGCGCAGCCGGCGCCGGCGCTGCTAACATCGGCATCGTCTGGAGATGGCATTCCTCCATGAAACCGCCGCGCCTGTCGCGGCTGATGATGCCTACGGCCCCCGGCGCACCGCCGGGCCGTAGGCATTTTTCATTTCATCACCCGGAGTCGCCTCATGCCCTACACACTGCTCGCCATCGCCGCCGGCGCCTCGCTGGGTGCCCTCTTCCGATGGTGGCTGGGCAACACGCTCAACGCCCTGCTCCCCACCCTGCCGCCCGGCACCCTGGCCGCCAACCTGATCGGCGGTTACGTGATCGGCCTGGCCATCGCCTGGCTCGGCGGGCACCCCGCCCTGCCCCCGCACTGGCGGCTGTTCATCATCACCGGCTTCTGCGGCGGGCTGACGACCTTTTCGACGTTTTCCGGAGAGCTGGCCACCCTGCTGCAACAAGCGCGCTACGGCTGGATGGCGATCTCCATCGCCGTCCATGTGGGCGGCTCGCTCGCCATGACCCTGCTGGGCATCGCCACCGTCGCCGCCGCGCGCGCGGCGCATTGACCACCGACCGGACCACCCGACGAGGAGCGTTCCATGAAAGGCTATCAACTGACGTTCTACACGCAGCAGGACCGGCGCCACGACGGTACTTCCATGGCCGAATGGCTGCTCGAACTGGCCAAGGAGCAAGGCGCGCTGGGCGCCACGCTGTTCGCCGCCAACGAGAGCTTCGGCCACCACGGCAGGCTGCACGCCGCGCATTTCTTCGAACTCGCGGACCAGCCCGTGGGCATCACCGTGGCCGTGGACGAGACGACCTGCGCCCGCCTGCTGGCGGCCGTCCGGGCCGGGGGCGCCGACGTCTTCTACGTGAAGATCCCCGTCGAGTACGGCCGCACGGGCCCGGACGCCTGAAGCCGGGCGCGGGGCCGGACCGGCACCGGCACCCGGCCCGTCTTGGTCAGCCGGCGCTCCCGGTCGCCTTGGCGGCCTGGCGGCGGCCGGCCAGCCAGCGGCCGAGCGCCACGACCAGCAGCGCGCCGGCGGCTTCCACGGCCAGCTTCAGCGCCGTGGACGGCGCACCCAGGCGATCCGTGACGACGACATCGGTGACGAGCATGCCGCCCGCGATCCAGCCCAGCAGTCCGGCGCCGAAGGTGACCACCAGCGGATAGCGGTCGATCAGCTTCAGGACCAGCGTGCTGCCCCAGATGATGATGGGCACGCTGACCAGCAGCCCGAAGATCACCAGGCCGAGCTGGTGATCGAGATGGGCCCCCTGGGCCGCGCCGGCGATGGCGATGACGTTGTCCAGGCTCATGACGAAGTCGGCGACGAGGATCGTCTTGACCGCCGCCAGGACCGAGGCGCCTCCGGTGATCTTGCCGTGTCCGCCGTCCTCGGGCAGCAGCAGCTTGATGCCGATCCACAGCAGCAGCAGCGCGCCGACGATCTTCAGGAAGGGGATGTCGAGCAGCGTCAGGGCGAAGGCGATCAGCGCCACGCGCAGGATGATGGCCCCGGCGGTGCCCCACAGGATGCCCTGCATGCGCTGCGCGCGCGGCAGGTTGCGGCAGGCCAGGGCGATGACCACGGCGTTGTCGCCACCCAGCAGGATGTCGATCAGGATGATCTGGAAAACGGCCGCCCAATGGAGCGTTTGAAGAAATTCGAGCATGGGTCCCCCGGTTGCGGGTTGTCGGTTTTCGGAATAACCGCCGGGGGGATCGGACCATTTTCATGGCGGGAAGACGAACCTTGCCCTGGGCGGCAAGGTCTTGCTCGCAACCGGAATCCGTTCGAAGGACCCCCGGGCTGCCCGGGCACCGGGTGTTGCGCGCAAGCGCGAAACGCCGTCATGACGATGCCGCGGAAAGTGAGCTACTCCCCTTGAGGGCCGGATTATAGACGAATTCCGCCCATGCGCGGCATTGCGCCGCGTCGTTCCGGAAGCGCGGCCGGGCCGCACAGGACGCCGGGCCTGGGATAAGATGGCGGGAACGCAGTACAGATTCCACCACACCACGAGGGAGTTTCGTATGCCGGGCCGTATTGCCATCCACCTGAACGACGACACCGTTTGCGAACGCCGCATGGACATCGGCCTGCGGCTGGCCAAGGAACGCGAGGCGGAAGTCGTCGGCGTCTATCCCTCCGCCAGCGTCGCCGGCCTCCAGCAGGACGAGAACATCCTGCCCCAGGACGTCCGCTCGACCCTGCGCAAGCGCCGCGACGAACACCGCGAGGCCACCCGTGCCCGGTTCCTCGACCAGGCCCGGGAACGGGGCGTCCAGGCCCATTGGCGCGCCCCCCACGGCGACGCCGAAGACGGCCTGACGCTGCACGCCCGCTACTGCGACCTGCTGATCATGAGCAAGGCGGACCCGTCCGACAGCCTGACGGCGCTGCGGCCCAACCTGCCGGAGGCCGTGGTCATGGCGTCGGGCCGCCCGGTGCTGCTCATCCCCAACTTCGGCCCCGTCGACACCATCGGCCGGCGCATCCTGTTCTGCTGGGACCAGCGCCGCGAGGCCGCCCGCGCCTTCTCCGACGCGGCGCCGCTCCTGCGGCACTGCCAGGCGCTCACCGTCCTGGAAATCGACCGCGACGAAAAGCTGATGCGCGACCGCGACATCCACGAGGAAGACTTCTCCGACTACTGCGTCAGCCTGGGCTATCCCAAGCCCAGGCACCTGCTGAAGGACAGCAAGGGCTACGGCGTCGGCAACGTCATCCTGAACACCGCCACCGACACCGACGCCGACCTGATCGTCATGGGCGCCTACGGCCACAGCCGCATGCGCCAGTGGATCATGGGCGGCGCCACCAGCACCCTGCTGTCCACCATGACGGTGCCGGTGCTGCTCGCCAACTAGAAAAAGGGCGGGCGGATCCTCGTCCGCCCGCCGGAGCCTCATTTGCTGCACAGGTTCGAAGGCCTGCTCGACCCATTCCCGCCCGAGGACGCGCCGCTGCCGCCCAAGGGCCTGTTCCCCTTCCTATGGGCCTGCACGCGCGGCTCGCGCCGCTACATCGCCGCGCTGGCGGCGCTGAGCGCGAGCGTCTCCATCTACGAGGCCTGGCTGTTCGCCTTCCTGGGCCAGGTGGTGGACCTGCTGGCGGCCTGGAGGACCGGGGCCGAGGCCACCGCGCACGCGCACCGCGTGCTGTGGGGCATCGCCATCGTCCTCGTCGCCAGCATCGGCCTGGTGGCGCTGCGCACCACGATGCAGCACCAGGTGCTGGCGATCAACCTGCCGCTGCGGCTGCGCTGGGACTTCCACCGGCTGATGCTGCGCCAGAGCCTGTCCTTCTTCTCCAACGAGTTCGCGGGCCGGGTCACCACCAAGGTCATGCAGACCGCCCTGGCGGTGCGCGACGTGCTGCTGACCTTCAGCGAGATCGTCCTCGGCATCGGCGTGTACTTCTTCACCCTGATCGCGGTCGCGGGCGGCTTCGATTGGCGGCTGATGCTGCCCTTCGTCGGCTGGCTCGCGCTGTACGGGCTGGCCATGGCGTATTTCGTGCCGCGCCTGGGCAAGGTCGGGCAGGAGCAGGCCCACGCCCGCTCCTCGATGACCGGGCGCGTGACCGACGCCTACGCCAACATCGCCACCGTCAAGCTGTTCTCGCACACCCGGCGCGAGGCCCGGTTCGCCCGCGCCGCGATGGAGGACTTCCAGGACACGGGCTACCGCCAGATGCGCCTGGTCAGCCGGTTCGAGATCGTCAACCAGACGCTGGTGGCATGCCTGATCCTGTCGGCGGGCGGCTACGCGCTATGGCTCTGGCAGGGCGGGCACGTCGGCACCGGCGCGGTCGCCGCAGTCACGGCCATGGCCCTGCGGGTCAACGGCATGTCGCACTGGATCATGTGGCAGATGGCCTCGCTCTTCGAGAACATCGGCACCGTGCAGGACGGCATCGCCACCCTGACCCACCCGCCCAAGGTGCTGGACGCGCCGGACGCGCGGCCCCTGGAAGTCAGCCGCGGCGAGGTGGTCTTCGAGCGGGTGTCCTTCAACTACAACGGCGAACGGCAGGTATTCGACGGGCTCGACCTGACCGTGCGCCCCGGCGAGAAGATCGGCCTGGTCGGGCGCTCCGGCGCCGGCAAGTCCACGCTGATCAACCTGCTGCTGCGCTTCTACGATGTGGACGGCGGCCGGATCCTGATCGACGGCCAGGACATCGCCCACGTGACGCAGGACAGCCTGCGCGCCGCCATCGGCATGGTGACGCAGGACACCTCGCTGCTGCACCGCTCGATCCGCGACAACATCGCCTACGGACGCCCCGACGCCAGCGACGAGGACATCCGGGCGGCGGCGGTCCGCGCCCAGGCCGACGAGTTCATCCGCCAACTGGGCGACCCTGGGGGCCGCAGGGGCTACGACACCCTGGTGGGCGAGCGCGGCGTGAAGCTGTCCGGCGGCCAGCGCCAGCGCGTCGCCATCGCCCGCGTCATGCTCAAGAACGCGCCGATCCTGCTGCTGGACGAAGCCACCAGCGCGCTGGACTCGGAGGTCGAGGCGGCCATCCAGGAAAGCCTGGACGAAATCATGCAGGGCAAGACCGTCATCGCCATCGCCCACCGCCTGTCCACCATCGCCGCCATGGACCGGCTCGTCGTCCTGGACGAGGGCCGCATCATCGAACAGGGCAGCCACGCGGAACTGCTGGCGAAGGACGGCACGTACGCGCGCCTGTGGCGCCACCAGAGCGGCGGCTTCCTGGCGCAGGAAGCGGACGAGGCCCTGGAACCGGCGTCGTGAGCCGCCGCGGCCCGGGCGTTCCGCGCCCGGCGCCCGGACGGCGCGGATTCAGCCGTACGCCCGCACGAAGAACGCCACGGTGATGCAGGCGGTCAGCAGCAGCGTGCCGGCCCGGACGACCGGGGCCGGGATGCGCTTGCCGAGCAGCGCGCCGCCATAGCCGCCCAGGATGGCCGCGATCAGCATGACCAGGGTCTCGCGCCACTGCACCGCGCCGGCCGCGACGAAGATCAGCACCGCCATGGTGTTGGCGGCGGTCACCATCAGGGTGCGCGGCGGATGCATGCTCTTGATGTCGTGCGCGCCCAGCAGACCCCACACCGCCATCATCATGATGCCGACCGCCCCGCCGAAATAGCCGCCATAGACCCCCAGCCCGAACTGCAGGCCCAGCACCGCGGCCGGGCGCACGCGCCAGCGCGCGCGCATCCATTCCCCGACGCGGCGGCCGAACCCCAGGGCGAAGGCGGCAACCAGCAGCAGCCAGGGCAGCACGGCGTCGAAGGCCCGCGTGGAGGTATGGAGCAGCAGGAACGCGCCCGCGACGCCGCCCAGCAGCGTCACCGCCAGCAGCGGCCGCAAGCCGACGTCGCCCACCCCGACCAGCCCGTCGCGATAGGCCCAGGCGCTGGCCATGCCCCCGGGATACAGCGCGACGGTGCTGGACGTGTTGGCCAGCACCGGCGGCACGCCGGCGGCGATCAGGGCGGGCAGGCTGACGAACGAGCCGCCGCCGGCCAGGGCGTTCATGGCGCCGGCCGCCACGCCCGCGCCCGCGACCAGGATCAGGGGATCCATCGGGCGGACGCGCGACGACCGCAAGAGGCGGCAAGGGGCATGAGAAAGTCTCCGGGACGGGCCGCCGCGCTCGTCCGGGACGGAATGCCGATACGATCGGCGCGGCTCCAATCCGCAAGATTACCGTCCGCTCCCGCCGTCCCGCAAGCCCGCCTCGCCGGATTCCGGCCGGCCATCAGGGAAAGCCCTCTTCCAACCATGAAACAGTGGTGCGAACGCACCGGCTCGGACAAAATAACATTCGGTCATATTTGAATCCCCGCCGCAAGGGCGCTCCGCATGCCGCGCCGCCCCCGCGACGGGTCCATGCGGGACCGCCGGCGGCTCGACGCGCCGACGCAGCATCCGGGGGGAATGCCAGCATGCTCTTCGATATCGTCCACATCAGCGGCATCACGCTCTATTTCGTCTTCGCGATCCTGTTCTGGTGGATGAGCCGCGTGCCGAGGACCAACCCGGGCGCCGGCTGGTGGGCATGCGCCCTCCTCGGCGCGGCGCTGGCGCGCCTGCTGCTGTTCGCCCTGGACGGCGCCGCCGATCCCCGCGCGGCCACGCTCGCCTACGCCACATTCATCGCACTGGAAAAAACCCTGCTCGTCCTGGGCATCATCCGCTTCCTGAAGCTGGGCATCGGCGACCGCTGGATCCTCTGGCCCGCCGGCCTCCTGGCGGCCTGGACCGGCGTCGCCTGGCTGTCGGCCATCCCCCTGTGGGCCTACGGCATCGGCCTGGCCGCGTTCAACACGGCGGCGCTCGCCTTCATCGCCACCTGCTGCCTGACCAGGCGCCGCGAAGCGCCCGGCCGGCTCATCCACGTCACGGCCCTCGCCTCCGGCGCGCTCGCGCTGCACTGGGCCACCTTCCCCCTGGTGTTCCTCTTCCCCGGCTGGGGCATCGCCGGGTTCGCCATCGGCACCAGCCTGGCCCTGGTCCAGTACCTGTCGCTCCTGGCCAACGTCCTGCTGCAGTTCCAGCACAGGCTGCTGGAGGCCGAGGGGCGCGCGCTCGAGCTCGCTTACCTGGACCCCCTGACGGGGCTGAACAACCAGAACTACCTGAACAAGCTGTTCGAGCAGGCCCTGCTGCTGGCGACCCGCCCCCACCACTTCGTCGCCGTGTTCTACATCGACCTGGACAACTTCAAGCCCATCAACGACGGCGCGGGGCACAGGACGGGCGACGAGGTGCTGAAGGAAGTCGCCCGGCGGCTGAAGGAATGCACGCGCAGCACCGACATCAACGCCCGCATCGGAGGCGACGAGTTCATCGTCGTGGCCACGCAACTGGAACGGGAATCCCAGATCGACCGGATCGCGCGCAAGCTGCTGGACCGGCTGACCGCCGAGATCCGGGTCGACGGCACCGCCTATTCCCTGGGTGCCAGCATCGGCGTGAGCCTGTACCCGGCGCATGGGAACACCCTGCCCGCGCTGATCGAGGCCGCGGACGAAGCAATGTACCGGGTCAAGTACAACGGCAAGAACGGCTACGCCCTCCATGGCCGCAGCGCGCCGCACGACGCGGCCAGGGCGGCGGAGACGGAATCGGAGGCGGTGCGATGAACCGCGGCGGGCGCCCCGGACAGCCCGCCGCTAGCGGTTTCCGGAGCGCAGCACGATCCGCGTGATTTCGGACGGCCGCCCCAGGCGGATCGCCAGGCCGTTCCACAGGCCCGTGCCGTTGCTGACGTACAGCAGCATGGCGCCCACCCGGTACAGGCCGGAGACGAAGCCCTCGTTGGCCCATTGCGTCAGCAGGTGCGGCCCCAGTATCTGCCCGCCATGCGTGTGGCCCGACAATTGCAGCGCCACACCGGCCTGCGCATGCCGCGCCGCGCCTTCCGGGCGGTGGGCCAGCAGGATCACCGGCGCGCCCGGCGGCGCGCCCTTCAATGCCGCGTCCAGGTCGGGACGCGGCTGGCCGAACGATGCCGCCTGCCGGTCCGTGATGCCCGCCACCACCAGCGCCGCGTCGCCGCGCCGGATGACGACGTGGGCGTTCTCCAGCATGTCCAGGCCCAGCGCCCGGTAGGCGGCCATCCAGCGCCGGTAGTCGGCGTAGTATTCGTGGTTTCCGGGAATCGCCAGCACGCCGTCGCGCGCCCGCAGGTCGCGCAGGGGACTCACGTCGGCCGCCCGGGCCTCGGGCGAGCCGTCGGCCAGATCGCCCGTGATCACCACCAGGTCGGCGTCCAGGGCATCGGTCTTCGCCACCACCGCCGCCACCCAGGGCTCCGGCAGCAGGCGGCTGACGTGCAGGTCGGTCAGTTGCACGACGCGGTAGCCGTCGAAGGCCGGCGGCAGGCCCGGCACGGTCAGCTCCAGGTCCTTGACGTCGGGCACCCGCACCGCCTGCCAGGTGCCGATGGCCGACAGGACCAGGGCCAGCGCGCCCAGGGACAGGTTCAGCGTCCGCCCGACCAGGATGGCCCGTCCCGCGCCGCGCGCGACCAGGTACACCAGCCCCGCCGCCACGTCGCGCAGCAGCAGGAGCATCGCCAGCAGCAGGACCGAGCCGAAGGCCCAGCCCAGGCCGACGAGGACGCCCTGGGGCAGTTCCGGCGAAGCCAGCGAGCCGAAGAAGCTGCGGACGAACCAGTGGTACTGGGCCACCAGGAAGAGCACGAACGCCAGGGCGGCGCGCGCGCCGATGCCCCACGGCAGGGGCCAGACGAAGCGCACCAGCACGTACAGCCAGATGGTGCCGGTGATGAGCGGCAGCAGGGTACCCATGGATCGAAGCGGAATGCGGTGAAAGGCGTCATCTTAACTTAACGCCCCACCGCCCGCTCCGGCCCGCGCCCTACTCGCCGAGGGCCCGGTTGATGCGCTCGGGCTCCACGGCCGACACGCCCTCGACCGCCGACAGGGCGGCGAGCAGCTCTTCCTCGATGCTGCCGGCGATGACGCCCACGGCGACGAGCTCCCGCTCCACCGTCAGTCCCGCCTGCCGGCAATGCTCCACGACGAGGGGGTAGCGGTCGCGCCAGGTGTCGCGCACCAGGACCGTCAGGCGGATCCGGGCCATGTCATGTCCCCGACGGCGCCCGCGCCAGGCCGGCGCCCACGTCGCGCGCGGAATCCCGCAGGGGCTGGGCGGACTGCGCCAGCCGCTCGCCCAGGCGGGCGGCGCGGGCCGAAGGATCGGCCTGCGCATGCAGCGCGGCCACGCCCGCCACGAACGGCGTGGCCATGCTGGTGCCGCTGATGCTGCGATGCAGCTCCGGCGCGGGCCAGGCCGACAGAATGTCGACGCCCGGGGCCGCGATGTTCACCTCGCCGCCGTCGCCCTCTAGGCCCGCGCAGGAGAACGGCGCCACGCGCAGTTCCGGATCCACGGCGGCCACGGCCAGGATCGAGGGGCAGTTGGCCGGATGGCCGACCGGCGCAACGGAATCCGGGCGGTGGCTCTCGTTGCCCGCGGCCGCCACGATCAGGGTGCCGGCCGCCAGCGCGCGCCGGGCGACTTCCTCGAACACGGCCGAATAGCGCTGCCCCGGCTCCACCGGACTGCCCAGCGACATGGAGACGATGTGGCAGCCGTGTTCGATGGCCCAGTCGATGCCTTCCAGGATGCCGCCGTCGCCGCCGCTGCCCTCGTCGCCCAGGACCTTGCCCACGTACAGCTCGGCCTCGCCGGCCACGCCGTAGCGGGGCTGCGAACCGGGCGACGCGGGGCCGGCCGCGATGCCCGCGCAGTGAGTGCCGTGGCCGTTGCCGTCCTGGACGGCCTGGCCCTCGACGAAGGAACGCGACACGATGGCGCGGCCGGCGAAATCCGGATGGGACAGGTCCAGGCCGGTGTCCAGCACCGCGATGCGGATGCCCTTGCCGGTTTGGGGCGAGGCATCCGCGCCGACCGCGCGCACGCCCCAGGTCGATTCCGGATCCGCCCGGGATCCGTTCCTCCGGTGCGCGGGAGCCGGGTCCCGGGAGCTGGCGGCGATGGCATAGACGGTGCGCTCGGGCTCGATGGCCAGGATGGCGCTGTTCCCGGCGGCCGCCGCGTCGGCCAAGCGCTGCCGGGTCTGCTCGGTGCAATGCACGCGCGCGGCGCCGATGCGATCGAAGACCAACGCGCAGGGCGCGCGCCGCTCGGCCTGCGCGTCGGCCGTACGGCTGATCACGGCCACCTGGGCCAGTTCGGCGAGCGCCCGGGCGCCCTCCGCGGGATCGTCCGGGCGCAGCAGGACGAGATAGCGCTGCGGCGCCTGGACCGTGGACTGTGTGCTGGGCATGGCATCCTCGCTGTCGCTTACGGGATGTCCCACCTTAGCATGGCGGCCGGCGCCGGCCCGACGCCGGAAACGCGCTTTTTCAACATGAAAGATCCTGCCATGGCCCGGTCCTGCGCGCCGTCCGGCCGAGCATGAACGCCGGATGAACGCCGGCTTCACGAAGGATTCAGGGGCCGGATCCCATACTGTCTCCATCGCCGATCCACATCGGCCCGAGCAAACGGAATCCCCCATGAAAATCCGATATCTCCTGTCCGCCTTCCTCGGCATCCTGGCCCTGGCATGGGCCTGGGACGCCTTCTTCCTGAACCCCATCGCCGGCGACGCCCCCTGGGTCGCCCGCACCCAGGCGATCTACCTGACCGGCGTCTGGTCCATGGGCCTGATGTCCCTGGTCATGATCCTGGCCACGCGCCCCGCCTGGCTCGAACCGGCCCTGGGCGGCATGGACCGCATCTACCGCCTGCACAAGTGGGCCGGCATCCTGGCCATCGGCCTGGGCGTGGCGCACTGGCTCATCAAATTGAGCAAGGGCGTGATGAACGGCCTGATCGGCGCCGCGATCCACAAGCCGGTGAAATTCCCCGCGCTGGATTTCCTGCAGCCCGGCCATGGGCTGGCCAAGGACGTGGGCGAATGGGTGATCTACGCGCTCATCGTCTCGCTGGTGATCACGCTGTGGAAAGCCTTCCCCTACAAGTCCTGGCGTCTCCTGCACCGCGCGATGCCCGTCCTCTATCTCGCCCTGGTGTTCCACAGCGCCGCCCTGACCCCGGCCAACTGGTGGCTGCAGCCCCTGGGCCTGATCATGGGCGCGCTGATGCTGGGCGGCAGCGCGGCGGCGGTCATGGCCCTGCGCCGACGCATCGGCATCCGCCGCCGCCATGCCGGCCGGATCGAATCCGTGCGCGCGCTGCCCTCGGGCATCACCGAAGTCGAATGCGCCATGGACGCCGGCTGGCCCGGCCACCGGGCGGGCCAGTTCGCCTTCGTCACCTTCGATGCCGCGGAAGGCGCCCACCCCTTCACGATCGCCAGCGCCGACCAGCCCCAGGCGCGGCGCCTGCGCTTCCAGATCAAGGCCCTGGGCGACTACACGAACGGGCTGGCGCAGCGCCTGCGCCCGGGCCAGCCGGTGCGGGTCGAAGGCCCCTACGGCCGCTTCGACCACCGGCGCGGCGGAAGCCGCCAGGCCTGGGTCGCGGGCGGCATCGGGATCACGCCGTTCCTGGCCTGGCTCGAATCGCTCCAGGACCGTCCGGAACGGGCGCCGCGGGTCGACCTGCACTACTGCGTCCGGGATGCCGCCCGCGACCCCTTCGTCGAGCGCCTGCGGACCCTGTGCGCCGCGCTGCCCCGGATCACCCTGCACGTCCACGACGCCGGCGCCGGCCAGCGCCTGGACGCCGAGATCCTGCGGCGCGAGCATGCCCAGGCCGGCGGCGCGATGGACGTCTGGTTCTGCGGACCGGCGGGGCTCGCCCGCCACCTGGAGTCCGGCCTGCGGTCCCTGGGACTGGAAGACGTGCCGGTGCACCGCGAGGCGTTCGAGATGCGGTGAAAAATATCGTATAATGTTGGACTTGGCCCGGAGCAGTCCGGGCATCGGACATCATCGGCGCAATGGCAGAGTGGTGATGCAGCGGATTGCAAATCCGTGTACGTCGGTTCGATTCCGGCTTGCGCCTCCAAATGAAATCAAGGACTTGCGTTTATGGCGCAGGTCCTTTTTTCATTCTGGTTTCAACCACTCCATGCGGATGCCTGCGCGTCGATGAGCCTGAGTTCGCCTACGCCCCGCACCTTCCGCAACAAGGGATCCGTACATGCAAAAAACCGGGCCCCCTGTTTCAGGAGGCCCGGTCTTACTGTGATTTCCCGCGGATCACCGCCCGGAGGCGGGAATCCGCCGGATATCAGAGAATCTGGATCTTGGTGGCCTGCGGGCCCTTCTGTCCAACCGCGGACACGAAAGAAACACGCTGGTTCTCTTCAAGGGATCGGTGGCCGGAGCCTTGAATCTCCGAGTAGTGCGCGAACAGGTCCTTGCCGCCGGATTCGGGCATGATGAAGCCGAACCCTTTTTCGCTGTTGAACCATTTCACGATGCCGATTTCTGTAGTCAATGTCTTTCCTAAAGGTAAAAGGGAAACTTTCCCCACCCCCACTATGGGGGTTTACTGCATGCGACACAATCAAACTTTCAATTTGTCGCAAATGAGTGGCCGGACGGATGCGATGTTCCCGCCGTCTGCGGGCGCAACCACGCCGGCATGACGGGCAGCGCGCGCGCCCGGATGTAGCTGAATGCCTCGGCCTTGGCGAATTCGACCGCCGCCTGGGCGGATTCGAAGAGCGGCGTGAACCGCATGAGGCGGTCCTGGGTCATGCTGGCATGGCCGCTGCGGATCGAGACGGAAGCAATATACCGGCCGCCATGATCGCGACGGACCAGGGGGGAGACCAGGTACTTGCCGACCTGTATGGATGGATACATGAAAACCTTTCGATGCCGGCGACGGGCCTGGCATCCGATGAAACAATGAAGGCGCAAAGCGCGTGCGGTTGAACTCTACCCACGGCTGGCCCGCAGGGGTGTTCGCTGCGGGCGAGAGGCCGCCAGAACGGGAAACCCGTGAACCGATAACGGCTGGCGAAGGAAGAAGGACAAGATTTCAGTGCCGCGCGTTTTTCATGGAATCATTCTGCACGTCGCGGCAACTTCCTGGAAGTGTATCACATCCGGCCCGCTTGCCCGTCCGTTTCGTAAAAACAACACAACGGGACGCGCCCCGTCACCCCAGCGCCGTGTCCAGGAACATCATCACCGCGAAGCCGGCCATGAGGCCGACGGTCGCCGCCGTCTGGTGACCGTTGCGATGAGTTTCGGGGATGACCTCGTGCGACACCACGAAGATCATGGCGCCGGCGGCCAGGCCCAGGCTGACGGGATAGGCGATGGGCAGGCCGCTGGCGATGCCCACCCCCACCAGGGCGCCCAGGGGCTCCATCAGGCCGGAAGCCACGGCGACCAGGATCGCCCGCCCGAGCGGCAGGCCGATGGCGCGCAGCGCCAGGGCCACGGCCAGGCCTTCGGGGATGTCCTGGATGGCGATGGCCGTGGTGAGCGGCAAGCCGACCGTCAGGTCGCCATGGGCGAAGCCCACGCCGATCGCCATGCCTTCCGGCAGGTTGTGCAGGATGATGGCCAGCACGAACAGCCAGACGCCGCTGATGCGCGCGGCGGCCGGCCCGTGGTCACCGGAACTTTCATGCCGGTGCGGCGTGAAATAATCCAGCCCCAGCATCAGCAGCACCCCCAGGCCCAGCCCGATCGCGACCGTCAGGGCCGCGCCCGCGCCGCTATCCAGCAGGTCGCGGGCCGCGTCCAGGCCGGGCAGGATGAGCGAAAACGAACTGGCCGCCAGCATCATCCCGGCGGCGAAACCCAGCATGCAGTCCTGGGCGCGCGTTTCAACGGAGCGCAGGCCCAGGGCCAGCAGCGCGCCCAGCGCCGTGGCGCCGAAGCCGGCTGCCCCGCCCAGGGCCGCGTACCCCAGGAAACCCCGGTTGTCCTCGGAAAACGATTCCGCGCCGCCGCCGAGCAGCAGCCAGAGCACGGCCAGCAGCGCCACCCCCAGGCCGAAGGCCGCCGCCCGATGCTCGCGCAACTGGCGGCGCCACGCCTGGACGAGAGGCGCGGGAACCGTCCGCGCGTCACTCATCGCCCTGCGCGCCCGTCGGCAAGGCCGCCATGGCCTGGGCCACCGCCGCCGTCAGCCGCCTGGCGTACGGCACGTGCAGGAATTCGTTGGGACCATGGGCGTTGGACTTCGGTCCCAGGACGCCGCACACCATGAACTGCGCGGCCGGGAAGCCCTGGCGCAGCAGGTTCATCAGCGGAATCGTGCCGCCCTGGCCGATGTAGCCGCAGGGCGCGTCGAAATACCGCCGCGACGCCGCGTCCAGCGCGTCGCGCAGCCAGGGCGCGGATTCGGGCGCGTTCCAGCCGCTGGCCACCCCCGGATCGGGCTGGAACAGCACGCGCGCCCGGTAGGGGGCGTCCTGCTCCAGCAGCCGCTTCAGTTCGTCCGCGGCCGCGCCGGCGTCGACCAGCGGCGGCAGGCGCAGGGACAACTTGAAGGCGGTGCGCGGCCGCAGCACGTTGCCGGCGCTGGCCAGGGGCGGCAGTCCCTCGGCCCCGGTAACGGACAGGGCCGGCCGCCAGGTGCGGTTCAACAAGGCCTCGCGCGGATCCGTGGCCATGGGCAGGACGACGCCGCCTTCGGCGCCGCAGCTCCAGGGAAAGCGCTTCCAGACTTCGTCGCCCAGGATGCGGGCGGCCGCCCGGGCCTGCTCGGCACGCTCGGCCGGGATCTCGCAGTGGAAGCTTTCCGGCAGCACGCGACCGGTGCCGCTGTCCTCCAGCCGGTCCAGCAGATGGCGCAGGATGCGAAAGCTGGACGGCACCACGCCGCTGGAATCGCCGGAATGCACGCCCTCGTCCAGCACCTGGACTTCCAGCGTGCCGGTGACCAGACCGCGCAGCGAGGTCGTCATCCAGAGCTGCTCGTAGTTGCCGGCCCCCGAATCCAGGCAGACCACCAGGACGACGCGGCCCAGGCGCTCGCGCAGGGCGTCGATATAGGGCAGCAGGTCGTAGCTGCCGGATTCCTCGCAGGTCTCGATCAGGCCGACGCAGCGCGGACGCGGCACGCCCTGGCGGTCCAGCGCCTCGATGGCGGTGAGCGACGCGTAGACGGCGTAGCCGTCGTCGGCGCCGCCCCGGCCATAGAGCTTGCCGTCGCGCAGCACCGGCGTCCACGGCCCCAGGCCGGCGCGCCAGCCGGAGAATTCAGGCTGCTTGTCCAGGTGGCCGTACATCAGCACCGCGCCGCCGTCGTCCCGCCGCGTCGCGGGGGCTTCGAACCACAGCACCGGCGTGCGGCCCGGCAGGCGGATCACTTCGACCGACAGGCCCCGGATCGGCCGCTTCCGCGCCCAGCGGGCGGCGTCTTCCACCACGCGGTCGATGTGGCCGTGGGCGGCCCAGTCGGCATCGAAGGCCGGGCTCTTGGCCGGCACCGCGATGTAGTCGGTCAGCGCGGGCACGATCTCGCGGTCCCAGGTGTCGTCGACGAAGGCCCGGAGGGCGGCGGGATCCAGCCCGGCGGGAGTGGCGGCGGCCAGCGGCGTATCCATGATGTTTTCCAGCGATTCGTCCAAAGGGTCATTTTACGCCGGCCGCCCCATTCTCCGACGCGCGTCCCGGCCGCGCCCGCCCGCTACAATCTTCTCATCATGACCCGCATCAACTGCATTCCCGTCGAAGAACCGAGCGCGCCCCATCTGGTGGCCGAATACAGGGCGCTTCCCCGCGTCTTCGCGCTCGCCCGCAAGGCCGCCGCCCGGGGCGGCGCGGCCGGCGGCCCGCGTCCGTGATGGACGAGCAGGTCGCCGCCGCCATGGCCCGCTGGCCGAACGTGCCGGCGGCGCGCGGCTGGCTGTCGCTGTCGGCGCGCGGCCAGTGGCGCCTGCATCCCCACGGGCGGGGCTGGGGCGCGCCGGACGAGGAGCCCGGCGAAGCCATCACCAGCCCGCAGATCATCGGCTTCATCGGCCGCAATTACCTGGCGGACGACGCGGGCCGCTGGTTCTTCCAGAACGGCCCTCAGCGCGTCTACGTGCGCCTGGACGGCGCCCCCTGGATCCTCGGCATGGACACCGACGAACGAGGCCGCCCGCGGCTGCGGACCCATACCGGCCGGGACTATGGTCCCGTCGCGCGCTGGTGGCTTGACCCCGGCGGCCGCCTGTATGCCCAGTCCGCCGGGGGCGCAGGCCTGGTGGACGACCGCGACCTGGCCCGGGTGATCGACGCCCTGCGCACGGCCGACGGCCGTCCGCTGGACGACTGGCTGGAACGGCCCGACCCCGCGGGAATCGCCGTGCGCCTGGCTGGCGCCGACGATCCCGGCCACTCCCCCGCCGGAACGCCGCTGGGCCTGCTGGCGGCCGACGCCCTCGAGGCCACGCTGGGCTTCGTGCGCCGGCCGTAGCCCCGGCGCGCGCCTCGGGCACCCGCGCCGGACACCCGATCCGCGCGCACCCGCGCCTTCCGGCCGGGCGCGCGTGCGGCATCGGGGTTTTCCCCAGACCCGAGAAAAGTGCCATGTTCGGCCGGGAATGTGCATTCAGGGAAATTCACTAACATATTTACAATTTTTGGGAGCCGTCCATTCGTCATTCGATCCCTCGAAACCAGGAGACAAGCCATGACAGACACGACCCCCATGCTGGAACGCATCCAGTCCATCCTTCCCGAACTCGCCTCCCGCGCCGCCCAGTCCGAAAGCGAACGCAAGGTGCCCGCCGAAACGATCGCCCTGCTCAAGAGCACCGGCCTGCACCGCGCCTTCCAGCCCAAGGCCTACGGCGGACTCGAAATGCCGCTACCGGAATTCGGCCAGTGCGTCGCGGCCCTGGCGGGCGCCGATGCCGGCGCGACCTGGGCCTTCAGCCTGCTGTGCACGCACAGCCACCAGCTCGCCATGTTCTCCAGGCAGTTGCAAGATGAGCTCTGGGCCGAAAATCCCGACGCCACCGCCAGCAGCAGCATCGCCCCCTTCGGGCGCACCGAAGAGACCGACGGCGGCGTGCTGTTCAGCGGCGAAATGGGCTGGAGCAGCGGCTGCGACCATGCCGAATGGGCCATCGTCGGCTTCAACCGCACGAATGCCGCGGGTGAAAAGGTCTACAGCTTCGCGGTCGTCCCCCGCGAGGACTACGTCATCCGCGACGACTGGTACGCCATCGGCATGCGCGGCAGCGGCTCCAAGACGCTGATCTTCGACAAGGTCTTCGTCCCCGAACACCGCATCCAGGCCGCCAGGGACATGATGGAGGGCAAGTCCGCCGGCTTCGGCCTGTACCCCGACAGCAAGATCTTCTACACCCCGTACCGGCCCTATTTCGCCAGCGGCTTCTCGTCCATCAGCCTGGGGATCGCCGAGCGCATGCTCGAAGCCTTCAAGGAAAAGACCCGCAACCGCGTGCGCGCCTACACGGGCGCCAGCGTGGGCACGGCCACCCCGGCCCTGATGCGCCTGGCCGAATCCACCCACCAGGTGGCGGCCGCCCGCGCGCTGCTCGAAAAGACCTGGGAAGATCATCGCGAGCACGGCGAGGCCAGGCGCTATCCCTCCCCCGCGACGCTGACCGCGTGGCGCACCAACCAGGCCTACGTGGTCAAGCTGTGCGTCGAGGCCGTCGACCGCCTGTTCGGGGCCGCGGGCGCCGGCGCCTGGTTCGAGACCAACGAGATGCAGCGCCTGTTCCGCGACAGCCACATGACGGCCGCCCACGCCTATACCGACTACGACGTGTGCGCCCAGATCCTGGGGCGCCAGCTCATGGGCCTGGAACCCGACCCCGCGATGATCTGAGGAAGGCCGCCCATGAACGCCCCGCATCCCCCAGAACCGGCGGCCTTCGACCCGCGCATCCTTCGCAGGGCGCTGGGCAATTTCGCCACCGGCGTCATCGTCGCCACAGCCAGCGACGGCGAGGACAGGGTCGGCGTGACCGCCAACAGCTTCAGTTCGGTCTCGCTCGACCCGCCGCTGATCCTCTGGTGCATCGACAAGCGCTCGGGCAGCCTGCCGGTGTTCCGGCGCGCCTCTCATTTCGCCGTCAACATCCTGGCCATGGACCAGATCGAGCTGTCCAACCGCTTCGCCCGGCCGCACGAGGACCGCTACGCGGGCGTCCCCTGGCGCCCGGGCCTGGGCGGCTGCGTCCTGCTCGACGGCGCCAGCGCCAACTTCCAGTGCGAGAGAACCGGAATCCTCGAAGGCGGCGATCACTGGATTCTCGTCGGCCGGGTGCTGGCCTTCGAGGACAAGGGCACGGCGCCCCTGCTGTACCACCAGGGCTCGTATGCCATGGCGCTGCCCCACCCCCACCGGCGGCCGCCGCAGGACGCATCCGGCGGGGACGCCGCCAACGACCTGCGGGCCCGGCTGGCCGACCACCCCTATTTCCTGATGACCCAGGCGGTGCGCAGCTACCAGGAAAGCTACCAGCCCCGGCAGATCCAGACCGGATGGCGGCCCGGAGAGGCGCGCCTGCTCATGATCCTGAACGACGGTCCCGCTCGGGACATGACGGCGCTGACCCGCCAGGCCGACATGCCGCAGCACCAGGTCGAACAGACCCTGGACCTGCTGCGCAGCCGCGGCCTGGTCGAACGCACACCGGACGGCGAGGCGCTGACGGCGGACGGCGCCACGCAGGTCCGCGGCATCTGGGCGATGGCGCGCAGCCACGAGGAAAGGGTCTTCGCCCGATTCGAGCGGGCCCAGGTGGAAACCTTCAAGCAGGTCCTCAGAGGCATCATCGCCGCCCCGGCCTGAGCGCCGGCCGGGTGCCTGGGCTCAATCGGCGCCCGGCCGGCGCCGGTCGTCCAGGCCTGCGGCCCGGCGCTCGAGCGCGCCGGCCATGCGCGCCCGGTAGCCTCCCGGCGACTCGCCCGCCTGCCGCAGGAAGAAGCGGCCGAAATAGGCCGGATCGTCGAACCCCAGCTCATAGCCCACCTGGCCGACGGCCTGCCCGGTATAGAGCAGCAGGCGGCGCGCCTCCTGCATCAGGCGATCGTTGATCAACCGCTTGGGCGGCTTGCCGGTCATGCGGCGGCACACCTCGTTGAGCCGCTGCTCGCCGATGGACAGGTCGGCCGCATAGCGCGACAGCGTCCAGTGCTCGCGGAACCGGGCTTCCATCAGGGCGCTGAACCGCTGGAAGAGCTGCAATTCCTCGCGGCACGGCGGCGGCGACGCCAGCGCCTGGGAAGACAGCCGCAACAGGCTGACGAAGATCAGCCGCGCCAGCAGCGCCAGGCTCTGCGCCCGGCCGGGCTGCCGTCCGGCATGCTCCCGGCGCAGCAGCCCGAACAACTGGTCCATGCAGCGCGCCTCGGCGGCATATTCGCCTTCCAGTTCCCCGATCCGCAGACAGACGGGCGCGATCCGCGCGCCGCCCCCCGGCCAGGCCGCGTCGTCGTGCGGCACCGGCCAGAGCGACCGCGGCCTGGCGGTCAGGACATGGCCGTCGGCATCGTCGTCGGTCACGAACGCATGCAGGAACGCCGGCGGCGTCAGGAACACCATCGGGCCCGGCAGGCGATAGAGGCGGTCCTCCAGCTGCACGCGCACCATGCCGTTCAGAACGTAATGGACCTGGAAGAACTGGTCGTGCCGATGCATCGCCATGCTGCGCCCGAGCTGGCTGGCCAGGGTGCCGAGCGCCTCGTAGTGCAGGTCGGCATCCGCATGATCGGGTCCCGCGATATGGCTCAGGTCGAGATTGGGAATGCCCTGCCGCGACATGCCGTTTCCCAGCGAGTTGTCCAGACGCTCATTCTACGCCGGGCGCCCGGGCCTCCCGCGCCTGCGCCCGCAGGCTAAAATCCCCGCATGACCTCGCCCGACCCCGCCTTCTACCATCCCGCTCCCCGCTCCCAGCAGTTCTGCTCGCAGTGCGGCCACGCGCTCAGCCGGGAAATCCCGCCGGACGACAATCGCATCCGCGACCTGTGCACCCACTGCGGCGCGGTCCACTACCAGAACCCGCGCAATGTGGTCGGCGTGGTGCCGATCCTGGACGACCGGGTGCTGCTGTGCCGCCGCGCCATCGAGCCGCGCCACGGCAAATGGACGCTGCCCGCGGGCTTCATGGAACTGGGCGAGACCACCGAGCAGGGCGCCGCGCGCGAGAACCAGGAAGAATCCGGCGCGCGCATCCGCATCCGGTCCCTGCTCACGGTGATCGACGTGCCCTCGGTCAACCAGGTCCACCTGTACTATCTGGCCGACGTCCTGGGCCCGCACCTGGCGCCGGGCCCCGAAACCCTGGAAGCCGCCTTCTTCGGCCTGGACGAGATTCCCTGGCGCGACCTGGCCTTCCGCACCGTCAGCACGACGCTGGAACACTACCTGCGGGACCGCGCCCGGGGCGAATTCCCCACCCATCACTACGCCATCGATCTGCGGTTCCCGGACTAGGGCCGTTTACACGCATCGAGGAGCCGCGACGCCGCCATGACGATCGCCTGGGTCGAAGACCGCGATCCCCTGCCCGACCCGGCCCGCGCGCCGGTCCCCGCCAGCGGCCTGGCGGCGGCGGGGCTGGACCTGTCGCCCGCCCGGCTGCGCGAGGCCTACCGCAAGGGCCTGTTCCCCTGGTACGGTCCCGGCGAACCGGTGCTGTGGTGGAGCCCCGACCCGCGCATGGTGCTGCGCTGCGAGGATTTCCGCGTCAGCCGCTCGCTGGCCAAGCGCGTCCGGCAGTTCGACCGGCCCGCCGGCGACGGGCCGGAGCCCGCCCTGCGCGTCACCCTGAACCTGGCCTTCCCCGACGTGATCGCCCGCTGCGCGCGGCGCGGCGCCCCGCGCATCGGCCTGGGCGCCGCCCGCGCCGGCCGGGACTGGGCCGAACCCGGCGCGGCGCAGGGCCGGGACGGCACCTGGATCACGCCGGACATCATGGCCGTCTACACCGCCTGGCACCGCATGGGATACGCCCACAGCGTAGAGACGTGGATCGGCGGCCGGCTGGCGGGCGGACTGTACGGCGTCGGGCTGGGACAGTGCTTCTTCGGCGAATCCATGTTCAGCCTGGCCGCCGACGCCAGCAAGGTCGCCCTGGCCTACCTGGTGCGCCACCTGCGGGCCCGGAGGACGCCCTGGATCGATTGCCAGCAGGAAACGCCCCACCTGGCCAGCCTGGGCGCGCGGCCCGTGGCCCGCGCGCGGTTCCTGGAGATGCTGGCGGCCGGCCGCGACGCTCCGGTCCCGGCCTGGGGGTGCGGACGCCTGCGGGCCGACGGCGGCCTGGAACCGCCGCCCGAGGTCCGGCCGGCGCGCTGAACGCGGCGGCTGGCGCTGGCCTTCCCGCGCCGCCGGTGCCACAATGAATCGGTCGCCACTCTGGGGACTCCCCGATCCAGGGGATCCCGGGCCCGGTTCATGAGCAATCCCAGCGAATCCGTCTTCCGCCGCCTGCAGTTCTACACCACCGCCACCTATCCGTGCAGCTACCTGCCCGGCCGCATGGCGCGCTCGGAAGTCGCCGCCCCCACCCACCTGGTGGACGAATCCGCCTACGCCCGCCTGATCGAACAGGGCTTCCGCCGCAGCGGCCTGTTCACCTACCGGCCCGCCTGCGAGCAATGCCAGGCCTGCATTCCCATCCGCGTCGACGTCCGTCGCTTCCGGCGCGACCGCACGCAGGGCAAGCTCTGGCGCCGCCTGCAGCCCGTCCTGTCGGCGCGTCTGGCGCCGCTGCATTGGGACGCCCGGCATTTCGACCTGTACCTGCGCTACCAAAAGCAACGCCACCCCGGCGCCGGCATGGACCAGGACGACCAGGCCCAGTACACCCAGTTCCTGCTGACCAGCCGGGTCCATTCCGAGATGGCCGAGTTCCGCGACGCCGGCGGCATCCTGCGCATGGTGGCCATCATGGACCGCATCGACCATGGCCTGTCGGCCGTCTACACCTTCTACGACCCCGACTGGCACGGCAGCCTGGGCACCTACGGCATCCTCTGGCAGCTGGACTACGCCGCCCGCCTGGGCCTGCCCTGGCTCTACCTGGGCTACTGGATCGGGGAAAGCCGTAAAATGGCCTACAAATCGCGCTTCCGGCCGCATCAGATCCTGCGCGGCGGCGCCTGGGCCGAGCCGCCGCCGGACGGCGACTGAGCCCGGGCCGGCGCACCGCTCCCGTTCAACCGATCCGTTCCCGTCCCATGTCCCTGCTGTTCCAAGCCTATCCGCTGGCGCGCGCCGCCCTGTTTTCCATGGACCCCGAACAGGCCCACGAATGGACGCTGCGCGCGCTGCGGCACGGCCAGGGCTGCGGCACCGCCGCACGGCTGCTGGCCGCGCGCCAGCCGATCCTGCCGCGCACCGTCATGGGCCTGCCGCTGCGCAACCCCGTCGGCTTGGCGGCGGGCCTGGACAAGAACGGCGCCTGCATCGACGGCCTGGCCGCCCTGGGCTTCGGCTTCATCGAGGTCGGCACCGTCACCCCGCGCGCCCAGCCCGGCAACCCGAAACCGCGCATGTTCCGCCTGCCGCGCGCGCGCTGCCTGATCAACCGCATGGGCTTCAACAACGACGGCCTGGACACCTTCGTCGCCAACGTCCAGCGCAGCCAGTGGCGCCGGCACGGCGGCATCCTGGGGCTGAACATCGGCAAGAACGCCGACACGCCGATCGAGCGCGCCGTGGACGACTACCTGCTGTGCCTGGACGGCGTGTATCCCCACGCGGACTACGTCACGGTCAACATCTCCTCGCCCAACACGCGCAACCTGCGCAGCCTGCAGAGCCACGACGCCCTCGACGCGCTGCTGGGCGCCCTGAAGGAACGCCGCGAGGCCCTGGCCGACCGCCATGGGCGGCGCACGCCGCTGGCGGTCAAGATCGCGCCCGACCTGGAAACCGGGGAAATCGACGCCGTCGCCGAACTGGCCCAGCGCCACGGCATCGACGGCATCATCGCCACCAACACCACCCTGTCGCGCGAGGCCGTGCGCGGCCTGCCCCACGAGGACGAGGCGGGCGGCCTGTCCGGCCCGCCCGTGCACGCCCTGTCGCTGGCCGTGATCCGCCGCCTGCGCGAACGCCTGGGCCGGGAGACCGCGATCATCGGCGTGGGCGGCATCGAATCCGGCCGCCAGGCCGTGGAAAAGGTCCAGGCCGGCGCCGACGCGGTGCAGCTCTACACCGGGCTGATCTACCGGGGTCCGGCGCTGATCGCCGAATGCGTGCGGGCGCTGGAGACGGCCTGACGACCGCGTCCGGGCGAGCCGTCGCGCGCCGGCGGAAGGCGCGGCCGGAACCAGTTCACAGGGCGGTCAGGATCGCGGCGCCCAGCACGTTCGCCAGGCCGATCAGCACCATCACCAGCCCCGCCACGGAACCCTCCTCGCGCCCCAGCTCATAGGCCTTGGCGGTGCCGGCCCCATGCGCGCCCACGCCCAGCAGCGCACCGCGCGCCAGCGAGGAACGGACCGGCAGCCAGGCCAGCAGGAACTGCCCGACGATCGCGCCCAGCACCCCCGTCAGCACGACGAACACGGCCGTCAGGTCCGGAATGCCGCCGATGTCGCCGGACACCTCCATGGCGAACGGCGTGCTGATCGAGCGCGGCAGCAGGCTCAGCCGCAGGGCGCCGTCCAGGCCCAGCCACGTCGCCAGCCCCCAGCCCGTGGCCAGGGCCGTGGCGCTGCCGACCAGCACGCCCGCCGCCAGCACGGGCCAATACCGGCGCACCAGGCCGCGCTGTTCGTAGATCGGCACGGCGAACGCCACCGTGGCCGGCCCGAGGAGCGCCACCAGCCATCCGGCGCCCTGGAAGTACTGCCGGTAGCTGACGTGCGCCGCCAGCACCAGGGCGACCAGCATCGCCGGCGCCAGGGCCAGCGGCATGAGCCACCACCTGGCGTAGCGGGCGTAGAGCCGCTTCGCCAGCAGATAGAAGCCGACCGTCGGCGCCGACCAGAGCAGCACGTCGGCGGACAGAGCCGCCGCGCCCATCGTCGAACCCGGCATGGCGTCAGCACCCCTTCGCGGCGGCCGGCGGTTCTCCCGTCCGCGCGCGCCTGAGCATCCAGGCATGGCAGGCATCCACGGTCAGGGCCGTCGCCGCCATCACGGCCACCGTGCCCACCAGGATCACGGCCAGAATCTTGAGCCCCAGCACGCCGAGGAATTCGCCATGCTCGACCACCGCCGGCACCGCCGGCACGAAGAACAGCAGCATGTCGGCCAGCAGGCACTGCGCCCCGCGCCGCGCACTGAACGGGCTGACCCATCCGGCCGCCATCGAGGCCAGCAGGAGCGCCAGCCCGACGATGCCGCCGGGAACGGGCAGATGGGCCAGCCGGACGAGCGCCTCGCCGGCCAGCCAGAAGCCCATGATCAGACCGATCTGGGCGGACCGCATTCGGTGCAGGCCGCGCCGCGACAGGACGGGAATCGCACGCAGCTTCATGATTGAATCTCCATGCGGGGAGTGTAGAATCGCCCTTATATATTCTTCAAATGAATTATTTGAATTTTTTCCATTCCATACAAGCATGGACCTGCGCACTCTCAGGGCTTTCGTCGAAGTCGTGCGGCAAGGCGGCTTCTCGCAGGCCGCCAAGGCGATCTTCGTCACGCAGCCGACGGTCAGCAAGGCCATCCGGCAGCTCGAGGACGAACTCGGGATTCCGTTGCTGGACCGCAACGGCCATCGCAGCGCCCCCAGCACCGCCGGCGAGGTGGTCTACCGCCACGCGACCCGGATGCTGGCCCTGCGAGACGAACTCCTGGCCGAACTGCAGGATCTCGCGGGCCTGCGGCGCGGCACGCTGAGGATCGGCCTGCCGCTGATCGGCTCCAGCATGCTGTTCGCCCCCCTGTTCGCGACCTACCGGCATCGCTACCCCGGCATCGACATCCGCCTGACCGAGCACGGCAGCCTGCAGCTGGAGGACATCCTGCGGGCGGGCGACATCGAACTGGGCGCCTCGCTGCTGCCCGTGTCGGACGAGTTCGAATGGCAGGCCGTGCGCAGCGAACCGCTGGTCGTGCTGATGCCGGCCAGTCACGCCCTCGCCCGCCGCAAGGCCGTCCGGCTCGACGATCTGCGCGCCGAACCCCTGGTGCTGCTGGAAAGCGGCTTCGCCCTGAACCGCATCATCCTCCAGGGCTGCGCCCGGCATGGATTCGAGCCGAAAGTCGCGGCGCGCAGCGGCCAGATGGACTTCATGATCGCCCTGGTCGCCGCCGGCCTGGGGCTGGCCTTCCTGCCCCGCATGATCCTGGAGGAACGCCCGCAGGCCGGGCTCGCGCACGTCCTGCTGGACGAGCCGGACATCCGCTGGGACCTGGCCACGGTATGGCGCCGGGACGCCTACCTGTCCCTGGCGGCGCGGGCCTGGCTGGATCTCGTGCGCGAGACGCACGCGGGCCGGAACGCGCCCGTGCCACGGTCGTAACGACGCGGTCCCGGGCGGGCGTCTTCCGGAACGAACGAGCACGGACGCTGAAAAACACCTGGATCAGCGATGCTCCATGCGGGGCACGCCCCAGGGATTGGCGGCCTGCAAGGGTTCGGGCAGGAATGCGTCGGGAATGTCCTGGTATGCCACCGGCCGCAGAAAACGCTGGATGGCAGCCGTCCCCACCGAAGTGCTGCGCGGATCGGAAGTGGCCGGAAACGGACCGCCATGCACCATGGCGTGGCAGACCTCGACCCCGGTCGGAAATCCATTGGCCAGGATGCGGCCGGCCTTCAGTTCCAGCACCGGCAGCAGTGCCCTGATCAGATGCTCGTCCTGCCCGGCCTCCAGATGCAGCGTGGCGGTCAGCTGCCCCTCTACGGACCGGGCGACCTCCAGCATCTGGGCTTCATCCTCGCAACGCAGCACCAGCGCGCATGAACCAAAGACCTCCTGGCCCAGGCCCTCGGGATTCTGCAGGAAGGCCTGGGCGGTGGCCTCCAGCAGCACCGCCTGGCATTGGTTCGGCGCCTGCGGCTCCCCGCCCCGGGCGCGCACCGTGACTCCAGGCTGCTGCGAGAGCTTTTGCACACCGGCCTGGTAGGCCTGGTGGATCGGTGGCGTCAGCATCGTGCCCGGCTCGCTGGCGCCGATCCGCTGACCGGCTGTCTCGATGAAGGCATCCAGTTCGGGACCGTCCAGGCCCACCAGCAAGCCGGGGCACGTGCACAGCTGACCCGCGCTGCCCAGCAGCGAAACCGCGAACCCCTCGGCCACGGACCGGGCCCGTGCCTTCAGGGCGCCAGGCAGCAGATAGACGGGATTGATGCTGCTCATCTCCGCATAGACCGGAATGGGCTCCGGGCGCCGGGCGGCGGCCTGCATGAGCGCCACGCCTCCCGTACGCGAGCCGGTGAAACCGACGGCCTTGATCGCCGGATGCTCGACCAGGGCGAGGCCGATGCGGTGATCGGCGCCGAACAGCAGAGAGAACACGCCTTCGTGCAGTCCCTGTGCCTGCACGGCGGCCCGGATGGCACGGCCCACGAGTTCCGACGTGCCCGGATGCGCGGGGTGTCCTTTCACGACCACCGGCGCTCCCGCGGCCAGGGCCGATGCCGTATCCCCGCCCGCCACGGAAAAAGCCAGGGGAAAATTGCTGGCGCCGAAAACGGCCACCGGACCGACCGGAAGATAGCGCATGCGGATGTCGGCCCGCGGCATCGGCTGGCGCTCGGGCTGCGCATGGTCGATCCGCACGCCATGCCAGTCGCCTGCCTCGACGGCCGCCGCGAACAGCTCCAGCTGCTTGACCGTGCGGCCACGCTCGCCCTCCAGGCGAGCGCGCGGCAGACCGCTCTCGGCCATCGCACGCTCGATCAGGACATCGCCCAGAGCCATGATCCGGGCGCCGATTTCGCGCAGGAACGCCGCCCGCCGCCGCGGAGTCTCGGTCCGATAGCTCGCAAAAGCCTCTTCGGCCAGGCGCGCGGCCCGCTCGACATGCGCCTGCCCGCCTCCGGCGTAGGCCGGTTCGAGCGGTTCGCCCGTGGCCGGATCCACCGCCCTGAAGGCAGGCTCCGAGCCCGTGACGTCTTCATTGCCAATCAGCATCGTACCGATGACCCGCATTGGATATTCCCCTGGTGATGAACATGAAAAATCAATGGGCCAGCGACTGTTCGCGCACCGCCCGGATGAACAAATCGGCCGCCGCGGTCGGCATCCCCCCCTTGCGGGTGACGATGCCGAACGTATCGGCGGGAATACTCAGCGCGACCGGCAGGATTTTCAGCAGCCCGGCCTGGGCGAACATGCGCGCCACGTCCGTCGGCAGAAGCGCCACGATGTCGACGCTTTTCTGCAGGATCGCAATGGTGGTGAAAGTGGAGCCCGTCTCGATGGCATTGACCGGAGAAGGCAGGCCGGCCATGTCCAGGGCCTTTTCCAGCAGAACGCGCAAGGGCATTTTTTTCGGGTAGACCACCCAGCGATAATCCCGCAACGACTCGAACGGCATGTCACCCGCCACCTCCGGATGGCCACCGCCGGTCACGACCGAGATAGGCTCCTCGCTGATCGGAAAATAATTGTATTCATAAGGTTCCGGACTGACGCTGGAACGACCTATCACCAGGTCGAGCTGGCCGCCATCCAGCAAATCCAGCAGATTCCGGCTGGTGCCTTCGATGATTTCAATGGACAGATTGGGGTGCGCCACACGCAGCCAATTCAACGCCGATATCAGGATGCCGGGGATGGCGCCCATGATCGTTCCGATCGCGAGACGGCCGCCGGTGCCTGACTGGATAT
The DNA here is from genome assembly GCF_042653765.1 of Castellaniella denitrificans. Classification (NCBI taxonomy): domain Bacteria; kingdom Pseudomonadati; phylum Pseudomonadota; class Betaproteobacteria; order Burkholderiales; family Alcaligenaceae; genus Castellaniella; species Castellaniella denitrificans. Next base: position 98,623 of record NZ_JBHSEZ010000029.1, on the reverse strand, counting down.
CGGATATTTCATGGCAGAAATTATTCAATTCCGCGGTAATGATCTTTGCATAACGGATCGCGCAATGTCCCATGGCATTGGGCACCAGGCCGACTTTGGTGCGCTCGAACAATGTCGTTTCCAGCATCCCTTCGATTTCCTGCAATGCCTTGCTCGCCGCCGATTGCGTCAAGAACATGGCGCCCGCCGCCTTATGCAGCGATTTATGCTCGCTTAGCGCGATCAGCAACTGCAACTGCTTCATTCGCAGTTTACCAATCACCATCTTCATTGTCTGGTCCGCAGCATTCATAATATTCATCACCACATGCGAAATATTCAATCACGATAAAAATCCGGCGTGCCTACAATCCCTGCGTGAAAATCAATCCGGAGAAGGGAAAATGCGCCTGATTCAATTCATCGACGCCGCGGGACGGCGCCGGGTCGGCACGCTGAGCGAAGATGGCCAGCAAATCAACGCCATCCAGGGCGTCTCGACCACCTACGCACTGGCCATGGCCGCCATCGAGGCCAGGCATACGCTGGCCGAAGAAATCTCCCGGCGCGGCACGGCCCTCATACGGGAATCCTACACGAGCTTGCTGGCCGGGCTGCGGATCATGGTCCCCCTGGACCACGAGAACCCCGCTCACTGCCTCGTGACCGGCACTGGCCTGACCCATCTGGGCAGCGCCGCCACCCGCGACAAGATGCACCTGGACCAGTCCAGCATGGAGACCATGACCGACTCCATGCGCATGTTCCGCTGGGGACTGGACGGCGGCCAGCCCGCGCCGGGCACGGCTGGCGCGCAACCCGAATGGTTCTACAAGGGTGATGGCGGCATCCTGGTGGCGCCCGGCCACCCCATTCCCTACCCGGACTTTTCGGAAGACGCCGGCGAAGAACCCGAAATCGTCGGACTGTACGTGATCGGCCACGATGGCCGCCCCCACCGTCTCGGGTTTGCCATCGGCAACGAGTTTTCCGATCACGTCATGGAGCGCAAGAACTATCTATACCTGGCACACTCCAAGCTGCGATTCTGCTCTTTCGGCCCGGAATTACTCGTCGGAAAAATGCCGGCCGATATCCAGGGCACCAGCCGGATAATCCGCGATGGCAAGCCGATCTGGGAAAAACCATTCCTTTCCGGTGAAAACAATATGAGCCATACGCTGGAAAACCTGGAATACCATCATTTCAAATACACGCAATTCCTGCGTCCGGGAAGCGTGCACGTCCATTTCTTCGGCACCGCCACCTTGTCGTTCGCCGACGGCATCCGGACTCAGCCGGGGGACGAATTTGAAATCCATGCGCCGAAGTTCGGCGCACCGCTGCGCAACCCGATCCATCCGGCGCCCACGCCCTATGCTCCGGGAGAAACCATCCAGCTTTGACCCGCCCGGACAGGGTTTCGATCGCGGCCGATAATCATGGTTTTCCCTAGGTATTGCCGGACGCGCATTCCGGGCACCCACGTATTTGCGCCCTGAAACCACGGCCATTCCAAAAAGCGTTCACTCGAACACAATTATTCCATGGACATGGAAAACAGGCCTCAGGGACACTGGATTCCTGCGAGATGGACAAATATCAATCACCAGAATCATTCACGACATGGACTACGGTTTCGACTTCAGTTTTCTCGGCGAGTTCTGGCCCAGCCTGCTCGACGGCCTATGGGTCTCGACCAGGATGGCGGCCGTCTCGCTGGGCGGCGGTTTCGTCCTGGGCGTGCTGCTCGCGGTCGCCCGCGGCCAGGAATCCGGACTCGTCCGCCGCCTGGCCGGCGGCTTCGTCGACCTGACCCGCAATACGCCGCTGATCGTGCAGACCTTCTGGCTGTTTTTCGGTCTGTCCGCTTTGGAAATTCGCGTGCCGGCCTTTTATGCCGCGGTCGTGGCGCTGGCCATCAATACCTCGGGCTACACCTGCGAAATCGTCCGGGCCGGCATCGATTCGGTACATGCCGGCCAGAAAGAGGCCGCCTCCTGTCTGGGCCTGGGCCGGGCCCAGATCCTGCGCTACATCGTATTGCCCCAGGCCATCGAGAAAATGTACCCGTCACTGATCAGCCAGTTCGTGCTGATGATGCTGGCCACCTCGATCATGTCGGAAATCTCCGTCGAGGAACTGACGGCCATCGGATACCAGATCCAGAGCCAGACCTTCCGCGGCTTCGAGGCCTATCTGGTCATCGCAGTCATCTACCTGATCATGTCCTGGCTGCTGCGGGTCGTGATGACCGTCTGCTACAACGTCGCCTTCCCGAAACAGCGCCGCATCGCACAGTCCAGGGCCGCCGCGCGCAAGCGCACGAACGGCAGCGCGCAGCGCAGCACCGCCATCCAGGGAGCCAAATCATGATACTGGGCGTTTCCTACAGCCAGTGGCTGTTCATCCTGACGGGCGCGGGCTGGACACTCGTCCTCTCTGTCCTGGGCTTCGTGGGCGGCACGGTGGCGGGCCTGCCCATCGCCATCGCCCGCGCCTCGAAAAGCCGGTTTTTCCGGATCCTGACGGCGGCCTACGTGAAGCTGATCCAGGGCATTCCTCTGCCCGTGATCATGTTCATCGTCTATTTCGGCATCAGCATCGCCGGCTACGACCTGCCCGCCCTGGTGGCCGCGGGTATCGCCATGACGCTGTATTCCAGCGCATTCCTGGGCGAGATCTGGCGCGGCTGCATCGAGGCCATCCCCCACACCCAATGGGAGGCTTCCGACTGCCTGGGCCTGAGCAAGCTGCAGACGCTGTCCAACGTCATCCTGCCCCAGGCCTTCCGGATCGCCATCCCCCCCACGGTGGGATTCCTGGTACAGATCGTGAAAAACACTTCGTATGCCGTGGTCATCGGCTTCTTCGACCTGACCTACTCCGCGCGCGTCATCAACAACTCGACCTTCAAGCCCTTCGTCGTATTCACCGTCGCGGCGCTGATCTATTTCGCCATGTGCTACCCGCTGTCCATCTTGTCCTACCGCCTGGAACGCAAGCTCAAGCGGCATTCCAGATAATGGAGAACTCTATGAATCCACGCGTCCGGTTCCAGAACGTCCGGAAATCCTACGGCGACACGGAAGTGCTCAAGGGCATCTCGTTCGAGGTCTTCAAAGGCAATGTCGTCGCGCTCATCGGCCAGAGCGGTTCGGGCAAGAGCACCGCCCTGCGCTGCATCAACGGCCTGGAGGAGATCAACGGCGGCGAGCTGCACGTCTGCGACCGGGCCCTGCACGAGAAGAACTGCGACATCGCCGCGCTGCGGCTGCAGGTAGGCATCGTATTCCAGAGCTACAACCTGTTCCCCCACCTGACGGTGGAAAAGAACATCACCCTGGCGCCCCGCAAGGTCAAGCACGTCGGGAACAAAGAGGCCCATGAACTGGCCATGCACGTGCTCGGCCAGGTCGGCCTGGCGGACAAGGCGCAGGCCTATCCCGAGCAATTATCCGGCGGCCAGCAGCAGCGCGTGGCGATCGCCCGGTCGCTGGCCATGCAACCGGAACTCATGCTGTTCGACGAGGTGACTTCCGCCCTGGACCCGCAGATCACCGGCGAAGTCCTGAAAGTGATCGAGGGCCTGGCCAAGGACGGGATGACCATGGTCCTGGTGACCCACGAAATGGGTTTTGCCACGGCTGTCGCCGACCAGATCATCTACATGCGGGACGGCATTGTCTGGGAGGCCGGCGATGGCAATCTGCTCAAGAACCCCCGGACCCTCGAATTGCAGCAGTTCATCAGCAACGGGCTGTGAACGGCCCCATTCCACTACAACGACTGGAGAGACTCATGAAAAAAACCTTCAACATCCTCGCCGCCTGCTCCCTGGCCCTGGCCTGCGCCGCCGGGGCCCAGGCCAATCAGCTGGAAGACATCCAGAAAAAAGGCGAAATCACCATCGGCGTCGACATCAGCGCGCCGCCCTACGGCATGGTCGACGCGAACGCCCAGAAAACCGGCTTCGACGTCGATTCCGCCCACCTGCTGGCCGAGGCGCTGGGCGTAAAGCTGGCCATCGTCCCTGTAACCGGGCCGACCCGCGTACAGTTCCTGCGCACCAAGAAAGTCGACGTGATCATGGCCTCGTTCTCGATCACCGATGAACGCAAGAAAGTCATCGACTTCTCCGAACCGTATGGCGTGGTACCCGTCGTCGTGGGCGGCCCCGAGAGCGTCAAGGTCTCCGGCCCCCAGGATCTGTCCGGCAAGGCCATCGCCGTCACGCGCGGCACGACCAGCGACAAGATCATCACCGACAGCACCAAGAACGTGCCCGACGTCACGATCGTCCGTTATCAGGACGACGCCACGACCAATACGGCCATCATGACCGGCCAGCAGAAGTACATCGTGGCGGCCAGCAGCGTGCTGCCGGAAATCAAGAAGACCAGCCCGAATACCGACATCGCCTACAAGTACACCGCCGTCAGCTTCCCGATGGGCGTCGGCATCCGCCAGAACGAACCCGAACTGAAGGCGCGCATCAACGAATGGGTGAGCGCGAACCTGAAGAACGGCAAGCTCAACGGCATCTACCAGAAATACTTCTTCGGCCAGTCGCTGCCCGAGGAAATGCTGAAGTAAGCGTCACCCAGGACGCGGCTCCGGCCATCCGGGGGCCGCGTCCCATCATGAGATCCATGCCATGTCGAACAGCCCCCAGTTTCTGATTCTCAATCCCGCCGATGACGTCATGATCGCCCTGCGGGAACTGCCCAAGGACGCGGTCGTCAACAGCATCCGGCTGCTCGACGCCATCCCGTCCGGGCACAAAGTCGCCATCAAACCGGTAAGCAAAGGCGCCCCCATCCGGCGCTACGGCCAGGTCATCGGCTTCGCCACCCAGGACATCGCCATCGGCCGGCACGTGCACGTGCACAACCTGGCGATCGGGGAATTCGAGAAGGACTATCGTTATTCCGAAGACTACGTGCCGACGCAGCTCGTCGACGTGCCGGATACCTTCATGGGCATCGTCCGGCCCGACCAGCGCGTCGCGACCCGCAACTACATCGGCATCCTGACCTCGGTGAACTGTTCGGCCACCGTGGCACGAGCCATCGCGGACCAGTTTCGAAAGGACATCCGCCCCGAGGCCCTGGCCCCCTATCCCAACGTGGACGGCGTGGTCGCCCTGACCCATGGTTTCGGCTGCGCCATCGACGCGGCGGGCGAAGGGCTGAAGATCATGCAGCGGACGATCGCGGGCTACGTGCGGCACCCGAACTTCGCCGGCATCCTGGTCATCGGCCTGGGATGCGAGACCAACCAGATCTCGGCCATGATGAAAGCCCAGGCGCTGGAAGAAGGCCGCAACCTCCAGACCTTCAACATCCAGGACGCCGGCGGCACGCCGAAAAGCATCGCCAAGGGAATCGAGATCATCAAGAGCATGCTGGCCGAGGCCAACCAGGTCGAACGGACCCCCGTCCCCGTCAGCCACCTGAAGATCGGCCTGCAATGCGGTGGCTCGGACAGTTACTCGGGCATCACGGCCAACCCCGTGCTGGGCGCCGCCATGGACATCCTGGTACGCAACGGCGGCACGGCGATCCTTTCCGAAACGCCGGAAATCTACGGCGCCGAACACCTGCTGACCTGCCGCGCGGCCAGTCCCGAGATTGGTCGCAAACTGGTGGACGTGATCGACTGGTGGAAAGAGCTGTGCGAGCGCAACAACGCTTCGCTGGACAACAATCCTTCGGCAGGCAACAAGGCCGGCGGGCTGACCACGGTGCTAGAGAAATCCCTGGGCGGCGTGGCCAAGGGCGGCACGACCGGCATGATGGAGGTCTACCAATATGCCGAACCCGTCGAGGCCAAGGGCCTGGTGTTCATGAACACGCCCGGCTACGACCCGATGTCGGCCACCGGCCAGGTGGCCGGCGGCGCCAACATAATCTGTTTCACGACGGGCCGCGGCTCGGCCTTTGGGTGCGCACCCGCGCCCTCGCTCAAGCTGGCCACCAACACCGCCCTGTGGAACCGTCAGCAGGACGATATGGACATCAATTGCGGCACGGTCGTCGATCAGGGCTCCGACATCCACCAGCTGGGCCGGGAGTTCTACGAAATGATCATCCGCTGCGCCTCGGGGGAGCCCTCGAAGAGCGAACTCTACGGCTACGGGCAGAACGAGTTCGTGCCCTGGCAGTTGAGCGTCATCACCTAAGCCGCCCTCGCTTTCCCCCATTTCTCATTCCCGTGGATTGGAATTTTCCCCGATGACATACGATCGTTATCAAAAAGCCCGCTACAAGGGCGTCTACCCCGTCGTCCCGACCATCTTCAAGGACGACGGCTCGCTCGACCTGGATGGCCAGCGCCGCTGCGTCGACTTCATGATCGACGCGGGCTCCGACGGCCTGAGCCTGCTGGCGAACTTCTCGGAACAATTCTCCTTGTCGGACGAAGAGCGCAAGATCCTGACCGAGGCCATCCTGAAGCACGTGGCCGGCCGCGTCCCGGTCATCGTCACCACCTCGCACTACAGCACCGACATCTGCATCCAGCGCAACCGTCACGCCCGGGATTTCGGCGCCGCCATGGTCATGGTGCTGCCTCCCTACCATGGGGCCACCATCCGCTGCGACGAAGCACGCGTCCATGAATACTTCAGCCGCCTGTCCGACGCCAGCGACATCCCCATCATGATCCAGGATGCACCCATCAGCGGCACCCCGCTGTCGGCGCGCGCCCTGGCCAACATGGCGCGGGAAATCGAGCATGCGCGCTACTTCAAGATCGAAAGCGCCGGCGTGGCCAGCAAGCTCAGGGCGCTGATCGAACTGGGCGGCGACGCCATCGAGGGTCCCTGGGACGGCGAGGAATCCATCACGCTGCTGCCCGACCTGGACGCAGGCGCCACCGGCGCCATGACGGGCGGCGGCTACCCGGATGGCATCAAGGCCATTTTCGATGCGCATCTCTCGGGAGACAGGGAAAAGGCCGTTTCGCTCTACCAGCAATGGCTGCCGCTGATCAACTACGAGAACCGGCAGACGGGCATCCAGACCAGCAAGATCCTGATGAGGGAAGGCGGAATCATCGGCTCGGACTACGCCCGCCATCCGTTCACCATGGCCATTCCAGCCATCCGGGACGGCCTGATCGAAGCCGCGCGCCGGCTGGATCCGCTGGTGCTGCGCTGGGCGGCATAGATACGCGCCGCCCGCGCTTCGGCTCCATCCATCCCCGGCCCCGGCCGGGGATATTTTTTCGCAACAGAAGCGAGCGCCTCCGTGCGGTCGGGAGCCATCTCGCGTCCATACCGTAGAATGTCCAGGCTTGTACCGGACAGCGGCCACGCTGCTGTCCCGATCAGGCCAAGCGTACACACAGGACAAAAAAGACTCCATGGAAAAGGCAGGGCACGAGACGGCTCCCAGCAAGCAGGCCACGGCAAGCCAGACCCTTGTGCGCGGCCTCGACATCATCGAAGCCGTCTCGAAGGACGGCGCGCACGACATCGGAGCAATCGCCGAGCGCACCGGCATGACCTACAGTACGGCACACCGCCTCATTTCGGTGCTGATGCAGCGGCGATACCTGAAACGCGTGCCGGGCAAAGGCTATCGACTGGGCAGCAAGCTCCTGGCCCTGGGCTTCCAGGCATACAGCCAGGTCGAACTGACCGCCGTCGCACGTCCCTTCCTCGAAAGGCTGGCCCAAAAGACCAGCGATACGATCCACCTGGCATGCGAGGAAATGGGCGCAGTGCTCTACCTCGACAAGATCGCCAGCCGCCGGCCTGTGGAAATCAGTTCACGAATCGGTGGCATCAAGCCTCTGCTCTCCACTGGCGTGGGCAAGGCGCTGCTGCTGGACGGCTCGATAGAATCCTGGGCCGCGCTTTACGATGCAGACGCCCAGCGGCTGGGGCTCACCGGACCTCGCGAGCAATGGATCGCGATGATGCAGGACTATGCCCGCAAAGGCCATACCTACGACCTGGGCGAAGACGAGCAGTCGATCCGCTGCGTGGCCGCCCCCATCCGGGACGCCAGCCACGCCATCGTCGCCGCCATCAGCGTATCCAGCACGACGGATTACATGCCGCCGTCCCGCATGCATGATCTGGCACCGGTCGTGATGGAAGCCGCCCGCCAGATCAGCGCGGAATTGGGCGACTGACCACGCCCCGGCAGGGAATCGGCCCTGAATATTCCTGCCTGGGAAAACCGTACAGGACGCGCGGCACCCTACGATGCGATGATCTTTCCGGGATTCATAATGCCGCGCGGATCCAGCGCCTGCTTCAACGTGCGCATCAACTGGATCTCGGCCGGACTTCGGCTGTACTCCAGCCAGGGCCGCTTGTGCAGGCCGATGCCATGCTCGGCCGACACGGAGCCGGACAACTCGCGCACGATGGTGTAGAACGCCCGCTCGATCGCATGCTCCGTTTGGCCGCCGTCCTGCGGCAGGGGTCCCGCCACGATGTGCACGTTGCCATCACCGACATGGCCGAAATACATGTGGGCGATGCCGGGAAACCCATTCTCCATCGCGGCGCGCATACGCTCGACGCACATGCCGATACTGGAAACAGGCACGGACACGTCGAAATTGATCGTGGGCGCCAGCTTCGGCAGCATCTCGGCGATGCTGTCGCGCAAAGCCCAGAAGTCCTCGGCATCCCCATGGGATTGCGCAATGGCCGCATCCACGGCCCACCCCTCGGCCAGCGCATGTTCCAGCACTGCCTCAAACCGCGGCGCATCCTCTTGCGGCAGGGGGCTCTGCATGTCCATCAGCACATACAAGGGATGGTCAGGCGCGAGCGGCGCGCGCGCGCCGCCCAGCGTCGTAGCCGCGCGATAGTAGTCCGCCCACATCAGCTCGAACGCGCTGACCCGGCCCGACAGCGCCTGGCGCGCATGGCGCAGCAGCGCCAGGGCGGACTCGAAGCCATTCAGGGCAACCAGCGCCGTATTGGCTCCCGCAATGCCCGGATGCAGCTTCAGCACGGCGCGGGTCACGATGCCCAGCGTCCCTTCACCGCCGATGAACAGTTGCTTCAGATCGATGCCGGTATTGTTCTTGGTCATCTGGTTCATCATCGACAGCACGGTCCCGTCGGGCAGCACGACCTCCAGACCCAGCACCAGGTCACGCGTCATGCCATAGCGGATGACACGATTGCCGCCCGCGTTGGTCGAGATATTGCCGCCGATCTGGCACGAGCCCCGCGCCCCCAGGTCCAGGCCGCACAGGAAACCGGCCGCGGCCGCCGCCTCCTGGATCACCTGCAGCGGCACACCGGCCTGCGTCGTCAAGGTCGCGGCATCGGCGTCCAGCGCCTCGATCCGGTTCATACGTTCCAGCGACAGGGCCACCGCCCCTTCGGTCGGAACCGCTCCGCCCGCCAATCCGGTCAGGCCGCCCTGCGGCACTACGGGACGCCGCAGTTCATGGCACACCGCCAGCGCCCGGGAAACTTCGCCCGTGCGGCCCGGCAGCACCACGGCGATCGGCCGGCCGCCTCTCTCCGTGCTCCAGTCTCCCAGGTGCTTCTCGCCGATGTCCGCACCGGCACGAACGCAGCCGGTGCCCAGTTCGGACCGCAAGCGGGCCAACAGGATCTCATCGTCATTCCGGATCGTGGGCGTATTGCTCATAGTATCCTCAGATCTATATTCTCAATATATGGGACTTAATCTCATCTATTGAAAAAATTTTATCACCAATCTAAAATCTCCGGACGGCTGAATACAGGCCCGTCGTCCCGCGCCGGCCCGCCTCCAGGCGTCCGGCAGCCTCGGCTGGCCGGATGGAAAGTCCAGGCCGAAAGACAGATCAGACACACCCCCACGGAGAAGACATGCAATCCTTCGCGATACTCACAGGGCGCCTTGCCCGCAAGACCTTCCTGGCGCCCGGCCTGGTCGCTCTGGCCTTCGGGCTGGCCGCGCCCATCCCCGCCTCCGCGCAGACCGTGCTGAAGGCGGCCCACTCGTCCTCGACCACCAGCACAGGCCATCAGGCCCTGGAATTCATGGCCAAGGAACTGAAGGAAAAGACCGACGGCCGCATCACCCTGCAGGTCTTCCCCAGCTCCCAGCTCGGCAGCGAACGCGAACAGATCGAAAGCATCCAGCTCGGCAACCTGGACCTGTCCTTCGTGTCATCGGCGGTGCTCGGCGCATTCAACCAGGACTTCTTCGCCCTGGACATCCCCTTCATGTTCAAGGACCGCGAAGGCGTCTACCGGGTACTGGACGGCGCCATCGGCACCAAACTGCTGGCCAGCCTGGACCAGGTCGGCATCAAGGGCCTGGCCTATTGGGAAAACGGTTTTCGCCAGCTGACCAACAACGTGCGACCGATCCGCAGCCCGAAGGATCTGGAAGGCATGAAAATGCGCACCATGGAAAATGAAGTCCACATCGCCGCCTGGAAGGCGGAAGGCGCCAACCCCGCGCCGCTGGCCTTCGGCGAGTTGTTCACCGCGCTCCAGCAGGGCACCTTCGATGCACAGGAAGGCCCGATCAACCTGTTCTACGACATGAAGTTCTACGAGGTGCAGAAATACATCACCCGCACGAACCACGTCTATTCGCCCTGGCCTCTGCTGATCAACCCGGATGTCTACAACGGCTTCAGCGACCAGGACCGCGCCATCTTCGACCAGGTCGTGAAGGATACGACGCGCTACCAGCGTGAACTGGCCCAGCAGGCCGACGAGAAGGCCGTCGCCGCCATGCCGCAGGTGCAGATCATTGACCTGACGCCCGAGGAACACGCCGCCTTCGCCGACCGCATGGGCCCGATCTACGACATGGTCAAGAAGAAGATCGGCGCCGAAGTCGTGGATGCCATCGTCGCCGAAGTCAATCGCTGATTCCCTGCCAGCAACCGGCGTCCAGGGCCCGTACCCCGGCACCCAGGGCGCCCCCTACCCCCCGCCCGCCCCGGCCAGGCCATGGCCCGAGCGGCTCGGACCACGAACCGGAACCCCCATCATGCTCAAGCTGATCGACGATCACTTCGAGGAGGCCCTGCTCGTCCTCCTGCTTTCAGCCATGTCCATCCTGATCGGCGCGCAGGTCTTCATGCGCTATGTCATGCTCAACTCCCTGGCATGGTCCGAAGAGCTGGCTCGCTACTGCTTCATCTGGGCCACCTACATCGGCGTCAGCTACGGCGTCAAGCGCAAGGCCCACATCTGCGTGACAGCCCTGAGCGAACGCCTGCCGGCGCGCGGCCGTCACTGGCTGCACATCTTCGCCTACCTGGTGTTCGGTGCCTTCGCCTTTCTGGTGATGAAGGAGGGCTGGACGCTGGCCATGAAGATCTTTCACTTCGGCCAGAAATCCTCGTCCCTGGGCATCCACATGGGCTGGATCTACCTGGCTCCCACGGTGAGCCTGGGACTGGCGGTGATCCGGCTGCTGCAGGCCATCGCCCAGGAATACCGCGCCATCGGCGAGGAGGTCTGAACCATGGTTTCATTCCTGCTATTCGGCACGTTCATCATCCTGCTGGTCGCCGCCGTTCCGGTAGCCATCTCCCTGGGACTGGCCTCAGCCTTCGCCTTGCTGTACAGCGGCAAGGTCAGCAGCAGCTTCATCGCCCAGGGCCTGGTCACCTCGATCGATTCCTTCCCCCTGATGGCGGTGCCTTTCTTCATCCTGGCCGGCGACCTGATGGGTCACGGCGGCCTGTCGCGCCGCCTGCTGAACGTCGGCGCCGTCTTCTTCGGCCGCTACACCGGCGGACTGGCCATCATCGCAGTGGTGACGTGCATGTTCTTCGCGGCCATCTCCGGTTCGGGCCCGGCCACCGTGGCGGCCATCGGCGGCATCATGCTGCCCGCCATGGCCAAGGCCGGCTATGACAAGGGGTGGTCCGTCGGCCTCATAGCCTCGGCCGGCAGCATCGGCATCATCATCCCCCCCAGCATCCCCATGATCATTTACGCGGTGTCGGCCAACGTGTCGATCACGCAAATGTTCATCGCCGGCATCATCCCGGGCCTGCTGGTCGGCTTCGGCCTGATCATCGTCGCATGGTTCAGCGCCCGCAAGCGCGGCTATACGGGAGAGGACCGCCGCTACACCGGCAGCGAGATCCTGGCCACGGTCTGGGACGCCAAATGGGCCCTGCTGGTTCCCGTGATCATTCTGGGCGGCATCTACGGCGGGATCTTCACCCCCACAGAAGCGGCCGCCGTGGGCGTGATCTACGGTTTCGTGATAGGGGTCTTCGTACACCGCGAACTGAGCTGGAAGGATCTGTACCGCGTCATCGCCGAATCCGCGCTGACCTCGGCCACCGTGATCCTGATCGTGGGCACGGCGACGATCTTCGGCCGCGTTCTGACGATCGAACGCATCCCGGTGATGATCGCCGAGGCCATGGTCAGCCTGACCGACAACCACGTGCTGATTCTCCTGCTGATCAACGTGCTGCTGCTGTTCGTCGGCATGTTCATGGAGACCCTGGCCGCCATCATCATCCTTACGCCCATCCTGCTGCCGGTGGTATTGGCCGTGGGCGTCGACGCCGTGCACTTCGGCATCGTGGTCATCGTCAACCTGGCCATCGGCATGGTGACGCCACCCGTGGGGGTCAATCTGTTCGTGGGCGCCCGCATCGGCAACACCACGCTGGAAAAAGCCTCCGCCGGTGCGCTGATCTTCATCGCTTCGATGCTGATCGTGCTGCTGCTGATCACCTACGTGCCGCCGCTGTCGCTGGCGCCGTTGAGTCTCATGGGCAAGTGAGCGCGCCTCCCATGACCCTAATTTCACGCTCGGATAATTGGAGTTCGTCATGACAAAGAAGCTACGGGCCGCCATCATCGGCCCCGGGAACATCGGCACCGACCTGCTGGCCAAGCTGATGCGCAGCGACTGGATCGAGCCTGTCTGGATGGTCGGCATCGACCCACAATCCGACGGCCTGAAACGGGCTCGGGAGCTGGGCCTGAAAACCAGCGACCAGGGCGTGGACGGCCTGCTGCCCCACGTCCTAGAGGACGACATCCGCTTCGCCTTCGACGCGACCAGCGCCTATGTACACAAAGCCAATTCCGACAAGCTCACGGCGCTGGGCGTACGCATGATCGACCTGACGCCGGCGGCCATCGGACCCTATTGCGTGCCGCCGGTCAACCTGGCCGATCTGGTGGGGCAGGACCGGCAGAACGTCAATATGGTGACCTGCGGCGGGCAGGCGACCATCCCCATGGTGTACGCCGTATCACGCATCCAGCCTGTGGAATATGGCGAGATCGTGGCGACCGTGTCGTCCCGCTCCGCCGGGCCCGGGACCCGCAAGAACATCGATGAATTCACCCGTACCACGGCCGGTGCCGTGGAGCAGGTGGGCGGCGCGAAAAAGGGCAAGGCCATCATCATCCTGAATCCGGCCGAGCCGCCGATGATCATGCGCGACACCGTGCACTGCCTGACGGCAACCGAGCCCGATCAGACCGCGATCACCGAATCCATCCACCGGATGCTCGAACAGGTGCGCAAATACGTCCCCGGTTATCGGCTGGTGAACGGACCGGTCTTCGACGGCCGGCGCGTGTCGGTCTACCTGGAGATCGAGGGCCTGGGCGACTACCTGCCGAAATATTCCGGCAACCTGGACATCATGACGGCCGCCGCGGCCCGCACCGCCGAGCTGATGGCCGAACACATGCTGCAGGGCGCGGCCCAGGCCACCCCTTCCGCCCTCTGAGGAACCGAACCATGACCCAAGAACGCAAGAAAATAACGCTGCACGACATGACGCTGCGCGACGGCATGCATCCCAAGCAGCACCGGATCACGCTGGACCAGATGCGCACCGTGGCCGCCGGCCTGGACGCCGCCGGGATGCCGCTGATCGAAGTCACCCATGGCGACGGCCTGGGCGGCGCCTCCGTCAACTACGGCTTTCCCGCGCACTCGGACGAGGAATACCTGAAAGCCGTCCTGCCCGTGGTGAAGCACGCAAAGGTCTCCGCCCTGCTGCTGCCCGGCATCGGCACCACCGACCACCTGCGCATGGCGCACGATCTGGGCGTGCATACCATCCGCGTCGCCACCCACTGCACCGAGGCCGACGTGTCCGAACAGCACATCACCGAGGCCCGGCGCCTGGGCATGGATACGGTGGGCTTCCTGATGATGAGCCACATGAACAGCCCCGAAGGCCTGGCCCGCCAGGCCCGGCTGATGGAAGGCTACGGCGCCAACTGCATCTATGTGACCGATTCCGCGGGCCACCTGCTGCCCGAGACCGTGCGCGAGCGCCTGCTGGCCGTGCGCGAAGCGCTGAAGCCCGAGACCGAACTGGGCTTTCATGGTCACCACAACCTCGCCATGGGCGTAGCCAACAGCATCGCCGCGATCGAGGCCGGCGCCACCCGCATCGACGCGGCCTGCGCGGGCCTGGGAGCGGGCGCGGGCAACACGCCCATGGAAGTCCTGGTGGCCGTGCTGGACCTGATGAAGATCCGGACCGATGTGGACGTCTTCAAGATCCAGGATGTCGCCGAGGATCTCGTCGTCCCCATGATGGATTTCCCGATCCGCATCGACCGCGACGCCCTGACGCTGGGCTACGCAGGGGTCTACGGATCATTTCTATTGTTCGCCAAGCGCGCCGAGAAAAAATACGGGGTGCCCGCGCGCGAGATCCTGGTCGAGATGGGCCGCCGCGGCATGGTGGGCGGCCAGGAGGACATGATCGAGGATACCGCGCTGTCCTTGCTGGCCCAGCGCGAAAAACAGACGACCATCGCCTGACCCTGCCGGCTCCGGGCCGCGGACCCGGGCCCGGGCGCCATGATCTTCAAGCCTGGGCATCCGGCCCAGGCTTCTTTCGTTTTCAGGCCGCCCGCCCCCGCACACGCGCGCGCCGCAGCCGCTGCGCCTGCTTCAGCGCCCGGCCGCGCACGTAGCGGTGATGCAGGCGGTCCAGGTACAGGTACACCACCGGCGTCGTGAACAAGGTCAGCGCCTGCGACAGGATCAGACCGCCCACCATCGTGTAGCCCAGCGGCTGGCGCAGTTCGGACCCGGCGCCGCTGCCCAGCATCAGCGGCAGGCCCGCCAGCAGGGCGCACATCGTGGTCATCATGATGGGCCGGAAGCGCAGCAGGCAGGCTTGGTAGATGGCCTCGCGCGGGGACAGGCCCTGCTGGCGCTCGGCCACCAGGGCGAAGTCGATCAGCATGATGCCGTTCTTCTTGACGATGCCGATCAGCAGCAGGATGCCGATGATCGCGATCACGCTCAGGTCGAAGCCGCTGCCCATCAGGATCAGCAGCGCCCCCACGCCCGCCGACGGCAGGGTGGACAGGATGGTCAGGGGATGGATGTAGCTTTCGTACAGCAGGCCCAGCACGATGTACACGGCCACCAGGGCGGCGGCGATCAGGTAGGGCTGGGTCGCCAGGGACTCCTGGAAGGCCTGCGCCGTGCCCTGGAAGGCCCCCTGGATCGACAGGGGCACCGCCATCGAGGCCTGGGCCGCGTGGATGGCGTCCACCGCCTGGCCCAGCGAATAGCCGGCCGCCAGGTTGAAGGAGATCGTCACCGCCGGGAACTGGCCCTGGTGATTGATCGACAGGAAGCCCGGCTTCGAAGTATCCAGCCGCGTCAGGCTGGACAGCGGCACCTGCTCGCCGGTCAGCGGCGACTTGACGTACAGGCGCGAGAACACGTCCGGGTCCGACTGCAGTTCCGGGGTGATCTCCAGGACGACCTGGTAGCTGTTGATCTGGGTGGAATACTGCGCCACCTGGCGCTGGCCCAGGGCGTTGTAGATCGTGCTGTCGATCATGGCCGGGGTGATGCCGAACATGGCCGCGCGGGCGCGGTCGATCGTGACCACCGCCGTGTTGGCGCCGTTCTGCTGGTCGGTCGCCAGGTCGGCCAGCTGCGGCAGGCCGCGGAAGCGTTCCAGCAGGCGCGGCGCCCAGGTGTTGAGCTCGTCCAGGCTGGCGCTGGTCAGGGTGTACTGGTACTGGGTGCGCGACAGTCGCCCGCCGACGTTGATGTCCTGGCCCGCCTGCATGAACAGGCGCACGCCGGGCACGTGCTCCAGCTGCGGGCGCAGCCGGCGGATGACGTCGTCGGCGCTGGCGCGCCGCCCGGCGTCGCGCGGCTTCAGGCTGATGAAGAAGCGCCCGGTGTTGAAGGTCGGCGCGTTGCTGCTCATGCCGAAGGCGGCGATGTCCGGATCCTGGCGCAGGACCTCGGCCAGGGCCATCATGCGCTGGTTCATGGCGTCGAAGGAGCTGTCCTGCGACGATTCGGCCAGGCCGAAGATCGCGCCCGTGTCCTGCTGCGGGAAGAAGCCCTTCGGGATCACGACGAACAGCGCGGCGGACGCGGCGACCGTCGCCAGGAAGACGCACAGCGTGGCGAATTGATGGTCCAGCGCATGGTCCAGACCCCGGCGGTAGACCGCCAGCATGCGGTCGAAGCCGCGCTCGAACGCCTGGTAGACCCGCCCGTGCGAGGCCTGCTGCGGATTGCGCAGATAGCGCGAGCACAGCATGGGCGTCAGGCTGAGCGTCACCAGCACGGAAATCACCACGGTCATGACGACGGTCACGGCGAATTCGCGGAACAGCCGCCCCACCATGCCGCCCATCAGCAGCAGGGGGATGAACACGGCCATCAGCGATACCGAGATCGACACGATGGTGAAGCCGATCTCGCGCGCGCCCTTCAGGGCCGCCTCCATGGGCCGCATGCCCTCTTCCACGTGGCGCCAGATGTTCTCCAGCATGACCACGGCGTCGTCGATCACGAAGCCCACGGAAATCGTCAGCGCCATCAGCGACAGGTTGTCCAGGCTGTAGCCGGCCACGTACATCAGGGCGAAGGTCCCCATCAGCGCCAGCGGTACCGTGACGCTGGCGATCAGCGTGCCCGCCACGTTGCGCAGGAACATGAAGATCACCAGCACCACCAGCACGATCGACAGCAGCAGCGTGAATTCGACCTCGTGGACCGAGGCGCGGATGTTCTGGGTGCGGTCGATCAGGGTGCTGACCTGGATGCTGGCCGGCATGGACGCCATCAGGCGCGGCAGTTCCGCGCGCACGCGCTCGACCGTGTCGATGACGTTGGCCCCGGGCTGCTTGGTGATCCCCATCACCAGGGAACGCCCGTTCCGGGCGACGTCGCCCGGCCCCGCCCCCTGGCCGGCGAAGGCCCAGGCGGCCTGCTTCGTGTCTTCCGGTCCCGGCACGGCCGTGCCAATGTCGCGCACCCGCACCGGCGCGCCGTTGCGCCAGGCGACGATCACGTCGTTCCAGGGCGCCGCGTCCAGGATCTGGTCGTTGGTGTAGATGGTGTAGCTCTGGCGGCTGCCGTCGATCGTGCCCTTGGGCTGGTTCACCGTGGTGGTGGCGATCACGCCCCGGATCGATTCCAGGTCCAGGCCCAGCGCGGCGATCTTCTGCGGGTCGACCTGGATGCGGATGGCCGGCTTCTGCTGGCCGAAGATGTTCACCTGGCCGACACCCTCGACCCGCGACAGCTGCTGGGCCAGAATGTTGTCGGCGAAGTCGTTGACCTCGGTGACGGGCAGCACGTCGGACTGCACCGACAGGATCAGGATGGAGAAGTCCGCCGGATTGACCTTGCGGAAGGTCGGCGGGCTGGACAGGTTCGAGGGCAGTTGCCGCGAGGCCGCGTTGATGGCGCTCTGCACGTCCAGGGCGGCGCCGTCGATGTTGCGGTCCAGCGCGAACTGCAGCGTGATGCGCGACACGCCCAGCGCGTTCTCGGAGCTCATCTGCACCAGGCCGGGAATGGTGGAGAATTCCCGTTCCAGCGGCTGGGCCACGCTGGTGGCCATGGTTTCCGGATTGCCGCCGGGCAGCTTGGCCGTGACCTGGATGGTGGGGAAATCGACCTGGGGCAGCGGTGCCACCGGCAGCAGCGGAAACACCGCAAGGCCCAGCAGGAACAGGGCCATCGCCAGCAGCGAGGTGCCGATGGGACGCCGGATGAACGGTTCGGAAATGTTCACGACGCGTCCCCGGGCGCGACGGGCGCGGCTTTCCCGCCCGGCGACGCCGCGTCGGCCGCCTCAGCCGCGGCTTCGGCGATCTTCAGGCCGGGCCGCAGCTTGTACTGGCCGTCGACCACGACACGCTGGCCCGCCGAGAGGCCCTCGGTCACCACGGCCAGGCCGTCCTGCGCCACGGCCATCCGCACCGTCTGCGGGCGCACCCGGCCGTCCGGCTCGACCACATAGACGTACAGCCCCTGGGCGCCGCGCTGCACGGCGGACTCCGGCACCACCAGGGCGCCGGCCCGGTCGCCCAGGATCAGCCGCACGTCCACGGTCTGCCCCGGCCACAGGCCCTGGCCGGGATTGTCCAGCCGGGCCTTCAGGCGCAACGTGCCGCTGGCGGCGTCGATCTGGTTGTCCACCAGGACCAGCGCGCCCCGGCCGAGCAGTTCCGGCCGGCCCCGGCCGTAGACTTCGACGGCCAGGCCCGGAACGGGATGGGCGGCGGCCGCGCCCGCCGCCTTGCCTGCCGCTTCGCCGCCCGCCACGGACGGCGGGCCGGATGCGGCGCCGCCAGCCGGCGCCTGGGCGCGGACGGCGGCCTGGACCTCGGCGAAGGCCGTGTCCGGCACGGTGAAGCTGACGGCGATCGGATCGATCTGGTTGATCAGCACCAGGCCGTCGGCATCCGTCGCGCGCACCAGATTGCCCGGATCCACCCGCAGGGCCCCGGTGCGCCCGGTCAGCGGCGCCGTGATGCGGGTGTAGTCCAGTTGGACGCGGGCGGCCTGGATCTGGGCCTCGTCGGACTGGACCGTGGCCTGCAGCACCGCGACCTGGGCGCGCTGGGTGTCCAGGGTCTTGCGGTCGATGGCGCCGTGGCGGGCCAGTTCGACGTAGCGCGCCAGGTCCTCGCGGGCATTGTCCAGTTGCGCCTGGTCGCGCGCCCGCTGGGCGATGGCCTGGGCCAGCTGGGCCTTCTGCGTGCGGTCGTCGAGCCTGGCGATGAGCTGCCCCTGGCGCACGACCTCGCCTTCGCGGAAGCCCACCGATTCCAGCTGGCCGTCGATGCGCGCGCGCACCGTCACGCTGGCCCAGGCCTGGACCGCGCCCAGCCCCTGGATCCGGATGGGCATGTCGCGCGCGGCCACGGTCGCCGTATGCACCAGGACAGGGGGAGCCGCGGCGTTCTCGGCGGCGGACGCCGGCGCCGGACGGCCGGACCACCAGCCCCAGGCGCCCAGGATCAGCAGCGCCGCCAGGCTCCACCACAGAAAGGAACGGCGCACGGAGGAAATCGCCATGAGTTCTCGAAACGGGATGATCGACAGGAAGGGCTCCCGCCGCGTCGC
>NZ_JBHSEZ010000029.1:0-79154 GCF_042653765.1 Castellaniella denitrificans | reverse complement strand
TTTTGCCTTGGGGCGGCCCGGCGGCAAAAACGCAAACGCGCGCTGAGGCGGATGACGCGCGGCTGAACGGCCGGAATCGGTATCCGCGCCGGACGGGCTGGCGGCCGCATGCGGCAAAAAAAAACGACCCCGGGACTTTCGTTCCGGGGTCGGGTTCCCGGACGGGGTTTCCCCGTCCGGGATCGGGCCTGGACCGGCGGGCGGTGAAGCCCGCCGGCGCGACCCGTGCCGATCAGTTGGCGGCGCGGCGCGAACGCGTACCGGTCTTGGCGGCCTTGCCGACGTCGGCGGCGGCCTTCAGGGTGGCGTTGGTCGCGGCGGCGAAGTTCGATTCCGCGGCGCTGGCGGCCTGGCGGGCGGCCTTGGAGGCGGACTCGTAGGCGTTGGTCGCGGTGGCCAGCGAGGACTTCAGCAGCGCCACGGCGCCTTCGGAGCCGGTGGGGGCGTTGCGGGCGAACTGCTCGACCACTTCGGACACCTGCTTCTGGCCCTGGGCCAGCTGGGCTTCGGCCAGCTTGCTCAGGTCGCCCTGGATGTCGGCCAGGATTTCATAGACGTCCTTGCCGTAGGCCACGGCCTGTTCCGGGCGAACCAGGGCGGACGTGAAGGCCAGCAGTTCCTGGGCGTCCTTCAGCTCGGCGGCTTCCTGGGACTTCTGGGCGACGTCTTCCAAGGCGGCCTTGGTGGCCTTCAGGTTCAGGTCGACCAGCTTCTCGAAGCCGCTGAAGAACGTGCCCTGGACGGCCAGCAGGTTGTCGATGACGGCCTTCTGGGAGGCCAGTAGGGATTGTTGATTTGCGCTCATGATGACTCCTTGTCAATGGTAGAAGGTTTCCTCAGAGGCACAATGCCCGGCACCTTCCCGATCGCAGCGGTTTTGCTGCGACGCACAAAAAGAATTTTAAAGGAATGCGCGGGGATGTCAACTTATTTTGTTGCAGCGCAACAAAATCATCAAGCTGTGGCGCGCACGCATCGGTTGCGGAGCCGGTCGCGGCCGCCCGCGGCCTCGGCGGCGGGCGCCGGGCTCAGTGCTGCGCCTCGTAGCCCAGGGCCTCGGAGATGCGGGCGCTGGTGCTCATCAGCAGCGGAATCCAGTCGTCCCGCATGCGCTCGGCGGGAGCCGACAGGGACAGTCCAGCCAGCAGCGCCCCGGTGTCGTCGTAGACGCCGGCCGCGATGCAGCGCACGCCGAGCTCGAGTTCCTCGTTGTCGCGCGAATAGCCGTGCCGGCGCACCAGCGCGAGCTCGCGTTCCAGCTGGTCGACCTGGGTGATGCTGTTGCGCGTGGTGCCGGCCAGCCCCGTGCGCATGGCGTAGCTGCGCACGCTGCGGGCGTCCCACATGGACAGGAACAGCTTGCCGGTGGAGGTCAGGTGCAGGGGCGCCCGGCCGCCGATGGCGCGCACCACCTGCATGCCGGACCGTTCGCTCCAGGCGCGTTCGATGTAGACGATCTCGTCGCCCTGGACGAGCGACAGGTTGACGGTCTGGCCGGTCTGGCGATGCAGTTCGCGCATCGGGCCGATGGCCGCCGCGCGCACGTCCAGCCGCCCCTTGACCAGCGAGCCGAGTTCCAGCAGGCGCATGCCCAGGCGGTACAGACCGCTGTCCACGCGCTCGACGTAGCGGCCCACGGTCAGGTCGGCCAGGATGCGGTGCGCCGTCGAGGCGTGCAGGCCCGTGGCCGCGGACAGTTCCTTCAAGGTGACCGGGTCGCGCTGCCCGGCCAGAACATCCAGGATGCGCATGGCGCGGTCCAGGACCTGGATCGTCACCGCGCCATGATCGCCGGACGCCGCGGCGAGCGCCGGGGTGCCGTGTGCGGATGAAGCGGAAGTGTGGGGAAGACGTGCCATTTACTCACTTTGTTGCATCGCGCCATTTTTCCATACTATGAAAAAACGGACCGCATGGCAAGCATTTTCTGGCCGGCGCGGAGCACCTGGCCTGAACCGTCCCGGCAGCGCATCCGCCCTCCGGGACGTGGCGGGCGGCCTCGGGGAAGACGCCCGCTCAGGCCGGGGGATCGAGCCTGCCGCCCAGCGACAGGACCTCGGACCGCAGCCAGGCCAGGGCCTCGGCGGCGGCCTCGGGAGCGCCCTTGACCCCCAGCTCGATGTGCGGCGGGCCGCCCGAGTCGCCGACGTTGGGCAGGCTGAAGGCGCGGATGCCCGCCCAGCGCCGCTCCAGCGCTTCCAGCGCCGGGGTGATGCGCGATTCGGGCATGCCGAACACCAGGAAGGAATGCTCGACCCGGGACTCGCGGTGGTGCCAGCGGGCATAGCGCGTATCCAGCGTCCAGGCCATCATGGCGTGCGCCATCACGGGAAAGCCGGGCATGAAGCTGTGATCGCGGATGAAGAAGCCGGGAATCTTGTTGTAGCTGTTCGGGATGATTTCCGAGCCAGCGGGGAATACGCCCATCTGCAGCCGCTGCTGATTTTCAGGGGCGGACATGTCGGCGCTGCCCTGCCCCTTGGCGGCCATTTCGGCGCAGCGCTCGCCGATCAGGCGGGCGGCCTCCGTATGCAGCGCCAGCGGCACCCCCAGGGCGCGCGCGGCGGCCTGGCGGGTGCGGTCGTCGGGCGTGGCGCCGATGCCGCCGCAGCAGAACACCAGATCCGGCGTGGCGAAGCTGCGACGCAGGCATTCGACGATGTCGTCCTCGTCGTCGGAAATGAATTCGGCGGCGTGCAGCCGCAGCCCGCGTTCCTGCAGCAGCTCGATCAGCCGGGCGAAATGCTTGTCCTGGCGACGCCCGGACAGGATCTCGTCGCCGATGGCGATCAGGCGGACGCGCGGCGGCGCCTGGGGAACAGGACAGGCATCGGGCCCGCAGGCGGCCTGCGGGGCGGACAGGCCGGCACCGCCGGCGGCTTCGGAGTTCATCATCGGATTTCCAGGTCAGACATCTATGACGGTTTCGGCCCGCAGGCGGCGGATGGCTTCCAGGCAGAAGTGCGCGTACACCAGCGCCGAGAACACCGGCATCACCAGCCAGAACAGCGGGATCAGATTGACGACGGCCAGGCAGGCCGCGATCAGCCAGAGCTGGCGATTGTGGCGCCGCCACAGCAGCCGGCGCTCGGCCGGGCTGGCGTGTTCGATCATGGCGTCCACGCGCAGCATGCGGTTCAGCGCGAAGGCCCACCAGAACACCGGCAGCACCAGGGCCATGGGCGGGATCAGCCACAGGGGCATGGTGAACAGCCATCCCAGGCAGAACAGCAGCCCGACCCAGATCGCGTTCCAGACGCCCAGGGCCGTGGTGTTGCGGCCTTGGCGGTTCAGGCCACGGTACTCGCGGTGCTCCAGGTGGCGCAGCACGATGGGCATGACGAACACGGCGGCGATCACCAGCCCCAGGATGCCGGCCATGGGCAGCAGCAGGCCCGCCGCCAGCAGCGGCACCAGCCACAGCTTCAGCGAGAACAGGCCGACGGCGACGAGCCAGCCGTCGATGGTGTTGAACAGGCCCCAGGACGAGGCTTCCTGGTCCAGCCAGCCGGTCAGCGGCTGCCAGAAGAACCACAGCAGCAGCACCGCCCCCAGGAAGGCGATCACGAAGGGCAGGAACAGGGCCGCGATCATGCGCGGATGCAGCTGGCTGGCGGCGGCGCGGCGGAAGGCCTGTCCGACCAGCGCCAGGCCGCGGGCGGAACGGGGATCGCGCAGGGCGAGGTCTTGATGCGTCATGGAGCGGGATGATCCTTGAGAACCCATACAATCATCTTATTCAAAGAACGGGATGCCTGTCTGCATGAAATTGTTCGATCCGCACGCCGCCCCGCAAGCCCTGCGCGACCGGCTGGCCGCAGATTCGGGCCGCCGCGTGGCCTGCTACTGCGCCGCCTGGTGCCGCACCTGCGACGCCTGGCGCCCCCTGCTGGAAGCGCTGGCCGACGAATACCCCGGCTGGACCTTCCTGTGGGTGGACGTCGAGGACAGCCCCGAATGGCTGGGCGACGAGGACATCGAGAACTTTCCCACGATCCTGGTGCAGGACCGGGACGGCACGCGCTACTGGGGCGCCGTGCAGCCGCGCGCGGAACAGCTGCGGCGGCTGATCGACGGTGCCGCGGACCTGCCGGTGCAGGCGGCCGGCCCCGGCAGCCTGGACGCGCTGGCGCGGAACTGAAGACGGCGCTCTCGCACGGCGAGGCGAACCCACGGTGCGATACGGCGGGATGCGGGCCTGGTTCAGGCGGGTTTGCCGCCGCCCAGCAGAACCCCCACGGGCCGGCGCGCCGGCACCACGGCGGGGCGCGATTCGGCCTCGGTGCGCGCCGCGGGCGCGGCGGCGGGTTCGTAGGGCCGGGAGAAGAAGTCGTCCTGCGGCGCCTCGGGCGCGCCGCGCCAGCCCGGCGCCCCGTGATGCCCGCCGACCGGACGGCGGCGGGGGACGCTGCGGGGCAGTTCGAGCTCGCCGCGCGGGATCTTGGTCTTGATGAGTTTTTCGATGTCCAGCAGATAGCGCTCTTCTTCGGGCGCGAACAGCGCGATGGCCTCGCCCGAGGCGCCCGCCCGGCCGGTACGGCCGATGCGGTGCACGTAATCTTCCGCGTTGCGCGGCAGATCGTAGTTGATCACGCAGGGCACGCCGGCCACGTCCAAGCCGCGCGCGGCCACGTCGGTGGCCACCAGGACTTCCAGCGTGCCGGCCTTGAAGGCGTCCAGCGCCTTCATGCGCTCGATCTGGGTCTTGTTGCCGTGGATGGATTCGGCGCGCACGCCGTCCTGTTCCAGCTGGCGGGCCAGGCGGCTGCAGCCGATCTTGGTGTTGGAAAACACGATGACCTGGTTGAGCTGGCGGGATTTCACCAGATGAACCACGGCCCGGCGCTTGGCCTCGCCTTCCAGGGGATAGGCGATCTGGGTGACGGTGTCGGCCGTGGCGTTGGGACGCGCGACCTCGACCTCGACCGGGGTGCGCAGGAAAGTGCGGCCGAGCTTGCGGATTTCCGGGCTGAAGGTGGCGGAGAACAGCAGGCCCTGGCGGCCCGGCGGCAGCAGCCGCATGATGCGGTCCAGGTCCGGCAGGAAGCCCATGTCCAGCATGCGGTCGGCCTCGTCCAGCACCAGGATGCCGACCTGGCCGAGGTTGACGTTGCGCTGTTCGACGTGGTCGAGCAGGCGGCCCGGCGTGGCGATCAGGATTTCGCAGCCCTGGCGCAGCAGGTCGCGCTGCGGGCGGATGTCGACCCCGCCGAACACCACCGCCGTGCGCAGGGGCACGAAGCGGCTGTACTGGGCGACGTTGGAGTGCACCTGGTCGGCGAGCTCGCGCGTGGGCGTCAGGATCAGGGCGCGCACGGGATGCCGCGCGGGCGAGGCGCTGCTGTTGGCGAACGGCATCAGCCGGTGCAGGATCGGCAGGGAAAAGGCGGCGGTCTTGCCCGTGCCCGTCTGGGCGGCGCCCATGACGTCGCGCCCGGACATGGCGATGGGGATGGCCTTGGCCTGGATCGGGGTGGCGGATACGTAGCCGGTGGCCTCGATGGCCTGCATGATGCCGGGATGCAATCCGAACTGGGCGAACGGAACGGGCGCTTCGGCGGTGAAGTCTTGGGGAGTGGTGTCGGTCATTCGTAGGATAGGGTGCGCAGGCACCCGGAAATCCGGCCCCACGCGTTCATGAACTCCCCATTTTAGCCTGCATCGCCTCGGGCCGGGCAATTGGTACAATGAATCCCTGACAAATTCCGGGAGACGGCGATGTCCATGGCTGATCGAGATGGGGTGATCTGGTACGACGGCAAACTGGTGCCCTGGCGCGACGCGACCACGCACGTGCTGACACATTCGCTGCACTACGGCCTGGCCGTCTTCGAGGGGGTCCGCGCCTATCGCACCGACCACGGCACGGCGATCTTCCGCCTGGAAGACCACACCAAGCGCCTGTTCAACTCGGCGCACATCTACCAGATGAAGATCCCCTTCTCGCGCGAGGCGATCTCCGAGGCCCAGATCGAGGTCGTGCGGCGCAACGAACTGGAATCCTGCTACATCCGGCCGCTGGTGTTCTACGGCTCCGAAAAGATGGGCGTCTCGCCCCGGGGCGCCTCGGTGCACGTCGCCATCGCCGCCTGGGCCTGGGGCGCCTACCTGGGCGAAGAAGCCCTGAAACAGGGCATCCGCGTCAAGATCTCGTCCTACGCGCGGCAGCACGTCAACGTCACCATGCCGCGCGCGAAGATCGCCAGCACCTACGCCAACTCCATCCTCGCCAACGCCGAGGCCCTGGACCACGGCTACGACGAGGCGATCCTTCTGGACACCCAGGGCTTCGTGGCCGAAGGCTCCGGCGAGAACCTGTTCATCGTGCGCGACGGCGTGCTCTACGAGCCGGACATCGCCTGCGCCCTGACCGGCATCACCCGGGCCTCCATCCACCAGATCGCCGCCGACCTGGGGGTGCGGGTGGAATCGCGCCGGCTGACCCGCGACGACCTGTACATCGCCGACGAAGCCTTCTTCACGGGCACGGCGGCCGAAGTCACCCCGATCCGCGAGATCGACGGCCGCCAGATCGGCGCCGGCGAACGCGGCCCGGTCACCACCCGGATCCAGAAGGCCTTCTTCGACGCGGTGTCCGGCAAGACGCCGAAATACCACCACTGGCTCTCGAAGGTCTGACACCCAACCCGAACCCCAACCCGGACGGCCCGCCCGTCCGGCCCTTTTTTCAGGAAACACCATGAGCAGCGTGCCCGAAACCGCCCGCAACCAGGACATCGTCGAAGTCGGCGCCGAAGACCTGCCGGTCTATTGCCCCGGCCCCAAGGCGCCCCTGTGGAGCCAGCATCCGCGCATCTACATCGAGGTCGTCAAGAGCCACGTGGCCCGCTGCCAGTACTGCGGCACCCGCTACGCCCTGCGCGAGGGCGAAAAGGTGCACGGACACTAGGGATCCGCCGAGCCTCCCGCCCATGTTCCCCACGCCCGAAGAAGCGGAATACGCCTTCTACGAAGCCATGCGCCAGGGCGACGCCGCCCTGATGATGCGCGTCTGGAGCGACGACGAGGACGTGGCCTGCATCCACCCGGGCGGCCTGCGGACCCTCGGCCCCCGGGCCGTCAGGGAAGGCTGGGAACACCTCTTCGCCAACGGCCCGATCGCCGCCTTCCCGGCCCAGGTCAAGGCGATGACGGGCGTGATGAACGCCGTCCACGTGCTGATCGAGCAGATCATGGTGAACACCCCGCGCGGCAAGGACACCCTGAATTTCTACACCACCAACATCTACCAGAAAGGCCCGGAGGGCTGGCGGATGATCGTGCACCACGCCTCGGCCGCGCCCCGCGAGGCCGAGCTGCTCGACCGGCCCGATCCCTCGCGGACGCTTCATTGAATTCATGAGCGTGCCGGACCGTTCCAGGCGCGAGGACGATCAATGACCGCGCGCATCGACACCGGCGTGTGCCCCGTGCCGGCCTGGCTGCCGGGCGGCCATGCCCAGACCCTCTACGGGGCCTTCTGCGCCCAGCATCCCGCCCTGCACTTCGTGCGCGAACGGGTCGACACGCCGGACGGCGATTTCATCGACCTGGACTGGTGCGGCCCCGGCCTGAACCCCAACCAGCGGCCCGGCGGCCAGGCCTCGCCGCATGAGTCCGGCCTGGTGGGCACGGCGGCGCGGCGCTGGATCGAAGCAGCCGACTGGGCCGCGCTGGCGGGCGGCGGCTCCGCGCTGATCCTGTTCCATGGCCTCGAAGGCAACAGCCTGAGCCCCTACATGCAGGCGATCGCCCACGATTTCCGCGCGGCCGGCTGGGTCGTGGCGGCGGCGCATTTCCGCGGCTGCTCGGGCGTGCCCAACCGCATGGCGCGCGCCTACTACAGCGGCGACTCGGCCGAGATCGACTTCATGCTCGGCCACGTCCGCGCCCGCCTGCCGGGCGCCGAGTGGCACGCCGCCGGGATCTCGCTGGGCGGCAACGCCCTGCTGAAGCTGCTGGGCGAATCGGCCCGCGGCCCGCACGGGCTGCGGGCCGCGGCCGCGGTTTCCGTTCCGATGGACCTGGCCGCCTGCGGCCGCCGCCTGTCGGACACCGCCTGGGGGCGGCAGCTGTATTCCCGCTATTTCCTGCGCAGCATCCGCCGCAAGATCTTCGACAAGGCCCGCGAATTCCCCGGTTCGGTGGACGTCTCGCGCACCCAGAACATGCGCAGCCTGCGCGAATTCGACGACCTGTACACCGCGCCCATGCACGGCTACCTCAACGCGCTGGACTACTGGACCCGCGCGGCCAGCCTGCCGCTGCTGCCGGCGATCCGCACGCCCACGCTGGTGCTGAACGCCCGCAACGACCCCTTCGTGCCCGAAGCCTCGCTGCCGGGCTCCCGGGACGCGTCCGGCGACGTGCTGCTGCACCAGCCGGCCCAGGGCGGGCACGCGGGCTTCGTCACCGGCATGTTCCCGGGGCACCTGCGCTGGCTGCCGGCGCGGCTGCTGCGTTTCTTCGAGGCCGGCGACTGAATCCGGCCGCCCGGGCCCCGCGAGCGCCGAAGGCCTGCCTCTCCGCGGGGCCACGCCCGGGCCCTACTTCTTGAAAGGCTCCAGCAGCGCGCGCTGGTTGTCCAGGCGTTCGCGCAGGGCGCGGATGCGCATGTCCAGCCGCGACTGGGCGTAGAAGTCCTTCGACAGGGTCCGCGCCTGCTGCAGGTGCTCGACCGCCGTGGGCAGGGCGCCGGTCTGCTCGAAATAGCTCGCCATGGCCTCGTGGGCCTCGACCTCGCGCCCCAGGCGCTGCAGGCTGGTCGCCAGCAGCTTCTGGAATTCCGGCGTGTCGGGCCACTGCCGGGTGGCGGCCTGCAGGAAATCGGCGGCGGCGGCGTCCTGGCCCGCCTTCTGCAGGGCGCGGGCGCGTTCGGCGGCCACGCCCTGGCTGCGGGGCCAGCGCTTCCAGGCCGCCGCCGAGGCGTCCACGGCGGCGGCCGGCCCCTGCGCGCCGGCGAGCTGGATCGCCAGCATGTCCAGTTGCGGCGCCGCCGCCGGCGCGGATTGCTGCGCCTGGGCCAGCTGCGCGCGCGCGCCGGCCAGGTCGCCTTCCGCCTTGTCCAGCGAGGCCAGGCCGTACAGGGCGGCCGCCTGGCGCACGCCCTGGAGGTCGCGCGCCTCGCTGCGCAGCGTCTGCCGCAGGCGCTGGCGGTCGGCATGGTCGCGCGCCTGGATCAGGGCCAGGCGGGCGCGCACGAACCAGAACTCGGGGTCGGGCGTCGCGGCGACGGCCGGCTGGCCTTCGATGCGGTTCTCGATGTCCGACAGGCGCTGGATGGACAGCGGGTGGGTCGAGGCGTAGCCGCCGCCCGTGCCTTCGTTCAGGCGCGAGGCGTTCATCAGGCGGCGGAACATGGCCAGCATGCCCCGGGGATCGAAGCCGGCCTGGCGCATCATCTGCAGCCCCGCCCGGTCGGCCTCCTGCTCGGCGCCCCGGGAGAAACCGAGCTGCCGGTCGATGGCCGCGGCCTGGCCGAAGGTGGCGACGCCCATGGCGAGGTCGCCCTGGCCGGCCAGGGCCGCCAGCAGGGCGCCGATCAGGCTGGCCACCATGATGCCCGTGCCCTGGGACTGCTGGGCGATGCCCCGGGCGATGTGGCGCTGCATGACGTGGCCGATTTCGTGCGCCAGCACGCCGGCCAGTTCGGACTCGCTCTGCGCGCCGACCACCAGGCCGCTGTGGACGCCGATGTAGCCGCCCGGCAGGGCGAAGGCGTTGATCGAGGGATCGCGCACGGCGAACACCGTGATGTCCTGCGCCAGCGCCTGCGGCGCATGGGCGGCCAGCCGCCGTCCGAGCGCGGTCAGGTACTGGTTGATGTCCAGGTCGCCGATGTAGGTGGGGTCCTGGCGGCCCTGTTCCATGATGGCCTGGCCCAGGGTGCGTTCCACCGCGGGGGACAGTTCCGACGACGAGGCCGCCCCCATCGAGGGCAGACCCATGGGCTGGCCCCAGGCGGGCGGCACGCCCGCCGCCAGGGCGCCGGCCAGGCTCAGGCCCGCGCCCGCGCGGCGCATCCAGATCTTCATGGCAAATCCCTTATCCACGGCCAACGCCGCCTCAGGCCGCGCCCGCGGGCCGGGCCGCCGTGCGCCGCCGGGGCTGCGGCAGGCGGTTGCGGGCCGACAGCCGCATCAGGGTGCCCAGCGCCACCAGCAGCCCGAAGGTCTCGATCAGGCCCGCCGGCACCCACATGATCAGCCCGCCGATCACCTGGTCGTCGAGCGCGCTGAAGCCGGGCAGCGCGCGGCCGCACAGGTCGAACACCGGATAGAGGTCGTGTTCGGAAAAGACGATCACCGCCCCGGCGACCATCTGCGGCGCCATGGTGAAGACGGGCGAGAAGATCCGCCCCCCGGGCGACATCGCCGCCGGCGGATGGGGCCGCCGGTCCAGGATCAGGTTCCAGTACATCAGGCCGGTGATCACCACCGCCCAGTTCATGAGCCGATACAGCCGCCAGTCGAGCATGGAATAGAACTGCACGGTCGGTTCCAGCCAGACCAGCACCATCATCAGGAACAGCAGGGGGACCAGGAAGCGGTGCGTCGCCAGGGCTTCCAGGGCGCGGACGGGGCCGGACGTCCGGCGCGCCGCCGCCAGCCGCGTCCGCCAGGCCAGGGGCAGGCCGGCCCGCATGACCTGGCCCGGATAGGCGCCCATGACCAGCAGCGGCCCCAGGTGGTGCAGGACCAGGTGCTGCAGGCGATGGATGAAGAACATGCGCTCGGCGTAATAGTCCAGCTGGGTGTGCATGGACAGGTACAGCACGATCCAGCCGATCCAGAACAGGGACTGGCGCGCGACCCCGACGCGATGGACGCGGCGGCCGCGCAGGAACAGCCACGCCGAAGCCGCGAAGGCCAGCACCAGCGCGGGCGAGAATTCCCAAGGCTGCAGCCAGGCGAGTACGTCCATGAGATCCAGTTTCAATCCACGCCCGCAACCGGGCGGCAGAGCTTAGCAAGTACCCCAGTTTAAAGCATCACTCTAAAATAGACCCTTTTGCTGCTTTCGATCACGCGCCATGGCCCTTCCGACCTACGACATCGCCATTCTGGGCTCCGGCCCGGTCGGCTGCGCCCTGGCCCTGAGCCTGGCGGACGCGGCCCCGGACCCCGCGCGCATCGCCCTGATGGGCCCGGAACCCGCGCCGCGCCCGGCCGGGCAGGCCATCGACCCGCGCGCCCTGGCCCTGAACCACGGCAGCCGCCGCTTCCTGGAAACCCTGGGCGCCTGGCCGGAGCGCGCCGCCGACATCCTGACCGTGCACGTGTCCCAGGCCGGGCACCTGGGACGCACGCTGATCGACCAGGCTGAGCTGGGGGTTCCCCGGCTGGGCTGCGTGGTGGCCTACGACGACCTGCTCGAAACGCTCTACGCCGCCGTGCGCCGCGCCGGCGTCACCCTGCTGCCGGAACGGCCGCGGCGGCCCCAGGCGGGCTCGCCCGTGCGGCTGCGGCTGGCGGACGGGCCGCGCACCGCGCGCCTGGCGCTGCTGTCCGACGGCGCCCGCCCCCAGGGCCTGCATCGAGAATACGGCCAGCACGCCGTGCTGGCGACCGTGCGGGCCGCCGCCCCGTGGCCGGGACGCGCCTTCGAGCGCTTCACCCGCACCGGCCCGCTGGCCCTGCTGCCGCATCCGGCCGGCGACGCCCTCTACAGCCTGGTCTGGTGCGTGCCGCCGGAGCGCGCCCGGGCCCTGCTCGGCCTGCCCGACGCCGAATTCGACGCGGCGCTGCAGGCGGCCTTCGGCCAGCGCCTCGGCCGCCTGCGGCGGGTGGGCGAGGCCCACGCCTTCCCGCTGGCCCTGCACGCCGGTCCCTGTCTGCAGGGCCAGGGCCTGGTGGCCGTGGGCAACGCCGCCCAGACCCTGCACCCGGTCGCCGGCCAGGGACTGAACCTGGGTCTGCGCGACGTGGCCCAACTGGCCCAGGCGCTGCGGCCCTGGCTGGCGGCACCCGACGCCCCGATCCAGCCCCTGCTGGAACGCCACGCGCGGCGGCGCCGCGCCGACCGCGCGCTGACCCTGGGCGTCACCGACACTTTGCCGCGCCTGTTCGCCACGGATAATCCGCTGCTGCGCCATGCCTGCGGGCTGGGGCTGGCCGCCCTGGATCTGCTGCCGGCGCTGCGCAAGCCCCTGGCCCGCCACCTGCTGCAGGGCCAGCGGCTGTAGGGCGGCGCCCCCAGCCGGACGGCCTACAATGCCCGCCATGCGCATCGGATCCTGGACCCTGCCCCACCCCGTCTGCGTGGCCCCCATGGCGGGGGTCACCGACCGCCCCTACCGGCGCCTGTGCAAGGCGCTGGGAGCGGCCTACGCGGTCTCGGAAATGGCGGCCAGCAACCCGCGCCTGTGGGACAGCGTCAAGACCGCGCGCCGCCTGAACCACGACGGCGAGCCCGACCCCGTGGCGGTGCAGATCGCCGGGGCCGACCCCGGCATGCTGGCCGAGGCCGCCGTGTTCAACGTCCGCAAGGGCGCGCGCATCATCGACATCAACATGGGCTGCCCCGCGAAAAAGGTCTGCAACGTCGCCTCCGGCTCGGCGCTGCTGCGCGACGAGGCCCTGGTCGCCCGCATCCTGGACCGTGTGGTGTCCGCCTGCGCCCCGCTGGGCGTGCCGGTCACCCTGAAGACCCGCACCGGCTGGGACCGCGACAGCCGCAACGCCGTGCGCATCGCCCGCTTGGCGGAAGACTGCGGCATCGCCGCCCTAACGCTGCACGGCCGCACCCGCTGCGACCTGTACGCCGGGCAGGCCGAATACGACACCCTGCGGGAAGTCCGCCGGGAAATCCGCATCCCGCTGATCGCCAACGGCGACATCGATTCGCCGGAAAAGGCCCGCCGCGTCCTGGATTACACTGGAGCCGACGCCATCATGGTCGGCCGCGCCGCCCAGGGGCGGCCCTGGATCTTCCGCGAGATCGCCCACTACCTGGCGCACGGCACCCACCTGCCGCCGCCCACCTACGGCGAACTGCGCGAACATCTGCTGAGCCACCTGGACGACCACTACGCCTTCTACGGCGAGCGCACCGGCGTGCGCAGCGCCCGCAAGCACATCGGCTGGTACCTGGCCGGCCTGCCGGGCGCCGACACGCTGCTGCCGCGCATCATGACGCTGGACAGCACGGCGCTGCAGTCCGACGCCCTGCGGCGGTGGTTCGACGAACAGCCCGCCGACGCCGTCCTGGAACCCGCGCCTTCCCTTCACTGATTCTCCGATCGATCCGACATGAGCACCACCACCCCCCTGGAACAAGCCGTCCGCGAACAGCTCGAACGCTATTTCGAAGACCTGGGCGAGTCCACTCCGCACGACATGCTGTCCATGGTCGGCCTGTGCGTCGAGCGTACCGTCCTGGAAGTCGCGCTGGAACGCACCGGGGGCAACCAGACGCGCGCGGCCGACATGCTCGGCATCACGCGCGGCACCCTGCGCAAGAAGCTCCAGACGCACCAGATCCAGGCCTAGGGGCCCGCCCACCCGTTTTTTCCTTCCTTCCCTGTTGCCGACATGACCATCCAGACCGCACTGATCTCCGTGTCCGATAAATCGGGCATCGTCGAATTCGCCCAGGCCCTCGCCCAGCGCGGGGTCTCCATCCTGTCGACCGGCGGCACCGCCCGCCTGCTGGCCGAGGCCGGCCTGAACGTCACCGAAGTCGCCGCCCACACCGGCTCGCCGGAAATCCTGGACGGCCGGGTCAAGACCCTGCATCCGCGCATCCACGGCGGCCTGCTGGCGCGCCGCGACGACCCCGCGCACCTGCAAACGCTGAAAGAACAGGACATCCCCCCCATCGACCTGCTGGTGGTCAACCTGTACCCCTTCCAGCAAACCGTGGCGAAGCCGGACTGCGTCCTGGCCGACGCCATCGAGAACATCGACATCGGCGGTCCGGCCATGCTGCGCTCGGCGGCCAAGAACCACGGCTCCCCCGCCGGCGGCGGCGTCACGGTGGTGATCGACCCGGCCGACTATCCGCGCGTGCTGGCGGACATGGACGGCCCGGCCCGCCAGCCGTCCTACGGCCTGCGCCTGGAGCTGGCCACCAAGGTCTACGCCCACACCGCCGCCTACGACGGTGCCATCGCCGCCTACCTCAGCAGCCTGGCGGCGCGCGAGCCCGCCCCCGCCGACGTGCCGGAACGCGAGGCCTGGCCGCGCGTGCTGACCGTGCAGATGCGCCGCGAACAGGCCCTGCGCTACGGCGAGAACCCGCACCAGGGCGCCGCCTTCTACCGCGACGCCCAGGTGGGCGCGGGCCTGCTGGCCGGCTATCGCCAGATCCAGGGCAAGGAACTGTCCTACAACAACATCGCCGACGCCGACGCCGCCTGGGAATGCGTGCGCAGCTTCCAGACGGGCGCCTGCGTCATCGTCAAGCACGCCAACCCCTGCGGCGTGGCCCTGGGCGCCGACGCCCTGTCGGCCTACCGCCAGGCCTTCAAGACCGACCCGACCTCGGCCTTCGGCGGCATCATCGCCTTCAACACCACCGTGGACGAGGCCGCCGCGCAGGCCGTCTCCGAACAGTTCCTGGAAGTCCTGATCGCCCCGGCCTACACCGGCGCCGCCCTGGGCCTGCTGGCCGCCAAGAAGAACGTGCGCGTGCTGGAAGCGCCGCTGGGCACGGCCCACAACCCCTACGACGTCAAGCGCGTCGGCGGCGGCTGGCTGGTCCAGGACCCGGACGACCTGCAGGCCACCGAGGCCGACGTGCGCGTCGTCACCCGCCTGGCCCCCACCGCGGACCAGATGCGCGACCTGCTGTTCGCCTGGAACGTGGCCCGCTTCGTCAAGTCCAACGCCATCGTGTTCTGCGGCCAGGGCATGACCCTGGGCGTGGGCGCCGGCCAGATGAGCCGCATCGACTCGGCCCGCATCGCCTCGATCAAGGCCGAAAAGGCGGGCCTGACGCTGAAGGGCTCGGCGGTCGCCTCGGACGCGTTCTTCCCGTTCCGCGACGGCCTGGACGTGGTGGCCGACGCGGGCGCCGCCTGCGTGATCCAGCCGGGCGGCAGCATCCGCGACGACGAAGTCATCGCGGCCGCCGACGAACGCGGCATCGCCATGGTCTTCACCGGCGCCCGCCACTTCCGGCATTGACGCGCCGGCCTCGATGATCATCCTGGGAGTCGATCCGGGTTTGCGGCGCACGGGCTTCGGCGTGATCGAAGCCCTGGGGGCGCGGCTGCGCTACGTGGCCAGCGGCACCATCGTCGTGCCGCCCGCCCTGCCCCTGCACGGGCGCCTCAAGGTCATCCTGGACAATCTGCGCGAGGTCGCCCGCGACGTCAGGCCGGACCAGGCGGCGCTGGAGAAAGTCTTCCTGAACGCCAACCCGGCCTCGACCCTGCTGCTGGGCCAGGCGCGCGGCGCCGCCCTGTGCGCGCTGGCCGACTGCGGCCTGGACGTGCAGGAATACACCGCGCTGCAGATCAAGAAGGCCGTGGTCGGCACCGGACGCGCCTCCAAGGAACAGATCCAGGCCATGGTGCGCCGCCTGCTGTCGCTGGACGGCGAGCCCGCCCCCGACGCCGCCGACGCGCTGGCCTGCGCCATCTGCCACGCCCACTGCGCGCCCCTGGCCGTGCGGCTGCAGGCGCTGGCGCCCGAAACCCTGTCCACGGGCCGGCGGCGCCTGCGCACCGGACGCCTGGTGTCCTGATGAAAACCCGCGCCCTCATGCGGCCCAAGGCCCGCATCCAACCCGAACGACGGAGTCCGACATGATCGGCCGCATCACCGGTACCCTGATCGAGCTGTCCCCCCCCACGGTCTGCGTCCAGGCCGGCGGCCTGGGCTACGAGATCGACGTGCCCATGAGCACGCTCTACAAGCTGCCCCCCGCGGGCCAGACCGTGACCCTGCACACCCACCTGGCGATCCGCGAGGACGCCCACGTGCTGTACGGCTTCGCCACACCGGCCGAGCGCGCCGCCTTCCGGGCGCTGATCAAGGTCAGCGGCATCGGCGCGCGCACGGCCCTGTCCGTGCTGTCGGGCCTGAGCGTCGAAGACCTGGCCGACGCGGTCGAGCGCCAGGAATCCGGCCGCCTGGTGAAGGTGCCCGGCATCGGCAAGAAGACCGCCGAACGCCTGCTGCTGGAACTGCGCGACAAGCTCGGCGCGGTGCCGGGCGCGGCGCGGCCGGACGGCGCGCCGTCCGCCGCCGGCGGCAACGACGTGCTCAACGCCCTGGAAGCCCTGGGCTATTCCGCCGCCGAGGCCCGTCGCGCCATGGCCGCCCTGCCCGAAGGCCTGAGCGTGTCCGACGGCATCCGCCAGGCCCTGAAGGCCCTGGCCAGGGGTTGAGGACCGACATGCACGACGAGGACCCGATCCCCTTCTGGGACGAGGACGGCCAGCCCGTGGCGGCCTCGCCCGGCGGCGGCCGGGCGGCCGGGCCGCGCGACGCGGCGCCCGCGCAACCGCCGCGCTACGCGAACGCCCTGGACGCCCTGCGCGAGGTCTTCGGCTACGACGCCTTCCGGGGCGAGCAGCAGGCCGTCATCGAACACATCATCGGCGGCGGCGACGCACTGGTGCTGATGCCCACGGGCGGCGGCAAGTCCCTGTGCTATCAGATCCCGGCCCTGGTGCGCCCGGGCACGGGCGTGGTCATCTCGCCCTTGATCGCCCTGATGCAGGACCAGGTCGACGCCCTGCTCGAACTGGGCGTGCGCGCCGCCTTCCTGAATTCGTCGCAGACGCCCGGCCAGGCCCGCGAGGTCGAGCGCGCCTTCGTGCGCGGCGAGCTGGACCTGCTGTACGTGGCCCCGGAACGCCTGCTGACCCCGCGCTGCCTGGAACTGCTGGACAGCGGGCGCATCGCCCTGTTCGCCATCGACGAGGCCCACTGCGTATCCCAATGGGGCCACGACTTCCGCCCGGAATACCAGGAACTGAAGCTGCTGGCCGAGCGCTGGCCCGGGGTGCCGCGCGTCGCCCTGACCGCCACCGCCACCGCCGCCACGCGCGTCGACATCGTCGCCTGCCTGTCGCTGGACGCCGCCCCGCAGTTCGTCGCCAGCTTCGACCGGCCCAACATCCGCTACAGCATCGTCGAAAAGCACGAGGTGCGGCGCCAGTTGCTGGACTTCATCCGCGCCGAGCACGCCGGGGAATGCGGCATCGTCTACGCCCTGTCGCGCTCGCGCGTCGAGCAGACGGCGGAATTCCTGTCGCGCAACGGCATCGCCGCCCTGCCCTACCACGCCGGACTGGACGCCCGGACCCGCGCCGAGCACCAGGCCCGGTTCCTGCGCGAGGACGGCATCGTCATGGTCGCCACCATCGCCTTCGGCATGGGGGTCAACAAGCCCGACGTGCGCTTCGTCGCCCACATCGACCTGCCCAAATCCGTCGAGGGCTACTACCAGGAGACCGGCCGCGCGGGACGCGACGGCCTGCCCGCCGACGCCTGGCTGGCCTACGGCCTGCAGGACGTGGTGCAGCAGCGGCGCATGATCGACGATTCCGAGGGCGACGCCCTGCACCAGCGCCGCCAGATGCGCCAGCTGGACGCCATGCTGGCCCTGTGCGAGACCGTCACCTGCCGGCGCCAGGACCTGCTGGCCTATTTCGGCCAGACGATCGAGCCCTGCGGCAACTGCGACACCTGCCTGGAACCGCCCGCCGCCTGGGACGGCACGGTGGCCGTGCAGAAGCTGCTGTCGGCCGTCTACCGACTGATGCGCGAACGCGGCCAGCGCTTCGGCGGCGGCCACCTGATCGACGTCCTGCGCGGCCAGATGACCGACCGGGTGAAACAGCACGGGCACGACACGCTCAGCGTCTTCGGCGTGGGCGCGGACCTGACGGCGGACGCCTGGCGCGGCATCCTGCGCCAGGCACTGGCCCTGGGCCTGCTGACAGTGGACCTGGAAGGCTACGGCACCCTGGCGCTGACCGAGGCGAGCCGCGCCGTGCTGAAGGGCGAGCGCACCCTGATGCTGCGCCCCGTGGCGGTCAAGCGCGCCAAGCCCGGCCGCCAGCGCACCACCACGGCCGCGCAGCTGGATGCCCTGCCGCCCGACGCCCTGGCGCGCTTCGAGCACCTGCGCGCCTGGCGCGCGCGCACGGCCCGCGAACACAATGTGCCGGCCTACGTGATCTTCCACGACGCCACGCTGCGCGAGATCGCCCTGCGCAATCCCGACAGCCTGGACGCCCTGGCCGGCGTCAGCGGCGTGGGTGCGCGCAAGCTGGAAACCTATGGCCCGGATGTCGTGGCCTGCGTGGGGCAGATCCGGGATTAGCGCATGGGCCGGGTGCGTACCCGGTCATGCCGATCCGGTCGGCGGGCCTGCGCCACGCCGCCCGTCCACGCTGGGGAAAACCCCGAATCCGCACGCATTTTCATACATTTGCAGGATGCGCGAAAGACCGGTCTTGCCTAGCCTTCAGGCTGGGAGGCGGCGCTTCACCCCGCCCAAGAACAAGAACTCCGGGAGCATCCATGCAATCCATCCACTTGCGGCCCTGCGCCGCCACCCTGGCCTGCCTGGCCGCGTTTTCCGTCCCCGCGTGGGCGGCCAACAGCGGGGGCAGCACGGGCACTGCGTGCGGCTCCGACTACATCGGCGTCTGCGCCACGACGGGCGACGCCAGCGGCGGCCGCGTATTCATCGATACCGATCCGGGCGTCCTCTACGTCAGGGGAGGCTACAGCCTGCAAGGTGACGCGCTCAACAACCAAGTCACCATAAACGGCTCAGGCATCCCATCCACCTTCTACGTCCACGGCGGTTACAGCGCGCACGGCAGCGTCAGCGGTAACACCCTGCTTGTCACGGACAGCGCAGGGCTCAAGGCGACCTTGACAGGCGGCTCTACCGATGCCAGCGTCAACGGCCACGCGGTTGAAAATCGCATCATCCTGAGCGGTAACAGCACGATTTCCGCCATCTACATCCGAGGGGGATACGCGCAAAACGGCGACGCTATCGGTAACCTCATTTCTATCCTGGATGATGCACGAGTCATCAACGATAGCCCCCTCTACGGCGGCCACGCCCCCGCTGGCAAGGCCAATGGCAACATTGTTTCCATCCAGGATCACGCTCAGATCAACGGCTTTATCCGCGGCGGCGTCAGCAAGGGCGACGCATCGAGCAACCAGCTCGTCTTCGGCGGCTACAGCGTCTCCACACTGATCGACAACTCCTACGGCGGCTACAGCGTGGACGGCAATGCCAGCGGCAATACCATCCTGATCACGGATCACGCACAGGTTGACGGATTGCTGACCGGCGGCTTTGCGCAGAAAAACGGTACCGTCACCGGTAATCACATCATCCTCAGCGGCGACAGCGTGACGACATCTACCGCACTCGCGGCCAGTGGTGCGACCGACGGCGACGCCATCGGCAATACCGTGTCCATCCTGGACAGCGCGAAGGTCACCGGCACGGTCTTTGCCGGCCAGTCTCAAACAGGCGCCATCCGGGACAACCGCATCATCCTGGCCGGCACACCCGATCTCGCCGCGGCCACACTGATCGGCGCTGATGGCGCAAGTCCCACCACCGTCAGCAACAACACCCTGGAGGTCCGCTCCGCCGGGATCACCGTCCAACAAGTCAAGAGCTTCGACACCTACCAATTCCTGCTGCCCAAGGACGTGTCGGCGGCCACCCCCATGCTGACGATCGGCGGCGGCGCCGCCACGGACCTCGACGCCGCCCGCGCCGCCATCGACGTCGCCAGCGATGCGGGTGTCCTGGCGACGGGCACCCAGGCGACGCTGCTCAGCAACGCGGCGGGCCTGAACTCCACCACCTATTCCGCCACCCCCACCCGGATCACCGGCCATCAGGGCTTCGCCCTGGACTACCAGTTCGACGTGGTCAACGATGGCACGGCCCTGACCGCCACGGTCCAGGGCGCGGACGCCAGCGAGGCCAGCAAAGCTCCCGTCGAAGGCCGCGCCAGCATGCTGGCCCTGGCCAATCAGGGCGGCGATCTGGCCGCCGGCCTGGGCATGAACCGCGCCCGCGGCGCCGCTGCCTCGGGCAACTGGACCGCCTTTGGCGCGGTCACCGGCGGACATTCGCGTTATGAATCGGGCTCGCACGTCACCGTCGACGGCGTCTCGCTGATGGCCGGGGTCGCCCGGCGTTTCGCCCCCGGCGCAGGATCGCTGACGGTCGGCCCCTTCATCGAAGCCGGTTACGGCAGCCACGACAGTGACAACAACTTTTCAGGCCAATCCCCGCGTGGCAGCGGCAACAGCCACTACGTCGGCGCCGGGGTGCTGGCGCACTACGACTTCGACCGCGCCACGCCCGACCTGGGCGCCTACGCCGAAGCCTCCCTGCGCGCCGGCCGGCTGGACAGCGACTGGAGCAGCAAGGACCTGAAAGGCGCCAACGGACAAACCGCCTCGTACGACAGCGCCGCCACCTACGTCGGCGCCCACCTGGGCGCGGGCTGGCGCCTGCCCATCGGCCAGCGGTCCAGCGCCGACCTGTACGCCCAATATTTCTGGACCCATCTGGGCGGCGACAGCGCCGACGTCGCTGGCGCCCCCTACGATTTCAAGGCCACCGACTCCAGCCGCACCCGGCTGGGCGCGCGCTTCGTCCACGCCTACGGCGACCAGACCCGCGTCTGGGCCGGCGCCGCCTGGGAACACGAGTTCGACGGCGTCGCCCGCGCCACGGTCTACGGTTTCGACACTCCCAGCCCCAGCCTCAAGGGCGACACCGGCGTCTTCGAACTGGGCCTGGGCATCACTCCCACACGCAACCAGGCCCTGAGCATCGACATCGGCCTGCAAGCGTACGTCGGCCGGCGCGAAGGCTTCGGGGGCGCTGCGGCGGTGAAGTACGCGTTTTAAGCGTGTCTCAGCGGTCGTCCGGCCTCCTTTGAGGAGACCGTGACAGCTTCATCCCACCCAGGGGTGACCCCGCGCGTGACGGATTCCATGATCCGTCACGCGCTTTGCATGCCGGCGGACCAAGGCACGCCCTATGAACGACGAAAGCGGTATCGCCGCCCGGCCCGGCCAGGGCCGAATCCATGCACGTCGTCCCCCCCCAAAAGGCATGTTCGAGTGCGAAAACGGCATGGAAACAGACAACCACCAGGTACTGAGGCTGAATGGCCAGGAGCTGTACCGCCAGCCCCAAGGCCCGGGGGATCCGGAAGAAACCGACTTGCTGAAGGATGGCATCATCGACCGCAACCTGGGCTGCCCGTCGGTGGCGGGTGAACGCGGCGGCCACGTCGTGCTGGAGCGCTACCCGCAGCCGCCCCAGTACGGCGTGATCGGCTACCTGCTCGCCGACGTTGGAATTCTAGGCGGAGGCCGTGAAGTCGGGTTCTTGGAATACGGCATCCATCCCCAGCGCCCTGCGGCCGTTCGCCGTGAACATGTCCAGGAAGTCCCGCTCGGAAATCCGGCCCTTCAACAGCCGGGCCATCGCCTTCATGTAGGTGAGGGTCCCGTCCGGGAAGCCCTCGCTGTTGATCTGGCCGAAATCGGTCGACAGGACGACCCGTTCCGGTCCGGTGAAGCAGATGGAATC
Organism: Castellaniella denitrificans; assembly: GCF_042653765.1. Taxonomy (NCBI): domain Bacteria; kingdom Pseudomonadati; phylum Pseudomonadota; class Betaproteobacteria; order Burkholderiales; family Alcaligenaceae; genus Castellaniella; species Castellaniella denitrificans. The sequence continues at coordinate 57,599 of NZ_JBHSEZ010000029.1, read as the reverse complement.
CGCGAAATGCTCGAGCGCCACGCCGTCCTGCGTATGGATCGCAAAACAATGCTCGATGTACACGTTCTCGAAACCGACCAGTTGCCTGAGTTCGGCATCGGACAGCCGCACCGACGGATAATGGGGGTGGGTCAGAATAATCCTGCGCACGCCCATTTCCACCGCCAGGGGCACCAGCCGCAGGACCTCCGCGGCGGACAGATGCCCCGTCGCCAGGACGCAGCCGTTCGCCGCCAGCGTCTCCAGCACGGCGATCAATTCCGCCGTGGGCCTCAAGCCATCCGAGGCCACCGAAAAGGCGACCACGGGATCCCGCCGATACGGCTCCGCCCCGGGCGCGGCTTCCGACGTGTGGCCCGCGTGACAGGAATCGGACACGCAGCATCCGGACCATTTCGGGTCGAATCCGAACCCGAAGGTCTCGATGTGGGACGCCGCATCGACCGTCGGCATCCAGACGACGACGGGGCTCGCGTCCGGCCGGGCGGCGGTGACATCCGCCTTGTTGCCGGACACGGCGCCCACGACCGCCTCGGGATTGAGGCCGCCGACGTAGTGGTTCAGCACGACGCCGCCGTAGAAATCCACGCCGAACTCGGCCCGGGCCAGGGACGCGAGAGCGGTTGTGGCGTAGGTATGGTTCTTGAGCACCAGCGCCGCGTTGTAAGGCCGGGCGCAGTCCGCCAGCGTCTTGACGTTGTAGCGGCGCATCACGAGTTCGGGACCGACATGGTAGTGCGTATCGACCACCCCGCCCCGGCGCAGAAAGTCCAGAATTTCGTTGTCCGAATCAAACATGTAGCGTTCCGTCCCGTTCAGGATTGTGGGTTCTTGTTGAGCGATTTTTCCAGCGCGCGCAGGCCGAAGGCGCAGGGAATGCTGATGAGCAGATAGACGATCCCGACGATCGTCATCGGCTCGAGATAGTGGTAGGAACTGTTGGCGAAGACGACCGTTTCCCCCATCATGTCCAAGACGGTGATGGTGGACAGCAGTGCGCTGTCCTTGAACATCAGCACCAGATAATTGCCCAGTGCGGGAATCATCGGCAATATCGCCTGCGGCAGGATGATGAAGCGCCAGGTGTCGCCCTTGCCATAATTCAAGGCGCAAGCCGCTTCCCATTGCCCCTTGTCCACCGCGTCGATGCCCGACCGGTAGACTTCCGCCATGTAGCTGCCGATGTGGATGCCCATCACGATCACGCCGCAAGTGAAGCCATCGAGCATGAAACCGATCGAAGGCAGCACATAGAACGCGAAATAGAGCTGGATGAGCGGCGGCGTCCTCCTGACGAATTCCAGGATCATGCCGACCAGCCGCCTGACGGGCGCGGCGGGCGATCTTTCCAGCACCGCCATGACCAGTCCGTACACGAGGGCCAGCAAGGTGGCCAGGATCGTGACCTCGACGGTGATGATCAGCCCCGACCAGAGGCGCGGCAGGAATTCGTAGACGATGTCCATGTCCCACATGATCATGCCCTCCTCGTGCCGGAAAAGCCCTTGACGAGGCTGGACTCCAGCTTCTTGAACACATAAATGACACCGGAGGACAGCACGTAATACGCCACGAGCAGGGCGCTGAACGCCAATATCGGGTTTCCGGACGCCTGCCGGTAAAGCTGAGCGACGAAAGTGAGATCCGTGACAGTGATCAGGGACACCAGCGGGGTCACCTTCAGGATGTCCACCATGATGTTGCACATGGGCGGCAGCATCCGCACGACCGCGTTGGGCAGGATGACGTACCGGGCGGTATCGAAATGCGAGAAATTCAGCGCAACCGCCGCTTCCCGGAGCCCGGCCGGCACCGCCTTGATGGCCCCGCGCACGACTTCGGATCCATAGGCCCCGGCGTTCAACCCGATCGCGATGATGCCGACGAACATCGCGTCGAGCCGGACGCCGAAGAAAGGCAGGATGAAATAGAGCCAGAACATGAGCACATAACAGGATGTGCCCCTCGACAGCTCCGCGATCACATTGCCGGCGATCGAAACGATCCTGTGCCTGGAAGTCTTCGCCAGGCCCAATGCGATGGCGATGACCCAGGTCAGGCACGCGGCCCCCACGGCGATGAGCACCGTGACCATCAGGGCATTCAAAACTTCATTGAAGATATCCATCCCGGCGACCCCAATCCCGATATCGAACGTTCATCCTGCTTGCACCCGGATTACTTCGCACCGCCGCAATAATCCGCGCGCGTCGCTCCCTTGACCAGACCGGGATCGAATCCGTATTTCGAAACGATCCGGTCGTATTCGCCACTCGCCTTGAGCTTCGCCAGGTGGGCATCGAACTCATCCCGCACGTCCTTCTGGTCCATGCGGAAGGCGACCGCGGCACACACCGGCTTCTCTCCGGCGGCGGCCACGACCTCCACCTCGGCGTCCTTCGACATCTTCGCCACCGCGTCGCGCAGCGCCAGATCGGGCGCGGAATACACATCGATACGGCCGTCCAGCAGCATCTTGATGCCGCTCTGGTGATCGGGCGCGATCGTGATCCGGTCCCGCGCCACGCCTTCCTCCAGCGCCCGGCGTTCGGCCGAGCAGCCGCCGCAGACGCCATACCGGATCGACTTGTCGTCGGCGATCCCCTTGAAGCTGTGGATGTTCTTGGGGTTGTGCTTCAGCACCACGAATCCCTCGGACGTGCACAGATCGGGCTCGGAAAACGCCACCACCTTGCAGCGCGCCGGGTTGATGTACAGGCCGGTGGCGATCACGTCGATCCGGCGCGACTGCAGGCTGGGAATCATGGCCCCGAACTCCAGGACCTTGGCGTCGATCTCCTTGACGCCCATGTCGGTCGCGATCCGGCGCAGGATGTCCGGTTCCGCGCCCGTCACCGGCTTGCCCGCCTCGTAGATCGTGTAGGGGGGCTCGTTGGCGACACCCACGGTGATCCTGTCGCCGAAACCCGCCGCCATGGCCATGCACGGCAGCCAGGCGGCCAGTGCGAACGCTCCCATCTTCCGGAGCAGCTTGAATCCTGAATTCAACATGTCGATTTCTCCTTTATCAACCCAGGTCCTGTCCCGCGGCAGCGATCTTGCTGAGGAACAGGCGTGTTCTTTCTTCTTGCGGTTCACGAAATATCTTGTCCGGCGTTCCCTGCTCGACGATCCTCCCTTTGTCCAGGAACAGAATCTGGTCCGAGAACTCATGGGCGAAGCTCATCTGATGCGTCACCATCAGCATGGTCATCCTGGTCTCGGCGGAAATATCCCGGAGCACCTGCAACACCTCGTCGACCATCTCCGGGTCGAGTGCCGACGTCACTTCATCGAACAGCATGATTTCGGGCTGCATCGCCAGCGCCCGGGCGATGGCCACCCGCTGCTTCTGCCCCCCGGACAGCATCACCGGGTAATGGTCCTTCTTGCTTCCCAGGCCGACCTTTTCCAGCAGGCGCTCGGCATTCTCGTCGGCCTCCTTCCGGCTCTTCTTCAAGACGCGCTGCTGCGGATTGGAAATGTTCTCCTTGGCGGTCATGTTCGGGAACAGGTTGAAATGCTGGAAGACCATGCCGATCTTCGAGCGCATCTTCCGCAAGTGCGCATCATTGGCGGGCACCAGGGAATCGGCGGCCCGCATGTGCCACAGGGGATCGTTCCCGATCCAGACACAGCCGCCCTCGATGGTTTCCAGCGTCATGAGGATGCGCAGCAGGGTCGTCTTCCCGGACCCGCTGGGCCCGATCAGGGAAACCTTGTCGCCGGCCCGGATTTCCAGGTCGATCCCGTCGAGGATGGTCAGGTCGCCGTATTTCTTCGTGATCTTGTCGAATCTTATGATCGGATCATTCATCATTCGTCTCCTCCGCCATGAAAGACTCACGGCACGTTCGAGTGGGGGCGGACCAGCCGCAGCGGATCGTCGATGATATCCATGAAGCCCGGCGGCAGGTCCGAATAGCCTTCCAGCACTTCCCGGATGCCCTTGCCGCTTTTCAGCATCGTCTTGGCGATTTCCGCGGCGCGGGCGTAGCCGATGTGCGGCGTCAGCGCGGTCGCCAGCGCGGCGCTCGATTCCAGGTGTCTGCGGCAGGCCTCGGGATTGGCCGTGATGCCCGAGACGCATTTCGTCCGCAGCACGTCCACGGCATTCGTCAGCAATTCCAGCGCGTGCAGGATGTTGTAGACGATCACCGGCTCCATCACGTTCAGCTGCAGCTGCCCGGCTTCCGAGGCCAGGGTGATCGCGAGGTCGTAGCCGATGACCTGGAAGACGACCTGGTTCACGACTTCGGGCGCGACCGGATTGACCTTGCCCGGCATGATCGAGGAGCCCGGCTGCAAGGGCGGCAGGTTGATTTCCCCCAGCCCTCCGCGCGGGCCGCTGGACAGCAGCCGGAGATCATTGCAGATTTTCGAGAGCTTGGTCGCCGTGCGCTTGAGCATGCCCGAAAAGAGGACGAAGGCGCCCGTGTCCCAGCAGGCCTCGATCAGGTCGCCGGCGGCCACCAGCGGCAATCCGGTGATGCGGCCGAGCTCGGCCACCGCGATGTCCTGGTATTCCCGGCTGGCATTGATCCCCGTGCCGATGGCGGTGCCGCCCAGGTTGATCTCGCGGAAGATGGCGGCGATCTCGCCCAGCCTGGCGATGTCTTCGCGCAGCGTCGCCGCGAAGGCCCCGAATTCCTGGCCCAGGGTCATCGGCACGGCATCCTGCAGCTGGGTGCGTCCCAGCTTGACGACCCGGGAAAAGGCCTCGGCCCTGCCTTCCAGCGCGTCCACCAGCCGCTGTAGGGCCTGGCTCAAGTGTCCGTGGGACTGCAGGATGGCGATCCGGATCGCCGTCGGATAGACGTCGTTGGTCGACTGCGCGCAATTGACGTCGTCGTTCGGATGCAGGGCGTCATAGCGCCCGCGGGGCAGGCCCAGCAGTTCGAGCCCGCGGTTGGCGATCACCTCGTTGATGTTCATGTTGGTCGAAGTGCCGGCCCCGCCCTGGAACACGTCCAGCGGAAAATCCTCCAGATGCCGGCCGGTGAGGATTTCCTCGCAGACCCGGCAGATCACGTCGGCCCGCGAGGCATCCAGGCTGCCCAGCCGCGCATTGGCGCGCGCGGCGGCCATCTTCACCGAAGCGAGCGCCTGGATGAAGACCGGGAAATGATTGATGCGGATCCCTGAAATCGGGAAATTGGCAATGCCGCGCGCCGTCTGCGCGCCGAAATACGCGCCCGCCGGAATCGATACCGGTCCCAGCGAATCATGCTCCATGCGTTCCTGACGCACTGAATTTTCCATCGTACGACTCCATCGACCTCTGGCCCGATTGCCCGATTCACCGCTTGTCGAAATACCCGGCGCGGATCGAAGCGCCGATGAGATTGACGATGAAACGCCCCGCGGTCACGCAGGTGAGCTTGCTGCCGGTATCTTTGGACGGCTGGATCTCGACGATGTCCATGCCGACGACACGTCCCTTCTTCACCAGCCCCTGGATCAGCTGGCGCGCCTGGACATAGGTGACGCCGCCCGGCGCGGGACCGTCCACGGCCGGCATGATGCTCGGGTCGATGCCGTCGGCATCGATGCTGAGATAGTAGTTTCCGCCATCCGGGATGCGGTCCAGGATCGCCTGCATGCCGGTTTCATGCAGTTCATAGGCCGACACCACATGCGCGCCGTAGGCCTTGGCGGCCTCGTAGTCGGCCGGCCGCGCGCTGCCCTGGGCGCGCAGGCCGATCTGGAAGATCTGGTCCACGTGCTCCATTTCCGAAGCGCGACGGATCGGGCTGGACAGCCCTTCGCGCACGCCGTTGACTTCCTCGCGCCAGTCCAGGTGGGCATCGACGTGCACCAGGGTGACGGGCGCCGCCAGCTCGTCATAGGCGCGCAGGATCGGCGTGGTGATGCCGTGGTCGCCGCCCAGGACGATGGGCAGCCCGCCCCCCTTCAGGATCTGCCGCACCGCCAGCGTGGCCCGGCGATAGTGGTCGCCCGGCTTGGACAGGTCCGGCAGCACGTCGCCGCAATCGACGAAGCGGATGTCCTTGCGGCCCTGCAGCAGCGGGCCGTCGATGTCGAAATCATAATGATCGGGATGGCGCACGATCCGGTCGCTGATGTCGCGCAGGACCTGGGGCGTGCGGGTCTGGTCGTTGGTGAAGGAACGGGGGCCGTAGGCGGCGCCGAAGGGCATGCCGAGGATCGCGATGTCCGCCCGCAGATTCTCCAGTTCGGTCACCAGTTCCGAATACAGCAGTGTCTTGTGATGAGAATGAGGGGGGACGGTAAGCTGTTCCATCATATTTCCTTGCGTTCGATGATTGAGTGAAAAAAATGATTCGCGAATCTGGAATTCAATATGTCTTCCAGGCCGGGCATGGCACCCGGCGCCGTTTGATCCGCATGGATTTCCGATGAATCAGAATGGAAATTCTTTCGATTCCTGACCCGGGCAAAAGTGAAGATTCAGGCGGCCTCGATTCAGGCGCCCATTGGACGAACCGCGGCCCGGGCAGGCCGGCGGGCATTTTCCGCCGGATATTTTCATAGTCTCCTCCATGCGATATGGATGTCGATTTATGCGCTTAGATTAAGCACGATCCGGCCCAATAAAAAGCGACTTTTCTGCCCACATGGTTTCAGGAATCGAAACCTTCGTCCGGACCACGAAAGGGGGGTGGTATGCTGGTGCCGTCCCGCCGGGCTCGCGACGCGGGAATCGTCCCCTGGAAACCCATGAACGCCGCGCCGGAACCGGTGCGATACCGCAGGCAACACAGCGATGGAATCGCCTCAACGCACACTCACCGAACGCGACCTGAAGTCCCTGCGCGTGTTCTGCGCCGTGGCGCAGGCAGGTGGCTTTTCCGTGGCGGAACGGCAGCTGCACATGTCCAAGGCCTCCATCAGCCGCCACATCCGCGAAATCGAGGACAAGCTCGGCGTGCAGCTATGCGAACGCGGCCCCGCGGGCTTTCGCCTGACCGTTGCAGGCGCGACCGCGCTGGAAGTCTCGCGCAACGCCCTGCGCGCGCTCGACGGCATCCGCCCGGAGATCGACGCGGTGCGCGGCATCCTGTCCGGCCCCCTGACCATCGGCATGGTCGAACAGGTCCTGACCGACCCCGCCTGCGTACTGCCCGAGTCCCTGGTGGAACTGCGGCGCATCGCCCCCGACGTCAGCCCCGAAATCCTGGTCCTCACCCACTCCCAGCTGAACCAGGCCCTGCGGGAACGGCGCATCCAGATCGGCCTCCGGGGCCAATACCAGGAAGACAAGGCCTTCCACTACCAGCCGCTCTTCATCGAGACGCACCGGATCTACGTGGCGGCGGACGTCGACGACGAAACCGCCCGGAACCTGCCCCTGGTCCACCGCACTCATCCATTCATCGAGCAGGCCCTGGCCACGGGCCGCTTCAGGCGCGGCCCGGACGCGGAAGGACTGGAAGCCGTCGCGGTGTTCGTCGCCACGGGGCACTATCTCGGCCTGCTGACCGAGCATTACGCGGACCGCGTCCATGCGCGCTATCCGCTGCGCGCGATCGCCGACGGCCCGGTATTCCACAACCCGATCTGCGCGATCACGGAGGCCTACCGGCCCTTGCCGGCCAGCGCGCGCGTATTCCTGGACATTTTGCAGCGGCGCATCCCGGGCTGACACGATGGTGGCGCTACGGCGCCACGCCGCGCCCTACGCCCCCGACGACACCGACCGCGGATCGGACCGGACCGACCCCAAGACCCGCCAGGACATTTCCATCCGTTCGGATTTTCCAGTCTGGCGGGGTTGTTGCGCCTGACCCACAATGGCCGTCCACCTCCACTGGACCCCGGCCATGCTTGCATGCCTCCACTCAACCCCCATAGCCTGCTCGACGATACGCGGCACAGCGGCTCGTTCTTCATTTATACGTAATTAACGGATAGAATGGCGATGAAGGCTCTTTTCATCGAGTTGCCGGTGTTCCAAAGACACCGTGAACGATACTTGGACGATTCCGCCTTTCGCGGTCTGCAATCCATTCTGCTCCAACAGCCATACGCGGGTGATGTCATCCCTGGAACTGGCGGGCTGCGAAAAGTCCGATTCCTCGACACACGTCGCGGCAAGGGCAAACGAGGTGGGTTGCGCGTGATCTACTACCCCTGGACCGCAGGCCATCAGTTCTGGTTGTTCACCGTGTATGACAAAGATGAAATGGACGATCTGTCCGCCCAGGAACGTGCGCTCTTGGCCGCTCTGTTGCACAACGAACTGAAGGCACGCGCCCCATGACAAACAAGCGCAACCTGTTTGCCGAACTGACGGAAGGATTCGAGGCCCTGACGGCCGAGCGCGCAGGGAAAATCACCTTGCGCCGCCACGTCGTCGACGCGGGTCCTGTACTTGAAATCACTGCGGGCGAACTGACCGATCTGCGCAAGCGCCTGAATCTGTCGCGTGGCGTATTCGCGCGTTACTTGCGCACCAATCCGCGCACGCTGGAAAACTGGGAACAGGGGCGCGCCAGGCCCAACGCCCAAGCCACACTGCTGATCCGGCTGGTGGAACGTTACCCGGACACCGTCGAACGGCTGGCGACCCTTTGAGCGCGGCCGGCGCCGCGCGTCCCTAGGACACCCCGGGTTCGGAGGTTCCTAGAACAGTTCCGGTTCCCCGCCCCCGGCGGCGGGCGCCTTCAGCCCCAGGTGCTGCCAGCAGCGGCGCGTGGCCATGCGGCCGCGCGGGGTGCGCTGCAGGTAGCCGTGCTGGATCAGGTAGGGCTCGATGACGTCCTCGATGGTGTCGCGTTCCTCGCCGATGGCGGCGGCCAGGCTGTCCACCCCGACGGGGCCGCCGTCGAACTTGTGCACGATGGCTTCGAGCAGCTTGCGGTCCATCAGGTCCAGGCCCTGGGGATCGACTTCCAGCATGGCCAGCGCCGCCTGGGCGGTGGCGGTGTCGATGCGCCCGCCCGCGCGCACGTCGGCGTAGTCGCGCACCCGGCGCAGCAGACGGTTGGCGATGCGCGGCGTGCCGCGCGAGCGGCGCGCGATCTCGGCGGCGCCGTCGTCGGTCGCGTCCGCGCCCAGCAGGCCGGCGCTGCGCCGCACGATGTGGGCCAGTTCGTCGGCGGAATAGAATTCCAGCCGCGAGACGATGCCGAAGCGGTCGCGCAGCGGGTTGGTCAGCATGCCGGCGCGGGTGGTCGCCCCGACCAGGGTGAAGGGCTGCAGGTCGATCTTGACGCTGCGGGCCGCTGGGCCTTCGCCGATCAGGATGTCGATCTGGAAGTCCTCCAGCGCGGGATAGAGGATTTCCTCGACCACCGGGGACAGGCGGTGGATCTCGTCGATGAACAGGACGTCGTTGCGTTCCAGGTTGGTCAGCATGGCGGCCAGGTCGCCCGGGCGTTCCAGCACGGGTCCGGAAGTCTGGCGCAGCTGCACGCCCATTTCGTGGGCCACGATGTGCGCCAGGGTCGTCTTGCCCAGGCCCGGCGGACCGAACAGCAGCACGTGGTCCAGCGATTCGCCGCGCTGGCGGGCCGCGGCGATGAAGATGTCCAGCTGTTCGCGCACGCGCCGCTGGCCGACGTAGTCCCCCAGGGACTTGGGCCGCAGGGCGCGCTCGACGGAATCTTCGGCGCGCGAGGCCACGTCCGGCGTCACCAGACGGGGTTCGGGCGGGCGGGCCGACAGGGAATCTGCTTGGATGACCATGAAAAGGCTGTGTTGATATCCAGTACCGGGATTATGCCATCACTGCGGCGGAGCCGGCCGCGAAGAAGCGCCGGCCGGTGGTCACCGGCGCTCCCGGCGCGGCGGCAGCACGAAATCGGCGTCCCCGTCCAGCGCCCGCTTCAACTGCGAATAGCGCTCCAGCAGGTCGGACTTGTAGACCACGCCCAGCAGCCGGGCAGGCCGGTCGCGGCTGACCACCGGCAGCCGCTCCCCCTGGAAGGCGCTGAACTGCGCCTGGGCCTCGTCCAGGCTCAGGTCGGGATACAGGGGCTTGACGAAGTCCAGGCGCAGCACCTCGCCGCAGGTCTTGGACTGCACGTCGATCTCGCCCAGCATCATGCGGGTCAGGTCCTGCTGGGCGATCACGCCCTGCCAGGCGCCCTCGGCATCGGTCACGTACAGGTACTTCACCGGATAGTCCAGGAACATCTCCTGGGCGCGGCGCACCGGCGCATCGGTGCGAACCACGGTCTCCGCCGGGCGCATCAGGCTGTCCAGCCGGGCGTGGCGCAGCTGCCGGCGCAGCGCCTGGTTGTCCTCGTGGCGCAGGGTGACCTGGTACATCACCGCCTGGGCCAGGCCGCGCGACACGAAATACGCCGCCACGCAGGCCAGCACCAGCGGCAGCACCATCTGGTAGCTGAGGGTCATTTCGAAGATCATCAGGATCGCCATGAAGGGCGCGCTGGTCGCGGCCGCCAGGAAGGCGCCCATGCCCACCAGGGTCAGGACCGGGCCGTGGCCCGCCAGCGCGGGCCAGGCTTCCCCCAGTCCCTGGGCGAACAGCGTGCCCAGGGCCGCGCCGACGAACAGGGTCGGGGTGAACACCCCGCCCACCGCGCCCGAACCCGCCGTCAGCGCCGTCGCCAGCACCTTGCACAGCAGGATCCACAGCACCATCTGCCAGGCCTGGGGCTGGTGCAGCAGGGACACGACCACGCTGTAGCCGTTGCCCGCCATCTGCGGCATGCCGACCAGCACGCCCCCCAGCATCAGCCCGCCCAGGGCCAGGCTCAAGGGCAGCGGCAGGCCAGTGCGGCCGAACAGCGACTTCACCCCGTGAATGCAGCGCAGGAACTGCGGCGCCCCCACCCCGGCCAGGATGCCCAGGGCCAGGCTGGGCAGCAGCAGGTCCGCCGGGACGGCCTCCAGGCCGGGCATGGCGTACAGCGCCACGTAGTGGCCGCTCAGCCGCATGACCAGGTTCGACACGGCGGCCGCGACCAGCAGCGGGCCGAAATTCTGGAAGGACATGGAACCGAGGATGATCTCGCCCACGAACACGGCCCCCGCGATGGGCGCGCCGTAGGCGGCGGACACCCCCGCCGCCGCCCCGCAGGCCACCAGCAGGCGCAGGTGCGCCGTGCCCGAGCGCAGCAGCCGCCCGAGCACCGACCCCCACAGGGCGGCCAGGTGCACCATGGCGCCCTCGCGGCCGATGGAGCCGCCCGTGGCGACCGTGCACAGCGAGGACAAGGACCGCAGCAGGCCCTGGCGCACGGACATCCGCCCGTCGCCGATGGCCACGGCTTCCATGTAGTCGGAATGCGCATCGCGCGACACGCGCCGGGCCGCCACCAGCAGTCCTCCGGCGCACAGGCCGCCCGCGGCCGGCGCCAGCAGGCGCAGCCACCAGGGCAGGTCGCGCATCACCTGGGTGATGGCCCCGGAATGCCCGGCGAACAGCCACTGGACTCCGTGGATGCCGGCATGGAAGGCGATCGTCACCAGAGCGCCGCCGACACCGGCCAGGGCCGCCCAGCACAGCATGGCGACCGCGCCGTCGGCCCGCAGGTGCAGATCCGGCCCTTTCATGATGATGCCCCCTTGACGCCGCGCGTCGTCCCCCCGAGGGGGAGTCCGCGCTTGGGGCGGCCCGGCGCGCTCAAGGCCTGAAATCCGGCGGACTGGGCGGCCGCGACCGGCCCAGCATGCGCCAGTACACCCAGAGGTTGAAGATCAGCGCCACCGGCAGCGCGATCACGACGGCCGACAGGGCCAGGCGCAGGGTCGCCACCGGCGCGGCGGCGTCCCACAGGGTGATCTCGTCCAGCACGAGATAGGGGAAGAAGCTGTAGGCCAGCCCGCCCAGCACGGTCAGGACGATCACCAGCACCAGGGCATAGGGCAGGGCCGAGGCGCGATAGCTGTGGCTGATCATGCGCTGCAGCGTCATTTCCGTCAGGACGAAGCACGCCAGCAGCGTGCTCCAGACTAGGCCGACCGCCAGCCAGTGCGTGCCGTCGCCCCATTTCAGGAACACACCGGCGTTGGAGAAATCCAGCACCACCGACACGCCCACGGCGCCCACGGCGCCCCAGCGCAGGGTGCGGCGCGCCCAGCCCACGGCGCGCACGCGCAGTTCGCCCGCCTCGCGCATCATCAGCCAGGCGGCCCCCAGCAGGCTGTAGACCGCCACGGCGCAGCCCCCCATCAGGATCGCGAAGCCGGTGTTGCCGCCGCCCGGCTGATAGGCCACCGCCACCCGCGCCAGGATGTAGCCATGGGAAAACGCGACCAGCACGGCCCCCGCGCCGAAACCGAACTGCCAGCGGCCCTGGTGCTCGGCCGGCGCCCGCAGGCGCCACTCGAAGCACACCGAGCGCAGCATCGTGCCCAGGGCCAGCAGCGACAGCGGCAGGTACAGGCGCCCCAGGGTCTGGGGCCAGGCATAGGGGAACGCCACCGCGAACAGCCCGACGCCCAGGAACACCCAGAATTCGTTGGCGTCGCGCCAGGGGCCCAGCAGCGACAGCATGCGCGGCCGCAGGGCGGGCGGCGCAACCAGGGACACGCAGCCCACGCCGATGTCGAAGCCGTCCAGCAGCACGCCCGCCACGACGGTGGCGAAGAACACGGCGATCAGCGCCAGGGGAATCCAGAAGGCCGGGTCCTGGGCGCCCAGGCCCAGCAGGGCCGCCAGCGAATCGATCATGCGCGCCCCCGATGACGGGCCACCGGCACCACGCCGTAACGGGTGGCGTGCCGCAGCAACTGGTAAAAGCCCGCGGCCAGCGCCCCGTAGACCGCGACCTGCAGGCACAGGACGGTCCAGAGGGCGCCCTCGCCCGCGTCCGTGCCGATCTCGCGCAGCGAGACCGTGCCCTGGATGGCGTAGGGCAGGCTGCCGATCAGCAGATGCCCCCAGCCCGCCGCCTGCAGGGCCACGGCCAGCCAGGCCATGGCCCGCAGTCCGATGCGGCCGGCCCGCGACAGGTTGTCGGGCTCATAGCCCAGGCGGCGGCCCCGCCACAGCGCCCACGCCGCCATCGCGGCCAGCACGCCGGTCAGCAGTACGGCCAGCCGCGCCGACAGGTAGGTGGCCGCCAGGGGCGGCCGGATGCCGGCCAGATCGTTCAGCCCCCGCAAGGGGCCCTCGGCCGGCAGCCGCGCCCAGCCGGGCCAATCGGCGGGCCCCGGCAGGCGCCAAGCATCGCGCCCCAGGGATTCGTCCGGCCAGGCCGCCAGGGACAGGCGCTCCGGCGGGCCGCTGGTCCATTGCGGCACCACGGCCGCCACGCGCGCCGGCTGCAGCGGCAGCAGTTCGCGCCCCAGGTCCGCCGCCAGCAGCGCCTGCAGCGCCAGCGCCAGCAGCACCAGCCACAGGCCCCAGGCGTAGACGCCGCGGTCCCCCACGTCGCTGGGGCGGACTTCCGTGCGCCAGACGGTCACGGCCAGCATCAGGGTGGCCGCCAGCAGCAGGCCGCCGGCCAGCAGCACCCCGAACAGCACGGGCGCGATGCCGCCCAGCAATTCCAGCCAGTCCGCCACCTGGTAGCGGCCTTCGGACAGGACCGCACCGGCCGGCCACTGCAGCCAGGCCAGCAGCGCGGCGATCCACCAGGCCGTCAGGGACGTGCCCACCGCCACCATGCCCACCACCAGCGTGTGGGCCCGGTCGGACAGGGTCCGCTGCCCGTACAGCATGGCGCCCAGGAAGCAGGACTTGAAGATGAAGGCCGTGAGCACCGCCATGCCCACCAGCGGGCCCGCGACCTCGCCGGCCCGGTCCATGAAGCCCGGCCACAGCGTGCCCAGCTGCAGCAGCAGCGGCAGGCTGGCGGCGAAGCCGAGGATCAGGGACAGGGCGAACACGCGCGCCCAGAACCGATAGGCCAGCAGGGCCGCCTGGCTGCGCCGGGCGCGCAGCCGGAAGCCGAACAAGACCCAGGCCAGGCCCAGTTCCAGCGCCAGGAAGAACAGCACGAACCCCAGGCTCAGGTAAAACTGGGACAGCGACAGAACCCATGCGGTTTGCGTCATAATGTGCGCTAGTTTATATGAACGTCTCCCATCCCCGCACCATGACCACCGATTCAGCGCCTGCCTCGAATTTCCTGCGCACCATCATCGACAACGACCTGAAATCCGGTCGCTGCCAGGACAGGCAATGGGCGCCCCCGCCCAGCCCGGCCGAAGTCCGGCGCGCCGGCGCGCCCGACCCCGCCCGCATCCGCACCCGCTTCCCGCCCGAGCCCAACGGCTACCTGCACATCGGCCACGCCAAGAGCATCTGCCTGAACTTCGGCCTGGCGCGCGACTACCAGGGCATCTGCCACCTGCGCTTCGACGACACCAATCCCGAAAAGGAAGAGGACGAATACGTCCACGCCATCATCGACATGGTGCGCTGGCTGGGTTTCGACTGGACTCGGGACGGCACGGAACACTGCTACTACGCCAGCGACTACTTCGAAACCCTGTACCGCTTCGCCGAGTCCCTGGTGCGGGCCGGCCATGCCTACGTGGACGAGCAGTCGGCCGACGAGATGCGCGCCACCCGCGGCACGCTGACCGAGCCGGGCACGAACTCGCCCTGGCGCGACCGCCCCGCCGACGAATCCCTGGCGCTGCTGCGCGACATGCGCGCCGGCAAGTTCCCGGACGGCCGCATGGCCCTGCGCGCGCGCATCGACATGGCCTCGCCCAACATCAACCTGCGCGACCCGGTCCTCTACCGCATCCGCCACGCGACCCACCACCGCACCGGCGACGCCTGGTGCATCTATCCCATGTACGCCTGGGCCCACCCGGTCGAGGACGCCCTGGAAGGCATCACGCACAGCATCTGCACGCTCGAATTCGAGGACCAGCGCCCGTTCTACGACTGGATCCTGGAACGCCTGGCCGAACTGGGCGAACTGGCGCCGCCGCTGCCGCGCCAGTACGAATTCGCGCGCCTGAACCTCAGCTACGTCGTCACCAGCAAGCGCAAGCTGCGCCAGCTGGTCCTGGAAAACCACGTCTCCGGCTGGGACGATCCCCGCCTGCCGACCCTGGCCGGCCTGCGCCGCCGGGGCTACACGCCCGGCGCCATCCGCCTGTTCTGCGAGCGGCTGGGGGTGTCCAAGGCCGATTCGCGCATCGACTACGGCATCCTGGAACAGGCCCTGCGCGACGACCTGGACCCCGTGGCCGCCCGCGCCGTGGCCGTGCTCGACCCGCTCAAGCTCGTCATCACGAATTTCCCGGAAGGCCACGAAGAGCCCTGCTCCGCCCCGCTCAACCCGCACGAACCGGACGGCGCCCGGCGCGCCTTCCCCTTCACGCGCGAGCTCTGGATCGAGCGCGACGACTTCCGCGAGGACCCGCCGAAGAAATACTTCCGCCTGTTCCCCGGCAACCTGGTGCGGCTCAAGTACGGCTACGTCGTGCGCTGCACCGGCTGCGTCAAGGACGACCGGGGCGAGATCGTCGAGGTCCACGCCGAATACCTGCCCGACACGCGCAGCGGCACGCCGGGCGCGGACGCCGTCAAGGTCAAGGGCACCGTCACCTGGGTCAGCGCGGCCCACGCCGTGCCCGCCGAGATCCGCCTGTACGACCGGCTGTTCACCGAACCGCACCCCGACGGCGGCGACCGCGATTTCCTGCAGGCGCTCAATCCCGACTCCTGCCGGGTCGTCAATGCCTGGCTGGAACCGGGCACGCGCGCCGAGCCCGGCGCGACCTGGCAGTTCGAACGCCTGGGCTACTTCGTCGCCGACCGCGAGGACTCCACGCCCGGGCGCCCGGTGATCAACCGCGCCGTCACCCTGCGCGACACCTGGGTCTGAGCCATGGCCAAGACCGCCGCCGTCCTGGACTTCAAGAGCGCGTCCCTGCACGTCCTGCGGGCCGTGCTGCGCACGGCCGACACCGCCGAGCTGACCCGGGCGCTGGACCAGCGCATGCTGGAAGCCGGCGCCTTCTATGAAAACGAACCCGTGGTGCTCGACGCCCACGGACTGGACCAGGCGCCCGACTGGCGGGCGCTGGCCGACGCCCTACGCCGCCACCGGCTGCACCCGATCGGCGTGCGGGCGCCCAAGGCCCTGCTGGCCTCGGCCGACGAGGCCGGCCTGGCGCCCCTGGACATCTCCACGGGCCGCCAGGCCGAAGGCCGCGCCGACGCGCCGGCCAAGGCCGCCCGGGCGGCGAGCGCGCCGGAAGCCCCGGACGCGCCGGCGCCGGCATCCGCCGAACGCGCCAGGCCCGCGGCGCCGGCCAGGGTCTCCGGCGCCAACGAGCCCGCCCCGCCCGCCGGCGCCGAAACGCCCGCCGCCGAGACCCTGGTGATCCGCCATCCGCTGCGCTCGGGCCAGCGCATCTACGCGCGCGGCGGCGACCTGATCGTCATGGGCATGGTCAGCCAGGGCGCCGAAGTCATCGCCGACGGCCACATCCATGTCTACGGTCCGCTGCGCGGCAAGGCCATGGCCGGCGCGCGCGGCAACCCGCACGCCATGATCCTGACCACCCAGCTCGACCCGGAACTGCTGGCCATCGCCGGGGTCTACCGGGTGGTCGAAACCCGCCTGCCCGACTCGCTGCACAACCGTCCCGCCCAGGTCGAACTGGACGGCGACACGCTGCGCATCCGGGCGCTGCAGGACGCCCATTGAGCGGGCGGCGCCCGACCGGCGGCCGCCCCGGCCCGCGGGCACGGAATCCATGCCCCGGGCGCGTGGTCACATCCGGACACGCTCCATGGCAGGCTAGCCGGCCTTCCCGGGGCTTTTTGCTTTACGATGTCATGAATTTTTCGAACAGGGGAACACAGTCACCATGGCGCGCATCGTTGTAGTCACCTCCGGCAAGGGGGGAGTGGGCAAAACCACCACCAGTGCGAGCTTCTCGGCCGGTCTGGCCATGCGCGGCCACAAGACGGTCGTGATCGACTTCGACGTCGGCCTGCGCAACCTGGACCTGATCATGGGCTGCGAACGCCGCGTGGTCTACGATTTCGTCAACGTCATCCAGGGCGAAGCCACCCTGCACCAGGCGCTGATCCGCGACAAGCAGCTGGAAAACCTCTACATCCTGCCGGCTTCGCAGACGCGCGACAAGGACGCCCTGACGCGCGAAGGCGTGGAAAAGGTCCTGACCGACCTGGCCGCCATGGACTTCGAATACATCGTCTGCGATTCCCCCGCCGGGATCGAGACCGGCGCGGTGATGGCGTCCTACTTCGCCGACGATGCGCTGGTGGTCACCAATCCGGAAGTCTCCTCGGTGCGCGATTCCGACCGCATCCTGGGCATCCTGTCGGCCAAGTCCCGCCGCGCCGAAAAGGGCGAGGAGCCGATCAAGGAACACCTGCTGCTGACCCGCTACAATCCCAAGCGCGTGGCCGACGGCGAAATGCTCTCCCTGGGCGACATCGAGGACATCCTGCGCATCCGCCTGATCGGCGTGATCCCGGAATCGGAAACCGTGCTGCAGGCGTCCAACCAGGGCATCCCCGCCATCCACATCCGCGACTCCGACGTCTCCCAGGCCTACCAGGACGTGGTGGCACGCTACCTGGGCGAGGAAAAGCCCCTGCGCTTCGTGGACTACGAGAAACCCGGCCTGTTCAAGCGCCTGTTCGGGGGTAAATAAGCATGTCGTTCCTGGATTTCCTGCGCGGACAGAAAAAAACCTCGGCCAGCATCGCCAAGGACCGCCTGCAGCTCATTCTGATCAACGAACGCGGCAGCGGCCGCAACGCGCCCGATTTCCTGCCGCAGATGCAGAAGGAACTGATCGCGGTGATCTCGAAGTACGTCCACATCAACCCCGAGGACATCAAGGTCAACCTGGACCGCCAGGACTCCCTGGAAGTGCTCGAGGTCAAGATCGAGATGCCGCAGGCGGAAACGCGCAACTGAGCGATCAAAGGGTCCGCAGGGACTTGGTCTTGGATCGGAACATCCCTCCACCTCGCGCCTTGCAAGGCGCTCGGATTTGACAGGCGCACGAGGGTCCGCAGGGACCCTCGCGTGTCCAGTCAAATCCAGCTCAGCGTCGCCCACACCACCAGCGGGATCGTCGCCACCGACAGCACGTTGCCCAGCAGCACCACGCTGGCCACGGTCCTGGGCTCGACGCGATACTGCTCGCACAGCAGGTAGTTCAGCACAGCCGGCGGCAGCATCACCGACAGGGCCACCATGCGCGACCATTCCGGCGTCAGGGGCAGCAGCCACAGCACAACGGGCAGCGTCAGCAGGCCCGCCAGCAGGTACAGGACATTGATGCGCAGCGCCAGGCCCAGCTGCTCGACCCGGTCCTGGGACAGGCGCACGCCCAGCCCGAACAGCATCAGCGGAATGGCGATCTGCCCGGTCAGGTCCAGCGTGGTCGTCACGAAGGGCGGGATCCACTCCCGATGCGGCGCCAGGGCCACGCCCAGCAGGGCCGCCCAGATGTTCGGATTGCGCAGCCACATCCAGCGGCTGCCCCCGCGCGACAGCAGGAACAGCCCCAGGGAAAAATGCAGCAGGTTCGACAGCACGAACAGCACCACGATGTCGCCCAGCAGGTCCTTGCCGTAGGCCAGCATCATCAGCGGAATGCCGATGTTGCCCGTGTTGCGGAACATCCCCGGCACCAGGAAGGCCGGACGGGACACCCCCGGGCGGCGCACCAGGGCCAGCAGCAGGCCCGGCACCAGGATGATCAGGACCCCGGCGGCCATCAGCGGCCAGCCGCGCGCCAGATCGACCGGATTGTCCAGCAGCGCGGAAAACACCAGCGCCGGACAGAACACCATCACGTTGGCGTGGTTGATGAAGGCCATGTCCGGCGTGCGCGCCTGGCGCCGGCCGAAGGCGAAGCCCAGGGCCGCCACGGCGAAGACGGGCAGGACGATGTTCAGCAGGGTGAGGATCATGAAACGGCGGGGATGCGACGGGCAGCCCAGAGTGTACAGCGCCGCGCGCATGCGAACGGGGCGGGTCCTTCGCGCGAAGGCCCGCCCCGTTCACCGGTCCGGCCGCTCCAGGCGCGCGCCGCGCGCATCCCCGGAGGGCCGCGCCAGGCTCAATACCCCAGCGCGAAGTCCTCGGCCGGCAGGTCCATCAGCACGTCCGGACCGGCCTTGATGGCTTCCACGTGCGCGCGGGTGCGCGGCAGGATGCGGGCGAAGTAGAAGCGCGCGGTGTGCAGCTTGGCCTGGTAGAAGGCCTTGTCGCCCTCGCCCGCCGCCAGTTTTTCCGCCGCGACACGTGCCATGTCGGCCCAGAAATAGGCCAGCGTCACGTAGCCCGAATACATCAGGTAGTCCACGGACGCGGCGCCCACGGCCTCGCGGTTGGTCATCGCCTTCATGCCGATCTTCAGGGTCAGGTCGCCCCATTCCTTGTTCAGTTCGGCCAGGGGCTTCACCAGCTCGGAGATCGCGCGGTTGCCGCTGTTGGCCTTGCAGAACTTGTGCACGATCTTGGTGAAGAGGCGCAGCGGTTCGCCCTGGGTCATCAGCACCTTGCGGCCCAGCAGATCCAGCGCCTGGACGCCGGTCGTGCCTTCGTACAGCATGGAGATGCGGCTGTCGCGCACGTTCTGCTCCATGCCGTGCTCGGAGATGTAGCCGTGGCCGCCGAAGACCTGGACGCCCAGGTTGGCCGCCTCGAAGCCGGTCTCGGTCATGAAGGCCTTGGCGATCGGGGTCAGGAAGCCCAGCAGCTTGTCGGCCTGCTCGCGCGCGTCCGCGTCCTGGCTGTGCTGGGTGATGTCCACCTGCTGCGCGGCGTAGTACAGCAGCGCGCGGTTGCCTTCTGCGAACGCCTTGATCGTCAGCAGCATGCGGCGCACGTCGGGGTGCACGATGATGGGATCGGCCGGCTGGTCGGGGAATTTCGGGCCGCTCAGGGCGCGCATCTGCAGGCGCTCGCGGGCGTAGGTCGTGGCGCCCTGGAGGGCGACCTCGGCGTGCGCCAGGCCCTGGATGGCGGTGCCCAGGCGGGCCGTGTTCATGAAGGTGAACATGCAGTTCAGGCCCTTGTTGGCCGGCCCGATCAGGAAGCCGGTGGCGCCATCGAAGTTCATCACGCAGGTGGCGTTGCCGTGGATGCCCATCTTGTGCTCGATCGAGCCGCAGGACACGCCGTTGCGCGCACCCGGGCCGCCCTGGCCGTCAGGCAGGAACTTGGGCACGATGAACAGGGAAATCCCCTTGGTGCCGGCGGGCGCGTCCGGCAGGCGGGCCAGGACGATGTGGACGATGTTTTCCGCCATGTCGTGCTCGCCGGCGGAAATGAAGATCTTGGTGCCGGTGACCTTGTAGCTGCCGTCGGCCTGCGGTTCGGCCTTGGTGCGCAGCATGCCCAGGTCGGTGCCGCAGTGGGGTTCGGTCAGGCACATGGTGCCGGTCCATTGGCCCGAGACCAGCGGCTCCAGGTAGGTCTTCTGCTGTTCCGGGGTGCCGTGCGCCTGCAGGGTGTTCATGGCGCCGTGCGACAGGCCGGGGTACATGCCCCAGGCCCAGTTGGCCTCGCCCATCAGCTCGCTGATGGCCATGCCCAGGGATTCGGGCAGGCCCTGGCCGCCATGGGCGGCGTCGTGCGACAGTGCCGGCCAACCGCCTTCGACGTACTGGGCGTAGGCTTCCTTGAAGCCCGCCGGGGTCTTGACGCCCTCGGGCGACCAGACGCAGCCCTCGCGGTCGCCCACGGCGTTCAGCGGCGCGATGACCTGCTCGCAGAACTTCGCGCCCTCTTCCAGGATGGCGCCGACCATGTCGGGGGTGGCCTCCTCGCAGCCCGGCAGGGACTGGTAGTGGGCGGGGTAGTTCAGGACCTCGTCGCGCACGAAGCGGATGTCGCGCAAGGGGGCTTTGTAGTCGGGCATCTCCGGTCTCCAGGGGGGATTGTCGAGGGCGATCGCGGCGGCCCCGAATGGAAGCCGGACCGGACGCCGGTCGGCTCTTCGGGTTTTTCGAGCCGTCGAATCGAAATTCAAACGATCGTTTGAATTTAAGAGAAAAGCCCGTTTGAAGTCAAGCGCCGGAACCCGGGGCGAAAAAAAACGCCCCTCCGAAGAAGGGCGCCCATCGCAACCGTGAAGGCGAATGGCAATCAGCGGTTCTTGCCGACCTGATCGCCGATGACGCCGCCGATGGCGGCGCCACCCACCGTGCCCAGAATGCCCCCGTTGGTGATGACGGCCCCCGCCACGCCGCCCAGGCCCGCGCCCGTGACGGCCGATTTCTGGCGATGGCTCATGTTGTCCCACGACGAGCAGCCGGCCATGGCCGCCGCCAGCGTCAGGGCCGCGCCGATTTTTCCGAATGTCCCGATCGTCATGATGGTTCTCCTTCTCGTGTACCGCGTGATGATCCATGCCTTGGCGCCCCCGGCAAGCTCCGGAGGATGCCGCGTCGGCGTCCTGACTCCTTTATAAGCGCCGGACACCGAAAAAGGTGTGAGTCATGATGTCGATACTTGTAACTTGTAACAATGGCGCCGCGCGGTATCGCGTCTCACTTCACCAGGGCCAGCACGTCCCGGAAGGCGGGATGCGCCGGGGTTTCGAGCCATTCAAAGATCGCCATTTCGGACGTCACGGTCTCCAGCCCGTGGTGGCGCCAGCGCTCGCAGGCGGCGGACCCATCCGGTTCGCGGCGGGAGCCGATGCCGTCGGACACCAGCACGGGCTGGAAACCGGCCCGTGCCAGCCCGAGGCCGGTTTGTAACACGCAGATGTGGGCCTCGGTGCCCGTCAGCAACACCCGCGTGCGGCCCGCGGGCCAGTCCGCCAGGAAATCGGCCTCGCGGCAGGCGTCGAAATGGGTCTTGGCCACGACCCGGTCGACGTGCGCCAGCAGATCGGGATGGGTGGCGCCGATCTTGGCCGGCCAGTGCTCGGTCGCCCAGACCGGCACCGACAGCAGGCGCGCGGCCTGGGCCAGGCGCGCGACCCGGCCGCGCAGCGCATCGGTGTCGCGGATGGCGGGCAGCAGTTTTTCCTGCATGTCCACCACCAGCAGCAGGCTGGTGCCGGCCGTCAGCAAGGCCTGGTTCACATCCACGTATTTCATGGCGTACTCCAATCGCGGCGTTTCATTTCAACGCCTTGTAGCGCAGGCGGTGCGGCCGGGCGGCCTCTTCGCCCAGGCGGGCCTTCTTGTCGGCCTCGTATTCCTGGTAGTTGCCGTCGAAGAACACCACCTGCGAATCGCCCTCGAAGGCCAGGATGTGGGTGGCGATGCGGTCCAGGAACCAGCGGTCGTGGCTGATCACCAGCACGCAGCCGGCGAATTCCAGCAAGGCGTCTTCCAGGGCGCGCAGGGTTTCCACGTCCAGGTCGTTGGACGGCTCGTCCAGCAGCAGCACGTTGCCGCCCGCGATCAGGGTCTTGGCCAGGTGCAGGCGGCCGCGTTCGCCGCCGGACAGCTTGCCGACGTGCTTGTTCTGGTCGCCCCCCTTGAAGTTGAAGCGGCCCAGGTAGGCGCGCGCGGGCATCTCGAAGCGGCCCACGGTCAGCAGGTCGGCGCCGTCCGAGACGGCGTCGAAGACGGTCTTGTCGTCCGGCAGGGAATCGCGCGACTGGTCCACGTAGGCCAGTTTCACCGTCTGGCCCAGGACCACCTCGCCGGCATCCGGGGTTTCCTGGCCGGCGATCATGCGGAACAGCGTGGACTTGCCCGCGCCGTTGGGGCCGATGATGCCGACGATGGCACCCGGAGGCACCTTGAAGCTGAGATCGTCGATCAGCACGCGGTCGCCGAAGGACTTGGACACGTTGCGGAATTCGATGACCTCGTTGCCCAGGCGCTCGGCCACGGGGATGAAGATTTCCTGGGTCTCGTTGCGCTTCTGGTATTCGTGCGAGGACAGTTCCTCGAAGCGCGCCAGGCGTGCCTTGGCCTTGGCCTGGCGGCCCTTGGGATTCTGCCGCACCCATTCCAGTTCTTTCTTGATGGTGCGCTGGCGCGCGGATTCGGCGGCCTCTTCCTGCTTCAGGCGGTCTTCCTTCTGTTCCAGCCAGGAGCTGTAGTTGCCCTTCCAGGGGATGCCGTGGCCCCGGTCCAGTTCCAGGATCCATTCGGCCGCATTGTCCAGGAAATAGCGGTCGTGGGTGACGGCCACGACGGTGCCGGGGAACTGGCGCAGGAAGACTTCCAGCCATTCGACCGATTCGGCGTCCAGGTGGTTGGTGGGCTCGTCCAGCAGCAGCATGTCGGGCTTGGACAGCAGCAGGCGGCACAGGGCGACGCGGCGCTTCTCGCCCCCGGACAGGCGGCCCACGACGGCGTCCCAGGGCGGCAGGCGCAGGGCGTCGGCGGCGATTTCCATCTGCGTCTCGATGTCGTCGCTGCCGCTGGTGGCGGCCGCCGCGATGACGGCCTCCAGTTCGGCCTGCTCGGCGGCCAGGGCGTCGAAATCGGCGTCGGGCTCGGCGTAGGCGGCATAGACCTCGTCGAGCCGCTTGCGGGCCTCGAAGACTTCGCCCAGGCCGGCCTCGACGGCCTGGCGGACGGTATGATCGGGGTCCAGTTGCGGTTCCTGCGGCAGGTAGCCGATGCGCAGGCCCGCCATGGGGACGGCTTCGCCCTCGATGTCCTTGTCCACGCCGGCCATGATCTTGAGCAGGGTGGATTTGCCCGAGCCGTTCAGGCCCAGGACCCCGATCTTGGCGCCGGGAAAGAAGGACAGGGAGATGTCCCGCAGGATCTGGCGTTTGGGCGGCACGATCTTGCCGACCCGGTTCATGGAATAGACGTACTGTGCCATGTCTCGACCGTGTAAGGCGCGCCGAAGGATTCGGCCGCGCAAAGCCCCGATTGTAGGCCGGACGGACGGCGGATGGGCCGGGACGGGATGTCCCGCGACCGCGGGGAGGGCCGGGATGCGTCCGGCCGGCACCCGGGCCGTACAATGCCGATCATCAGCCATCCTCCCTCTTCCCGCCATGACCCTACCCCTCGCATTCACCCCGGCCGAGGCCGATCTGCTGGGCCGCACGGCCGACGCGCTGTGCGCCTGGCTGGGCAGGCCCGTGGTCGCCGAAATCGTGTCCGAGCCCGACGAAGGCTACGAATGGGCGCTGTTCGCCCTGCCGCTGGCCCCCGAGGACGCGGACGAGGACAAGCCCCGCGTCCAGGCGGGCGGCCCCGGGGCGCGCTTCCTGGGCAACAGCGGCGGCCTGGACCTGAGCGACGGCCAGGCGGTGGATTGCGAATTCCTCTGGGCCGTCCAGCTGTCGGACCTGGAAGGCGTGCGCTACATCAAGGTGGACGCCCAGGGCGAGGAAGTCGCGTGGACCGATACGCTGGCGGATCTGCTGCCCTTCGATCTGCGGGAAGCCGAGGCGCCCCCGGACGATGAAGACGAGGATGAGCCCGGACACGGGCCGGCCCCCGCGGACTGACCCGCGCGGGCGCATCGGAGCGGCTTGCCAGCCGCGGCGCGCAGAGAGGCCGCGGGCGGGGCGCCCGCCCCGTCGACCGTCAGATCGTCACCGGGTGCTTGGCCCGCGCCGCCGCGTCACGCAGGCGGTCGCGCACGTACAGCGCCGCCCCGACGGGCCACATGGCGGCCACCAGCAGGCGCGACGCCCAGCGGCTCAGACATCGCCCGGCGGGACGGGCGATGCGCTGCGCGCGCAGGTGCAGGCCGAAGCGGGTGTAGCGGATCGCCGCGCCGAAGAACGAGGCCGGCTGGTAGCGGAACCAGTCCAGGCAATATTCCACCGTATCGTGCGCCAGCAGCCACAGGCCCAGCGCGTGGCGGCCGCTGTCGGCCGACCGCCCCTCGAGCGACAGGCCGCCCACATCGTCGTGGTACACGCGAAACACCTGGTTGACGAAGCGGGTCAGGTAGCCGGCCCGGGCGATCGCCCGCCAGACCAGGCTTTCAGGCACGAAACCGGGGATGTCCTCGGGGAAGGGGAACTGACGCAGCACGTCCGTGCGCAGGCAGCCGAATTTCTCGCCCCGGACATGGTAGCGGAAGGTCATGTCCAGCGAGGACACGTCCATCACGTCCCGGGGATACATGTCGCCCACCACGCGGCCGTCGGGCCGCGCGCACAGGCCGGTGATCGCCACGTAGCGCCCGCGCTGGGCGGGCGGGATCTGTTCCCAGACGCCGGCCATGTGGTACAGGGCGTTGGGATCGAGCTCGTCGTCGCTGTCGATGGCCACCAGCCATTCGCCCTGGGCGTGCCGCACCCCGTTGTTGAAAGCTGTTTTCTTGTGTTGATTGGGTTGCCAGACGTAACGGATCGGGAAACTGGCTTCCTGCTGCCATCCCTGGACCAGGGTCCGGGTGGCATCCGTCGAACCATCGTCCACGACGACCCATTCGAAGTCCTGGAAGGACTGCTCCCGCAGCGAGCGGTACACTCGTTCCAGCGTATGCGCGCGGTTGTAGGTGGGCGTGACGACGGAAAACAGATGACGCCAGCAAGCCATGCCGGAGGGCTCCTCCTTGTTTCCGATCTACCCATGATAGCCGCAAAAAAAACCACGGACCGCCGGGTCCGTGGTTTTCCCTGATGCCGAATTGTATATAAACAATACGGCTGGCCGGCGTCGAACGATCAGACGCGCTTGACCTTTTCCAGCATCTTGAAGACGCCCTTGGGCGCGCGCACGAACAGACGCTTGAAGGCCTTGCCAAGGCAACGGCGCTCCAGCGTGTTGCGCCGCGTGCGTTTGATTTCTGCCATGTGGATCTCCTGGTGTAAGGCGGGCTTTGAAAGCAAAACACGCTATTTTAGCAAAGTTTCACCAAAGGCCGGCGGGCGCCTGCCGGAAACCGCGGCCCCCGCCCCTTCGATTCACTGGCGCACGCCTTCGATCTCGATCTGCAGGCGCACGGTGTCGGGGATGCCGGGCAGGCCGAACTTCATGCCCCATTGGCTGCGCTGGATGTCGGTCCGGAAATCCCCGCCGCAGACTTCGCGGTTCAGGCGCTTGTTCTGGTAGCAGTTGAAGCGGACGGCGTTCAGCTTGACCGGATGGGTCTGCCCCAGCAGGGTCAGATTGCCTTCCACGGCCCGCACCAAGTCGCCCTCGAAGCGGAAGGCGGTGGACTCGAAGCGGGCCTCGGGGTGCTGGCCGGCCTGGAAGAAATCGCCGCCCAGCAGGTGTTCGTCGAAGCCCTTGGAACCCGTGCTGACCGACTTGATGTCGATGCGGATGTCCGCCCGGCCCGTCTTGGCTTCGCGGTCGAAGACCACGTCGCCCTCGACCGTGTCGAAACGGCCGCGCACCGTGGACGTGCCGTTGTGCAGGGCTTCGAAATAGACGAAGGTGTGGTCCGCATCCGTCTTGTAGTCGGCCGCCTGGACCAGGACGGGGGCGGCACACAGCAGGGACAGGGCGAGCAGACGTTTCATGGCGATTCTCCAGTTTTCCAGAAGGGCCGGGACAGGCCCGGCTTCATCCTGAAGATTGTAGGAATGGGACGGCGCCGGCGGACCTTCCCGCCGTCCCGATCTCTGACGCGGATCAAGCCGGGCGGCTTCCGCCGGCCCGGCCGCGGGCCCTGGAACATGCCCCTGCTGCGCGCATCGCAAGGACGCCGCGCGCCGGATTATGATGGCGGGATGAACGCACCCATCCGCATCTTCGGCGCCCGCCAGAACAACCTGAAGAACCTGGATCTGACGATCCGCACCGGGGAACTCCTGGTGGTGACCGGCGTATCCGGATCCGGCAAGAGCTCGCTGGCCTTCGACACCCTGTACGCCGAAGGCCAGCGCCGCTACGTCGAGACCTTCTCGCCCTACGCGCGCCAGTTCCTGGACCGTATGGACAAGCCCCAGGTCGACCGCATCGAAGGCATCCTGCCCGCCATCGCCATCGACCAGGTCAACCCGGTGCGCAATTCGCGCAGCACCGTGGGCACGATGACGGAGCTCAACGACCACCTGAAGCTGCTCTACGCCCGCGCCGGCCACCTGCATTGCCGCGGCTGCGCCCGGCCGGTGACGCGCGACGACCCCGCCAGCATCCGGCGCCAGCTGGACGGCCTGTGCGCCGCCCGCGATCCCCGACTGGTGATCACCTTCCCCGTGTCGGTGCCCGCCAACTTCACCGAGGACGAAGTGCGCGGCTTCCTGGAACAGCAGGGCTACACGCGCATCCACCGCCAGGACGATCCGGCCCCCGCGCCCGAGGCCGCTGGAAAAGCGGCCGGCAAGCGCAAGGCGGGCGACGCCGGCCGGCGCGTACTGCACGTCGTGCAGGACCGCTTCCGCCTCGGCAACGCGGAATCGGCGCGCGTGGACGAGGCCCTGGAAACCGCCCTGCGCCAGGGCAACGGCCGGCTCAGCGTCCACGCCCTGTTCGACGAGGGCGAGGAGGAATGGCGCTTCAGCGCCGGCCTGCACTGCGCGCACTGCGACATCGACTACGGCACGCCGCTGCCCAGCACCTTCTCCTTCAATTCCCCGCTGGGCGCCTGCGAGCATTGCCGGGGCTTCGGCCGGGTGATGGGCATCGACTACGGTCTGGTCGTGCCGGACGAGACCCGCAGCCTGCGCGGCGGGGCGATCAAGCCCTGGCAGACCGCCAGCTACAAGGAATGCCAGGTCGAGATGGAACGCTACGCCCCCAGGGCGGGCGTGCGCCTGGACGTGCCCTGGCGCGACCTGACGGACGAGGAACGCGGCTGGGTGATCGGCGGCGCGCCCGACTGGAAGGGCGGGCCGTCCGCCTGGAAGCACCAGTGGTACGGCGCGCAGCGCTTCTTCGACTGGCTGGAATCGCGCGCCTACAAGATGCACGTGCGCGTGCTGCTGTCCAAGTACCGCAGCTACACGCCCTGCCCGCACTGCAAGGGCGCGCGGCTCAAGCCCGACGCCACGCTGTGGCGCCTGGGGCGGGACCGCGATCCGATCCCCGGCGCGCCCCGCTTCCTGCCGGCGCACGCGCGCTGGACGCCGGAGCAGCTGGCGGCCCTGCCCGGCCTGGGCCTGCACGACCTGATGCGCCTGCCCATCGAGCGGGTGCGCGACTGGTTCGACCGCGTCGAACTGGGCCGTTCGCTGGACGACGCCCTGACCGAGCTGCTGGACGAAGTCCGCGCCCGCCTGCGCTTCCTGTGCGACGTCGGCCTGGGCTACCTGTCGCTGGACCGGCAGAGCCGCACCCTCTCGGGCGGCGAGGTCCAGCGCATCAACCTGACCACCGCCCTGGGCACGTCCCTGGTGAACACGCTGTTCGTGCTGGACGAGCCGTCCATCGGCCTGCACCCGCGCGACATCCACCGCATCGTCCAGGTCATGCACAGGCTGCGCGACCACGGCAACACCCTGGTCGTGGTGGAGCACGATCCGCAGGTCATGATCGCCGCCGACCGCGTCCTCGACATCGGCCCCGGGCCGGGCGAGCGCGGCGGGCACATCGTCTTCGACGGCACGCCGGCCGAGCTGGCCGCGGCCGACACGCTGACCGGCCGCTACTTCGGCGGCCGGATGCGCATCGAGGCGCCGCGCCCCCTGCCGGTGCAGGAAAGCACCCCGCGCCTGCTGCTGCAGGGCGCCCGCGCCAACAATCTGCAAGGCATCGACTTTTCCCTGCCGCTGGGCCGGCTGGTGTGCCTGACCGGCGTGTCCGGGTCGGGCAAGTCCACCCTGGTGCAGGACGTGCTCTACCCCGCCCTGCTGAAGCGGCTGGGCCGCGCCACCGAGGCGCCCGGCGAATACGCCGCCCTGCTGGGCGCGGAGCGCATCGCCGACGTGGTGATGGTGGACCAGACGCCCATCGGCAAGACGGCGCGCTCCAACCCCGCCAGCTACGTCGGCGCCTTCGACGCCATCCGCAAGCTGTTCGCCGCCGCCCCGCTGTCGCAGGAGCGCGGCTACACGGCCGGCACCTTCAGCTTCAACACCGGCGACGGCCGCTGCCCCGGCTGCGGCGGCACCGGCTTCGAACACGTCGAAATGCAATTCCTGTCGGACGTGTACCTGCGCTGCCCGGACTGCGACGGCCACCGCTTCCGCCCCCAGGTCCTGGAAGTGCGCATCGAGCACCTGGGCCGCAGCGCCTCGATCGACGAGGTCCTGGACATGACCGTGAGCGAGGCGCTGGACTTCTTCAAGGGCCTGCGCGACGTGCAGTGGGGCCTGGCGCCCCTGGCCGACGTGGGCCTGGAATACGTGCGCCTGGGCCAGCCCGTGCCGACCCTGTCGGGCGGCGAGGCCCAGCGCCTGAAGCTGGCCGGCCACCTGGCCGAGGCCGCGCGCTCGCGGGCGCCCCAGGGGGCGCTGAAGGGCAGCCTGCTGCTGTTCGACGAGCCCACCACCGGCCTGCACTTCGACGACATCGCCCGCCTGATGCGGGCCTTCCGCAAGCTGCTGGCCGCCGGCCATTCGCTGCTGATCATCGAGCACAACCTGGACGTGATCCGCGCCGCCGACTGGGTCGTGGACCTGGGGCCGGAAGGCGGCGACCAGGGCGGCCGCATCGTCGCCGAAGGCACGCCGGACGACCTGATGCGCCACCCGGATTCGCACACCGGCCGGGCGCTGTCCGACTATGCGCGGCAGATCGACCATCCGGCGCTGATCCTGAACGAACCCGCGCCGCGCCTGCCGGCGGCGTCGGCCAGCCCCGACATCCACATCCTGAACGCCCGCGAGCACAACCTGAAGGGCATCGACGTGCACATCCCGCGCGACGCCTTCACGGTTGTCACCGGCGTGTCGGGCTCGGGCAAGTCCACCCTGGCCTTCGACATCCTCTTCAACGAGGGCCAGCGGCGCTACCTGGAATCCCTGAACGCCTACGCGCGCGCCATCGTGCAGCCGGCCGGCAAGCCGGACGTGGACGCGATCTACGGCATCCCGCCCACCGTCGCCATCGAGCAGCGCACCAGCCGGGGCGGACGCAAGTCCACCGTCGCCACCATGACGGAGATCCACCACTTCCTGCGCCTGCTGTACGTGCGCCTGGGCACCCAGATGTGCCCGGACTGCGACGTCCCCGTGGCGCCGCAGACGCCGGAACAGATCGTCGCGCAGCTGCTGCGCGACCACGCAGGCGAGCACATCGGCCTGCTGGCGCCGCTGGTGGTGGCGCGCAAGGGCTACTACACCGACCTGGCGAAGTGGGCGGCCTCGCACGGCCACACCCACCTGCGCGTGGACGGCGCCTTCATCCCGGTCAGCCCCTGGCCGCGCCTGGACCGCTACCAGGAACACACCATCGAGCTGCCGGTGAGCGACCTGATCGTGGACGTGCGCGACGAGGCCGGCCTGCGCGAAGCCGTGCGCGCCGCCCTGGCGCTGGGCCACGGCAGCTTCCGCGTGCTGGCCGGCCTGACCGCGCCCGGCCCGGCCACGATCGAGGCGCGCCGCGCCGCCGGCCTGGCCCCCGACCCGCGCCTGCTGACGTTTTCCATCAAGCGCGCCTGCCCGAACTGCGGCACCAGCTTCCCGGAGCCCGATCCGCGCCTGTTCTCCTACAACTCGCGCCACGGCTGGTGCCCGGGCTGCTACGGCACCGGCCTGCAGCTCACCGGCTTCACCGAGGACCAGACCGGCGAAGAATCCGTCTGGCTGGACGAGGCCACCGGCCTGCCGCAACCCTGCTCCCAGTGCCAGGGCCAGCGGCTGAACCGCGTGGCGCGGGCCTTCCGCTGGCGTGGCCGCTCGATCGCGGAACTGGCCTCGATGCCCGTCAGCGACGCCCAGCGCTTCTTCCTGGGCCTGGGCGCCCAGGGGCGCGAGGCCGAGATCGCCCGCGACATCCTCACCGAGATCCGCGGCCGCCTGGACTTCATGATGGAGGTGGGGCTGGGCTACCTGGCCCTGGACCGCGCCGCCCCCACCCTATCGGGCGGCGAGGCCCAGCGCATCCGCCTGGCCGCGCAGCTGGGCTCGAACCTGCAGGGCGTGTGCTACGTGCTGGACGAGCCCACCATCGGCCTGCACCCGCGCGACAACCGCATCCTGCTGGACGCGCTGACCCGGCTGGAAGGCAACGGCAACACCCTGGTGGTGGTCGAGCACGACGAGGACACCATCCGCCGCGCCGGCCACGTGATCGACATCGGGCCGGGCGCCGGCGTGCGCGGCGGCATGGTGGTCGCCCAGGGCACGGTCGAGGACATCGCCCGCAACCCGGCCTCGGTCACCGGACGCTACCTGCGCGAACCCCTGGTCCACCCCATGAACGGCCGCCGCGCCGTCGACGCCGGCACGCCCGGCCTGGAGATCGTGGACGCCGGCCTGCACAACCTGCGCCAGGCCAACGCGCGCATCCCGCTGGGCCGGCTGAACGTCGTCACCGGGGTGTCGGGCTCGGGCAAGTCCACCCTGGCGCGCGACGTGCTGCTGGACAACCTCGCCCGCCGCGTCGGCGGCCAGGCGACGGGCTCGTCCTGGCAGGGCTGCCGCACGATCCGCGGCTGGGAGGCCATCGACCGGGTGCTGGAGGTCGACCAGACGCCCATCGGCAAGACGCCCCGGTCCTGCCCGGCCACCTACGTGGGCTTCTGGGACGACATCCGCAAGCTCTACGCCGGCACGCGCGAATCGCGGCTGCGCGGCTGGACGGGTTCGCGCTTCTCCTTCAACACCGGCGACGGCCGCTGCCCCGAATGCGAGGGCCAGGGCATGCGCACCATCGAGATGAGCTTCCTGCCGGACGTGAAGGTGCCGTGCGACGCCTGCCACGGCGCGCGCTTCAACCAGGAAACCCTGGGCGTGCAATGGAACGGCCGCAGCGCGGGCGACGTGCTGCGCATGGAAGTCGACGACGCCATCGGCCATTTCTCCGCGCATCGCCGCATCGCCCGCGCCCTGCAGCTGATGCAGGACGTGGGCCTGGGCTACCTGACGCTGGGCCAGCCCTCGCCCACGCTGTCCGGCGGCGAGGCCCAGCGCATCAAGCTGGTCACCGAACTGACCAAGGCCCACCTGGACGAAGGCGTGCTGCGCACCGGCCGCGCCTCGCGCGTCCCGCACACCCTGTACGTGCTGGACGAGCCCACCGTGGGCCTGTCCACGGCGGACGTGGAAAAGCTGATCCGCGTGCTGCACCGGCTGGTCGACGCCGGCCACACCGTGGTGGTCATCGAGCACAACCTGGACGTCATCGCCGAGGCCGACTGGATCGTCGACCTCGGTCCAGAGGGCGGCGACGAAGGCGGCCGCGTGGTGGCCCAGGGCAGCCCCGAGCAGCTCTGCGCCGCGGGCGACACCCACACCGGACGCATCCTGGCGGAGTTCCTGGCGCCCCGGCGCGCGCGCGACGCCTTGGAGGCCAGGTGACCGTGCGCGGATCTCCGGCCCCCGGACCGGAGTGCTCCACCTGCCTGTTCGAGGACCGGCTGGCCGGCCGGTCGCTGCGGCTGCTCGATTCGGTGGCGCGCATCGCCGTCCACCGCCGCGCCGAGCTGCCCGCCGCCTGGGACGCCATCGAGGCCGCCCGGCGCGCGGGCCATTGGGTGGCCCTGCTGCTGGACTACGAACTGGGCGAATGGCTGGCGCCGGGCGCCGCCGATCCGGCGGACGAGGACGCGCGCGACGCCCAGCCCCGCCTGACGGCGCTGGTCCACGCCCGCGCCGAATGGGGCGCCTGCGGGGGGCCGGCCGGGACGGGGCCGGCGCATGCGGCGGGCGGCGCGGAGGACGCGGGCGGCCCCGGCGGCGGACGCGCGCCGGACGGACTGGCCGACGCCCTCGGCCGGCCGTGGCGGCCGAATCCACGGCCGGGCGTGTCCCGCGAACGCCACGCGCGGGCCATCGAGACCATCCGCGCCGGCATCGCCCGGGGCGACTACTACCAGATCAACTACACCCTGCCGCTGCGCCTGGACTGGCCCTCGGGCCTGGACCCCGCGCAAGCCTATGCCTGGCTGGCCGAGCGGCATCCCGTGGCCCACGCCGCCTGCGTGCGCGACGGCGAGCGCTGGGTGCTGTCGCTGTCGCCCGAGCTGTTCGTGGCCCGCGAGGGCGCGCGCCTGCGCGCGCGGCCAATGAAGGGCACCGCCCCGCGCCACGCCGATCCGGCCTGGGACCGGCAGGCCGCCGAGGCGCTGCAACGCAGCGCCAAGAACCGCGCGGAGAACCTGATGATCGTGGACCTGCTGCGCAACGACCTGGGCCGCGTCGCCGTGCCCGGCAGCGTGCGCGTGCCGGCCCTGTTCAGCCTGGAAGCCTATCCCTCAGTCTGGACGCTGACCTCCACCGTGGAGGCCGAGGCGCCGGACGTGCCGCTGGACGAAGTGCTGCGCGCCCTGTTCCCCTGCGGCTCCATCACCGGGGCGCCGAAGATCGCCGCCATGCGGGCCATCCGCGCGCTGGAGGCGCGCCGGCGCGGCATCTATTGCGGCAGCGTGGGCTGGCTGGCGCCCAACGGGGATTTTTCCCTCAACGTCGCCATCCGCACCATCGAACTGCGCGGCGGCCGGGCCGAGTTCGGCGTGGGCGGCGGCATCGTATACGATTCCCGCGCCGACGACGAATGGGAGGAATGTCTGTGGAAAGCCCGCGTCCTGAACCCGGAATGAACCGCCCGGCCTCTGGCCCGGCAGCCGACCCGGCCGCCTCCCCTGCGAACCCCCACCCATCCGCGTCTCCCGCAGCCGCGGACCGGCCCGCGCCCTCCGCCGCCGAGATCCTGCGGGTCGCCCCCGACCTGATCGAGACCATGCGCCTAGAACAGGGCCGCGTCGCGCTCTGGCCCGGCCACCGGGCGCGGCTGCGAACGTCGGCCCTGATCCTGGGCTACCCGCTGGACGCGGCGGCCCTGGACGGCTGGCTGGCCGAGCGGATCCGGGGGCTGACGGACGGCGCGCCGCAGCGCCTGCGCCTGCTGCTGGCGGCCGACGGCCGGCTGTCCCTGGAATCCGCGCCGCTGCCGCCGACGCCCGAACCCGCGCGCATCGCCCTGGCGGCGGACGTCCTGGGGCCGGACGCCGTGCTGGACGCCGGCGATCCCTGGCTGCGGCACAAGACCACCCACCGCCCCCGATTCGCGGCGGCGCAGGCATGGCTGCAAGCCCATCCCGAGTATTTCGACCTGATTTTCTGCAATACCGCCGGCAACGTGTGCGAAGGCAGCCGCAGCACGATCTACGTCCAGGACACGGCCGGCGCCTGGCTGACGCCGCCCCTGGACAGCGGCCTGCTGCCCGGCGTGCGGCGCCAGGCCCTGCTGGACGAAGGCGCCGTGCGCGAAGCCCGGCTGAGCCTGGCCGACCTGCGCCAGGCCCCTGCTTTACGAGTGTCGAACGCCCTGCGCGGCTGGATGAGATCGGACATGAAATGATCCCTTGCGGATCATGTCATGCCTATCGAATCGGAGCGCCTTGCAAGGCGCGACGTGGACGAGATGCCTCAACTTGAAACTGGCCCCGCCGCCAGCCCCTGGCGCACCGCCCAGTCGGCCGCCGCCATGCCCATGGTGGCGGTGATCGCCACGGCGGAGCCGTAGCCCGCGCAGGACAGGCCCTGCGGCGCGGCAGCCGGCGCGGGCCCGGTGCCGGCCGCCCGCTGCCATGCCGCGGGCAGCACGACCGGCTGGTCGAACCACAGGCAATGCACCCCCATGCGCGGGACCCGGCGGCGCGGCTTGCCGCCTGCCGCCCCGCCCTTGGGGTAGCCGTGGCGCTGGCGCAGTTCCTGGCGCACCCGGCCCAGCAGGGCGTCGTGCGTGACGACCGACAGGTCGCCGGCCCGCAACGCCAGCGGATCGGTCTTGCCGCCCGCCCCGCCGCACACCAGCATCGGCCAGCCCGCCGCGCGGGCGCGCAGGATCATGGCGATCTTGGCCGTCACCTGGTCGGTGCAGTCCAGCAGCGCGCCGGGCGGCCCCGACAGGATGGCGTCCACATTGCCGGGACCGATGAAGTCATCGACGCACTCGACGCGGCACGCCGGATTGATGTCGCGGATGCGGTCCGCCATGGCGGCGACCTTGGCCCACCCCAGCGTGCTGCCCAGGGCATGGACCTGGCGGTTGATGTTGGATTCGGCCACGTGGTCCAGGTCCACCAGCGTCAGCGCGCCCACGCCCGAGCGGGCCAGGGCTTCGGCGCACCAGGCGCCCACGCCGCCGATGCCGGCCACCACCACGCGCAGCCGCGCCAGCGCCTGCCGGGCGCCGTCGCCGTACAGGCGGTCCAGGCCGCCGAAACGGCGCGCGGCGTCCGCATCGGCATCGGTGAAATCGGCGGACAGGGGTTCGGACATCGTGGCGACGAAGAAAAAAGGAAGATTCCGCATTTTAGCCAGGGGAATCCCCGGATAAGTCCATGCGCCGCCCCGCCGCGCAAGTCCTCTACAATACGGGCTTGTCCCTTTCCCCACGCCGCCCGCCCTCCGTGAACACGCCCGCCGCCCGCGCCAGCCAGCTTCCGCCTCCGCCGGAAGCCTTCCATCTGCGCGACGAGGCCTGGCACCAGGCGTCCATCGGCCAGACCCTGCGGCACTGGGACGGCCGTTCCGACCTGTGGGTGTTCGGCTACGGGTCCCTCGTCTGGCGGCCGGAATTCGATCACCTGGAAGCCCGCCGGGCGCGCATCCACGGCTACCACCGCGCCCTGTGCCTGTGGTCGCGCATCAACCGCGGCACGCCCGAACGGCCCGGCCTGGTGTTCGGCCTGGACCTGGGCGGCTCCTGCGAAGGCACCGCCTACCGCATCGCCGGCGACCGGGCGCTGGACATCCTGGGCCCCCTGTGGCAACGGGAAATGCCCAGCGCGTCCTACATCCCGCGCTGGCTGAACTGCCACACGGAATCCGGCCCGGTCCCCGGCCTGGTCTTCACCATGGACCGCCGCGACGCGGGCTACGTGACGGGCCTGTCCATCGAACGGATCGTCGCCATCGTGCGCCAGGGGCACGGGCGCTACGGCCCCTGCACCGAATACGTACTGCAAACCGCCGACGCCCTGGAGGCCGCCGGCATCACCGACCGCCGCCTGCGCGCCATCGCGCAGGCGCTGCGGCACGCCCCCTGACCCTCTCCCGCCCAGACACCATGTCCATCGCCGATATCCGCCAGACCTACCAGAAATTCGAACTGCTCGAATCCGCCGCGGCCGCCGACCCCTACACCCAATTCGACCAGTGGTTCCAACAGGCCCTGCACAGCGAGGTCCACGAACCGACCGCCATGACCCTGGCCACGGCGGACACGGCCGGCCGGCCCTCGGCGCGCATCGTGCTGCTCAAGGGCTTCGATGCCCGGGGCTTCGTGTTCTACACCAACTACCAGTCCCGCAAGGGCCTGGAGCTGGCCGCCAACCCCCAGGCCGGGCTGCTGTTCTTCTGGCCCGAGCTGGAACGGCAGGTGCGCATCGAAGGCCCCGTCAGCCCCGTGCCGGCGGCCGAGTCGGACGCCTACTACGCCAGCCGCCCCCTGGGATCGCGCATCGGCGCCTGGGCCTCGCCCCAGAGCCGGCCCATCACCCACGAGGCCCTGGCCGAACGCGTGGCCGAACTGACCCGGGAACTGGGCGACGACCCGGCCCGCCCGCCCCACTGGGGCGGCTACCGGCTGGAAGCGACCCGCGTCGAATTCTGGCAGGGCCGGCCTTCCCGCCTGCACGACCGTCTGGTCTACGCGCGCGACGCCGAAGGCGACTGGGCGCTCGGCCGCATCGCGCCCTGAAGCCCTCATGCGACCTCAGCCCGCACCCGCCGATTTCCCGGCCCTGTTCTTCCGCTCGGCCCTGGGCCGGTTTCCCACCGGCGTCACCGTGATCACGGCGGAACACCCCGACACCGGCGCCCCGCTGGGGCTGACGATCAGCTCCTTCAGCTCGGTCTCGCTGGAACCGCCGATGGTGCTGTGGACGCTGACGCACACGGCCGCCTCCCTGGCGGCCTTCAAGGCGCTGGACCGCTACGTCATCCATGTGCTGTCGGCGGGCCAGGTCGACCTGGCCCGGCGCTTCGCCAAGGGCCCGCAGGCCGAGCGCTTCGCCGGCCTGGAACTGGAGCGCGCGCCCAACGGCACCCTGATGCTGGCGGACACCCGCTGCGCCGCCTGGTTCGAGTGCCACAACACCCAGCGCCACGAGGCCGGCGACCACACGATCTTCGTCGGCCAGGTGGAGCACTGCCACCGCCAGCTGCTGTCGCCGCTGATCTACCACGCGGGCGACTTCGAGCTGACCCCCGGCAGCGAACCCCTTTCCCGCAACTAGCCGGACGACACGCCCCCCTTTCCGGCGATCCGGCCCCGCGCCGCCTTCGACACACGCCATGCACGACTACATCCTGACCCTTTCCTGCCCCGACCGCATGGGCATCGTCCATACCGTCAGCGGCTGGCTGCTGAAGCACCACGGCAACATCGTCCACGCCCAGCAGTTCGGCGATCCGGATTCGTCGCGATTCTTCCTGCGCGTCCACTTCGCCTTGCCCGCCGCCGAGGCGGTCGAAGCCCTGACGGACGATTTCTCCGGCATCGCCGAGCGATTCGGAATGCAATGCCAGTTCCACGACGCGGCCCGCAAGGCCCGGCTGCTGGTGCTGGTGAGCCGCCAGGGCCATTGCCTGAACGATCTGCTGTTCCGGGTGAGCGGCGGGCAGATGCCCGCCGAGGTGGCCGGCGTGGTGTCGAACCACCCGGATTTCCGCCCGCTGGCCGAATCCCA
The DNA here is from genome assembly GCF_042653765.1 of Castellaniella denitrificans. NCBI lineage: Bacteria > Pseudomonadati > Pseudomonadota > Betaproteobacteria > Burkholderiales > Alcaligenaceae > Castellaniella > Castellaniella denitrificans. The sequence goes on along the minus strand of NZ_JBHSEZ010000029.1, from coordinate 20,097 downwards.
CGGCCTGCCCTTCCACCACCTGCCCGTGACGGCCGACACCCGCGCCGCGCAGGAAGCACGGATCCTGGAACTGATCGAACGCGAGCGGGTGGACCTGGTCGTGCTGGCGCGCTACATGCAGATCCTGTCGCCGGAACTGTGCCGCGCCCTGGAAGGCCGCGCCATCAACATCCACCACAGCTTCCTGCCCGGTTTCAAGGGCGCGCGGCCCTACTACCAGGCGCACGCGCGCGGGGTGAAGCTGATCGGCGCGACGGCGCATTACGTGACCGAGGACCTGGACGAAGGCCCCATCATCGAGCAGGACATCGAGCGCGTGGACCACGCCATGGGCCCCGGCGACCTGACGCGCATCGGCAGCGACATCGAATCGGTGGTGCTGTCGCGCGCCGTGCGCTGGCACGTCGAGCACCGCATCCTGCTGAACGACCGGCGCACGGTGGTGTTCCGCTGAAGTCCGCCGGGCGGGCGCCGCGAGGACGCCCGCCGGACCGCGCGCGGCCGGCCCGGCTCAGGCCTTGCCGGACGGCAATTCCAGCTCGAACAGGCTGGTCGCCTCGACTTCCAGCACCTGGGCGCCGTCCTGGTTGAACAGGCGCCAGGTCCAGCGGATGATGCCCAGGTCGTCGCGCGTGGACGATATGCGCTTGGAATCCACGGTGGCCTCCAGGCGCAGCCGGTCGCCCGGGCGCACCGGATGCATCCAGCGCAGGCGTTCCAGGCCCGGCGAGCCGAACGATTCGGAATCGTGCAGGGCGGCTTCGACGGCCATGCGCATGGCCAGGCCACAGGTCATCCAGCCGCTGGCGATCAGGCCGCCCCAGCGGCCCGCGCGGGCGCGTTCGGGATCGACGTGGAACCACTGGGGATCGTAGGCGCGGGAAAAGGCCAGCATCTCGGCCTCGTCCACGGTGACCGGGCCGTGATGGATCACCAGGCCGGGTTCGAATTCCTTGAATTTCATCAGTCCAACTCCGGAAAGCGTCGCCCGGCCAGCGAGGCCGACGCGAAAATCAGGGCCAGGGGGACACCCGCCGGCACGGCGACCGGACAGTGTAGCGTGGACCCCGCGAGTTGGCGAACATCCCGGTCCCGGCGCGCGGGATCGCCCGGAACCGGCCCCGCGCTCAGCCGAACGCCGCCGCCGCCCGCGTGATCCGGTCGTTGACCCCCTGCCAGGCCGGCCCGGCCGGCGGGCGCTGCAGCAGGATGCGGTCGTAGCCGGCTTCGTCGAGTTCGCGCAGCAAGGCGTACAGGCGGCGCGCGTAGGCCGCCGGGTCGGCCGGCAGGACGATCCATTCCGCTCCGGCGGGCGCCGTCCCCGGCGCCGCATCCAGGACGACCACGGCCACGCGACGGCCCGCGGCCGCCGGGAGGCCTGCGCCCCGGACCCAGCCGGCCAGGGCGTCCGCCGTCACCAGGGACACCGGCGTGCGCGGCGCATAGTGCGCCTTGAGCGAACCGGACACCCGGGGCGCCGCCGCGTCGGGCAGGGCCGGCGCCACGCCCAGCACCTCGGCGATCTGGGTGGCGGTCACATGACCGGGCCGCAGCAGCACGGGACCGACGCCCCGGTCGAGCCGCGACAGGTCAAGGATCGTGGATTCGATCCCGACTTCCGAAGCGCCGCCTTCCAGGATCATCAGCGCCTGCCCGTCCAGGTGAGGGAATTCGGCGCGCACGTGTTCGGCGCGCGTGGGCGAGACCTGGCCGAACTGGTTGGCCGAGGGCGCCGCCACCCCGCCGCGGCCATGCGGCTTGAGGACGGAGAAGGCATGCAGCAGCCGCTGCGCCACCGGATGCGAGGGGCAGCGCAGGCCGATGCTGTCCTGGCCGCCGCTGACCGCGTCCGGGATGCGGGCCGCGCGCGGCAGGATCAGGGTCAGGGGCCCCGGCCAGAAGGCCGCCATCAGCAGCCGGGCCTGGGACGGGATCGAGGCCGCCCAATAGCCCGGATCCGTGTCCGGCGCCAGATGGACGATGACGGGGTGATCGGCCGGCCGCCGCTTGGCGGCGTAGATGCGGGCGACGGCCTCGGGGTTTTCCGCGTCGCCGCCCAGTCCGTAGACAGTCTCGGTCGGGAAGGCCACCAGCCGGCCCTGGGCCAGCCGCTGGGCCGCTTCCAGGATCTGATCGGGGCCGGCCTCGGCCCGCTCCGCGTCCGCTCCAGGCGGGGCCGCAGCCCCTGCATCCGCGCGCGGGTCAGCCGGCATCGGGCAGCCCCAGCACGGCCGACACCTGGGCGATGCGCTCGCGCAACTGCGCGGCGTCCGCGCCGAGGATGTTCACATGGCCCATCTTGCGGGCGCGCCGCGCCTCGGACTTGGCATACAGGTGCAGGCGGGTGCCGGGCACCGCCAGCACGCCCGCCCAGTCCGGCTCGCGCCGCCGGTCCTGCGCGTCGAACCACAGGTCGCCCAGCAGATTGAGCATGGCGGCCGGCCGCAGCGGGGCGGTGTCGCCCAGCGGCAGTCCGGCCATGACGCGCGCCTGCTGCTCGAACTGGCTGACCAGGCAGCCGTCCTGGGTATAGTGGCCGCTGTTGTGGGGGCGCGGCGCCATCTCGTTGGCGAGCACGCGGCCGTCGCGCAGCACGAAGAATTCCACGCACAGCACGCCGTGGTAATCCAGGTGGTCGGCCAGGGACAGGGCGTGGCCCCGCGCCCGGTCGGCGACATCGGCCGGCACCGAGCCGTCCGCGACCGACAGCGCCAGGATGCCGTCCCGGTGGACATTGCGCGAGGGAGGATAGCTGACGGCGCGGCCGCGCAGGTCGCGCGCCACCACCACCGAGATCTCGTAGTCCAGGGGCTGCAGGGCTTCCAGGATGCACGGCACGCCGCGCAGCGCGCCGAAGGCCTGCCGGGCCTCGTCGCGCGAGGCCACGCGCGCCTGGCCCTTGCCGTCGTAGCCGAAGCGGACGGTCTTGAGGACGCCCGGGAACAGTCCGTCGGGACAGGCGTCCAGGTCGGCCGCGGAATGGATGGCCGCATGGGCGGCCACCGGCACGCCCGCCGCCTGGATGTAGGATTTTTCCGCCAGCCGGTCCTGGGCCACCGCCACGGCGTCGCCCGAGGGCGCCGTGATCCGGGACCGCGCCAGGCGGCGCAGGCTGTCGGCCGGGACGTTCTCGAATTCCGTGGTCACGGCGGCGCAGCGCTGCGCCAGCCGGTCGAGCCCGGCCGCGTCGTCGTAGGCGGCACGGATGTGCTCGTCGGCCACCATGCCCGCCGGACAGGATTCGGCCGGGTCCAGCACCGCCACCCGGTAGCCCAGGGCCTGGGCGGCCTGGCAGAACATGCGGCCCAGTTGGCCGCCGCCCAGCACGCCCAGCCAGGCGCCGGGGGGCAGCGGGGCGGCGCCCCAGGCCGCGGCGGCCGGGGATGCGTCGTCGCCGGCCGCCCGCCGCGTCGCGGCGCCCGTATCCGGCGGCACGCTCATGACGCCTCCGGCGGCACGACCATGGCGCGCGCGGCCCCGGTCTGGCGCGCGCGGTAGTCCTGCAGTTTGCGCAGCAGCGCGGCGTCGGTCATGGCCAGGTTGGCGACCACGTGCAAGGCGGCGTTGGCCGCGCCCGCCTCGCCGATGGCGAAGGTGCCCACCGGCACGCCGCGAGGCATCTGCACGATGGACAGCAGGGAATCCTCGCCGCGCAGGTAGCGCGAGGGCACGGGCACGCCGAACACCGGCACCGGCGTCAGCGCCGCCATCATGCCGGGCAGGTGGGCCGCGCCGCCCGCCCCCGCGACGATGGCGCGCAGCCCGCGTTCCACCGCTTGGGCGCCGTATTCGACCATGTCCAGCGGCATGCGGTGCGCGGACACGACGCGGGCTTCGTGGGCGATGCCGAATTCGTCGAACACCGCCGCCGCGTGGCGCATCACGTCCCAGTCGCTGGACGAGCCCATGATCAGGCCGACCACCGGAGCCGGCGCCGCGCCGGATGCGGGCGCGGATGCGGACGGAATCATGCCGCGCCCCGGGTCAGGCGGTCCAGGGCCTCGCGGTACTTGGCCGCCGTGCGCTCCAGCACGTCGGCCGGCAGGCGCGGCGCCGGCGCGGTCTTGTCCCAGTCCTGGGTTTCCAGCCAGTCGCGCACGAACTGCTTGTCGAAGGACGGCGGGCTGATGCCCACGGCATAGCCGTCCGCCGGCCAGAAGCGCGAGGAATCCGGCGTCAGGACCTCGTCCATCAGATGCAGCGTGCCGCGCGCGTCCAGGCCGAACTCGAACTTGGTGTCGGCGATCAGGATGCCCTGGCCGCGGGCGTATTCGGCGGCCTCGGCGTACAGGGCCAGCGTGACGCGGCGCAGTTCGGCCGCGAGATCGGCGCCCACCTGGGCGACGACGTAGTTGAAATCGACGTTCTCGTCGTGCTGGCCGAATTCGGCCTTCGCCGCCGGCGTGAAGATCGGCTCCGGCAGGCGTTCGGCCTGGCGCAGCCCCGGCGGCAGGCCGATACCGCAGACCGCGCCCGTGGCCTGGTAGTCCTTCCAGCCCGAACCGATCAGGTAGCCGCGCGCGACGGCTTCGACCAGGATCGGTTCCAGGCGCTTGACCACCATGGCGCGCCCGGCCACCTGCTCGCGTTCGCCGGGGGCGACCACGTCTTCCGGCGCGATGCCGGTGGCATGCGTGGGAATCAGGTGCCCCAGGCGTCCCAGCCAGAATTCGGTCAGGGCCGTCAGGACCTGGCCCTTGCCGGGAATGGGATCGTCGAGGATCACGTCGAAGGCCGAGATCCGGTCGGTGGCGACGATGAGCAGCTTGTCTTCGCCCACGGCGTACATGTCGCGGACCTTGCCGCGCCCCAGCAGGGGCAGCGACTCGATGGAGGATTGGAGCAGGGCCTTCATGTAGGTTTATTTCACCAATTGCTTGAGTTCGCCGGAAGCGTAGCGCGCGGCCATGTCGGACAGCGGGATCGGCTTGATCTTGGAAGCATGGCCGGCCGTGCCGAACTGCTCGTAGCGCGCCAGGCAGACCTTCTTCGCGGCCTCGCGGGCCGGCTTCAGGTATTCGCGCGGATCGAACTTGGACGGGTTTTCCGCCAGGAAGCGGCGGATCGCGCCAGTCATGGCCAGGCGGATGTCGGTGTCGATGTTGACCTTGCGCACGCCGAACTTGATGGCTTCCTGGAGTTCTTCCACGGGCACGCCGTAGGTTTCCTTCATGTCGCCGCCGAACTGGCGGATCTCGGCCAGCAGTTCCTGGGGCACGCTGGAGCTGCCGTGCATCACCAGGTGGGTGTTGGGCAGGCGGGCGTGGATTTCCTTGATCCGCTGCACGGACAGGATGTCGCCGGTGGGCTTGCGCGTGAATTTGTAGGCGCCATGGCTGGTGCCCACCGCGATGGCCAGCGCGTCGAGCTGGGAACGCTTGACGAAATCGGCGGCCTGCTCGGGATCGGTCAGCAGCTGCTCGCGGGTCATGGTGCCTTCCGCGCCGTGGCCGTCTTCCTTGTCGCCCTTCATGGTTTCCAGGGAACCCAGGCAGCCCAGCTCGCCTTCCACGGTGACGCCCAGCTTGTGCGCCATGGCGACCACCTGCTGGGTGACGTCCAGGTTGTATTCGTAGGAGGAGATCGTCTTGCCGTCGGACATCAGCGAGCCGTCCATCATGACGCTGGAAAAGCCCAGATCGATGGCGCCCCGGCACACGTCGGGCGACTGGCCGTGGTCCTGGTGCATGACCACGGGGATGTGCGGATAGGACTCGACCGCGGCCTGGATCAGGTATTTCAGGAAGCCTTCGCCCGCGTATTTGCGCGCGCCGGCCGACGCCTGCATGATCACGGGGCTGTCGGTCTGTGCGGCGGCCTCCATGATGGCCTGGACCTGTTCCAGGTTGTTGACGTTGAACGCGGGGATCCCGTAGCCGTGCTCGGCCGCGTGATCGAGGAGCTGACGCATGGAAACCAGGGCCATGGCTGGACCTCCAGAAGAGAATGGAATGGTGGAAAAAGCGGATTCCGGGATTTTAAGGCGGAACGGGAATCGATGCTGGCCGCCCGGTGCCGGACCCGGGACCCCGCCGCACGCGGCGCGCCCGGCCGGCATCCGCGGGAATCAGGCGGCCGGACGGCGCGCGGACTTGGGCCGGAACGCCCGGACGACCTCGTCGCGGGTTTCGACGTAGGGACCGCCGATCAGGTCCAGGCAATAGGGCACGGCCGCGAAGATGCCGGGCACCAGGACGGCGCCGTCCTCGCCGCGCAGGCCTTCCAGCGTTTCCCGGATGGCCTTGGGCTGGCCGGGCAGGTTGACGATCAGGGCCGCGTGGTCCGGCAGTTCGCGGATCACCGCCACCTGGCGCGACAGGATGGCCGTGGGCACGAACTTCAGGCTGACCTGGCGCATCTGCTCGCCGAAGCCCGGCATCTCGCGGGTCGCCACGTCCAGGGTGGCCTCGGGCGTCACGTCGCGCCGCGCCGGACCGGTCCCGCCGGTGGTCAGCACCAGGTCGCAGCGCGCCTCATCCACCAGTTCGCGCAGCGTGGCGGCGATGCCGGCCCGCTCGTCGGGAATCAGCCGGGCGACGACTTGCGGCGGCCGCGTCAGGGCGGATTCCAGCCATTCCCGCAGGGCGGGAATGCCCAGGTCCTGGTAGACGCCGGACGAGGCCCGGTCGGACACGGACACCAGGCCCACGATCAGTTCGTCGGGGTGGCTGCGGCGCAGGGGGAAGGAATCGCTCATGGGATAGACTGTGCGGATGACGGAATATGGACATTCTATTAGGTGCAGACCCCGTGAGGATCCGGTGAAGGCGAATACGCTCCTGCTGGTCGGCGGCGACCTGTGCGCGCGCACGGCCGGCGCCCTGGATCCGCGGGCCTGGACCTGCGCCGGCCTGCGGCGGCGGGCCATGGATGCCCGGCCCGGCGCCCGGATCCGCTGGCTGCGGGCCGACCTGGGCGATCCCGATGCCCTGGCCGGGACGCTGGCGGCGATCCCGGCACCCGGGGACACTGCTTCCGGCGATCCGGAGCCGGCGCCCGCCCCCATCACCTACATCCTCTACGCCCCCGCGCCCGACGCCCGCACGCCCCAGGCCTACGCCCGCGCCTACCCCCTGGGCCTGCGCGCCCTGCTGGACGCCCTGCCCGACCCCGGCCGGCTGCGGCGCTGCGTGCTGGTCGATTCATCGGCCGTCTGGGGACAAGGCCCGGCCGATCGGTGGGTGGACGAGGACACGCCCCCCGCCCCGGCGGATTTTCGCGGCGCGGCGATGCTGGAGGCCGAGGCCCTGCTGCATGCCCGGCTGCCCGGACGCGGCGTGGCCCTGCGCCTGTCGGGCCTGTACGGCCCCGGACGGCTGCGCCTGACGGACGGCCTGCGCGCCGGGAGGATCGCCGCGCCGGACGGCCCGGGCCACTGGGCCAACCGGATCCACGTCGACGACGCGGCGCGCGCCTGCGCCCATCTGCTCGCCCTGGCCGATCCCCTGCCCTGCTACATCGGCACCGACGACCATCCGATGCCCACGGCGGACCTGTACGACGCGCTGGCGCGGATGGCGGGCGGACCGCCCCCCGCGCGCGAAAGCCGCCCGCCCGACGGCAAGCGCCTGTCGAACGCGCGGCTGCGGGCCAGCGGCTGGACGCCCGCCTGGCCCGACATGCTCGACGGCTACGCGGCCTGCCTGGCCGCCGCCGCGCCGCCGCCCTGAGAATGCGGCGGCCGACACGCCAGACTCCATGTACCATGCACGCTTGAGCCGTCCCAACCCGCCCCGTACACTGCCCCACATGCCAAACACGCCCCCCCCACTCGAACTGAGCACCACCTTGAGCCTGCGCAGCGGCGACCAGAGCTGGGGCACAGAACGGCGCATGGCCCTGCTGGCCGCCATCGGCACCGAAGGCTCGATCAGCGCGGCGGCGCGCAAGGTCGGCCTCAGCTACAAGGCGGCCTGGGACGCGGTGGACATGATGAACAGCCTGGCCGGCGGCCTGCTGGTCGAGCGGGTCACCGGCGGCAAGCGCGGCGGCGGGGCGCACCTGACCGACCGGGCGCGCGAACTCGTCGCCTGGTACCAGGCGGCTCAGGCAGAGCACCAGCGCTTCATGCAGGCACTGGAACGCTTCGGCCCCGACGGTACCCGGCACCTGGATCTGCTGCACAGCATGGCGCTGCAGACCTCGGCCCGCAACCGCTACGAAGGCGCCATCGGCGCCATCGAATCCGGCCGCATCAACGACCGCATCCGGCTGGACCTGGACGAAGGCGCGTCCCTGGCCGCCACGCTGACCCACGCCAGCACCGAACGGCTGGGCCTGGCGAAAGGCCGGCGCGCGCTGGCCTTCCTGAAGGCCCAGGCGGTCCGCATCCGCCCCCCGGCGGCAGGCGACCCGCCCGCCGGAGGCACCGCCGCCGACCCTGAAGGCCTGAACCGCTGGACCGGCCGCATCGGCCACCGCGCGGACGACGGCACCCTGACGGAAATCAGCCTGGACATCGGCCTGAAAGTCCGCATCACGGGGCTGGCCGATCCCGGCGCCCCCGGAAGCGCGCTCACCCCCGGCGACCTGGCCGTGGCCTGCTTCCAGGCGACCGACGTCCTGATCGGCACGATGGATTGAGATTGGACATGAAATGGTCCACTGCGGACCATTTCATGCCTATCCGATCCGGGTGCCTTGCAAGGCACGAGGTGGAGGGATGCCGCAATTCGAACATGACCCCAACCGCCTCACTCAGGCCCCCGCGCCTCGTTCAACACGCTCGGCGCCGCCCTGGATCTCGCCATGGGCGATGTGGAAGACCTCGTCGGCCAGGGCCTGGACATCGGCCTGGTCATGCGTGATCAACACCGTCGGGATGTCGATGTCGCGCTGCAATTGCGCCAGTTCTTCCCGCATGCGCACCCGCAGATCGGCGTCCAGGGCCGACAGGGGTTCGTCCAGCAGCAGCAGCCGCGGATCGGTGGACAGCGCCCGGGCCAGGGCCACGCGCTGGCGCTGGCCGCCGGACAATTCGGCCGGATAACGGTCCAGCAGCGCATCCAGGCCGAAGGCCCGCACCCAGCGCTGCGCCCGCTCCGGCAAGGCACGGCGGCCATGCAGGTTCAGCCACCCCCGCCGCAGGCCGAAACCGATGTTCTGGCGCACCGTCAGGTGGGGGAACAGGGCATAGTCCTGGAACAGATAAGCCAGCCGCCGGTCGCGCGGCGGCACGTCCACCCCCGCCCCGGCGTCGAACAGGACCCGACCGGCGACCTCGATGCGGCCCTGGTCGGGGCGCAGCAGCCCGGCGATGGCCTGCATCGTCAGGCTCTTGCCCGAGCCCGACGGCCCGAACAGCGCCACGCGCCGGGCGTCGGTGCGCCAGCGGGGCCGCAGCAGGAAACCGCCATCGCCGCCGACACGGCACTGGATGTCGACCGACAGGCTCATGAGAACAGGCCTCCCCGATCCGGGACGCCGCCCGGCCACCGGACGCGACACCGCCGCGGACTCATGACGCGCTCCGGCGCGCGGGCCGCCCATTGCGCCCGCCGCGCCCGCCGGGCATCAGCCAGGACGCCAGGCACAGGATGACGACGCAGGTCGCCGAGGTCACCAGCACCAGGATGTTGGCCGTGTCGTCGTTGCCGGCCTGGACCGCCTCGTAGATGGCGATCGACAGGGTCTGCGTGCGGCCCGGGATGTTGCCGGCCACCATCAGCGTGGCGCCGAATTCCCCCAGGGCGCGCGCGAACGCCAGCAGCACCCCGGCCAGAATGCCGCGCATCGCCAGCGGCAGGCTGACGCGGAAGAACACCGCGGCGGACGACACGCCCAGCACGGCGGCGGCCTGTTCCAGACGATGGTCCACGTCCAGGAAGGCCGCGCGGGCGGCCTTCAGGACCATCGGGAACGCCACCACGGCGGCGGCCACCACCGCGCCCTGCCAGGTGAAGACCAGCTCGATCCCGTGCGACTGCAGCCATTCCCCCAGCCAGCCGCGCCGGCCGAACAGCACCAGCAGGTAATAGCCGGTCACCGTGGGCGGCAACACCATGGGCAGGGTCAGGAACGCATCGACCACGTCGCACCAGCGCGACGTCCAGCGCGACAATCCCCAGGCCACGGCGATCCCGCCGACCGTCGCCAGCACGGTCGCCCAGCCGGCGACCTTCAACGACAACAGCAGCGGGACCCAGATGCCGCTCATCGGATCAGGGCTTGGCGAACCCGTAGCGGGACAGCACGGCCTGACCGTCGGCCGACAGCACGAACTTCAGGAAGTCGGCGGCTTCCGGCGCGCGGCCGTCACGCCGCACCAGGGCGATCGGATAGACCACCGGCGTGGGGGTTTCGACCGCCTGGACGACCTTGACCTTGTCCTTCATGATCGCGGCGTCGGTGGCGAAGACGAAGCCGGCGTCGACCTCGCCGCGTTCCACGTAGCTGAGCACCTGGCGCACGTTCTCGCCCAGGATCTCATGCGCCTTGACCGTGTCCCAGGCGCCGGCCTTCTCCAGGGCGGCCTGGGTATAGCGGCCCACCGGCACGGAGGCCGGATTGCCCAGGGCGATGCGCGTCACGCCCGCCTTCTTCAGGTCGGCCAGCGAAGCGATCCCGTGGGGATTGTCGGCCGGCACCACCAGCACGACCTCGTTGCGCACGAAATTCACCCGGGTCGCGGGATCCACGGCCTTGGCGGCCTCGGCCTTGTCCATGGCCTTCTGGTCCGCCGAGGCGAACACGTCGGCCGGGGCGCCTTCGGTGATCTGGCGCAGCACCACGTCCGACGCGCCGAAGGTCGTCAGCACCTTGGTGCCCGGATGGGCGGCCTCGTACTGCGTCGCCAGTTCCTTGAACGCATTGGTCAGGCTGGCGGCCGCCGACACCAGGACTTCGCCGGCGACGGCCGGCATCACCACGCAGGTCAGGGCGCACGCGGCCACCCAGGTACGGATTTTCATGCAGGACTCCTTGGTCTCGATCTTGGTTCCGATCTTCGTTCAGATCACGATTCGCCCGGCCCATGATTCATGAACGTCCCGGGCGAACGAGACGCTCATCGTAATATATATAGATATATTCCGCCATTCGATCCGCGTGATGATCGACATCGGGATTGACATCGGACAAGCGCGGGGCGAGACGGGCGCGCGGGGGCCTTCCGGCGCGGACGGGTAAAATCAGGCATGCCCACGACGGACGCCCCAGCGGACATGGCGCAGCCCTCTCCTTTTCCAACGATCGACGCCTTCCTGGATGCCCTGTGGCTGGAGGACGGCCTGGCGGACAACACCCTGGCCGCCTACCGGCGCGACCTGTGCGCCTTCGGCGGCTGGCTGCGCGCCGAGCACGGCCGCCCGCCCGAATCCGCGCTGCGCGAGGACATCCAGGCCTGGCTGGCGGCCCAGCACCGGCAGACCAAGGCCAGCACCGCCAACCGCCGCCTGGCCGCCCTGCGGCGCTTCTTCCTGTGGGCGCTGCGGCGCGGCCTGTGCGCCGAGGATCCCTGCCTGGGCCTGCGCAGCGCCCGCCAGCCCGCCCGCTTTCCCAAGACCCTGTCCGAGGCCCAGGTCGAAGCCCTGCTGGCCGCGCCCGACATCGGCACCACCCTCGGGCTGCGCGACCGCGCCATGCTGGAAACCCTGTACGCCACCGGCCTGCGGGTCAGCGAACTGGTCGGCCTGGACGTCCAGGATCTGAGCCTGAGCGACGGCGTGGTGCGCGTCGTCATGGGCAAGGGCGGCAAGGACCGCCTGGTCCCCCTGGGCGCCGAGGCGCTGCACTGGATCGAGCGCCACCTGCGCGAAAGCCGCCCCGCCATCCTGGGCGCGCGCCCCTGCGACGCCCTGTTCGCCACCACCCGGGGGTCCGCCATGACGCGCCAGGCCTTCTGGCTGCTGATCCGCAAATACGCCCTGCAGGCCGACATCCGCGTGCCCCTGTCGCCCCACGTCCTGCGCCACGCCTTCGCCACCCACCTGCTGAACCACGGCGCCGACCTGCGCGTCGTGCAGATGCTGCTGGGCCACGCGGACATCTCCACCACCCAGATCTACACCCACGTCGCCCGCGAGCGGCTCAAGACCCTGCACGCGCAGCACCATCCGCGCGCGTGAGGCTGTGGCATTTCCATCCCACCCCGCCACCGGGATGCGGCACACCCCTCTATGATGCGTGAACACCGTTTCACGAACATTGACGCACAATGGGATTGTGCATACCATGAGGGAATGGCAATGGCCGTCGAATTCCGCGACGCCTGGCTGGAGGCTTTTTACGAAAATGATTCCGGCCATCGCAAGATCCCGGATGCGATCCGCGGCGCCTTGTTCAGAAAACTGCAGATTCTGGACGCGGCCACCCAGGAAAACGACCTCAAGACGCCACCAGGGAACCGTTTCGAACATCTCCACGGCAAACTGGCCGGATGGTGCTCGATCCGCATCAACCAGCGGCACAGACTGATTTTCAGATGGATCGACGGTACCGCGACCGACACCTATCTCGACGACCACACCTACCAGACCTGAAAGGAACCGGCATGCGAAACACGAAACGGCGCCCCGTCACGGTCGGCCAGATGCTGACGAGCGAATTCCTGGAACCCCTGGGAATCGGGTTGAACACGCTGGCCGACGCCATGGGGGTCCATCGCAACACACTGAGCCGGATCGTGCACGACAAGGGCACCCTGACGGCCCCCATGGCCATCAAGCTCGCGGCGGCCCTGGGCAATACACCCGAATTCTGGCTCAACATCCAGCATGCCGTCGAACTCTGGGACGTGCGCCACCGCGCCTACGAGCGCGAGGCGAAAAGCGTCAAACCGATCATCGCGAACGCCTCCCTCCGGATACCGGCATCCCGCGCGACCGCCTGAACGAGTCCCCTGCCCGCAGGTTCCTTCCCATATGTCCAAGACCAAGCACACCTCCGAAACCCCCGCCACCCACTGGCTGCGGCAGCAGAAGATCCCCTTTGGCGAGCATCCCTACGACTACGTCGACCACGGCGGCGCGCGCGAGGCCGCGCGCCAGCTGGGCGTGCCCCTGCACCAGGTCGCCAAGACCCTGATCATGGAAGACGAGCAGGCCCGGCCGCTGGTCGTGCTGATGCACGGCGACTGCGAAGTGTCCACCAAGAACCTGGCCCGCCAGACCGGGGCCAAGAAGATCGCACCCTGCGCGCCGGAGACGGCGCAGCGTCATTCGGGCTACCAGGTCGGCGGCACTTCGCCTTTCGCCACGCGCAAGCGCATGCCGGTCTGGGTCGAGGCCGGCCTGCTGGACTACGATACGGTCTACCTGAATGGCGGACGGCGGGGCTACCTGATCAGCGTGGCGTCGGGCGTGCTGACCGGGGCGCTGGGCGCCAAGCCCGTGTCGGTGGCGTTGGAAGAATAGATTTCTGGCGTCTCCGGCAGGAATCGAACCTGCAATCTTCCCTTAGGAGGGGAAAGTTATATCCATTTAACTACGGAGACGCGGCGCCTGAAGCGCGCGGCGACGGCGGCCGCCCGGGAAGGCGGCCGCACCGGCGCAGGCAGGCGATTATAGTCTACGCGATCGCGTCCTACGACCCGGCCGCCAGGTCCACCACCGCGCCGATCTCCCGGGCGGTTTCCTGGACGGCGGCCAGCAGGCGGCGGGCGCCCGGGCTGTCCGCCTGGGCGGCCAGCAGATTGCCCGACACGCGGATGTATTCGGGCCGGATCTCGTGCAGGTACAGCAGCGCCTCGGGCTGCTCGGCGAAGCGCCGCAGCCCCAGGCGCACGCCATGTTCGCGCAGCATCGAGGCGAACGCCACCACCTGCGCGCGATGCGCCACCAGCCCGTAGGAATCCAGGTCGATCAGCAGGCGGGCGCTCTGGTCGGGCATCTCGGCCAGCAGGCTGGCGACTTCACCGCGGAATTCCTCATGCAGGATCGAGGCCAGCGACACGCGCAGCACCAGATCCCCCCGATGCGCGCGCAGCCAGCCCAGCCCCAGCCCGATGGCCTGGACGTCGCAGGCCGCGGACAGCCCCAGGCGCACCGCCGGCGGCATGAACAGATAACCCGACAGGGGTTCCGAAGCGCCGGGTTCATGCAGGGTCAGCAGGCCCTGCGCGCGCTCATCGGAGCCAGCGGACGGATCGCGCTGGGTCGCCAGGGAGAACCAGCCCTCGTCCAGGGCGTTGCGCAACAGCGCCCGCCAGGCCTGCTCGCCGCCGCCCCGGCTGCCGGCCACGCCGCGCAAATCCTCGCCCGGCAGGTATTCCACGTCCGCATGGCCGCCGCTTTCCGCCCGCATCAGGGCCTCGTCCAGGCGCGACAGCACGTCGCTGAGTTCCTCGCCCGGCTCGAAATCCGTCAGCACCATGCGCCAGCGGCACAGCCCCGCCTGGCCCAGCTGGATGCGCTGCGCCTGCAGGATCTCGCCCACGGCCTGCGCCACGCGCACCGCCACCGGGCCGGGCACCATCGGCAGGACGAAGGCGAAGTCCGAACCGTTCAGGCGCGCCAGCCAGGCCTGCGGCCCCAGCCGCTCGCGCAGCACCTCCAGCACCAGCTGGCCCATGTTGCGCAGCCACTGATCCACCACCTGGCGGCTCATGGTCTGGTTGATCGCCTGCAGGTCGCACTGGCGGAACAGCATCACATGGCCGGCCTCGCCCTGGCCGGGCTCGGACTGCTCCAGCAGCCGGCGCAGTTCGTTGATGAAGTATTTCCGGTTGGCCAGGCCCGTCACCGCGTCCTGGTTCAGTTCGAGCTCCAGCGATTCGATGCGCGACTGGCGTTCCGCCGCCGTCGCCCGCACCCGTTCGTGCGTGCGCGTGATGATCTGGGCGACCTCGCGCAGTTCCACCATCGCGGGGTGGCGCACCGGCGGCAGGTCGTCGCCTTCCGATGCCCGCGCCATGGCCTGGACCCGCGCCGTCACGTCGTCCTGCAGCGCCCGGCGCAGCCAGCGCATCAGCATCACCACGAACAGCCCCCACAGGATGCCGGCCCCCACCGTCAGCGTCACGATCCGCACGGTGCTGGCCCACAGCGCATTGCGCGCGTAGGCATCGTTCGCCTGGAGCCGCACCACGCCCAGTTGGGACCAGCCATTGGTCACCTGGCGCTGGGCCTCGTGCCGCTCCAGGGGCAGCAGGTGGCTGAACCAGTTCGGCGCCGTGACCCGGTCGTCATGGCCGTCCTCGATCTCGCGGCGAATCAGGATCCGTCCCGTGGGATCGAGGAATTCCACCACCCGGAACTGGCCGCTGTCGAACAGCACGGAAATCAGCAGTTCCCGCACCGTCGGATCCTGATTGGACGGCTGCGACAGCGTCAAGGCCAGGGACGTCGCCGTGGAATCGCTCTGGCCCTGCAACTGGGCATCCAGGTACTGGCGCGCCGAGCCGATACTGAACAGGGTCGCCCCGGCCAGAATCACCAGGATCGCCAGGGTCACGCTCAACAACAATTGTCTCAACAGGGACATGACATTCCTTTCATTCCATCACGGCTGAAAACCTTCGGTCCGCATGCGGGACAGCAGATCCCGCCAGCGGCCGATGCTTTCCACCGAAGACCGCTTCCCGCCCGGGATGTACACCCCCTGGGCATTGAAACTGAACACCGGCGTCAAGTCCGGTCGATTGTGCGCGGGCTGGATCCGGTCCACCAGGCTGTCGAGCACCAGGGGCTCGGCCTGAGGCTGCGGATAATAACCCAGCACCATGTGGGCGATGCTCTGGCTGCCGATCTGGGCGCGCACATAGACGAAGCGCAACTTCTCGGGCGCCACGCCCAGATACAGCAGGGAAAAATACTTGCCGATCACGTAGTCTTCGCAATCCCCGGAACCCTTGGCCAGGGATTGCAGCGGCGTGGCCCAGTAATCCACCTGGCCCCAGATGGAGATGTCTTCCCCCCCGATCAGGGCGTTGTTCCAGAAGCCGTTGGCCATGCGCAGTTTTTCCTGCTCGTCCAGCCCGGCGGCCTGGGCCAGCATGGCCTGCCAGGATTCCACTGCGCGCCCGGCCTTGGCCCCGTAATGCTGGCGGGCGTAGGACGCCAGCGCCCCCGGATCGAACGTGACCGCCGGCGCCGGCCCCCAGGCCAGCGCCAGGCACAAGACCAGCGTCGTCAGCCCTCGCGACAGGGCCCGGACCCTGGCAGCGGTCGGCTGGCAATAGGGCATGCACGGATTTTGATACAAATGGAGACGCCAGGAAAGGGGCGCCGCAATATTTCCACGATCTTTGTGCGGATGCTACCTGCGTCGGAGGGGCCTTGCCATTGGCGTCTAAGACAAGGAGGCGGTGATGGGGGAGCGGCGGCCCGCCGTCAAGCGCTATCTGCGAGACCAGCTAAGGGCCAGACCAGCTAAGGGCCCGGCTGACATGACTGACCGCACTCCCAACATCGACGTCACGCCAGGCCAATGGTCGATCATCAAGGACATCTTGGCCAAATACGTGCCGGAAGGTGAAGTCTGGGCTTTCGGCTCCCGGGCCAGGCACACCGCCAAGCCCTATTCCGACCTTGACCTTGCCATCATCAGCCCGCAGCCGCTGACGCTCGATACCCGGACCGCACTCGCAGACGAATTCAGCATGTCGGATCTCCCCTGGAAGGTGGACATCGTAGATTGGGCCACTGCCAGCGAGTCTTTCAAAAAAACGGTGGCAGCGCATAAAGTGCTGATCTGGACTCCAGAGGCTGCATCATCCACCTGACGGCGCATCCATTGCAGATACGGCCGGCAGTCCGGCGTTTCATTATGCGCCTCGTGAAATTTCCGGGTCAGAACGGCATTTCCAACGAGATGCCGGAGTAATTCGCTCGAGGAGCCAATTGCCGCCCGGCACCCTTCTCGAAGCGGATCAGACCATACCGCTCCATCGTGCGCAGTGTGCGCGAAAGATTGGATTTGGCCCGGCCGGCTCTCATGGCCAGCTCATTGACTGATTGCGGCTTGGTCTCAGCGATCAACGCCAGCAAAGCCCGGTTCTTGTCCGACAGGATTTGAGACAGGCTTTCAATGGATTGGAACCAGACCTTGGGCTCGCCAGGCCCGGGTTGATATTCGCCCCGGGCAATCGCAAGCGTCCTGGCCTTGTATTGCTCCAGCGAGGCGATACCGACCTTCAGCATTTTCATCAGCGTCAGCGAATATTTGATGCCATGTGGGCGTTGCGCAGATGCTTCGACCCGTTTCACATCGAACTTGACCCACAGTTTGCCTGTCTTGTCCGCCACAAACGACTCGCCATCGAGCAAAAGCAGCGTATCCAGGTTCGGGTCTGGCCTCATGTTATCACCGGATAATAACTAGCACAAGATTGATGGGTTGCGACCAGCAAAAGCCTGGCACGCCAAGGTTGCCACGGATTGGCCCCTGTATTGCCAGACTCGGAAAGCCCCCATTCTGAAGATGCAACCACCACTCCGCCAGACTGGGATCTACGGACGGATCAAACGATCACAGGCCACCACATGCCAGATCAATCGAGAAAGACGTCTTCCAGCGTCGCGGCGCCCTCAAAATTAATCCCCAGAGCTCAATCCCCAGGGCGCTGACAGCGCCTCTTTCCTCAAGAAGCAAGCGCGGACTTGAGCAAATCAAGACCGAGGCCTCGATCGCCCGCCCGCACAAGAACAAGGCCGCCCACCCCCATGAGGGACGGGCGGCCTGTTCTTCACGGCAACGGAGACGCCTAGCCGTTGCTGTCGACCTGCAGCTTGCCTTGCTGGATCAGGCTATTGATCAGGTCGGCCTGAGAGTCATCGTAGCCCGCCGTCAGATCGGTATTGTCGATGACGATCTGCTGGTCGTAATGGGTGGCGGAAACCCCCCCGGACGTGCTGATATTGATGACGGTACTGTTAGTCGTGCTGTCATACGCGACATGCAGGTACTGCGTCAGGTCATTTTCATCCGCGGGGATCTGCAACAGGTCGGACAGATCCAGCTTGTCCTGGCCATTGGGATCGCCGCCGCCCATGCCGAAATCAGCGATGTGATCAACCGCGGGCTTGTCCGTGGTTCCCTGGTTGCCGAGGGTCCACACGAAGACATCATCACCCAGGCCACCGATCAGCGTGTCGTTGCCAGCACCGCCGATCAGCACGTCGTCGCCATCGCCACCTTGCAGCACGTCGTTGCCGGCGCCGCCGATCAGCACGTCGTCGCCGACGCCACCTTTCAGCGTGTCATCGCCGGAACCGCCGATCAACACGTCGTCACCGACACCGCCGAACAACTGATCGCCGCCGCCGGTCGGATGCTCTCCCCCCAGGTTCGTGGAGGCCCAGTCGGCGAGATCCTTCAAGCCCTCGGCATCCAGGCCGTGGATATGCTCGACCAGCTTTTCGACATTGGCTTCGTTGCCCTGGCCCTGGCTGCCCCAGGTCTGGTTCAAGCCAAGATGATCGCTCAGCGCCTTGTGCGCATTCTGATCGCCATCGCCGATCAGCAGGTCGTTGCCGTCCTGGCCAAACAGCGTGTCGTTGCCGGAACCACCGATCAGCACGTCGCCCTTGCCGAGCACCTCACCCTCCGCATTCAGGAAGGGCGTATCGGGACTGAACGCATCGGGATGGGCGCGGACGTATTCGACCACCTGGGCATCGGTGAGACCGCCGCCGGCGCCCAACCCGATCACGCCCTGGGCCAGAACATACTGCCGCAGCGCATCCATACCGTTGAGCGTCGGATTATCCCCCACCTTATAGATGAAGTTCTCGCCGAAGATCACGTCGTGCCCGTCGCCGCCGAAGATCACATCCGAGCCCATCGGGTTGGACTCTTCCCATTCCTTGCCGCCGGTCAGCTCCGCCGACAGATCCTTCGGATTGTTGATGAATTGCGTCGTGCCGTCGCTGGACCATTTTTCAAGGTTGTCCCGGCTGGGGGCCTCCCGATCTGAAGGATCATCCTTACCCATCCCGATCGTATGCAGGAAACCATCGGCATCCGGATTGCCGCCACCCATGTTCTCGATTTGTTTCTTTAAGACTCTGATATCACCATCAATACCGGCACTGCCATGATCAACTACTGGATTAGGGTTCCCATCGGTCACGAGATAGATATGGGTGTGATCTCCCGCAGCGCCGGCCTTTTGCAACGCTTCCAGCCACTGCGTCATTTCCTGTGCGGCTAGCCCCTGATCCGTAGCCCCAAAAGGGCTGTCCATTTCATAAGCGGGAGGAATATCCTTTAGAACTCGATTGACTAGATCCTGAAAATTATTAAATTCCTGTGTGGATATTGATATCCGACCATTAATGTGCTCAGTATAGGTATAAGTGTAGACTCCATCCTTCAAGGTGATTTGCAAAGGATCTTCCGCATAAGTCGCAAAGGTCACGATCGACAGATTAATCGTATTATCATGGCCTTCCAAGCTGTTGAGCAGATTCGAGAGCGCGTTAACAGCCGCCTCATAGCGCGTCACGCCATCCGGCCCGCTGGTGGCATTACCATCCTTGTCGTATCCCGTGAGCGCATTCATGGTTCCCGAAATATCGAGCATGATGCCGATGTTGTAGCTTTCACCCTGCTGTACGATCTGCTGGCCACCCGCGTCGCCGAGGATGGTGTCGTTGACGTAGCCATCCGCGCCGCCATCGCTGGGGCTGCCGGTCAGGACATTGTCGCTGTTATCGCCGCTGTCCTTCGCGTAGTCCGGCATATCCAGCTTCAAGGTGCCCGTGTCGGTATCACCATCGCCGTCCGTCACCGTGATCTCGAACGTCTTGTCGCCCGGGAACGGCTGCGATGACGTATAGGTGTACGAACCATCCGTGGAAATGGTCAGTTTGCCGCCATCCTCGAACGTGAACGTCCAGCTACTGTCGTCGGGGTCATACCCGGCCGACGTGGTGGCGCCATCCACAGCTACATCCTGCGCACCATCCGCCCCGAAATTCAGGCCGTCGAGCGTGCCGCTCACCTCATGGATCGTGCCATCGCCTCCCCACAGTTCCACCTGGGCGACGGTATCGCCGATCGTCGGCACATCGTCCACGATCTCGACCGTCAGGCCCGCCGTGGCCTCATCGCCATCGCTGTCGGTGACCTTCACCGTGAAGTCGTCGCTCTCCACGCCGACGCCATCGGTCGTCGCCGAGGTCAGCGTGTAGCTGTAGCTGTACACACCGCCAGACA
>NZ_JBHSEZ010000028.1:292787-624641 GCF_042653765.1 Castellaniella denitrificans | reverse complement strand
TGCGCCAGCCAGGCCAGGCCGGCGGGAATCCGCCGGTCCTCGCGCGGCTTGGGCGGCCAGCCTTCGGTGTGCAGGGCCGAGGTGTACTTGAGGAAGGCGATCAGCGCCGTGACCTCGCGGGCGTCCAGCGGCAGGTTGGGCATCAGGGTGTGCTGGCCGCCGCGCCGTTCCAGGCGTTCGGCCGCGCCGGGGTAGCGCCGCAGATAGGCCTGCAGGTCGTCGGTGCCCGCGTCCTCCCGGACCGCCGGGTTCTGCAGCTGGACCCGGACGGCGGCGGACGTGGGCCAGCCCCCCGCCGAAGGCAGGAAGGCGGCCAGCCAGGCGGGTCCGGCGTCGGCGTGGATGCGCGTCAGGTCGGGGCCGAAATAGGCGCCGTTGCCGACGATGGTGTGACAGCCCATGCAGTTGTAGGCCTGGAAGACGCGCTTGCCTTCCACCGCGCCGGCCCCGCCGTACTGGATCCCGTCGGGGACGGCCTGGCCGCGCGAAGGCAGGAAGGACCAGACGGACAACAGCAGGAAGATCGCCAGCATCAGCGCCAGCACGGCCAGGGCGGAGCGGCGCTTGGCCGTTTCGCGGCAGTCGGTACCGTTCAGGCAGCTCATGGCCGTTCCTCCCGCGCCAGGCCGTCGCGCCCCGATGCCGGCGCCCGCGCCTGCTCGTCGTGCAGGAACAGGGTGCGCAGGCTGCCCAGGAAGACGTAGAACACGTAGACCGCCAGGACGTAGCCCGCGGCGATGTACAACCACCACATGGCATGGGATTCCGGCCAGTACTCGAAATCCCGCCAATAGGGCCAGGACAGCAGCACGCTGACCAGGCCAGCCAGGGCCGACAGCACCCCATCGATGATGCGTTGCGCCATGATTGCCTCTCCTCCGGGTTGTGGATGGCAGGGACAGTCTAGGAGCGGGGGTGGACGGGCGGCCCGAAGCCATCACCCTGGAGTAGGGATATGGTTGATGAGGGATCGATCAAGAAAGCATCAAACGATGGTTTTCTTTGCTGCGGCGCGAGATGGGAGGGGATCCTATAATCGGGTTCCGGATGGCATGAATGGCTAATTATCATTGTTTATTTTCAATATATTATTGAATCATATTAATGTTTTACATGAGATTCATAAATTCTGGATCCGGAGACGGGGCACGAGGGACTCGGGGCGGGGAGATCTTTCTTTCCCGCCGGGCGCCTTAACTTGCATCAAGTCGGTGCCGAAATAGGGATTTCCCTCCCGGGCCGGTATCGGGCCCATGGCGGCGGCTTGCGCGCGGCGGCCGGGCGCTCAGCTTCCTTAAAGCTTGAAGCTTCATAATAGAAGGTTGCCTTTGGATTCAGAAGGCCGGAGTTTCCTTGCCCATGCCAGAACAACCTTCCCAGGATCAGGCTCCGCCGGATCACCCCTTGCCGTCGCTGGAGCAGAGCCAGGTCGGCGGCCTGCCCGTGGCGCCCGACTTGGGGCTGAGCCTGGCGCAGGTGCGCATGCCGCGCGGCCTGACCCGTTTCGACGCGCGCTTGATGCGGCTCATCGGCGTGTCGATCCTGCTGGGGGTGGCGGCGGCCTGCGTGGCCTGGCTGCTGATGAAGCTGATCGGGCTGATCACCAACCTCAGCTTCTACGGCGTCTGGTCCACCGCGTTCAGCTCGCCGGCCGGCGCGGTGCCGCGCCTGGGCGCCTGGGTGATCGGCGTGCCGGTCGTCGGCGGCCTGATCGCCGGCGGCATGGCGCGCTGGGGTTCGAAGGCGATCCGGGGGCATGGCATACCCGAGGCCATGGAACAGGTCCTGCTCAACGAATCGCGCATTCCGACCCGCATCACGCTGCTCAAGCCACTGTCCTCGGCGGTCGTGATCGGCACGGGCGGCCCTTTCGGCGCCGAAGGGCCGATCATCGCCACGGGCGGCGCGCTGGGCTCGCTGATCGGCCAGCTGATGAAAGTGACGGCCAGCGAGCGCAAGGTGCTGCTGGCGGCCGGGGCGGCGGCCGGCATGGCGGCCGTGTTCGCCGCGCCGGTGTCGGCCGTGGCGCTGGCGGTGGAGCTGCTGCTGTTCGAACTGCGCGGCCGTTCCCTGATCCCGGTGGCGCTGGCCTGCGTCGCCGCGACCGGCGTGCGCGACCTGCTGATGGGCTCCACGCCCGTGTTCCTCATGGATCCGGTGTCCACGCCGGGCGGCGCCGCGCTGGCGGTTTACGTGCTGATCGGGGCGTTCATCGGCGTGCTCGGCGTCTGGGTGACGCGGGTCGTCTATGCCATCGAGGACGGTTTCGAGCGGCTGCCGATCCATTGGATGTGGTGGCCCGCGCTGGGCGCCGTGGTGGTGGGCCTGGTGGGCTGGATGGCGCCGCTGACGCTGGGCGTGGGCTACGTGAACATCGAGGACATCCTCAACGGGCGCCTGGCCATGGGCGCGCTGGCTTGGCTGTGCCTGATGAAATTCATTTCCTGGTCGGTCTGCCTGGGCAGCGGGACGTCCGGCGGGACGCTGGCGCCCATGTTCACCATCGGCGGGGCGCTGGGTGCCATGGTCGGCCTGCTGCTGGGCCATGCCGCGCCGTGGCTGGGAATCGATCCGCGCATCGCGGCGCTGGTCGGCATGGCGGCGCTCTTCGCCGGCGCCTCGCGGGCCCTGCTCACGACCGTCATCTTCGCCTTCGAGACCACTGGCCAGCCGGCGGGGCTGCTGCCCTTGCTGGGCGCCTGCACGGCCGCCTACCTGGTGTCGGCGATGATGATGCGCAACACCATCATGACGGAAAAGATCGCCCGCCGGGGCGTGCGCGTGCCGTCGGAATACAAGGCCGATTACCTGGAGCGCATCCTGGTCGGCGACGCCTGCGAGCGCGACGTGGTGACCCTGCGCGCCGACCAGACCATCGGCGAGGTGCGCGCCTGGATCGCGCGCGCCACCCCCGAGTCCCAGCATCAAGGCTATCCCGTCCTGAGCGCCGCGGGCCAGGTGCTCGGAGTGCTGACGCGCAGGACGTTCTTCGACGCGAAGTGGTCCGGGCAGGCGCGGCTGGGCGACCTGATCCGCCGTCCCCCCGTGGTGGTGACGCCGGCGCACACCTTGCGCCAGGCGGCCGATCACATGGCGGTGGAGAACGTCGGCCGGCTGCTGGTGGTCGACCCTGCCGACCCGACCCGCATGCTGGGCATGCTGACCCGGGGCGACGTGATCTCGGCCCATACCCGGCGGCTGCGCGAGAGCGTCCGCATGCGCCGCCAGATCGACCTGCGCGCCTGGCGTCGGGCCAGGGCCCGGCGGCGGCAGCGCGCCTAGGAAGCGCACCCTCTGGTTTTGTGCTGTGGGGGTTTGTGCTGTGGGGTTGCGGCGTCAGACCAGCGCTTCGATGACGGCTTGCGGGTTGCGGTCGATCACATTGAGCAGCACCAGCGCCGGGCCGCGCGGGGCGCGGTCGCCGCGCTCCCAGTGTCGCAAGGTGGCCGTGGAAAAGCCGAAGAGGGCGGCGAATTGTTCCTGCGTCATGCCTGTCCTGGCGCGCACGGCCTTCACATCGATGGCGCGTGGGCGATGCGTGCGGACGCTGCGTTCGTCCCCCTTGGCATGGGCGATGGCTTCCTGCAGACCCTGTTTGATGCTTTCAAATGCGGTGCTCATATTAGTTTTTGAAACAAGAGAGGATAGGCGCCGAACTGAATGGTAGGCGAGGATGGCTGACAAGGGAGCACGGCATGGACCATTGCGTCATGGGTCCATGAGAGGCGAGTCCAGGGCACCTCTGAACAAGCCATCACGCCGCATGCATCTGCGGACTTGGACGGCCTGCTATTCGATGTTCTGCGCCTGCTCGCGCATCTGCTCGATCAGCAGCTTCAGGTCGATGGCGGCCTGGGTGACGGTCAGGGCGGCGGCCTTGGAGCCCAGGGTGTTGGCCTCGCGGTTCATTTCCTGGAACAGAAAGTCCAGGCGCTTGCCGCTGCCGCCGCGCGCGGAGGACGCATGCTGGCCAGACAGGATTTCGCGCAGTTCCTGCAGGTGGGAACGCAGCCGGGTGAGCTCCTCGGCCACGTCCACGCGCAGGCCGAACAGGCTGGCTTCCTGGGCGATGCGGGCGGTCAGTTCGGCCCCGCCGATGGCGGCGAAGCCCTCCGGGCTGGCGGCCTCCAGGGCCTCGCGCAGGCGCTGGGCGACGCGATCCTGGTGCTGCCGCACCAGGGCCGGCAGCTCGGCTTCCACGCGCGCGACGATGGCGTCGATTTCGCCGGCCATGGCCAGCATGGCCTGCGCCAGCCGGGCGCCCTCGCGCAGCCGCGTGGCGCCGAATTCCTCCAGGGCCTGCTCGCAGGCCCGTTCGCACAGGGGCAGCCAGACTTCGGCGTCCAGGCCGCCGCGCAGCGCGCCTTCGCGCGGCAGTTCGGCCAGCGTCGGCGCGGGCAGGTCGGGGATGAATCGGCGCGCCCATTGCAGTTGCTCGGCCAGCGCGCGCACGGCTTCGGGATCCAGGGGGCGCAGGGCCTCGCGGTCGATCGCGGCGTAGGACAGCTTGAGCTCGACCTTGCCGCGCAGGGCCTGACGGCCGACGAGGTCGCGCAAGCGGGATTCGGCGAAGCGCAGGTCTTCCGGGATCCGCAGGCTCAGGTCGAGGAAGCGGTTGTTGACGCTGCGGATCTCGGCGCTGATCGACCCGGCGTCGGAGTCCAGTCGGGCGGAGCCAAAGGCGGTCATGCTGCGGATCATGGGGCGGTCTCGTCGGCGTTTATCTACAATGGGGCCTTATTGTAGTCCGGCCCTCTCGGGCCTCATGGCAGGAAATTTCTTCATGACGATCCCCTCGAATTCCGACTCCGCCCCCGCGCGGCCGTCCGGCCGCCGGCCGGACGAGCTGCGCCGCATCGAGCTGCTGACCGGCTATACGCGCCATGCCGAAGGCTCGGTGCTGGCCTGCATGGGCGACACCCGCGTGCTGTGCAACGCCAGCGTGCTGGACAAGGTGCCGCCCTTCCTGAAGGGGCGGGGCCAGGGCTGGGTCACGGCGGAATACGGCATGCTGCCGCGCGCCACGCACACCCGGGGCGACCGCGAGGCGGCCCGGGGCAAGCAGAGCGGCCGCACCCAGGAAATCCAGCGCCTGATCGGCCGCAGCCTGCGCGCGGTGTTCGACATGCGGGCGCTGGGCGAACGCACCCTGCACCTGGACTGCGACGTGCTGCAGGCCGACGGCGGCACCCGTTGCGCCAGCATCACCGGCGCCTGGGTGGCGGCGGCCCTGGCCGTGCGCGCCCTGATGGCCGGCGGCCAACTGGCGGCCGACCCGCTGCGCGGCCAGGTGGCCGCCGTCTCGGTCGGCATCGTGGACGGGCGGCCGGTTCTGGACCTGGACTACCCGGAGGACTCCGCCTGCGACACCGACATGAACGTGGTCATGACCGGCGCCGGGGATTTCGTCGAGGTCCAGGGCACGGGCGAGGGCGGCAGTTTCCGCCGCGACGAACTGGATGGCCTGTTGGATCTGGCGACCGCCGGCATCCAGGCGCTGATCCGCGCGCAGGCCGCCGCGCTGGAGGCCGCATGAAAAAAATAGCCCCCACGCTGCGCCTGCGGCTTGCTGCCCCCCAAGGGGGCGTTTTCCATCTTGGGACGGCCCTGCGATGAAAAAGGTCGTGCTGGCCTCGGGCAACCCGGGCAAGTTGAAGGAATTTTCCGCCAGCCTGTCGGCGGCCGGCATCGAGATGGTGCCGCAAGGCGCGCTGGGCGTGCCCGAGGCCGACGAGCCGTTCCATACTTTCGTGGAAAACGCCCTGGCCAAGGCGCGCCATGCCAGCCGCGCCACGGGCCTGCCGGCGCTGGCCGACGATTCCGGCCTGTGCGTGCATGCCCTGGGCGGCGCGCCCGGCGTGCATTCGGCGCGCTACGCCCAGGCGCCGGGCGGCGTGCGCTCGGACGAAGCCAACAATGCCCGGCTGGTGGCCGAGATGGCCGGCCAGGCCGACCGGCGCGGCAGCTACGTCGCCGTCCTGGTCTACGTCCGCAGCGCCGACGACCCGCGTCCGATCGTGGTCGAGGGCTCCTGGGACGGCGAGGTCCTGAACGCCCCCCGGGGCGCCAACGGCTTCGGCTACGACCCGTATTTCTACCTGCCCGACCTGGGCATGACCGCCGCCGAGCTGCCCCTGGAGCAGAAGAACATCCTCAGCCACCGCGCCCGCGCCTTACGCGGCCTGCTGCGGGCGCTGCGCGATGAGTTCGGCCAGGACCAGGGCGGGGAGCGGGGAAGCCGATGAAGCGCCTGGTTCCCGTTCCCGCGCCCGAACGCGCAGGCGACGGCCGCCCCGGCGTGCGCGGCAGGCCCGGCCTGGCGGCGCTGCCGCCGCTGTCGCTGTACGTGCACGTGCCCTGGTGCGTGCACAAGTGCCCGTATTGCGACTTCAATTCGCACGAACGTTCCGGCGAGTTGCCGGAAGAAGACTACCTGCGGGCCCTGCAGGCCGATCTGGAGCAGGCCGTGCCCGACGTCTGGGGCCGGCCGGTCTCGACGGTGTTCTTCGGCGGCGGCACGCCCAGCCTGTTGTCGGCCGAGGCGATCGACCGGATCATCGGCCTGTTCCGCGCCTACCTGAACCTGCCTCCCGACGTGGAGATCACCCTGGAGGCCAATCCCGGCACCGCCGAGGCGGCCCGGTTCCAGGGCTACGCCCAGGCCGGCGTGAACCGGATTTCGCTCGGCATCCAGAGCTTCGACGACGACAAGCTGCGCCGCCTGGGACGCATCCACGACGCCGCCCAGGCGCGCGCGGCCATCGAAATGGCCCAGCGCGCCGTGGACCGGGTCAACCTGGATCTGATGTTCGCGCTGCCGGAGCAGACTCTGGCCGAGTGCGAACGGGACGTGCGCGAGGCCCTGGCCTTCGGCACGGGACACCTGTCGCTGTACCACCTGACGCTGGAACCCAACACGGTCTTCGCCAAATACCCGCCCCGGGTGCCGGACGATGAACTGGGCGCGGCCATGCAGGACAGGGTGGCGGAACTGATCCAGGCGGCGGGCTTCGACCGCTACGAGGTCTCGGCCTACGCGAGGCCCCACCAGGCCTGCCAGCACAACCTGAACTACTGGCGCTTCGGCGACTACCTGGGGATCGGCCCGGGGGCGCATTCGAAGATCTCCTTCCAGGACCGCATCACGCGCCAGGCGCGGGCGCGCATGCCGGACGCCTGGATGCGGCTGGCGACCGAGGGCGCCGGCGGCCACGTGGTCGAACGCCGCGAGCTGAGCCACGACGACCTGGGCTTCGAGTTCATGCTCAACGCCCTGCGCCTGCGCGAAGGCGTCGAAGGCGGGCTGTTCATCGAGCGCACCGGCCTGTCGCTGATGGCCATCCTGCCGGCCATGCGCCGCGCGGTCGAGCGCGGCCTGCTCGAACCCGGCCTGGACCGCATCCGCGCCACGCCCCGGGGCTGGAGCTTCCTGAACGAACTGCAGATGGAGTTCCTGACCTGAGCGTCCGCCGAGTGTGCGCGGCGGGCGATCCGGCGCCGCCGGGTGCCGGACTGGACATGGAACCGGGCGGCCTGCACTGAAAAAGTGCGGCCATTGCACCAAAAGCACTAGAATGTGCACCTGAATGGTGCATCCATGCGCCGCCGTGGCCGGTCCGGTGTCCGTCCAGCAGGTCCTTCCTTCTGGAATCCTGGCCTGGAAAGCTGGCACGATCATTGCTAATGAAACCGACGAAGCCTCGGGCTTTTCCCTTTGACGACATGACTTGGCGCAGGAGCTTTTATGTCCACCCCTGAAAACGTTGTGCAGATGATCGCCGAACGCGAAGTGGCGTTCGTGGATTGCCGCTTTACCGACACCCTGGGTCGGGAACACCACCTGACCGTTCCCGCCAGCCAGATGGACGAGGACCGGATGGAATCGGGCGTCGCCTTCGACGGCTCGTCGCTGCCCGGCTGGAAGGGCATCGAGGCGTCCGACATGATCCTGATCCCGGACGCCGGGACCGCCCGCCTGGATCCTTTCCGCGAGGAAACCACGCTGATCCTGACCTGCGACGTGGTCGAGCCGTCCGACCTGAAGGGCTACGACCGCGACCCGCGTTCCCTGGCCCGCCGCGCCGAGGCCTACCTGAAGTCCAGCGGCCTGGGCGACACCGCCTATTTCGGTCCGGAACCCGAGTTCTTCGTCTTCGACGGCGTGAGCTGGAACGCGGACATGAGCGGCAGCTTCGTCAAGATCTCGTCCGACGAGGGCGCCTGGTCCAACGCCAACGAGGCCAACGGCAACAACCTGGGCTACCGTCCGGCCGTCAAGGGCGGCTACGTGCCCGTTCCGCCGATCGATTCCTTCGCCGACATGCGTTCGGAAATGTGCCTGCTGATGGAGCAGATGGGCGTGCCCGTCGAGGTCCACCACCACGAGGTCGCGAACTGCGGCCAGCTCGAGATCGGCACCCGCTTTTCCACCCTGGTGCAGCGTGCCGACTGGACCCAGATCATGAAGTACGTGATCCGCAACGTGGCCCACGTCTACGGCAAGACCGCGACCTTCATGCCCAAGCCCGTGGTGGGCGACAACGGTTCGGGCATGCACGTGCACCAGTCCATCTGGAAGGACGGCCAGAACCTGTTCGCCGGCAACGGCTACGGCGGCCTGTCGGAATTCGCCCTGTACTACATCGGCGGCATCATCCATCACGCCCGCGCCCTGAACGCCATCACCAATCCGGGCACGAACTCCTACAAGCGCCTGGTGCCGCACTACGAGGCCCCGGTCAAGCTCGCATACTCCGCGCGCAACCGCTCGGCTTCGATCCGCATCCCCTACGTCAGCAACCCCAAGGCGCGCCGCGTTGAGTCGCGCTTCCCGGACCCGCTGGCCAACCCGTACCTGGCTTTCTCGGCCCTGATGATGGCGGGCCTGGACGGTGTCCAGAACAAGATCCACCCGGGCGATCCGGCCGACAAGAACCTGTACGACCTGCCGCCGGAAGAAGACGCCAAGATCCCGACGGTGTGCTCGTCGCTGGACCAGGCGCTGGAAGCCCTGGACCGCGACCGCGAGTTCCTGACGCGCGGCGGGGTCTTCAGCAACGACCTGCTGGACGCCTACCTGGACCTGAAGGCCAACGAGCTCGACCGCCTGCGCGTGACCCCGCACCCGGTCGAATTCGACATGTACTACGCGCTCTAGGACGTGCGATGGACACGTCCGGCCTCGACCTGCTGCGCACCGCGGTCCTGCTGCTGGACGAGTCCTTCCGCATCCGCCACGCCAACGGCGCGGCGGAGGAACTGCTGGGCCAGTCCCGGCGCCAATTGGCGGAGCAGCCCGCGCAGCCCTGGCTGGACGGCTTCGACAGCGTCCTGAAGACCCCGCTGCGGGGCCAGCCCTGGGCCTGGCTGATCGAGATCCCGGTCCACCAGGGCGTCCACCTGGACGACCTGCGGCTGGCCCGGGGCCGCCAGGAGGCGCAGCGCGAAACCCTGCGCAACCTGGCCCACGAGGTGCGCAACCCCCTGGCGGGCCTGCGGGCCGCCGCCCAGCTGCTGGAAATGGAACTGCCGCGCGACGACCTGCGCGAATACACCCGGGTGATCGTGGCCGAGGCCGACCGGCTGGCCGATCTGGTGACCCGGCTGGCTTCCCCCAGCCAGCCCGCCGCCGCGCCCAGCGTCTTCAACGTCCACGAGCTGTGCGAGCGCGTCCTGTCGCTGATCCGCCTGGAATTCGGCGAGCGGATCCGCCTGGAGCGCGACTACGACGCCTCGGTGCCGGACATGCGCGCCGACCGCGACCAGTTGCTGCAGGCGCTGCTGAACGTGGCGCGCAACGGCGCGCAGGCGCTGGCCGAGACCCCGGGGCTGGACGCGCCCGCGCTGCATCTCAGCACCCGCATCCTGCACCAGCCCATGCTGGCCGACGGCCAGCACCGCATGGGGCTGAGGATCGCGGTCGCCGACAACGGCCCGGGCGTGCCCGAGGCCCTGCGCGACAAGCTCTTCCACCCCCTGGTGACCGGCCGGGCGCAGGGCACCGGCCTGGGCCTGAGCCTGGCCCAGGAATGCCTGCAACGGCAAGGCGGCCTGCTGGAATTCGATTCCGTCCCCGGCCGCACGGAATTCCGGCTGCTGCTGCCGCTGGAAGTCGCATGAGCATGAGGCAGGGAACCGCATGAACACCATCTGGATCCTGGACGACGAGCCCGGCATGCGCTGGGTGCTGGAAAAAGCCCTGGACAAGGCGGGCTGGCCGGTGCGCAGCTTCGCCGACGGCGCGGCGCTGAAAGAAGCGCTCGACGCCCTGGAGGGCGCGGCGGATCCGCGCGCGCCGGCCGTGCTGGTGTCCGACATCCGCATGCCGGGCCCCGACGGGCTGACCGTGCTGTCGGCGGTGCGCGCGCGCCTGCCGGGCCTGCCCGTCATCATGATGACGGCCTATACCGACCTGGACACGACCGTGGCGGCCTTCGAGCAGGGCGCCTTCGACTATCTCGCCAAGCCCTTCGACATCCAGGCCGCCGTGGAACTGGTCGGCCGCGCCGCCCAGTCGGCGCCGTCGCGCGCCGGGGCGGACGGCGTCCGGGAGGACTCCGCCGATGCGGGGGCCGTGCTCGGCGAGGCGGAAATGGCGCCCTCGCAGTCGCCGGCCATGCAGGACGTGTTCCGCGCCATCGGCCGCCTGTCCCAGTCCGGCGCCACCGTGCTCATCACCGGGGAATCGGGGACCGGCAAGGAACTCGTGGCCCGGGCCCTGCACCGGCACAGCCGCCGCGCCGCCGGCCCCTTCGTGGCGGTGAACGCGGCCGCGATTCCGCGCGACCTGCTGGAAGCCGAGCTGTTCGGCCACGAGCGCGGCGCCTTCACCGGGGCAGTCCAGTCGCGCCGGGGGCGCTTCGAGGAAGCCGACGGCGGCACGCTGTTCCTGGACGAGATCGGCGACATGCCGGCCGAGCTGCAGACCCGCCTGCTGCGGGTGCTGGCCGAGGGCGCCTTCTACCGGGTGGGCGGCGCGCGGCCCGTCCGCGCCGATGTGCGCATCGTGGCCGCGACCCACCAGCCGCTGGAAGAGCGGGTGCGCGCGGGCCTGTTCCGCGCCGATCTGTTTCACCGCCTGAACGTCATCCGCCTGCGCCTGCCGCCCCTGCGGGAGCGCCGCGAGGACATCGAGGCCCTGGCGCGGCACTTCCTGGCGCGCAGCGCCGCGGAACTCGGCGTGCCGGTGCGCCGGCCCGATCCCGCCGCGCTGGAAGCGCTGCGGCGCTTCGACTACCCCGGCAACATCCGCCAGCTGGAGAACGTCTGCCAGTGGCTGACGGTGATGGCGCCCAGCGCCGAAGTCGGGCTGGAGGACCTGCCGCCGGAGATCCTGGGCGCCGAGGCCGCCGATCCCTTCCGGACGGCCGCGGCCGGACCGGAGGGCGAACCGGGGCGGGGCGCTGCGGCGCCGGCCGCGGCTGGAGACGCCGCGGCGGCGGTCCGGCCCGACTGGCGCGCCGCGCTGGAAGCCGAGGCGCAGGGCCGGCTGGCCCGCCGCGAACCCGGCGTGATGGACGCCCTGCAGCGGGACTTCGAGCGCACGCTGCTGCGGGCCGGCCTGCGCCAGGCCGCAGGCCGCCGGGGCGAGGCCGCACTGCGCCTGGGGATCGGCCGCAACACGCTGACCCGCAAGTGCCGGGAACTGGGGCTCGACGAACCGGACACGGATCGGCCCGACGAGGACTGATGTCGGGCGCCGGCGTCTCGAACCGCTCAGGCGGCGGCCGGGGGCGCGCCGCGCAGGCTGGCCTGCGCGCGCCGGGCCATCAGGGCCTCGCGGTGGATGAAGGCCGCGATGTCCGGCGTGGCGGGGTGGTGGTGCATGCCGTAGGGCGTGTCCCATTGGGCCAGCCGACCCTCGTTCAGGATGCCGATCCGGTCCGCCACGGCGAAGGCCTCCGCCTGGTTGTGGGTGACCACCAGGGCGGTGCGTCCCGCCGCCTTCAGCAGGTCGCGCAGTTCAAAGGCCAGCCTTTCGCGGGCGTCCACGTCCAGGTTGGAAAAAGGCTCGTCGAGCAGCAGCAGGTCGGGCTCGGGCGCCAGCGCCCGGGCCAGTGCCACGCGCTGCTGCTGCCCGCCGGACAGCTCATGGGGGCGGCGCGCCTCCTGGCCCGCCAGGCCCACGAGGTCCAGCAGGGCGCGCACGCGCCGGCCGCGCTCGGCCGCGTCCAGGCGGCGCAGGCCGAAGCCGACGTTGGCCGCCACGTCCAGGTGGGGGAACAGCGCATAGTCCTGGAACATCATGCCCACGCGCCGGTGCTCGGGCTCGACGCGGGCGCCTTCGCCCGACAGCAGCCGCCCGTCCAGCCGGATCGAGCCGCCGTCCAGCGGTTCGAAGCCGGCGATGGCGCGCAGCACGCTGGTCTTGCCGCAGCCCGAGGCGCCCAGCAGGCAGGCGATCTGGCCGGTCTCCAGGGTCAGGCTCAGTTCGCGCAGCACGTCGCGCCGGCCGCCGTCGGCGGCGTAGCTCAGGGAAATCCGGTCCAGTTCCAGCATATCGGGTCTCAGGCGGAGGGGCGGTCCAGCAGGCGGGCCAGCAGGATCACGGGCAGCAGGCCGGCGGCGACGATGCCCAGGGCGGCGATGGCGCCTTCCTCGTAGGTGCCGCGCGCGGCCTCGGCATACAGCCAGGTCGCCAGGGTGTCGAAATTCAGGGGCCGCAGCAGCAGCGTGGCGGGCAGTTCCTTCATCGCGTCCACGAACACCAGCAGCGCCGAGGCGGCCAGCGCCGGGCGCAGCAGGGGCAGGTGGACGCGGCGCAGCATGCCGTGGACGTTTTCGCCCAGCAGGCGCGCGGCCTGGTCCAGCGACGGTGGAATCCGGTCCAGGCCCGCTTCCAGCGTCCCCACGGGAATCGCCAGGAAGCGGATCACGTAGGCCAGCGCCAGCGCGGCCGGGGTGCCCAGCAGCACCAGGCCCGCCGGGTCCAGGCCGGTCGCCGCGCGCAGCGCCGCCAGGCCCCGTTCGATCACCATCAGGGGAAACAGCAGGCCGATCGCCAGGACGGTGCCGGGCACGGCGTAGCCCAGCGTCGTCAGCCGGGACAGGGCGCGCAGCCGGACGCCCGTCCGCGGCAGGATGCGGCGGCTCCAGGCGATGGCCAGGCCGATGGCCAGGGCGATGGCCGTGGCCAGGGCGGAGACCGCCAGCGTCTGCCCCGCGGCGCGCAGCAGGGCGGGCGAGGGGCCCTGGCCCGCGCCCAGCCGTTCGAGGACGAGCGCCAGCAGGTAGGCGGCGGGTGCGGCGAAACCGATCAGGACGGGCGCCAGGCCCAGGAAAACGGCGAACCAGGCCGCCGGGCCGCGCAGCCTGCGCCGCCGGATCGGCGCGGCCCGGCGGCTGCCGGTGTAGCGCAGGCGCCGGCGGCCCTGGCGCTCGACCGTGATCAGGAGAGTCACCAGCGCCAGGGCCACCAGCGCGATCTGGGCGGCGCCCGCCAGGTCGGAACGGGTCACCCAGGTGGTGTAGATGGCGACGGTCAGGGTCTGGACGCCCAGGAATTCGGAGGCGCCGATGTCGTTCAGGGTTTCCAGCAGCACCAGGCACAGGCCGACGGCGATGGCCGGCCGGGCCAGCGGCAGGGCCACGCGCCGGAAGGCGCTCCAGGGGCCGTGGCCGAGCAGCCGGGCCGCTTCCATCAGGTGGGCCGCCTGGCTGGCGAACATGCTGCGGGTGGTCAGGTAGACGTAGGGGTAGAGCACGAAGGCCAGCAGCACGATGGCGCCCGGCAGGCCGCGCGGATCGGGCAGGCGGAATTCGCGCGGACTCGAATAGCCCAGCAGGGCGCGGACGGCTTCCTGGACGGGGCCGATGGGGTGCAGGATGTCCAGGTAGGCGTAGGCCACGATGTAGGTGGGCACGGCCAGCGGCAGCAGCAGCGCCCAGGACAGGATCCTGCGGCCGGGAAAATCGTAGGCCGTGACCAGCCAGGCGGCGCCCACGCCCAGGGCGGCGGCCAGCAGGCCCACTCCGGCGAGCAGGCCCAGGGTCTGGGCCAGCGCGTCCGGCAGCACGAATCGCAGCAGGTGGCCCCAGTGGGCACCCGAACCCGCGCCCGCCTGGCCCACCAGGGCCAGGACCGGCGCCAGCACGCCCAGCGCCGCCAGGGCCGCTCCGGCGTGCCAGGGCCAGGCCTGGAACCGGCCGCTCGCCGCCATCATGGCGTTCCCCGCCTATCGGCCCGTCATCGGTTCAGGCCGGCGCGGTCGACCAGTTCGCTGGCCTGCTTGCGGTGGCGGGCGATCTCGGTCAGCGGCAGGGCGTCGATCGTCAACGGTCCGAAGCTCGCTACGGTCGGGTCCAGCGCCACGCCCGCCTTCACGGGGTATTCGTAGTTGGCTTGGGCGTACAGGCCCTGGGCCTTGTCCGAGACCAGGTATTCCAGCAGCTGCACGGCTTCGGCGCGGTGCGGCGCGTGGCGCGCCACGGCGGCGCCCGAGACGTTGACGTGCGTGCCCGGCGCGTTCTTGAACGTGGGCCGGATGACGCGGATGGCGTCGCCCCAGCGGCGGGCGTCGCTGCCTTCGGCCGCGTTCTTCATGTGGCCGGCGTAGTAGGCGTTGGCGATGCCAACGTCGCAGATTCCGCCCAGGATGTCGCGCGCCACGTCGCGGTCGCCGCCGGTGGCGGGACGGGCCAGGTTGGCCTTCACGCCGCGCAGCCACTGTTCCGCGGCTTCGGCGCCGTCGTGGGCGATCAGGGCGGCGATGAGCGCGGTGTTGTAGGGATGCTGGCCGGAGCGGATGCAGACCTTGCCCTTCCAGCGCGGGTCGGCCAGGTCCTCGTAATGGAAGGACTGGATGTCCAGGTCCTTGGAGACATAGGCGACCCGGTCGCGCAGCGACAGGGCGAACCACTGGCCGTCGGCCGCGCGCAGGTTGGCGGGGATGGCGGCCTTCAGCGCGGCGGAATCGACCGGCTGAGTGACGCCTCCGTCCACCAGGTCCAGCAGGTTGCCGATGTCCACCGTCATCAGCACGTCGGCCGGCGATTGCGCGCCCTCGGCGCGCACCCGCTCGAGCAGGCCGTCCTTGACGAAGACCGTGTTGACCTTGACGCCGGTATCCTGGGTGAAGGCGGCGAGCAGCGGTTCGACGAGCTTGGGTTCGCGGGTGGTGTACAGATTGACTTCCGCCGCCAGGGCGGTGCCCGCCATCAGCGGCAGAGCGGCGGCCAGCAGGGACAGGCGTCGGGCGAAGGGCAGGGCGCGGAGGCGGATCGGCATGGGGGCGGCTCGTGCAAGTGGATGAAAAATGAGAACAATTCTCAAAACCGATTGGAATTTATCATCGCGTTCAGCTTAAAGCAAGCTGAACGTATTAAAATGCGCCGCGATCCCGGTCGTTGAGCCTGGTTTCGCGCCCGATCTTGCGCGAAATCAAGAAAATCCCTGCGCTGCGCAAGGTCTGGCCTTGCGTTTCACGGCCATCGCCGTACCATCTGTTCATACCCATCCATACCCCGAATTCTGGAGTCCGACCTTAGTCATGGCCGCTTTCAATTCCGAGCAAGTCCTCAGCGTGCGTCACTGGAACGACACGTTGTTCTCCTTCAAGACCACCCGCGATCCAGGCCTGCGCTTCCACAACGGCCATTTCGTGATGCTGGGCCTGGAAGTCGAGGGCAAGCCGCTGATGCGCGCCTACAGCATCGCCAGCGCCAACCACGAGGACAACCTGGAGTTCTTCAGCATCAAGGTTCCCAACGGCCCGCTCACCTCGCGCCTGCAGCACCTGAAGCCGGGCGACATCGTCCTGGTCAGCCGCAAGCCGGTCGGCACGCTGGTGGTCGACGACCTGCGCCCGGGCCGGCACCTGTACCTGTTCGCCACCGGCACGGGGCTGGCGCCGTTCCTCAGCATCATCAAGGATCCGGAAGTCTACGACCGCTTCGAGAAAGTCATCCTGACGCACGGCGTGCGCTTCGTGAGCGAGCTGGCCTATTCCGACTACATCCGCCATGAGCTGCCCCAGGACGAATATCTGGGCGAAATGGTGCGCGACAAGCTGATCTACTATCCCACGGTGACGCGCGAGCCCTACGAGCACCAGGGCCGGTTGACGACGCTGGTCGAAAACGGCCAACTGTTCCGCGACATCGGCCTGCCGCCGCTGGACCCCGCCGTCGATCGCGCCATGATCTGCGGCAGCCCGGCCATGCTGACCGACATCCGCGCCATGCTGGACGCGCGCGGCTTCGTCGCCTCGCCCGGCGTCGGCGAGCCTGGGGATTACGTCTTCGAGCGCGCCTTCGCCGAAAAATAGGCGCGGCGGGCGCCCGCGCCCGCTTTTATTTTTCGCTATTGGTCGGTACACTCTGATAGTCTTTTAACCATTACCGAGTCCCCCACCATGAGCAAGGCAATCATCCACACCGATGCCGCCCCGGCCGCCGTCGGCCCGTATTCCCAGGCGGTCAGCGCGCCGGCCGGCAAGCTGGTCTTCCTGTCGGGCCAGATCGGGCTGGAACCCGGCACGGGCGAACTGGTGTCGGAAAACTTCGAGGGCCAGGTCCGCCAGTCCTTCGCCAACATGCAGGCCGTCATCGAGGCGGCCGGCGGCACGCTGAACGACATCGTCAAGCTCACCCTGTTCCTCACGGACCTCAGCAAGTTCGCCAGCGCCAACGCGATCATGGCGGAAATCATTCCCCAGCCCTATCCGGCGCGTTCGACGCTGGGCGTCGCCAGCCTGCCCAAGGGCGCCCAGTTCGAAGTCGAAGCCATCCTGGCGCTCTGACCCTCACCGCCGTCCGCCGGACCATGCGCCGTGAACTCGGCTGAAAAGCCGCGCCGGGCCGCGACCGGCGCCCGAAAGACGGCGGGCGTATCGCAGGCCCGCCTGTTCGAGCGGCTGGGCCTGCGCGCCCCCGCCGACTTCGCCACGCACCTGCCGCTGCGCTACGAGGACGAAACCCGCATCACGCCGATCGGCGAGGCGCGGCCCGGCGTCCACGCCCTGTTCGAAGGCGAGATCGTGGACAGCGAAATCCGTTTCGGTCCCCGGCGCGAGCTGCAGGCCACGCTGGCCGACGATTCCGGCCGCCTGGGCCTGCGCTGGCTGCACGTCTATCCGGGCCAGCAGGCCCGCCTGCATGCCGGACGGCGGGTCCGCGCGCGCGGCGAGGTCCGCGCGGGCTACCACGGCCTGGAGATCGTGCACCCCCTGATCACCGAGCCGGGCACGCCGCTGCCCGACACCCTGACGCCGGTCTATCCCACGACCCAGGGCCTGCCGCAGGCCGCCCTGCGCAAGGCCATCGCCCGTGCCCTGGACGAGGCCGACCTGGGCGATACCCTGCCGGCCGCCGTGCGCGAGGCCTACCGGCTGGCCGACTTCGAGCCGTCCCTGCGCCTGCTGCACCATCCGGGACCGGACATTTCCCTGGAATCGCTGGCCGAACACAGCCATCCGGCCTGGCGGCGCATCAAGTTCGACGAACTGCTGGCGCAGCAGCTGGCCCTGGCCGACGCCCGGGCGGCGCGCCGCGCCCAGGCCGCCCGCGGCCTGCGGGGGGACGGCAGCCTGACGGGCCGCCTGCTGGCCAGCCTGCCGTTCAAGCCCACCGGCGCCCAGACGCGCGCCGTGGCGCAGATCGGCGGCGACCTGGCGCGCACGCATCCCATGCACCGCCTGCTGCAGGGCGATGTGGGCAGCGGCAAGACCCTGGTGGCCGCCCTCGCGGCCGCCCAGGCGATCGAGGCCGGCGCGCAGGTCGCCGTGATGGCGCCCACGGAAATCCTGGCCGAGCAGCTCTGGCGCAAGCTGTCCGAATGGCTGGCGCCGCTGGGCGTGGCGGCGGTCTGGCTCACCGGCGGCCTGCCGGCCGCCGAGCGCCGCCGGGCCCTGCGGGCCATGGCCACCGGCGAGGCGCGGCTGGCGGTCGGCACCCAGGCCCTGATCCAGGACAAGGTGGAGTTCGAGTCGCTGGGGCTGGTGATCAGCGACGAGCAGCATCGTTTCGGCGTGGGGCAGCGCCTGGCGCTGAACCGCAAGGGCGACCAGGCCCGGTATCGCCCCCACCAGCTCAGCATGAGCGCCACGCCGATCCCGCGCACCCTGGCGATGGCCTTCTTCGCCGACATGGACGTTTCGGTGCTGGACGAATTGCCCCCGGGGCGCGTGCCGGTGCGCACGCGCCTGTTCGATGACCGGCGCCGCGACGAAGTCCTGGCCCGCGTGGGCGAGGTCGTGCGCGCCGGACGCCAGGCCTACTGGGTCTGCCCCCTGGTCGAGGAAAGCGAGGCCCTGCAGCTGCAGACGGCCGTCGATACCCACGAGCTGCTGCGCGCGGCCCTGCCGGACCTGCGCGTCGGCCTAATGCACGGCCGCCTGCCGGCGCGCGAAAAATCGGAGGTCATGGACGCCTTCCGCGCCGGGGACATCGACCTGCTGGTCGCCACCACCGTCATCGAGGTCGGCGTGGACGTGCCCAATGCCGGCCTGATGGTGATCGAGCACGCCGAGCGCTTCGGCCTGGCGCAGCTGCACCAGCTGCGCGGCCGGGTGGGGCGCGGCGGCGGCGAGGCCACCTGCGTCCTGCTGTACCAGCCGCCGCTGTCGGCCATCGCCCGCGAACGCCTGCGCGCCATGTATGAGACCACCGACGGCTTCGAGATCGCGCGCCGCGACCTGGCCCAGCGCGGCCCCGGGGAACTCCTGGGCCTGCGCCAGTCGGGCCAGGCCCTGCTGCGTTTCGCCGACCTGGAATCCGACGAGGACCTGCTGGAGCAGGCCCGCGAGGCCGCCGCCTGGCTGTCGGCCGATTTTCCCGAGCACGCCCGCGCCCACCGGCAACGCTGGATGGCGGGCGCCGACCAGTACCTGCGCAGTTGAGAGGAATCCCGATGACCCTGACCGAACTGAAATACATCGTCGCCGTGGCGCGGGAGCGCCATTTCGGGCGCGCCGCGGAAGCCTGCTTCGTCAGCCAGCCCACGCTGTCGGTGGCCATCCGCAAGCTGGAGGAAGAGCTGGGCGTGGTGCTGTTCGAGCGCGGCGGCGCCGAAGTCGGCATCACCCCCATCGGCCTGCGCGTCGTCGCCCAGGCGCAGAAGGTCCTGGAAGAGGGCGCCAATCTGCGCGAGATCGCCCGCCAGGGGCACGACCCGCTGGAAGGTCCGCTGCGCGTCGGGGTGATCTACACCGTGGGGCCGTACCTGCTGCCCTACCTGGTGCCCGAGCAGATCCGCCGCACCCCCCAGATGCCGCTGCTGCTCCAGGAAAACTACACCACGCGGCTGCTGGAACTGCTGCGCCAGGGCGAGATCGACTGCGCCATCGTCGCACTGCCGCTGCCCGACACCGGCCTGTCGCAATGTCCCCTGTACGACGAACCGTTCTACGTCGCCCTGCCGCACAACCATCCCTGGGCGGATGAAAAGCAGATCGATTCCGGCCGCCTGAAGGAAGAGACCATGCTGCTGCTGGGAGCCGGCCACTGCTTCCGAGACCAGGTGCTGGAAGTCTGTCCGGAACTGTCGCGCTTCTCGGCCTCCAGCGAGGGCATCCAGCGCACCTTCGAGGGATCCTCGCTGGAGACCATCCGCCACATGGTGGCCGCGGGCATCGGCATCACGGTCCTGCCGGCCAGCGCGCTGGGGATGCGGGGCGCCGAAAGCCGGCTGCTGCGCTTCGTGCCCTTCAAGCCGCCGGCGCCCGACCGCCGCGTGGTGCTGGTCTGGCGCAAGAGCTTTCCGCGCCAGGCGGCCATCGAGGCCCTGATCCAGGCCGTGCGCCACTGCGGCATGCCGGGCGCCACCATGCTCGAAGACCCGGCTCCGGTGGCCATCGAGGCGGGCTGAGGCCAATGCCCGCGGCCCTGCGCCGGGTCAATGCCGGCGCGCCTGGCCCCATGCTATCCTGGTGCCGTGTGACAGACTTTTCGAAGGAGTGCTCCATGGCCAAGGCCGCCAAGAAACCCAGCCCGAAGAAATCCGCCATCGCGCCGTCCAGCGGCCTGCCGATCGACATCGGCATCTCGGCCAAGGATCGCGCCGCGGTCGTGGCGGAACTGTCCAGGACGCTGGCCGACACGTACACGCTGTACCTGATGACCCACAACTTCCACTGGAACGTGACCGGTCCCATGTTCAGCACCCTGCACCAGCTGTTCATGACGCAGTACACGGAAACGTGGCAGGCGCTGGACGCCATCGCCGAACGCATCCGCGCCCTGGGGCATTACGCGCCGGGCACCTACGCCGAATACGCGCGGCTCAGTTCCATCGCCGAACCCGCGTCCGTGCCTTCGGCCGAAGACATGCTGCGCATGCTGGTCGACGGCAACGAGTCGGTCGCCCGCACCGCGCGCCGGGCCTTCCAGTGCGCCGACGCCGTCAACGACCAGCCCACGGCCGACCTGCTCACGCAGCGCCTGGACGTGCACGAAAAGAACGCCTGGATGTTGCGCAGCCTGCTGGCCTGACCCTGGATCCGCGCGCCGTTCCGCCTCGGCGCGCAACGCGATATCGGGAAAACCCCCGTACGGCGCAATGACCGCTGCACGGGGGTTTCGTGTATTCTTTTCCAAGTCTTTCACAGGAGGTCTTATGAACGTACGCTTTACGCCGATGGCAGCCGCACTGGGCCTGGCCGCCGGCATGATGCTTTCTTCCGTGGCGCATGCCGATACCATCCGCATCGCCATCGCGGGGCCCTTCACCGGGGCGTTGACGCAGTATGGCGACATGGTCAAGGAAGGCGTGGACACGGCGATCGAAACCATCAACGCCGGCGGCGGCGTGCTGGGCAACAAGCTGGAAGCCGTCGTGATCGATGACGGCTGCGAACCCAAGCAGGGTCCGGTCGTGGCCAACCGCGTCGTCAACGAAAAGATCCACTACGTCGTGGGCCACGTGTGCTCCGGCGCGACGATCGCCGCCACGCCCGTCTACAACAACGAAGGCGTGGTCATGATCTCCCCGTCCGCCACCTCGCCCCTGGTGACCGACGGCAAGAACTACGACATGATCTTCCGCACCATCGGCCGCGACGACCAGCAGGGTCCCGCCGCCGCGGAATTCATCATCCAGAAAATCAAGCCCAAGGCCGTGGCCGTGCTGCATGACAAGCAGTCGTACGGCCAGGGCATCGCCACCGCCGTCAAGAACG
The DNA here is from genome assembly GCF_042653765.1 of Castellaniella denitrificans. Lineage (NCBI taxonomy): Bacteria > Pseudomonadati > Pseudomonadota > Betaproteobacteria > Burkholderiales > Alcaligenaceae > Castellaniella > Castellaniella denitrificans. Next base: position 603,528 of record NZ_JBHSEZ010000028.1, on the reverse strand, counting down.
ACCTCGAAAAGGCTGGCGTCAAGGTCGTGCTGTTCGAAGGCATCAACGCCGGCGACAGCGACTACTCCGCCGTGATCACCAAGCTCAAGTCCTCGGGCGCCGATTTCGTCTACTACGGCGGCTACCACCCCGAAATGGGCCTGCTGCTGCGTCAGGGCGCCGAACAAGGCCTGCAGGCCAAGTTTATGGGTCCCGAAGGCGTGGGCAATCCGGACATCAACGCCATCGCCGGCCCCGCCGTCGAAGGCATGCTGGTGACCCTGCCGGCCGACTTCACCACCGATCCGGCCAACGCGGCCGTGGTCAAGGCCTTCAAGGACAAGAACCGCAACCCGGGCGGCGCCTTCCAGCTGACCGCCTATTCCGCCGTCGAAGCCATCGCCGCCGGCATCAAGGGCGCGGGCAAGGACGATCCGGCCAAGGTCGCCGCCTGGCTGCACAGCAACTCGGTCAAGACCCCGATCGGCGACATCTCGTGGAACAAGCAGGGCGACCTCAAGTCCTTCAAGTTCGACGTCTTCACCTGGCACGCCGACGGCTCCAAGTCCGTCTTCAAGTAAAAGCCGGCCCATGTCCGGGGCGCCGCGCGGCGCTCCGGACGCGGAAAAACGGCGCAGCCCGGTTTGGGCTGCGCCGTTTTTTCATGGCCGTTCTCGCGGCAGTCCACGGCCGGCGCGGCGCGCCGGCCGGGTTCAGGCCTCGACGCGCTTCCCGGTGCCGGCGTCGAACCAGTGCGCCGGATGCTCGCCGTCCGGACCGGCCGTGATCTCGTCGCCGGCGGCGAGCGGCCGTTCCCGGGTTTCGGACACGGCGCAGCGCAGCACCAGCGGCTGTTCACCCCAGCGGGCGTGGATCAGCTGTTCCGACCCCAGGATCTCGATCATCTCGATCCGGGCCCGCAGGCCCGGCGCGCCGAGCCTCAGGTGTTCCGGACGCAGTCCCAGGACCAGGGCGCGCGCGGGTCCTGGCGGCGCGGACAGGGGCAGGGCGACGCCGTCCGGGCCGGCCGCCCGGCCCTGCGCGTCCACGTCCACCCGCAGCAGGTTCATGGGGGGCGAGCCGATGAATCCGGCCACGAAGACGGTGGCGGGGCGCTCGAAGACTTCGGCGGGCGTGCCGATCTGCTCGGGCACGCCCTTGTTCATGACGACCATGCGGTGGGCGAGCGTCATGGCCTCGACCTGGTCGTGGGTGACGTACAGGCTGGTGGTGCCCAGGCGCCGGTGCAGTTTCTGGATCTCCAGGCGCATCTGCACGCGCAGCTTGGCGTCCAGGTTGGACAGGGGCTCGTCGAACAGGAACACGGCCGGCTCGCGCACGATGGCCCGGCCCATGGCCACGCGCTGGCGCTGGCCGCCGGACAACTGGCGCGGACGCCGCTGCAGCAACTGGTCCAGCTCCAGGATGCGGGCGGCGTCCTCGACGCGGCGGCGGATCTCGTCGCGCCCCAGCCGGCGGATCTTCAGGCCATAGGCCATGTTGTCGAAGACGCTCATGTGGGGGTAGAGCGCGTAGTTCTGGAAGACCATGGCGATGTCGCGCTCGGCGGGTTCCAGGTCGTTGACGACCCGGCCGCCGATGGCGATTTCGCCGCCGGTGACGGATTCCAGGCCCGCCACCATGCGCATCAGGGTCGATTTGCCGCAGCCCGACGGACCGACGATCACGACGAATTCGCCGTCGCGGACTTCCATGTCGATGCCGTGGATGACGGCCACGCCGCCCGGGTAGGTCTTGCGCACGTCGCGAAAGCTGAGTGTTGCCATGGGGGATGCGGTTTCCTATTTTTCTGAATCGACCAGGCCCTTGACGAACCATTTCTGCATCAGGATCACGACGGCGGCGGGCGGCAGCATCGCCAGCATGGCCGTGGCCATGACCAGGTTCCATTCGGTGACGCTGTCGCCCCCGGCGATCATGCGGCGGATGCCCACCACCACGGGATACATGTCCTCGTGCGTGGTGATGATCAGCGGCCACAGGTACTGGTTCCAGCCGTAGATGAACTGGATCACGAACAGGGCGGCGATGCTGGTGCGCGACAGCGGCAGCAGGATGTCCTTGAAGAAGCGCATGGGGCCGGCGCCGTCGATGCGGGCGGCCTCGACCAGCTCGTCGGGCACCGTCAGGAAGAACTGCCGGAACAGGAAGGTGGCGGTGGCCGAGGCGATCAGCGGCAGGGTCAGGCCGGCGTAGCTGTTGAGCATGCCCAGGTCGGCGACGACCGCGTAGGTGGGGGCGATGCGGACTTCCACCGGCAGCATCAGGGTGACGAAGATCATCCAGAAGCACAGCATGCGCAGGGGAAAGCGGAAGTACACCACGGCGAAGGCCGACAGCATGGAAATGGCGATCTTGCCGATGGCGATCGCCAGGGCCATGAAGGTGCTGATCCACAGCATCCGGCCCACGGGCGGGGTGTTGATCGCGCCGCCCTTGAGCACGGCCCAGTAGTTTTCCAGAAGATGGGGACCGGGGATCAGGGACATCGGCGCCCGGGCGACTTCCTGGGCCGTCTGGGTGGAGGCCACGAAGGCCACGTACAGCGGGAAGGCGATCACCGCCACGCCCAGGATCAGCGTGAGGTGCGAGACGATGTCCAGCAGCGGGCGGCGTTCAACCACGGGCGCCTCCGGAAGGGTCGGGATCGGTCGGCATCAGTAGTTCACCTTGCGGTCGACGTAGCGGAATTGCAGGGCCGTCAGGCCGATGACGATCAGCATCAGGATCACGGACTGGGCGGCGGAGGCGCCCAGGTCCAGGCCCTTGAAGCCGGCGTTGTAGACCTTGTAGACCAGGATGTCGGTGGCGTGCCCCGGCCCGCCCTGCGTGACCACGTCGATCACCGCGAAGGTGTCGAAGAAGGCGTAGATGAAATTGATCACCAGCAGGAAGAAGGTCGTGGGCGAGAGCAGCGGGAAGACGATGGTGCGGAAGCGCCGGAGGGGGCCGGCGCCGTCGATGGCGGCGGCCTCGATCAGCGAGCGGGGGATGGACTGCAGGCCGGCCAGGAAGAACAGGAAGTTGTAGGACACCTGCTTCCAGATCGAGGCGAAGACGACCAGCGCCATGGCGTCGGTGCCGTCCAGGCGCGGGTTCCAGTCGAAACCGAGCCGCGCCAGGTAGACCGCCAGGATGCCGACCGAGGGCGAGAACAGGAACAGCCACAGGACCCCGGCGACCGCCGCCGCGACCGCGTAGGGCCAGATCAGCAGGGTCTTGTAGATCCCCGCGCCGCGCGCCACGCGGTCGGCCATCACGGCCAGCAGCAGCGAGATCGCCAGGCCGCCGAAGGCCACCAGCGCCGAGAACCAGAGCGTGGTGCGGAACGAGCTCAGGTAGTCGGCGCTGGCGAACAGGTCCGCGAAGTTGTCCAGGCCCGCGAACTGCGAGGACAGGCCGAAGGGATCTTCCAGCCGGAAGGACTGCCACATGGCCTGGCCCGCCGGCCAGAAGAAGAACACCAGCGTGATGGCCAGCTGCGGCGCCAGCAGCAGCCAGGGCAGGCTGCGGTGGCGGAAGACGACGCGTTTTTCCATCGGCCTACTTGACGCTCTTCTCGAAGCGTTCGAGCAGGGCGTTGCCCTCGGCGTTCATTTTCTTCAGGCCGTCCTCGGGGCTCGTCTTGCCGGCGAAGATCTGCTCCATGGTGCTGTCCTCGATGTCGCGGATCTGCGGCAGGTAGCCCAGCCGCACGCCGCGCGAGTTGGCGGTGGTGGTGGCGTCGAGCTGCTTGACCGCGATTTCCGTGCCCGGGTTCTTTTCGTAGAAGCCGGATGCCTTGGTGGCCTGGTAGCCGGCCTTGGTGACGGGCACGTAGCCGGTGCCCTGGTGCCAGGCGGCGGCCTGTTCGGGGCTGGACAGGAACTTGAAGAACTTGATCACGCCCTTGTAGGCGGCGTCGGACTTGCCGGAGAACACCCACAGCGAGGCGCCGCCGATGATGGAGTTCTGGGGCGCGCCCTGCACGTCGGGATAATAGGGCAGGGTGCTGGTGCCGAAGGCGAAGCCGCCGGTCTTGATGATGGAGGCGCGCATGCCGCTGGAGCCGGTGTACATGCCGCACTTGCCCGAGGTGAACAGGGCGTTGCCCGCGTCGCCGCGCCCGCCGTAGGTGAAGGTGCCGGCCTTGGCCATGTCGGCCAGGAAGCCCAGGTGCTTGCGGAACAGCGGGCTGTCGAGCTGCAGGCGCGCGTCCAGGCCGCCGAAGCCGTTGTCCTGGCTGGCGTAGGGCACGTTGTGCCAGGCGGCGAAGTTTTCCAGCAGGACCCAGGACGGCCAGGCCGAGGAATAGCCGCATTCCATACCGGCGGCGCGCAGCTTTTTCGCGGCATCCGCCACTTCGGGCCAGGTCCTGGGCGGTTTTTCGGGGTCCAGGCCGGCCTTCTTGAAGGCGTCCTTGTTGTAGTACAGCACCGGCGTGGAGCTGTTGAAGGGCATGGACACCAGCTTGCCGTCGGGGGACGAATAGTAGCCGGCCACGGCGCCCAGGAAGGCGGAGGGATCGATGGGGTCGCCGACGGCTTCGGACAGCGCCTGGACGGGCTTGATGGCGCCCTTGGCGTACATCATGGTGGCGGTGCCGACCTCGAAGACCTGGAGGATGTCGGGCGCGTTGCCCGCGCGGAAGGCGGCGATCCCGGCGTTCATGGATTCGCCGTAGTTGCCCTTGTAGACGGCGTGCACGACGTAGTCGGACTGGCTGGCGTTGAAATCCTGGGCGAGCTTGGCGACGCGTTCGCCCAGGGGGCCTTCCATGGAATGCCAGAACGTGACGTCGGTGGCGGCCTGGGCCGTGCCCGCGCCGGTCAGCAGGGCGGCCAGCGCGGTCGCGCGAAACAAGGAAAAGGACATGGTGGTCTCCTGTGGTTGTGCCCCCGATCCAGCCCGGGTGGCGGCGGGAGGGGATTGTAGGGGCTCATTGTGATCAGCTTATGACGGCTTTGGCAATCCCTGATTTCCTTGCTTTTCTTTTCGTTTCCTGTGCGTTTTCTTTCTAATGCCCCATGCAGGGCTTTCTATGTGATGGCGCTTGTCCGTACAATGCCGGGTCATGAAAACCGAACTTTCTCTCGCCCTCATCGGCGGCGGCAACATGGCCAGCGCCCTGGCCAGCGGCCTGATCGGGCGGCGCTGCGCCGCCGCCAGCGTGCACGTGATCGATCCCGGCGAGGCCACCCGCGAACGCTGGGACGCGCTGGGCACCACCACGGCGGCGGCGCCCGACGCGCGCCTGTCCGGATGCCGCGTCTGGTTCTTCGCCGTCAAGCCCCAGGTCATGGCCGAGGTCGTGCGCCAGTGCCGCCCCTGGCTGCGCCCCGGCACCCTGGTCATCAGCATCGCCGCCGGCATTCCCGGCGCGGCGATCGCGCGCTGGCTGGGCACCGACGCCGAGCCCTACGCCCGGGTCGTGCGCTGCATGCCCAACACGCCCGCGCTGATCGCCTGCGGCATGACCGGCATGGCGGCCCTGGACGGCGTCGACGAGGCCGACCGCGCCCTGGCCGAGGAACTGCTGCGCGCCGTCGGCCAGGTCATCTGGGTGCGCGACGACGCCGCCATCGACGCCGTCACGGCGGTCTCCGGCAGCGGCCCGGCCTACGTCTTCCTGTTCCTGGAAGCCCTGATCGCGGCCGGGGTCGAGCAGGGCCTGACGCCGGACCAGGCGCGCCAGCTTGCGCTGGGCACCTTCCATGGCGCCACCCAGCTGGCGACCCTGTCGCCGGACCCGCCCGCCGTCCTGCGCGAGCGGGTCACTTCCAAGGGCGGCACCACGGCGGCGGCCCTGGCGGTCTTCCAGGATCGCGGCCTGCCCGACATCATGCGCCAGGCGGTGGACGCCGCCGCGCGCCGGGCGGGCGAGCTGGCGCGCGAATTTTCCAGTTGATCCGTCCCTGAATAACCCGGAACGCGCGCGACCGCGTTCCGCCCTAAGGGATTAACCGTAGTGACACCCTCGGGGTGAGCCTTCAGAATACGCCTGCCGCTCAGGGCGGAAGCAAAACCAAGGCTTGGCGCCCCTGGCCTCAACCCCGACCGGGTCGTTGAAACAGCCCACGGCGCCTCTACCGGAGACTATCGAATGAAGTTCAAACTGCGCATCACCCCCTGCATTCTCGCGTTCGGAGCTCTGGCTCTGGCTGCCGGCGCCCATGCCGACACCCTCAAGATCGGCATTCCGCAGCCGATGACCGGCCCCAACACCCAGTACGGCGACCAGATCCAGGCGGGCGCGCTCACGGCCATCGATGCGCTGAACGAAACCGGCGGGATCAAGGGCATGAAGATCGAGCCGCTGCTGATCGACGACGGCTGCGAACCCAAGCAGGCCGTGCCGGCCGCCAACCGCGTGGTCAACGCCGGCGCCAAGTTCGCCGTGGCCCATGCCTGCTCCGGCACCACGGTCCCGGCCGTCAACGTGTACGAACAGGAAGGCATCGTCGCCATCACCCCGGGCGCCACGTCCCCGCTGGTCACCGACACGATCAAGCCGCACTTCTTCTTCCGCACCATCGGCCGCGACGACCAGCAGGGCCCCTTCGCCGCCGAATACATCGCCAAGCAGCTCAAGCCCAAGAAGGTCGCCATCCTGCACGACAAGCAGACCTACGGCTCGGGCGTGGCCACCCAGGTCCAGAAGTCCCTGGAAAAGGACGGCGTGAACATCGCCATGTTCGAGGGCATCAACGTCGGCGACAGCGACTATTCCGCCGTGATCTCGAAACTGAAGGCCCTGGGCCCCGACCTGATCTATTTCGGCGGCTACCACCCCGAACTGGGCCTGCTGCTGCGCCAGGCGCGCGAGCAGGGCCTGGAAACCCAGTTCATGGGTCCCGAAGGCGTGGCCAACAAGGACCTCGCCGCCATCGCCGGTCCGGCCGTGGACAAGCTGCTGGTGACGCTGCCCGCCGACTTCACCAAGCGCAAGGGCAACGAGCAGGTGCTGGAGCAGTTCAAGAAGTACCAGCGCAGCCCGGACGGCGCCTTCACCATGACGGCCTACGCGGCGGTCCAGGTGCTGGCCGACAGCATCAACGCGGTCGGCGCCGACCCGGCCAAGGTCGCCGACTACATGCACGACCACAGCTTCGACACCGCCATCGGCAAGGTCGACTACGATGCGAAGGGCGACCTGAAGCATTTCGAGTTCGCGGTCTTCCGCTGGGATGCCAACGGCAACCTGACTCAGATCCAGCCCTGACGGGCTCGATCGGCCCCGGCGCGAGCCGGGGCCGGCGCGGTTCTTCCGGGCGCCAGCCGCCCGGCCGTCTTTCCGTCTCACTCCCCCCGACATTATGTCCGACCTGCTTCCTCTATTGACGCAACAGCTGTTCAACGGCTTGTCGCTGGGCGCCATCTATGCCCTGATCGCCATCGGCTACACCATGGTCTACGGCATCATCGGCATGATCAACTTCGCCCACGGCGAGATCTACATGATCGGCGCCTACGTGGGCCTGGTCACGCTTTCGGCCATCGGCGTGAACAGCGGCCTGCCGCTGCCCCTGATGGTGCTGGTCATGCTGATCATGGCCGTGCTGGTCACGGCGGTCTACGGCTTCGCCGTCGAGAAGATCGCCTACGCGCCGCTGCGCGACAGCCCGCGCCTGGTGCCGCTGATCTCCGCCATCGGCATGTCGATCTTCCTGCAGAACTGGGTGGCCACCGGGCAGGGCGCGCGCGACATGGCCGTGCCGGCGCTGATCACCGGCTCGTTCAACTTCACGGTGGGCTCCGGCGACTTCTCCGTGACCGCGCCGTACTCCCGCATCCTGATCATCGTGGTCACCGTGCTGATGATGATCGGCCTGACCCTGTTCATCAAATATTCCCGCACCGGCCAGGCGTCGCGGGCCTGCTCCCAGGACCTGCGCATGGCCAACCTGCTGGGCATCGACACCGGCCGGATCATTTCCTTCACCTTCATGATCGGCGCCATGCTGGCCGCCGTCGGCGGGGTGCTGATCGCCCTGGCCATCGGCAAGCTGAACCCGTTCATCGGCTTCATCGCCGGCATCAAGGCCTTCACCGCCGCCGTGCTGGGCGGCATCGGCAGCATCCCCGGCGCCATGCTGGGCGGCGTGCTGCTGGGCCTGGCCGAAACCTTCGCCGCCGCCTTCATCTCCTCGCAGTACAAGGACATCGTCGCCTTCCTGCTGCTGGTCTTCATCCTGCTGTTCCGTCCCACGGGGCTGTTGGGCAAACCCGAGGTGGAAAAAGTCTAAATGAATCAGAATCTCAAGAATGCAGCGATCGCCTCGCTGCTGGCGGGGGTGATCATTGCCCCCGTATATGGCCTGCAGATCCTGCGCCGGGGCCAGGAAACCTATCTGCAACCCGACTGGAAGATGATCCTCGGCGGCATGCTGATCGTCTTCGTGTTCCAGCTCGCGCGCGCCTGGCTGCGCCAGCGCCGGGCCGGCAAGGTCGCGGCGCCCTCGCGGTTCCGCATTCCCGCCATCAGCGACAAGTTCCGCCACCGGGCGATCCTGGTGCTGGTCCTGTTCGCGCTGGCCTGGCCGTTCTTCACCGGACGCGCCCAGGTGGACATCGCCACGCTGGTGCTGATCTACGTCATGCTCGGCCTGGGCCTGAACATCGTGGTGGGCTTCGCCGGCCTGCTGGACCTGGGCTTCGTCGGCTTCTACGCCACGGGCGCCTACACCTACGCCCTGCTGTACCACTGGGCGGGCTGGGGCTTCTGGCAGGCGCTGCCGTTCGCCGGCCTGGTGTCGGCCTTCTTCGGCTTCATCCTGGGTTTCCCGGTGCTGCGGCTGCGGGGCGACTATCTGGCGATCGTGACGCTGGGCTTCGGCGAGATCATCCGCCTGCTGCTCATCAACCTGACCGGCCTCACCGGCGGCCCGGACGGCATCTCGGGGATCCCCAAGCCGTCCTTCTTCGGCTACCAGATGGTGCGCCGCTCGGTGGACGGCACGCCGACCTTCCATGAGCTGATGGGCTGGTCCTTCAACAGCCAGGACGTGGTGATCTACCTGTACCTGATGGCGCTGGTGCTGGTGCTGTTCACCCTATACTTCACCAGCCGCCTGATCCGCATGCCGATCGGCCGCGCCTGGGAAGCCCTGCGCGAAGACGAGATCGCCTGCCGCTCCCTGGGCCTGAACCCGCGCAACATCAAGCTCTCGGCCTTCACCATGGGCGCCATGTTCGCCGGCTTCGGCGGGGCGTTCTTCGCCGCGCGCCAGGGCCTGGTCAATCCCGAATCCTTCACCTTCATCGAATCGGCGCTGATCCTGGCCATCGTCGTGCTGGGCGGCATGGGGTCCCAGCTGGGGGTCATCCTGGCCGCCGTGCTGCTGACCGTCATCCCCGAGATCGCCCGCGAATTCGCCGAATACCGCATGCTGATCTTCGGCCTGGTCATGGTCGTCATGATGATCTGGCGCCCGCAGGGCCTGCTGCCGGTGAAACGTCCGCAAGTGGAATTGGAATCATGAGTGAAACATTGCTGAAGGTCAGCGGACTGACCATGCGGTTCGGCGGCCTGCTGGCCGTCGACCAGGTCGAATTCGACGTGCGCCGCGACGAGGTCTTCGCCATCATCGGCCCCAACGGCGCCGGCAAGACCACCGTCTTCAATTGCGTGGGCGGTTTCTACAAGCCCACCACGGGCGACATCCTCATGGACGGCAAGGCCATCACCGGCCTGCCCAGCCACAAGGTCGCGCGCCACGGCCTGGTGCGCACGTTCCAGAACGTGCGCCTGTTCAAGAACCTGACCGTGCTGGAAAACCTGATGGTGGCGCAGCACACCCTGATGGAAACCGGCCTGCTGCAGGGCCTGTTCAAGCTGCCCTCGTACCGGCATTCCGAAACCGAAGCCAAGAAGCGCGCGGTCCAATGGCTGGATTTCATGGGCATCCGCCAGTACGCCAACCGCGAGGCCGGCAACCTGGCCTACGGCCACCAGCGGCGCCTGGAAATCGCCCGCTGCATGATCACCCAGCCGCGCCTGCTGATGCTCGACGAGCCCGCGGCCGGCCTGAACCCCCAGGAAAAGCGCGACCTGCAATCGCTGATCGATCAGCTGCGGCGCGAATTCGGCGTGGCCGTGCTGCTGATCGAGCACGACATGAGCCTGGTGATGGGCGTGTCCGACCGCATCCTGGTCATGGAGCACGGCAAGCCCATCACCACCGGCCTGCCCGACGAAGTCCGCGCGGATCCCCGCGTCATCAAAGCCTATCTGGGGGAATGACCGTGCTCAAGCTCGAAAACGTCAGCACGTTCTACGGGGCCATCCAGGCCCTGAACGAAGTGTCCGTGGAAGTCAACCAGGGGGAAATCGTCACCCTGATCGGCGCCAACGGCGCCGGCAAGACCACGCTGCTCATGTCGGTCTGCGGCAATCCGCGCGCCCGCTCGGGCAGGATCACCTTCCTGGACGAGGACATCACCCAGGAGCCCACCCACGTCATCATGCAGCGCGGGATCGCCATCTCGCCGGAAGGCCGCCGGGTGTTCCCGGACCTGACGGTGGCGGAAAACCTGAACATGGGGGCGTTCTTCCTGAACCGCGCCCAGACCGAAGAGGGCATGGAACACGTCTTCGACCTGTTCCCGCGGCTGCGCGAGCGCGCCAACCAGCGCGCCGGCACCATGTCCGGCGGCGAGCAGCAGATGCTCGCCATCGGCCGGGCGCTGATGACGCGCCCCAAGCTGCTGCTGCTGGACGAGCCGACCCTGGGCCTGGCGCCGCTGATCATCGCGCAGATCTTCGACATCATCCGCACCATCCGCGAGGAAGGCGTGACGGTGTTCCTGGTCGAGCAGAACGCCAACAAGGCCCTGCAGGTGGCCGACCGGGGCTACGTCCTGGAAACCGGCAAGGTCGTGCTGGCCGACACCGGCGCCAACCTGCTCAGCAACGACGAGGTCCGCAAGGCGTACCTCGGCGCCTGAACGGGTCGCGGCATCGCGCCGGCCCCCGCGCTGAACGGCGATCGGCCCCGTCTTCCGGCGGGGCCGATTTTTTGCGGGGGGAGGGGAGGGCATTGTAAAAGTGGGACAGCCCTCCACCTCGTGGTCTGCAGACCACTCGGATTGGCCTGTACACAGGACAACCCGCAGGGGTTGTCCCGAGTCAGGCCAATCCTTCCGCCTTCAGGGCGGCCTGGACGCCGGCGTCGGCGCGCAGGCGGGCCTGGAATTTCCGCAGTTCGTCCAGGCCTTCCAGCGGGATCTTCTTCGCGTCCGCCCACATCAGCAGCACGAACAGATAGGCGTCGGCCACCGAGCGCCTGCCGGTCAGCCAGTCGCGGCCGCGCAGGCGGTCGTTGACGATGGCGAACAGGCTTTGCAGCTTTTCGGCCGCCTTTCCGGCCACCACCTTGCCCTGGGCCTCGTCGCCATCGGTGTAGTAGGCCGGGCCGAAGACCAGGCCAAAGGTCTTATGCAGATCGGAATTGCACAGGCCCAGCCAGCGGCGGGTCTCCGCGCGTTCGCGCGGGGTGTCGCCCAGCAGGCCGGCCTCGGGGTTGAGTTCGGCCAGGTAGTCCAGGATGGCCGCGCTCTGGGTCAGGACGAAATCGCCGTCCACCAGGGTGGGGACGGCGCCCGTCGGGTTGAGCGCCAGGTAGTCGGCTTCCTTGGTCTGCTCGCGGGTCAGGCGGACGGTTTCATAGGGCTTGCCGATCCATTCGAGGACGATGTGGGAGACCAGGGGGCAGGCGCCGGGGAAATAATAGAGTTTCATGGTGCTTGATACTTCAAGAGTGAGGGGTTCGCCCTGTTTTATACCACCGCGGGCGCCGGCGCGGATTGAAGCATCCCCCCACCTCACCGCTTGCAAGCGGTTCGGATTCGTCAGGCACCGGGCAGGCCGCAGGGACTGCTTGGTGTCCGGACTCATCCATGGGGTAGACTATCTGGCTGACGCTGTCTTCCGACGAGGCCTTTCCCATGGACCCCCTGCGCATTGTCTTCCTGGACCGGGATTCCCTGCCTGCGACAGAGAATTTCACCGGCCCGGAGACGCCCCACGAACTGGTGCTGTATCCACGCACGGCGCCGGGGCAGGTGGTCGAGCGCATCCGCGACGCCGACATCGTGATCGTCAACAAGGTCGTGCTGGCCGCCGACGCGATCGACCAGGCGCCGCGCCTGCGCATGATCGCGGTCGCCGCCACCGGCACCGACAACATCGACCTGGACGCCTGCGACCGGCGCGGCATCATCGTGTCCAACGTGCGCGATTACGCCGTGCACGCCGTGCCCGAGCACACCTTCGCCCTGATGCTGGCCCTGCAGCGCAACCTGCTGGCCTACCGCCAATCGGTGCGCGACGGTCGCTGGCAGGCCAGCGGCCAGTTCTGCTATTTCGATTTCCCCGTGCGCGACCTGTCCGGATCGACCCTGGGCATCATCGGCCGGGGCGCCCTGGGCGAGGCCGTGGCCGAGATCGCCCGCGCCTTCGGCATGAAGGTCCAGTTCGCCGCGCGGAGGGACGCGGGCGAGCCCACCAACGACTACACCGATTTCAACCACGTCCTGCGCACCAGCGACGTGATCACCCTGCATTGCCCGCTCAACGCCCAGACCCGGGGCATGATCGGCGCCGCCGAGTTCGCCCTGATGGAGCGCAAGCCGCTGCTCGTCAACACCGCCCGCGGCGGGCTGGTGGACGAATACGCGCTGGAGCACGCGCTGCGCACCGGCCAGATCAGCGGCGCGGGCTTCGACGTCTCGTCCCAGGAACCCCCCGCGCAGGACCACCCCCTGATGCGCCTGCTGGACCATCCGAACTTCATCCTGACCCCGCACATGGCCTGGACCAGCGCCGCCGCCATCCGGACGATGATCCGCCAGGTGCGAGACAACATCGACGCGTTCCTGCGGGACGATCCGCGCAACGTCGTCGCCGGCTACCGCGCCGCGCGCTGACCTCCGGATCCTTTCCCCATGCCCGACCGCCCCGAACCCGCCGTGTCCCGTCCCTTGCGCGTCGCCATCAACGGCTACGGCCGGATCGGCCGCTGCGTGCTGCGCGCCCTGATGGAATCCCCGCATCGCCGCGATCTGCGCATCGTGGCGATCAACGAGCCGGCGGACCTGGAATCCATGGCCTACCTGACCCGTTTCGATTCGACCCACGGGATCTTCCCGGGCGAGGTCCGGGTGGCCGGCGGCGGGCTGGAGATCGAGGGACAGGCGATTCCCGTGTTCCACGCGCGGGAGCCGGCCGACGGCCCCTGGGGCCGGCTGGAATTCGACCTGCTGCTGGAATGCTCCGGCGCCTTTTCCACACGCGACCGCCTGCGGGCCTTCCTCGACGCGGGCTGCCCGCGGCTGCTGGTCTCGCACCCCGGCAAGAGCGCGGCGGACGTGGACTGCACCATCGTCCATGGCATCAACGACGGCGACCTGCGGGCCGGCCAGCGCATCGTGTCGGCGGCCTCGTGCACGACCAACGCCGCCGTCCCCGTCCTGGACCTGCTGGAACGCCGCCTGGGCGTGGAAAGCGCCTTTCTCACCACGCTGCATTCGGTGATGAACGACCAGCCCATGATCGACGGCTACCATCACGCCGACCTGCGCCGCACCCGATCGGCCATGCAGTCCATCGTGCCGGTGGCCACGGGCCTGGCCCAGGGCATCGAACGCATGCTGCCCGGCTTGGCCGGCCGCATCCAGGCCAAGGCGGTGCGGGTGCCGATCCTGAACGTCTCGGCCATCGACCTGGCCGTGAACCTGCGCCGGGACACGAGCCCGGAGGCGCTGAACGCGCTGTTCTCCGAGGCCGCCCGGGCCCGTCCCGACCTGATCGCCTGCGCCGACCAGCCCCACGCCTCGGTCGACTTCAACCACGATCCGCACTCGGCCGTCATCGACCTGGGCCAGACCCGGGTCAACCAGGGCCGTTTCGCCAACCTGCTGATCTGGTTCGACAACGAATGGGGCTTCGCCAACCGCATGCTCGACGTGGCGCGGGCCTGGGCGGGACATTTTTTGCCGCCGGGCCGCCCCAAGGCAAATTCGGCCACCGCGCCGGCGCACGCAACCTTTTCTTCTTCTCCCGGAGTTTGACATCATGGCCGATATTCGGACCGAAACCGATTCCATGGGCGCCATCGAGGTGCCCGCCGCGCATTACTGGGGCGCGCAGACGCAGCGTTCCATCCAGAATTTCCCGATCGGCGTGGCCCGCTTCCGCTGGCAGCCTCCCGTGATCCGCGCCCTGGGCGTACTGAAGAAGGCCGCCGCCCAGGCCAACGCCGAACTCGGCGAACTGCCCGCCGACATCGGCAACCTGATCGTGCGCGCCGCCGACGAGGTCATCGAGGGCAAGCTCGACGCCGAATTCCCGCTGGTGGTGTTCCAGACCGGCTCGGGCACCCAGTCCAACATGAACGCCAACGAAGTCATTTCCAACCGGGCTATTGAGCTGGCCGGCGGGCAGGTGGGCTCCAAGTCTCCGGTGCACCCCAACGACCACGTCAACCGCGGCCAGTCGTCCAACGATACCTTCCCCACGGCCATGCACATCGCGGTGGCGGAAGAACTGTCGCGCCATTTCTTCCCGTCCGTCGGGCGCCTGCGCGCCACGCTGGACGCCAAGGCCAAGGCCTTCCAGGACATCGTCAAGACCGGGCGCACCCACCTCCAGGACGCCACGCCGATCACGCTGGGCCAGGAAATCAGCGCCTGGGTGGCGCAGATCGACTTCGCCCTGGACGCCGTGCAGGCGGCGCTGCCGGGCATCTACGACCTGGCGATCGGCGGCACGGCCGTGGGCACCGGCCTGAACGCCCACCCGCGCTTCGGCGAGCTGGCCGCCGCCCGCATCGCCGACATCACCGGACTGCCGTTCCGCAGCGCGGAAAACAAGTTCTTCGCCCTGTCGGCCCACGACGCGCTGGTGAACCTGTCGGCGGCGCTGCGCACCCTGGCCGGCGCGCTGATGAAGATCGCCAACGACGTGCGCTGGCTGGCCAGCGGCCCGCGCTGCGGCATCGGCGAACTGCTGATCCCGGAGAACGAGCCGGGCTCGTCCATCATGCCGGGCAAGGTCAACCCCACCCAGTGCGAGGCCATGACCATGGTCTGCGCCCAGGTCTACGGCAACGATGCCGCCGTGGCCTTCGCCGGGTCCCAGGGCAATTTCCAGTTGAACGTCTACAAGCCCGTCATGGTGCACAACGTCCTGGAAAGCATCGGCCTGCTGGCCGACGCCTGCCTGTCCTTCGACGAGCACTGCGCCTCGGGCATCGAGCCCAACCGGCCGCGCATCGAGGAAAACCTGAACAAGAACCTGATGCTGGTCACCGCGTTGAACCGCCACATCGGCTACGACAAGGCCGCCGCGATCGCCAAGAAGGCCCACAAAGAGCACAGCACACTGCGGGAAGCCGCCCTGGCGCTGGGCTTTCTGACCGATGCGCAGTACGATGAATGGATCGTCCCCCTGGACATGACGCACCCCAGCAAGGCATGAGGCCGGGCGCGGGGCGGTCCCTGCGGACCATCCCGCGCCTGCCGAATCCGAGCCGCCTTCACCATGAAATCGCCCGTACAGATCAAGCGCGTATACGAAGAACCCGAAGACACCGACGGCCTGCGCGTGTTCATCGACCGGCTCTGGCCGCGCGGCGTGTCCAAGGACGCGTTCCACTACGATCTGTGGTGCAAGGACCTGGCGCCCAGCCCGGCGCTGCGCACCTGGTTCGGCCACAAGCCCGAGCACTGGGACGGCTTCCGCCGCGACTATGCCGCCGAATTGCGGGACGAACAGGCACAGGCCCGCATGGGCGAGGTCTTCGAGGCGGCCCGGGGCCGGCGCATCACCCTGGTGTTCGGCGCCAAGGATCCGGAACACAATCACGCGCTGATCCTGGCGGACGCGATGAACGACTACGCCCGGCGCCACCGCCTGGCCTGAACGAACACGCGGCGGCGCCGCGCCGGCCGCGCGCGATGCCGTCCCGGCCCGTGACCACGGGCCTGAACGCGGGGTCCGTCGCTCCGCAACCTCCTCGGGGAAGGACATGCTGCTGGTCTATTTCGGTTCGCAGTCGGTCTGGGCGCTGTCGCTGCTCGGGCTGATCCTGCTGCTGGCCGCGGTCATCGCCATCCAGGCGCATCGCGGCCGGGCACGGGGCGGCAACGAAGAGCTGCCCGGCATGACCGGCGAAGTCACCCAGGCCTCCGATGCGCGGGGCCGGGCCCGCGCCCTGGTGCGCGGCGAGATCTGGCAGGTGCATGCGGACACGCCCCTGCGGCCGGGGCAGGCCGTGCGGGTCCGGAGCGCGCGCGGCCTGATGCTGGAAGTCGAACCCGTCCCCGAGCGGGATGTTTCCCTGGGAGAACCCTCATGATGTTCCTGGAACTGGATTCGGGCCTCGGCCTGCTGGCACTCGTCTTCCTGGTGTTCGTGCTGTTCAAGCTGTTCCGCATCCTGCGCGAATACGAGCGCGCCGTGATCTTCACGCTGGGCCGCTACACCGGCAGCAAGGGGCCGGGGCTGATCATCGTGATCCCCTTCCTGCAGCAGGCGGTGCGCGTGGACATGCGTGTGGTGACGCTGGACATCCCGCCCCAGGACGTGATTTCCCGCGACAACGTGTCGGTGCAGGTGAACGCCGTGCTGTATTTCCGGGTGGTGGATCCCGGCAAGGCCATCATCCAGGTCGAACGCTACCTGGAAGCCACCAGCCAGCTGGCGCAGACGACGCTGCGGGCGGTGCTGGGCAAGCACGAACTGGACGAGATGCTGGCCGAGCGCGAAAAGCTGAACCTGGACATCCAGACCATCCTGGACGCCCAGACCGACGGCTGGGGCATCAAGGTCACCAACGTCGAGATCAAGGACATCGGCCTGAACGAGACCATGGTGCGGGCCATGGCGCGCCAGGCCGAGGCCGAGCGCGACCGCCGCGCCAAGGTCATCCACGCCGAAGGCGAGCGCCAGGCGGCCCAGGCCCTGGCCGACGCGGCCCATACCCTGGCCCGGGAGCCGTCCGCCATGCAGCTGCGCTACCTGGAAACCCTGTCCCAGGTGGCGGGCGACAAATCGTCGACCCTGGTGTTCCCGATCCCCATCGACCTCCTGGCGGGGTTCATGGGGCCATCGCGTCCGCCTCGGCCAGAAGCTGACCGATGACGGCGCCCGCCCGCAGGTCGTCCAGCCGGCCGAAGTGATGCAGGCGCACGCCGCCCCGGGCGTCCAGGATCACCAGGGACGGCGTGCCCTGGAGGCCCCAGGCCTGCATGGTCAGGGGAATCGGGTTGCCGGACGGGGCGGGGCGGTCGATGCCCACGGGAAAACGGATCCGGTATTCGTGCAGGAACGCCCGCAGCGCGACCTCGCCCATGGCGGCGTGATGCTCGAAGACCGTGTGCAGCCCGATCACCTGGACGCGGCCCGGCGGAAAGGACTCGTGGATCGCCTTGGCCTGGGGCAGGCCGTGGGACACGCAGCCCGGGCACAGCATCTGGAAGGCGTGCACGACCACCACGGATCCGCGCAGCGATTCCAGCGTGGGCGGAACGTCGTCGTGGACGTTCAGCCAGGTCTCGATGTCCCAGGGGGGAGGCAGCGCGCCGTTGATCATGATCAGTTTCCGTGGTGAGGCCGGTCCATTCCATCATAGGACGGACGTACAATCGTGGAAAGGCGCCCGCGCGGGAAAACCTACAATTCGTAGTGGTAATCTCCCGCGCATTCGGCGACCATGGTGTAATGATGCGCCTTCGCCGCACGGTGTGTGCCGGCGGCGTGGCGATACGGGGGCGCCATGGGGCGCCCATCGGAAACTTCCCTGTATGACGGAGAATTCACACATGAAACTGTCCGCTCTCGCCCTGAGCCTGTCCCTGCTGGTCATGGCTCAGGCCGCTCACGCTGCGCCGGACTTCGCCCAGGTCAAGGAAATCCTGACCAAGAACGCTTGCCTGGCCTGTCATGCGGTCGACAAGAAAGTCGTCGGGCCGGCGTACATCGATGTCGCTGCCAAGCACAAGGGCCAGGCGGACGCCGCCGAAGTCCTGACCAAGCACATCAAGGGCGGCAGCTCCGGCGTCTACGGCCCGATCCCGATGCCTCCCAACGTCGCCGTCTCCGACGCCGACGTCAAGACGGTGGTCGAGTGGCTGGTGGCCGGCGCCCCGCACTGATCGCCCAGCGCTCGAGAAGACCCTGCGCGCGGCTGTCAGCCGCCGCAGGGTTTTTTGATTTCGGGGTCCGGGGACGGACCCATCCTTCATCATCACAGGAGCCGGCATGAACCGAGTGGATGTTTTCTCGGGCCTGGAAACCCAGTCCATTTCCGTTGAAGTCCTGCGGGAAAAATACGCCAAGGGCGACGAAACCTCGATCGTCGAGATCCAGCAGCGCGTGGCGCGCGCGCTGGCCGCGGTCGAGAAACCCAGGCAGCGCGCCCGCTACCGGGCCATGTTCCTGGACGCCCAGCAGCGCGGGTTCATTCCCGCCGGCCGCATCAATTCGGCCGCGGGCACGGACCTGGCCGCCACGCTCATCAACTGCTTCGTCCAGCCGGTCGGAGACTCCGTGTCCGATCCCGTGGACGGCCGGCCGGGCATCTACGACGCCCTGCAGAAGGCCGCCGAGACGATGCGGCGCGGCGGCGGGGTGGGGTACAACTTCAGCCACATCCGGCCCGCGGGCGCCATCGTCAAGGGCACGGCCTCGAAGGCGTCCGGGCCCGTGTCCTACATGCGCGTGTTCGACCGCTCCTGCGAAACCGTGGAATCGGCCGGCTCGCGGCGCGGCGCGCAGATGGGTGTGCTCGACGTCGGCCATCCCGACATCGAGACCTTCATCGAGGCCAAGCAGACGGCCGGCGAGCTGACCAATTTCAACGTGTCGGTCAGCGTCACCGACGAATTCATGCGCGCCGTCGAGAACGACACGGCGTTCCCCCTGACCCATGCGGCGGAGCCCGCGGACGACCTGAAGGCCGCCGGAGCCCATCGCCGCGAGGACGGCCTGTGGGTCTACCGCGAGATCCGGGCGCGCGACCTGTGGGACCGGATCATGCGGTCCACGTACGACTATGCCGAGCCCGGCGTGCTGTTCCATGACCGGATCAACGGCGAGAACAACCTGCACTACCTGGAAACGCTGGACGCCACCAACCCGTGCGGCGAGCAGCCCCTGCCGGGCTATGGCTGCTGCTGCCTGGGTTCCATCGACCTGACGCGCTTCGTGCGCGACCCCTTCGGGATGCAGGGCGAGCCCTCCGTGGACTGGGACGGGCTGGCCGAGGTCGTGGCGGTGGCCGTGCGCATGCTGGACAACGTGCTGGACGCCACCGTCTGGCCCCTGCCCGAGCAGGCGGCGGAAGCCGCCCGCAAGCGCCGCGTCGGCCTGGGGGTCACGGGCCTGGGCGACGCGCTGATCATGCTGAAGCTGGCCTACGACAGCGAACCCGCGCGCGCGATGGCCGCCCGCTTCGCCCGCGAGGTGGCCCACGCCGCCTACCGCGCCTCGGTCGAACTGGCCCGCGAGCGCGGCCCCTTCCCGGGCTTCCAGGCCGGGCCCTACCTGGACAGCGGCTTCGCCCGGCGCCTGCCCGAGGACATCCGCGCCGCCATCGCCGAGCATGGCATCCGCAACAGCCATCTCACCTCGATCGCCCCGACCGGCACGATTTCCCTGGCCTTCGCCGACAATGCCTCCAACGGCATCGAGCCGCCGTTCTCCTGGACCTACACGCGCACCAAGCGCATGGCCGACGGCGGCAAGCAGGACTACGTGGTCGAAGACCACGCCTACCGGCTCTACCGCCTGATGGGGGGCGACGTGTCCGGCGAACTGCCGCCGTATTTCCGCACCGCGCTGGAGATCTCCGCCCGCGACCACGCGCTGATGGTCGCCGCCGTCAAGGATCACGTCGACGCCGCGATCTCCAAGACCGTGAACGTTGCCGCGGACTATCCCTACGAGGACTTCAAGGACCTGTACATGCAGGCCTGGAAGCTCGGCCTGAAGGGCATCACCACCTATCGCCCCAGCGGCAAGCGCGGCGCCGTGCTGTCGGTCGCGCCCGCGCCCGACACGCCCGCCCAGCCCGAGGCCATCTCCCTGTCCGAGGCCGACCGCCGCCTGGTGCTCAAGCGCGTCATCGAGCCGGTGCTCAACAGCCTGCGCTGGCCCAACCGCCCGCGGCTGCCGCGCGGCGCATCCTGCTGGGCGTCGGACGCCATCGAGTCCCCCGAAGGCAGTTTCGTGGTCTTCGTGTCCGACCTGCAGAACCGGCCCTTCGAGGTCTGGGTCAACGGCGCCCGCCCGCCGCGCGGCCTGGGCTCGGTGGCCAAGATGCTCAGCCTGGACATGTACACGGACGACTTCCCCTGGCTCAACCGCAAGCTGGAAGTCCTGGCCGGCACCAACGGGGGCGCGCCCTTCCAGATCCAGGATCCGGAGGCCGGCGAGCCGATCTGGGTGCCCTCGACGGTGGCCGCGCTGGCGCGCCTGGTGGCGTTCCGCCACCGCACCCTGGGCATCGATGCCTCGGTCCAGGCCAAGTCCGCCATGATGGAGGCCCTGATCGCGCCGCGCGAGCCCAAGACCGGCCCCGACGGGACGATGGGCTGGATCTGCGACGTCCTCAACCCGGTCACGGGCGACGATTTCGTGCTGATGGTCAAGGAACTGCGCATGCCCGACGGTTCCACCCGGCCGTACTCCGTCTGGGGCGCCGGCAAGTTCCCCCGCGCGTTCGAAGGCCTGTTCAAGCTCCTGAGCCTGGACATGCGCATCGTCGATCCGGCCTGGATCGCCATGAAGCTGCGCAAGCTGATGAACTATGCCGAGCCCCAGGGCGACTTCCTGGCCCGCGTGCCCGGCGCCGACAAGTCCAGCTCCTTCCCCTCGACGGAAGCCTACATCGCCCGCCTGCTGATCCACCGCTACGCGATGCTCGGCATCCTGGACGAGCACGGCGAGCCCGTCGAGCAGATGGGCGTGGTGCAGGCCGAGTCCGACGCCGCCGCGGCGCCCGCCCATCCGGCCCGCCCGGCGCCCGTCGTCAACGGGACCGAGTGCCCCGAATGCCACCTGCACAGCGTCATCAAGAAGGACGGCTGCCAGTTCTGCACCCACTGCGGATACACGGGGGCATGTGGATGAGACAGGACACGGGACAGTCCCTGCGGACTGTCCCGTGCCTGTCGAATCCGAGCGGCCTGCAGGCCGCGAGGTGGGGGAAACAGGGATAGAATGATTCCCCCGGCCCGGGGAGGCCGGGGACTCGATCACTCAACCAAGAAGTGTCATGAATCACCAATATGATGTCCTGATCATCGGCAGCGGCCTGTCCGGCCTGACGGTGGCGCTCCACCTGGCGGCCGACAAGAAAGTCGCCGTGCTGTCGAAGAAAGCCCTGCTGGACGGCGCCAGCAACTGGGCCCAGGGCGGCATCGCCGCCGTGCTGGACTCCCAGGACAGCCATGACGAGCACATCGCCGACACGCTGGTGGCGGGCGCCGGCCTGTGCGACACCGACGCCACGCGCCACATCGTCGAACAGGGCCGCTCGGCCATCGACTGGCTGATCGAGCTGGGCGTGCCCTTCACGCCCGACCAGGGCGCCGAACTGGGCTTCCACCTGACCCGCGAGGGCGGCCACAGCCAGCGGCGCATCATCCACGCGGCCGACGCCACCGGCCATCTGGTCCAGCTCACCCTGGAGCAGCAGGTCCGCGCCCACCGCAATATCACCCTGCTGGAATACCATTCCGGGGTCGAGCTCATCACCAGCCGCATCCTGGCCGGCGAGGGGCCGATCCCGGCCGACCGTCCGGCCCGCTGCCTGGGCGCCTATGTCTACGACGAGCGCGCCGACCGCGTGCACACCATCCTGGCGTCCCACGTGGTGCTGGCCACGGGCGGCGCGGGCAAGGTCTACCTGCACACCAGCAACCCCGACACCTCCACCGGCGACGGCATCGCCATGGCCTGGCGGGCGGGCTGCCGCGTGGCCAACATGGAATTCATGCAGTTCCACCCGACCTGCATGTACCATCCGCAGGCCAAGTCCTTCCTGATCTCCGAAGCCGTGCGCGGAGAGGGCGGGGTGCTGCGCCTGCCGGCCTCGGCCGGCGCCCAGGCGGGCGAGCGTTTCATGCAGTGGCACGACGAGCGGCTGGAACTGGCCCCGCGCGACGTGGTGGCCCGCGCCATCGACTTCGAGATCAAGAAGCGCGGCCTGACCCACGTCGACCTGGACATCAGCCACCGGCCGGCCGAATTCATCCGCGAGCACTTCCCGACCATCCACGCCCGCTGCCTGGAATTCGGCATCGACATGACCCGCGAACCGATCCCGGTGGTGCCGGCGATGCATTTCACCTGCGGCGGGGTGGTGGTCGACATGAATGGCCGCACCGACATCCCCGGCCTGTATGCGGTGGGGGAAACCGCCTACACCGGCCTGCACGGCGCCAACCGCCTGGCCAGCAATTCGCTGCTGGAATGCCTGGTGATCGGCCGCAACGCCGCGCACGACATCGACGCCCAGCCCGCGGCGGAGCCCCTGCCGGGCCGGGTACCGGAATGGGACGACAGCCGGGCGCGGGACAGTTCCGAGGCCGTGCTGGTCACGCACGCCTGGGACGAGGTCCGCCGCCTCATGTCCAATTATGTCGGCATCGTGCGCACGCAGAAGCGCCTGGGCCGCGCGCGCCAGCGCATCAGCCTGCTGGACCAGGAAATCGAATCGTATTACCAGGAGCACCGGGTCACCAGCGACCTGCTGGAATGCCGCAACCTGATCCAGGTCGCGGCCCTGGTGGTGGCCGCCGCGCTCTCGCGCAAGGAAAGCCGCGGCCTGCACTATTGCCAGGATTTCCCCTGGACGCTGCCGCGGGCGATGCCCACCGTGATGACGCCGGAGGACGGCTTCCGCTGAGGCCTTCTCAGACGATCCGCAGGGAATAATCGACGGCCTGGATGTCCTTGGTCAGGCTGCCGATGGAAATCCGGTCCACGCCCGTCTGGGCGATCGCGCGCACGGTGTCGTGGCGGATGCCGCCGGAGGCTTCCAGCAGGGCGCGGCCGGCGTTCAGCGCGACCGCCGCGGCCAGATCGTCCAGGCTGAAATTGTCCAGCAGGACGGACACGGCGCCGGCGTCCAGCGCCTGCCGCAGTTCGTCCAGCGATTCGACCTCGATCTGGACCGGAGCGCCGCCCGAGACTTCCTGCGCGGCCCGCAGGGCGGCGGCGATGCCGCCGGCCGCCATGATGTGGTTTTCCTTGATCAGGATGCCGTCGTACAGGGCCAGGCGCTGGTTCCGGCCGCCGCCCACGCGCACGGCGTATTTCTCGGCCAGGCGCAGGCCGGGCAGCGTCTTGCGGGTGTCCAGGATGGCCGCGCGGGTGCCGGCCGTCAGGTCCACGTAGCGGCGGGTGGCCGTGGCCACGCCCGACAGCAGCTGCAGGAAGTTCAGGGCCGTGCGCTCGGCGGTCAGCAGGGCGCGCGCGGGGCCGTGCAGGCGGCAGACCACGGAATCGGCCTCCATCAGGTCGCCTTCGGCGTAGGCCCAGTCGAGCAGGATGCGCTCGTCCACCCGGTGCATCACCGCCTCGAACCAGGGCGCGCCGCACAGCACGGCGGGTTCGCGCACGATGACGCGGGCGGCCTCGACCTGTTCTTCCGGGATCAGCAGGCCGGTGAGGTCGCCCGGGCCGATGTCCTCGGCCAGGGCGCGCTCGATGTTGGCCTCGAAGGACGACTGCAGGGCGGGCGGGAAGGGGGCGTGGGGATTGCGCAGCGTGGAAGGGGGCGTGGAAGGACTCATGCCGGACCGATCCCGGAAAACAGGGCCTGTTCCTGCGCGAGGTCGGGACCGGGGCGCGTGTCGCGGCGGCGCGCGGCGGCGAAGTCCAGCATGCGGTCGATGCAGACCTTGGCCTGGCGGCCCAGGGCCGGATCCAGGTGGACTTCGTTGGTGCCGAATTCCAGCGCGTCGGCCACGCCCTTGAGGGAATTCATGGCCATCCAGGGACAGTGGGCACAGCTCTTGCAGGTGGCGGATTCGCCGGCCGTGGGCGCGGCGATGAAGGTCTTGCCCGGCGCGGCCAGGCGCATCTTGTGCAGCAGGCCCTGGTCGGTGGCGACGATGAAGGTCGTGGCCGGCGATTCGGTCACGGCCGCCAGCAGCCGCGAGGTCGAGCCTACGACGTCGGCCTGGGCCACGACGGAGGCGGGCGATTCGGGGTGCACCAGCACCAAGGCGCCCGGGTGCTCCTTGCGCATCAGGTCCAGCTCGATGCCCTTGAATTCATCGTGCACGGTGCAGGACCCCTGCCAGAGCACCATGTCCGCGCCGGTTTCGCGCTGGATGTAGGAGCCCAGGTGGCGGTCGGGCGCCCAGAGGATCTTCTTGCCCTGGCGGTGGAGTTCGGAGACGATGTCCAGACCGATGGAGGACGTCACCATCCAGTCGGCCTGGGCCTTCACGGCGGCGCTGGTGTTGGCGTACACCACGACCGTGCGGTCGGGGTGCCGCGCCCGGAACGCGGCGAAGGCCACCGGATCGCAGCCCAGGTCCAGGGAACAGGTGGCGTCCAGGTCGGGCATCAGGATGCGTTTCTCGGGGGAGAGGATCTTGGCCGTCTCGCCCATGAAGCGCACGCCCGAGACCACCAGGGTATCGGCCGCGTGGTCGCGCCCGAAGCGCGCCATTTCCAGGGAATCGGAGACGCAGCCGCCGGTTTCCTCGGCCAGGTCCTGGATGTCGGCGTCCACGTAATAATGCGCGACCAGGGCGGCGTTGCGGGATTTCAGCAGGCGCCGGACGCGGTCCTTCTGGAATTCGCGTTCCCGGGGGGACAGCGGCGGATTCACCCGGGCCCAGGCCTCGGCTACCGTGTGGGTGCCGACGGCCATGTCCGGGCGGTCGAATTCGACGATTCGGGTACCTGAGGGCATGATGGTTGGGATCGAAGCGGAAAAACGGGGAGAAGACCATCATACGACAAAGCCGCCCGCACCGCCCGGCGCGCCCTTGCGCGCGCAAAGGGCATCGGCGCTCCGGACGGACCCGGTTCGCCGCCTCGCCCGCTTTCCGGCGGACTCCGCGTGGATGGAAATCGCAGCCATCGCCGTTATAATTCGCGCCACCCCCGATGTGCCTCCTCTCATGACCGTCTTCCTCGTTCCGGGAAACTGATGCTCGCCCTGGCCCTGTTCGTCCTGACGCTGGCGCTGGTCATCTGGCAGCCGCGCGGCCTGGGCATCGGCTGGAGCGCCTGCCTGGGCGCCGGGCTGGCGCTGCTGACCGGCGTCATCCAGCCGGCGGACATCCCGGTGGTCTGGGGGATCGTCTGGAACGCCACCGGGACCTTCGTCGCGGTCGTGATCATCAGCCTCCTGCTGGAGGCCGCCGGCTTCTTCGAGTGGGCCGCCCTGCACATGGCCCGCTGGGGCGGGGGCCGGGGCGGGCGTCTGTTCGTCCTGATGATCCTGCTGGGCGCCGGCGTCAGCGCGCTGTTCAACAATGACGGCGCGGCGCTGATCCTGACGCCCATCGTCGTCGCCATGCTGGCGGCGCTGCGGTTCTCGCCCCGGGCGACGCTGGCCTTCGTCATGGCGGCCGGTTTCATCGCCGACACCGCCAGCCTGCCGCTGGTGGTGTCCAACCTGGTCAACATCGTCACGGCGGATTACTTCGGCATCGGCTTCGCCCGCTACGCGGCCGTCATGGCGCCGGTCGATCTCGCGGCCATCCTCGCTTCGCTGGCGGTCCTGGGCCTGGTGTTCCGCCGCGCCATCCCGCCGCGTTACGACGCGCAGCGGCTGCCGGCGCCGGCGACCGTCGTGCGCGACCGGCCGACGTTCCTGGCGGGGTGGGGCGTGCTGGCGTGGCTGCTGCTGGGCTTCTTCGTGCTGGAGCCCCTGGGCATTCCCGTCAGCGCCACGGCGGCGGCCGGCGCCCTGGCGCTGGCCCTGGTCGCCGCGCGAGGCGGGCGCATCCCGGTCCTGCGCCGGGTGCGCGGAGCCCCCTGGCAGATCATCGTGTTCGCCCTGGGAATGTACCTGGTGGTCTACGGCCTGCGCCATGCGGGCCTGACGGAGTTCCTGACGCGGGCGCTGGACTGGCTGGCCGGGCAGGGCGTCTGGACGGCCACTCTGGGCACGGGCCTGCTGAGCGCGGTCCTGTCCTCCCTGATGAACAACCTGCCCACGGTCCTGATCGGCGCCCTGTCGATCGAGGCGTCCCAGGCGCATGGCGTCGTGCGCGAAGCCATGATCTACGCGCACGTGATCGGCTGCGACCTGGGCCCCAAGCTGACGCCCATCGGCAGCCTGGCCACGCTGCTGTGGCTGCACGTGTTGCGCGGCCGGGACATCCGCATCGGTTGGGGGCAATACTGCCGCATGGGGCTGGCGCTGACGCTGCCGGTGCTCGCCACTGCGCTGGCGACGCTGGCCTGGCGGATCGGCTGAGCAGCCCGACAAGCCATTGTGCGACGCCGGTCCCGGACGCTATTGACGATGGTCGACGATGCGCTCCCGCGGCTGGCGGGATCGGGTGCCGCGGCGATGCGGTGGCGGATCGGATGGGGGCCGCCGTCACTGGCTGGCGCCCAGCCTGCTCAGGGCTTCCGGGTTGCGTATGCTCAGGTGCCGCCGCCTGACGTCCAGGATGTGCGCAAGCTGCAGGCGGGTGAGCACGCGGCTGACCGTCTCGAGCTTCATGCCCAGATGGAGGGCGATATCTTCGCGGGTCATCTTCAGGACGAACTCCCGCGCGGAGTAGCCGCTGGCGGCCATCCGCTCCGAGATGTCCAGTAGGAAGCTGGCAATGCGTTCTTCGCTATTCATGCTTGCCAGAACGATCAGCAGGCGCCTGCAGTGATTCGTCTCTTGCGCGATCGCCCTGTTCAGCTGCAGTATCGCCATCACATCGGCCCTGGAACAGGCCACCAGATCGGAAAACGGCAGGACGCATACCAGGGAGTCTTCCAGGGCGACCGCGGTGCACACGTATTTTCCGGTTTCTATGCCGTCGAGGCCCAGCAATGCGCCCGCCATGGGAAAGGACACAATCTGCTCCATGCCGGTGCAGTTCGTGATGCGCAGTTTCATCGATCCGGCATACAGCTGATAAAGATTGAAACAGGCATCGCCGGCGCGATAGAGGGACTGTCCCCGATGTATGGGGCGGCGATCGATGACACCGCCCGGGAACGGCTGGCGGCCGCCATTTTTTATGTTGCGGCATAGGTCGGCAACCGGACATGTTCCCGCGGCGGCCAGCCTGCATGGGGCGGGAGGAGGGGCGTGTGGGACGAGTGGCCGGGGGTGGGGTCCCGGATCGCGCAGGCTGCCGCTCCCGGCTGGCATATGGACGGTGTTCATTGCATGCCTCATGTGGCCGGGTGGGCCACGGTTCGAACGGGTGACGATGGTCAGTATTGCCGGGGCGAAGCCGATCGCGCTATCGGCGGATTCGGATAGTTCCCGCCGAAAAGGACTACGGATGTAGGAATATTTCTACGGGCTCCGCCCACGTGTCGCCGGGCATGGCCGCGACGTTTCGGAATGTCCGGAGCCTATTCCGGATTTTCCGGATGCAGGTCCATGGTTTCCTGCTCATCGACGAGGCGGTGCCTGATTGCATAACGGACCAGGTCGGTCTGGTTGCGCATATGCATCTTGACGAACAGCCGGGTCTTGTAGGTGCTGACGGTCTTGACGCTGATGAACAGGCGCCGGGCGATCTCGGAATTGGTCTGGCCTTCCGCGAGCAACTGAAAAACGGTGAATTCGCGATCCGACAGCAGGAGATGGGGGGTATCGTCATGGCTGCCATGCCGTTCGAACGCAATGCTTTCCGCCAGCGCCTGGCTGAGGAAATGTCCGCCCATCGCCACTTTGCGCACCGCCTGGACCAGTTCTTCCGCCGCGCCGTCCTTGGTCAGGTAGCCCGCCGCGCCGGCCTTGATCGCCCGGACCGCATATTGTTGTTCCCCATGCATGGTCAGCACCAGGATGGGAACCTTGGGGTATTCCGCCCGGATCTGGCGTATCAGGTCGATGCCGTCGCGCCCGGGCATCGACATGTCGAGCACCAGCACATCCCAGTGCCGCCGGGCCAGAAGGGCCAGCGCCTCCTGGCCGTTGCCCGCTTCGCCCTCCACGACGATATCGCTGGTTTGATGGAGCAGGCGCTTCAGGCCTTCGCGCAGCAGCGTGTGATCGTCCGCGAGCAATAGCGAAATCATGGGCGTCTTCCTACGGGGAACCCGGTTGTTCCAAGGGCACGAGCACTTCCAGCCGGAGGCCCCCCTTGGGGCGGGTGTGGATCGATACGGTGCCGTTCAACAGGCGCACGCGTTCCCGCATGCCCAGCAGGCCCAGGCGCTTGGGCAGCGCCCTGGCCAGATGTTCGGGCGTCGTGCCCATGCCGTTGTCCTGCACGATCAAGGCGCACTGCGCCTCGGCGCAATAGAGCTCCAGCAGGACGTTCGTCGCGCGCGCGTGCTTTGCGATGTTCGTCAGCGCTTCCTGGGCGACGCGAAACAGCACGGTGCTCATCACGGTCGAAAATTCCTGCTGCCCGACATCGATGCGGGTTTTCACATCGACGCCGTAGCGGGAAATGAAGTCCGAAGTGAGCCATTCGACCGCGGCGGGCAGGCCGAGGTCGTCCAGCATGACGGGCCGCAGGTCGGACGCGATGCGGCGCAGGGAAGTGAACGCGCTCTTGATCAGGTGCCGCATCGCGTCTATGTGGCCGGGCCCGGCCGCGAGGGATGGGGGCAAGGCCGCTTCGAGCTGGGATAGTTCCATCGAAAGGGCCGTCAGGATCTGGCCGATGTCGTCGTGCAATTCCCGCGCGATGTGCCTTTTTTCCTGCTCCCGCTCGCGCAGCAATGCATTGGACAGCCGTGTGAGTTCGTCGCGCGAGGCGCGCAATGCCTGCTCGGCCTGCAACCGTTCCGTGATGTCGCGGAGAAAGACCGTCAGGTAGACGCCCGTCGGCGTTTTGATCCGGGAGATCGACGCCTCCATGGGGAATTCCTCGCCGTTGGCCTTCAGGCCCCACAGCGGCATGCCCGGCCCCATGCTGTGTCTGGAAATGCCCGTGGCCTGAAAACGCGCGGTGTGTTCCGCATGGGCCTTGCGGAAGCGGGCGGGGATGAGGATGTCCAGGTCCCGGCCTATCACCTGTTCCGCGTCATAGAGAAACGCCTTTTCCGCCGCGCGATTGAACAGGACGACGCGATGCGCCGCATCGACCGCGATGATCGATTCGCCGGTGGAGCGGACGATGTCGGCAAGCGGGGGGAGCGTGAACGAATCGATCATTGCATCATCCCCGATGAACTCCTGGATCCGGAAGGGTCAGGCAGGCGAATCCGTCATTTCGAACCGCAGGAAGGGCAAGCTGCAATTTTACGCCAGCGGGCCTGTTTCCGGCAGAAGGCGCATGCAGATTCCATGCGGGTTTCAAGTGATCTCAACCGGAAACGGGAGGTGCCGGCGGCGCCTCCCGCGGGCAGGCCGTTCAATCCGGTCGGGCTTCCTGTTCCACGAGCGTGCGCAGGATGTCGCGGCGGCCGACGAGGCCGACGATCTTTCCCTCCCGGGTGATGGGAACCCGTTTGATGCCGTATTTCAACATCACCTCCGCGATTTCCGCGAGGCTCGTCCGTTCGTCCCGCGTGATGACCGGGCTCGTCATGACGCTTGCCGCCGTCATCTCGCCAAGTTGCAGGCTGTGCAGGAATTCAAGATTCATCGGCCCGCCTTCGGCCAGACGGTCCAGCCAATGATTCAGCCTTTGCTGGTGGCCGCCGCCCTTTCGCCTGATGAGATCGCCTTCGCTGACCACGCCGGCCAGCGAGCCGTCGTTCGCAGTCACCATGACCGCGCTGATGTTTCTGCGCAGCATGATGTGAATGATCTCCGATACGGTGGTTCCGATGCCGACGCTCAGCGGGGAGGCGGTCATTACTGCGTGCGCAAGCATGGGGTTTTCTCCGGAATCGGGAGCGGCGGGCCGATCGGGGTGCGGCTGGCGCGGGCTGAGCAGGATGCGGGGGATCGCGGCCATGATGCGCACCAGTCAATGCGCGCCCGCCCGCTGTGGATCGGATTCCGCCCGCTGTGGATCGGACTTGCGATTCGCGGACGGGGCGGTGGCCTGCCCGTCCAGGACGGTCCGGACCAGTTCCAGCATGTACTGGTTCCAGCGGCCGATCTGCTCGGCGTACGCTTGTTGCTGCCAGGAAGCGCACTGCGCCATGTCGCTGGCGTTTTTCAGCTTGCCCGCGCATTGTGTGGCGGCCTCGGCGAATTCGGCGTCGGCGCGGCGCTGCATGTCCCGCAAGCGCTCCATGTGGGTAAAGTAGGTTCTCCAGGCGTCGAGCATGATGGTTGCCCCGGCCTTGTAAAGCGACGTCGATGTGTCGTTCCGTTCCATGGCGATCTCCTTGCCTGACCACGTATCACGCCATCAGTATGCATTTCATGCATTCCGGTTTCTTGACTTCCGTCAGTACTCGGCAGAGGGACCCGATCGAAGCATCTTCGCGGGGATTGATGCGCATCAATGGGGCATGCGGCACTGCGGTTAGGATGGGATGGAGCGGAGAACGATCCCTTTGCCGAAATCCAGAATCCGGATCGGGAGAACGAAGATGGGGCATTTGCCTGAATCTGTGCTGGAAGTCCTGAAAGACAGGCTGATCCGCCTGCGCGACGATGCCCTGAACGAGGCCCTGACTGCCGAAATCCGCGGTCTGTCGCCGCTTGCGACGAGGGATGGAGAAGTTCCGGACCGGGCTGAACGCGCCGAAGCCTGGCGCGAGGAAGAAATCGACAAGGTCGAAACCGCCATCGATCATCAGCGGGCTCGTGCCGCGGATGCGGCATTGCGGCGGATCGAGGATGGATGCTACGGCGCATGCGAGGATTGCGGGCGTGCGATTTCGCGGGCGCGCTTGCTTGCCCTGCCTGCCGCGCTGCGTTGTGCCGCGTGCCAGCAGGCTTACGAACGACGCCAGGGCCATGATCGTCCGGTCCGGCTGGGGCGGCCATGATGGCGGAACCGCGTCGAATGAAGGCGATGGTCCTGCGCCAATCCGGGCGTGCCCTGTGCCATGAAGAAAGGGATCTTCCGTCCCCGGGGCCCGGCCAGGTGCGCGTGCGCGTCGAAGCGTGCGCCGTGTGCCGCACGGACCTGCACGTCGTGGATGGAGAACTGCCGGACCGGAAACTGCCCATCGTGCCGGGGCACGAGATCGTCGGGATCGTCGAGGCGGCCGGGGAAGGCGTCGCCGGCATCGCTCCGGGCGCGCGGGTGGGGGTGGCATGGCTGGCGAGCACGTGCGGCGCCTGCGCGTATTGTCGCGAGGATCACGAGAATCTCTGCGAGTCGGCCGCCTTTACGGGCCATACGCGGGATGGCGGATTCGCGAGCCACGTGATCGCCGAGGCGGCGTATGTGTTTCCTCTCCCCGGCGATGCCGACCCCGTCAAGCTAGCTCCCCTGATGTGCGCCGGCCTGATCGGCTGGCGGTGCCTGCGCGCGCTGGGCGCGGCGCAGCATGTCGGCCTGTACGGTTTCGGCGCGGCCGCGCACCTCGTCGCGCAGGTGCTCCGCTGGGAGGGCAGGGCGTTCCACGCCTTCACGCGTCCTGGCGACGAGCGGAGCCAGGCGCTGGCGCGCTCGCTGGGTGCGGCCTGGGCCGGCGGATCGGATGCCATGCCTCCGGCGCCGCTGGACGGCGCCATCATCTTCGCGCCCGTCGGATCGCTCGTGCCGGCGGCGCTCGCCGCCGTCCGCAAAGGCGGCCGGGTGGTGTGCGGCGGCATCCACATGACGGACATCCCGTCGATGCCCTACCGCCTGCTGTGGGGGGAAAGATCGCTCGTCTCCGTGGCGAATCTGACGCGGCGCGACGGCCGGGAATTCCTGGAACTAGCCGGCAGGATCGGCATCGCGCCCAAGACGACCGTCTACGTCTTGCGGGACGCCAACCGCGCGCTGGACGATCTGCGGCAGGGGCGGATCGACGGCGCGGCCGTCCTGGTTCCCTGACCGTTTTTTCGCAAGCGTCGCCGATCGCCATCCGGCCGGACAGTCATCGGCCTTACGGCTGCGGAAATGAAAATCGAGATGATAAAAAGAACTCGAGCCGATCGTTGACTGACGTCAATATTATCGGTTTTCGACCTCTTATCCTGGATGGGCGGTTTCCGTGGATCCTGATCCTCGCGGATCGTTTCCATGCCAAATGGCGCACCGCAATTTTCATCCATAAGAGAGGTCGATCATGTACAAAGAACGATGGCAGCCGATCCTGGCCCTGATCCTGGGTGCATATGTCATTGCTTCACCCTGGCTCATTCCTTATTTTCTGGCAGATGCAAGACTGGCGCTGGAGCCTGCGTGGCACCACTATTTCGCGGGCCTGGCCATCGTCATCGTGGCGGTCTTTGCCATCATGTCCTTCGGGTCATGGACGTCATGGCTGGAGGCCTTGCTGGGCATATGGATGATCATCGCGCCATGGCTGCTCGGATTTTCTTCATTGCCCGTCGTCACCTGGAATTCAGTGATCGTGGGCATCGCACTCATCGTGATCTCCGTCGATTCCATGAGGACCGGGCTGATGCAATCGGCGTAGCAGGCCCGGCGCGTCGCCCATGCCGGCCGCCGGCCGGCATGGGTGTGTCCGAACCGCGGCCAATGCGGCCGCTTCCTCCCGTTCTTCCAGGCGCGCCTAGGAAAACTAGTGCGAAAACAGGATCGGGACGGTCATCGATTGCAGCAGGGTCTTCGACGTGCCGCCCAGGATCCATTCCCGCACGCGGCTGCGGTTGTAGAGGCCCATGACGATCATGTCGCAATCATGATCGGTGGCCGCGTTCAGGATGGCGTTGCCGACTCCGACGCCTTCGCTGACCGTGTGCACGGTCTTGGGCGCGGGATAGCCATGCGCGGCGCAGTAGGCCGCCAGGTCCCCCGGCTGGATGTCCAGCGCGCGCAGCATGTCCGGCTGCGGATCGACCGTCAGGACGGTGAGTTGGGACGCCTCGCGCAGCAGGGGGGCGGCATCGGCCAATGCCCGCGCGGCCCGGCGGCCGTAATCCCAGCAGAACAGTACGTTGCGGCCGATGGGCCGATGCGCGTCTCCGATGTAAGGGGCGACCAGCACGGGCCGGCCGGCCGCCATGATCACGGAATCGACCACGCTGGGCGGTATGGCCCAGTTCGGCTGGGCCATATCCGTCTGGCTCATGATCAACAGATCGCATGAACGGGCATGCGCCGCCAGGGCTTCTTCGATGGGGCTCTGGGGCATCCGGCATTGGGCCTGGATTCCCGCCAGCGCGGCCTGCTGCAGGAAATGGGTTTTGATCTCCAGCTTTTCCTGCGTGGATTGTTCCTGCAGCTGGGACAGGATCTGCTGCGAGATTCCCCCTTCGTCGTAGACGTATCGAGGAATGGGCGGATCGACGCAGATGCCGATCAGCTCGGCCTTGTGGCGCGCCGCCAGCTGAATGGCCAGTTGCACGCGGCGCGCCTGGTTGTCGTCTTTGGTCAGGTCAAGTGCGATACGTCCGAGCATGGCGGCCTCCTGTCGGCTGGGCAATCGGATATCGGGATCCAATCTATGCCCGCCGCGATCTTTCGCGATTGACCTGACGCAATGTTTCGTCGGAATGGCCGGGTCCCCGGCCGAGGTATACCGTTTCCGATATCGATGATAGGAATATTTCATTCTTAAAAATATGAAATCATCGTGATCCAACCCTAGAATATTCAGCAGTTCTTCTCGCGAAAAGATCTCTACGAAAATCCCCCCAGGAGACCGCATTGAAATACCATCATCACGGATACGTTTCGCACGATCCGCGCATCCAGGCGCCGGCCGGCGCCGGGATCGATCGCCCGGAAGAATTGCCCGACCGCGTGGACGTCCTGATCGTCGGCGCGGGACCCGCCGGCATGATCACGGCGGCCCAGCTGTCCCAGTTTCCCGATATCGTCACGCGCATCGTCGATCGCCGGACCGGGCGCCTGGAAGTCGGCCTGGCCGACGGCCTGCAGCCGCGCAGCATCGAAACGTTCGAGGCGTTCGGCTTCGCGCAGCGGCTGATCGACGAGGCCTGCCAGGTCACGGAAACCGTATTCTGGAAACCGGATCCGCAAAATCCGGCGGACATCGTCCGGGTGTCCCGCGTTGCCGAGGATCCGCACGACGTCAGCGAATATCCTCACCTGACCGTCAACCAGGCCCGGGTGCTGGATTATTTCGCCGAGTTCATGGCCAACGCGCCCACGCGCATGAAGCCCGATTACGGCTACGAGTTCCAGGGCCTGACGGTGGCCGGCGAGGGCGACTATCCCGTGACCGTGAGGCTGGTCCGCGCCGGCGGCGGGCCCGGCCGGGAGCGCATCGTCCGGGCCCGCTACGTCGTGGGCGCCGACGGCGGGCGCAGCGGCGTGCGCAAGGCGATCGGGCTGGCGCTGCGCGGCGTGTCGTCCAATCACGCCTGGGGCGTCATGGACCTGCTGGCCGACACGGATTTTCCGGACGTCCGCACCAAGTGCGCGATCCAGTCGGAAGCCGGCAACATCCTGCTGATTCCCCGCGAGGGCGGCTTCCTGTTCCGCCTGTACGTCGATCTGGGCGAGGTGCCCGCGGACGACGCGGGCGCCATCCGCGAAATGCCGCTCGAGCGGATCGTCGCCCGGGCGCAGCGGATCTTCCATCCTTATCGGCTGGACGTGCGCGAGGTGGCCTGGCACAGCGTGTACGAAGTCGGCCATCGCCTGTGCGACCATTTCGACGACGTTCCCCAGGCCGATGCCGGGCGCCGCGCGCCGCGCGTATTCATCGCCGGAGACGCCGGCCACACCCACAGCGCCAAGGCGGGGCAGGGCATGAACGCCTCGATGCAGGACGGGTTCAATCTGGGCTGGAAGCTCGGGCACGTCCTGGAGGGCCGCAGTCCCGCCGACCTGCTGTCGACCTATTCGGCCGAGCGCCAGAAGATCGGCCGGGATCTCATCGACCAGGACCTGCGCTGGGCCACGCAGATGGCCAAATCGGCGGAGGCCTTCGCCAGCCACGCCGAGTTCGAGCAGGCCTACCTGCGGATCACCGAATTCGCCCAGGGCTTCATGACCCGGTACGAACCTTCCATGATCACCGCGGCGGCCACGCACCAATCCCTGGCCGCGGGCTACCCGATCGGCAAGCGCTTCCGGTCCGCCGAGGTCATGCGGGTCGCGGACGTCAACCGGCAGCACCTGGGGCACGAGGCGAAGGCGGATGGCCGCTGGCGCGTCTACGTGTTCGCCGACGCGGCCCGCGCGGGCGAGGACTCGCCCCTGGCCGAACTGGGCCGCTGGCTGGACGAATCGCCCGAATCCCCCATCCGGGGGTATACGCCGGCCGGCCGGGACGAGAACGCCTGGTTCGACCTCAAGGTGATCTACCAGCAGGACTACACCGCCGTCGACATCGGCCGGGTGCCCAGGGCGTTCCTGCCGCGCGTGGGAACCCATGGCCTGACCGACCTGGAAAACGTCTACGCGTCGCTGGCGGACCAGGACATTTTCCGGCTGCGCGGCATCGACCGGCAGGGCGCCATCGTGATCGTGCGCCCGGACCAGTACGTGGCCAACGTCCTGCCGCTGACGGCCACGGACGAACTGGCCGGATTCGTCCGGACCTTCGCCAGCCGGCAGCAATGAACATCGTCACACAAAGGAGAGAGACAATGAAACTGCGCACAATCCTGGGCGTCGCGGTCCTGTCCATCGGCGGGGCGGCGCTGGCGCTGCCCGCCCAGGCCAAGGACCTGAAGATCGGCCTGGTCCTGTCGGTGTCGGGTCCGTATTCGGACTACGGCAAGCAGATCCAGAACGGCATCGAGACCTTCATGGCCCAGCACGGCGACACGGTGGCTGGACGCAAGGTCCGGCTGATCGTCAAGGACGACACCGGCATCGCCCCGGCGGTGGCCAAGCGCCAGGCGCAGGAACTGCTGATCAAGGACAAGGTCGACATCCTGGCCGGGTTCGACCTGACGCCCAACGCGTTCTCGGTCGCGCCGCTGGCCACCGAGGCCAAGGTGCCCATGATCGTGATGAACGCGGCCACGTCCTCGATCACGGAAAAGTCGCCCTACATCGCGCGCGTGTCGATGACCCTGCCGCAGAGTTCCTGGGCCATCGCCCAGTGGGCCGTGAAGAACGACATCAAGTCGGCCTACATCCTGGTGGCGGACTACGGCCCCGGGCATGACGCCCAGGCGCAGTTCAAGAAGACCTTCACCGAACTGGGCGGCAAGGTGGTGGGCGAGGTGCGCACGCCGGTCAGTACGCCCGATTACGCGCCGTTCCTGCAGCGCGTGAAGGAAACCCGGCCCGACGCGCTCTTCTTCTTCGTGCCGCCGGGCAGCTCGATGGTGGCGCTGGCCAAGAACTTCCGTGAAATGGGGCTGGACAAGCTGGGCATCAAGGAAATGGGGCCGGGCGACATGACCGACGAAAACTCCCTGGCCGCGCTGGGCGACAACGCGCTGGGCATGATCACCGCCTTCCATTATTCGGATGCGCACGATTCGCCGGAAAACAAGGCGTTCGTCGGTGCCTACACCAAGGCCCATCCGCAGGACCGCGCCAACTTCATGTCGGTGGGCGGCTACGACGGCATGCAGCTCATCTACAAGGTGCTCGAGAAGACCGGCGGCGACGCGGGCGGCGATGCCTTCATGGCGGCCGCCCGGGGCATGGCATGGGAAAGCCCGCGCGGCCCCGTGCGGATCGATCCCGAAACCCGCGATATCATCCAGAATGAATACATCCGCAAACTGGAGCGGGTCGACGGCGAGCTGCGGAATATCGAGTTCGCGACCTTCGAGGCCGTGAAGGATCCGGGCAAGCAGCGCTGATCCCGGTTCGTTCCCCGCCGCCGATGCGCTCCTTCATCCGGGAGCCCGACATGGGTAGCGATTGGACCGACCGCATCCGCCTGCGCAATCTCAGGTTCCTGCTCAGCCTAGCCCAGACGCGTAATCTGAGCCACTCGGCGGCCGCGCTGCACACCACGCAGCCCGGCCTGTCGAAATGGCTCAAGGACCTGGAAAGCGACGTGGGCCTGACGCTGTTCGAGCGCCACGCCCGTGGATTGACGCCCACGGTCCACGGCCAGGCGCTGATCGCGCACGCCCGCCGCATCGAGGCCCAGCTCGACCGGGCGGCGGCCGACATGAACATCCTGCGGGAGGGCGGGGCGGGGCATGTGGCCCTGGGGGCCTCGGGCGTGGCGGCGACCGAGGCCGGCCCGCTCGCCGTGCTGGAAATGGCCGCGCGCATGCCCAGCCTGCGCATCGACCTGGTCGAAGGCACCATGGACCTGCTGCTGAACCAGTTGAGCCAGGGCGACCTGGACATCGTCATCGGGCGGACGATGGAGGACGATCCGGGCCTGGCGAGCTTCGAGGCCGAGTTCCTGTACACCGAGCCGGTCGACCTGGCCGTGCGCCGCGACCATCCCCTGGTCGGCCGCGCCAGCATCGGCTGGGACGACGTGCGGCAGTACCGCTGGGTCGTCTGGCCCAAGGGGTCGCCGATCCGCAAGGGGCTGGAGACCGCGCTGGCCGAGGCGGGGTTGAGCCTGCCGCCCAACTACATCGAGTCCAACTCGGTCATCGCCAACATCGCGCTGCTGCGCAACAGCGATGCGATCGGCGTCGCCTCGCACCGTTCGGCGAGCGCGCTGGCGGACATGAACCTGCTGAGCATCCTGCCCCTGCGGCTGCAGTGCTTCGGGTCGGTGTCGATGTACTGGCGCCGGAACGAATACCACCCGCGGTCGGTGGAACTGGCGCTGGACTGCATCCGCCACGTGCTGCGCGCGCCCGGCGCGGTTCAGTGATTTCCCTTATATTCTCACTGGATAAGAATACGAGACAAGAAATTATCAAAAAATATTTATGATGGGCTTCATCCCGTGCGGGACAGGGGGGCCGGCCAAGGATCCGCCTCGTGCCGCCACGGTTTCGCCGCCAGCCATTTCCTTCGCGAGGGCCCATCCGCATGCAAGAAGATCACGCCGTGGCCAAAGGCAGCGCAGAGCGGGTCCTGCACGTCCTGGCGACGCTGGCCCGGCTCGGACGCGGCGCCACGATCGCCGAATTGATGGACCTGACGGGCCTGGCGCAAAGCACGCTGTACCGCCAGCTGTCCCTGCTGCGGCGCTGGGGCTTCGTGATCGGACGGGACAACGAATTCTCGCCCGGACCGATGTGCGTGCCCCTGGCCTGGGGATTCGACCAGTCCTCGTTCCTCACGCTCGAATCACACGAAAGAATGGAAGCCCTGTCGAACCTCAGCGGGGAGTCGATCGGGCTGCTCATGGCCGTCAAGCACCAGATCGTCTGTCTCGACATGGTGGAAAGCCGGCATCCGCTGCGCTGCTCCTTCGTCAAGGGACGGATGCTGCCGTTGTGCAAGGGCGCCTCGGCCAAGGCGCTGCTGGCGTTCATGCACGTCGAGCAGCGGCGCGCCGTGCTGGATCAATTGCAGCGCGACCAGTTGCTCGACGATGCCGCGCGGGCCGACCTGGAACACCAGCTGGAGCGGATCCGCGCCCAGGGATACGCGGTCACCAACGGCGAAGTCGACGCCGGCGTCTGGGGGGCGAGCGCGCCCCTGTTCCAGCATGACGGCCATGCCGCCGTGGCCGTCATCACCCTGATGGCGCCTTCGCTGCGGGCGCAAGGACAGGAAGAACGATTCATCGAGATGACCGTGCGCGGGGCGGCGCACATTTCATCGCGGCTGCAGAGCCTTTGACCCGAGACAAGCCCACACACCGAGGAGACTCCCCATGAAACTTTCCCAGACCTTCCGAATCACCCTGCTGGCCCTGGCGCTGGGCGGCGCGTCCGCCGCCAGCCAG
The DNA here is from genome assembly GCF_042653765.1 of Castellaniella denitrificans. NCBI lineage: Bacteria > Pseudomonadati > Pseudomonadota > Betaproteobacteria > Burkholderiales > Alcaligenaceae > Castellaniella > Castellaniella denitrificans. The sequence continues at coordinate 564,608 of NZ_JBHSEZ010000028.1, read as the reverse complement.
GCGGCGTCCGACACCATCCGCGTGGTGACCGACCCGACGTTCCCGCCCATGGAAATGACCGTGGACGGCAAGCGGACGGGCTTCGACATCGAGCTGACCGAGGCCCTGGCCCAGGCCATGGGCAAGAAGATCGCCTGGACCGACATCGACTTCAAGGGGCTCATCCCCGCGGTGCTGTCCGGCCGGGCCGACGCCGCCATGTCGGCGATCTACATCACGGACGCGCGCAAGCAGGCCGTGGACTTCACGGATCCCTACTACGCCGGCGGGCTCGTGGTGCTGACCAAGAGCGGCGGCCCGATCAAGACGCTGAAGGACCTGGACGGCCGGCGCGTCACGGTGCAGGTCGGCACCAAGTCCGTGAACTACATGCAGCAGCACTATCCCAAGGTGCAGCGGGTCGAGGTGGAGAAGAACCAGGAAATGTTCAACCTGGTGGACATCGGCCGCGCGGACGCGGCGGTGACCGGCAAGCCGGCCGCCAAGCTGTTCGCGCAGCAGAATCCCGGCTTCACGGTGCTGGACGAGCAGATCACGACGGAGGAATACGGCATCGCCGTGAGCAAGAACGAGCCCGGACTGACCAAGGACCTGAACCAGGCGCTCAAGACCATCCAGGCCAACGGCGTGTACCAGCGCCTGGTCGACAAGTGGTTCGAGGGGAAGAAATGAATCTCGACTTCACGCCCGCGCTCGCCGGCTGGGAAGACCTGCTGCGCGGCACCTGGGTGACGGTGGAGGTCACCGTGTGCGCGCTGCTGCTTTCCTGCTGCCTGGGCCTGCTGATCGGCATCGGCCGCCTGAACCCCCGGCGCAGGATCGTCTACAAGGCATGCAGCGTCTACCTGTCCTGCTTCCGCGGCACGCCGCTGCTGGTGCAGCTCTTCATCTGGTTCTTCGGGCTGCCCCGTTTCGGCATCCTGCTGCCGGCCTTCGTCTGCGGGGTGCTGGGCATGGGCATGTATTCGGCCTCCTACGTCTCTGAAGTCGTGCGCGGCGCGATCCAGTCCGTGGACAAGGGGCAGATGGAAGCGGCCCGGTCCCTGGGGATGTCCTCGGCCCAGGCCATGGCCAAGATCATTCTGCCGCAGGCGGTCGTGCGCATGATCCCGCCGCTGGGCAACGAGTTCATCGCCCTGATCAAGAATTCGGCGCTGGTTTCCCTGGTCACCATCCACGACGTCATGCACGAGGGCCAGAAGATCATCAGCGTGTCCTACCGCTCGCTGGAGGTCTATCTCGTGATCGCGCTGATCTACTGGATCCTCACCAGCGCCACATCGAAAATCCTGCGCCGCGTCGAGCTGCGCCTGCAGGCCGGAGGCATGGTGCAATGAGTACGTCCGACGTCATGATCAGGATTCGCGATCTCCACAAGTCGTATGGCGACAATGCGGTCCTGAAAGGAGTCGACCTGGAGGTCGACCGGTCCCAGGTGGTGGTCGTCATCGGCCCCAGCGGCTCGGGCAAGAGCACCTTGCTGCGCTGCTGCAACGGCCTGGAGGTCGCCGAGCGGGGCACGATCGAACTCTGCGGCGAGCGCCTGCTCGACGAGGGCGCGCTGATGCCCGAAAAGGCCCTGAACCACCTGCGCACCCGCGTGGGTATGGTGTTCCAGTCCTTCAACCTGTTCCCGCACCTGACCGTGCTGGAGAACGTCACCATCGGCCCGCGCACCCTGCGGGGCGCTTCGGCCGCGCAGGCCGACGAAAAAGGGCTGGCGCTGCTGACCAAGGTCGGGCTCGAATCCAAGGCCCGGGCCATGCCCAACAGCCTGTCGGGCGGGCAGAAGCAGCGGGTGGCCATCGCCCGGGCGCTGGCCATGGAGCCGGAGGTCATGCTGTTCGACGAGCCCACCTCGGCGCTGGACCCGGAACTGGTCGGCGAGGTCCTGCAGGTGATGAAGCTGCTGGCCAAGGAAGGCATGACGATGATGGTCGTCACCCATGAAATGGGCTTCGCCCGGGAGATGGCCGACACCGTGGTCGTCATGGACTACGGCCGGGTCATCGAGGCGGACCGCCCGGATGTCATCTTCCAGCAGCCCAGGCACGAGCGCACCCGCTCGTTCCTGCAGGCGGTACTCAGCAAGGGCCCCATGGAGGCGGGCGCATCATGAGCGATACATTCTGGACCGGGCGCGACGACGCGTCCGAAAGCGGGGACACCCGCCGGCTGCACCAGATCGTGCGCACCGGGCCGGACGGCTGCGGGGCGGGGGACGCCGTCCTGCTGGGCTTCGCCAGCGACGCGGGCGTGCGGCGCAACCACGGCCGTCCGGGCGCCGCGAAAGGGCCCGGGGCGATCCGGCGCATGCTGGCGAACCTGCCCGCGCACGACCTGGAACGTTTCTGGGACGCGGGCGACGTGGCCTGCGAGGGCGACGCGCTGGAAGAGGCCCAGCGGGCGCTGGCGCGCAAGGTCGCCGCCGCGCTGGACGCGGGCGCGCGTCCCGTCACGCTCGGCGGCGGGCACGAGGTCGCCTGGGCCAGCTTCCAGGGGCTGGCCGCCCATCTGGAAGGAGAGGGCGGGGCGCCGCCGCGCATCCTGGTCCTCAACCTGGACGCGCATTTCGATCTGCGTACCAGCCGGCCGGGGTCGTCGGGGACTCCTTTCGACCAGATCCTGGAATACGGCCGCGACCACGGGCTGCCCATCCGCTACGCGTGCCTTGGCGTGTCGCCCGTGGGCAATACCCGCGGGCTGTACGATCATGCCCGGGCACTGGACGTCTTTCACGTCGAAGACATGGACATGCAGGAGCGCCACCTGCCCGAACGCCTGCGGCAGATCGGCGGCCTGCTGGCCGAGGCCGACCTGGTCTACCTGACGATCGACCTGGACGTGCTGCCCGCCGGCGTGGCGCCCGGCGTGTCGGCGCCCGCCGCCCTGGGCGTGCCCCTGAGCGTCGTGGAGGCCTGCGTGCTGGCGGTCAAGAAGAGCGGCAAATTGCACCTGGCCGACATCGCGGAGATGAACCCGGACCACGACGTCGATCACCACACGGCCCGCGCCGCCGCCCGGCTGGCCTGGCATCTGCTGAGGCCCTAGCGGATCCGGGGGGAAGTTCCGTCATGTCGATGTCCCCCGGCGGATCGGCCGCGACTTGGCTGCGCTTCATCCGCGCCGCCGAGCCGCGCGAGAGTCCCTGGAAGAACGGCGGCGGCGTCACGCGCGAGATCGCGGTCCATCCCGCCGGAGCGGAGATGGACGATTTCCTGTGGCGCGTCAGCGCCGCCGACGTCGCGGCGCCCGGGCCGTTCTCGCACTGGGAGGGCGTCGACCGCGTGCTGCTCGTCACCCGGGGCGGCCCGATCCGCCTGATCCAGGAGCGCACGGAACGCGCCATCATCCTGCCGGCCGGCCAGGGCTTCCGCTTCGCCGGCGAGGAGCCTTACCGCTGCGAACTGCCCGCCGGTCCCGTGCGGGATTTCAACCTGATGCTGCGGCGCACGAAGGCGCAGGGCCACGCGCAGGCGTTCCACGGCGCGCTCGCCCGGCGCCTCGCCCCGGGACATTGGCTGTGGCACGGCTGGCGCGGAGCCTACGAGGTGGACGTGTCCGGCGGCCGCCTGAGCCGCGGCGTGCTGGAAGCCGGCGACACGCTGCATCTTTGCGTGGCGGCGGGCGACCGCCCGATCCTGAGGTTGACGCCGAAATCCCGCGACGCCTGCCTGATCGCCGCGCGGATCGAGACCGCTTGAATTGCCGGCGCGAACGGCAAAAAGTCAGCCGGGTTTCCCGTTATTCCGCGGGTACGGCGCTCCGCCTTCATTCTCCCAGCGCTTCGCGCAATCGCAGTCCTGGAGCGGCTCGCCGCATTGCGGGCAGAGCGGTTGCGATTTTTCTGGGTGTTCGTGGCTCTTCCGTGCGGGATCGGGCCGGATGTCTTTCTCCGTCATGGCGTTTGCCTCCGGTATCAGTGAGGGACGCGCGTCATCGGCGCCGCGCGTAGCGGGTGGCGGCAAACCGTGTTCCGATCAGGCAAAGCACGGTAACCGGCCACAGGAAAATCGTGAGCAGATAGACCAGCGGGTAGCCGATGAACCCGTCGGCCCATCGATGGTCGATATCGATGAAGAAAATAATGTAGGCCAGCATGATCACGGCTCCGATGATGACCCAGGTCAGGATGAACGACATGCGTTACTCCTTTATTTGCCGAAGCGCTTACGGATAGTGTGCTCCGACCGGCGGGGCAAATCCATCCAGATTGAGTTCCGAGTGTGGATTTCTTTGACTTTACATAATATACATTATGCGAATTATAGGGAGGGTCAGGAAGAGACCGGGCGGCCTGAGTCCGGTCCCGCCGATTCCGTCGAAACCCTGTCGGCCTGCCGGCCCCGGCGACCCGTTCGGCGGCCAGGAAAGAGCCCGCTGTTCTTCGAGCGCCGGCGCCGTCGATCACGGTAAGATGCCACTGTTTTTCCTCCAACGGTTCCACGCATGAATCCATCCACCTTGATCGGCATCGTCGCCAGCATCCTGATGCTGGCCATCGTCCTGTTCCTGTCGGCCGAGGATCCGGGACTGTTCGTCGACTGGCCGGGCCTGGGCATCGTGCTGATCGGGACGGCGGCGGCGACCTTCATCGCCTATCCCTTGCGCGAGGTCATGCGCATCTTCGGCCTGATCCGCAGCGTCGTGCACCACGAGCCCCTGGACGTCGATAAGGATCTGGAGGATCTGGTCGAGATCGCTCGCATCTGGATGCAGAGCGACATCCATGCCGTCGAGCAGGCGCTGGAACGGGTGTCCAGCCCCTTTCTGCGCAACGGCGTGCAGTTCGTGATCGACAACGTGCCCGAGCAGGACATCCTGGACCTGCTGCAATGGCGCGTCGCCCGCATGAAGGCCAAGGAACACGCCGAGGCCCAGTTGTTCCGCGTCATGGCGGGCTTCGCGCCGGCCTTCGGCATGGTGGGCACCCTGGTGGGCCTGGTCAACCTGCTGTTCCTGCTGGGCGACGGCGACATCACGGCCATCGGCCGGCAGATGGCGCTGGCCCTGATGACGACCTTCTATGGCGTGCTGCTGGCCAACCTGGTGTTCAAGCCCGTGGCGGTCAAGCTGGAACGCCGCACCGAGCAGCGCCTGATCCTGATGAATACCCTGATGCAGGGCATCGCCATGATGAGCCAGAAGCGCAGCCCGGCCCTGATGCGGGAAACGCTGAAGGCCTTCATCGCGGAAATCCGCGATGAGATCCGCGACCAGAAACCCGTCGCCGCGCCCAGGAACAAGGAGCCGGAGCCCTCATGAGGCGCGGACCCGCCGAACCGAACCCGGCCCAGGCCATCGCCCAGCGCATGCGGGCGATGGAGGCCGAGCTGCATCAGGCCCGGCAGGCCTTGCGACGCGACCGCAAGCGCGCGAGCGTGTCCGACCGCTGGGGTCTGGAACAGCCGGCGACGGACTCGGCACAGGAAGACATCTGGTTCATCACCTACCTGGACATGATGACCCTGCTGCTGGTCGCCATGATCGTGATGCTGGCGTTTTCGGGGGCCATCGGCAAGCGGGACGGCGCGCCGGGTCCGGCCGTCCGGGCGGATGCGCCGCCGGCCGCGGCGCTGGCGCCGATTCCCGCTCCGGAGGACATCGCCCCCTATTCCGCGGAGGACGCCGCGCTCGCCTTCGCCCCGCCGCCCCCGGCCGGGCCCGAACATTCGCCGCTGTACGGGACTTTCCCGGACTTCGAGCCCGAGACGCCGCCGGCCCCCTTCGCGGCGGCCGCTGTGGCGCCCCGCCCGGACGAAGCCGTGGCGGCCGCCGCCACGACCACGCCGGAAGGCATCGACGGGGCCGTGGCGCTGGCGCAGATCCCGCCGCCGGAGGACATCGCCCCCTATTCCGCGGAGGACGCCGCGCGCGCGTTCGCCTCTCCTCCCCCGCCCGCGGGCGCGGACGGGGCGGACGGAAATCCATCGGCCGCGCCCACCGCTGCGCCGGCCCCCGACCAGGAGGCGCCGTCCGAAGGCGCCGCCCTGGCGGCGTCCCTGCCGCTGGGCGAGCTGGGCCATGACGTCGAAGTGATCGTCAACCGGCGCTCCATCAGCTTCCGCATCAACAGCGAGATCCTGTTCGGCACAGGCCAGGCGGATCTCAGCCGGGAAGGCTTGTCGGTACTGCGGCGCATGGCCAGGGTGCTGTCCGACGCCGGCTACGACATCACGGTCGAGGGGCACACGGATTCCGTGCCGGTGCGCAGCAACGCCCGCTATCCGTCGAACTGGGAGCTGTCCAGCGCCCGGGCGGGCAGCGTGGTGCGCTACCTGCAGGCCAACGGCATCGCCAAGGAACACCTGAAGGCCGTGGGCTATGCCGATTCCCGGCCGATCGCCGACAACCGGTCGCCGGACGGGCGGTCGCGCAACCGCCGGGTGGAACTGGTGGTGGAAAAGCCGCACGAGGACCGGGACAAGGCCGCGCGGTCCGATTCCAGGCCCGGCGCGGAAACCGCTGCCGCGCCGGAATCATCCGCCAGGCCCTGAGGCGCCCCGGCCCGGCCGCCGGCGCCCGTGCTCCGCGCCGGCCTCAGTCGCGCGAGAACGGCCTGCCGTCGAAATCGAGCGTGACCAGATTGCCGTCCATCGCCCCCATGCCGGGGGAATTCAGGGGCATGCCGGGCGCCGCCACGCCGCGCGTGTCCTTCGAGGCCAGCAGCTTGCGCACGGCCGAGGCCGGCACGTGGCCTTCGACGATCTGGCCGCTCGATTCCAGGCGCGCCGTGTGGCAGGACGCCAGTTCCATCGGCACGCCCAGCCGGGCCTTGACCGCCGCCATGTCGGACGAAGGCACCTCGCGCACGTCGAAGCCTTCGGCGCGCATGTGCTCGGCCCAGCCGTGGCAGCAGCCGCAATTCGGATCCTGGTAGACGGTGACGGCCTCGCCCGCCTGGGCGTGGACGGACAGGGAAGCCCCCAGGGCGGCGGCCAGCAGGCCGGCGGCGAAGAAACGTTTCATGCGTACCTCAGGTATTGAGCCATGATCCGCCGGGACTGGCGGGCCATGGGTTGGAGCGTGAAAAACCCGTTTGGTTCAGTCGCGCCCGATCGCGCCGGCTCAGATCTGCTCGAACCGTTCGTAGTGGCGTTCCGTCGGGGTTTCCGTGTGCGATACGCCGGCCACCCGGGCGGCGGGCGGCCCCTGGAGCAGCCAGGACAGCATGCGGTCGACGGCGGCGCGTTCGCCCTGGATCAGCGCTTCGACCCGGCCATCGGGCAGATTGCGCACCCAGCCGCCGAGTCCGAGCTGATGCGCCTGGCGGACGGTGGCGGCGCGAAAGCCGACGCCCTGCACGCGGCCTTCGACGAAGACGGACAGGGTTTCGAGGTCGTGATGTTCAGGCAGGGATTTCATACGGTCGTGAATCGGAAAGCAATCGGGGGTTCAGCCGAGACTTCTTTCCGCTCGGCTGGCTCAGAGGACACCAAGGGATTGCTTGATCATTAAACTGTAACCGAAACGGGCCGTAAAAAGGTTCCCGGAGGGATGTTTCCTGAAGGCGCTTCCGCTCTTTCGCATCCATCCGTGCGGCCAGCCGCGAACCGGCACCGATCCATCACCTGGACTTCGATCATATGGGCATTCGTTCCTTATCCATCCGGGCCAAGCTGGTCCTGGCTTCCGCGGCCACCGTCGCCGTGGCCATGGGCCTGCTGGCCGCCGCCAATCTGTACTCCGCCCAGACCGCCGTCAGGGAGCTCGTCGCAGCCCAGACGGAAAGCCTGATCAACAGCAATGCCCGGGAAATCGAAAGCTGGGCGCGGGACAAGGTCGCGATCCTGTCCTCGGTCCGGCCGGTGGCGCTGACGGACGCGCCCGAGCCGTTCCTGCTGCAGGCGCTGCATTCCGGGCGCTTCATGGCCACCTACATCGGCTCGGCCGACAAGAAGATGAAGTTCGGCCAGGTGCTCAAGCTGCCGGACGACTACGACCCCACCACCCGCCCCTGGTATACCCTGGCGGCGCAGGCCGGCAAGCCCATCCTGACCGCGCCCTATCTCGACGCCGCGTCCAACGGACTGGTGGTCAGCGTCTCGGTTCCCGTGCAGGAAAACGGCAAGACCCGCGCCGTCATCGCGGCCGACATCGGCCTGGACGACATCGTCGCCAGCACGCGCGCGCTGCGCCCCACCGAGCACAGCTTCGCCTACCTGGTCTCCGGCGACGGCAAGATCATCGCCCACCCGGACGCGAACCTGTCCCTGAAGCCGGCGACCGAGGTCTTCGCCGGCTACGACATCCCCAGGCTCCAGGGCCTGGCGGACCAGCCCGGCGCGCTCGTGGAGGCTGAAAACGCCGCCGGACGGTACTGGCTCAGCGCGCACCGCATCCAGGGCACCGACTGGATGCTGGCGATCGCCCTGGACCAGGGCGACATCCTGGCGGGCGTGCGCCAGATGCGCCTGCAGGCCATCCTGACCGGCGTCGTCATGATCGCGCTGGCGGCGCTCGCCCTGGCCCTCCTGACCCGCGCCCTGCTGCGCCGCCTGGGCAAGCTGAAGGACGCCCTGCAGAACATCGCCTCCGGCGAAGGCGACCTGACCCAGCGCCTCGACCAGGACGGCCATGACGAGCTGGCCCTGGTGGGGGCTTCGTTCAACCAGTTCGTCGACAAGATCGCCGGCACCCTGCGCAGCATCCGCCAGACCACGGATTCCGTGCACCTGGCCTCGGACGAGATCGCCGCCGGCAACACCGACTTGGCGCGCCGCACAGAAGGCGCCGCCGCCAGCCTTCAGGAAACGTCCAGCTCCATGGAGGAACTGTCCAGCACGGTGAAGCAGACCGCCGATTCGGGCAATGCCGCCGTGCAGCTGGCCGAAAGCGCCCGCGCCGCCGCGCGCGAGGGCGGCGAGCTGATGCACCGCGTGGTCGAGACCATGCAGGGCATGAACGAGAACGCCGCCCGGATCGGCGACATCATCGGCGTGATCGACAGCATCGCCTTCCAGACCAACATCCTGGCCCTGAACGCGGCGGTGGAAGCCGCCCGCGCCGGCGAGCACGGCGCTGGCTTCGCCGTGGTGGCGTCCGAAGTCCGGTCGCTCGCCCAGCGCAGCGCCCAGTCGGCGCGCGAGATCAAGGCCCTGATCGACACCAATGTGTCGCAGGTCGCGCATGGCGGCGAGCAGGTCCGCCAGGCGGGTACCGCCATGGACAAGATCGTGTCCGAGGTCCAGCGCGTCACGGACATCATCAGCGAGATCAAGGTCGCCACCAGCGAGCAGAGCCTGGGCATCAGCCAGATCGAGATTGCCGTGCAGCAGCTCGACGGCATGACGCAGCAGAATGCCGCGCTGGTCCAGGAATCGGCCGCCGCCGCCGACAGCCTGCGCGACCAGGCGCGGATCCTGGCCCAGGCTGTGGCCGGCTTCAAGCTCGATGACGGCCCCGGGGCCGGCCCGGCCGCCCTGCCCGCTCCGCGCGATTGATACCCATGAGAGCCATCCGGTTTTTTGTCGAGGGAGTCATAAAGACATAGCCCATCGGTCGTTCTCCCTGCGGGGGCCGGCTCCTAGAATGATCGCATTGTGCCGCAGGGCGCCCCGCCCCAGGCTCCATCCGATCCATTCGAGGCCCTCATGAGCAACGCATCCATCCGCAAACACACCGTGGTGATCGTCGGCGCCGGCACAGGCGGGACCACCGTCGCCGCCCAGCTCCGGCGCCAGGAGCCCGGCCTGGACATCGCCGTCATCGATCCGTCCAGCAACCACGACTACCAGCCCGCCTGGACCCTGGTGGGCGGCGGCGCCTACAAGGCCGAGGACACCCGCCGGTCCCTGCACGACTGCCTGCCCGACGGCGTGCGCCACATCGCGCAGCGCGTGACTTCCCTGCTGCCCGACGAACGCCAGGTGGAACTGGACGACGGCAGCCGCGTGGCCTACGACTACCTGGTGGTGGCCGCCGGCATCCAGATCAACTGGAACGCCATCGACGGCCTGGCCGACGCCCTGGGCAAGAACGGCGTGACCAGCAACTACCGCTACGATCTCGCTCCCTACACCTGGGAACTGGTGCGCCAATTCCAGGGCGGCACGGCGGTCTTCACCCAGCCGGCCGGCGCGGTGAAATGCCCGGGCGCCCCGCAGAAGGCCTTGTACCTGGCGGCCGACCATTTCCGCCGCCGGGGCGTGAAGGTCGACAGCCTGCAATTCCGTTCGGCCGGCGCCTCGGTCTTCGGCGTGCCCTTCTACGCCCAGGCGCTGGACAAGGTCATGGCGTCCTACGACGCCCGGCCGCACTACGGCCAGAACCTGGTCCAGGTGCGCGGCGAGGAAAGGATAGCCGTCTTCGAATCGGTGGTGGACGGCGAGAAAGTGCGCGAGGAAGTCGCCTATGACCTGCTGCACGTCGTGCCGCCGCAAGGTGCGCCCGATTTCATCCGCAGCAGCCCGCTGGCCGACGCCAACGGCTGGCTGGAAGTGGACAAGAACACGCTGCGCCACACGCGCTATCCCAATGTGTTCGGCCTGGGCGACTGCACGTCCACGCCCAACAGCAAGACGGCCGCCGCCATCAAGAGCCAGGCTCCCGTGCTGACGCTGAATTTGCTGAGCGTCCTGCGCGGCGCCGGCAACGTCGAAAGCTACGACGGCTACGCCGCCTGCCCGCTGACGACCTCGCGCGGCAAGGTCCTGCTGGCCGAATTCACCTACGGTGGCACGATCACGCCCAGCTTTCCGTTCGATCCGCGCATTCCGCGCCGCTTCTATTGGTGGCTCAAGCGCAGCTTCATGCCCTGGTTCTATTGGAACATCCTGCTCAAGGGCCGCGGCCTGCCGGTGACGCACCGCACGCGCCGTTTCCCGGCCGGCGTGCCCTCGGTCCAGCCCTGACGCATGCCCGGAACGAGCCCCGGCCCGCGCATGCGGCGGCCCGGGGCTCGCTCATTCATCGATCCGGCTCATGGGCCGGTCGCCCTACCCCCGGACCAGCAGCACGGACAGGGACGTCGGCTCGATGATGGTGGTGCCCGTGAAGGGCCGGTCGAACGAGGCGATCAAATAGAGGGTGGCGCCGAAGCCCAGGGAAAACAGCGCCAGGGATAGGGCCAGCGGCCGGCGATGGCCGATGTGCAGTTCGCTCAGCACGCAGGCGGCGACGAACAGCAGTACCAGCACCGCGGCCCACTTCGTCGTCATCACCCGGCCGTGCGAGACCAGCAGGCGCTGGTTGCGGGCGTTCTCGATGTCCGTCGCGTAGCGCCGCAGTGCCTCGGCGGCGCGTTGCAGGCCGACCCGGTCTGCTCCGGCCTCGATCCGCACCGCGGCGACCATCAGGGCTTCCAGTTGGTCCTCGGCGACCTGGCTGGCCCGGCCTTCGCCCATCAGGGGCCATTCGATCTCGATGACTTCGCGGATGTAATCGTCGAGCACGCCCGTGACCTGCTCGCGCATGTCGGCCGGCAGGAACTTGGCGACGCGCAGCGTGTCGGCCACGGCGATGGCTTCCTGTTCCACGGCGGTGCGGCCCTTGGCGTCCTGCTGCCAGATGTCCGACGCCACGAAGGCGATGACGATGCCCGTGGGCAGCAGGATGCCCGAAAGCATGGTGTTGACCATGTTGGGGGCCGCGCCGGGCGGCCAGAGGCGGCGCAGGGCGCCCATCAGGATCAAGGCGGAAGCCGACAAGCCCCCCACCAGCAGCACGCAGACGGCGAACATGGCCCATTCGGGCAGATCGTACATGAAGTCGAACACGGCGAGGCCCTCTCCGGGTGTTGGCGGGTATCGGCCCGCCGGGATCATGATGGGCGGACGTCAGGGATGGATCAGAGGATTTCCCGGATCGTTTCGAAAGGCCGGCACAGGCGCGCGCCCTTGTCCGTGACGACGAAGGGCCGGTTCAGCAGGACGGGGTGCCGCTCGACGGCGTCGAGCAGCTGTTCGTCGGTCAGCGAGGGGTCCGCCAGCCCGAGGGTCTCGTAGGCGGATTCCTTGGCGCGCAGGGCCTCGCGCACGGTCAGGCCCGCCGCCCGGATCAGCTCGCGCAGTTCGTCGCGCGGCGGCAGGGCCCGCAGGTATTCGATCACTTCGACGGGCCGGCCCGTGGCCTGGACCGCTTCCAGCGCCTTGCGCGACGTGCTGCAGCGCGGGTTGTGGTAGATTCTGATCATGCGGATCCCCGGGGTGGAAAGCCCCCATTATCCACGATCCCGCCGCTCCGAATAACCCGTCCGGCCGGCGATCCCGAACGCCGCGCGCCACCCAGCCCACGAAGCCCATGCCGATGTCCTCGCCGTCCGAAATCCCTTCGCCGTCCTCTCCCCGCCCCGCCCTGCCGATCGCGGCCCTGGCGCTGGTCCTGGCGCTGGCCGGCTGCGCCAGCGGCCCCCGGGACGACCTCAGCCTGGTGCCGGCCCAATTGGACCAGCAGACCAGCCAGGAAGGCCTGTTCACGCAGCCAGTGAAATGGTCGCGCGAACGTCCGGGCTGCCGGGGCGAATGCCCGAAGCTCACGGTCGATTCCCTGGCCTTCCCGGGACATCCCCGCCTGACCGAACTGGTCGACCACGCCCTGGCCGCCATGACCTGGGTCGACGCGCAAAGCGCGGCGCCCTACGACACCCTGGACGGTTTCGAGGCCTACTACTGGAAGACCGCCGGGTCGCGCGACGAGGTCCGGTTGACGGCGCGGACGCGCTATCGCAACGAACGCCTGACCGTGGTCGAACTGGACGCGGGTCAGTACCGGACCGGCATGGCCCACGGCATGACCGGTTCGCAGCTGCTGAACTGGGACAATGCGGCGGAAAAGGCCCTGACGATCGACAACCTGCTCGCGCCGGGCGCCCGCCCCGCCTTCGACGCGGCGCTGCGCGCCGAGCATGCGCGCTGGCTGGACCAGCATGCCGACGCCATCGACAACCGGGACAATTTCAACCGCATGTGGCCCTTCGCCCCCAGCGACAACGTGGGGCTGACCGACCTGGGCGTGCTGGTCAAGTACCAGCCCTACGAGATCGCGCCCTATGCCTGGGGGCAGCCGGAACTGCTGATTCCCTACGACCGCCTGCGGGGCATCCTGCGCCCGCAATTCCTGCCGCCGCAGTCCTAGCCGGGACCGGCGGGCCCCGCGCCGCCGGGCCGCATACGCACATACGCATATAGCAGCGCCGCATAATGCGCGGCGTTCATATCGTTGGACAAAACGATTCGTTCTGTCCCGGGAAGGAACTCTTTAACCTGATGCCTCGATCCCCCGCATCACGAGGTTCCTTTCCATGCGACTCCGATTCCTGCTTCCCCTGGCCGCCGCCCTGGGCCTGGCGAGCGCCGCGCACGCGGCCGACGTCACGCTGCTGAACGTGTCCTACGATCCCACGCGGGAACTGTACCAGGCCTACAACCAGGCCTTCGCCCGGTACTGGCAGGACAAGACCGGCGACCACGTCACGATCCGCCAGTCGCATGGCGGCTCGGGCAAGCAGGCGCGCTCGGTGATCGACGGCCTGCAGGCCGACGTGGTGACCCTGGCGCTGGCGCCGGACATCGACGCCATCGCCGACCGCGGCGCGATCCGCAAGGACTGGCAGCGGCAGCTGCCCCAGAACAGTTCGCCCTACACCTCCACCATCGTCTTCCTGGTGCGCAAGGGCAACCCCAAGGGCATCCACGACTGGGGCGACCTGATCAAGCCGGGCGTGCAGGTCATCACCCCCAATCCCAAGACTTCCGGCGGCGCGCGCTGGAACTATCTGGCGGCCTGGGGCTATGCCCTGCGCCAGCCTGGCGGCGACGAAGCCAAGGCGCGCGAGTTCGTGGGCAAGCTCTACCGCCAGGTGCCGGTGCTGGACTCGGGCGCGCGGGGCTCCACCACGACCTTCGTCGAGCGCGGCATCGGCGACGTGCTGCTCGCCTGGGAAAACGAGGCCTTCCTCGCCATCGAGGAACTGGGCCCCGGCAAGGTGGACATCGTCGTGCCCTCGGTCAGCATCCTGGCCGAGCCGCCCGTGGCGGTGGTGGACAAGGTCGTCGATGCCCGCGGCACGCGCGACGTGGCCCGGGCCTACCTGGACTACCTGTATTCCGAGGCCGGCCAGGAGATCGCGGCGAAGAACCACTATCGCCCTACCCTGAAGGAGGTCGCCGAGCGGCACGCGAAACAGTTCCCCCGGCTGTCGCTGTTCACTATCACCGACGTGGCGCCGAGCTGGACCGAAGCGCAGAAGACGCACTTCGCGGACGGCGGCGTGTTCGACCAGATCTACCAGCCGAACGCGCAATAAGGCGGCAGAGCCATGTCCTTCACGACGCTCGCGCCGCATGCCTCCGCCCCCGCGCCTCGGGTCCTGCCCGGCCGCAACCTGACCCTGGGCCTGACGCTGACCTATCTGTGCCTGGTGGTCCTGCTGCCCCTGTCGGCCGCATTCCTGACGGCCTCGACCCTGAGCTGGGAGGCCTTCTGGAAGGCGGTCACCGCGCCCCGGGTGCTGGCTTCGTACCGCCTGAGCTTCGGCGCCGCGCTGCTGGCGGCCGCCGTGAACGCGGTGTTCGGCGGCATCGTCGCCTGGGTCCTGGCGCGCTACCGGTTTCCCGGCAAGCGGCTGGTCGACGCCCTGGTGGACCTGCCCTTCGCCCTGCCCACGGCCGTGGCCGGGATCGCCCTGACCGCGCTGTACGCGCCCAACGGCTGGCTTGGGGGACTGCTGGCGCCGCTGGGGATCCAGGTGGCCTTCAAGCCGCTGGGCGTGGTGGTGGCGCTGGTCTTCATCGGCCTGCCCTTCGTGGTGCGCACCGTCCAGCCGGTGCTGGAGGACATGGCCCCTGAATACGAGGAAGCCGCCAGCAGCCTGGGGGCCTCGCGCGCGCAGGTCTTCGTCCGCGTGGTGTTCCCCGCGATCCTGCCGGCCCTGCTGACGGGCTTCGCCCTGGCCTTCGCGCGCGCGGCCGGCGAATACGGTTCGGTGATCTTCATCGCCGGCAACATGCCGATGGTCTCGGAAATCGCGCCCCTGTTGATCGTCACCAAGCTGGAGCAGTACGACTACGCGGGCGCCACGGCCATCGCCGTGGTGATGCTGGGGATTTCCTTCCTGCTGCTGCTGGCCATCAACCTGCTGCAGGCCTGGGTGCGGCGGCGCTCGACCGGCCGGACCGATTAGCGTGAACAGGCCCCAGGCACCCGCGCGCATGAATCCAGGCACGCATCCACCCGCATGAACTTTCCGATCCCATGACCTCCATCGTTCTCGATTCCCTTCCCCCGGCCGACGCCGCCGCGCGGCCGGCCGCCGAAGGCCGGCTCGTCCGCCTGGCGCTGATGGGAACGGCGTTCGCCTTCCTGTTCCTGTTCCTCTTCATTCCGCTGGCGGCGGTCTTCCACGAAGCCCTGGGCAAGGGCTGGGAAGCCTGCGTGACCGCGGTCACCGAGCCCGACGCCCGGGCGGCCATCCGCCTGACGCTGATCGCGGCCGGGATCGCGGTGCCGCTGAACCTGGTGTTCGGGATCTGCGCCGCCTGGGCCGTCACCCGCTTCGAGTTCCGGGGCAAGAACCTGCTCATCACCCTGATCGACCTGCCCTTCTCCGTATCCCCCGTGATCGCCGGCCTGATCTATGTGCTGATGTTCGGCGCCCAGGGCTGGTTCGGCCCCTGGCTGCAGGCGCACGGCATCCAGATCCTGTTCGCCGTGCCGGGCATCGTGCTGGCCACGGTCTTCGTCACCGTGCCCTTCGTGGCGCGCGAGCTGATTCCGCTGATGCAGTCGCAGGGCTACGAGGAGGAAGAGGCCGCCATCGTGCTGGGCGCCTCGGGCTGGCGCGTCTTCTGGCACGTCACGCTGCCCAACATCCGCTGGGGGCTGTTCTACGGCGTGATCCTGTGCAACGCGCGCGCCATGGGGGAATTCGGCGCGGTGTCGGTGGTGTCCGGCCACATCCGCGGCCTGACCAACACCCTGCCGCTGCACGTGGAAATCCTCTACAACGAATACAACTTCGCGGCCGCCTTCTCGGTGGCCTCGCTGCTGGCGCTGCTGGCGTTGTTGACGCTGGCCCTGAAATCCCTGGCGGAATGGCACCTGCGCGCCCAGGCCGCCCGCATCGCATCGGAGCAATCCTCATGAGCATCGAAGTCCGCCACATCCACAAGCGGTTCGGCACGTTCACGGCGCTGGACGACGTGTCCCTGGCCTTTCCGGACGGCCGCCTGACCGCGCTGCTGGGCCCGTCGGGCTGCGGCAAGACCACGCTGCTGCGCATCATCGCCGGCCTGGAGCATCCGGACGGGGGACAGGTCCTGCTGGAGGGCCAGGACGCGTCCCATACGCACGTCCGCCAGCGCCAGGTCGGCTTCGTGTTCCAGCACTACGCGCTCTTCAAGCACATGACGGTGTTCGAGAACGTCGCCTTCGGCCTGCGCGTCAAGCCGCGCGCGCAGCGGCCGGACGAGCGCCGGATCCGCGAGAAGGTCATGGGGCTGCTGGAGCTGGTGCAGCTGGACTGGCTGGCCGACCGCCGGCCGGCGGCCCTGTCCGGCGGCCAGCGCCAGCGCATCGCCCTGGCCCGCGCCCTGGCGGTGGAGCCGCGCGTACTGCTGCTGGACGAGCCTTTCGGCGCGCTGGACGCCAAGGTCCGCAAGGAACTGCGGCGCTGGCTGCGCCGCCTGCACGACGAGCTGCACATGACCAGCCTGTTCGTCACGCACGACCAGGAAGAGGCCCTGGAAGTCGCCGACGAGATCGTCATCATGAACAAGGGCCGGGTCGAGCAGCGAGGCGCGCCGCAGGCGGTCTATGATGCGCCCGAGACCGCTTTCGTCTACGGCTTCCTGGGGCACGTGAACCTGTTCCACGGCCGGGTGCGCGACGGGCGGCTGCACACGGGCGGCGCGGCCCTGGACATGCCGGGCCTGGAGGGCGCGGCCGACGCGCCGGGAACGGCCTATGTCCGGCCGCACGACATCCAGATCGAGCCGCTGCCGGCGGCGGAACCGCCGCCCGCCGGACACGGCCTGCTGGTGAACCTGCAGCGGGCGCATGCCTTCGGGCCGCTGGCGCAGCTGGAACTGCGCCGCGAGGACACCCAGGAGATCATCGAGGTGGTGATGCCGAGCCTGGAATTCGATCGGATCCGGGCGCAGGGCCACCGGCGCTTCATCGCCCGGCTCCGCCAAGCGCGGGTGTTCCTGAACTAGTGCCTCGTCCGCGGGACACCGGCGCTCCCGGGCTTCCGGCCGGGGGCGCCGCGCCGCCGGACCGGGGATGCGCGCCGCCCGGCGCCGCCGGGCTCATCGGCCCTGCGGCGTGTCTTCGAAGCGGCCCAGGTCGAAGTAGCGCGAGAACGAGGATTCGTCTCCCGCGTCCGTCTTGGCGTCCGGCGCCGGCGACGCGGCGGCCGGTCCCGTGGGCGCGGGCGCCTGCGCGGCCCCCGCCCTTCCGGCCGCGGCCGGAGCGGCGGCTCCGCCCCGCCGGCTCTGCGCCTTGCGGGCGGCGGCATCGTCCAGGGCGTCGGCCAGGGCCTGGTGGTTGCGCTTGCGCGCCCAGTCCGCCGCGGTTTCATGGGCGGCGTTGAACATGGTCGGATCGGCGCCTCGCGCCAGCAGCAGGCGGACGATTTCCGGCTTGCCGGACAGGGCCGCCATCATCAGCGGCGTGGTCCCGTCCGGACCGGGCGCATTGACGATGGCCCCGTGCTCGATCAGCATGCGGGCCGTATCGACCTGCGCCTTGGACGCGGCATAGTGCAGCGGCGTCCACCCCAGGCGGTTGACCTGGGCGCCCGCGGCGATGAGCGCCCGGGCCCGGTCGGTCTGGCCCAGGATGCACAGGTACATCAGCGCCGTCTCGTCCCGGGCGTTGGGCTCGTCGATCCGCACGTCGGGCGCCGCGCGCAGGGCGTCGAACACCTTCCAGGACTGGTCCCGCACCGCCTGGGTCAACGCGGGGTTGCCCAGGGCGTTGAGCGCGTTGGGGTCGGTGTAGCGCAGCAGCATGCCCTGGACGGCGGACACGTCGTCGCGGCGGATGGCCGACCACCAGTCGGCCGTCGGCGCCTGCTGGGCGCAGGCCGCGGGCGGCAGGCCGGCCCCCAGGGCCAGGACCAGCGCCAGGGCCGGGATCGGGCCGTGCGGCAGGCGGCGCCGCACGCCGGATCGAACGGGAGTGGACAGGGACATGGCGGAAGACCTCCGTCGGCTGGGATGAAGACAGGCGGCCCGGGCGGCGGGCCGGGGTTCAGGCGGGCGCGGCGGCCTTGTCGAACAGCCGCCAGTAGTTCTCGGCGCTCGCCTGCTCGATGGCGGCGACGGGCACGCCGCGCAGTTCGGCGATCTTTTCGGCCACGTGGATCACCCGGGATGGATCGTTCAGCTTGCCCCGGTACGGCACTGGCGCCAGGTAGGGGGAATCGGTCTCGATCAGCAGGCGGTCCAGGGGCACCTTGCGGGCGACGTCCTGGATCTGGGCGGCGTTCTTGAAGGTCACGATGCCGGACAGGGAAATGTAGAACCCCAGGTCCAGGGCCGCCTGCGCGACTTCCCAGGACTCGGTGAAGCAGTGCATGACCCCGGCCGGCGCGCGTTCCTCGCGCATCAGGCGCAGAGTGTCCCCGGCGGCGGCGCGGGTGTGGATGATCAGCGGCAGCCCGGTTTCGTGCGCCGCGCGGATGTGGGTGCGGAAGCGTTCGCGCTGCCATTCCAGCGGTTCGCCCTGGCGGTAGTAATCGAGCCCGGTCTCGCCGATGGCGACGACCCGGGGATGGGCGGCGCGGCTCGTCAGGTCGTCCAGGGTCGGCTCGACGCCGTCGTCGTCCTCGGGATCGTTGTCCGGATGCACGCCCACGGAGGCCCGCAGGAAGGGATGTTGCTCCACCAGCGCCATCAGGCCGGGCCAGTCGCGCAGGTTGACGCTGACGACCAGGGCATGGCCCACGCCGGCCGTCCGCATGCGCTCCAGCACGTCCGGCAGCTGGGCCCTCAGGTCGGGAAAATTCAGGTGACAGTGGGAATCGATGTACATGATGGAAGAATCTATCGGGGCCGCACCGACTGCAGCAGGTAGCGGGCGGCGTGGTCGGCCAGCAGCTTGGGGTTGAGGGCGTGCCGCGCCAGGCGCCGCTGTTCCCGCAGCCAGTCGGCCGCGCGGGCCAGGGCCGCGGGATCCAGCGCACGGGCGATGGCCGCGATCCGCGCCGCCTGTCCGGGATGATAGCGCGGCGGCAGGCCGTGCGCGCCCAGGCTCAGGTCCAGCCACAGGCGCTGGAAGCCGTCCACCCAGTCGGCCGGCTCGCCGGCCTGCAGCGCGTCGGCCAGCGCGGCGCCGTCTCCGCCGCCGCTCGCCTGGTCCAGGAACAATTCCAGCCAGTCGGGCGTCACGGGCCGCCCTTCCCTTGCCTGTTCCAGCGCCAGCATCGGCGCGCCGCCAGCGGCGGCCAGCCGGGCGGCGGCCTCTTTCACGCCTTGCGCCTGCAGCCAGGCCAGGGAGTCGGCGGCGGGCGGCACCGCCAGGGGCAGGCGCCGGCAGCGCGACACCAGCGTCGGCAGCAGGCGGTCGGGCGCCTGGGCCGACAGCAGGAACACGGTGTGTTCGGGCGGCTCTTCCAGGATCTTCAGCAGGGCGTTGGCCGCGATGGTGTTCAGGGATTCGGCCGGATACAGCAGGGCGACGCGCCAGCCTCCCCGGTGGGTGGCGGTGTTGAACCAGGGCAGCAGGCCGCGGACCTGCTCGATGCGGATCTCGCGCGAGGGCTGCTTCTTGGCGTCCTCGGCGACGTCCATCGCGCCTTCGCGCACGGCCTGGGCGTCGGGCCGGATACGGCGCAGATCCGGGTGGTTGCCGGCCCGGACCCAGCGGCAGGCCTGGCATTCGCCGCAGGCCAGGCCGTCCCGAGGCGATTCGCACAGCAGGCTGGCGGCGCCCGCCAGGGCGAACTCCATCTGGCCGCAGCCGGGCCGGCCGTGGATCAGCCAGGCGTGGGCGAAGCGTTCCCGCGAGGCCAGCCAGCGGCGCGCCGGCGCCTGTTGCCAGGGCAGGAAGTCCATCATGCCGGATCCGGGATGACGGGCGCGGGCGCGTAGCCGCGCGCGCGCAGCAGCCCGTCCAGGATTGCGCCCAGGTCGGCGCGGATGTCCGCGATGCCCCGGCGGGCGTCGATCACCCGGAAACGGCCCGGATCGGCCGCCGCCCGGGCATGGTAGGCCTGGCGGGTGCGCTCGAAGAAGGCGGCGTCCTCGCGCTCGAAGCGGTCGGCGTGCTCGCGGCCCTTCGCCAGGCGCTCGCGGGCGGTTTCCAGCGGCACGTCGAACAGCAGGGTGCAGTCCGGCCCCCTGCCCTGCTGCACCCAGTCCTCCAGGATGCGGACCGGTTCCGCGCCCAGGGCGCGGCCGCCGCCCTGATAGGCGAAGGAAGCGTCGGTGTAGCGGTCGCACAGCACCCACTGGCCGCGCTCCAGCGCCGGCAGGATGCGCGTGCGCCAATGCTCGTTGCGGGCGGCGAACATCAGCAGGGTCTCGGTGCGCAGGTCCATCGGCCGGTGCAGCAGCAGCTCGCGCAGGGTTTCTCCCAGGGGCGTGCCGCCGGGTTCGCGGGTGGACAGCAGGTCCACCCCGGCCCGGCGCAGCCGGTCCTCGATCCAGGGGATGTGCGTGCTCTTGCCGGCCCCGTCCAGGCCTTCGAGCGTGATGAAGCAGGCGCTCCGGGTCATCGGGCTCATCGCTTGAGGATGTATTTGCCGACGGCGCGGTTGTGCGCCGCCAGGTCGGTGGAAAATTCGCTGGTGCCGTCGCCCCGCGACACGAAATACAGGTATTTGTGTCGTTCCGGATGCAGGGCCGCCTCCAGCGCGGCCCTGCCCGGGCTGGCAATGGGCGTGGGCGGCAGGCCCGCGCGGGTGTAGGTGTTCCAGGGGGTGTCGCGTTCCAGGTCCTTCTTGCGCAGGCGGCCCTGGTAGTCGGCTCCCAGCCCATAGATGACGGTGGGATCGGTCTGCAGCGGCATGCCGGCGCGCAGGCGGTTGATGAACACGCCGGCGATGCGCGCCCGGTCGGCGCCGTGGCCGGTTTCCTTTTCGACGATGGAGGCCAGGATCAGGGCCTGGTACGGGGTCTCCAGCGGCAGGTCGCGGTCGCGCCCGGCCCAGGCGCGCTCCAGCGTCTGGCGGCCGGCCTGGGCGGCGCGGCGCAGGATGTCCAGGTCGGAACTGCCCGGCGCGAACACGTAGGTGTCGGGATGGAACAGGCCTTCGGGCGCGTCGGCCTCCAGCCCCAGGCGCCGCATCAGGGTCTGGTCGTCCATGCCGAGCGTATCGTGGCGAACCTGAGGGTCGGCGTCCAGCGCCGCCCGGATCTGGGCGAAGGTCCAGCCTTCGGGGAAGGTCAGGCGCGTCTGGGTCATGTCCCCGTTGGCCATGCGTTCCAGCAGCAGCCAGGGGGTGTCGCCTTCGCGGGCCTCGTAGGCGCCGGCCTTGAGCCATTTGTCGCGGCCGCTCAGGCGGGCCAGCCAGATGAAGGCCTCGGGCTGGATCTCGATGCCCGCGTCCCGCATGGCCAGGGCGATCTGGCGCGGCGTGCTGCCGGCGTCGATCAGATAATCCACCACGGGCGCCTGCATAGGCACGGGGCGCTTCCAGCCCCACCAGGCCGCCGCCGCGATGGCGACCGCCGCGGCCGTCAGGCCGAGGATCAGCAACCAGAGGAATGCGCGCAGGGCTTTTTTCATCGCCGGGCCGTCCCAAGATGAAAAGCGCCCCCTTTGGAGGCAGCAAGCCCGAAGGGCGCGGCGTGGGGGTAATTCTTCATGCCCGCCAGTTTAACTGGAACGTCGGACGGCGGCCCGGAGGGCTTGTGACTTTTCCGTACGGGCGGCCGGCGGGCGGACCGAAGCGCCCCTCCCCTCCAATCATATGGAGAGCGGCGCTTCGGGGGCGGGGCGGCTATGTCATGTCGGCTCAGAGGCTGCCCATCGCCATTTGCACGCCCAGGCTGCTGAGCGATACGGCCGTCCACACGCCCAGGCCGAGCAGCAGCGGACGGATGCCGGCCAGGGCCATGCGGCGCAGGTCGGAGGACAGCCCGATGGCGGTCAGTGCCATGATGATGAGGAATTGCGAGATCAGGTGCAGCGGTTCGAGCAGCGCTTCGGGGATCAGGCCCAGGCTGCGCGTCGCCGAAGCCGCCAGGAACCAGAGGATGAACCAGGGAAAGATGGTGGCCAGCGACACCCGGGTTTCCGAGTGCTGGTTGCGCCAGGCCGTCCAGAAGGCGATGACGATGCAGATCGGGATGATCAGCGTCGCGCGGGTCAGCTTGACGATGGTGGCGATGTCCCCCGCCGCCGTGCTGTAGCTGTAGCCCGCCGCCACCACCGAGGACGTATCGTTGATGGCGGTCCCGGCCCACAGGCCGAAGCCGGGGTCGCTCAGGCCCATCCAGTGGCCCAGGGGCGGAAACAGCAGGACCGCGACGACGTTGAAGAGGAAGATCGTCGAGATCGACAGGGCCGTCTCGTGGTCGTCGGGCTTGATGATGGGCGCCACCGCCGCGATGGCCGAACCGCCGCAGATCGCGGTGCCGACGCCGATCAGGGTGCTCAGGCGGCCACCCAGCTTCAGCCAGCGTCCCAGCAGCCAGGCGCTCAGGAAGGCCACGGACAGCGTGATCAGGGTGACGGCCAGGGACGAGGCCCCGGTTTTCATGACCTGGCCGAGGCTCAGGCCAAAGCCCAGGCCGATGATGGACCATTTCAGCACCTGGCGGCTGCTGAAGATCACGCCGGGGGTGAAGATCGGCGACAGGCCCAGCACGTTGCGCCAGGCCATGCCCAGCAGGATGCCGAACACGGGGCCGCCGATGAGCGGAAACCGGGCGCCCAGCCACCAGGCCGCCAGGCCCAGCCCCGCGGCGAGCAGCAGGCCATGCCACAGGGAAGGCGTGCGCGACGAGCCTCGGGACTGGGTCGAGGCGGCGGGGCGGCCGGCGGCCGGAGGCAGGGGGTGTGGAACGGCGGAAATGGGCAGCATGCTGAAAGCTCGTCGTCAAGTGGAAACTGACGGCCATTCTAGGCATGGGTTATGAATAAATAAATTCAAATCATTTTAGATAATGAATAAGAAATATTTAACTACCGCGCCCGGACTAATCCAGCCGGCAAGACCATGCGCCGGTTCACGCGCTATCCTATCCGGCACGCCCTTTCTTCCGCCGCCTCGTTCCCGCCATGTCGCTCAGCGTCGATTTCATTTATGGTGCCGTGCTGGCCTCCGCCCTCTTTCACGCGACCTGGAACGCGCTGATCAAGGGCAGTTCCGACACGCTGCTGAGCGCCATCGGCATCACGGGGGTGGCGACGCTGCTCGCGGCGCTCGGCCTGCCCTGGCTGCCGCCGCCGGCACCGGCCAGCTGGCCCTTCCTGCTGGCTTCGCTGGGGCTGCAGGTCGTCTACATGCGGCTGGTCGCGTACATCTACCGCGTGGCCGACATGAGCGTCAGCTACCCCGTCATGCGGGGGACCGCGCCGTTGCTGGTGGCGCTCGTTTCCATCCTGTTCTTCCACGACGACCCGAGTCCGGGCGCGCTCGCGGGCGTGGCCACGATCTGCGCCGGCATCCTGTGCATCGGCCTGCCCGGCGGCGCGCGATCGCACAAGTCCGGCGGCGTCGGGCTCGCTCTGCTGAACGCCGTCGTGATCGCGGGCTATACCTTGGTGGACGGCACAGGCGCCCGGCTTTCGCAGGCGCCGGCCAGCTACACGCTGTGGATCTTCCTGCTGCAGGGCGTCGTCATGATCGGTCTGGCCCTGCCCCGCCGGGCCCGGGAACTGGCCCGCCACTTCCGGGACCACTGGGGCGCGGCCGTACTGGGCGGGTTCGGCACCGTGATTTCCTATGGCGTGGCGCTTTGGGCCATGACCCTGGCGCCCATCGCCGTGATCGCCGCGCTGCGCGAGACTTCCATCCTGTTCGGCATCCTGATTTCGGGCCTGTTCCTGCGCGAGCGCCTGACGCCCGCCCGGATCGCGGGCGCCTGCGTCCTGGTGCTGGGCGTGATCGTGTTGCGCCTGGCCCCATAGCCGGCGGAGCATCGCCGCCGCTTCGCTCCCCGCATGGCGCCACCGGGGCGAAAAATCCGGCTTGGCATCAGCATTTACCCTAGATCACCCCGGCCGGGTTCCAGGCCTTTGCGGGCGATCAGTCAATGTTTACGCGACTCCCGCATGATCTGGATCAAATTTCGGAATATTCTGGCTCTAAAGTTAGAAACGAACTGGACCTAGTTCGCCGGGCGGACTATGGGCACCATGGACGCACAAGTGCCGCGCTGGAACAGATCCACGGACTGGCATCCGACGCGCCTTCCATCAAGGAGACGACCGTGAAACCATCATTTCGCTTCATTCGCAAGCTGACCGTGCTGGGCGTTGCCGCGGGGGCCCTGAGCCTGAGCTGCGGCGCCTTCGCCGCGACCAAGGTCGTGGTCGGTTATCAGCAGATCGTAGGTCCCTTCGTCAGCGCCATCGCCGATGGCAGCTTCGACAAGGCGCTGCAGGAAGCCGGGTATGAAGTGGACTGGCGCCAGTTCAGTTCGGCGGGCGACATTTCCAGCGCGTTCGCCTCGCGCGACGTGCCGGTGGGCGTGTTGGGGTCCACGGGGATCACGGCCGCCGTGACGCGCGGCGTGGACATGCAGCTTTTCTGGATCCTGGACAATATCGGCAAGTCCGAGGCGCTGATCGCGCGCAATGGCTCCGGCATCGAGAAGCCCAAGGATCTGGTGGGCAAGAAAGTCGGCGTGCCCTTCGTGTCGACGTCGCACTTCCACCTGCTGCTCGCCCTGAACGACATCTGGCGCATCAAGGCCAACGAAGTGCAGATCCTGAACATGCAGCCGCCGCAGATCGTGGCCGCCTGGCAGCGCGGCGACATCGACGCCGCCTACGTCTGGCCGCCCGCGCTGACGGAAATCATGAAGACCGGCAAGGAAATCGCCAATTCCGAGGAAATCGGCGCCAAGACCGTCCCCACCTTCGACGGCATCGTGGTGGACAAGGCCTGGGCCGCCAAGAATCCCAAGTTCATGGCCGCCTTCACCCAGGTCCTGGCCAAGTCCTACCAGGGCTTCGACGCGCGCAAGGGTTCCCTGACGCCGGATTCGCCCGAGATCAAGGGAATCGTGAAGATGATCGGCGGCTCGCCCGCGGACATCGTCAGCGCCATGAACCTGCTGCTCTTCCCGGACGTGAAGGAACAGGCGTCCGACGTCTGGCTGGGCGGCGGCGCGCAGGGCGGCGCCGTCAAGGCCCTGACGGCCAGCGCGAAGTTCCTGAAAGCGCAACGCCAGATCAATGCGCCCCTGGGCGATTACACCCCCTTCGTCACCGCCAGCTTCGCCGACGAGGCCGCAAAAACCGCGAAGTGACGGAAACATCCCGGACCGGAACCGGTCCGCGCGGCCGCCGGGGCTCCGTCCCCATGATGCTCCGGCGGCCCGGCACCCCATCTGAAGGAGACTCTCATGTCCGCCGCCATGGCCAATCTCAGCATCCGCAATGTCAGCGTGACGTATCCCTCCCAGATGATGGGCGGCGCGGTCACCGCGCTCAAGAACGTCAATCTCGAAATCGCCCCGGGGGACTTCGTCGTCGCCCTGGGGGCCTCCGGCTGCGGCAAGACCACGCTGCTCAGCGTGCTCGCGGGATTCCTGACCCCGACCGAGGGCGAGGTCCTGCTCGGGGGCAATCCCGTCATCGGCCCCGGCGCCGACCGGGGCGTGGTATTCCAGAAACACGCCCTGCTTCCCTGGCTCAATGTCATCGACAACACGGAATTCGGGCTGAAGCTGCAAGGCGTGCCCAAGAACAAGCGTAACGAAATCGCGGCCAGGAATCTCGAGCTGGTGGGCCTGAAGGACTTCCACAGGCACATGATCTACCAGTTGTCGGGAGGGATGCAGCAACGGGTCGGGATCGCCCGGGCGCTGACCTGCGATCCGGCCATGCTGCTCATGGACGAACCGATGGCGGCGCTGGACGCGCTGTCGCGCGAGACCATTCAGGAATTGCTGCTGGACGTCTGGCAGCACACCCACAAGATGCTTTTCTTCATCACGCACAGCGTGGAGGAGGCCCTGTTCCTGGGCACCAAGCTGATCGTGATGTCGCCGCGCCCGGGCCGCGTCACCAACACCTACGAGCTCGACTTCAACCGGCGCTTCCTGAAGGACCGGAACGCGCGGGCCATCAAGTCCAGTCCCGATTTCATCCAGATGCGGGAAACCGTGCTGGACATCATCTACGGCGACGAGCGGGCCGCCGGCGAGCCCGAGTTTCACCAGAACGTCTGACGCTTCTTCAAAACCGCATCATCGGAGTCACAGCATGTCGATCGTATCCAAGCGGAAGCGCCGCTCGGCGCAGCCCGGCAAAGTCTACGGCGCCCCAGGAGCCGGCTACAGCGGCCACATCAGCGTCATGACGGCGATCGTGCTGATCGCCCTATGGTTCCTCGTCACCGGCATGGGGTGGATCAAGCCCATCTTCCTGCCCTCGCCGGGCGCCGTTTATGGCAAGTTCATCGAAGCCGCGACCGAAGGCGTCGCCAATTCCACGCTGGCCCAGCATACCCTGGTCAGCCTGGGCCGGGTCATGGGCGCCTTCTTGCTGGCATTAGTGACGGCTGTCCCGGTCGGCATCCTGATGGGCGTGAACCGGACGATGCGCGGGCTGTTCGACCCCATCATCGAGTTCTACCGTCCCCTGCCGCCGCTGGCCTACCTCCCGCTGGTCATCATCTGGTTCGGGATCGGCGAGTTCCCCAAAGTCTTCCTGATCTTCCTCGCGATCTTCGCGCCCATGGCCATCGCCGCCCGCGCCGGGGTGAAGTCCGTTTCCATTGAACAGATCCACGCCGCCTATGCCATGGGGGCCAGCAGCCGCCAGATCATCTTCCACGTCATCCTGAAGGCGGCGCTGCCCGAGATATTCACCGGGATGCGCATCGGCATCGGCGTGGGCTGGACGACGCTGGTGGCCGCCGAAATGGTGGCGGCCGCACGCGGCCTGGGCTTCATGGTGCTGAACGCCGCCCAGTACCTGGCGAGCGACACCGTGATCATGGGTATCATCGTGATCGGATTCTTCGCCTTCTCGTTCGACTTGCTGCTGCGCTATCTCGAACGCATCATGATCCCCTGGAAAGGCAAAATTTAAGGAACACCCCCCATGCCAGAAAGCGGCTCCGCCGGCACCGTGCAATGGTCGGCCCTGTTCGCACGGGTCGACGATTACAACCTCAGCCTTCAGGGCCGCATCCGCAAGATGCTGGTGTCCGCCATCCTGAGCGGGCACCTGCCGCCGGGCTCTCCGGTGCCTTCCAGCCGGGAACTGGCCAAGGCCCTGGGGGTTGCGCGCAACACCACGGTTTTCGCCTATCAGCAACTGGTGGTCGAAGGCTATCTGGAATCCCGCGAGCGCAGCGGCCACTACGTGGCCAAGGGCATGGCCAACCAGCAGGCCGCCCCGCAGGGCGCGCCGGCCGCGGGACCGCCGCCGCGTACCGGCGTGGACTGGTCCAGGCGGCTGGTGTTCCACCCGTTCTCCCAGCGCAACATCGTCAAGCCGGCCAACTGGCAGAGCCTGCCCTACCCCTTCAGCTACGCCCAGTTCGACGCCCAGCAGTTTCCCACGGCCGAATGGCGCGAATGCTGCCTGCGGGCGCTGTCTGTGCTGGACATCCGCATGTGGGCGCCGGACCTGATCGCGAGCGACGACCCCGCCCTGGTGGAGGCGATCCGCAACCAGGTGCTGCCCCGGCGCGGCATCTGGGCCGAGGACAACGAGGTCATGGTCACGCTGGGCGCCCAGCACGCGCTCTATCTGGTGGCCACCCTGCTGATCCACGGCCACACCGTGGTCGGCATGGAAGATCCCGGCTATCCGGACGCGCGCAATATCTTCGCACACCGCACCGAACGCCTGGTTCCCCTGCCGGTCGATGACGAAGGTCTGATTCCTTCACCCGCGCTGAGGGAATGCGACTATGTTTTCGTCACGCCCAGCCATCAGTGCCCGACCAACGCGACCCTGTCCATGGAGCGGCGGGTCGCGCTGCTGGAACTGGCCAGCCGCACGGACAGCATCCTGATCGAGGACGATTACGAGACCGAGAACCGCTACGACGGGCATCCTTCTCCGGCGCTCAAGAGCCTGGACAAGCACGGCCGCGTGCTCTACATCGGCAGCCTGTCGAAAAGCTTCGCGCCCGGGCTGCGCCTGGGCTACATCGTGGCGCCGCGGGAACTGATGGTCGAATTGCGCGCCCTGCGCCGGCTGATGATCCGCCATCCCCCCGCCTACCTGCAACGGGCGTTCGCGCTGTTCATTTCACTGGGGCACTATCATGCGCTGCTGCGCCGGCTGTCCCAGGTCTATGCCGAACGGGCCCAGGTGCTGCAGGAAGCGGTCCGGACCCATCTGCCGCAGTTCGGCGGCAGGCCGATCCACGGCGGATCGTCCTGGTGGGTGGAGGGGCCGCCCGATCTCGACACCGACCGGCTCGCGCAAGCGGCCTTGCGGGCCGGCGTGGTGATCGAGCCCGGCCGGGTCTTCTACCAGGATCCCCGGTCGCAGGACCACCGGCACATCCGGCTGGGCTTCTCGTCCATCCACCGGGACAGGATCGCCGAAGGGATCGCGGCGCTGGCCCGGGTCGTGGCGGAGTCTTCACGCTAGAAAGAGGCCTGCGAAGAAGGCGGGCCCGGCGACGGGCCCGCCTTCTTCGCATTCACGTTCAGGCCGCGGCGTGCCCGAGGATCAGGCGATCCATCTCCGCCTTCGGCGTGTTGCAGTATTCGCGCGCCAGCGTCAGATAGAACCCCAGCCCGATCAGTACCCAGCAGCCCAGCGCGATCCAGGCGGGCGTTTCCAGGAAGGCGGGCGAACCCGGCACGAGCAGCAGCCCCAGCAGGCCGATGCTGCAGAGCATGCCCGCCAGCGCGACCAGTTTCTTGAGCGGCGCGGTTTCCTTGCAAAAAGCCGGCGCCCGCTGCGACGCGGTCCATTTGAACAACCGGTAGGCCACGGCGCAGTAATAGATGAAGGCGATCGAGATCCCCACGGCGGACATGTCCACGATCCAAAGCAGCACCGAACGGCCGAACCACGGCGCCAGCAGGCAGATCGCGCAGACGAACACGATGCTGGCCCACGGCGTGCCGTGCTTGCCATGCAGGCGGCAGAACACGGCGGGGAGCGCCTTGGCGCGGCCCATGGCGAACATCAGCCGGCTGCACGAAATGTAGAAGCCGATCAGGCCGGTGAAAATTCCCATGCAGAGCGCGATCACCAGGGCGGCCAGCCCCGCCGTGCCCAGCACCTGCTGGACGGCCCATCCCGTGCCCCAGATCTCGCGGAGATCCACCAGGTCCAGCCACGGGATGGCCAGGCCGGTCGCGAGGATCATGATCGAATAATGGGAAGCGGCCACCACCAGCGCCGCCAGGATCAGGAAGGTCGCCTTCGCGGGCGAGAAATTGAACTCCTCGGCGGCCTGGGGCACGGTATCGAAGCCGACGTAGGCCCAGGGAGAGATGGCGACGATGGCCGCGATCGCGGACCAGGACGGAATGCCCGGCTTGTAGAGCGGCAGCAGATTGCCGAAGGACGTTTCAGGCGCGAACGACATGGCGGCCGTCACTCCGGTCGCGGCGGCGATCAGCAGGACGCAGAAATAGAATTGCGTCTGTGCCGTGGCGTCCGCGCCCCGGATATTGAGCCAGGCGAACAGCACCAGGACGGCGCTGGCGATCAGCACCTCCATGAGATACACGTCCCACCCGGCGATGCTGTAGAGCAGCCCCACCTTGACGACGTCCGGGACCAGGAACTTGATCATCAGGGCGAAAGCGGAGGCGTTGAGCGCCACGATGGCCGCGTAGCCCAGGATCAGGAACCATCCGCACAGGAAAGCGTGCTTGCGGCCGAAGGCCAGGTAGGCGTAGGTGAAGGCGCCGCCGGTGATCGGATACGCTTTCACCAGAAAACCGGTGCTCAGGCCGACGAGGCTGAGGATCAGCCCGCCGATCCAGAGCCCGATGACGACCCCCATGGGCCCCGCCATGTTCATCCATTCGACCGGCAGCACGAAGCTGCCCCAGCCGATGGCCGAACCGAAGGCGATGGCCCAGACCCAATGAGGTTTGAAGGTTTTTCCGAGGGTGATTCGATCTGACATCATGGTCTCCTGCAAATATCGCTTTTTAGTTTTTATCGTTCCAATAACTGGAATCAAAAATAAGTTTATCGAACTCGAGGAGAAGCGCGTAGGGCCACAGCCGGCCCATCGTGGAGACCAGACGGAAATCCGATGAAAAAGGGTCGCCCACACGGGCGACCCTGGTCCGGTGCGGCGCGTGTGCGCCCAGGATGTCCGGTCAGAACACTTCGTCCCTCAGGTAGTAATACTTGTAGAACATCGCCTGCCCCAGCCGGCGGAAGGGCGCGAACATGTGACCGTTGAGCGGCGAGTTGTAGATCGGCAGATCCCATTGGGGGCCGGCCTTGCCGACGACGCGCTCGGCCAGGCGCCGGCCCGCCTGCGCGGAAAACGACACCCCGTTGCCGCCGTAGCCGATGGCGTAATAGATCCGCTGGCCTGGATCCGGCTGCGTGATGCGCGGCATCATGTCGTGGCTGACGTCCACCCAGCCCCACCAGGAATACGCGATCGGCACATCCTTCAGGGCGGGAAACTTGCGCGCCAGGCCTTGCTTGAGCAGGTCCAGGTGCCTGGGGTTTTCCGCGTCGGCGCCCGTGAGCGCGCTGCGGCTGCCGATCTGCATCGAGCCGTCCGGCAGCAGGCGGTAGTAGAAGCGCAAGGTGCGCGTGTCCGTGATGAACGTCGTGCTCTTGAGGCCGGCCGCCTCCCGCTCCTGCCGCGTCAGCGGGCGCGTCACCATCGAGTTCGACAGGATCGGCATGATCTTGTTGTCGAGCAGCGGATGCAGGCCCTGCGGCGTGTAGCCGCCCGTCGCCACGGCGACGCGGCGCGCGCGCACGATGCCTCCGGGGGTGCGCAAGTGGTGGACGCCGCCCACGGTTTCCCAGCCCAGGACCGGGCTGCCGGTATGGATCCTGATGCCCAGTTCGCGCAGGCGCCGCAGGTAGGCGAAGGCCAGCTTCAACGGATGGATGCCGACGCCTTCGGGCTCGTACAGCGCCCCGGCCGCTTCGCGGTCCATGGCGTAGCGTTCCCACAATTCCTCGCGGCTGAGCATCCTGGTGTCGTAGCCGAACTGTTCGCGCATGACACGGCACAGGTTCTCCAGGAACGCCATCTTCTTCGGACGGTGCGCCGTGTACAGATGGCCGCCGGGCTGGGCGTCGCACGGGAACCGCTCCACCAGGCTCTTCCAGTATTCGAAGCCATCGTGGATTTCACGATCCAGCCGCTTGGCGGTTTCCAGGCCCCAGCGCTCGATCCATTGCGTACGGTACAGGCGGCCCGAGGCGTTCTGCCCCTGGCCGCCATTGCGGCTGGTGCAGCCCCAGGCTTCCTGGTTGGCTTCCAGGACGATCGGGATGACGCCGTGCTCCTCGGCCAGGTTGAGCGCCGTCACCAGGCCGGTGAAGCCCGAGCCGATCACCACCACGTCCGCGTCCATGTCCTGGAGGACGGGGCCGTCGTCGGGCGGGGGATCCCCGGCCGTGCCCACCCAGTACGTGGGCGCGTATTGCTGATTGCGGCCCGCGGGCGAGACCAGGGGGTCGTAGCGCGGATCGTAGGGGTTGGAAGCGCGCGGCGCGGCGGCGGGCGGGACGGCCTGCGCGCGGGCGCCCGGCGGCGCTGAAGTCAAAGTGGCCATGGTGTCTCCTGTGGACGGGGTGGAGCTCCGCGCGAGCGATTCAGGCTTGTGCAGGCAAAAGGGGGCGCTGCTTGCGAAAGGCGTTCTTGATCAGGATCTTGCCGTCCTTGAAGGTCAGCAGGTCCACCATGTCGGCCTCGATCCGGGAACCGTCGGCGGTCGTGCCGGTGAACGTCGACTCCATCACGCCCCGGTCGCCCGACATCCAGCAGCGGGCATTGCGCCAAGCGGCGTCGGGAATGGTCTGCCAGGCCGACTCGAAGGCCTTGCGCACGGCGGCCGGACCTTCATGGCGCACTCCGCAGGCTAGCGGTCCCGCCACGCCCTCGAACACGCACGCCTCGTGCATGCACGCCATCAGGGCATCGATGTCGTGACGGTTCCAGGCCTCGCCGAAAGCCTGGAGCATGGAAAGCAACTGATCCTGTGTCATGGAGTCTCCTCGTGGATTGATGTGATGCGGCGCCGGTCCGAGGGTCGGAGATGCGCGGTGATGTTCACACATTAGGAGAACGCCCCAGGCTGGTCTAGGGCCAGTGATTACGTTTCGCTGGCGCCAGATCGCCTGGCTGGATCCTATGTTCCATCTGATCATTCGAGACGGATGGTTCCAGATTCAGAAATTCAGATTGACAATCACAAAAGGCTCTGTAGAATTCGAATAACACGATATCGAAATAAATCATCTCGATATCCGGAATAACTGGGCAAGTACAGCCCTCCGCATACCGCATCAGGAGACACACGATGGCAAACGATACCCGCCAAGTCGTTCAAGGCGTCCAGGAAATGACCCCGTCCGAGGCCTTCGTCGAGACCATGGTCGCCAATGGCGTGACCGAAATCTTCGGCATCATGGGCTCGGCGTTCATGGACGCCATGGACATCTTCGCCCCGGCCGGAATCAAGCTGATTCCGGTGGTTCACGAACAGGGCGCCGCCCACATGGCCGACGGCTTCGCCCGCGTCAGCGGCCGCACGGGCGTGGTGATCGGCCAGAACGGTCCCGGCATCAGCAACTGCGTCACCGCGATCGCCGCCGCCTACTGGGCCCATACGCCCGTGGTCATCGTCACTCCGGAGGCCGGCACCACCGGCATCGGCCTGGGCGGCTTCCAGGAAGCCAGGCAGTTGCCGATGTTCCAGGAATTCACCAAGTACCAGGGCCACGTCACCCATCCGGCCCGCATGGCCGAATACACCGCCCGCTGCTTCGCCCGCGCCCGGGACGAAATGGGACCGGCCCAGCTCAACATCCCGCGCGACTATTTCTACGGCAAGATCAAATGCGAGATCCCCCTGCCCCAGCCGCTGGATCGCGGCCCGGGCGGCGCCCAGAGCCTGGACGCGGCCGCCAGGCTGCTGGCCGAGGCCAAGTTCCCCGTCATCATTTCCGGCGGCGGCGTGGTCATGGGCGACGCGGTCGAGGAATGCAAGGCCCTGGCCGAGCGCCTGGGCGCGCCGGTGGTCAACAGCTACCTGCACAACGACTCCTTCCCCGCCAGCCATCCGCTGTGGTGCGGCCCGCTGGGCTACCAGGGCTCCAAGGCGGCCATGAAGCTGCTGGCCGACGCCGACGTGGTGCTGGCCCTGGGGACCCGCCTGGGGCCTTTCGGCACCCTGCCGCAGCATGGCCTGGACTACTGGCCCAAGAACGCCAGGATCATCCAGGTCGACGCCGACAGCAAGATGCTGGGCCTGGTCAAGAAAATCACCGTGGGCGTCTGCGGCGACGCCAAGGCCTCCGCGGCCGAGATCTCCCGCCGCATCGACGGCATGAAGCTGGCCTGCGACGCCAACAAGGCCGAGCGCGCCGCCCGCATCCAGGCGGAAAAGGACGCCTGGGAACAGGAACTGACGGACTGGACCCACGAACGCGATCCGTTCAGCCTGGACATGATCGAAGAACAGAGCAAGGAAGAAGGCAACTGGCTGCATCCGCGCCAGGTGCTGCGCGAGCTGGAAAAGGCCATGCCGGAAGATGTGATGGTGTCCACCGACATCGGCAACATCAACTCGGTGGCCAACAGCTACCTGCGCTTCGAGAAGCCCCGCAGCTTCTTCGCCGCCATGAGCTGGGGCAACTGCGGCTACGCCTTCCCCACCATCATCGGGGCCAAGGTCGCGGCGCCGCACCGTCCGGCCGTGTCCTACGCGGGCGACGGAGCCTGGGGCATGAGCATGAGCGAAATCATGACCTGCGTGCGCCATGACATCCCCGTGACCGCCGTGGTCTTCCACAATCGCCAATGGGGCGCGGAAAAGAAGAACCAGGTGGACTTCTACAACCGCCGCTTCGTGGCGGGAGAACTGGAAAGCGAAAGCTTCGCCGGCATCGCCCGGGCCATGGGCGCCGAGGGCGTCGTGGTCGATCGCATCGAGGACGTGGGCCCGGCCCTGAAGAAGGCCATCGACGCGCAGATGAACGATCGCAAGACCACCGTGATCGAAATCATGTGCACCCGGGAACTGGGCGATCCGTTCCGCCGCGACGCGCTGTCCAAGCCCGTCCGGCTGCTGGAAAAGTATCGCGACTACACCTGATCCCGGCCCCGAGGAGACGCCCATGCGCGCACAGGACATGCTGCTGGATGCCGCCCGGCGCGACCCGAAGCGGATCGTCCTGTGCGAAGGGGACGACCCCCGGGTGAAGGCTGCGGCCCGCCGGGCGGCCGCCGACGGCATCGCCCAGGTCCTTCTGCTGGGATCGTCGGAGGACGTCCCGGGCGTGCATGGCATCCGGCCCGCCGATTCCGGCTGGCTGGATGCGTTCGCCGAGGAACTGCTGTCCCTGCGCCGCGCACGCGGCATGACGCCGGAACAGGCCCGGGAGGCCGTGCGCCAGCCGCTGGTCTTCGCCGCCTTGATGGTGCGGCTCGGGCACGCCGACGGCTCCGTCGCCGGCGCCGTCCACACCACGGCGGACGTCGTGCGCACCGCCATCCAGGTCATCGGCAAGCGGCCTGGCGTGCGGACCGTATCCAGCTTCTTCATGATGATGCGCGACGAGCCCTTTCCGACCGGGGAGCATGCCATGGTCTTTTCCGATTGCGGCCTGGTGATCGAACCCGACAGCCGCGAACTGGCCGAAATCGCCCTGGCCTCGGCGCGCAGCGCCCGGACTCTGCTGGGGATCGAGCCGCGCGTGGCCATGCTCTCGTTTTCCACCCACGGCAGCGCCGCCCATCAGCAGATCGACAAGATCCGCGAAGCCATGGCACTGGCCCGGCGGCAGGCGCCGGACCTGCTCATCGACGGCGAAATGCAGCTCGATACCGCGATCGTGCCGGAAGTCGCCCGGCGCAAATGGCCGCAGTCCTCCGTGGCGGGCCAGGCCAACGTGCTGGTCTTTCCCAGCCTGGACGCCGGGAACATCGGCTACAAGCTCGTCGAGCGCCTGGGCCATGCCACCGCCCTGGGGCCGATCCTGCAGGGTCTGGACAAGCCGGCCAACGATTTGTCCCGGGGCTGTTCGGCGGACGACATCCACCAGGTGATCGCCGTCACCGCCGTGCAGGCGGCCTGGACGGACTGATCAAGGACGCCGGCGGCGCGGCGCGAGCGTCCGGATCAGCGCCAGCAACGCCTGCATGGTCACGCCGCCGTCCAGGTCCAGCCCGATCGAATGCGGGTAATAGGCGCTCAAGTCCTGGTTCACGCCCACCGCCAGGATCTCGACGCCGCGCTCGCGCGTGTAATGGCGCACCACCTGGCGCAAATGCGCATCGAGGAATCCGGGCGGATTGGCCAGGGCGGTGGCGCTGTCCATCGGGCCGCCATCGGACACGACCCACAGGATCCTGCGCCGCTCGTCCCGCTGGGCCAGCAGGCGTTCGCACGCCCATTGCACGGCCTCGCCGTCGATGCCCTCGCGGAACAGTTCCGGCTTCATGGCGGCCGTCAGGCCCAGCCGGCCCTGCCGGCGCGGCATGGCCTGCGACCAGAAGACCACGTGCTGCAGCTCGTTGAGCCGGCCCGGATGCTCGGGGCGGCCACGCGCGGCCTGCCATTCGCGGGCCGGCCGGCCGCCGTTCCAGGCGCCGGTGGTGAAGCCCAGCAGCTCGAAAGGCACGTCGGCGCGGCCGAACACGCGCGCCAGCAGATCCATCAGCAGCGCCAGGCGCGGGCCGTGGTGCCGCATCGATCCCGAGCAGTCCAGCAACAGCGCGATCCGCGCCTGCGCGACGGGCTCGTCGCGCTCGCGAAAGAACACCCGGTGATCATCGGGCGAGCCGATCAGTTGCGCCAGGCGGCGGCCGTCGATCCAGCCCTCGTCCTGGCCGAACAGGCGGCCCGAGGGCTGGGGCCTGAACAGCATCCGCCGCAAGGCCTGCGCCAGGCGGGACAGCGACCAGGGCAGCCGGGCGACTTCCTCGTCGAGGCGGCGGCGGTAATCCCGCAGCAAGGCCGGGCGCACCAGGCTGGCGGCCTCGACGACCCGGTCGTGGCGCCGGGTCCAGACGGCATAGCCGGAACCGGCCGCCTCCCCGGCTGGCGAACCACCCGCCGCCTGGCCGGCCGCTTCGTCCTCGTCGATTCCCGGCGGCAGCAGGGCCACGGAAAAATCCAGGTGCCGCTTCGGCGGGCGCTTCTTTTCCTTTCCGGCCAGGTCCTGGAACCATCGGGCCAGCGCCGTCGCCAGCTCCGCCGCCACGGGCGCGTAAGCCGCCTGGTCTTCGCGCAGCAGGCGCAGCCGCGCCAGCGGCCCGGCCAGCAGGGGCCCCATCCGGTAGCGAGCGGATTCGATCAGGTCTTCCAGGCGCTCCGGGACCGGCTCGTCGAACAGCCGGCCGCGGGCCATCAGGGCGAGGCAGAACAGGTGCTGGCCCGTCCGGGTCTCGATCAGGCCGGACCCCTGGAACCGGAACAGCCATTGCTCGAAGCGCCGGCGCAGATTGTCCCGCATGCCCGGCCAGCGTTCGGGCGCCAGGGCT
This sequence comes from Castellaniella denitrificans, assembly GCF_042653765.1. Lineage (NCBI taxonomy): Bacteria > Pseudomonadati > Pseudomonadota > Betaproteobacteria > Burkholderiales > Alcaligenaceae > Castellaniella > Castellaniella denitrificans. Next base: position 527,866 of record NZ_JBHSEZ010000028.1, on the reverse strand, counting down.
TCCACGCGCCATTGCTCCAGCCACTCGAAGATCAGCGCGGCGACCGGATCCAGCAAGGAAATCCGATCCTGGTGCAGGCGCGCGTCGGATCGCAGCAGGCGCAGAGCCAGCGCGTCGGCCAGCGCCCGATAGGCCGGCGGATCGTCCAGCCCCGGCTGCGTCTGCAGGTGGGGCGCGCCGTCCGGCAGGAGGGTGTCGCCGTTCCAGGGCCTGCCGGCCTCGAAGTGCACCCGCGGCTGCCGGGACAGCGCCCGGATCGTCGCGGCCGTCCGGGCCTCCAGCGCGTGGCGGCGGGCCCAGTCGCGCACGTCAGGCGTCGTCATGCCCGGGGAGCGGGACGGCGGCGGCCATCTCCAGCTCCGTACCGAAACAGCGCTGGAAGTATTCCGCCACGGCGGCCTGCTCCGAGGCGTCGCATTTGTTCAGGAATGCGTAGCGGAAGGCGCGGGCGGGCGACTGGAAAATGCGCAGGTTTTCCGCCCAGGAGATCAGGGTGCGCGGCGACATCAGCGTGGACAGGTCGCCGCTCTGGAAGCCGGCGCGCGTCAGCGCGGCGACCTCGACCATGGCGGCGATCAGGCGGCGGCCTTCGGGGTGGTTCAGTTCCGGCACCTGCACCGCGACGATCTCGATTTCGGCCTCGGGGCTGAGATAATTCAGGGTGGCGACGATGTTCCAGCGGTCCAGCTGCGCATGATTGAGGCGCTGGACGCCGTAGTACAGGCCGCTGCTGTCGCCCAGCCCCACGCTGTTGGCGGTGGCGAACAGGCGAAAGCCGGAATGCGGCGCGATGACCCGGTTCTGGTCCAGCAGCGTGAAATGGCCGTCGCGCTCCAGGATGCGCTGCAGGACGAACATGACCTCCGGCCGTCCGGCGTCATATTCGTCCAGCACCAGCGCCATGGGCCGCTGCAGCGCCCAGGGCAGGATGCCTTCCTTGAATTCCGTGACCTGGCTGCCTTCGCGCAGCACGATGGCGTCGCGCCCGACCAGGTCCAGGCGGCTGATGTGACCGTCCAGGTTGACCCGGATGCAGGGCCAGTTCAGGCGGGCCGCGACCTGTTCGATATGCGTGGATTTGCCCGTGCCGTGCATGCCCTGGATCAGGACCCGGCGGTTGCACGAAAATCCGGCCAGGATCGCCAGGGTCGTATCCGGGTCGAAGCGGTAGTTCGGATCGGCTTCGGGCACGTACTCGCTGGGTTCGGCGAACGCCATGACCTCGAGATCGCTGTCCAGGCCGAAGCCGTCGCGCACGGACAGGCGCTTCGTGCCCAGGTCCGTGTCCACCAGCCGCTTCATGAGGCGGCCCGTTGCCGGATCGCGGCGCGCTCGGGGTAGCTGTCGGCCTCGATGTCCGCCAGTGCCTGGGCGGCGCGACGCAGCGCGGGCAGGCAGGACTCGATGCGCTGCGCCTGGAACCGGATCGTCGGCGCCTGGATGGCGATCCCCAGGTTGGACTTGCCGGACGGCATCGGCACCAGCATGGCGATGCAGGTCAGGCCGGGCAGGAATTCCTCGTCGTCCCTCGCATGGCCGTCCTTGGAAACTTTACGCAGCTCGGCCTCCAGCGCCTGCGGATCGGTGATCGTCTTTTCCGTGTACTTCTCGAGCGTGCCGGGCACCAGCAGGCGCTTGCGCTGCGAGGCCGACATCTGCGTCAGGAACAGCTTGCCGCTGGCGGAGCAATGCAAGGGCACCCGCGAGCCCGGATGCAGGTAAAAACGCAGCGGCGCCGGCGTCTCGACACGATCCAGGTACAAGACTTCGCTGCCGGCGCAACTGGTGATGTTGCAGCTTTCACCCACCTCGGACACCAGGGTGCGCAGCACGTTGCGGCGGGCGCCGTGCACGGTGTTGTTCAGCAGCAGGTTTTCCGCGATCCGCCGCAGGCGCACGCCGGTGCTGTAATGGCGCCCATCCCCGTCGCGCTGGATCATGCCGGCACTGTCGAGCTGCTGCAGCATGCGGTGCAGCGTGGGCTTGGGCAGTCCCAGTTCCTCCACCAGGCTTTGCAACGAGAAGTACTGGTCCTTTTCCGCGATCACTTCCAGGAGCGCGAACAGGCGGATGGCGGGGGTATCGCCATCCAGTTTGGTCGGCAAGGGGGCAAGTTCGACTGGACGCATGGAGTTCTAGGCCTTATATTTCAATAACAGGAACTTATTGTACCGATTTTAGGATTTTTAGCTAGGGTAATGATGAATATCGGAATCGCCGGCGCGGGCGTGCTCGGACGGCTGCTGGCCTGGAGGCTGACCCGCGCGGGCCATCGGGTGACCGTCCTCGATCCGGCGGGCGGCCCGCTGGACAGGGGCGCGGCCGGATGGACGGCGGCGGGCATGCTCTCGCCATCCGCCGAGCTGGAGTGCGCCGATCTTCAGGTCTTCCAGGACGGCCTGGACTCGATCGACATGTGGGCGGAAATCGTGGCGGCGCTGCCCGGCCCCCCCGATTTCGCCCGGCGCGGCAGTCTGCTGCTGGCGCATCGCGGCGACGGCGGAGCCGCGCGCCGCCTGGTGGACCTGATCGAGCGCAAGGCGCCCGAAGCCCACCGGCCCCAACCGCTGGCCGCCGCGGCCCTGGGCGAACTGGAACCGGACATCCACGGTCCGGCCCTGGCCTGGTTCCTGCCCCACGAGGGCGCCCTCGATGCGCCGCAACTCATGCAAGCCTTGTATGAAGGCGCGCAGGCGGCCGACTGGCGCTGGGGGCTGTCGGTGGAACAGGCGGGCGAAGGGTTCCTGGCGGCCGGCGGCCGGCGCCATGTCTTCGACCACGTGTTCGACGCGCGCGGCCTGGGCCAGCGGCCCGCTCGCGGCCCGGCCGCCGGCTGCGCGGACGTGCGCGGCGTACGCGGCGAAATCTTCCTGGTGCGCGCCCCGGACGTCCGGCTGGCGCGGCCCGTACGCCTGCTGCATCCGCGCCATCGCGTCTACATCGTGCCGCGCCGCGATCATCACTTCGTCATCGGCGCGAGCGAAATCGAGAGCGAGGACCGCTCCCCCGTGTCGCTGCGCACCACCGTCGAGCTGCTGGCGGCCGCGCACAGCGTGCTGCCCGGCCTGGCCGAGGCGCGCATCGTGCGCATGGAAACCAATCTGCGTCCGGCGCTGCGCGACAACCTGCCCCTGATCGAACAGGCGGCGGGCCTAACCCGCATCAACGGCCTGTTCCGCCATGGCTGGATGATCGCGCCGGCGATGACCGCGCGCGCCATCCGCCAGGCCGGCATCCCCTTCCCCGCTTCCGGAGGCCACACTGCATGAACACCATCCCGATCTATTTCAACGGCGAGTCCCGCGCCATCCCCGACGGCACGACCCTGCAGCAGGCGCTGGCGCTGCTGGCGCCTGGCGGCGCGCCGGATCACTCCCCGGTCGCCACCGCCCTCAACGGCAGCCACGTCGCCCGCCCGCGCCGGGAGCACGTCCGGCTGGCGCCGGGAGACCACATCACCACCTTCACCCCGATCGTCGGAGGCTGAACGCCATGAGCTGGCAAATCGCCGACACCGGACTCGACAGCCGCTTCTTCCTCGGCACGGCCGCCTACCCTTCCCCGCAGGTCATGCTGGACGCCGTGCGCGCCTCCGGCGCCCAGGTCGTCACGGTCGGCCTCAAGCGCCAGGCGGCGGCCGGCGCCCACGGCGGGCGGCCCTTTTTCTCGATGCTCCAGGAACTGGGGTGCCATCTGCTGCCGAATACGGCGGGCTGTGGCACGGCGGCCGAGGCGGTCGCGCTGGCCCACATGGCGCGCGAGCTCTTCGGCACGTCCTGGATCAAGCTGGAGGTGATCGGCGACGAGCACACGCTGCAGCCGGACGTGTTCGAACTGGTCGCGGCGGCCGGGACGCTGGCGCGCGACGGCTTCCAGGTCTTTCCCTACTGCACGGACGATCTGATCGTCTGCCGGCGCCTGCTGGACGCGGGCTGCGTGGCGCTGATGCCCTGGGCGGCGCCCATCGGCTCCGGCCAGGGCCTGATCAATCCGTCGGCGCTGCGCACCCTGCGCGAACGCCTGCCGGATACGCCCCTGATCGTCGACGCCGGCATCGGCTCGCCCATGGACGCCACGCAGGCCATGGAACTCGGCTTCGACGCGGTGCTGCTGAATTCGGCCGTCTCCCGCGCCCTGGATCCGGTGCGCATGGCCGAAGCCTTCAAATGGGCCATCCAGGCCGGACGGCTGGCCTGGGAAGCCGGCATCATGGCGGAACAGGACATGGCGGTCGCCACGACGCCGGTCTCGGGCCGGCCTTTCGTGCTGGACTGAGGCCGGCGGCCACCGCACGGACGTCAGACGGTGCGGGCGTCCTCCAGGATGAAATCGGCCGCGCGCTCGGCGATCATCACGGTGGGGACGTTGGTATTGCCGGAAACGATCGTCGGCATGACGGAGGCGTCCACCACGCGCAGGCCGCCGATGCCGTGCACGCGCAGGCGCTGGTCGACCACGGCCTCGCGGTCCGAGGCGGGCCCCATCCTGGCGGTGCCGACGGGGTGGAAAATCGTGGCGCCATGCTCCCGGCAGAAATGCAGGATTTCGTCGTCGCCGCGCACATCGCCGCCGGGGCGGAATTCCCGCTTCATCAGCGCGTCGAGCGGCGCCGTGGCGGCCAGGCGGCGGGCGTATTTCACGCCGGCGACGGCGGTGCGCCGGTCGCGGTCGCTGTCCAGGTAGTTGGGCTGGATGGAAGGCGCCTGCAGAGGATCGGCCGAGCGGATGCGGATCGTCCCGCGCGATTCCGGGCGCAGCTGGCACATGGAATATGTGCAGCCGGAAAAATCGTGCACCACGCCGCCGGCCATATCCGCGGACAGCGTCCCGAAGTGCAGTTGCGCGTCCGCCGTCGGGCTGTCGGGCAGAACGCGGCAGAAGGCCGCGCCCTGGTTGATGCCGATCGCCAGCGGCCCGCTCCGGAAGAGCAGCCATTGCAGGCCGATGCCCGCCTTGCCCCATACGGTGCGCAACTGGTCGTTGGTGGTGATGGGTTTGCCGACCTCGTAGATCAGGCGGACCTGCAGGTGATCCTGCAGGTTGGCGCCGACCCCGGGCAGGTCCTTGACCACTGCGACACCGTGTTCGGCCAGCAAGCCGGCCGGACCCATGCCGGAGAGCTGCAGTATCTGGGGTGACTGGACGGCGCCGGCCGACAGGATCACCTCGCGCGCGGCCCGCAGCGCGAGGTTCCGGCCGTTTTTCCTGTACGCCACGCCGCGCGCTCGCGTGCCTTCCATGAGCAGGCCTGTGACCTGGGCGCCGGTTTCGATGCGCAGATTGGCCCGCCTGCGCGCCGGGTCCAGGTAGGCGACCGCCGTCGAGCAACGCTTTCCCCTGCGGGTGGTCAACTGGTAGTAGCCGATCCCTTCGTTGTCGCCTTCGTTGAAATCGCGCCGCCGTTCCAGCCCCAGTTCTTCACCGGCCCGGATCAACGCCTCGACCAGCGGATGCCCGGTCTTGATGGAGGTGGCGTTCAGGGGGCCCCGGGTACCGCGTGTGGGCCCCGCGCCCAGATCATTGGTTTCCAGCTTGCGGAAATAGGGCAGGCACTCTTCCCAGCCCCAGCCCGGATTGCCCGAATCCTTCCAGCGGTCGTAATCCTGTCGCTGCCCGCGGATGTAGATCAGGCCGTTGATCGAGCTGGAGCCTCCCAGCGTACGGCCGCGCGGCCAGTAGATGCGGCGCCCCAGCATATTGGCGTCCGGATCGGTGTGGAAGCCCCAGTTCAGCGTATCGTGGAACATGGTCTTGCCGTAGCCGATCGGGATATGGATCCAGGGATTGCGGTCCCGTGGCCCCGCCTCGAGCAGGCAGACGGTGTATTTTCCGTTTTCACTCAGGCGGTTGGCCAGGACGCAGCCCGCCGACCCCGCCCCCACCACGATGTAATCGACTGTATTGGACACGCAGGACTCCGATCCGGCACGGGCCGGACTGGAATCCATCCTATCCATGATGATTCAGGACTCAAGTTAAACTGGGATGCCGTTTCGCCAGCGGAACGGTAAGTTCCAGAATCATTCCAAGGGTGGACCGATGGCAGACTCCCCGGCGCGTTATCTTCGTGAACTGCGCGTGTTGGAACAACTGGCGCGCACCCGGCATCCCCAGACCCTGTCCATGCTGGCCCACCGCCTGGATTTGCCCAAGACCTCGCTCATGCGCCTCCTGGCGGCGATGCTGGAAGCCGGCTTCATCATCAAGGCGCCGGGCGAACAGGGCTTCCTGCCGGGGACCCGCGCCGCGCGGCTGGCGGTGTCGCTCCTGGGGGCCCCTCATTTCTCCCGCGCCGCGCGGACGATCCTGGCCCGGCTGGTGGAAGCCACGGGCGAAAGCTGCAACCTGACGGCGCGGGAAGGCGACAGCATGCGCTATCTGGAGCGCGTGGAGACGCCCCAGCCCCTGCGCCTGAGCATGGAAGTCGGGGCTCATGTTCCATTGCATTGCACCGCCACGGGCAAGCTCGCGCTGGCTCTGATGGACGAAACGGAACGTCGTGCCACGCTGGACCGGATCACGCTGACCGGCCATACGCCCCGGACACTGACGCAACGCAACGCGCTGGAGCACGACCTGGCGGTCATCCGCCGGCAGCGGGTCGGCGTCGACCGGGAGGAATTCATCCAGGGCATGGTGGCCGTGGCCGTGCCGGTGACCGACGGCAAGGGGCGCATGATCGCCGCCATCGCCAGCCATGGCCCGACCGCCCGCGTTTCGCTGCGGTTCCTGCTCGATCAGGTTCCCAGGATGCGGCAGGCCGCCGAGGACATGGGAAAGGTCTTCGCCGAAACCGCCGCGCCATCGGACACGGACGAAGCCGCGCCGGATCGGGAATAGGCGGACCCGCGCCCATGGCCGGCGGAATCGCGCCCCTGTTCCTCGCGGCCTTTATCCGTTCCGCCTGTCGGCCCTCTCGCCGGCCCGGGCCGCGCCCGCGCTATCATGGGCGCTGACCGATTGTTTGAAACATTCATATTCACGGATTCACCATGGAAGGCCTCGCCATTGACGGATTTCAACCCTTGCCCGAATGCGCGCTGGTGCGCGTCCAGGGGCCGGACGCCGCGTCGTTCCTGCACGGACAGCTGACGCATGGCGTCACGGACCTGGACGGCGGCCTGGCGGCCCCGGCCGCCTACTGCACGGCCCAGGGCCGCCTGCTGGCCAACGGCGCGCTGTGGCGGGCGGGCGACGAAGAGCTCGTCTGGATGGTGTCGCGCGACCTGGCCGAAGGCCTGGTCAAGCGCCTGCGCATGTTCGTGCTGCGCGCCCGGGTCGCGATCGGCGTGGACGAGACCCCGAATATCTGGGGCGCGCTGGGCGCCGGGGCCGTGCCGGCCGCGCTGCACGCGGCGCCGGCCTGGACTCGCGCCTCGATCGAGGGCGCGGACTGGATCGTGGCTCCGATGTCCCGGGCGGAGCGGCCCGCCGCCTGGCGCCTGTCGGAGGCCGCGCCGGACAAGGCCGGCACGCTCGAGGACGGCGCCTGGACCGCGTCGCGGCTGGACGGCGGCTGGCCCTGGATCCGGGCGGCGTCCCAGGACCAGTTCCTGCCCGCTTCCCTGGACATGGACCTGAACGGCACCATCGATTTCACCAAGGGCTGCTACCCCGGCCAGGAAGTCATCGCCCGCAGCCACTACCGGGGCACGGTCAAGCGCCGCATGGCCTGCGGCACCGCGCCCTGGGCGCCGGGCGCCCCCGCCCTGCCCCCGGCATCCGATCTGTACGCCGCCGGGGACCCGACGGGCCGGCCCGTGGGGCGCGTGATCGAATCGGTCGTCCATCGGGGCCTGCTGCGCGTGGCGGCGGAAATCACCTTGTCCGACTGGCCGGCGACGCGCTACGCCGTCGGCGCGCCCGACGGCGCGGTGCTCGACCTGCGCGCGCCTTCCGGCACCGCCTGACGCCGGAGCGGTCCCCTCGACGGGTGGCGCGCGGGATGTCCCCGCCGCCACGCCCGTCTTTCAGCGCGGCTGGTGATACAGCTTCAGGATGCTGGAGAAATCCAGCTTGCCGTGGCCCTGGGCGCTGTGCAGCGCGTACAGGTTGCGCGCCAGTTCACCCAGCGGCGTGGTCGCGCGCGCCTGCATGGACGCTTCCGCCGCCAGCCCCAGGTCCTTGAGCATCAGGTCCACGCCGAAGCCCCCGGCATAGTCCTTGGAGGCCGGCGCGTTCTCCATCACGCCGGGCCAGGGGTTGTACAGCTCGGTCGCCCAGTTGCGCCCGGAACTCTTGGCGATGATGTCCGACAGCGTCTTGGGATCCAGGCCGTTGGCCACGCCCAGGGCCAGGGCCTCGGCCGTGCCGGCCATCAGGATGCCCAGCAGCATGTTGTTGCAGATCTTGGCGACCTGGCCCGCGCCCGCGTCCCCTGCGTGGAAGATGTTCTTGCCCATGGCCTGTAGATAGGGCCGCGCCGATTCCAGATCGGCGGCCGCGCCGCCGACGATGAAGGTCAGCGTGCCCGCCACGGCGCCGCCCGTGCCGCCGGACACCGGCGCGTCGATCATGCGGATGCCGCGCTGCGCGGCCGCCGCCGAGACCTTGCGGGCCGATTCCGGGGCGATGGTGCTGCATTCCAGCACCAGCGTGCCTCGGGCGATGGCCGTCAGCAGGCCGTCCTCGCCCAGGTACAAGCCCTCGACGTGACGGCTGGCCGGCAGCATGGTGACGACCAGGTCGGCCCCCGCCACGGCCTCGGCCGCCGAGGCCGCCGCCGTCGCGCCCGACTGGACCAGGGCCTGGACGGCCTGCGGGACCAGGTCGAAGACCCGCAGCGTGTGGCCCGCCTTCAGCAGGTTCTGTGCCATCGGGCCGCCCATGTGGCCCAGTCCGATGAATCCGATGGTGCTGCTCATGCCGTGTCTCCTGTGATGATGCGTGGAATTCTTGTGTGAGGTGGGGCGCGCCGGACCGCGCGGATGCGCGGCCGGCCGCTGGATCATGGGCCCAGGTCCGCCAGGGGATGGGGCTGTCCGGCCGGCCCCGCGGGCGCCAGGAAGCGCCGCGCCCAGTCCGCCGTGGCCTGCTCGTGCGTGGCCGGGTTCCAGCGCGGGGACTTGTCCTTGTCGATCAGCAGCGCGCGGATGCCTTCGCGGAAGTCCGGCTCGGCGCAGCAGTGCAGCGAGGCCGTGAACTCCATGCGGAAGGTTTCCGCCAGGGACTGGTGCCGCGCGCGCGCCAGCAGCGTGTGGCTGAGGCGGGCCGAGCCGGGCGACCCCGCCAGGAAGGTGGCGGCCGCGCGCGCCAGCCAGGGATCGGGGTCGTCCTTCCAGGCGGCGATGGCGGCGGCGATTTCCAGAAAATCGGCGCGGCCGCAGGCCAGGCGGATGGTGTCGGCGTGGCGCTGCAGCGGCCCGGGCGCGGGCGCCGGCACCTGGCAGGCATCCAGCGCGGCGTCGACCTGGGCGGCGTGGCGGGCCGGATCGGCCGCCCAGTCCGTGGCCGCCAGCGCGGCCAGCAGGGCGTCGGGCTCGCCGGCCTCGCAGACCCGGTCGGCCAGGCCGTAGTGCAGGCAGTCGGCCGCGCCCAGCTGCGCGCCGGTGAAGGCGAGGAAGGCGCCGATGCCGCGCGGCAGGCGGCTGAGCATCCAGGTGCCGGCCACGTCGGGATACAGGCCGATGGTGACTTCCGGCATGGCGAAACGCGTCGCGCCGGTGACGATGCGGTGGCTGGCGCCCAGCATCAGCCCCACGCCGCCGCCCATCACGATGCCGTCGGCCCAGCACAGCACGGGCTTGGGGTAGCGGTGGATGAGGTGGTCCAGCCGGTATTCGGTCTCGAAGAACTCGCGGGCCGGGACATTGGCCCAGGCGTCGCCCGCCGGGCTCTCGAGCATGGCGCGGTACAGGGCGTGCAGGTCGCCCCCGGCGCAGAAGGCCTTGCCGCCCGTGCCCTTCAGGACGACGGCGGCGATCCCGTCGTCGCCGGCCCAGGCCCGCAGGCGGGCGTCGAGCAGCCGGCACATGGGCAGCGACAGACCGTTCAAGGTGCGCGGGCTGTTGAGCGTGGCCACGCCGATGCGCCGGCCGCCGCGCGCGGGGATTTCCTGGAACAGCACCGGCTCCTGGCCGGCGGATTCGGGGATGGCGGACGCGCTCATCGCAGATCGGCCTCCTGGGTGAGGATGTGGCGCGCCACGATCAGGCGCATGATTTCATTGGTGCCTTCCAGGATCTGGTGCACGCGCGTGTCGCGCACCAGCCGTTCCAGCGGGTAGTCCTTCAGGTAGCCGTAGCCGCCATGGATCTGCTGCGCGTCCAGGCAGGACTGGAAGCACAGGTCCGTGGCCAGGCGCTTGGCCATGGCGCAGTAGGCGGTGGCCTGGGGGTCGCCCTCGTCGAGCTTGCAGGCGGCCAGCCGCACCATCTGGCGCGAAGCCACGATGTTGGCCAGCAGGTCGGCCAGCTTGAACTGCAGCCCCTGGAAGTCGGCCAGCGCGCGGCCGAACTGGCGCCGTTCGCCCATGTAGCGGCGCGCGGCCTCGTAGGCGCCCTGGGCCGCGCCCACCGAGCAGGTGGCGATGTTGATGCGCCCGCCGTCCAGGCCCTTCATGGCGAAGCGGAAGCCCTCGCCTTCCTCGCCCAGGCGGTTTTCCACCGGCACCTGGACGTTCTCGAAGGTGATCGGGCGCGTGGACTGGCTGTTCCAGCCCATCTTGTTTTCCTTGCGGCCGTAGGTGATGCCGGCGCTGTCGGCGGGCACCACCAGGGCCGAGATGCCGCGCGCGCCCTCACCGCCCGTGCGGGCCATGACCACCAGCACGTCGGTGTCGCCCGCGCCGGAAATGAAGGCCTTGGCGCCATTCAGGACGTAGTGGCCGCCCTCGCGGCGGGCGCTGGTGGTCAGCGAGGCGGCGTCCGAGCCCGCGCCGGGTTCGGTGAGGCAATAGGACGCGAGCTTTTCGCCGCTGGCCAGCAGCGGCCCCCAGTGGTCGCGCACCCGGGGCTGGGCCCAGGAGCCGATCATCCAGGTGGCCATGTTGTGGATGGTGATGAAGGCGGTGGTGGAGGGATCGACGGCGGCCATTTCCTCGAACACCAGCGTGGCGTCCAGGCGCGGCAGGCCCAGTCCGCCGATGGATTCGGGCGCGTACATGGCGCAGAACCCGAGCGCGCCGGCCTTGGCGAAGGCCTCGCGGGGAAAGATGTGTTCCTCGTCCCACTGCGCCGCGTAGGGGGCCAGTTCCCCCTGGGCGAATTCTCGGGCGGCCTGTGCGAAGGCCTGTTGCTCCTCGGTGAGGCGAAAATCCATGGTGCGTGTCTCCGGATTTTGTATGGGGCTGTCGCGGCATGCTCGTGGCGCCGCCCGACGCGGCCTGGCCCGGGTAGGGGCCGGCCGATGCGCCGCAGGTTTAATGTAGCACTTTGACGGCCTGCTTCCGCGCGGCCCGCCCACCTTAGCGCAGCCGCCGCGGCGCGGCTGTCGCGCACGCGACATTTTCCCGCGACATGCTTCTCGCACCGCCCGATGCGAGCCCCTCGGCGCCTGCCCGTTCATCGGCCCGGCGGGCCCGCCGCCAGGCCGGCGGCGTGCTAGCCCGCCTTCGGAGGCTGCCGTCCCGCATCCTGCCGGTGCGCCGCGCGCCGGCGGCGGGATTCCAGGGGGTCGAAGACCAGCGGTCGGTACAGCTCGACGCGGTCGTCCTCGCGCAGCACGCGGCGCGCGTCGCAGCGTTCGCCATACACGCCCATCGCGGGCGGATGGTCCGTGAACTCGGGGAATTCGTCGGCGAAACCGCTCAGGGCCAGCGCCTGGCCCGCGGTCGCGCCCTCGGGCACGTCCAGGGTCCGTTGCCACAGGCGCGTGGGCGCGGCGAAGGCGATGCGCACTCGCATATCGGCCCTAGCCCCCGTAGACCGCGTGGGCGCGCTGGGTGAAGGAATCGATGAAGCTGGTGGCGATCCGGTTGAAGACCGGCCCGACCACCGCCGAGAGCGCGCGGCTGGAAAAGGTGTATTCCATGGTGTAGAGCACCTTGCAGCCGTCCTCGCCCAGGGGCTGGAAGGTCCAGTGCCCGGTCAGGCTGGAAAACGGCCCGTCCACCAGGTGGAAGACGATCCTGTGCGGATATTCGTGGTCGTTGCGCGTGGTGAAGCTCTGGCGGATGCCGGCGAAGTGGATCTGCACCGTGGCCTGCATGCCCTGCTCGTTGCGCCACTGCACCTGGGCTCCGCCGCACCAGGGCATGAATTCGGGATAGCGTCCGACGTCGGCCACCAGATCGAACATCTGTTCGCAACTGAACGGAACGAGGACGGAGCGCTGGATCGAGGGCATCGGCAAGGCGGTCGGTTGGGCTAGAATGAAGGGATTTTACATTTTCAGTTCCCGCCTTGGTCGGACCCCCATGAGTATTGTCGAAAATCGCAAGGCCACCCACGATTACTTCATCGAAGAACGCTTCGAAGCGGGACTGGTGCTGGAAGGCTGGGAGGTCAAGGCCATCCGCGCCGGCCACGTCCAGCTCAAGGAAAGCTACGTCATCGTGCGCGACGGCGCCCTGTGGATCCTGGGCATGCACATCAGCCCGCTGCCCACGGCCTCGACGCACATCCACCCCAATGCCACCCGCACGCGCAAGCTGCTGCTGCACGCCGCCGAAATCAGCAAGCTGATCGGCAAGGTCGAACAGCGCGGCTATGCCCTGGTGCCGCTGAACCTGCACTACAAGGGCGGGCGCATCAAGCTGGACTTCGGCCTGGGGCGGGGCAAGAAGCTGCACGACAAGCGCGACACCCAGCGCGACAAGGACTGGGCGCGCGAGAAAGAACGGCTGATGAAGCACGACACCCGCGCCCGCAAGGGGGATTGAGCGGGAACAGGACGCCCGTCCGAAGATCGGACGTCCGCCAAGCCCGGTGCCCGGTGGCGCATCGGCCCGTGTCTTGCCCGGTCAGGGACGCCCCTCCCGGAAGGCCCGCCGGTAGGCCGTGGGCGTGGTCCGCAGGCGGGCTCGGAAGTGCTGCCGCAGCGACAGCGCGGAGCCGAAGCCGGCCGCCTGGGCGACCGCGTCGATCGGCAGGACGCTCCCCTCCAGCAATTCGCGCGCCCGCTCCAGGCGCCTGGCCAGCAGCCATTGCTTCAGCGACGTGCCCGTCGCCCGCTGGAAATGGCGCGTGAAGCTGCGCCGGCTCATCGCCGCCCGGGCGGCCAGCGTATCGATGGTGTGCGGCTGCTCCGCATGGGCGGCGGCCCAGCCCAGGACGCGGGCCAGCCGCCCCTCGCCGGGAGAGGCCGGCATCGGCCGTTCGATGAACTGGGCCTGCCCCCCGTCCCGGTGCGGCGCGACGACCAGCGCCCGGGCGGCGCGGCTGGCGGCGCCGGTGCCGCCCAGCCTGCCCAGCAGGTGCAGGCAGCAGTCCAGCCCGGCCGCGACGCCGGCCGAAGTCAGCACCCTGCCCTCGTCCACGTAGAGCGCTTCGCGCTCGACCCGCACGCCCGGATGGCGTTCGGCCAGGCGGCCGGCGTAGGCCCAGTGGGTCGTGGCGCGCAGGCCGTCGAGCAGCCCCGCCTGGGCCAACGGAAACGCGCCCAGGCATAGTCCCACCAGCCCCGCGCCACGCTTGCCGGCGCGCCGCAATGCCTGGATCAGGTCGTCCGGAGCCGGCCGGCAGTCCTCGTGCCAGGTGGGCACGATCACCCAGTCGGCCCGCTCCAGTTCCGACAGGCCGTATTCGGGGACGATCGAGAATCCGGCCGTCGTCCGCAGCGGCTCGGGGTCGGCGGCGCACACGCGCACCTCGAAGCCCGTGGCGGCGCCGCCCGGCCGCGCGCCGAAGACCAGCGAGGGGACCGACAGGTGAAAGGGCGTGATCCCGTCGAAGGCCACGACGGCGATCCGGATCGGGGCCGCGCCGGCGCGGCCGGCCGGCGGCGTCCGGGCCACCCGGGGACCGGCGGCGAAGGCGCTGGAAACGGGAATGCCGGAAGCGGGGGCGCTGAAAGCCTGGATCGTGGGATCGCTCATGATGGCCCGATTCTATCGAATCATGGTTTCCAGGCCAATACCGGCATCGGGCGGCCGGCTCCACAATGGCGCATCGGCCCTGGAGACGGGGCCGTTCCATCCCGACACCCTTTCCGGAGCCACCCCATGCCCTCCACACCTCGCCGCGCCCTGCTGGTCATCGACGTGCAGAACGAATACTTCACCGGCCGCCTGCCCATCACCCACCCGCCCGCGGAAGCATCGCTGCGCAACATCGGCCTGGCCATGGAGGCCGCCCGGAGCGCGGGCATTCCGATCGTGCGCGTCCTGCACGACGGGCCCGAAGGCGGTCCGGTGTTCGCCCCGGGTTCCGACGAATGGCAGCCGCATCCGGCCCTCGCCGGACTGCCGGTGGACCACACCGTCCACAAGACCCGGGCCAGCGCCTTCGCCGGGACGGACCTGGCCGACTGGCTGGCCGCGCGGGACATCGATACCGTGACCGTCGCGGGCTACATGACGCACAACTGCGACGCGGCGACGATCTTCGAGGCCCTGCAGCGGGGATTCGGCGCGGAATTCCTGTCCGACGCCAGCGGCTCGCCGGCCTACCGGAACGCGGCGGGCCAGGCGAGCGCGGAGGAAATCCATCGCGTGTTCTGCACCGTGTTCCACTCGAATTTCGCCGCGGTCGCCACCACGGCGGAATGGATCGAAGGCATTCGCGCGGGCCGTGCGCTGGAAAAGGACAACGTCTTCCTGTCGGGCCAGCGGGCGCGGCCGCCCCTCAGCGGATCGTGAAGCCCTCGATTTCCAGCAGGCGGACCTTGCGGCCCAGGCCGCCGCCATAGCCATTCAGGGTGCCGTCGCGGGCCAGGATGCGGTGACAGGGGATGATGATGCTGATGGGATTGCTGCCCACGGCGGTGCCGGCCGCGCGTCCATGGCCGGCGCCCAATCCCGCCCGTTCGGCCAGTTCGCCATAGGACAGGGTTTCGCCGCAGGGGACTTCCAGCAGGGCCTGCCAGATCTTCCGCTGGAAGGCCGTGCCCCGGGGTGCCAGCGGCACCTCGAAGACCGTGCGTTCGCCGCGCCAGTATTCGTCCAGTTCGCGCCGGGCCTGCTCCAGCACCGCCAGGGCGCTGGCGGGGGTGTCTTCCTGCAGCAGGCGCATGGGCGCCGCCGCGCCGGATTCCTCGTCCCGCCGGCGGGAGAAGGCCGCCGCGGATGCGGGACCGTCCGCGAACAGCTCGCCGCTTTCGCCCGTCGGCTGCCGCCGCGTCGCCCTGAACGTGCGGATCGCCCGGCCGCCCTGGAAGCCGGCCGAGGGATCGGACACCACCGCCGCGGCGGCCTCGACCCCCGGCACCCGGGGCAGATCCCGCTGATCGGTGAAGTACAGGCCGGTCAGGCCGTCCTCGTCCGAGGCCAGGAGGATCGGTCCCAGGGGGGACGGGATCAGGGCGTGGAACGGCATCGCATGCCGGTCAGGCGGCGACCTGCGTGTCGGCCAGGCGCTGCCAGGTATCGACCACCGTGTCCGGGTTCAGGGACATGGACAGGATGCCCTCGTCGCGCAGCCACTGGGCCAGGTCGGGATGGTCGCTGGGGCCCTGGCCGCAGATGCCGACGTACTTGCCGGCCTTCAGGCAGGCCTGGATGGCGCGGCGCAGCATGAACAGCACGGCGGGGTCGCGTTCGTCGAAGTCGGCGGCGAGCAGTTCCATGCCCGAATCCCGGTCCAGCCCCAGGGTGAGCTGGGTCATGTCGTTCGAGCCGATCGAGAAGCCGTCAAAGTATTGCAGGAACTCGTCGGCCAGGATGGCGTTGGTCGGGACTTCGCACATCATGATCAGGCGCAGGCCGTTCTCGCCGCGCTTCAGGCCGTGCGCGGCCAGCAGGTCCACCACGCGCTGCGCCTGGCTGAGCGTGCGCACGAAGGGCACCATGATCTCGACGTTGGTCAGGCCCATCTCGTCGCGGACCTTCTTCAGGGCCTCGCATTCCATGCGGAAGCACTCGGCGAAGTCCTCGGAGATGTAGCGCGACGCCCCGCGGAAGCCCAGCATGGGGTTTTCTTCCTCGGGCTCGTAGCGCGAGCCGCCCACCAGCTTGCGGTATTCGTTGGACTTGAAGTCCGACAGGCGCACGATGACGGGCTTGGGATAGAAGGCCGCGCCGATGGTGGCCACGCCTTCGGCGAGCTTTTCCACGAAGAAGGCGCGCGGGCTGGCGTAGCCCCGGGCGGCGGATTCGACGGCCTTCTTCAGGTCGCTGTCGACGTTCGGGTAGTCCAGGATCGCCTTGGGGTGGACGTTGATGTTGTTGTTGATGATGAATTCCAGGCGCGCCAGGCCGACGCCGCCGTTGGGAATCTGCGAGAAATCGAAGGCCAGTTGCGGGTTGCCGACGTTCATCATGACCTTCAGGCCGATGTCGGGCATCTGGCCCCAGCGCACTTCCTCGATCTCGGTCTCGATCAGGCCGTCGTAGATGCGGCCCTCGTCGCCCTCGGCGCAGGACACGGTGACCTCGCGGCCGTTGGCCAGCACGTCGGTGGCGTCGGCGCAGCCCACCACGGCCGGGATGCCCAGTTCGCGCGCGATGATGGCCGCATGGCAGGTGCGCCCGCCCCGGTTGGTGACGATGGCCGAGGCCAGCTTCATGACGGGTTCCCAGTTGGGATCGGTCATGTCGGTGACCAGAATGTCGCCGGGGCGCACCTTGTCCATTTCGGAGGCGTCGGCCACGACGCGCACCGTGCCCGAGCCGATCTTCTGGCCGATGGCCCGGCCGGTGATGAGGACCTCGCCGGTGGCCTTCAAGCGGTAGCGTTCCTGGACGTCGTGGTGGCCCTGCTGCGACTTGACGGTTTCCGGGCGGGCCTGGAGGATGTAGAGCTTGCCGTCCACCCCGTCGCGGCCCCATTCGATGTCCATCGGGCGCTGGTAGTGCTTTTCGATGATGGTCGCGTAGCGGGCCAGCTCGATGATCTCGTCGTCGGTCAGGGAATAGCGGTTGCGTTCCGACGCGGGAACCTCGACCGTGCGCACGGCGTAGCCGGAGACGCGCTGTTCGTCGAATTCCATCTTGATCAGCTTGGAGCCGATGCGCCGGCTGATGACCGGATAGTGGCCGGCGGCCAGCGTGGGCTTGAAGACGTAGAACTCGTCCGGGTTCACGGCGCCCTGGACGACGGTCTCGCCCAGGCCGTAGGACGAGGTGATGAACACCACGTCCTTGAAGCCGGATTCGGTGTCCAGGGTGAACATCACGCCCGCGCTGCCCTTGTCCGAGCGCACCATGCGCTGGATGCCGGCCGACAGGGCGACCTCGGCGTGCGCGTAGCCCTTGTGCACGCGGTAGGAGATCGCGCGGTCGTTGTACAGCGAGGCGAACACATGGCGGATCTTTTCCAGCACGTCGTCGATGCCGACCACGTTCAGGTAGGTTTCCTGCTGGCCCGCGAAGGAGGCGTCGGGCAGGTCCTCGGCGGTGGCCGACGAGCGCACGGCAAAGGAGCCCTTGCCGTCGGCGTCGAGCTGGGCGAAGGCGGCGCGGATGGCCTGCTCGAAGTCGGCCGGGAACGGGGTGTCGATCACCCACTGGCGGATTTCGGCGCCGGCGGCGGCCAGTTCGCGCACGTCGTCGGCGTTCAGCGCGTCCAGGCGCGCCTTGATGCGGGCATCCAGGCCCGTGGACTTCAGGAAGTCGCGGAAGGCGTCGGCCGTGGTCGCGAAGCCGCCCGGCACGCGGACGCCCGCGCCGGCCAGCTGGCTGATCATTTCCCCAAGAGAAGCGTTCTTGCCTCCTACCGAGTCCACATCCGTCATGCGGAGCTGCTCGAACGATACGACATACGACATGGTGTCACCTTTGAGATAGAAAAAGCGTGTTTGCCCGGCGTACGCGGCGCGGGGGGACGATACCCCCCGCGTGCGCGGCATGATCGCGTGCGCCCGGCAAACCAGCCTTGCTCCCGGTTCGGGTGACTGGTAACCTTTCGCGGATTGTACCGTTTCTGACGCTTGGTGGTTCAACAATACATGACCGACTCCCTCATCGAACGCCCGGTGTTCATCGTCTCCGACAGCACCGGGATCACGGCTGAAACCTTCAGTCACGCGGTGCTTTCCCAATTCGAGGAAATCGCCTTCCAGTCGGTCCGCCTGCCCTTCATCGATTCGGTGGAAAAAGCCGACGCCGCCGCGCGGCGCATCGCCCAGCAGGCCGACCGGGGCGGCCCGCCGCCGCTGGTCTTCAGCACCCTGGTGGATTCCGAAATCGCCGACCGCATCCGCGCCGCGCCCTGCATCTTCCTGGACCTGTTCGGCTCCTTCGTCCATCACCTGGAAGGCGTCCTGGGGATGAGCGCCAGCCGTTCGGTGGGCCGTTCGCACACCAACGGCCTGAGCAAGCAGTACAACAACCGCATCGAGGCCATCAATTTCAGCCTGGCCCACGACGACGGCCAGTACGTCCAGGGGCTGGAGCAGGCCGACGTCATCCTGGTGGGCGTCTCGCGCTGCGGCAAGACCCCCACCAGCCTCTACCTGGCGATGCAGTACGCGGTCAAGGCCGCCAACTACCCGCTGATCCCGGAAGACTTCGACCGGGGCGCCCTGCCCGCCACCCTGCTGCCCTACCGGCGCAAGCTGTTCGGCCTGTCGATCCAGCCCGAGCGGCTGGCCGAGGTCCGCAACGAACGCCGCCCCAACAGCATCTACGCCTCGCTGAAGCAGTGCCGCCAGGAAGTCGCCGACGCCGAACGCCTGATGCGCATGGAAAACATCCCCTGGCTGTCCACCACCACCCGCTCGATCGAGGAAATCTCCACGAAGATCCTCGACGAAGTCGGCCTGGACAGGATGAGTTACTGATTTTTTACCGCCGGGCCGTGCGCGCCTGCACGGCGGCCACCAGCTGCTGGCGCCGCTGCTCGAACAGGCAGACGGCCGCGGCGGCGGCGACGTTCAGGGATTCGACCGCCGCGGACTGCGGGATGTGGACCCGCCAGTCGGCCTGGGCCAGCAGTTCGTCCGCCACGCCCTGCCCCTCGTTGCCGAACAGCCAGGCGCACGGCCGCCGCAGGTCCTTGACGTACAGGATTTCGGCCTTTTCCAGTGTCGTGGCGGCCAGCGGGATGTCCAGCCGCCGCCTCAGCGCCGACAGGTCCGCGTGTTCGTGGATTTCCAGGGCGAAGTGCGCTCCCTGGCCGCTGCGCAGGACCTTGGGCGACCAGGCCGAGGCGCAGCCGCCGGACAGGAAGGCCTGCCGCAGGCCCGCCGCCGCGGCCGTGCGCAGCAGCGTCCCCAGGTTGCCCGGATCCTGCACCCGGTCCAGCCACAGGCAGCCGGCCGTGATGCGCGCAGGCGGCGCCGGGACGGGCGGCTCGACGATGAAGAACACGGCGGGGCCGTGCTCGACCTGGGACAGGACGGCGGCGAGATTGTTCTGCAGGACGACGCGGCGCACGCGCGCGCAGGCCTGCCAGATCGGCCCGACCCAGTCCAGGGACAGGGCGGACTCGCCGACCACCAGCGCCGGCGGCGGCCCCCGGTGTTCCAGCCAGGCGCGGCACAGGTGCTCGCCTTCGAGGATGACGCGGGCGTCGTGGCGGCCCGGCCGGCCCTGGGCCAGGCGCAGCCAGGCGCGGTAATCGGGGTTGTCGCGCGACGCGATGTGGCGCACGGGAACGGACGCGGTCATGATGGGCCTCCGAGCAGCTTGCGCACGGGGGCGAAGCCGCGCCGGTGTTCGGGGCACGGGCCGAACTCGGCCAGCCGGGCCAGGTGCAGCGCGGTGCCGTAGCCCTTGTGGCGGTCGAAGGCGTATTGCGGATAGCGTGCGTGCAGTTCCAGGCAGCAGGCGTCGCGCGCGGTCTTGGCCAGGATGGAGGCGGCGGAAATCGCCGGCTCCAGGGCGTCGCCCCCCACGATGGCGCGGGCGCGGCCCGGCAGCTCCTTGGGCAGGCGGTTGCCGTCCACCAGGATCAGCGCCGGCGCGCGGGACAGGTCCAGGCAGGCGCGCCGCATGGCCAGCATCGTCGCCTGCAGGATGTTCAGACGCTCGATCTCTTCGACGCTGGCGCAGGCGACGGCCCAGGCCAGCGCCCGCTCGCGGATCCGGCCGGCCAGGAATTCCCGGCGTTCGGGGCTGAGTTTCTTGGAATCGTCCAGGCCCTCGATGGGCCGGGCCGGGTCCAGGATGACGGCGGCCGCGTAGACGGGGCCGGCCAGGGGCCCGCGGCCCGCCTCGTCCACGCCGGCGACCGGACCGTCGTACTCCGGAGTCTCGAAGAGTTCAGGCTGCGCGGCCATGGCTGGCATCCAGTATGGCCTGCGCGGCCAGGCCCGGCGTGTCGCGGCTGAGGGTCTCGTGCAGCGCCGTGAAGCGCCGCTCGATGCGCTCGGCCAGGGCCGCGTCGGTCAGGGCCGTCCAGGTGTGCTCGGCCAGGGCCTGCGGCGTGGCGGCTTCCTGCAGCAGCTCGGGCACGACGAATTCGCGCTCGAGGATGTTCGGCAGGCCGATCCAGGGCAGGCTCGGGGCGTCCTGGCCGGATTTCCAGGCCATGATGCGCCGCATCCAGGGCGTGATGACGTAGGAGATCACCAGGGGCCGCTTGAAGAGCGCGGCTTCCAGGGTGGCCGTGCCGCTGGCCACCAGCACCGCGTCGGCGGCCTCCATGGCGTGCCAGGCGATGGGCCACTCGGCCGTGTCCAGGCCGTCGGCGCGGGCCGGCGTGCCCAATCCGGCTTCGGCCCCCTGCCCCGCCTCGGGCGGCGCCGACAGGACCTGGCAACCGGGGACGGGATATTGCGCCAGGAGGGCCTCGAACTGGGCGCGGCGGTGCTGGTTGACCACCGGCACGACGATCCGCAGGTCGGGATCCTGGCTCGCCAGGATCTGCGCGGCCCGCAGGAAACGGGGCGCAAGCAGGCGGATCTCCGATTCGCGGCTGCCCGGCATCAGGGCCAGCACCCGGCGGCCGGGCTCCAGGCCCAGGCGCGCGCGCGCGGCCGCGCGGTCCGGCCGCGCGGGGATGAGTTCGGCCAGGGGGTGGCCCACGTAAGTCACGGGCACGCCCTGCTCGCGGTACAGGTCGACCTCGAAGGGGAACAGCACCAGCATGTGCGACACCGCGCGGCGGATCTGGTGGATGCGCTCGAAGCGCCACGCCCAGATCGACGGACCGACGAAATGCACGGTGGGGATGCCGGCGGCGCGCAGTTTTTCTTCCAGGCGCAGGTTGAAGTCCGGCGCGTCCACGCCCACGAACACGTCCGGACGCCAGTCCAGCGTGCGGCGGCGGGTGTCGCGCCAGGTGCGGATCAGGCGCGGCGCCTGGCGCAGCGCATCGACGTAGCCGAACACGGACAGCGCGTCCATGGGATGCCAGGCCTCGAAACCCGCACGGGCCATGGCCGGACCGCCGATGCCCATGGCACGGACCTGGGGGTCCCGCGCCCGCAGGCCGCGCAGCATGCGCGCCGCCAGCAGGTCGCCGGAAGGTTCCCCGGCCACGATGGCGGCGGCGAAGGTCATGGCCGGGCGATACCCCGGCTGGATGCGCGCAGGAAATCGAGCAGGGTCTGGACGGCCGGCGCCTCGGCCGGATGCCCGGCCTGGAGGGCCGCCAGGGCCTCGATGGCCTGGTCCACGTTCAGCTGGCGCCGGTAGAGGATCTTGTAGGCTTCCTTCAGCACCTGGATGTCGGCCGGCGTGAAGCCGCGCCGGCCCAGTCCTTCGGCGTTGATGCCGACCGGCCGGAACGAATCGCCCGCGCCGATCATGTAGGGGGGCACGTCCTGGCGCACGGAGCTGGTGCCGCCGATCATGGCGTGCGCGCCGATGCGCACGAACTGGTGCACGGCCGACAGGCCGCCCAGGATGGCCCAGTCGCCGATGTGGATGTGGCCGCCCAGCTGGACGCTGTTGGAGATGACGATGTGGTCGCCCAGCTGGCAATCATGGGCGATGTGGACGTAGGCCATGATCCAGTTGTCGTCGCCCAGCCGGGTGGTGCCCGCGTCCTGGACGGTGCCGGTGTTCACGGTCACGAATTCGCGGAAGGTGTTGCCCGCGCCGATTTCCAGCGCCGTGGGCTCGCCCGCGTATTTCTTGTCCTGGGGAATGCCGCCGATCGAGCAATAGCGGTAGAAATGGTTGTCCGGGCCGATGACGGTATGCCCGTCGATCGAGCAATGCGGGCCGATGCGCGTGCGCGCCCCGACGCGGACATGCTCGCCGACGATGCTGTAGGGGCCGACGACGACGTCCTCGCCCAGCACCGCGCCCGGCGCGACGAGGGCCGTGGGATGGATCTGTGCCGCGCCCATCATTCCTCCAGGATACGCACCGCGCACATGATCTTGGCCTCGGCGGCGATCTGGTCGTCCACCTTGGCCACGGCGGTGTACTTGCAGATGGAGCGGCTGAGCTTGTCGGCCGAGACTTCCATGCGCAGCTGGTCGCCGGGCACCACGGGGCGGCGGAAACGCGCGCCGTCCACGCCGACCAGGTAGTAGGCGATCTTGGTGCTGGCCAGGTTCGGCGCGCCGGCGTCGGCGAAGGAGAACAGCGCGGCCGCCTGGGCCAGGGCCTCGATGATGAGGACGCCGGGCATCACGGGATGATGGGCGAAATGCCCCTGGAAGAAGGGCTCGTTGTAGGTGACATTCTTGATGGCCACGATGCTCTTGCCCGGGTCCATTTCCAGAACGCGGTCCACGAGCAGCATCGGTTGCCGGTGCGGCAGCCGTTCCATGATGTCTTTGATATCGAGTTCCATTATTTTATGCGTCCTGCTTGTGGTTCGTCGGCTGGCCGGACGTTCCGGCGGCGCCTTGTCGTTCCGCGGCGCGCAGCCGCTTGCGCAATTGCGCGAGCTGGCCGATCACGGCTGCATTATGTTGCCAGGCGCCATGTTCGGCCACGGGGAATACCCCGGTGTAGCGCCCCGCCTTGAGGATGTCCGAGGTGACCGCGGTGCCGCCCGAGATGTGCACGTCGTCGCCCAGCGTCAGGTGCCCGCCGAACATGGCCGCCCCCCCGATCACGCAGCGGCGGCCCATGATGGTGGAACCGGCCACGCCCACGCAGGCGGCCATCGCGGTGTGATCCCCGATCCGGCAGTTGTGGCCGATCATGATCTGGTTATCGAGCTTCACGCCGTCGCCCAGCACCGTGTCCTCGACCGCGCCGCGGTCGACGGTGGTGTTGGCGCCGATTTCCACGTCGTCGCCGATGCGCACACCGCCCAGCTGGGCGATCTTGGCCCAGGCGCCGGGCGTGCGCGGGTCGGGCGCGAAGCCGAAGCCGTCGGCCCCCAGCACCACGCCCGAATGCAGGATCGCCCGGGCGCCGACGTGGACGCCGTGATAGAGCGTGACGTGGGCATGCAGCAGGCTGTCGGGCCCGATGGAACTGCCCGCGCCGATGACGCAGCCCGCGCCGATGCGCACGCCCGCGGCCAGCCGGACGCCCGATTCGATCACCGCCAGCGGCCCGACGTGCACGCCGTCGGCCAGCACGGCGTCGTCGGCGATCACGGCGCTGGGGTGGATGCCCCGGGGCAGGCCGGCCTGGCGGTGGCGATCGAACCACTGGGCCAGCAGCGCGTACATCAGGTAGGGCTGCGGACACAGCACCGCCGCCCAGGACGGGGGGCCGGCATGGCGGGCCCTGTAGGCGTCCCAGTCCTGCTGTCGCAGGATGACGGCGGCCGCGCCGCAGTCATCCAGCTGGGACTGCAGGCGGGGATTGGACAGAAAGCTGATTTCGGACCGGCCCGCCGAGCCCAGGGAGCCGATTCCCGCGATCTTCAGCGCGCCGGATTCCGGCGCGCCCGTGATGCCGCATCCCAACCCGACCGTATCGGCAGCCCGCAACAGCTCGGACAATGCGGGTGCCCGATCGGGCGCGAGCAGCACAGGCATCGGAAATCAGCCGCCCAGGGCGCCGATGACCTGGTCGGTGATGTCCACGCGCGGGCTGACCGTGACGGCGTCCTGGATGATCAGGTCGTAGTTCTGCTGTTCGGCGATTTTCTTGATCGCGGCGTCGGCCTTTTCCACGATGGCGGAAAATTCCTCGTTGCGGCGGCGGTTGAAGTCTTCCTGGAATTCGCGGCGCTTGCGTTGCAGGTCGGAATCCATATCCTGGAGCTTGCGCTGGCGCTTGACGCGTTCGGCCTCGGACAGCACCGGGGCGTCCTTGTCGAGCTTCTGCGCTTCGGAGCGCAGGCTGTCGGACAGGCGCTGCAGTTCCTGGTCGCGCTTCTTGAATTCGGCTTCGATCTTGGCCTGGGCCGCCTTGGCGGGCTTGGAGTCGCGCAGGATGCGTTCCGTGCTGACGAAACCGATTTTTGTGCCCTGGGCATAGGACGGCGCGACGAACAGCGCCCCCAGGCCCACGGCCGCCGCCAGGGCCAGCGCCCGGTGGCTACGCACGGCGCGTTGCGCCAACGTTGAAACATTCAGACCTGAAACGAACATGATGAGGAATCCACCTAGGATCAAAGCAGCTACAAAAGGAGTTATTGTGCCATCAAACGCGGGGAATCAGAAACCCGTGCCGATCTGGAACTGGAAGACCTGCTTCTGGTCGCCTTCCTTGGCGTTCAGCGCGCGGCCGAAGGACAGCTGCAGCGGACCCAGCGGCGATTCCCAGGACAGGCCCAGGCCGGCGGAGTATTTCCAGCCGCAGGGATCGGCCACCTGGCCGTACTGGCCATTGGCGCAGGCCGAGCCGTCGGTCGTGTCGATCTGGCCGACGTCCGTGAACATGAACCAGCGCAGGGTGCGGTCGCGCGAGGCGCCGGGGAACGGCAGGTACAGCTGCACGTTGCCGACGATGCGCCGGGAACCGCCCAGGTAGGTGTCGGTCAGGGTGTCGCGCGGCCCCAGGGACGCGCCCTCGTAGCCGCGCACCGAGCCGATGCCGCCCGCGTACATGTTCTTGATCACCGGGAAGGCCTTGCCGCTGCTGCCGTAGGTCTTGGCCCAGTCCACCTGGCCGTTCAGGGCCAGGGTGAAGGAGCGGCCCAGGGGCAGGTAGTACTGCTGCTGGCCGCTGAGCTTGTAGTAGCGCAGGTCCAGGGTGGACACGTCGGCGGACACGCGGGTGTAGCTGCCGCGATGGGGCGCCAGGGCGCTGTCGCGGGTGTCCTTGGCCCAGCCCAGGCTGAAGATGGCGGCGTTGGTGGTGTCGCCGTAGTCGTCGACGAAGTTCTGGTAGGCCAGGGGCGCCGGATTGGTGCCGTCGCGGCGGATGTCCTTCAGGGCGTTGCGCTCGAAGGTCAGGCCGGCGAAGATGCGGTCCACTTCCGAGATCGGCACGCCGAAGTTCAGGCCCAGGCCCATGGATTCCACCGTGTACCAGCCGGTGGAGCCGCTGTCGGACACGTCATAGGGCGTGGTGCGGCGGTAGTACAGGGACGTGGTCTTGCTGATGCCGTCCTGGGTCCAGTAGGGGTTGGTGTGCGAGATCACCGCCGCGCGGTTGGTCTTGCTGGTGTTGACGTTCAGGGACAGGGAATTGCCGCTGCCGAAGACGTTGTCCTGGCTGATGCCGGCCGACAGCATCAGCTTGTCGGTCGAGCCGTAGCCCACGCCCAGGCTGATCATGCCGGTGGGCTTTTCCTTGACGTCGACGTTGACGTCCACCTGGTCGGGCGAGCCCGGCACCGGATCGGTCTTGACGTCCACGTCGGTGAAGTAGCCCAGCCGGTCGATGCGTTCCTTGGAGGTCTTGATGTTGGAGGAGTCGTACCAGGCGGCTTCCTGCTGGCGCATTTCGCGGCGCACGACCTCGTCGCGGGTGCGGGTGTTGCCGCCCACGTTGATGCGGCGCACGTAGACGCGGCGGCCCGGATCGACGTAGAAGGTCAGCTTGGCGACGTGGTTCTCGCGGTCCAGCACCGGGCTGGGATTGACGTTGGCGAAGGCGTAGCCCAGCGAACCGAGGTAGTCCGTGATGGACTTCGCCACGGCGTTGGTCTTTTCCGCCGAGAAGGTCTCGCCTTCCTTGACCGTGACCAGCGGCTGGAGCTTGTCGTCCAGGCCGAGCAGGTCGCCGGCCAGGCCGACCTCGCCCAGCTTGTAGGGCTCGCCCTCGTGCAGGGTCATGGTGATGTAGATGGCCTTGCGGTCGGGCGAGATCGACACCTGGGGCGGTTCCATGGAGAATTCCAGGTAGCCGCGATCCAGGTAGTACGAGCGGATGCGCTCCACGTCGCCCTCGAGCTTTTCGCGCGAATACTTGTTGGTACCCGTGTACCAGGTCATGAAGCCGCCGGTGGTCAGCTCCATCTGGTCTTCGAGGGTGCTGGCGGAGAAGGCCTCGTTGCCGATGAATTCGATCTTGTCGATGGTGGCGACGTCGCCTTCGAAGATGTCGAAGCTGACCCCGACCCGGTTGCGTTCCAGCGGCGTGATCACGGGATTGATCTGGACGCCGTACTTGCCCTTGGACAGATACTGCTGCTTGAGTTCGAAGACCGCGCGGTCGAGCATGGCCTGGTCGAAGATCCGGCCCTGGCCGAAGCCGACCTGCGCCAGGGATTTCGTCAGGGCCTTGGCGTCGAATTCGCGCATGCCGTTGAAAGTGATCGAGGCGATCGTGGGCCGTTCTTCGACGGTGACCACCAGCACGTTGCCCTGCGCATCGATCTTGACGTCGTTGAAGAAACCGGTGCCGTAGAGCTTCTGGATGGCGGCCGAGGCTTCTTCCTGGGTGAAGGTCTGGCCGACTTTGACGGGCAGATAGGTGAAGATCGTACCCGGATCGACGCGTTCGATCCCCTTGACCTGGATGTCCTTGACCACGAAGGGCGTGAAGGCCGCCGCGACGGCGGGCGCCAGCAGGGCCGCCAGCACCAGGGGAATGGCGCGCTTGATCAGACGAAAATTCCGGGGAGACGACATCCTGGCAATCCTATTTGGCCGTGGAGGAACATGCTTGAGCGATGCGCGATTGTAAGTCACAACCTCATCAACTGAAAAGCCGCGAAAAATCGTTGAACAAGGCCAGAACCATGAGGCCCAGCACGACCCCCAGGCCCAGCCTCTGGCCCAGGTCGCGCGCCCGCTCGGACAGCGGCCGGCCGCCGCGCAGCGCCTCGATCAGATAGAACAGCAGATGGCCGCCGTCCAGCATCGGAATGGGCAGCAGGTTCAGCACGCCGATGCTGATGCTGATGAGCGCCAGGAAGCCCAGATAGGACTCCAGGCCGATCCGGGCGGTGCGGCCGGCATATTCGGCGATCGTGACCGGTCCGGTGACGTTCTTCCAGGACACGTCGCCCACGACCATGCGGCCCATCATGCGCAGCGTGAACAGGCTCATGTCGGCCGTGCGCCGCGCGCCCTGCCACAGGCTGTCCAGGGGCCCCAGACGCACCAGCACCTGGGGGAACTCGGCCTGGATCAGGGCGCCGATGCGGCCGACCGTGCGGCCGCCCTCCCCGGCCTCGGGCCGGGGCGTGACGGACAGCGAGACGCGTGCGCCCTGGCGCAGCACGACCAGGGACAGCGGCCGGCCGGCGTGCGCCTGGACGGCCTGGACGAAGGCCTCGACGGACGGATGCTCCAGATCGCCGGCCGACAGGATCCGGTCGCCGGGAAGCAGGCCCGCCTGTTCGGCGGCGCCGCCCGGAACGAGCTCGCCCGCCACCGGGACCGGCGCCCGCAGCGCCAGCCCGGCGGCCTGGAGGGGATCGGGGCCGTCCGGCGTCACGGCCTGGGGGGCGAGCCGCAGCGTTTCCGTACGCACCGCGCCGTCGGCGGACCGCAGCGTCAAGGGTACGGCGCCGCCCAGGGACAGGGGTTCGGCCAGCCGCCACCGGGCCTGGGTCCAGGACGCCACAGGCTCCCCGGCCACGGCCGTGAGCGTATCGCCGTCGCGCACGCCGGACAGGGCGGCCGGCGTGCCGGCCGGCGGCGCCGCCAGCACGGCGGCCGGCTCCTGCGCGCCCCACAGGCCCAGGAAGGCGTAGATCAGGGCGGCCAGCACCAGATTGGCGGCGGGGCCCGCCGCCACCACCGCCACGCGCCGGATCAGCGGCTGGGCGTTGAACACGGCGCGGCGCGTGGCCTCGTCCGCGCCGGGCGGGGCCTCGTCGAGCATCTTCACGTAGCCGCCCAACGGGATGGCCGACAGCGCCCATTCGGTCCCATGCCGGTCGCGGCGGCGCAGCAGCACCGGGCCGAATCCGACCGAGAAGCGCACGATCGGCACGCCCGCGCGCCGCGCCACCCAGTAATGGCCCAGCTCGTGGAAGGTCACGAGCAGGCCCAGGGCAAGGATGAAGGCGAACAGGGTCAACAGCATGGGGAAAACAGGAATGGGAGGCTAGAAGAAGCCGGCCGCGACGCGCCGGGTGCGCGCGTCCAGGTCGAGGATCTCGGCCAGGGAGGACGGGGTCCGCGTCCCGTGCGCCACGGAATCGTCCAGGCAATGCTCGATGATGGAAGGGATCTGGGTGTAGCGGATGCGCCCGCGCAGGAAGCCGTCCACCGCGACCTCGTTGGCCGCGTTGAGCGCGATGCAGGCGCCCTGCCCCTGGCCCAGCGCGTCGAAGGACAGCCGCAGGCAGGGGAAACGCGCCAGGTCCGGGGTTTCGAAATCCAGGCGCCCCAGGCGGGCGAGTTCCAGCAGGCCGACGCCGCCGTCGATGCGTTCCGGATAGCCCAGGCCGTAGGCGATGGGCGTGCGCATGTCGGGCTGGCCCAGTTGGGCCAGGATGGAGCCGTCCAGGTATTCGACCATGGAATGCACCACGCTCTGGGGGTGGACCACGACCTGGATGCGCTCCATCGGCATGGAGAACAGCCAGTGGGCCTCGATGACTTCCAGCCCCTTGTTCAGCATGGTGGCCGAATCCACGGAGATCTTGCGGCCCATGCGCCAGTTGGGATGCGCGCAGGCCTGGTCCGGGGTGACCGCGTCCAGCTGGTCCAGCGCGGTGCGGCGGAACGGCCCGCCGGAGGCCGTGAGCAGCAGGCGGCGCACGCCCTCGGCCGGGCTGGCCGGCGCGCGCGCCCGGTCGGCCGACTGGGGCAGGCATTGGAAGATGGCGTTGTGCTCGCTGTCGATGGGCAGCAGCTCGGCGCCGGATTCACGCACGGCCCGCATGAACAGGCTGCCCGCCGCCACCAGCGCTTCCTTGTTGGCCAGCAGGACCCGCTTGCCGGCCCGCGCCGCCGCCAGCGCGCCGGGCAGCCCGGCGGCGCCCACGATGGCGGCCATGACGGCGGTGACCTCGGGGTCGGCCGCGGTGTCGGCCAGGGCCTGGGCGCCCTGGCGGATTTCCGGCAGGGGCCGGCCGGCCGGCCAGGCGGCCACGAAACGCGCCCGCGCGGCGTCGTCGGGGACGATCACCACACGCGCCGCGTGCCGCGCCGCCTGTTCCGCCAGCGACTCGATCCGGCTGTGCGCGCTCAGGGCGTGGACGGAGAACCGGTCCGGATGGCGCGCCACCACGTCCAGCGTGCTCACGCCGATGGAGCCGGTCGAGCCGAGGATGCAGAGGCGTTGCTGGACGGACATGGTGTCGGAACCCGTGGATGCGGAGGAATGAAGGAGGGCCGGATCAGAACCCGGCCATCAGCAGCAGCGCGGCGGCCGGCGCCACCGGCAGCACCGCGTCGATGCGGTCGTACACGCCGCCGTGGCCCGGCAGCAGCTGGCTGGAATCCTTGACCCCGGCGCGGCGCTTGAGCAGCGACTCGAACAGGTCGCCGACGATGGACCAGGCCGCCAGTGCCACGCCGGCCAGGACCAGGCCCGCCCAGCCGATGCGCGCCAGCAGCAGCGCCCCGAAGCTGTCCGGCCACCACAGGGCCGTGGCGACCAGCCACGCGGTGGCCGCCAGGATACCGCCGGCCGCGCCTTCGAGCGTCTTGCCGGGGCTGACGCGCGGCGCGAGCTTGTGGCGCCCCAGGCTGCGGCCGGTGAAATAGGCGGCGATGTCGGCGGCCCAGATCAGCGCCCACAGGCTGATCAGCGCCGCCGCGCCGTGGCGCAGGAAGACCCAGGCCAGCGCGTACCAGGTCGCGGCCAGGACCAGGAACCCGGCCAGGGCCAGCACGCCGGGCCGGCAGGCGGCCGGCACCCGGGCGCGCGCCACCGCGGCGGGGGCGACGGTCAGCCAGAACAGCACCGCCAGCGGCAGCAGGAAGGATCCGAAGGCGGTTTCCAGGGCCGGCTGGCCGTCGGCCAGCAGGCGCGACATCGGCACCAGCGCCAGGACCGCCAGGATCGCTCCGCCCCAGCGCGCGGCGGCGCCATCCTGCACCAGCCTCAGCCATTCCCACAGCGCGCAGCCGGTCATCAGGCCCAGCAGGGCCAGCATCGGCCAGGGCGTGGGGGCGGTCACGGCGGCCCCCACGATCAGCAGCAGGACGATGGCGGTGAGGATGCGCTGGCGCAGCATGAAGGATTCCTGTCAGGGCCTGTTTGCACTATTCAAGGCGTCACGCAGCTGGGCGCTGGTGCGGCCGAAGCGCCGTTCGCGGCCCCGGTACCACTCGAAGGCCTGGTCGAGCTGCGCGGCGTCGAAGTCCGGCCACCAGCAGTCGGTGAAATACAGTTCAGTATAGGCCAGCTGCCAGATCATGAAATTGGAAATGCGCTGCTCCCCGCCGGTGCGGATGAACAGGTCGGGCTCGGGCGCGTAGGCCATGGCCAGCCAGGGCGTCAGGGCGGCCTCGTCCAGGGCCTCGGGGTGGGCGGCGAGATCAGGCCGGTCGGCCAGCAGGGCCCTGGCGGCCTGCAGGATGTCCCAGCGGCCGCCGTAGTTGGCGGCGATGGTCAGCGTCAGGGCCGACTGCCCGGCGGTGCGCCGCTCGGCGGCCTCGATCAGGCCGCGCAGGTGCGGGTCGAAGGCCGACAGGTCGCCCACCACGCGCAGGCGCACGCCCTGGGCTTCCAGGCGGTCGACTTCTTTTTCCAGGGTGCGCACGAACAGGCGCATCAGCAGGGAGACTTCCTGGGCCGGCCGGCGCCAGTTCTCGGAGCTGAAGGCGAACAGCGTCAGGTAGCGCACGCCCCGATGGCCGCAGGCCTCGACGATGCGGCGCACGGCCTGGACGCCGCGCACGTGCCCCGCGGTGCGGGGCAGCATCCGCCGGGTCGCCCAGCGGCCATTGCCATCCATGATGATGGCGACATGCCGGGGCACGTCCCCGGTCTCGGGAATGGCCAGCGTGGAAGAAAGCGTGTCGGTCATACGCCGGAGCGTCGCGCGGCTGGCGGCTAGACCGTCATGATCTCGGCTTCTTTCTGGGTGACGAGCTTGTCGATTTCGGCCACGTAGCGGTCGGTGAGCTTTTGCACTTCGTCCTGGCCGCGGCGGTCCTCGTCTTCCGAGATTTCCTTGTCCTTGAGCAGCTTCTTCAGGGTCTCGTTGGCCTCGCGGCGCAGATTGCGCACCGCGACCTTGGCGTCCTCGCCCTCGCCCCGCACGACCTTGGTCAGGTCGCGGCGGCGCTCTTCCGTCAGGGCCGGCATCGGCACGCGGATGTTGTCGCCCATGGCGATGGGGTTCAGCCCCAGGTCGGATTCGCGGATGGCCTTCTCGACCGGACCCGCCATCGTCTTTTCCCAGACCTGCACGCTGAGGGTGCGGGCGTCGATCACGGTCACGTTGGCGACCTGGCCCACCGGCACGGGGGAGCCGTAGTATTCGACGTGCACGTGATCCAGGATGCCGGCGTGGGCGCGGCCCGTGCGGATCTTGGCCAGGCTGGCTTTCAGGGCTTCGATGGATTTGCCCATGCGCTCGTCGGCCGAGCGGCGAATGTCGGAAAGGCTCATGAGGATTCCTATACCTGAACCAGGGTGCCTTCGTCCTCGCCGCAGACGACGCGCCGGAGGGCTCCCGGTTTGTTGATCGAAAAGACCTTGATCGGCAGTTTCTGGTCGCGGCACAGCGCGAAGGCCGTGGCGTCCATGACTTCGAGGCGGCGCACGATGGCTTCGTCGAAGCTGATGCGCGAGTAGCGCGTGGCGTTGGGGTCCTTGTTGGGGTCGGCGCTGTAGATGCCGTCGACCTTGGTGGCCTTGAGCACGACTTCGGCGCCGATCTCGGCCCCGCGCAGCGCGGCGGCCGTGTCGGTGGTGAAGAAGGGATTGCCGGTGCCGGCCGCGAAGACGACGACCTTGCCTTCTTCGAGGTAGCGCAGGGCCTTGGGACGGATGTAGCGCTCGACGACCTGGTCGATGTTCAGGGCCGACTGCACCCGGGTGTCGACGCCGTGGTTCTTCAGGGCGTCCTGCAGCGCCAGGCCGTTCATGACGGTGGCCAGCATGCCCATGTAGTCGGCCGTGGCCCGGTCCATGCCCTGGGCGCCCGGCGCCACGCCGCGGAAGATGTTGCCCCCGCCGATCACCACGGCCAGTTGCACCCCGAGGGACACGACGCCGTGGATCTCCTCGGTCATGCGAAGTATGGTCGCGCGGTTGATGCCGAAGGCATCGCCGCCCATCAGAGCCTCACCCGAGAGTTTCAGGAGAACGCGCTTGTAGGCAGGAGTGGACATGCAGGATTCCTGGATGGATAAATGATCGAAGCATAAAACGGTACGGATGCCGGGATGCGGCTCCCGGACGCGGATGCGAACAGGCATCGCGCGTCCGGCGCGATGCCATCGTACCTGAAATCGAAATCGGCCGGAATCAGGAACCGCTGGCGGCGGCGGCGACTTCCGCGGCGAAGTCCTCGGACTTCTTCTCGATGCCTTCGCCCACCACGAACAGCGCGTAGCGGTTGATGCGGGCGCCCTTTTCCTTGAGCATCTGCTCGACGGTCTGCTTGTCGTTCTTGACGAAGGGCTGCGACAGCAGCGTGACTTCTTTCAGGAACTTCTGCACGGAGCCTTCGACCATCTTGGCGACGATTTCGGCCGGCTTGCCGGATTCGGCGGCCTTCTGTTCGGCCACGGAGCGTTCGGCGGCGATCAGGGCGGGATCCACGCCGTCCGCGCTCAGGGCGCGGGGCTTGGTCGCGGCGATGTGCATGGCCAGGTCCTTGCCGACTTCCTCGGCGCCGGCGAAGTCCACCAGCACGCCGATGCGTCCGCCGTGCACGTAGCTGTTCAGGCCATCCACGGTGTCGAAGCGCTGGAAGCGGCGCACCGACATGTTTTCGCCGATCTTGCCCACCAGCGCGGCGCGCACGGATTCGACGGTGCCGTCACCCATGGCGCAGGCGTTCAGGGCGGCCAGGTCGGCCGGATTGCGTTCGGCGGCGATGCGGGCCAGGTCGTTGACGAAGGCGATGAAATCGTCGTTCTTGGCGACGAAGTCGGTTTCGCAGTTGACTTCGACCAGCGCGCCGCTCTTGCCGTCGGCGGCGATGTGCAGGCCGACCAGGCCTTCGGCCGTGATGCGGCTGGCGGCCTTGGAGGCCTTGCTGCCCAGCTTGACGCGCAGCAGTTCCTCGGCGCGGGCCAGGTCGCCCTCGGCCTCGGTCAGGGCCTTCTTGCATTCCATCATGGGCGCGTCGGTCTTTTCGCGCAGTTCCTTGACCATGGCGGCGGTGATTTGAGCCATTATGTTCTCTCCTGTTCAATCAATGCGCGCGCCGACGGGCGGCGCGCGACGAGTCCGCCGCCCGTCGGCGGCGGCCGTGACGGCGGAAGGCAGGAAGTTATTCCTGATCCTGATCCTGCTCGACCTCGATGAATTCCTCGCCTTCGGCCAGTTCCTCGACCAGGCCGTTGAGGCTCTGTTCGCGGCCGGCCAGCACGGCGTCGGCCATGCCGCGGGCGTACAGGGCGATGGCCTTGGAGGAGTCGTCGTTGCCCGGGATGACGTGATCGATGCCTTCGGGCGAGTGGTTGGTGTCGACCACGCCGACCACCGGGATGCCCAGGGTGCGGGCTTCGGCCACGGCGATCTTGTGGTAGCCCACGTCGATCACGAACAGCGCGTCGGGCAGCGTGTTCATGTCCTTGATGCCGCCGATGGACTTGTTGAGCTTGTCCATTTCGCGCGCGAACATGAGCGCTTCCTTCTTGCTCATGTGCTCGGTGGCGCCTTCGGCCTGCTGGGCTTCCATGTCCTTCAGGCGCTTGATCGAGGTCTTGACCGTCTTGAAGTTGGTCATCATGCCGCCCAGCCAGCGGCTGTCGACGTAGGGCATGCCGCAGCGCTGGGCTTCGGCGGCGATCAACTCACGAGCGGAGCGCTTGGTGCCGACGAACAGCACGTTGCCGCCGCGCGCGGCGACCTGGCGCACGAACTGGCTGGCTTCCAGGTATTTTTCAACCGTGCGTTCCAGGTTGACGATGTGGATCTTGTTGCGCTGGCCGAAGATGTATTCGGCCATCTTCGGGTTCCAGTAACGGGTCTGGTGGCCAAAATGCACACCGGCTTCCAGCATTTCGCGCATGAGCGACATGAAAATTCTCCGAGAGGGTTTGGTCTTGTACCTGGCCAGTATCCGGGACTAACATGAGCGAAGGCTGAATCTTCAAACAACCGCGTTGCATTCAGAACGCATTGCTTTTCGAACATTCTGCATCGCCATGCAAGCCGCGCACCCTTGGGCGGCCAGGCACGCTATTTACAGCTAAGCCTATAATTCTACTATTCATCTCGTCCACACAGCAAGCACCCTCATGAGCCAAGTCATCACCGACCCCCACGAACT
Organism: Castellaniella denitrificans; assembly: GCF_042653765.1. Taxonomy (NCBI): domain Bacteria; kingdom Pseudomonadati; phylum Pseudomonadota; class Betaproteobacteria; order Burkholderiales; family Alcaligenaceae; genus Castellaniella; species Castellaniella denitrificans. The sequence continues at coordinate 493,274 of NZ_JBHSEZ010000028.1, read as the reverse complement.
CGACCAGATGCGCGCCGCCTGCCAGGCCGCCGCCAGCGTACTGGACTACCTCGAACCGCACGTGCGCGCCGGGGTCACGACGGGGGAACTCGACCGCCTGTGCATGGACTACATCACCAACACGCTGCAGGTGAAGTCGGCCACCGTGGGCTACGCGCCCCCGGGCTATCCGCCCTTCCCCGCCTCCATCTGCACCTCGGTCAACCACGTCATCTGCCACGGCATCCCCGGCGACAAGGTCCTGAAGAACGGCGACATCATGAACATCGACGTCACCATCATCAAGGACGGCTGGTTCGGCGACACCAGCCGCATGTACTGCGTGGGCGAGCCCCCGATCCTGGCCCGGCGCCTGATCGACACCACCTACGAATGCATGTGGCTGGGCATCGAGCAGGTCCGCCCGGGCGCCACCTTGGGCGACATCGGCCACGCCATCCAGAAGCACGCCGAGGGCGCGGGCTTTTCCGTGGTGCGCGAATACTGCGGCCACGGCGTCGGGCGGCGCTTCCACCAGGATCCCCAGGTGCTGCACTACGGCAAGCCCGGCACGGGCGTGCGCCTGGAACCCGGCATGATCTTCACGATCGAGCCCATGATCAACGCCGGCCGCCGCGAAATCCGTACCCTGGCCGACCAGTGGACGGTCGTCACGCGCGACCACAGCCTCTCGGCCCAGTGGGAACACAGCATCCTGGTGACCGACGACGGCTACGAGGTGCTGACGGTGTCGCCCGGCATGCCGGCGCCCCCCGCCTTTGCCAAGGATGGGGCTGGACGCGGGACAGTCCTTGCGGACTGCCCCACGCCTGCCGAATCCGAGCGGCATGCAGGCCGCGAGGTGGGGAGCGCGTAGGCGCCAGAGGGCGCCATGAACCAGAAGAGCGCCGACGCGCACCGCCCCGTCCTGGCCGAACTGCGCGCCCGGATGCAGGCGCGCCGGGACGAGGCCATCCAGGCCTGGCGCGCGCACCTGCGGCCCGACACGCTGCTGTCCGCCCTGCGGCGCATCGCCGACGACACGCTGCGCGGCCTGCTGAAGATCCACCCGCTGCCGGCGGGCGCCTGCGCGGCCGCCGTCGGGGGCTACGGGCGGGGCGAGCTCTATCCCGGCTCGGACCTAGACATCCTGATCCTGCTCGAACGCGCCCCGGACGCCGCCGCACGCGAACGCATCGAGGCCCTGGTCGCCGCCCTGTGGGACATCGGGCTGGAACCGGGCCTGAGCGTGCGCACCCTGGAGCAATGCCGGCACGAGGCCGCCGCCGACATCACCGTCCAGACCTCCCTGCTGGAGGCCCGCTGGCTGGCCGGCGGCCGGGCGCTGTTCCAGCGCTTCCGCGAGCGCATGCGGCAGGACCTGAATCCCCGGGATTTCTACCTGGCCAAGCGCACCGAAATGCAGCAGCGCCACGCGCGCCACCAGGACACGCCCTATGCGCTGGAGCCCAATTGCAAGGAAGCCCCCGGCGGCCTGCGCGACCTGCAGGTGCTGCTGTGGCTGGCGCGCGCGGCCGGCCTGGGCACGACCTGGAGCGCGGTGGCGCGCACCGACCTGCTGACCTCGGCCGAGTTCCGCGCCCTGCGGCGGGCGGAACTGGCCTTCAAGCGCCTGCGCATCGAGCTGCACCTGCTGGCCGGACGCCGCGAGGACCGCGTGCTGTTCGACCTGCAGCCGCGCCTGGCGCGGGTCTACGGTTTCGTCGACCAGCCGCACCGGCGCGCCGGCGAACTACTGATGCAGCGCTACTACTGGGCCGCCCGCGTGGTCTGCCAGGTCAACCGGCTGCTGATGCTGGCGCTGGAGGAACGCCTGTTTCCCCGCCCGCAGGACGAGACGGTCGCCCTCGACGAGGATTTCTGCATCCGCCGCGAACGGCTGGCCCTGGTCCGCGAGGATGCCTTCGAGCGCGCGCCCAGCCTGCTGCTGAAGGTGTTCCTGGTCACGCAGCAGCATCCGGAACTGCAGGGCATGGCGGCCGGGACCCTGCGCGCCATGTGGCACGCCCGCCACCGCATCGACCGGGCGTTCCGCGACGACCCGGCCAACCGCCGCCTGTTCCTGCAGATCCTGCGCCAGCCGCGCGGCATCGTCCACGCGCTGCGCGACATGACGATGTGGAACATCCTGCCGCGCTACCTGCCCGCGTTCCGGCGCATCGTCGGCCAGATGCAGCACGATCTGTTCCACGCCTACACCGTGGACCAGCACATCCTGATGGTGATCCGCAACCTGCGCCGCTTCACCATGCCGGAGCACGCCCAGGAATATCCGCTCGCCAGCCAGCTGATCGCCGACCTGGACGATCACTGGCTGCTGTACGTGGCGGCCCTGTTCCACGACATCGCCAAGGGACGCGGCGGCGACCATTCGCAGCTGGGCGCCGCCGAGGTGCGCCGCTTCGCCCGCCGCCACGAGCTGCCGCGCGAGTCCGTCGATCTGCTGGACTTCCTGGTGCGCGAGCACCTGACCCTGTCCCAGGTGGCCCAGAAGCGCGACCTGAGCGACCCCCGGGTGATCCACGAATTCGCCGCCCGGGTCGGATCCCGGCGCCGGCTGGCCGCCCTGTACCTGCTGACGGTGGCCGACATCCGCGGCACCAGCCCCAAGGTCTGGAACACCTGGAAGGGCAAGCTGCTGGAGGACCTGTACCACCGCACGCTCGCCGCCCTCGGGGGCGAGCAGCCCGATACCCGGACCATCCTGGCCTTGCGCAAGGACGCCGCCGCCGCCGAAATCCGCCGGATGGGGCTGCGCGACGACAGCCGCGAAGCCTTCTGGTCGCAGCTGGACGTGGCCTATTTCCTGCGCCACGACGCCAACGAGATCGCCTGGCACACGCGGCACCTGTACCATTGCTTCCAGGGACCGGATCCGGTCGTGCGCGCCCGCGTCCTGGGCCAGAGCGAGGCCCTGCAGATCCTGGCCTACGCGCCCGACCGGCCGGACCTGTTCATGGACATCTGCACCTATTTCGACCGCCACGGCCTGAGCATCCAGGACGCCCGCATCCACACCACGCGCCAGGGCTGGGCGCTGGACAGCTTCATCGTGCTGCTGTCCGAGCACGACCGGGACTTCCGCTCCTGCGCCGCCCTGATCGAGCACGAGCTGCGCGCCGCGCTGAACGGCGGCCCGGCCGCGCGCCGGGACGCCACGGCGCCGCATCCCGGATCGCGCCGTTCCCGGGCCTTTCCGATCATGCCCAGCGTCACGCTGCAGCCCGACGAACAGGGCGGCAACTGGCGGCTGTCGGTCACGGCGGCCGACCGCGTCGGCCTGCTGCACGACCTGGCCCGGGTGTTCGCCCGCCACGACGTCGGCCTGAGAATGGCCAAGATCATGACCCTGGGCGACCGCGTGGAGGACATCTTCGTCCTCGACGGCCCCGGCCTGGAGCATCCCCGCGGCCAGATGCAGTTCGAACGCCAGGTGCTGGAAGCGCTGGGCGCGGCGGCCGACACATCCCTTTCCTTCCCTTCGACGAACCCGACCTCGACTTCGCCATGACCCTGACCCGCTCCGACCGTCTCCTGCGCCTCGTCGCCCTGCTGTGCCTGGCCGCCGTGGGCGTCGCCCTGATCTCGCAATACGCGTTCGACATGAAGCCCTGCGCCTGGTGCGTGCTGCAGCGCCTGATCCTGCTGGCCATCGCCGCCGTCTGCGGGCTGGCGAGCATGGGCTGGGGGTCCGTCCTCGTGCGCCGCATCGGCGCGGCCCTGGCCGCCGTCCTGGCGGCGAGCGGCATCGTGGCCGCCTGGTACCAGCACAGCGTGGCCTCGCAGATGCTGTCCTGCGCCCAGACCTTCGCCGACCGCTTCATCTCGGCCTCGGGGCTGGACGCCGCCCTGCCCTGGCTGTTCGGCATCTACGCGAGCTGCATGGACGCCCGCGTCGACCTGCTGGGCGTGGAATACGCGCTGTGGGGATTGATGCTGTTCATCGTCTGCGCCGTGCTGGCGCTGGCCGCGTTGCGACGCGCCGCCCGGACCTGAACCCCGGGCGGTACTGCGGCTCTCCACCTCGCGGCTTGCAGGCCGCCCGGATTCGATCCGCGCGGGACAGTCCGCAGGGACCGTCCCGTGTCAGCTCTCGTCCTCGGCCGCCGCCATGGCGCCGGAGCGCTGCGGCAGGCCCCGGGTGCGGCTGAGGCGCTCCAGGTAGGCGTCGTCGATGTCGCCGGTGACGTAGCGGCCGTTGAAGCAGGACGACTCGAAGGACCGCATGGCCGGGTTCAGGTCGCGCAGGGATTGCTCCAGGTCGTCCAGGTCCTGGTAGACCAGGCCGTCGGCGCCGATCTCGCGGGCGATCTGCGCCTCGTCCCGCCCCGTGGCGATCAGTTCGGCCTGGGTCGGCATGTCGATGCCGTAGACGTTCGGATAGCGGACCGCCGGCGCCGCCGAGGCGAAGAAGACCTTGTTCGCGCCCGCCGCCCGGGCCATGTCGACGATTTCGCGGCTGGTGGTGCCGCGCACGATGGAGTCGTCGACCAGCAGGACGTTCTTGCCGCGGAATTCCATGTCGATGGCGCTCAGCTTCTGGCGCACGGATTTCTTGCGTACGGCCTGGCCGGGCATGATGAAGGTGCGGCCCACGTAGCGGTTCTTGATGAAGCCCTCGCGGTAGTTCAGGCCCAGGCGCGCGGCCAGCTGCATGGCCGACGGCCGCGAGGAATCGGGGATCGGCATGACCACGTCCACGTCGCCCAGGCGCAGCGACTTGGCGACCTTGTCCGCCAGGTATTCGCCCATGTGCAGGCGCGCGTCGTAGATCGAGACCCCGTCCATCACGGAGTCCGGCCGGGCGAAATAGACATACTCGAAGACACAGGGCGTGTGTTCCAGTCCGGGATCGGCGCAGGCCTCGGCGCTCAGTTCACCGTCCTCGGTGATCACGACGGCCTCGCCGGGCGCGATGTCGCGCACCAGGGAAAAGCCGCTGCCGGTCAGCGCCACGGATTCGGAGGCCAGCATCCATTCGGGACCGGATTCCGTGTCGTGGCGGCCCAGGCACAGGGGCCGGATGCCGTGCGGATCGCGGAAGGCCACCAGGCCGAAGCTGCTGATGCTGGCGATGACGGCATAGGCGCCCTTGGCGCGCCGGTGCACCGCGCGCACGGCCTGGAACACGGCGTGCGCGTCCAAGGTGACCCCGTCGGACGCCTGCTGCAGTTCGTGGGCGAAGACGTTGAGCAGGACTTCGGAATCGGAATTGGTGTTGATATGGCGCCGGTCGTGCTTGAACAGGGACTCGCGCAGTTCGCGCCAGTTGGTCAGGTTGCCGTTGTGCACGAAGGTGATGCCGAACGGCGCGTTCACGTAGAAAGGCTGGGCCTCGTCGACGCTGGCGCTGGAGCCCGCCGTGGGGTAGCGCACCTGCCCCACCCCGCTGTTGCCCGGCAGCGCCCGCATGTTGCGCGTGCGGAACACGTCGCGCACCAGGCCGTGGGCCTTGTGCATGCTGAAGAACTGGTCGTGCGCGGTGGCGATGCCGGCCGCGTCCTGGCCCCGGTGCTGCAGCAGCAGCAGGCTGTCATAGATCAGTTGATTGACGGGGCCGCGCCCCATCACACCTACGATTCCGCACATAAGGATGAATTCCGGCTAATAGGGAAGCAGTTCCGCCACCTGGGTCGGCAGCAGCGATTTGACCTGTTGGAAGCCCCGGACGGCGGCGGCGGAGGTGCGCGCGTCGCGCCACCAGGGCTCCTGGGGGAGCTGAGTGTAGCCCGCCAGGCCCACCAGGGCCAGGACCAGCACCACGCCGCGTACCGCGCCGAACACCGCGCCCAGGCCGTGATCGGCCGGCGTCAGGCCGGTGCGGTCCACCAGCGCGCCCAGCGCCATGTTCAGCAGGCCGACCAGCAGGAGCGCCACGATGAAGACCGCCCCATAGGCGGCCAGTGTGCGCAGCAGGCCGTTGTCGATCAGACCCAGCAGCCAGTCGGACGCCGCCGGCCCCCACCAGATGGCGGCCACGAAGGCGGCGACGTAGGCGACCAGCGACAGGACTTCGCGCAGGAAGCCGCGCAGCAGGCCGATCAGGGCCGAGACGGCCACGACGGCCAGGACGAAGTAGTCGAAGCTGGTCACTTGCCGGAGATCAGGCCGTTCTGGTAGCCCAGGGCCCGCAGCCGGGCCTGGGCCGCCTGGGCGGCCTCGTGGGAACCGAAGGGTCCCACCCGCAGCCGGTAGACGGTGCGGCCGTTGGACTGGCCGCGCTCGACGTAGGCGTCGGTGACGCCGGCCTGGCGCAGGCTGTCGCGCCGCGCCTGGGCGTCCTGCTCGGTGGTGTAGGCGGCGACCTGGAGATAGTAACGGCCCCCGCCGGCGGCGGGACGGGCTTCGGACCGGGCGGCGGGCGGCGTCTTGCCGGCCAGCAGGGCCAGGGCGACGGAACCGTCGTCGGTGCGGTCGGCCGGGGCGCGGCTGGCGGGTTTGTCCGCGTTCGGGCGTTCGGCGCTCCGGGCGGGCTCGGCGGGCTTCTCGCGGGGAGGCTCGGGCTGGGTGCGGGCCGGTGGTTCGGCGGGCGCCGGTTCAGGCGCGACGGCGGCGGCCGGCGGCTGGCCCTGGGCGGGCGCCTGGGACGGTTCCGCCGGTTCGGCGGGCTCGGTCCCGGCGGCGGGCGCCGCATCGGCCGGATGATCGTTCTGGACGGCGCCCCCGGCCGCGGCGGTGTCGGGCTGGGCGACGGAAGGATCGGCGGCGGGAGGCAGTCCGGCGACCGGCGCCGGCACCACGATCGGAGCGTGCGTGTCGTCGGGGACGGGTTCGTCGAACAGCCAGGGCACGACGATGAACGCCGCCAGCACCAGCGCCAGGGCGCCGATCAGGCGGCGGCGGGCTTTCACGCGCAGTTCACGGAGCTGGGCCTCGGTTCCCGCGGATCGTGCCGGAGCGCGTTGTCCCGTTTCGGTTCCCTTGCGAAAAAACATCGTGCAGCCAACCCATCAAAAGTGGCGGACCGGCCCCCGGGCCCGATCAGGACAGGACATCCCTGCCTTCGCGGCGCAGGACGTCGAGCACAGGACCGACCGTGGCAAACGATCCGAACACGAGGATTCTATCATTGTCGGTCGCCAGTCTCCTGGCCTCGGCAAAGGCTTGTTCCGGACTGTCAAAAGTGGAAACCTGGACGTCCCGGGCCGCCACGGCGGGCCGGGGCGCGGCCCGCACGCCGGGCTTGTGCCCGCCCGTGGGCCGGGCGATTTCGCTGGTCTGGGCGATGAAGGGATCCACGGGCGCCTGGTCGCCGCAGAGGCGGTGCACGATGGCCGCCAGTTCCTGCGCGGTGGTGCCGCGCGGCCCGCCCAGCGTGGCGCACAGCCAGCGGTCCACCCGCCGCGACAGGCGCGACAGCGTGGTTTCGATGTCCTTGTCGCGCAGCATGCCGACCACCGCGTAGGTATGCGGATAGTGGCCCATGCTGTCCAGGTTCTGGCCCAGCGCCGAGGCCGCGTGCGGATTGTGCCCCACGTCCAGGATGGTGGCGGGCAGGCCGGGCAGGATCTGCATGCGGCCCGGCAGGCTGACGTGCAGCAGGCCCTGGCGCACGTCCTGCTGGGTGACCACCAGGCGGTCGCGCAAGGCCTCCAGGGCCGCCAGGGCCGCCGAGGCGTTCAGCAGCTGGTTGGCGCCGCGCAGGGCGGGATAGCCCAGCGCGTTGCGGCGCTGCGAGCGGCCGCCGTAGGCCCATTGCTGGCGGTCGCCGGAATAGTTGAAGTCGATCCCGACGCGCCACAGGTCGGCGCCGATCGCCATGGCGTGATCGATCACGGTCTGCGGCGGGACGGGATCGGCGCAGATGGCGGGCCTGCCGGGCCGGAAGACATGGGCCTTCTCCAGGCCGATCGCTTCGCGGGTATCGCCCAGGTATTGCATGTGGTCCAGGTCCACGCTGGTCAGGATGGCGCAGTCGGCGTCGATCAGGTTGACCGCGTCCAGCCGGCCGCCCAGGCCGACTTCCAGCACCACGACGTCCAGCCGGGCGGCCTGGAACAGCAGCAGGGCCGCCAGCGTGGTCATCTCGAAATACGTCAGGGTGACGCCGTCCCGGGCGGCCTCGATGCGCTCGAGCTGCGCCACGATGTCCGCGTCGGAGGCCTCCTCGCCGTTGATGCAGATGCGCTCGTTGAAGCGCAGCAGGTGGGGCGAGGTGTATTTGCCGACCTTGTAGCCCGCGGTGAGCAGGATGGATTCCAGCATCGCGCAGGTGGAACCCTTGCCGTTGGTGCCGGCCACGGTGATCTTGACGCAGTCCAGGGACAGGGCCAGGCGGCCGGCCACGGCGCGGATGCGGTCCAGGCCCAGGTCGATGGTTTTCGGATGCAGGGTCTCGAGGTAGGCCAGCCAGTCGGCGAGCGCGGCGCCCTGGGCGGGAGCGGAAAGGGACATGAGTGAGGCTTCGACAATGAAAAACGGCAGGTGCCGATATTAGCACCCGCCGTCCGGTGGCACGCCGGACATCCCTGCCCGGCGTGACGATACTGCTTACTTCTTCCTGGCGGGCGGCACGTCCGTGCAGTGGCCGTCGGCGACTTCGGCGGCCATGCCGACCGACTCGCCCAGCGTCGGGTGCGGGTGGATGGTCTTGCCGATGTCCACGGAATCCGCGCCCATCTCGATGGCCAGGGCGACTTCGCTGATCAGATCGCCCGCGTGGGTGCCGACGATCCCGCCGCCCAGGATGCGGCCGGTTTCCGCGTCGAACAGCAGCTTGGTGAAGCCCTCGTCGCGGCCGTTGGCGATGGCGCGGCCCGAGGCCTGCCAGGGGAACACGCCCTTCTTGACGGCGATGCCGTCCTTCCTGGCCGCTTCCTCGGTCAGACCGACCCAGGCGACCTCGGGATCCGTGTAGGCCACCGAGGGGATCACGCGCGCGTCGAAGAAGGCCTTGTGGCCGGCGATGACCTCGGCGGCCACGTGGGCCTCGTGGACGGCCTTGTGCGCCAGCATGGGCTGGCCCACGATGTCGCCGATGGCGTAGATGTGCGGCACATTGGTGCGCATCTGTTTGTCCACGGCGATGAAGCCCCGGTCGGACACCGCCACGCCGGCATTTTCCGCGCCGATCTTCTTGCCATTGGGCGAACGGCCGACGGCCTGCAGCACCAGGTCGTAGCGCTGGGGTTCCTTGGGAGCGGCTTCGCCCTCGAAGGTGACCCAGATGCCGTCCGCCTTGGCCTCGGCGGCGACCGTCCTGGTGTTGAGCATGACGTGGTCGAAGCGCCTGGCGTTCATCTTGTCCCAGACCTTGACCAGGTCGCGGTCGGCGCCGGTCATGAGGGTGGGCAGCATTTCCACCACGTCCAGGCGGGCGCCCAGCGCGGAATAGACCGTGCCCATTTCCAGGCCGATGATGCCGCCGCCGACGATCAGCATGCGCTTGGGCACCGATTTCAGGGCCAGCGCGCCGGTGGAGTCGACGATGCGCGGATCGTCCGGCAGGAACGGCAGCTTCACCGACTGGCTGCCGGCGGCGATGATGGCCGAGGCGAACTTGACCGTGGCCTGGCCGCCGTCGGCCTTGGCCACCGTCAGGTGGTGCGGATCGGCGAAGGTGCCCACGCCCTGGATGACCGTGACCTTGCGGGCCTTGGCCATGCCGGCCAGGCCGCCGGTGAGCTTGCCCACCACGGAATCCTTGTAGCCGCGCAGCTTGTCCAGGTCGATCGCCGGCTCGCCGAAGGCGATGCCGTGGGCGGCCAGGGACTTGGCCTCTTCCAGCACGCCGACGGTGTGCAGCAGGGCCTTGGACGGGATGCAGCCGACGTTCAGGCAGACCCCGCCCAGGGTGGCGTAGCGTTCCACCAGGACGACCTTCAGGCCCAGGTCGGCGGCGCGGAAGGCGGCCGAGTAGCCGCCGGGACCCGCGCCCAGCACCAGGACGTCGTATTCGCCGTCGGCCGCACCGGAAAACTGCGCGGGCGCCGGAGCCGAAGCCGCCGAAGCCGCGGCCGGGGCGGATGCGGGCGCGGCTGCGGGCGCCGCCTGGGCCGGGGCGGCCGGCGCCGCCGAGGCGGCGCCGTCGTCGGCGGCCTCGATGCGGACCACGGGCGTGCCCTGGGAAACCTTGTCGCCCAGCTTGACGAGGATTTCCTTCACCACCCCGCCCCGCTCGGCCGGGATCTCCATGGAGGCCTTGTCGGATTCCACGGTGATCAGGCTCTGTTCGGCCTGGATGGTGTCGCCCGCCTTGACCAGGATCTCGATGACTTCGACCGAGTCGAAGTCGCCGATGTCGGGGACGTTCAGATCGACGATGCTCATGCCGTCCCCCTTACAGGATGATGCGGCGGAAGTCCGCCAGCAGGCCAGCCAGGTAGGCATTGAAGCGCGCGGCGGCGGCCCCGTCGATCACGCGGTGATCGTAGGACAGCGACAGCGGCAGCATCAGGCGCGGCTGGAAGGCCTTGCCGTCCCACACCGGCTGCATGGTCGAGCGCGACACGCCGAGGATGGCGACTTCGGGCGCGTTGATGATGGGCGTGAAGTCCGTGCCGCCGATTCCGCCCAGGGACGAGATCGAGAAGCAGCCGCCCTGCATCTGCGAGGGCGAGAGCTTGCCCTCGCGGGCCTGGCCGGCGAGCTCGGAGGTTTCCGCCGCCAGTTCCATCACGCCCTTCTTGTCGGCGTCCCGGATCACCGGAACCACCAGGCCGTTGGGCGTGTCGGCCGCGAAGCCGATGTGGAAGTAGTGCTTGAGCACCAGGTTGTCGCCATCCAGCGAGGCGTTGAATTCCGGGAATTTCTTCAGCGCGGCGACCACGGCCTTGATCAGGAAGGCCAGCATGGTGACCTTGGCGCCGGACTTCTTGTTCTCCGCGTTCAGCTGCTGGCGCAGGGCTTCCAGATCGGTGATGTCGGCCACGTCGTTGTTGGTGACGTGCGGGATCATGACCCAGTTGCGGTGCAGGTTGGCGCCGGAGATCTTCTTGATGCGCGACAGCGGCTTGGTCTGGATTTCGCCGAACTTGGCGAAATCGACCTTGGGCCAGCCCAGCACGCTGAAGCCGCCGCCCGCCGGCAGGGTCGAGCCCACGGGGCTGGCGCCGCCGGTGGACAGGGCCTGCTTGACGTAGGCGCGCACATCGTCGGCGACGATGCGGTTCTTGGGACCGCTGCCGGTGACCTGGGCCAGGTTCACGCCCAGTTCGCGGGCGAACTTGCGCACCGAGGGCGAGGCGTGCGGCAGATTGCGCAGCGGCACCTCGGCTTCGGCGAAGGCCGCCGTCGGCGACGTGCGCTCCGGCGCGCTGGAGGCCATGGAAGACGCGGCCGGAGCCGCCGCGGGCGCGGGGGCTTCCGCGACGGGCGTGGGAGCGGGCGCCGCCGCGGGCGCGGGAACCGGCGCGGCGGCAACCGGAGCCGCGGCCTGGGGCGCGCCGCCGGCGGCTTCCACCACCAGGATTTCCGTGCCCTGGGAAACCTTGTCGCCCAGCTTGACCTTCAGTTCCTTGACCACGCCGCCCACCGAGGCCGGGATTTCCATGGAGGCCTTGTCGGACTCCACGGTGATCAGGCTCTGTTCGGGCTGGATGGTGTCGCCCACGGCGACCAGGATCTCGATCACTTCGACCGTGTCGAAGTCGCCGATGTCGGGCACGACCACGGACTGCGCGCCGCCCGAGGCGGCCGGCGCCGGGGCGGGAGCGGCCGCGGGGGCCGGGGCGGCCGCCGCAGCGGACGCGGCCGGGGCGGCGGCGGCAGCGCCGGAGGCCTCGACCTCCAGGATGACCGAGCCTTCGCTGACCTTGTCGCCCAGCTTGACCTTTACCGCCTTGACCACCCCGCCCTGCGAGGCCGGGATCTCCATGGAGGCCTTGTCGGATTCGACCGTGATCAGGCTCTGTTCGGCCTCGATCGCGTCGCCCACGGCCACCAGGATCTCGATGACTTCGACCGTGTCGAAATCGCCGATGTCGGGGACCTTGATTTCCACGATATTGCTCATGTTGTTCGTCCTCCTCAGGCGTGGTGCGGATTGGCCTTCTCGGGATCGATGCCGTACTTGGCGATCGCCTCGGCGCATTTCTTGATGTCGATGGCGCCCTCGTCGGCCAGGCTGCGCAGGGCGGCCAGGACCACGAAGTGGCGGTCGATCTCGAAGTGCTTGCGCAGTTCGGAGCGGAAGTCCGAGCGGCCGAAGCCGTCGGTCCCCAGGACCTTGAGGGGGCGCCCGGCCGGCACGAACGGACGGATCATGTCGCCGTAGGCCTTGATGTAGTCGGTGGAGACGATGATCGGACCCTGGGTGCCCTTGAGCTGGCGGGTGACGTAGGCCTCCCGGGACGGCTCGGTCGGATGCAGCAGGTTGTGGCGCTCGGCATCCAGGCCGTCGCGGCGCAGTTCCGTGAAGCTGGTCACGCTCCAGACGTCCGAGGTCACGCCCCAGTCCTTTTCCAGCAGTTCCTGGGCCGCCAGGACTTCGCGCAGGATCGTGCCCGAGCCCATCAGCTGGACGTGGTGCTTGGCGGGCTTGGCGCTGGACTGGAGCTTGTACATCCCCTTGAGGATGCCTTCCTCGTCCCCGGCCTTCAGGCCCGGCTGGGCGTAGTTCTCGTTCATGACCGTGATGTAGAAGAACACGTCTTCCTGGTCATGCATCATGCGCTGCAGGCCGCTGCGGATGATGACGGCGACCTCGTGGGCGAAGGCCGGATCGTAGGCCACGCAGTTCGGGATCAGGGAAGCCTGGATGTGGCTGTGGCCGTCCTCGTGCTGCAGCCCTTCGCCGTTCAGCGTGGTGCGGCCGGCCGTGCCGCCCAGCACGAAGCCGCGCGCCAGCATGTCGCCCGCCGCCCAGGCGTGGTCGCCGAAGCGCTGGAACCCGAACATCGAGTAATAGATGAAGAACGGGATCATGATGCAGTTGCTGACGGAATACGACGTCGCCGCCGCGATCCACGAGCTGAAGCCGCCGGCCTCGTTGATGCCTTCCTGCAGCAGCTGGCCGTTCTCGGCCTCGCGGTAGTACATCACCTGGCCCTTGTCCACCGGCACGTACTTCTGGCCTTCCGGGGCGTAGATGCCGATCTGGCGGAACAGGCCTTCCATGCCGAAGGTGCGGGACTCGTCCACCAGGATGGGCACCACGCGCGGGGCGAGGTCCTTGTCGCGCAGGATCTGGTTCAGCACCCGCACGAAGGCCTGGGTGGTGGAGATTTCCCGGCCCTCGGCGGTGGGCTCCAGCACGGCCTTGAAGGCCTCCAGGGGAGGCACCGGCAGGGACTGGTCGGCCTTCTGGCGGCGATGCGGCAGGTAGCCGCCCAGCGCCTTGCGGTGCTCGTGCAGGTACTTCATTTCCGGGGAATCCTCCGCCGGCTTGAAGAAGGGGATTTCCTCGAGCTTGTCGTCGGGGATGGGGATGTTGAAGCGGTCGCGGAATTCGCGCACCGAATCGACGTCCAGCTTCTTCTGCTGGTGGGTGGGGTTCTTGGCCTGGCCGACCTGGCCCATGCCGTAGCCCTTGATGGTCTTGGCCAGGATGACCGAAGGCTGGCCCTTGTGGCCGGCCGCGGCGGCGAAGGCCGCGTAGACCTTGTGCGGATCGTGGCCGCCCCGGTTCAGGCGCCAGACGTCTTCGTCGCTCATGCGGCTGACCATCTCCAGCAGCTTCGGATGCTTGCCGAAGAATTTTTCGCGCACGAACTTGCCGTCGTTGGCCTTGTAGGCCTGGTATTCGCCGTCCACGGTCTCTTCCATGACGCGGCGCAGGATGCCTTCCTTGTCGCGGGCGAACAGGGGATCCCAGTAGCCGCCCCAGATCAGCTTGAGCACGTTCCAGCCGTTGCCGCGGAAGGCGCCTTCGAGCTCCTGGATGATCTTGCCGTTGCCGCGCACCGGGCCGTCCAGGCGCTGCAGGTTGCAGTTGACGACGAAGATCAGGTTGTCGAGCTTTTCACGCGAGGCCAGGCCGATGGCGGCCAGGGTTTCGGGTTCGTCGATTTCGCCGTCGCCCACGAAGACCCAGACCTTGCGCTGGGCCGTATCGGCCAGTCCGCGGGCGTGCAGGTATTTCAGGAAACGGGCCTGGTAGATGGCCATCATCGGCCCCAGGCCCATGGACACCGTCGAGAACTGCCAGAAGCCGGGCATGAGCTTCGGGTGCGGATAGGAGGACAGCCCCTTGCCCTTGCCGCCCACTTCCTGGCGGAAATAGTTGAGGTTTTCCTCGGTCAGGCGGCCTTCGAGGAAGGCGCGCGCATACATGCCCGGGGACGAGTGGCCCTGGAAATACACCAGGTCGCCGCCGTGGTCGGGCGATTCGGCGTGCCAGAAGTGGTTCTGGCCGCACTCGATCATGGTCGCCAGCGAGGCGAAGGAAGCGATGTGGCCGCCCAGGCTGCCGCCGTCGGCGGGTTCGACCTTGTTGGCCTTGACCACCATCGCCATGGCGTTCCAGCGGATGTAGGAACGGATGCGTTCCTCGAGCACCATGTTGCCCGGATGCGGCGGCTCCAGCCCCGGGGGGATGGTGTTCACATACGCCGTGTTCAGCGAATAGGGAATGTGGGCGCCGCTGCGGCGGGCCAGGTCGATGAGCCGCTCGATCAGGTAGTGGGCGCGTTCCGCGCCTTCCCGATCGAGCACCGCTTCCAGCGCATCGATCCATTCCTGGGTTTCCTGCTGATCGACATCCGCCGCTGCCGCGTGGACTTGGTCAAGAGAGGACATGGTGTGTGTCTCCTGTGGTGTGGTTCGATGACGCGACCACACATCGCGCCAGCCTGATGAAAAATACCCCCACGCCGCGCCTTCGGCTTGCTGCCCTTCGAGGGGGCCGTTTTTACCTTGGGGCGGCCCGGCGGTAAAAAGCGAGGGAGGTGCGCCAGCGGCCCTGCAACGGAAGCCCCGGACGCGGACGCGCCCCGGGAGCCGGCACTTGCAGCCATTCTAGGAAAGAGCCCGCGCCAGCACAAGCAAAATTTCATTAGATGATATGTATTTTTATTATGTGAAAAATTGAATGGGGTTTTCACGTCTAAAATGGCGCAATCGCGATACCCTCACGCCCATGGCCTCCTCGAATCGCAAGTCTCTGATTCCGACGACGTTCTACGAGCACGCTCGTCACAGCCGACGTCTGTACTGGCTGACGCCGGCGGTCGTGCTCGTGCTCTATCTGTGCGTCATGGGCGCCTTCATCTGGCTGCAGCGCCTGCAGAGCGACAGCGTGATGTTCGTCACCATCGACCAGGAAACCCGCCAGCAGCGGCTGATGATGGTGGTGTTCGCCCTGTCCCTGGTGATCGTGTTCAGCCTGCTGGCGCTGTGGCGCTACACGCGCTTCCGCACCCAGGCCGAGGCCGCCCTGATCGCCGAGACCGGCTTTCGCCGCGCCATGGAAAACTCCATGTCCACGGGCATGCGCGTGTTCGACATGCAGGGGCGCATCGCCTACGTGAATCCGGCCTTCTGCCGCATGATCGGCTGGAACGAGGCCGACCTGATCGGCCGCACCGCCCCCTTCCCCTACTGGCTGCCGGGACGCCACGATCACCACCGCGAAACTCTGGCCCAGCTGCTGTCGGGGCGCACCCCCAGCAGCGGCCTGGAAATCGAGGCCCAGCGGCGCGACGGCTCGCGCTTCACCGCGCGCATGTACGTCTCGCCCCTGCGCGACCCCAAGGGAGAGCAGATCGGCTGGATGACCTCCATGACCGACATCACCGAGCCCAAGCGCATCCGCGAGGCCCTGACCGCCGCGCACGAGCGCTTCATGACCGTGCTCGAAGGGCTGGACGACGCGATCTCCGTCGTGGCCGACACCCCCGAGGGCCTGGAGCTGCTGTTCGCCAACCGCACCTACCGGCGCCTGTTCGGCGCCCAGACCGGCGGCCACGCGGAACTGCTGGGCGGGCGCCTGGGCCGCTTCACCGACGAGACCATGGAACTGTTCTCGGCCACGGCCCAGCGCTGGTTCGAAGTCCACCACCGGATGCTGGCCTGGACCGATTCCCGCCGCGTGCGCCTGCAGGTGGCGCGCGACATCACCGAACGCCGCAAGCACGAGGAAGAATCCCGCGTGCAGCAGGAAAAGGCCCAGCTCACCAGCCGCCTGACCACGATGGGGGAAATGGCCTCGTCCCTGGCGCACGAGCTGAACCAGCCGCTGACGGCCATCAGCAACTACAATATGGCGGCCGTGGCGATGATCAAGTCGGGCAAGGCCTCGACCGAATCCCTGCTCCAGGCCCTCGAAAAGGCCTCCCAGCAGGCCGAGCGCGCCGGCAAGATCATCAGCCGCATCCGCGAATTCGTGAAGCGCAGCGAGCCGCGCCGCCAGGCCGTGGGCCTGGGCCGCATCGTCGAGAA
Source organism: Castellaniella denitrificans (assembly GCF_042653765.1). NCBI lineage: Bacteria > Pseudomonadati > Pseudomonadota > Betaproteobacteria > Burkholderiales > Alcaligenaceae > Castellaniella > Castellaniella denitrificans. The sequence goes on along the minus strand of NZ_JBHSEZ010000028.1, from coordinate 476,957 downwards.
CGCCGTCGGCTTCGCCGACATCGACGCCCGCAAGCGCCAGATCGAGATCGTCCAGAACCTGCCCGACCCCATGCCCGAAGTGCTGGCCGATCCCATCCTCATCGAACAGGTGCTGCTGAACCTGCTGAAGAACGGCGTCGAGGCCATGGAACACAGCGAATGCCGCAGCCTGCACGTCCGGATCACCGACCAGCATCCCCAGATCGAAATCGCCGTCATCGACCGCGGCCACGGCCTGCGCAATCCCGAGCGGCTGTTCGAGCCCTTCTACAGCACCAAGTCCGAAGGCCTGGGCATGGGCCTGAACATCTGCCGCACCATCATCGAATCGCACCACGGGCGCCTGTGGGCCAGCCCCAATCCGGAAGGCGGAACGATCTTCCGCTTCACCCTGCCCAAGGCCCCGCCGCATCCCCAGACTACGGCAATCACGGAGGAACAGCACGCATGAGCGATACCCAAATCCCCAGCACCATCTACATCGTCGACGACGACGAGGCGGTCCGCGATTCCCTGCGCTGGCTGCTCGAAGCCAACGGCTACGCCGTGCGCAGCTTCGCCGGCGCCGAGGAATTCCTCGCCGCCTACGATCCCGAGCAGGTCGGCGTCCTGATCGCCGACATCCGCATGCCCGGCATGAGCGGCCTGGAACTGCAGGAAACCCTCATCGCCCGCAAGGCGCCGCTGCCCATCGTCTTCATCACCGGCCACGGGGACGTGCCGATGGCGGTCTCCACCATGAAGAAGGGCGCCGTCGATTTCCTGGAAAAACCCTTCAACGAAGCCGATCTGCGCGCCCTGGTGGCCGGCATGCTGGAACAGGCCCGCGAGCGCGTGCGCGAGGCCCACGCCCAGCGCGACCAGCAGGCCGTGCTCGGCCGGCTGACGGCCCGCGAGCAGCAGGTGCTGGAACGCATCGTGGCCGGCCGCCTGAACAAGCAGATCGCCGGCGACCTGAACATCAGCATCAAGACCGTCGAGGCGCATCGCACCAACATCATGGAAAAGCTCGAGGTCACCACCGTGGCGGATCTGATGAAGATCGCCCTGGCCCGCGCCGAGGAAGCCTGACATGAGCGCCCGCATCATCGACGGCAAGGCCCTGTCCGCGCGGGTGCGCGGCGAGGTGGCCGAACGCGTGCGCGCGCTCAAGGCCCAGGGCGTCACGCCCGGGCTGGCGGTCGTGCTGGTCGGCGAGGACCCGGCCTCCCAGGTCTACGTGCGCAACAAGGCCGCCGCCTGCACGGCGGCCGGCATGCATTCGCGCGTCATCCCGCTGGGCGCCGACACGCCCGAAGGCGAGCTGCTGGACGTGATCGAGACGCTCAACGCCGATCCGGCCATCCACGGCATCCTGGTGCAGCTGCCCCTGCCCGGCCACATCGACACCGGGCTGGTGATCGAGACCATCAGCGCGGCCAAGGACGTGGACGGCTTCCACGTCAGCAACGCCGGCCTGCTGATGACCGGACGGCCGCTGTTCCGTCCCTGCACGCCCTACGGCGTGATGAAGATGCTGGAATCGGAAAACGTCCCCCTGCGGGGCGCCGAGGCGGTGATCGTGGGCGCCAGCAACATCGTCGGCAAGCCCATGGCCATGCTGCTGCTGGCGGCCGGCGCCACCGTGACGCTGTGCAATTCCAAGACCCGCGACCTGGGCGCCCAGACGCGCCGGGCCGACGTGCTGGTGGTGGCCACGGGCCGGCCCGGCATCGTCACCGGCGACATGGTCAAGCCCGGCGCGGTCGTGATCGACGTGGGCATCAACCGGCTCGAATCCGGCAAGCTCGTCGGCGACGTGGACTTCGACTCGGCCGCCGCGGTCGCATCCGCGATCACGCCCGTGCCCGGGGGCGTGGGTCCCATGACCATCGCCATGCTGCTGGTCAACACCATCGAAGCCGCCGAGCGCACGCTGCAGGCCTGACGCCGCAGGCATGACGCGGCGGACTTGAAAAACGGGGGCGCCGCCCCCATCTGGGCTCGCATGAACAGTACCCGCACCGCCGGCAATCCCCTCCTCGTTCCGGCCGAGGCATTCGTGGACTATGGCGCCGTCCGGCCCGAGCACATCGAACCCGCCGTGCGCGAGCTGATCGAGGCCTCGCGCGCCGCGATCGAGGCCGCCGCCGCGTGCACGGACCCGCCCGACTGGGACAACCTGGTCGAGGCCATCGAGGACCCGTCCGAACGCCTGCATCGCGCCTGGGCCATCGCCGGGCACCTGAACGGCGTGGTCAATACGCCCGACCTGCGCGCCGCCTACAACGCCTGCCTGCCGCTGATGAGCGAGTTCTCCACCTGGGTGGGGCTGCATCGCGGCCTGTACGAACGCTACCGCGCGCTGGCGGCGAGCCCGGCCTTCGCCGGGCTGACGCCGGCCCGCCGCCGCATCGTCGAGCTGGCGCTGCGCGACTTCCGCCTGAGCGGGGTCGAACTGGAAGGCGCCGCGCGCGAAACCTACGCGCGCAACGCCGAGCTGCAGGCCCAGGTATCCCAGAAGTTCTCCGAAAACGTGCTCGACGCGACCGACGGCTGGTCCCTGCTGATCGCCAACGAGACCCGCCTGGACGGCCTGCCCGCGGACGTGGTTGCCGCGGCCGCCCAGGCCGCCCGGTCGGCGGGCGAATCCGGCTGGAAGCTGACGCTGCACATGCCCTGCTACCTGCCGGTCATGCTGCACGCCCGCGACCGCGAACTGCGCCAGACCCTGTATCGCGCGCACGCCACACGGGCCTCGGACCAGGGCGATCCGGCCTTCGACAATTCCGAATCCATCGAAACGCTGCTGGCCCTGCGGGCCGAGGAAGCCGCCCTGCTGGGCCACCCCGATTTCGCCAGCCTGCGCCTGGAAACCCGCATGGCCGACAACGCCGGCCAGGTGCTGGACTTCCTGCGCGAACTGGCCGCCCGCGCCCGGCCCAGCGCCCGGCGCGACCTGGACGAGCTGCGCGCCTTCGCCGCCCGCGAACTCGGGCTCGATCCCCTGGAACCCTGGGACATCGCCTACGCGTCCGAGCGCCTGCGCGAAAGCCGCTACGCCTATTCCGACGAGGAACTGCGCCCCTATTTCACCGAATCGCGCGTGCTGGACGGCCTGTTCCAGGTGATCCGCACCCTGTTCGGCGTGCGCCTGGAAGCCACCGACGCGCCCGCCTGGCACGCCGACGCGCGCATCTACCGGGTGCTGGACGCCGAAGGCCGGGAACTCGGCCGCCTGGGCATGGACCTGTACGCCCGCACCGGCAAGCAGGGCGGCGCCTGGGTGGACAGCGAGCGCAGCCGCCGCGTGCACGCCGGGCGCCTGCACACGCCGCTGGCCTGGCTGACCTGCAATTTCCCCGCGCCGCAGGACGGCCGCGAGGCCCTGCTATCCCACGACGACGTGATCACCCTGTTCCATGAAAGCGGCCACGCCATGCATACGCTGCTTTCGCGCGTGGACGATCCCGGCGCCGCCGCCTTCGCCGCCGTCGAATGGGACGCCATCGAGCTGCCCTCGCAGTTCATGGAGAACTTCTGCTGGGAATGGGACGTGCTGCAGTCCCTGACCCGCCACGTGGACACCGGCGAGCCCCTGCCCCGCGCCCTGTACGACCGCATGATCGCCGCGCGCAACTTCCAGAGCGGCCTGCAGACCCTGCGCCAAGTCGAGTTCGCCCTGTTCGACATGCTGATCCACACCCGCGCCAGCGGCCTGTCGATCAGCGAGGTCCTGGACACCCTCGACCAGGTCCGCCAGGAGGTCGCGCTGCTGATTCCGCCCGCCTGGCACCGCTTCCCGCACGCCTTCTCGCACCTGTTCGCGGGCGGCTACGGCGCCGGCTACTACAGCTACAAATGGGCGGAGGTCCTGTCGGCCGACGCCTTCGCCGCCTTCGAGGAAGCCGCCCGGCCCGGCCCGGACGGCACGCGCGACGTGTTCGACCCGGCCACCAGCCGCCGCTACCTGGACGAGATCATCGCCGTCGGCGGCTCGCGCCCGGCCGCGGAATCCTTCCGCGCCTTCCGCGGCCGCGATCCCAGCATCGATGCGCTGCTGCGGCATAGTGGGCTGGTAGAGGTCCAATCGTCATGATTCGGCGCCTGCTGCTCGCGCTGGGACTCTGGACAGCCGGCATCGGCCTGGCGCTGGCGGCCGTCCATCCGGTGCGCGGCTTCCTGCCGGACCTGAAGTTTTCCCTGCAGGGCGCGGGCGGCGCGACCATCACCCAGCAGGCCTTCGCCGGCAAGGTGGTGCTGATGTTCTTCGGCTACGCGAGCTGCCCGGACATCTGCCCGACGACCATGGCGCAACTGGCCCAGGTGACCGAGTCCCTGGGCCCCAAGGCCGACCAGGTGCGCATCCTGTTCGTCAGCGTCGATCCCCACCGGGACACGCCCGACATCCTGCAGGCCTACGTGGACCAGTTCGATCCCCGCGCCATCGGCCTGACGGGCGACGAACAGGCCATCGCGGCGCTCGCCCGGCGCTACCGGGTCGCCTACCAGATCGAGCGTCCCGATCCGAAGCACCCGGACGCGCCCTACGAGGTCTCCCACAGCCGGGGGATCTACGCCTTCGACCAGCGGGGCAAGGCCGTCTGGCTGGCCTCGGACGGCGAATCCCAGGAAGAGCTGCTCGCCGCCCTGAAGCCGTTGCTGCGCTGAACCCTCAGCCTGTTTGCCGCGCGGCATCGCGCAGCGCCGTGCGGATGCCTTCCTCGATGGTCGGGTGGTAGAAGGGCAGGTTCAGCATGTCCGGCACGGTCAACCCCATCTGCAGGGCCCAGGCCAGCAAATGGCCGACGTGCTCCGCGTCCGGCCCCACCATTTCCGCGCCCAGGAAGCGCCGGTCGGATTTGCGCATGTAGACGCGCAGCAGGCCCTGGTTGCGCTGCATGACGCGCGAACGGCCCTGGCGGGTCCAGTCGACCTCGCCGATGGCGGCCGCGTCCGGATCGTCCAGCGCGGCATAGCCGCCGCCCACCTGCATGATCTGCGGATCGCTGAACACCACCGCCAGGGGCGCGCGGCGCGGCAGCGCCCGCACGTCGGGCCAGGCGGCGGCATTGCGCCCGGCCAGGCGGCCGTCGTCGGAGGCCTCGTGCTGGATGGCGTGGCGGCCGGTGACGTCGCCCGCCAGGAACACCGGCTGGCCGTGGACCTGCAGCGTTGCCGGATCGAAGCGCGGCCGGCCGCGCTCGTCCAGCGGCATCGAAGTGCGCTCCAGGCGCAGCGCGTCCAGGGCCGGGCTGCGGCCCGCCGTCAGCAGCACGCGGTCGAAGCGTTCCACGGTTTCCGGCCCGCCATCGGCCGACCAGCCCACCACGGCCTGATCGCCCTCGCGGCACGCCGAGGCGACCCGGGCGTTTTGAACCAGGGACAGTTCCGGCGCCAGCAGCGCCACCGCGGCCGCGCGTACCTGGGGATCGGCCAGATGGGCGAAGCTGCCGGAGCGGTTCAGCACCCGCACCCGCACGCCCAGGCGCGCCAGCGCCAGCCCCAGTTCCACCCCGATCACGCCCGAGCCGACGACCAGTACGCTGCGCGGCAGGTCGCGCCAGTCGAACACGTCGTCGTTGACGATCGCCAGGTCGCCCAGCGGCCGGTACAGGTCCGGCACGTTCGGCCGGGTGCCGGTGGCCAGGATGACGCGCCGGGCATGCACCTCGCGGCCGTCGCCGGCCCGCAGCACGCCGTCGCGCAGGAATTCCACCGGGGCGTCCAGACGGTGCTCCGGCGGCATGGCCCGCACGTCGTCCACCACGAAGCCCACGAAACGGTCGCGCTCGCGCCGCACCCGGTCCATCACGGCCGCGCCATCCACCCGGGGCGGGCCGTCCAGGCGGATGCCGAAGCCGTCCGCATGGCGCATGTCGGCCACGGACTGGGCCGCCGCGATCAGCAGCTTCGACGGCATGCAGCCCACCCGGGCGCACATGGTGCCGTGCGGCCCGCCTTCGATCAGCAGGGGTTTCAGGCCCGCCTTGAGGACCTCGCGGTAGGCCGGCAGGCCGGCCGAGCCGGCGCCGACGATGGCGACGTCGCAGTCGATGATCCGATTGTTCATTGCCACGCCCCGTGTCAAGCGGGCTGGACGTCGTAGCCTTCCTCGGCGATCGCGGCCTGGAGCGCCGCCGCGTCCGCCGACGACTCGATCGTGACGCGATGGGCGGCCAGGTCGGCCTGTACGGCGGCGCCCGGCGCCACGTCCTGCACGGCCCGGGTGATGGTCTGCACGCAGTGGTTGCAGGTCATGTCGGAAACGATGAATTCGGTCTTCATGGGAAAGGCTCCTGGAAAAGGGACTGCCGGCATCTTAAGCCTTGACATGGAGGGAAGCTCAAGCTTCGTCGTAACGCGACACTTCGATCAGGTTTTCATCCGGATCCCTGAAATACACCGAGGTGATCTTACCCGTCGCGCCCGTGCGCGGCACCGGGCCGTCGAGCACCGGCACGCCGCAGGCCCGGAGATGATCCAGCACCGCCTGCGGCGCCGCGGACGTGATCAGGCACAGGTCGGCGGTGCCGGGCAGCGCCACGGCCGCCTTGGGCTCGATTTCCCGGCCCTGCTGATGCAGGTTGATCTTCTGGCGCCCGAAGGCCAGGGCCTTGCGGCCCTCGCCGAAGGTCACGACCTCCATGCCCAGGACGCGCGAATAGAAATCGCACGTGGCGGCGACGTCCCTGACTGTCAGGACGAGGTGGTCGAGTCTGTCGATGCGTATCGTCATTTCTTTCCCGTGAGGTTCGCGGTCCGGCATCCGGACCGGCCGGTTCTGCAATACCCCTTGACCTTACCACACGGGCAAGCCCCATCCTACAATCATCGTGATGAACCGGAGTCCGCCCATGTCCGTCCTGCCCGCCCCATCCGCGCTCGACCTGGAGGTCGAGGGCATGACCTGCGCCTCCTGCGTGCGCCGGGTCGAAACGGCCCTGGCGAAAGTCCCCGGGGTGTCCCAGGCCAGCGTCAACCTGGCCACGCGCCGCGCCCACGTCACCCTCGCGGCCGAGGGCGCCGATCCCGGGGCGCTGGTCGCCGCCATTGAAAAGCGCGGCTACCAGGCGCGGCTGGTCAGCCGCGAGAATCCCGCGCCAGCCACGGACGACGCGGACGAGGACGCCGCCGCCGGCCGGCGCTTCCTCCTGGCCCTGGCCTTGACGCTGCCGGTGTTCCTGGTCGAGATGGGCGGGCACCTGGTCCCCGCCCTGCACCACGCGATCCAGTCCATGGCCGATCCGCGGGCGCTGGCCTGGGCCGAATTCGCGCTCGCCACCGCCGTGCTGGCCGGTCCGGGCCGCGCCTTCTTCACCCGGGGCTTCAAGGCGCTGCGGCACCTGGGGCCGGACATGAACACGCTGGTCGCGCTGGGCGCGGGCAGCGCCTGGCTGTATTCCGCGCTGGTCACGATCGCGCCCGCCCTCTTTCCTGACGAGGCCCGCCACCTGTATTTCGAGGCCGCCGCCGTCGTCGCCACCCTGATCCTGATGGGCCGCTGGCTGGAGGCCCGCGCCCGGGGCCGGGCCGGCTCCGCCATCCGCCACCTGATCGGCCTGCGGCCGCGCACCGCCTGGGCGCGGCGCGGCGACGACTGGGCCGAGCTGCCCATCGACGCGCTGGCCGTCGGCGACGAAGTGCGGGTGCGGCCCGGCGAGAAGATCCCGATCGACGGCACGGTCGTCGAAGGCGAATCCTGGGTGGACGAGTCCATGATCACGGGCGAACCCATGCCGGTCACGCGCCGCGCGGGCGACCGCCTGATCGGCGGCACGCTGAACACGCGCGGCAGCCTGACGATGCGCGCCACGCAGGTCGGGGCCGACACGGTGCTCGCCCACATCATCCGCCTGGTCGAACAGGCGCAGGGCGCCAAGCTGCCGATCCAGCGCCTGGTGGACCGGGTCACCGGCTGGTTCGTTCCGGCCGTCATGGCGCTGGCCGTGCTGGCCTTCCTGGGCTGGCTGCTCTGGGGACCGGAGCCCCAGCTGACACACGCGCTGATCGCCGGCGTGGCGGTGCTGATCATCGCCTGCCCCTGCGCCATGGGATTGGCGACACCGATCTCGATCATGGTGGCCACGGGGCGCGCGGCGGGCCTGGGCATCGTATTCCGCCAGGGCGACGCGCTGCAGCGCCTGCGCAACGTCCGGGTGGCGGCCTTCGACAAGACCGGCACGCTGACCGTGGGGCGCCCGGCGCTCAGCGACGCGCAGCCCCTGGACGGCCTGGACCGCGCCGCCCTGCTGGCGGCGGTGGCCTCGGTGCAAGGCGCTTCGGAACATCCCATCGCGCACGCGCTGCTGCAGGCCGCCAAGGCCGAAGGACTGTCCCCGGCACCGGTGGAAGGATTCGCGGCGCTCACCGGCGCGGGCGTGCGGGGCCGGGTCGAAGGCCACGACTGGCTGCTGGGCAACGAGCCCCTGATGCGCGATCAGGGCGTGCCGGTCGAGGCCGGGGTCGCGGCGCAGGTCCGGACGCTGGCCAGCCAGGGGAAGACGGTCTTCCTGGCGGCGCGCGACGGCCAACTGGCGGGCGTGCTGGCGGTGGCCGACACGTTGCGGCCCGGCGCCCGCGAGGCCATCGCCCGACTGCACGCCCTGGGGCTGAAGACCGCGCTCATCACCGGCGACCATGAAGCCGCCGCCCGGGCCGTGGCCGGCGAACTGGGCATCGACATCGTCCACGCCCAGACCCTGCCCGAGCACAAGGCGGAGCTGCTGCGGGCGCTGCGGCGCGACGCCGGCGCCCTGGCCTTCGTGGGCGACGGCATCAACGACGCGCCCGCCCTGGCGACCGCCGACGTGGGCATCGCCATCGGCCAGGGCACCGACGTCGCCATCGAATCGGCCGACGTGGTGCTGATGAACGAAGACCTGAACTCGGTGGCCCGCGCCATCGCGCTGTCGCGGCTGACGCTGCGCAACATCGGCCAGAACCTGTTCTGGGCCTTCGCCTACAACGCCGCCCTGATCCCGGTGGCGGCCGGCGCCCTGTATCCCTTCACCGGGCTGCAGCTCTCGCCCATGCTGGGAGCGGGCGCCATGGCCCTGTCCAGCGTCTTCGTCGTCGTCAACGCCTTGCGCCTGAAATGGCTGCCCTTGGGGAACCTCCATGACTGAATCCCGTCCACGCCGCCCCCTCGCCCCCGCCGGAAGACCGCTCACGATCGGCGAAGCGGCCGCCCGCACCGGACTGAGCCCCAAGATGATCCGCTACTACGAACAGGAGGGCCTGTTCGTCCCGCAGGCCCGCAGCGCCGCCGGCTACCGGCAGTACGGCGAGGCCGACCTGCACGCGCTGCGCTTCATCCGCAGCGCGCGCGACCTGGGGTTCTCATTGAAGCAGATCGCGGAACTGACCGGCCTGTGGCGCGACCGCGGGCGCGCCAGCGCGGAAGTCAAGCGCCTGGCGCTGGCGCACATCGAATCGCTGGAGGCCAAGGCCACCCTGCTGCGCGGCATGGCGGCGACCCTGCGCGAGCTGGCGCGGCGCTGCCATGGCGACGACCGGCCTGACTGCCCGATCCTCGAAGGCATCGAGGACGGCGCGCGCGCTCAGGCCCCGGCCGGGGCGTGCCATTCGGACACGTGATCCCGCCAGTCCGGACGCTGGACCGGATGCGGCGCGTCGATGGGCGTGCCGATGGCCAGGTAGCCCATGAAGCGCTCGTCCAGGGGGTCGAAGCCCAGGGCCTCGCCCACGCCGTCCAGGTAGGTGCCGATGCCGGTGCTCCAGAAGGCGCCGAAACCCAGGGCGTGCGCGGCGTTGAGCATGTTCATGGCCGCCGCGCCCACGGCCAGCAGGCTTTCATGCTCGGGGATGCGGCCGGAAGGATCCGGGCGGCAGCCCAGGGCGACCACCAGCGGCACCCTGGACAGCCACTTGCGGGCATTGTCCACCTTGGGCTGCGGCAAGGGCTTGCCCGCGGCGATGCCGGCCCGTACGCCCACGTCCACCAGGGCGGGCACGTCGGCGCCGCGCACCAGGACGAAGCGCCAGGGCTTCACGGCGCCATGGTCGGGCGCGCGCAGGGCGGCTTGCAGGATCAGGTCCAGCTGCTCGCCGGTCGGACCGGGCGCCTGGACGAACTTGACTGACTGGCGGCCAAGCAGGACATCGAAGAACGCGGACATGGGCAAGGCTCCTGGCGATTCACGGCACTATGAACAGGACGCCCGGATCATCAGGGCCTTCATGCGCCGGATCGCGGGCTCCCAGCCGTCGAACACGGCCTGGGCGACGATGGCGTGGCCGATGTTCAGCTCGGAGATTCCCGGCAGGGCGGCGACGGGCTCGACGTTGTCGTAATGCAGACCGTGACCGGCATTGACCCGCAGGCCCTCGCCCACGCCCACGGCGATGGCGGCGCGCAGGCGTTCCAGCTGGGCGGCGCGCAACCCGGCCTCGGGCGCGTCGGCATAGGCGCCGGTGTGCAGCTCGATCACCCGGGCGCCGGCGCGCGCGGCGGCGGCGATCTGGTCGGCCTCGGGATCGATGAACAGGGACACGCGGATGCCGGCGTCGTGCAGCCGCGCCACGGCGGACGCGACTTCGTCGTAGCGGCCGAGCACGTCCAGGCCGCCCTCGGTGGTCAGCTCGCGCCGGTTTTCCGGCACCAGGCAGACGTCCTGGGGACGGATGTCGCAGGCGATCGCCAGCATGTCCGGGGTGATGGCGCATTCCAGGTTCATGCGCGTGCGCAGGGCCGGCCGGATGGCGCGCACGTCGGCGTCCTGGATGTGGCGCCGGTCCTCGCGCAGGTGCAGGGTGATCAGGTCGGCTCCCGCGTCCTCGGCGCGCAGCGCGGCCTGCAGGGGGTCGGGGTACGTCGTCAGGCGCTGCTGGCGCAGGGTGGCGACGTGATCGATGTTGACGCCCAGTTCCATCAGGACGCCCCCGGCAGGTCGTCCGCCGACCAGCCCCCGCCCAGCGCCTTGTACAGTTCGACGCGGTTGAACAGCGCGTCGGTACCCAGCTGGATGAACTGCTGCTGCACGCCGTACAAGGCGACCTGCGCGGATTGAACCTGCAGGAAGCTGTCCACGCCGGTCTCGTAGCGGATCTGGGCCAGCTTGAGGGCCTTGAGCGCGGATTCCTCGGTGGCGCGCAGGGCGTCGAGCTGGTTGCTGTAGGTGGCTTCGCCCGCCAGGCCGTCGGCGACCTCGCGGAACGCGGTCTGGATGGCTTTCTCGTAGGCCGACACGGCGATGTTGCTGCGCGCCTTGGCCAGGTCCAGATTGCCCTTGACGCCGCCCGAGAACAGCGGCATCTGGATCTGGGGCGAAAACTGCCAGTAGCGGTGGCTGCCGCCGAACAGGGCGTCGAGTTCCGGGCTGGCGAAGCCCAGCAGTCCGGTCAGGGAAATGCGCGGGAAGAAGGCCGCGCGGGCGGCGCCGATCTGGGCATTGGCCGCCATCAGGTCGTGCTCCGCGCCGACGATGTCGGGGCGGCGTTCAAGCAATTGCGACGGCAGGCCCGCGGGCAGCGACTGCAGCAGCTGCTCGCGGCCGAACGGCCGGGGCTCGGGCAGGCCGTCGGGCACCGGCGTGCCCAGGAGCAGCTGCAAGGCGTTGCCGGCCTGCGTCATCGCGCGCTCGGCCGCGATGCGGTCGGCGCGCACGGTGTCGTACTGGGACTGGGCCTGGGCCAGGTCCAGGTCGGAGGCGACCCCCACGTCGAAGCGGGACTGGACCAGGTCCAGCGTGCCCTTGCGGGCTTCCAGGGTCTTGTCCATCAGCTCGTGCAGGACCTGGGCCGAACGCAGGCGGAAGTAGGCCTCGGCGGTCTGGGCGATGAGCCCCAACTGGACGGTGCGGCGCGCCTGGTCGGTGGACAGGTAGGACTGGTAGGCGGCTTCGCTGAGATTGCGCACGCGGCCGAAGAAGTCCAGCTCGAAGGCCGTCATGCCCACGCCCGCGATGTAGCTGCGGTTGACGGATTGGGCATCGGCGCCGCCGTTGCGCATGTCGGGCGGCGTGCGGGTGACCTGCCCCGTGCCCTGCGCGCCGATGGTCGGCAGGCGGTCGCTCTGGGCGATGCCGAACTGGGCGCGGGCCTCTTCGACCCGGTCGACGGCGATGCGCAGGTCGCGGTTGTTCTTCAGCGCCAGTTCGATCAGAGCCTGCAGGCGGGGATCCTGGAAGAAATCCCGCCAGGCCGGCAGCGCCGCAGCCTGTCCGGCGTCGGCGGCCGTGACCGGGAAGCGGTCGGGCACCGGCGCGTCCGGCCGGTGGTAGGTGGGCGCCAGCGAGCAGGCGCCCAGCGCCAGGCCGAGCGTGGAGACGGCCAGGACACGCGCAGAGAGTCGTCGGGTCGTCATGCCTTTTCTCCCGGGTCGGATTCGCCGGCGGCGGGGATGTGCGGCGCCTGGTGGCCCAGCAGTTTCGGTTTGGTCTTGAACAATTTCAGAATCACCACGAAGAAAGTCGGCACGAAGAGCACGGCCAGCGGCGTGGCCGCCAGCATGCCGCCCAGCACGCCCAGGCCCACGGCATTCTGGCTGGCGGCGCCCGCCCCGGTCGCCATCACCAGGGGCACCACCCCCAGGATGAAGGCGAAGGAGGTCATCAGGATCGGACGGAAGCGCAGCCGCGCGGCCTCGATGGCCGACTCGGCCAGGCCCGCGCCGCTGGCGTACAGGTCCTTGGCGAACTCGACGATCAGGATGGCGTTCTTCGCCGCCAGGCCGATCACGGTCACCATCCCGACCATGAAGTACACGTCGTTGTCCTTGCCCATCAGGCTGCTGAGCAGCACGGCGCCCAGCATGCCCAGCGGCACGGCCAGCATCACCGACAGCGGGATGGCCCAGCTTTCGTACAGGGCGGCCAGCACCATGAAGACCACCAGGATCGACAGCCCCATCAGGATCGCGGACTGGCTGCCCGCCTGGATTTCCTGGTAGGACAGCCCGGTCCACTCATAGCCCAGCCCGGACGGCAGCTGGGTGATCAGACGCTCCATTTCGGCCATCGCCTGGCCAGTGGAATAGCCCGGCGCCGCCGAACCGCCGATCCGGATGGATTCATAACCGTTGTAGCGCACGACCTGGACCGGGCCCTGGGTCCATTCCAGGGACACGAACGAGGACAGCGGCACCATCTCGCCGTCGGCGTTGCGGGCGTTGAGCCGCAGGATGTCGTCCGGATTCATGCGGGCGCTCTGCTCCGCCTGGACCCAGATGTTCTGCACCCAGCCCTGATTGGTGAACTTGCCGACGTAGGACGAACCGATCGCCGTGGAGATCAGGTTGGCGGCCTCGGAGAAGTCCACGCCCAGGGCGGCGGCCTTGGCGCGGTCGATTTCCACCTTCAGTTGCGGCCCCGGTCCCAGGCCGGTGATGCGCGTGCCGGTCAGGATGGGGCTCTGCGAGGCCAGCTGCAGCAGTTGCTGGGTGGCGGCCTGCAGGGCTTCGCTGCCCACGCCGCTGCGGTCCTCCAGCCGCAGGTCGAAGCCCGAGGCGTTGCCCAGCGAGGAAATGGCGGGCGGCGTGATGGAGATCACCATGGAGTCCGGCAGGCCGAACAGCAGCTTGCCCATGGCGGTGCCGGAAATCGCCTGCGCCGAGTCGCCCGGCCCCTTGCGTTCGGAAAAGTCCTTCAGGGGGACGAAGGCGATGGCGGCGTTCAGGCCGTTGCCGTTGAAGCTGAAGCCCTGGACGGCGATGATGTTGGCCACCTGCGGCAGGGCCATGAAGTATTTTTCCACCTGCTCGATGATTTCCACCGTGCGGCTGGACGAGGCGCCCGAGGGCAGTTCGATGTTGGCGATCACGTAGCCCTGGTCCTCTTCGGGCAGGAACGACGTGGGCAGGCGCAGGTACATCCAGCCCATCACGCCCACCAGCACGGCGAACACCACCATCATGCGCAGCGTGCGCTTCAGGCTGCGCGAGACCCAGCGGGTATAGCCCTGCGTGGTGCGCGCGAAACCGCGGTTGAACCAGCCGAAGAAACCGCGCTTGGATTCGTGATGGCCCTTGGGGATGGGCTTGAGCAGGGTGGCGCACAGCGCCGGGGTGAAGCTGAGCGCCAGCAGCGCCGAGAACAGGATGGACACCGCCATGGCCACGGAGAACTGGCGGTAGATCACCCCCACGGAGCCGGTCATGAAGGCCAGCGGCAGGAACACCGTGGTCAGCACCAGCGTGATCCCGACGATGGCGCCGCTGATCTGCGGCATGGCCTTTTTCGTGGCTTCCTTGGGCGACAGGCCTTCCTCGGCCATGATGCGCTCGACGTTTTCCACCACCACGATGGCGTCGTCCACCAGGATCCCGATGGCCAGCACCATGGCGAACATGGTCAGCACGTTGATGGAGAATCCCAGGGCCAGCATCACGGTGAAGGCCCCCATCATCGCCACCGGCACCACCAGCGCGGGGATCAGCGTGTAGCGCACGTTCTGCAGGAACACGAACATCACCACGAACACCAGCACCATGGCCTCGAACAGGGTGTGGACCACCTGCTCGATGGACAGGTCCACATAAGGCGAAGTGTCGTAGGGGATCTCGTAGGTGATGTTGTCGGGGAAGAACCGGGCCAGTTCGGCCATCTTGGCCTTGGCCAGCTTGGCCGTTTCCAGGGCGTTGGCCGTGGGCGTCAGCGACAGGGCGAAGGCGGCCGTGGGCTTGCCGTTCAGGCGGGCGCCGAACTGGTAGTTGTCCGAACCGAGCTCGACCCGGGCGACGTCACGGATGCGCACCGAGGAGCCGTCCGGATTGGCCCGCAGCACGATGTCGCCGAACTCTTCCGGCGTGGTGAGCTGGCCGTTGACTGTCAGCGGCGCCACCGTGCGCTGCGAGCCCGGGTTCGGGGGCGAGCCCAGGAGGCCGCCGGAGATCACCAGGTTCTGCGCCGCCAGGGCGCTGTTGACCTGGGACATGCTCAGCCCGTAGCCGACCAGCTTCTGCGGATCGACCCAGACGCGCATGGCGCGCGGCGCGGCGAAAAGCTGGAAATTGCCCACGCCCTTGATCCGCGACATCGGATTCTGGATGTTGCGCGTGATGTAGTCGGCCAGGGCGGTCTGGTCCATGGAGCCGTCCTTGGACGACACCGTGACCACCATCAGGAAGCCGGAGTTCGACTGGCTGACCTTCAGGCCCTGCTGCGTCACGGCGGCGGGCAGCTTGGCCGTGGCGTTGGACAGGCGGTTCTGCACGTCCACCTGGGCCAGGTCGGGATCCGTGCCCGGCGCGAAGGTGACGGTGATCTCGGCCTGCCCGTTGGAATCGCTGACCGATTCGTAGTAGAGCAGGCCCTTGGCCCCGTTCAGCTCGTTCTCGATGATGCTGGCCACGGTGGTGGCGACCTCGGAGGCCGAGGCGCCCGGATAGGTGGCGCGGATGTTTACCGTGGGCGGCGCGACGTCGGGATACTGCGACACGGCCATGTTGGGGATGGCCAGGATGCCGGCCAGGGCGATGGCCAGCGCCACCACCCAGGCGAAGATCGGTCGTTCGATGAAAAACTGTGGCATGAGAGCTCGCGTGGAATCCGGAGGAGTATCGGGCGGCCGTGGCCGGATCAGTGGGCCTTGCCTGGCGCGGCCTGGCCGTCGGCGGGCTTGTCGCCAGCGGATTTGTCACCGGCGGGTTTGTCGCCGGCGGGCTTTTCAGCGCCGGGCTGGCCGCCCGCGGCGGGCGGCTGCGCGGCGCCCTGCCCCGCCGGACCGCCCTGGGCCTGGCCCTGGCCCTTCCAGGGCATGGGCTGGACGGGCGCGCCGGGACGGACCTTCTGGAAGCCCTCGACCATCAGTTGATCGCCCGCCTGGATGCCCTGGTAGATGATGTAGCCATTGTCGGTGTGCGGGCCGACCTGGACCGGCGTGAAGGTGGCCTTGCCGTCCTTGATCAGGACGACCGTGCTGTTGCCGTCGGCGGTGCGCTGGATGGCCTGCTCGGGCACCACCAGGGCCTGCTGGTCCACGCCCTGGATCAGGCGCACGCGCACGTACAGGCCGGGCAGCAGGATCTGTTCCGGATTGGGGAACAGCGCCCGCAGGTTCACCTGCCCCGTGCCGGGATCCACGGCCACGCCCGAGAACAGCAGCTTGCCGGGATGGCGGTAGGCGGTGCCGCCGTCCAGCAGGACTTCGGCCCGCGCGTCGCCGTTGGCGTCCGGCTTGACGATGCCGTCGGCCATCTGGCGGCGCAGGGTGGCGATCTGCGCCACCGGCTGGGTGATGTCCACGTAGACCTGGTCCAGGCGGTGCACGGTCGCCAGCGAGGTGGCGGACGTGGCGCTGACCAGCGCGCCCACGGTGACCTGGGCCTTGCCGATGCGGCCGTCGATGGGCGAGGTGACCCGGGTGTAGTCCAGATCGATCTGCGCCGCTTCCAGGGCGGCCTGGGCGGCGGCGACCGCGGCGTCCGCCTGGCGCGCCTGGGCGACGGCGTTGTCGTAGTCCTGCTGGCTGACCGCGTGCTGCTTGATGAGCGCGGTGTAACGCTGCGCCAGCAGGCGCGCGGTGTGCGCCGAGGCCTGGGCGTTCTTCAGCTGCGCGGCGGCCTGGTCGCGAGCCGCCCGGTATGGGGCGGGATCGATGGTGAACAGCAGCTGGCCGGCCTTGACCGTGCTGCCCTGCTCGAAGTCGATGGACTGGACGATGCCGTTGACCCGGGCGCGAATCTCGGCGTCCTCAATCGCCTGCACGCGGCCCGGAAGTTCCGTGTTGACGACCGCGGCCTGGGGCTGGACCTGGATCACGCTGACCGGGACTTTCATGCCTTCCATCCCCTGCTGAGGCTCGCCCGAGCAGGCGGCCAGGGTCAGCAGCGACACCAGCGCCAGCGGTCGCAGGGCCCGGCCGGCGGACAGTCGATTAAAGGCCATAAGAAAAGCTCCAGAAACGTTGATTTTTCGATTGGGTGAAGCGAAGGATGGCCGCCCGGTCATGCGCAAGCCGGGATCGCCGGCCCCGCGGGCAAGCCAAAAGTATAAGGGGAAAATCCGCATGTCCGGCAGAATGCGCATCGCTGTCCTGCCCGCTATGGGCCATCCGCCGTGAAACGGTCCACGAGGATGCGGACCCGGCGTTCCAGCACGTCCAGGCGGGGCTTGTCCTCGATCTGGCCCTCCAGGGCCAGCAGGAACACCAGGGCGACCCCGGTATCGTCGAACACCTGGTTCAGGCATTCCAGCAGGCATTCGCGGTGCCGGCCGGCCACTTCCGGGCTCAGACCCTGGCAGACTTCCAGGAATTCGCTGGACATGGGCGCGGCTTCCATTTCGGACCAGGGCTCCAGCAACACCCGCCGGCAGACCGCGAACAGGCGCTCGCGCGGGGAGCCCGGCGCCCGCACCACTTCCATGGCGAGCGGCAGGCGCGACAGCATCCAGTCGTCGAAGACCTGCATGAAGAGGTCTTCCTTGTCCTTGAAGCCGCGGTAGAGCAGCGTGCGGGAAATGCCCGCGCGCTGGGCGATGTCCCCCAGGGAGGTACGGGAAAAGCCGAAATTCAGGAAGCACCAGCGCGCCGCGTCCAGTATCCTGGCGCGCCGCGCGATCATGGCTTCGGAACTCAGCTTGGGTGACATCGGCGCATTTTGACAATAAGTGCGTTTTTTGTCAATTTGATTTTGATGTCCACCTCGCGGCTTGCGGGCCGCTCCGATGATTCCGGCGGCCGGCAGTCCGCGGAGGACTGCCGGACCATCCGGCATCATCCCAACAACAACGTATCGTCGGAGAGTTCCTCGCCGCGCACTTTCTCGAACATGGCGAGCAGGTCGGGGACTTCCAGGTCGCGGCGGGTGTCGCCCGAGACGTCGAGCACCACCCGGCCCTGGTGCAGCATGACGGTGCGGTCGCCCACGTCCAGCGCCTGGCGCATGCTGTGGGTGACCATCATCGTGGTCAGGCCGTGCTCGGCCACGATGCGGGCGGTCAGGTCCAGCACGAACTGGGCGGTGCGGGGGTCCAGCGCCGCCGTGTGCTCGTCCAGCAGCAGGATGCGCGAGGGGCGCAGGGCCGCCATCAGCAGGCTGACGGCCTGGCGCTGGCCGCCCGACAGCAGGCCGATCCGGTCGGTCAGGCGGTTTTCCAGTCCCAGCCCGAGCATGGCTAGGCGCTCGCGGAACAGCACGCGCATTTCCTCGCGCACCGCCTGGCGCAGGCTGCGGAACTGCCCCCGGCCCAGGGCCAGGGACATGTTTTCCTCGATCGTCAGGTTCTCGCAGGTGCCGGCCATCGGATCCTGGAAGACGCGCGCGACCTTGCGCGCGCGGTCCCAGACCGGCTGGCGCGTGACGTCCTCGCCGTCGATCAGGACGGCGCCGCTGTCCACGCCCTGCTCGCCGGAAATGGCGTTCAGGAAGGTGGATTTCCCGGCCCCGTTGGAGCCGATCACGGTGACGAACTGGCCCGCCGGGATGTCCAGCGACATGCCGCGCAGGGCCTGGGTTTCGATCGGCGTGCCGGGATTGAAGGTCAGATGAAGGTTCTGGGCGCTCAGCATGGGATCAGGCCCTCTTTTTGCGCAGGCGCTGCTTGGCGAGCGGGATCACCAGGGCGACCGTGACCAGCACGGCCGTGACCAGGTTCAGGTCCTGGGCCTTCAGGCCCACGAAATCCGCGTTCAGCGCCAGCGCGATGAAGAAGCGATAGAGCACGGCGCCGACCACCACGGCCAGCGTCGCCACCATCAGGCGGCGGCTGGGCAGGATGGACTCGCCGATGATGACGGCGGCCAGGCCGATGACGATGGTGCCGATGCCCATGGAGATGTCCGCCCCGCCCTGCGACTGGGCGAACAGCGCGCCGGCCAGGCCGACCAGCGCATTGGAAATGCCCATGCCCAGCAGGACCATGTTGTCCGTGCGGATGCCCTGGGCGCGCGCCATGCGCGGGTTCGAGCCGGTCGAGCGCATCGCCAGGCCCACCTGGGTGGCGAAGAACCAGTCCAGCAGCAGCTTGGCGATCACCACCAGCGCCAGCAGGATCAGCGGCCGGGCGACGTAGTCCTCGATGCCGTCCGGCTGCAGCACGGTGAACACGGTGGGATCGGTGATCAGCGGCACGTTGGGCGCGTCCATGACGCGCAGGTTGATCGAATACAGGGCGATCATCATCAGGATGCTCGCCAGCAGGTCCATGATCTTCAGCCGGACGTTGAGCCAGCCCGTCACCATGCCGGCGAAGCCGGCGGCCAGGGTGGCCACGCCGGTCGCCAGGAAGGGATCCGTGCCGTGATGGATCAGGATGGCGGCCGTCGCGCCGCCCAGCGGAAAGCTGCCGTCCACCGTCAGGTCGGGGAAGTTCAGCACGCGGAAGGAAATGAGGACGCCCAGCGCGACCAGGCCGAATATCAGCCCGATCTCGAAGGCGCCCCACATGGAATAGATGGACATGGAATGGAAATCTCTGGATGCGGCCCCGCGCCGGACGCCGCCATGACGATCGGGCCGCCCTCAGGCGGCCCGGGGACGCGCAACGCGCGAAGGGGTTACTTGATGACCTGGGCGGCCGACTTGACCAGGGCGTCGGACAGCGTCACGCCCTGCTTGGCGGCCGCGCCGGGATTGACGTAGAGCTCGACCTTGGAACTGGTTTCGGAGGCGATGGCGCCGGGCTTCTCGCCCTTCAGGATGCGCACCACGAGCTTGCCGGTCTGCACGCCCAGGTCGTGGTAGTTCACGCCCAGGGCGGCGATGGCGCCGCGCTTGACGCTATCGGTGTCGGACGCCACCAGGGGGATCTTGGCGGAATTGCCGACCTTGACCAGGGATTCGTAGGCCGAGACGACGTTGTTGTCGGTGTTGGTGTAGATCACGTCGACCTTGCCCACCAGGCTGCGGGCGGCGGCTCCCACGTCCACGGTGCGGGCGGCGGTGGCTTCCACCAGGCTCATGCCCGATTGCGGCAGCAGTTCGCGCAAGCGCTTCACCACGACCACGGAATTGGCCTCGCCGGGGTTGTAGACCATGCCGACCTTCTTGGCGCCGGGCACGACCTTCTTGATCAGGTCGATCTGCTTTTCCAGGGACAGGGCGTCGGACACGCCGGTGACGTTGGTGCCCGAGGCTTCCCAGCCCGGCACGAGCTGGGCGGCCACCGGATCGGTCACGGCGGAATAGACCACCGGGATGGTCTTGGTGGCGGCGACCACGGCCTGGGCCGACGGCGTGGCGATGGCGACGATCACGTCGGGCTTGTCGCCCACGAACTTGCGGGCGATCTGGGCGGCGATGGCGGTATTGCCCTGGGCCGTCTGGAACTGCCACTTCAGGCCCTTGGCCTCGGTGTAGCCGGCGGAGGCCAGGGCTTCGTGCACGCCGTCCTTCACGGCATCGAGGGCGGGATGCTCGACGATGGAGGTGACCGCCACGGATTGCGCCTGGGCCTGCGCGGCGGCCAGCGCGCCCGCCACGGCGGCGGCGCCGGCAAGCGAGCGAAGGACGGAATGCAGCTTCATGAGGGAACTCCTTTGAATGGGGGACGATGCCGGACCGTGCCCGGATCGGGCAATGCGGCGACCAGTCTACCCGCCGGGATCAATATTTTCTGCAAGGGATATCCCTGCGGCGGCAATTATTGTAGCTTGGACGCGAAATGGCGAGGCGTATGAGGCATCGAATGCCAATAAAGCGTCAAAATAAAGAATCATCGATCAATAAATACCGGAAGCCACATCCCCGCGCCCTCAAAGCCCCGCCCCGTCCGGCGATTGATGCCATGGCGCGAGGACGCGCGCGGACGCGGCTCAGCGGACCTGGCGCTTTTCCAGCTTGCGCGCCAGGGTGCGGCGATGCATGCCCAGCCGGCGGGCCGTCTCCGAGATGTTGAAATTGGTCGCGGCCAGCACTTCGTGGATGCGCTCCCACTCGAGCGTCTTGATCGAGGCCTGGCGCGGCGCCAGGGCGGCCTCGACGTCGCCCTCGGTGCGGGCGAAGGCGCGCTCGATGTCGTCCGTGTTCGAGGGCTTGGCCAGGTAGTGGCAGGCACCGAGCTTGACCGCCTCGACGGCGGTGGCGATGCTGGCGAAGCCGGTGAGCACCACGATCAGCATCCCGGGCCCGTGCGCATGCAACCGCCGCACGCAGGCCAGCCCCGAGGCCTCGCCCTGCAGCTTCAGGTCCACGACGGCGTAGCCGGGCTCATGGCCCTGCGCGAGCAGCGCCTCGACGGATTCCAGGCTGTCGGCGCGCAGCACGCGGTAGCCGCGGCGCTCGAACGAGCGCGCCAGGGAATGCGACAGCGACTCGTCATCCTCGACCACGAGCAGCAGGCGCTGCGCTTCGGCGAGGGGTTCATTCAGCGGGCTCATCGGCATCCTCCGGCGTCAGTGCGGACAAGGGAAAGCGGATCGTGACGCAGGCGCCGCCTTCGGGCAGGTTGCTCGCGCTCAGGGTGCCGCTGAGGGACCGGGCCACCTTGTGCGACAGGAACAGGCCCAGCCCCCTGCCCGGCCGGCCCTTGGTGGACCGGTAGGGCTTGCCCAGCGAGCGCAGGACGTCCTGGACGAAGCCCGGCCCCCGGTCGCGGATTTCGAGCGTGAGCTGGCCGTCTTCAAGGACCGCGGTGAGCTCCTGCAGGGTCGGCGAGGCTTCCAGCGCGTTGTTCAGGACGTTGAACACCATCTGCTGGAGGCCCTGGTCGGCGATCACCGGCGCGTCCGTGTCGATCGTACGGCGGTAGCGCAGGCGGGCCGCCGGGTGGGCCTGCCGCCATTGCGCCACCAGCCCGTCCAGGAAGGCGCTCACGGTGGTGCGCGTCAGAGCCTCGCCGCGCACCTCGCCGGCCGACATCAGGATGCCGCCCAGGATGGTCTTGCAGCGCTGCACCTGGGCCTGCATGTCGCGCACGTCCTGCCGCAGTTCGGGATCGGCGGCCACGGCGGGCGCATGCGCCCAGTCCCCCAGGATCACGTCCAGGGTCGCCAGGGGCGTGCCCAGCTCATGGGCCGCGCCCGAGGCCAGCAGGCCCATGTGGACGATGTGCTCTTCCTCGGAGGCGCGCTGGCGCAGCGCCGCCAGCCGCGCGTCGCGCGTGCGCACGTTGTGGGTGATGCGGGTGATGAAGGCCGCCAGCAGGACGGCGTTCAGGGCGAAACAGACCAGCATGCCCAGCACGAAGGGACTGTCCAGCCCGCCGCCCAAGTCCAGCGGCAGGGTGTAGCCGTGGTGGCGGGTCAGCACCAGCCCGGCGAACGCGGCCGAGGTGACGCCCGCCATCATCCAGGTCGTGCGCCGCCGCAGCAGGACGGCGGCCAGGGCCACCTGCAGCAGGTAAAGGAAAATGAACGGATTGGTGGCGCCGCCGCTCAGGTAGAGCTGGGCGGTCAGGGCCATGACGTCGACGAGCAGCGCCAGGAACAGCTCGATCTGGCTCACGGGCAGGTGCCATTTCAGGCGCAGCTGGCTGAAGAAGTTGTAGACGATCAGCAGGACCACCACCGCCCCCATGTCGGACAGCGGCAGCGCCAGGGAGAACCCGGCCACGGCCACGGCGATGGCCAGCACCTGGCCGAGCACCGCGATCCAGCGCAGCTGGACCAGCAGGCGCAGGTTCTGCCGACCCGCCACGTGCGAGCCGTCCGGAAGCGCCGGCCGGGACGCGCGGCCCGGCCGGCTCACCGGACCTCCCCCCGCGGATCCGTGCCCGCCGCCGCGCGGCGGCGCCATTCCTGGCGCGCGCCGTAGGCCATCGCCGCCGCCGTCATGGCCGCCAGGGCGTACCAGGTGAGCGCGTAGCCGAGGTGCTCGTCGCGGAAACGCACGACCGTCAGGCCGGGCACGGGCCAGCGCGGCGGCTCCGCCTGGAAGGCGTCCTCCGGCGCGGCGGCCCCGCCCTCCGCCGACTGGTCGACGAAATACGGCGCGACGGGCGACAGGCCCAGGGACCGGGCCATGGCGGCCACGTCGCGGGAATACCAGCGGCCCTCGGTCGGCGCGTTGCTCCGCAGGAAGCCGCCGCCCGGCTGCGACAGGCGCAGCAGGCCCTCGATCCGGACCGGGCCGGCCGGCGGGGCTTCGCCCCGGCGGGCGGGATCGCGGTGCGCGGCATCGACGAAGCCGCGATTGATGAAGACATAGCCGCCGCCGTCGCGCCACAGGGGCGTCATGACCCAGAATCCGGCACCCAGGCGGGTATTGGCCTGGACCAGGATCTCGCGGTCCAGCAGGACGCCCCGCAGTTCGACCCGGCGGTATTCGTCACGGTCGGCCCGCAGGCCGGCCCAGGCGCGCGGCCCGGGCGCGGCCACGGGCGGCGCGCGCAGGAAGCCATCGACCCGGGCGATGAGGGCGTGCTTCCAGTGCATCCGGTGGATCTGCCAGGTGCCCAGCGCGACGAAGCCGCCCAGCGCCGCCGCCAGGAGGACGGTCCAGAGGACGAGCCATCCCGTGGGCAGAGGACGTGAGGGGCGTTGGGACACGGTGGGCGGAAGGAAGCGGACCCGGGGGGACGGCGGGCGCGGCCGGCCGGGCGGGACCGCGTCCGCGCGGGATCTACATCGACGGCATGTCGTGCAGGTGCCCCGGCATCATGTTGACGTTCAGATGGTACATCACCCACAGCGACCCCGCCAAAGCGATGGCCACGATGATGACGGTGAAGATCAGCGCCAGCAGGGTCCAGCCGCCTTCGGAGCGGGGGCTCATGTGCAGGAAATACACCATGTGCACGATCATCTGCGCGGCGCCGATCAGCAGGATCGCCAGCGCGGTGGCGCCGGAGCTGGCCAGGACGCCGTCCATGACCAGCCAGAAGGGAATCGCGGTCAGGATCACCGACAGGACGAAGCCGGTCATGTAGCCCCGGAACGTGCCGGGCGCGTGGCCGCCTTCCCCGGTGTGGGCCGCGTCGTGCCCGGGCGTGGTGTGGTGGCCGTTGCTCATGGCAGCACTCCCATCAGGTAGACAAAGGTGAAGACGCCGATCCAGACCACGTCCAGGAAGTGCCAGAACATCGACAGGCACATCAGGCGGCGGCGGTTCTCGGGAATCAGGCCGTGGCGGCCGAGCTGGAACAGCAGCGTGACCAGCCACACGATCCCGAAGGTCACGTGCAGGCCGTGGGTGCCGACCAGCGTGAAGAAGGACGACAGGAAGGCGCTGCGCCACGGGCCGGCGCCCTGTTCGATCAGGTGGTGGAACTCGAACAGCTCCAGTCCCAGAAAGGCCAGCCCGAACAGGCCGGTGACGACCAGCCAGGCCAGCGTCCCGCGCAGCCGGGCGCGCTGCGCTTCCAGCATGGCGAAGCCGTAGGTGATGGACGAGAACAGCAGCATGGCCGTGTTCACCGCCACCAGCTTCAGGTCGAACAGGTCCGCTCCCGTGGGGCCGCCGGCATACGCCCTGCCCTGCACGCCGTACACGGCGAACAGGCAGGCGAAGATGAGGCAGTCGCTCATCAGGTAGATCCAGAAGCCGAGCAGCGTGCCGTTTTCCGGATGATGGGGCTCCCGCACGACGAAGTCGGGAACGGAGGCCGGACCGCCGGCCGCTTGGGGATGCAGGATGTGGGTATCAGACATGGCGGGCCAACTGCAGGGTGCGGGCTTCCTCCGCGCGCGCCACGTCCGCGGCGGCGACGTGGGTGTCGCGGTGGTAGTTGAAGGTGTGGTGGATGGCGGCGGCGATCAGGGCCGCGAAGGACGCGATCACCAGCGCCCACATGTGCCAGATCAGGGCGAAGCCGAGGACCGAGCTCAGCGCTGCCAGCGTGAAGCCGGCGGCGGTGTTCTTCGGCATGTGGATGTCGACGAAGCCGCTTTCGGGCCGGCGGTAGCCCGCCTGCTTCATGTGCCACCAGGCGTCGCGCTCATGGACGCGCGGCGTGAAGGCGAAGTTGTAGTCCGGCGGCGGCGACGAGGTGGACCATTCCAGCGTGCGGCCGTCCCAGGGGTCGCCCGTGACGTCGCGCAGCGCCTCGCGGTCGCGCCAGCTGACGTAGATCTGCACCAGGAAGAAGGCGATGCCCAGCGCGATCAGGAAGGCGCCAACCGCGGCGACCTGGAACCAGATCTGCAGCGAGGGATCCTCGAAGTGGCTCAGGCGGCGGGTGACGCCCATCAGGCCCAGGATGTAGAGCGGCATGAAGGCGACCCAGAAGCCCACCACCCAGCACCAGAACGAGCACTTGCCCCAGAACACGTTCAGGCGGAAGCCGAAGGCCTTCGGGAACCAGTAGTTGATCGCGGCGAACACGCCGAACACCACCCCGCCGATGATGACGTTGTGGAAGTGGGCGATCAGGAACAGGCTGTTGTGCAGCACGAAGTCGGCCGGCGGCACGGCCAGCAGCACGCCCGTCATGCCGCCGATCACGAAGGTGATCATGAAGGCCACCGTCCACATCATCGGCAGCTCGAAGCGGATGCGGCCCCGGTACATGGTGAACAGCCAGTTGAAGATCTTCGCCCCCGTGGGGATCGAGATGATCATCGTCGTGATGCCGAAGAAGGAATTGACGCTGGCGCCCGACCCCATGGTGAAGAAGTGGTGCAGCCAGACCAGGTAGGACAGCACCGTGATCACGATGGTCGCGTACACCATGGAGGTGTAGCCGAACAGGCGCTTGCCGCAGTACGTGGAGGTGATCTCGGAGAACGCGCCGAACAGCGGCAGGATCAGGATGTAGACCTCGGGATGGCCCCAGATCCAGATCAGGTTCACGTACATCATCGGGTTGCCGCCCAGGTCGTTGGTGAAGAACTGGGTGCCCAGGTAGCGGTCCATGCCCAGCAGCGCCAGCGTGGCCGTCAGCACCGGGAAGGTGATGATGATCAGGATGTTGGTGCACAGCGCGGTCCAGGTGAAGACCGGCATCTTCATGAGCTTCATGCCCGGCGCGCGCATCTTGATGATGGTGACCGCCAGATTGATCCCCGACAGCAGCGTGCCCACCCCGGCGACCTGCAGGGCCCAGATGTAGTAATCCACCCCCACGTCGGGGCTGAAGTCCAGGCCCGAGAGCGGCGGATAGGCCAGCCAGCCGGTGCGGGCGAATTCGCCCACGAACAGCGACATCATCACCAGGACGGCGCCGCCGGTGGTCATCCAGAAGCTGAAGTTGTTCAGGAACGGAAAGGCCACGTCGCGCGCGCCGATCTGCAGCGGCACGACGTAGTTCATCAGGCCGGTGATGAACGGCATGGCCACGAAGAAGATCATGATCACGCCGTGCGCGGTGAAGATCTGGTCGTAGTGGTGCGGCGGCAGGTAGCCCAGCGCATCGCCGAAGGACATCGCCTGCTGCAGGCGCATCATGGCCGCGTCGGCGAAGCCGCGCAGCAGCATCACCACGCCCAGCGCCATGTACATGATGCCGATCTTCTTGTGGTCGATGCTGACGATCCAGTCGCGCCACAGGGGACCCCAGAGGCGGTAGCGCGTCATCAGGGCCAGGACGGCCAGTCCGATCACGGCCACGCCGGCGAAGGTGGCCACCAGGATCGGCTCGTGGTAGGGGATGGCTTCCAGGCTGAGCCGGCCCAGGATCCAGGTTCGCAAATCCATCTTTACTTCTCCATAGGCTGCATGAGATCGCTCATGCAGGTCGAACCGGGCCGCACGCAGCGATTCAGGATCAGGCGGTACAGGTCGGGATCGACGGCCGCCCAGCGGCGCACCGGATCGTTCTCGCTGGGCCGCTCCAGAGCCAGGTACCCGGCGCGGTCCAGGGTCCCGCCGGCGGCGCGGTTCTTTTCCACCCAGGCGTCGAAACCGGCCTGGTCCAGGCCGTGGAAGCGAAAATGCATGCCGGAAAAGCCCGCGCCGCTGTAGTTCGCGGACATGCCCTCATAGTTCCCGGGGGCGTTGATCACCGCGTGCAGCGTGGTCTGCATGCCCGGCATGGCGTAGATCTGGCCGGCCAGGGCGGGGATGAAGAAGGAATTCATCACCGAGGAGGCCGTGATCTTGAAGCGGATCGGCCGGTCCACCGGCG
Organism: Castellaniella denitrificans; assembly: GCF_042653765.1. Classification (NCBI taxonomy): domain Bacteria; kingdom Pseudomonadati; phylum Pseudomonadota; class Betaproteobacteria; order Burkholderiales; family Alcaligenaceae; genus Castellaniella; species Castellaniella denitrificans. Next base: position 450,075 of record NZ_JBHSEZ010000028.1, on the reverse strand, counting down.
CCGCCAGTTCGTTCACGGTGGCGAAGCCGTATTCCGGGTAGATGAACAGCCATTTCCAGTCCAGGGCGACGACCTCGACGGTGAGCGGCTCGACGTGGGCGGCCAGGGGCTTGTCCGCCGAGATCCGGCTCAGCGGACGGTAGGGATCGAGCAGGTGGGTGCTGACCCAGGTGACGCTGCCCAGCGCGATGATGATCATCAGCGGCACCGACCAGATCACCAGTTCCAGGCGGGTGGAATGATCCCAGTCGGGGTCGTGGCGCGCCTTGCGGTTGGCCGCCCGGTAGCGCCAGGCGAACAGGATCGTGGCGACGATCACCGGCAGGATGACGATCAGCATCAGCCCGGTCGCCGTGTAGATCAGGTTGCGCTGCTGCAGGGCCACGTCGCCCGCCGGGTTCAGCAGCACGGCGTCGCAGCCGCCCAGCAGCAGGGCCGGGCCGGCGCCCAGCAGTATTTTCAGAATCTTGTCGTGCCTCATTGCCTTGGATGCCGATTTCACGCGAAGGCCGATACTATAGATTTGAAATGTCGAGGTGGAAATTGGACATTTTGACTCATGCCCCTTCGGTCCGCAGGGTTACTGCGGGTAATGTCCAATGGCGGGCCGTGCCGCCGGCGTGGGATTCTATGCGCGAGGCCGCCTGCGCGCGGCGGCCCGCACCGCAGACCAGGAGGACCCGATGACGACAGATATCCTCAGCACCCGCTTGCCCGGACCGCGCGCCCGGGAAGACGACCAGGCCAGGGCCGCCCGCCACGCCGAGGGCCACCCTTCCGTATCCCCGGGCGACATCGCCGTCGGCGTGATCATCGGCCGCACGTCGGAATACTTCGATTTCTTCACCTACGGGATCGCGTCGGTGATCGTGTTCCCCCAGGTGTTCTTTCCGTTCGCGGATCCCCTCGCCGGCACGCTGTACGCCTTTGCGATCTTCGCCCTGGCCTTCATCGCCCGGCCCTTCGGCACGACGCTCTTCATGCACGTGCAGAAGCACTGGGGCCGGGGCGTGAAGCTGACGGCGGCGCTGTTCCTGCTGGGCACGGCCACGGCGGGCATCGCCTTCCTGCCCGTCCACGAGACCCTGGGCGCGCCCGCCATCGTCCTGTTGGCGCTCTTCCGCTGCCTGCAGGGCATCGCCTGGGGCGGTTCCTGGGACGGCCTGCCCTCGCTGCTGGCCCTGAACGCGCCCGCCCGGCGCCGCGGCTGGTACGCCATGCTCGGGCAGTTGTCGGCGCCCATCGGCTTTTTCGTGGCCGGCGCCCTCTTCCTCTACCTGCACGCCCGCCTGGATCCGGCCGACTTCAACGGCTGGGGCTGGCGCTTCCCGTTCTTCGTGGCCTTCGCCATCAACGTCGTCGGCCTGTTCGCCCGCCTGCGGCTCGTGATGGACAATGAATTCTCGCGCCTGCTGGAAGAACGCGAGCTGCGCCCGATCGGCACGCTGGAGATGGTCCGCACCCAGGGCCGGCACATCGTCACCGGCGCCTTCGCCTCGCTGGCGAGCTATGCCCTGTTCCACCTGGTCACGCTGTTCCCGCTGTCCTGGCTCGTCCTGCGGCACCAGCGGACCGTATCCCAGGTGCTGTCGGTCGAGCTCGCGGGCGCCGCGGTCGCCCTGGCGGCCATGCTGTGTTCCGGATACCTGGCCAACCGCATCGGCCGGCGCCACACGCTGGGCCTCGTCGCCGTGCTGATCGGCGCCTTCGCCCTCGCCTCGCCCTGGCTGCTGGGCGGCGGCGCGGTGCATCAGGACGCCTTCATCCTGATCGGCTTCGCCCTGCTGGGCCTGTCCTACGGCCAGTCGTCGGGCACCGCGACCGCCAATTTCCTGCCGGCGTGCCGCTACACGGGCGCCGCGCTGACCGCCGACCTGGCCTGGCTGGTGGGCGCGGCCTTCGCGCCGCTGGTCGCGCTGGGCGTCTCGGACCGCTACGGCCTGGGCGGGATCAGCCTGTACCTGCTGTCGGGCGCGGCCTGCACCCTGGCGGCCCTGGCCGCGAACCGCTCGGCCCGCCGCGCCGCCGCCTGAGGCCGGCCCGAGTCCCCGCGCGGCTTGCAAGCCGCGCGGTGGACGCAAGCCGAAGGTTGCGGGGGGGGGCCGTCTTCAAGATGCCCGGTCGGCGTCGGCGGCGCGCACCGCCCGCATGAACGCCTGGATGCGCGCTGGGTCCTTGATCCCGGGCGCCGATTCCACTCCGCTGCTGACGTCCACGGCGAACGGCGCCAGGGCGGCGATCTGCGCGCCGACCGTTTCGGCCTTCAGGCCGCCCGACAGGATCAGGGCCGGCATGCCCTCGCCCCGGGGGACGTCGGCCAGCAGCGCGGTGTCGAAGCCGCTGCCGCTGCCGCCATAGCCCGTGCTGTAGCTGTCGAACAGCCAGCCGGCCGCCCGGCCGTGGGCCTCGCAGGCCCGGGCCAGCCCGGCCGCCGTGTCCATGCCGGGCGACCCGGCCCGGAAGGCCTTCACGTGGCGCACGCCGAAGCCGGCGCAGAAATCGGGCGATTCCTCGCCGTGGAATTGCAGCAGGTCGGGACGCACGGCCTCGATCACCTGGCTCACCGTCCGGGCGTCGGGATTGACGAACAGGGCCGTGACGCCGACGAAGGCCGGCACCCGGGCGCGCAGCGCGGCGGCCCGATCCGGCGTCAGGCAGCGGCGGCTGGGCGGATAGAAGACCAGGCCGACGGCGTCGGCGCCGGCCGCCACGGCCGCGTCCAGGTCCTGCGGACGGGTCAGCCCGCAGATCTTGACGCGCGTGCGCCGAAATCCGGGGACGCCTTCCGCCGGCCCGGCGGACGATGCGGCCGGCGCGCTCATTGGAACGCCGCCCCGGCGTCGCCCGCGCCGTAGCCGTCCTGACCGTAGGCGCTGTCCTGGCCGAAGGTGACGCTGGCCGGATCGACGGTGGGCGCGTCGCTCTTGTAGTGGGTCACCAGGCCGGGGAAGGCCAGCACCGCCACCACCATCAGGATCTGGATGACGATGAAGGGAATCGAGCCCCAGTAGATCTGGGCCGTGGTGACCTTCGGGATCAGCTTGCCGGTGACGCGGTCGTGGTAGTCCTCCTTGGGCGCCACGGAGCGCAGGTAGAACAGCGCGAAGCCGAACGGCGGATGCACGAAGGAAGTCTGCATGTTCACCGCCAGCAGCACGCCGAACCAGATCAGGTCGATGCCCATCTTGTCGGCCACCGGCCCCAGCAGCGGCACGATGATGAAGGCCAGTTCGAAGAAGTCCAGGAAGAAGGCCAGGAAGAAGGTCATCACGCTGACCACGACCAGGAAGCCGAGCTCGCCGCCGGGCACGTGCAGCAGCAGTTGTTCGACCCAGAGGTCGCCGTTGATGCCCCGGAAGCTGAGGCTGAAGATGGTCGAGCCCACCAGGATGAACACCACGAAGCAGGACAGCCGGGCCGTGCTTTCCATGGCCTGGCGCAGCTGCTTCATGGAAAAGCGGCCGCGCGACACCGCCATGATCAGCGCGCCGATGGCGCCCATCGCGCCGCCTTCCGTGGGCGTGGCCACGCCGATGAAGATGGTGCCCAGCACCAGGAAGATCAGCGCCAGCGGCGGGATCATCACGAACACGACCCGCTCGGCCAGGGACGACAGCAACTTCAGGCGCAGGAAGCGGTTGGCCAGGGCCATCGCCAGGGCGGCCGCGCCCCAGATCAGCAGGACGATGACGACGCGCTCGTCCACCGGCACGTCGGTATGGGCTCGGAAGTAGTAGTCCGAGCCCCAGTAGGCGGCCGCGGCCGCGATCAGGGTCAGGAACGCCAGGGACCGCAGGCCGCGCCGGCCGCGCGCGTCGACGAAGCCGCGCGCCTCCGGCGGCAGGGCCGGCACGTGGCCGGGCCGCACGATGGCCACCAGGAAGATGTACGCCATGTAGGCCCCGGCCAGCAGCAGGCCGGGCAGCATGGCGCCCCGGTACATGTCGCCGATGGAACGCCCGAGCTGGTCGGCCAGGATGATCAGCACCAGCGAGGGCGGGATGATCTGCGACAGGGTGCCGGACGCGGCGATGACGCCGGAGGCCAGGCGCCGATCGTAGCCGTAGCGCAGCATGATGGGCAGCGAGATCAGCCCCATGGAAATGACCGAGGCTGACACCACGCCGGTGGTCGCCGCCAGCAGCGCGCCGACGAACACCACCGCGATCGCCAGCCCGCCGCGCAGCGGGCCGAAGAGCTGGCCGACCGTATCGAGCAGGTCCTCGGCCATGCCGGAGCGCTCCAGGATCAGCCCCATGAAGGTGAAGAAGGGCACGGCCAGCAGCGTGTCGTTGCCGACGATGCCGAACACCCGCTGGGGCAGCGCCTGGAACAGCAGCGGGCTCATCAGGTTCAGGTCGATGGCCACCAGGCCATAGAGCACGCCCGTGGCGGCCAGCGAGAAGGCGACCGGGAAGCCCAGCAGCAGGAACACGATCAGGTTGAAGAACATGATCGGCGCGAGATTGTCGACGAGGAATTCCATGCTCAGCGTCCCTGTTCTTGTTGTTGTTCGAGGCCGGCCTGCCGCTGGGCCGCCAGGATGTCTTCCACCAGGGCTTCCTCGTCGCTCTTGCCGCTGGAGACCTGCATCGGATTGGGGCACCGGCCCCGCAGGAAGCCGATGCACTTGACCAGGTGCGAGAGCCCCGCCAGGATCAGCAGGGCGAAGCCGACCGGGATCAGGAGCTTGGCCGGCCAGCGGATCAGGCCTTCGGTGTTCGAGGACAGCTCATGGGTGATCCACGATTCCCAGAAGAACGGGATCGACAGCCAGAACACCAGGCAGGCCGCCGGCAGCAGGAAGAACAGCACGCCGAAGATCTCGATCCCGACCTGGACGCGCTCGGGCAGCTTCTGCGACAGGACGTCCACCCGGACGTGCTCGTTGCGCAGGAAGGTATAGCCCGCCGCCAGCAGGAAGATGGCCCCGAACAGGTACCACTGCAATTCCAGCCAGGCGTTGGACCCGAGGCTGAACAGCTTGCGCGCCACGGCGTTGCCGGCGCTGACCACGGCCACCACCAGCACCAGCCAGGTCACGGCCCGGCCGACGACCGTGTTCAGCGCGTCGATCCACCGGGAGATCGTCAGGAGAGGTTTCATCGTGCTTCCATGAAACGGGAAACGGAACGACGCGGGCTTGCCCCGTTCGCAATCAAATCGCTCAATTCTATACGAAGCTTCAGGCGGGCCGCCTCGGGATGAGGCGGGACATAGGGCAGTCCCCTACGGACTGCCCCATGCCAGACGAATCGGAGCGGCATCCAGCATCCCCAGGTGATGGCGCAGGGCCTCCCGGGCCGTGCGCTGCGGCAGGTCCGCATCCGGATAATCGGCGTGCGCCAGGTACAGGCCGTCGGGCATGAAGGTGGGCGCGGCCCGCCGCCGGTCGCGCTCGCGCAGCAGCTCGGCCGCCCATTCGGGCGGGCGCCGGCCCCGCCCCACCATCACCAGCACGCCCATCAGGTTGCGCACCATGTGGTGCAGGAAGGCGTTGGCGCGGAATTCGAAGACCAGGAAATCCCCGCCGCGATGGATCTCCAGCGCCTGCAGGGTACGCACCGGGCTGGCCGCCTGGCACTCGGACGAGCGGAAGGCGCTGAAATCGTGCTCGCCCACCAGCAGGGCGGCGGCGGCGCGCATGGCGCCGTCGTCGAGCCGGTCGTGCACCCAGCCGGTCCGCCCGTGCAGGATGGGGGAACGCACCGGAGCGCTGCGCAGCACGTAGAAATAGGTGCGGGCGCGGGCGTCGAAGCGGGCGTGGAAATCGTCGGGGACGGCGCGGGCCCACTGCACGGCCAGGGTATCCGGCAGCAGGGCGTTCAGCCCCCGCACCCAGGACTCGTCGCGCCGGACGGCGCCGGTGTCCAGGTGCACGACCTGCTGCAGCGCATGCACGCCGGCGTCGGTGCGGCCGGCGCAGACGGTGGCCACGGCGGGCGTCGCCAGGAAGCGGCGCAACGCCGATTCCAGGACGTCCTGCAGGGTCCGGCCGCCGGGCTGGGTCTGCCAGCCTTGCCAGCCCCGGCCGTCGTAGCTCAGCCCGAGCGCGATGCGTCCCATGAGGATCGGTTTCCGATGCGAGTGTCGATGCGGCGGCGCGGACGGAGGGCCGTCATGGCCGCCCGTCCGCGTCCGGTCAGCGCTGCGGCGGGCGCGATTCGCCCGGCTCGAGATCCAGGTCGATGTCCTGGATCCGCTCGCGCACCATGGATTCCGTCACCCGGGGGCTGGCGTCGGCCTCGTCCCGGGCGGCGTTGGCCCGGCGCAGCAGCCAAGCGATGATGAGCACGATCAGGGCCAGCAGGCCCGTCATCACGCCCAGCAGGTGGTCCTGGAGCCACGAGGCCCGGTGCTGGGCACGCTCGGAAGGCTGCAGCTCGGCCGCCTGGGCGGCCGGGCTGGCCGCGCCCGGCGCGGCGCCGGGACCTGCCGAGGCGGCGCCAGCGGAAGCGGAGGAAGCCGCGCCCCCGGAACCCGCCGCGGCGTTCGCGGACGAGCCGCCGGCAGCGGAGCCGGAGCCCGCCTGTGCCCCCGCTGCGCCCGCGCCGGCCGCGTTCGCCCCCGGGGCCGCCGTACCGGCCGAGCCGGAAGCCCCGGCGTTCCCGTCCGCCGCGGCCACCCCGTCGGCCTGGGCGGCGGCTTCCTGGCTGGCTTCGCTGATCGCGCTGGCGATCTGCTGGATCGAATGCCCGATGACCTCGGCCCCCTGGGCGGCGGCATTGCGCGCGGCCTCGCCCTGGGATTGCAGGGCCTGGTTCAGGTTCTGGACGTTGCTCTGGAGCTGGTCGACCCGGGCTTCGGCGTCCTTCAGGGCATGGCCCCGGGCCGTGCGGGCGTCGGCGGCCGCGTCGGCGCCCTTGTGCCCGGATTCGCTCAGGCGCAGGCGATCGCCCGCCGCGCCGGCGGGCCTGGCGCCCGTCCGGGATTCTTCCTGCGAGACGGCCCCCGCCGAGGCCTGGCCCGCGCCCGCCTCGGCCGCGGTACCGGCCAGGCGCCCGCGCATCCGCGCGAAGGCGGCGGCCTGGGCCTGGAACTGGCGCCGGGCCTCGGCGTCGGAAATCGACAGCATGTCGTTGATGTCCGGCACCGCCAGCGACGCGCCGGCGCGCACCAGGTTGACGTTGTCGTGGATGAAGGCCTGGGGATTGGCGCGCTGCAGCGCCATCATCAGTTGGTAGACGGAAACGCCGTCGACCGCATGGCGGCGGCTGATGGCGAACATCGTGTCGCCGGGACGCACGGCGATGGCGCCGGCCGGCACCCGCCGGGTGCTGGCATGCGGCGCGGCGGCCCCCACTGCGTCCGCCGACGCCCCGCCCTGCCCCGCCGGCCGGGCGTCGGCGGACGAGGCGGCGTTCCGGGCCGGACCCGGAGCCACCAGGGATACCTGGTAGCGCTGTTCGCCGGTGGCCGTGCGCACGTCCAGCAGCAGGTCCGCCAGGTTGCCGGAGAAGGCCTGCCCGGAACCGACGCGCAGGACGCGGCGGCCGTCGGGCCGGACGTCGGCGCCGACGGAAACGGACAGGCTGTCGAGCGGCACCGGCGGCGTCAGCCCCGCCTGGGCCCAGTCGGCGGCCGGCGCGGGCCGGGCCGACAAGGCCTGCAGGTCGGCGTCCGTCAGGCCGGAGACCGGCACCAGGATCAGCAGCGGCTCGCCCGCTCCGGAGGCCAGGCGCGCATGGCCGAAGGTCGCGGCCTGGGCCGCCCCGCCCGCCAGGAAGGCCAGCGCCAGGGCGCCGGCCGCCAGGCGGCCCGCCGGGGTCCGGCGCGCTGGGGTCGGGTGGTCTTGGGTCGAAGGCACGGCGTGGGGATTTTTTTCCATTCTTCTTCTATCGTTCAGAGTTCGCCCAGGGCGATGCGCAGCATGCGGCGCAGGGGTTCCGCGGCGCCCCACAGCAACTGGTCGCCGACCGTGAAGGCGCTGAGATATTGGGGTCCCATCGACATCTTGCGCAGGCGCCCCACGGGGATGTCCAACGTGCCGGTCACCGCCACGGGGGTCAGGTCCCGCATGGAGGATTCGCGGTCGTTGGGCACCAGGCGGGCCCAGTCGGTGCCCGTGCGCACGGCGTCGTTGATCTCGTCCAGGGGAACGTCGCGCCGCAGCTTGATCGTCAGCGCCTGGCTGTGGCAGCGCATGGCGCCGATCCGCACGCACAGGCCGTCGACCGGCACCGGATCGGTGCCGAAGCCCGGGCCGCGCCCGAGGATCTTGTTGGTTTCCGCGCCGCCCTTCCATTCCTCGCGCGAGACGCCGTCGCCCAGGTCCTTGTCGATCCAGGGGATCAGGCTGCCGCCCAGGGGCACGCCGAAGTTTTCGCGCGGCAGGCCGGGATCCTGCTGGGCCTTGAGCACGCCCCGGTCGATGTCCAGGATGGCGGAGGCCGGATCGGCGAGCTGGCCGGCCACGGCCTGGTTGAGGATGCCGAACTGGACCAGGAGTTCGCGCATGTGGCGCGCGCCGCCGCCCGAGGCGGCCTGGTAGGTCATGGAGGTCATCCATTCGACCATGTCGGCCTTGAACAGGCCCGCCAGGCCCATCAGCATGCAGCTGACGGTGCAGTTGCCGCCGATGAAGTCGCGCACGCCGCGCCGCAGGGCGGCGTCGATCACCGGGCGATTGACCGGGTCGAGCACGATGATGGCGTCGTCCTTCATGCGCAGGGTGCTGGCGGCGTCGATCCACAGGCCCTTCCAGCCGGCGGCGCGCAGCTTGGGGTAGACCTCGGTCGTGTAGTCGCCGCCCTGGGCGGTGACGATGATCGGCAGCTTGCGCAGGGCCTCGATGTCGTGCGCGTCCTGCAGGGGGCCCGCGCCCGCCGCCCAGGCCGGCGCCGCGCCGCCCGCGTTGCTGGTGGAAAAGAAGACCGGTTCGAACAAATCGAAGTCCTTTTCGTCGCGCATGCGCTGCATGAGCACCGAGCCGACCATCCCGCGCCAACCGACCAAACCGACTGCCTGAGCCATAAATTCCTGCCTGAACCGTAAAAGTGGATGTATGAACGCCTAGTTTAATGCTTCAGTTTAATGCCTTCAGCACGGCATCGCCCATTTCCGAGGTCGAAACCCGCGTGGTGCCGGCCTCGAAGATGTCGGCCGTGCGCAAGCCCCGGGCCAGCACCGCCTGCACGGCGGCCTCGATCCGGTCGGCGGCGGGCGCCGCGTCCAGGGAATAGCGCAGCATCATGGCCGCCGACAGGATGGTCGCCAGGGGATTGGCGACGTTCTGGCCGGCGATGTCCGGCGCCGAACCGTGGCTGGGCTCGTACAGGCCCTGCCGGCTGGCGTTCAGCGACGCCGAGGGCAGCATGCCGATCGAGCCCGTCAGCATAGCGGCCTCGTCCGACAGGATGTCGCCGAACAGATTGCCGGTCACCACCACGTCGAAGGCCTTGGGCGCGCGCACGAGCTGCATCGCGGCATTGTCCACATACATGTGGGAGAGTTCGACCTTGGGATATTCGCGCGCCACGTCGGTCACGATGTCGCGCCAGAACTGCGAGGTTTCCAGCACGTTGGCCTTGTCCACGCTGCACAGCCGGCCCTGGCGCTTGGCCGCCGCCTGGAAGGCCACGTGGGCGATGCGGCGGATCTCGGACTCGGCGTAGTGCATGGTGTCGTAGCCCTGGCGCTCGCCCGCGAATGGGCCGTCCTCCAGCGTGCGCACGCCGCGCGGCTGGCCGAAATAGATGTCGCCCGTCAGTTCGCGCACGATCAGGATGTCCAGGCCGGCGACCACTTCGGGCTTGAGCGACGAGGCGTTGGCCAGTTCCGGATACAGGATCGCCGGGCGCAGGTTGGCGAACAGCCCCAGGGCCTTGCGCAGGCCCAGCACCGCCTGTTCCGGGCGCAGGGCGCGTTCCAGGTGATCGTATTTCCAGTCGCCCACGGCGCCGAACAGCACGGCGTCGGAACGCTTGGCCAGGGCCAGGGTGTCCTCGGGCAGGGGATGGCCCTTGGCCGCGTAGGCGGCGCCGCCCACGGGCGCCTCGGTCAGTTCCAGGTCTAGGTCCAGCGCGCGCAGCACGCGCACCGCCTGCTCGACGATTTCAGGGCCGATGCCGTCGCCCGGCAGGACTGCGATGCGAGAAGTCATGAAGGATTCCGATTCGTGAAAGCCCGGCCCGCGGGACGCGGAGGGATCCGCGCATGCCGCCGGTCGGGCCGGAAGGCGCCGCTCGCGCGCGGCGCCTGGGGGTTGAGGAAAGGACGGAAAATCAAAGGCCGCCGGGATTCTCGCGCGCCAGCCAGGGGTGTTGCGCCAGGCGCCGCGCCTCGAAGGCGCGAATTTCGCCAGCGTGCAGCAGGGTCTGGCCGATCTCGTCCAGGCCCTTCAGCAGCGATTCCTTGCGGTAGGCGTCGATCTCGAAGGACCAGGACTCGCCGTCGGGCGCGGTCACCCGCTGTCCGGCCAGGTCCACGGTCAGCTCGTAGCCCGGCGCGGCCTCGACGGCCTGGAACAGGCGGGCCACCACGGCCTCGGGCAGCACGATGGGCAGCAGGCCGTTCTTGAAGCTGTTGTTGAAGAAGATGTCGGCGTAGGACGGCGCGATCAGCGCGCGGAAGCCGTACTGCTGCAGGGCCCAGGGCGCGTGCTCGCGGCTGGAGCCGCAGCCGAAGTTCTTGCGGCACAGCAGGATCGAGGCGCCCTGGTAGCGCGGCTGGTTCAGCACGAAATCCGGGTTCTGCGGCCGGCGGCTGTTGTCCATGCCGGGCTCGCCGTGGTCCAGGTAGCGCAGTTCGTCGAACAGGTTGGGGCCGAAGCCCGTGCGCTTGATGGACTTCAGGAACTGCTTGGGGATGATCAGGTCGGTATCGACGTTTTCCCGGTCCAGGGGGGCCACCAGGCCCCGGTGCGTGGTGAAGGCTTGCATGTTCGGAATCCTATTGGAAAGTGCGCACGTCGACGAAATGGCCGGCCACGGCGGCGGCGGCGGCCATGGCGGGACTGACCAGGTGGGTGCGGCCGCCCTGCCCCTGGCGGCCCTCGAAGTTGCGGTTCGAGGTCGAGGCGCAGCGCTCGCCCGGCTCCAGCCGGTCGGCGTTCATGGCCAGGCACATCGAACAGCCCGGCTCGCGCCATTCGAAGCCGGCGTCCAGGAAGATGCGGTCCAGCCCTTCGCGCTCGGCCTGGGCCTTGACCAGGCCGGAGCCCGGCACGACCATCGCCAGGCGCACGTTGGGCGCCACCCGGCGGCCCCTGGCCACGGCGGCGGCCGCGCGCAGGTCCTCGATGCGGGCGTTGGTGCAGGAGCCGATGAAGACCTTGTCGATGGCGACTTCGGCCAGCGGCGTGCCCGCCTTCAGGTCCATGTACTGCAGGGCGCGCTCCATGCCCTTGCGGCGCACGGCGTCGGTCTCGGCGGCCGGATCCGGCACGCGCGCGCCGACGGCGGCCACCATTTCCGGCGAAGTGCCCCAGCTGACCTGCGGCTCGATGTCGGCCGCGTCGATCTCCACCACGCGGTCGAAGGCCGCGTCCGGATCGGAATGCAGGGTGCGCCAGTATTCCACGGCCTGGTCCCACAGGGCGCCCTCGGGCGCGTAGGGGCGGCCCTTGAAATAGTCGATGGTGGTCTGGTCCACGGCCACCATGCCCGAGCGCGCGCCGGCCTCGATCGCCATGTTGCAGACCGTCATGCGGCCTTCCATGGACAGGGCGCGCACGGCGCTGCCGCCGAACTCGATGGCGTAGCCCGTGCCGCCCGCCGTGCCGATGCGCCCGATCACGTACAGGATCAGGTCCTTGGCCGTACAGCCGAAGGGCAGTTCGCCTTCCACGCGCACCAGCATGCTGCGGCTCTTTTTCATCAGCAGCGTCTGCGTGGCCAGGACGTGCTCGACTTCGGAGGTGCCGATGCCGAAGGCCAGCGCCCCCATGGCGCCGTGCGTGCTGGTGTGCGAATCGCCGCAGACCACGGTCATGCCCGGCAGAGTGGCGCCCTGTTCCGGCCCGATGACGTGGACGATGCCCTGGCGGCGGTCGTTCATGCGGAATTCGGTGATGCCCCAGGTGTCGCAGTTCTTGTCCAGGGTGTCGACCTGCAGGCGCGAGACCGGGTCCTGGATGCCTTCGCTGCGCGCCGTGGTGGGCACGTTGTGGTCGGCCACTGCCAGGTTGGCGGAGATCCGCCACGGCTTGCGGCCGGCCAGTTCCAGGCCTTCGAAGGCCTGCGGGCTGGTGACCTCGTGGACGAGATGGCGGTCGATGTACAGCAGACAGGTGCCGTCCGGGCCCTGGTGCACCACATGGGCGTCCCAGAGTTTGTCGTACAGGGTTTGGGGCATGGTCGTGGCCTCGAAAATCGGGAAATGGGCGCCGTCCGCGGCGGATCCGCCCGGAAGGACCGAGACGCGCGGACGCGATGAACCCATTATGCCAGTGTGATTTTCCCGGACAAGGCCAGTGCTTATCCTGGTATTGGATGTAATAGATACCAGCTTGAGCCAGGGACGCCCCTGGACGAGCCGGGCGGCAAGCGGGTGCCGCACGGTCCGGGACGGGATCCCGGACGGGGGCCCTAACCTTTCTTGCCCTGGTAGAGCGGCAGCACGATCTCGGAGGCCTGTTTCAGATCCGCGATCCGGCTCTGCGACGAGGGGTGCGTGGACAGGATTTCGGGCTGCCCCCCGCCCCCGGCGCGTTCCATTTTCTGCCACAGCGTGATGGCGGCGCGCGGATCGTAGCCGGCGCGGGCGGCCAGTTCCACGCCCATGCGGTCGGCCTCGGTCTCGTTGGAACGGCTGTTGGGCAGGGTGAACATGACCTGCGTCAGCGAAGAGCCCAAGTCGGCCACGGCTTGGTTGCCGGTGACGGCCGACAGGATCGACAGGCCGACGTTGGCGGCCATCTGGCGCGAAACCTGCTCGCGCGCGTGTTCCCGCAGGGCGTGCGAGATCTCGTGCCCCAGCACCGCCGCCAGTTCGGCGTCCGTGGGCTGGATCTTGTCGAGCAGGCCGGTGTAGACCGCGATCTTGCCGCCCGGCATGCACCAGGCGTTGACCTCGTCGGACTTCAGCAGGTGGATTTCCCAGGCCCAGTTGCGCGCGTCCGGACGGAAGACGCCGGCCTGGGCGATGAGCTTGCGGGCGATCGCCTGGACCCGCTGGGTCTGCGCGGCCGGGGTGTCCAGGGCGCCCTTGGCCTTGGCCTGGGCCAGGATCTGGCGGTACTCGGTCGCCGCCTGCTGGTTCAGCTCGGCCTCGGACACCAGGGTGGACATGGTCTGGGTGCGGTTCACGCCCACCAGCCCCGACTGGGTCGTCTGGACCTGGGCGCAGGCCGCCAGCAGCGCGGCCAGGCCGATCGCGGAAAGGCCGCGGATGGTTCGGATCATGTTCATCCCCCTCAGGCGCACTGCCCCCGATGGCGCAGGGCGTGGTCCATCAGCACGATGGCCAGCAGGGCCTCGGCGATGGGCGTGGCGCGGATCGCCACGCAGGGATCGTGGCGTCCCAGCGTCTGCACCATGACCGGCTCGTTGGCCCGGTTCACGGAGTGGCGTTCGATGCGGATGCTGGAGGTGGGCTTGACCGCCAGCGACACCCGCAGCGGCTGGCCGGAGGAAATCCCCCCCAGCACGCCGCCCGCGTGGTTGCCCATGAAACCGTCGGGGCCGATTTCGTCGCCGTGTTCCGAGCCGCGCATCGCGACGCAATCGAACCCCGAGCCGATCGACACGCCCTTGACGGCGTTCAGCCCCATCATCGCGTGGGCGATGTCCGCGTCCAGCCGGTCGTAGATGGGTTCGCCCCAGCCGGCGGGCAGGCCTTCGGCCGTGACTTCGATGCGGGCGCCGATGGAGTCGCCGTCGTGGCGCAGCCGGTCCATGAAGGCTTCGAGCTCCGGGACGATGCCGGCGTTGGGCGCGTAGAACGGATTCTGCGGCACGGCGTCCCAGGACTCAAAGGGAATCGGGATCGGCCCGAGCTGGCTCATGTAGCCGCGGATGCGCACGCCGTGTTCCTGCATCAGCCATTTGCGCGCCACCGCGCCCGCCGCCACGGTGGGCGCCGTCAGACGCGCCGAGGAGCGCCCGCCGCCCCGGGGATCGCGCACGCCGTACTTCTTCCAATAGGTGTAGTCGGCGTGGCCGGGGCGGAAGGTGTCGGCGATGTTGCTGTAGTCCTTGCTGCGCGCGTCGGTGTTGCGGATCAGCAGGCCGATGGGCGTGCCGGTGGTCACGCCCTCGAACACGCCCGACAGGATTTCCACCGTGTCCGGCTCGCGGCGCTGGGTGACGTGGCGCGAGGTCCCGGGCCGGCGCCGGTCCAGTTCCGCCTGGATGTCGGCTTCGGACAGCGCCATGCCCGGCGGGCAGCCGTCGACCACGGCGCCGATGGCCGGACCGTGCGATTCGCCGAAATTGGTGACACGAAACAGAGTACCCAGGGTATTGCCGGACATGGAAAGTTCTGTGAAAGAAAACCGTCGGAGCCTGACCGGAGGCACACGCCACCGGACCTGCCTGCGCAAGGGATGTTCTGGACAAATTTCCCGAGGCCCGATTATCGCATCCTTTGGCGGGGGATCCCCCCGGACGCGGCCCCGGCGTCCGGACGGACTCTTCCCGCGCCCCTATGCTGGCCGCATCCGGATGTCGAACGACCGGCAGAACGCGTAGGCCCGCAACGGGCACTGGGCGCAGCCCGGCTGCCCTCGGCATTGCTCCAGCAGGGATTCCAGCCCCCTGACCATCCTGCTCAGATCCCGCATCTGGCCATGCAGGACGTGGATTTTCTCCTGCACCAATTCCTGCACCTGCGCGCACTGCATCGCCTGCGGCGGCTGCAGCAGCCGGATGATTTCGTCGAGCGAGAAGCCCCAGGCCTGCGCCTGCTTGATGAAGCGGATCCGCTCGACGACATCCTGCGAATAGCGGCGGTGGGAACCCAAGGGCTTGGCCGGCACTGCGACGAGGCCGCGACGCTGATAGTAGCGGATGGTCTCCACGCTCACGCCGGCCAGCTTCGCGGCACGACCGATATTCAATGCATCACCTCATGAACTCCTTGACTCCGTACCTGGGTACGGACGTTAGATTGCCCCTGGCAATCAGGAATCCATGAGTGCCGCGAACCGGTCTGCCACCCATGCGGACCGGCTGCGTTCCTTCCTTTGTTCGATGAACGACTATGTTATCCGTAACAAAACGATTTGACTAGAATCGAAGAATCAAAGGCCACCCCGCATGGAAGAGACAGCACCAGGACCGGAGATCGAAGGCTTCCCGTATCCCACGAGGACCGGCGGCGCCCCGGACGCCGCCGCGGAAACTTCGGACGATCCGGACCCCCGGACCGCCCTGAGGCTCGCCCTGGAGCGGAAGGAATTCCGCCTCGCCTACCAGCCCATCGTCGACTTGCGCAACCGCCGGACCATCGGCGTCGAAGCCCTGATCCGCTGGCCGCGGGCGCGCGTCGGGCCGGACGTCTTCATCCCCCTGGCCGAGCGCATCGGTCTGATCCGGGACATCACCCGGCAGGTCTGCTTGCTGGCCGCCAGGGATCGCGTCACGCAACGGATTCCGGGATCCGTCGGCCTGTCGATCAATCTGTCGGCCGCGGACGCCGAAACCATGGAGACCGTCTCGCTGCTCTCGGATCTGTCCGGGGCGCTGGACGGCGCGCTCCTGAACGTGGAGCTGACCGAGCGCTGCCTGCTGGCGCCCGAACGCTGCGGCCCCGTCATCCAGGAGATCCGCGCCCGGGGCATCCAGGTCTATCTGGACGATTTCGGCACCGGCTACGCCAATCTCCAGTCCCTGGTCGAGCTGACGCTGGATGGAATCAAGATCGACCACCGCCTG
This sequence comes from Castellaniella denitrificans, assembly GCF_042653765.1. Classification (NCBI taxonomy): domain Bacteria; kingdom Pseudomonadati; phylum Pseudomonadota; class Betaproteobacteria; order Burkholderiales; family Alcaligenaceae; genus Castellaniella; species Castellaniella denitrificans. Next base: position 434,260 of record NZ_JBHSEZ010000028.1, on the reverse strand, counting down.
ACCCGGCGCATCGACGACTCCCGCGCCGCCCGGGAAATCGTCCGGCACCTCGGCCGTCTGGCGGGCGCGCAGGGCCTGTCGATCACGGCAGAAGGCGTCGAAACCGAGGCCCAGGCGCGATGGCTGTCGGTCCTGGGCATCCGCCGCGCGCAGGGCTGGCTGTTCGGCCGGCCTCGGTTCATCGAGGACTATCCCGCCGCGCGGCCCCGGACGCTGGTCCTCGCGCCGGACAGGGGGCCCGGACGGCACGGCTGACCGTCTCGTACCGCCTTCTTCCGCGCCGGGCACCGGCCCGCATGAAGGCTGCGCCGCGTCCCCTTGCCTACCGGATCAGGACGAGCAGCTGACCGGCACCGCCGGCTCGCCGGCGTCGGGCGGCCGGGCATAGGATTCGAAGCCGGGGCGTTCGGTGTACGGATCCCGCAGCAGGGACCACAGCCGGTCGATCTCCGAGGCGTCGCCCCGTTGCGCGGCCTCGATGGCGCGCTGCGCCAGGTGATTGCGCAGCACGTAGAGCGGATTGGCGCGGTCCATGGCGGCGCGGCGCGCGGCCGCGTCCCCGCCCTGCCCGGCCCGCCGAGCCAGGTAGCGGTCCAGCCAGGCGCGCGCCGGCGCGGGATCGGCGAACAGGGCCAGCCAGGGGCCGGCATCGCGGTCGGCGCCGGACAGCCGGCGGAAGGCCAGGGTGAAATCGGCCCGCTGCGCGTGCAGCAGGTTCCACCAGTCGTCCTCCAGCGCCGCGTCGTCCGGCCGCCAGGCGTCCAGGCCCAGCTTGCGCGCCAGGCCGGCGCGGTAGGCGTCCAGGAACTCGGCCTCGAAGGGCGCCAGGCAGGCCTCCAGCGCGGGCGCCTCGCAGCCCAGCACCAGCAGGCTGCCCGCCAGGCGGTACAGGTTCCAGCGCGCCACGGCCGGCTGGGCGTTCCAGGCGTAGCGCCCCGCCGTGTCGCTGTGGTTGCAGACGTGGTCCGCCTGAAAGGCGTCCATGAAGCCATAGGGCCCGTAGTCCAGCGTCAGGCCCAGGATGGACATGTTGTCGGTGTTCATCACGCCATGGCAGAAGCCCGCGAGCTGCCATTGGGCGATCAGGCGCGCCGTGCGCCGCGTCACCTCGGACAGCAGCCGGCAGGCCGTGGCGGGCACGTCGGCTTCGCCGCCGGCCGTTTCCCGGCATTCGGGATACCAATGATCCACGACGTAGTCCAGCAGGGCCTTCTGCTCGTGATGGGAATGGCCCCAGTGCTCGAAATGGCCGAAGCGCACGAAACTGGGCGCCAGGCGGGTGACGACGGCGGCGGTCTCGACGGTCTCGCGCACCACCGGATCGTCCGAGGCGGCCAGCGCCAGCGCCCGGGTCGTCGGGATGCCCAGGCCGGCCATGGCCTCGCTGGCCAGGTATTCGCGCACGCTGGAGCGCAGCACGGCCCAGCCGTCGCCCATGCGGGAATACGGCGTGCGGCCCGAGCCCTTCAGCTGGATTTCCCAGGCGCCGTCAGGGGTCCGGACATCGCCCAGCAGATGCGCCCGGCCGTCGCCCAACTGCCCGGCCCAGACACCGAACTGGTGGCCGCTGTAGGCCGTGGCCAACGGCGGGACGTCCCCCAGCCGGACGCCGCCGGAACACAGGGCCAGGAATTCGGGCGACCGCAGCGCGGCGGCGTCCAGGCCGATCAGGGCCGCCGCGTCGGGGTTGGCATGCAGCAGGCGCGGTCCGCGCAAGGGCCGGGGATCCACCTGGGCGTAGAAGCCGCGCGGCAGGGACGCGAACGAGCAGCCCGCGCGCAGCGCGGCCAGGGACGACGGTTCAGCCATGGCGCGCCGCCCGCTTGGCGGGACGCACGTACAGGATGGCGCCCAGGTACAGGCCCAGCGACAGGAGGATTTCCAGGCCGGCCAGCGCCGCCGATACCGGCGAGACGTCCGACCAGGCGCGCACCACGCCTTCCATCAGGTAGAGCAGACTGAGCATGGACACCCATTGCAGGGTGTAGAGCCGGCGCCGCAGCACGCCGCTCACGGCGAACAGCAGCGGCACGGCCTTCAGGGCCATCAACGTGCCGCCGGGACGCAGCGGCGCCCACCACAGCTCCCAGCCCACGCACAGGACGATCAGGCCGAACAGGCAGACGCACGCCAAGCCGTGCAGGCCCGGGCTGAATTTGATTTCCACGCTTTCCATGCTGGTATTATGACCCGAAACCCCGTGCCCGCCCCATGACGACGACACCGCAGACTCCCGCCCCGTCCCTGGCCGAGCGCCGCAACCGCGCGCTGGACATCCTGCGTTTCACGCTGGACTTCGCCGCGCACCGCAAGCTGACCCGGGTGGCCTCCAGCCTGACCTTCACCACGGTGCTGGCGATCGTGCCGATGCTGGCCGTGGTGCTGGCGCTGTTCACCGCCTTTCCGCTGTTCGCCGAATTCCACCAGGCCCTGGAAACCTTCCTCGGCGAAAGCCTGCTGCCGCCCTCGGTGTCGGACACCATCATGCGCTACCTGAACCAGTTCGCGGCGCAGGCGTCCGGACTGACGGCGGTGGGCGGCGCCTTCCTGGTCGTGACCTCGATCCTGCTGATCATGACCATCGACGAGGCCTTCAACGAAATCTGGAACGTCGCCCGCCAGCGCCCCATGCGCCAGCGGCTGCTGGTGTACTGGGCGATCATTTCCCTGGGGCCGATCCTGATGGGCGCCAGCCTGTGGGCCAGTTCGGTGCTGGCGCGGGAATCCCTGGGCTACATCGGCGACCTGCCCGAAGGCGTCGGCCTGCTGCTCAACCTGGTGCCCCTGCTGTTGTCGGTCCTGGGCTTCACCGCCCTGTTCGTATTCGTGCCCAACTGCCGCGTGCTGTGGCGCGACGCCGCGCTGGGCGGGCTGGGCACGACGGCGGTGCTGGCCGTCATGAAGGCCGGGTTCACCGCCTACCTGACGCGCTTCCCCTCCTACACCGTCATCTACGGGGCGTTCGCCACGCTGCCGATCTTCCTGCTGTGGATCTACCTGTCCTGGCTGGTGGTGCTGATGGGCGCCACGGTGGCCTCGCTGCTGCCGGCGCTGCGGCTGCACCGCTGGGCGCTGCAGCGCCAGGTCGGCGCCCAGGCCGTCGACGCGCTGGGGATCCTGCGCATCCTGTGGCAGGCGCGTGGCGCGCTGCCGCCGGGGCGCAGCCCGGGCTACCTGGAAAAACACCTGCGCGTCCATCCCGACGCCCTGCGCGACATGCTTGGCGCCCTGCGCGAACTGGGCTACGCCGTCCCCGTGGCCGATGGCGACCAGTGGGTGCTGGCCTGCGATCCCGCCCGGGCCGACATCGGCCCGCTGGTGGACAAGCTGCTGATCGATCGCGCCCAGGCGGGGCTGCGGCCGGGCACACTCGACGCCGTGGCCCGGACCCTGCTGGGCGATCCTCCCGTCCTGGACGCGCTTTTCGCCGGCGACGCTACCGAAAACCGGGACGATGATGCACAATAGTGAACAAACAGCCGGACCACGGCGCCACTGGGAATCGACATGCTGAAAGTCAATGAAATCCTGCGCGTGAAGGGGCACACGCTGTACACCGGGACGCCCGACATGCCGGTGCGCGAGGCCATCGCCACGATGAGCCAGCTCGACATCGGCTCGCTGGTCATCATGGACCACGGCCAGCTCGCCGGCATGCTGACCTTCCGCGAGATCATCAACCACCTGAACGCCCACGACGGCCAGGCCGGCGACTACACGGTGCGCAGCATCATGGACGACGCGCCCGTCAGCGTCACGCCCAACACCGACGCCGACGAGGTCCAGCGCCTGATGCTCGACAAGCACGCCCGCTACATTCCGGTGATGGACGGCCCCACCCTCATGGGCGTGATCTCGTTCTACGACATGGCGCGCGCCATCGTCGAGGCCCAGCAGTTCGAGAACGACATGCTGAAGGCCTACATCCGCGACTGGCCTTCCGACGCGTCGGACGCGCCGGCCCGTTGATGTCCTGTTCCGGCGCCGGCCATCAGGCCAGCGCCTGCCAGGCACGGCGCAGGATCCCGGGGCCTTCGGCCCGCAACAGCGCGGGATCCGACAGCATGCGCCGCCATTGCCGCGCCCCGGGACGGCCGGTGCGCCAGCCCAGCACGCCACGCATCATGATGTGCATCGGCACGCCGCGCGCGTGCTGCGCGGCCACGTAATCCACCCAGGCGTCCAGGATGGCCTCGGATCCGGGGGGCGTCTCGCCGGGCGCCATGCGCCGGTCCAGTTCGGCCAGGATGTCGGGATGGTGCCAGGCGGCCCGGCCCAGCATCACGCCATCCAGGCGCTCCATCCAGTCCATGCAGGCATCGACGTCGGCCAGCCCGCCGTTCAGCACGAACGCCGCGTCCGGGAAATCCCGTTTCAGACGTTCGGCGTCCGCGTAGCGCAGCGGCGGCTTTTCCCGGTTGTCCTTGGGCGACAGTCCCTTCAGGACCGCGTTGCGCGCATGGACGATGAACACCCGGCAACCGGCCTCGAACAGGATGCCGACGAAATCGCGCACGAAATCGTAGGACTCGTCGTAGTCCAGGCCCAGGCGGTGCTTGACCGTCACCGGTACCGACACGGCGTCCCGCATGGCGCGGACGCAATCGGCGACCAGATGCGGCTCGGCCATCAGACAGGCCCCGAAGGCGCCGCGCTGGACCCGCTCGGACGGGCAGCCGCAGTTCAGGTTGATCTCGTCGTAGCCCCGGCGCTCGCCCAGCCGGGCGCACTGCGCCAGCGCGTCCGGCTCGCTGCCGCCCAGCTGCAGGGCCACGGGATGCTCGGCCGGATCGAAATCCAGGTGCCGGCCCACGTCGCCGTGCAGCAGGGCGCCGGTGGTGATCATCTCGGTGTACAAGCGGGCACGCGGCGAGAGCAGGCGATGGAAATAGCGGCAATGCCGGTCCGTGACGTCGATCATCGGCGCCACGCACAGCCGCCAGGGCCTGGATTCCGGATCGGCGGGCGGGATGGACGGCGCGGCGGGATCGGCATCGATCCGGACGCCGGATGGGGACAGGGGCATGGCGGGGCATTCTTGGACAATCTTCCATTTTAACCGGGCGCGCGAGGGCCGCGCGGCCGCCACGCGGCGCCGGTCGCGCCGTCGGCCGGCCCCGGCCGGCTTTTCGTCTAAAATTCCGGCTGACCGATCCCGACCCGAACTCCGGCCTTCCGCGGCCGCATGCGTATTCCCATGGCCGTATTCACTCCCGTCACCGAAGACGACGCCCGCGCCCTGCTGCGGCGCTACCAGCTGGGCGAACTGGTCGCCCTGCGCGGCATCACCGCCGGCATCGAGAACACCAATTACTTCCTCGACACCACGCGGGGCGCCTATGTGCTGACCCTGTTCGAGGTCCTGACCGCCGAGCAGCTGCCGTTCTACATCGAGCTGATGCACCACCTGGCCGGCCGCGGCGTGCCCGTGCCCGAACCCCAGACCCTACTCGACGGCACCCGCCTGACCACCCTGAACGGCAAGCCGGCCGCGATCGTCACGCGCCTGTCGGGCGGCTACGAGCCCGAGCCCGGTCCGGCCCACTGCGCCCTGGCCGGACAGACCCTGGCCCGTGCCCACCTGGCCGCGCGGGACTTCCCCATCCACCAGCCCAACCTGCGCGGCCTGGATTGGTGGAAGGCCACCGCGCCCGCCCTGGCGCCCTTCCTGGACGCCGGCCAGGCCGAACTGCTGCGCGGCACGCTGGGCGAGCAGATCGCCTTCGCCGCCGCGGGCGCCCCCGCGAAGCTGCCCTTCGGCCCCGCGCACTGCGACCTGTTCCGCGACAACGTGCTGTTCGACGGCACCTTCGAGTCGCCCCACATGGGCGGCTTCATCGACTTCTACTTCGCCGGCTGCGACACCTGGCTGTTCGACGTGGCGGTCAGCGTCAACGACTGGTGCATCCACCGGGCGACGGGGGCTTTCGTGCGCCGCCGCCTGGAAGCCTGGCTGCAGGCCTACCACGCCGTGCGCCCCTTCACCGAGGAAGAGCGCGCCGCCTGGCCGGTGATGCTGCGCGCGGCGGCCCTGCGCTTCTGGATTTCCCGCCTGTACGACTTCCACCTGCCCCGGCCGGCCCAGACGCTCAAGCCGCACGATCCGCGCCACTTCGAACGCATCCTGCGGCTGCGCACCGAGCAGCCCGCGCCCGCCCTGCCCCGCCCATGACGACACCCCTGCAAGCCGCCATCCTGCCTCCCGGCGCCGGCTGGTCCTGGATCGCCCAGGGCATCCGGCTGTTCCGCCGCCAGCCCATGGCCATGCTCTTCTGGAGCATCGCCACCAGCTTCTTCATCAACGTCGGCGCCCTCGTCCCGGTGCTGGGCCAGACCGCGCTGGTGCTGCTCACCCCGCTGCTGACCTTCCTGACGCTGTGCGCCTGCCGCAACCTGGACGAGGGCGTGCGCATGATCCCCGGCATGTGGCTGCGGCCGCTGCAGGCCCCCGGCGTCACGGGCGCATTGCTGAAGCTGGGCCTGGCCTATCTGGGCTGCTCCTTCGTCGCCGCCCTGGCCGCCGTGCTGCCCTTCCTGTCCTCGATGCTCGATGCCCTGGGCACCGCCGAGCAACCCGATTTCACCGCCCTGGCCCAGGCCATGCAGGGCCCGCTGATGGTGTTCGGCCTGTTCTACGTGCTGCTCTCGGCCCTGTTCTGGCACACGCCGGCCCTGGTCGGCTGGCATGCCCTGCCCCTGCGCCGGGCGCTGTTCTATTCCATGGTCGCCTGCTGGCGCAACAAATACCCCATCGTCGTCTACGTGGCGACCTGGGCCGCCGCGTTCTTCGGCCTGCACGGCCTGCTGGACGGACTGGCCGCCGCCGGGGTGTCCATGGCCCTGCTGGCCTGGCTTTCCCTGCCGCTGGACGTCGTGGTCACGGCCCTGCTGTATTGCAGCTTCTATCCCATCTACACGACGATCTTCCGCGCCAGCCAGGCGGCCTCGACCTGAGCCCGCCAATCCCGCCGGGCGCAATAGCCCGCGGGCAGCTCCACGACGGCCCGCGCGCGGCGGCGCAGCGCGCAACGCCCCGGACCGACCCGGGGCATCATCCCCACGATCCGCCCTTCAGCGTCCAGGAACACCAGGTCCACGGGCCGCGCCAGCCCCAGCGTATGCACGGCGCGGCATCCCGGCAGCAGCAGCCCCCGGGGTCGCGCGCCCCACTCCGGCCACAGGCGCAGGCCGAGCAGCCGCGCGGCGAAGGAACGCGCGCAATACAGGCGCAGCGGCCGGGCCGTGTCCAGCCACGATGCCGGCTCCCCGGGGCCGCGCCAGGCCAGCCGCCGATAGGGTCCCGGCCGACGGGGATCGGCTCCGGGGACGCTCACCATCCCGCGTCCAGCAGCTTCACCGCCACGGGAAAGCCGATGACCAGGAAAGTGCAGGGAAAGATGCACAGCACCATGGGAAACAGCATGCGCACGGGCGCCTCCAGGGCCAGCTTCTCGGCGCGCAGGAACCGCTCGCTGCGCTGGCGCTCGGCCTGGGCCCGCAGCAGGGGCCCCAGGCTCATGCCCAGGCGGTCGGCCTGGGCCAGGGCCGAGACCAGGCCGCGGACTCCGGGCACATCCGCATGATCCGCCCAATGCTGCAGCCAGCGCGGCCGGTCCATGCCGGTGCGCTCCAGCGCGGCCGCGTCCCGCAGGCTCTGCCGCAGCGGGCCTTCCGGCGCATGGCCGGCCACCTGGCGCAGGGCCGCCGGCAGGCTGAGGCCGGCTTCCACGCACAGGGTCAGCAGATCCAGCATGAAGGGCAGCTCGCGCATCATCCGCAGCCGGCGTGCAGCCGCGCGGCGGCGCAAGGCCTGGTCCGGCCACACGAAGCCCAGCAGGGCGCCCGCCAGCGCCGACAGGATGCCGATCCGCGCCGGGGCGGAAGCCATCCATGCCCCCGCACCGGCCAGCACGGCGCCGCAGCCGGCCGCCAGTACGCAGGCCGCCAGCCAGCGGTCCGCCTGCCAATGCGCGGCCAGACCCGCGCGCGGTCCCCAGCGCCGCAATTCCCGGCGCATGCGCCAGGTGACGAAAGGCGCGCACCAGGGCGCCAGCGCCAGCACCCAGGGCCACCAGAACGCGGGCGGCCGGGTCCGAAGCTCGCCGCGCGCGGCGGCCCAGGGACCACCCAGCACCCACAGGCCCAGGCAGGCGGCCAGGGCCGCCAGGGACAAGCCGATCCAGAACCACGCCATCTCGTTCCCTCCAGTCGATCATCGGCCGGCCGCCGGCCGCTGCTCGAACCCACCATCCCGTGCGGAGCCCGGCGGCGGCCCGCCGCCTCGCGCCCGGTCCCGCCCGCTACACCTCGACCGCGGCCACCCGCCGGATCCAGAGGATGCCCAGGCCTTCGAGCGCCAGGATCGCCGCCATCACGATCCAGCCGTACCAGGTCCGCCACAGCAGCGCCATGGCCTCGGGTTCCAGGCGGACCAGCACCAGGGCCAGCGCCGCCGGCAGGCCGGCCATGATGCGGCTCTGCATGCGGCCCTGGGCGGTGAGCGCCTCGACCCGGCCCAGCCAATGCTGCCGCGCCCGCAGCGTCTGGGCGATGCTTTCCAGCGTGTCGGCCAGGCTGCCACCCGTGCGGGCGGCGATGCCCAGCGCCGACACCACCAGGCCGCAGGACTCGGTCGGCATGCGGGCGCGCAACTGCAGCAAGGCTTCCTGGAAACCCAGGCCCAGGCGCTGCTCGCGCAGCATCAGGCCGAACTCCTGGGACAGCGGCGGGCCGGACTGGGCCACGAGATGCCGCAGGGCCGGCTGGACTCCGGCCCCGGCACGCAGCGCGCCCGCCAGCGCCTGGACCAGATCGGGCAACTGGGCGTCGAACCGCCGCGCGCGGCGCAGGCGCACGTGGCGCAGGACCAGCGGCGGCGCGCACAGCAGCCCGGCAAGCACGGGCAGCACGCCCCACCAGCGGCCGGCCAGCCAGGCCACCGCCAGCATCAGGACCAGGCCCAGCCCGGCCGCGGCCGGCCGCAGCTGGGCCATGTCCAGGAACAGGAAGGACGCGTCCAGCGTGCGCCGGGTCTCGTCTCGCATGCGTTCCTCGTAGCGCGTCCAGGCGCGGTCCGCCTGTCCGAACAGCCACCAGGCGGCCAGCGCGACGCTGCCCGCGAACACCAGGAAGATCAGGACGGCCATGGCGCGTCTCCGGGGGACGGGGTGTTCAGGCGGGACGCCTCGTCCAGCGCCGCCCGGCCCTGGCGGACGGTGCGGCCGGAGAACAGCGCGGCATCGAGCGCCGCCGCGCCCTCGAAGCCGTCGGGCGGCAGGCCGCAGCCGGCGAACACGGCGGGCGGCCCGGCGCGCCCCAGGAACAGGTCCTGCAGCTGGATGCGCCCGCCTTCCTGGCCCGTCACCTGGACGATCGCGCTCACCAGGCGCCGGCCGTCGGCCGCGCGCACCAGTTGGACGATGAAGTCGATGCTGGAGGCGACGTGCTCGCGGATCGCGGCCAGCGGCAGGTCCATGCCCGCCATGAGGATCATGGTCTCCAGGCGGCCCAGGGCGTCGCGCGGGCTGTTCGCATGCAGCGTGGTCAGCGAGCCCTCGTGCCCGGTGTTCATGGCGGCCAACATGTCGAAGGCCTCGCCGCCCCGGCATTCCCCCACGACGATGCGGTCCGGGCGCATGCGCAGGGCGTTGCGCACCAGGTCGCGGATCTCGACGCGGCCCCGGCCTTCGGCATTCGGCGGCCGGGCCTCCAGGCTGACCAGATGGACGTGGTTCAGGCGCAGTTCGGCGGCGTCCTCGATCGTGATGACGCGCTCGCCGGCCGGGATGGCGTTGGACAGGACGTTCAGCAGGCTGGTCTTGCCCGAGCCGGTACCGCCGGAGACGATCAGGTTCTTGCGATGGCGCACGCAATGCGTCAGGAACCGCGCCATAGCCTCGTCCAGGGCGCCGACCGCCAGCAAGTCGGACATGTCCAGGCGCCGGGCGGGAAACTTGCGGATCGTCAGGCTGGCGCCGCGCAGGGCGATGGGCGCGATCACGGCGTTCACCCGGGAGCCGTCGCGCAGGCGGGCGTCGACCATGGGCGCGCTTTCGTCGATCCGCCGCCCCAGCGGCGCCACGATCCGGTCGATGACGCCCAGCACCGCCTGCTCGCCGCTGAAGCTGGCGGCGGCGCGCGCCAGGCGCCCGCCGCGCTCGATGAAGATCTCGTCGTGGCGGTTGACCATGATCTCCGTGACGCCGGGATCCGCCAGCAGCGGTTCGAGCGGTCCCAGGCCGACGGCCTCGTCCACCAGTTCCCGGACCAGCGCCTCCCGGTCCAGCTCCGGAGGCAGGGCCTCGTCGGCGGCGATCAGGCCGGCCAGCACGGCGGCGGCCTCGGCCCGCAGCGCGGCGTCACTCATCCCGCCGATGTCGCGGCGGCGCAGCTGCAGCGCGGCGATCAGGCCCTCGTGCAAGCGGCGCCGGTGAGGCTGCGCGGCGGATCCGGCCCCATCGGCCGACGGCATCCCCGTCTCGTCCGGACGCGCCCGCCCCGCCCTGTCCCCGGGCCCGGCCCGGCCCGGCCGGCCGGCATGCGGGCGCTCGCCATCGGCCGAGTCCGCCTCCACGGCGCCCGCCGCGCTTTCGTCCGGCGCGCAACCGGCCGCCCCGCTCGGCCCGGCATCCCGCGCTTCCGTTCCCGCCGGCAGGACGCGCAGCAGGCACGGGCCGATGACCACCTCGTCATGCTCCGTGAGCGGGCCATAGGCGGCGACCCGTTCCCCGTTGACGACGGTGCCGCACAGGGAACCGAAGTCCTCGATCCAGAGCTCGTCCTGGCGCAGCAGCAGGCGCGCATGCCGGCGCCCGACCCGCCAGGCGCGCAAGGCCAGGCCGCAGGCCCCGTCGCGGCCGATCAGCAAGGGCAAGGCATACCGCTCGCGCCGGCGGCGGCCATCCTCGAAGCGCAGATCGAGATCGACGGTGTTCATGGCATGGCCTCTTCGGTGGCGCCGCCCGGTCCGGTGGCGGCGCCCTGCCACTGGGAGCCGGGACCAACGGCGCGCGGATTCCAGCCCGGCCCGGGTTCCCGGACGGAAACCGGAGATGCGGACCGGACGGGCGCCAGCAGCACGGGTTCGGCCGGAAACGCCCGGCCCAGGATCGCGTCCGCGCGCCGGGCGCGCAGGCGCAGGTCGGGATGATCCGCCGTCACCAGTTGCGGCGTGACCAGGATGGCCAGTTCCGTTTCGTTGCGCTGGAAGCGCGTCGAACGGAACAGGGCTCCCAGGACAGGCAGGTCGCCCAGGCCCGGCAGGCGATCCACGTTGCGGGCCGTGTCCCGCGACAGGAAGCCGGCCAGCACCAGGGTCTGGCCGGAGCGCACGTTGAATTCGGTGGCCGTGCGGCGGGTCTTCAGGGAAGGCCCGCCCGGCACCGACAGCGACGGATCGATGGCGCTGACCTCGACTTCCAGGCGCGAGCGCACGGCGCCGCTGCGTTCGATGGACGGCGTGATGCGCAGCGACACCCCGTAGGGCTTGAAGGCCGTCTGGGTATTGCCGTTGCCGTCCACCGTGCTGTAGGGCACTTCGCCCCCCGCCAGGAATTCGGCGGTCGCGCCGCTGCGGGCCAGGAGCTGGGGCTGGGCCAGCACCACCGCCCGCCCGTCCTGGGCCAGCAGGTCGATGCGCGCCGACAGCAGCGCGTTGATGCCGAAGTAGCCGGCGGCCCGGGGCGACGGGAAGGCCAGGGGCAGCACGGTTTCGCCCGGCCGGTCGGCGTAGCGGCGGGAACCCCCGTCCCATCCCAGGCCGGCGTTCACGCCGCCGATGCTCTCGCCACCCCAGCGCAGGCCGACCTCGCGCAGCAGGGAGCGCGGCACCTCGACCACGCGCACGTCCAGCAGCACCATCTGGTCCCAGCCGACCGTGCCGGTGAAATCCAGCAATTGCGGGTAGCGGCGCCCCAGTTCCGCCAGGCGCTGCCGGTCGCCGTCGGACAGGTCGTCGCCTTCGACCAGCAGCTTGTCGCCCAGGGACGTCACGCGGGCGCCCGGGATGCGTTCCAGCAGACTGCGCAGTTCGTCCCGCAGCTGGCGCGTCCCTTCGGGCGCGACCTCCACGACATAGCGATAGGCCTGGCCGTCCGCCGTCCAGGCATGCAGCGTGCTGAAACCGGGCTTGCGGGCGAACACGATGACTTCGCGGTCGTCGGTGCTGACGGCGTTCAGGATCTTGCCGTCACCCACCGCCACCCGGGCCACGCCGGGGATGCCCAGCACCCGGACCTCGCCCGCCTGGAGCGCCAGCGGGGTTTCGGCGACGGGAGCCGAAGCGGCTGGAGCGGAGGCGGCCGGGACCGGCATCGCCAGCCCCAAGGACAGGCACAGGGCCGGACACAGGCCACGGGCAGGAAGCGGGCGCGGATTCATGGCGTCTCCCCGTCTTCGGATTGGACGGTCCGGGCAGCCGGAGCGCCGTCGTCCTCGTCATCCAGTTCCCTCGCCGGGCCGGGCCAGGCCGCCGGGCCCGGCGGCGCGTCGGCCACGAAGACGGCGGGTTCCCCATCGGCCACCGGCGCGCCGCGCTCCGCCTGCCCCGCCAACGCGCGCATCCAGGCGCTGGCCAGGGCCTGCCCTCCGGGCAGGTCGAACCAGCCATTGCCGGGCCGCGCGGGCTGTCCTTCCGGATCGGCCCAGCCCGGCAAGGCGCGGGCGCCCGAAGAGCCGTACAGGATGACGGCCCGCCGGGCCGGTGCGCGCGGCGGCTCGCCCACCCCCAGCAGAGACGCCAGGTCGCCCCGGGCGGCCCGGCGGTCGGCGCGCGCGTCCCCGGGGTGGCGCAGGATGGCGGTCAGCGTGCCCGCCTGGCGGGCGGCGACCAGCTTCACGACGTCCTCGGGTGCCGCGTCGAGCGTCACCGTGGAGTAGGAGGATTCCTCGGCCCCGGCCTCGGAGGCGCGGGTCTCGCGGCCCGTCGCCAATACCAGCACGCCCTGGAGCAGCGGCGCCGTCAGGCGCTTGCGCCTGTGGTCGAAGGACACGTACAGGTCGATCAGGTCGCCGGGCTGCAGCAGGCCGGACAGGGAATTGACCTGGTCCACCGGCAGCGTGATGGCGCGCCGTCCGGGCGCCAGGTGTTCCGAAAAGGCGGGCTGGGGGCGCACGGTGTGCGCGGGCACCAGCGCGTCGCCCGCGCGCACGGCGGTCACCAGGACCCGGCCCTCGAGTTCGCCCAGCCGGGCCAGCGGCAAGGTGTCGCCGCCCACCCAGCGGGCGGGAAAGCTGCGCACGGCCAGGTCGTCCGGCGTCAGCCGGGCACCGGCCGCGAGATCCCGGGCGGCCACGATGCGCTCGACCATGTCCAGGCGGGCGCGGTCCTCGATCTGCCGCTCGCGCTCGCGCACATGCAGGGCCAGGGCGCCCGCCGCCAGCAGGCCGGTGCCCAGGGCCAACGCCCCCAGGACGGCGGATCGGGGGACGAGCGGAAAAGGGAACGTCATGAGGACTCCTTGGTCCGGTGCCAGAAGGTCAGGGCGACGGCGTCGGCCCGGGGGTGGAGATGGACCGTGAGGCGGGCGCCGTCCGGTTGCGTCCATTCGCCGGCCGCCGAGAGCGCGCGGCCCGCCGCCGGGCCGAAGGCCTCGTCGGCCGGCGCCACCGGCCGCCAGCGCCAGTCCCGCAGGGCGCGCAGCACGGCGGCGGCCACGCGCGGGTACGGTCCCGGACATAGGTAGCTGGCCAGAGATCCGGCGCCGCCGGCCATGCGGCTGGAGGCGCGCAGCACGGGCCGCGCCCCGGGCGGCGCGAGCGCCGCCGGATCGAATCCGGCCTCGCGCCGGGGCCCGGGCCCCAGACTGGACAACAAGCCGACCGTGCTTCCGCCGCCGTCATCGGCCGGCCGCAGTTGAGCCAGCCAGTGCCGGCCCTCATGGAGGCCCGACAGCGACAGCACGGCGCCGGAAAATTGCAGCCGGTCGAACCGGGACTCGCCTGCGCGCGTGAGCCGCCGCGCCGCGTCCGCCGGCGCCATCGGAGCCCGGAAACGCCGCACCTGCAAATAGGCGCCGGGGAGATCGAACACCATGGGGGCTGCCCAGGACCATCCGGCCAGGGCCTCGGCCCGGGCCGGATCCCAGGGGCCGGCGGCGGCCGAACCGGCGCACAGCAGCAGGGCCGCCATCAGCATCGAGGGCGGACGCATGCAGGATACGAATGAATTCATGGCTGTCTCCAAGGTTGCAGGTGCGGGCGCGGCACGCTCGCCGTCCAGGGGACGATCCAGTCCCAATCGGGCAAGGCGCGGCCCCAGGCGGCGTCCACCCCCTGGAGACGGCCCAGAACCGCCCGGCCCGCCGCCCGGGAGGCCGAAGCCGCATCACCCCAGGCGCGCGGACTGTCCGCGAGGGCCGCCTGGACGGCGGCATCGCCTGTGGCCGCGCCATCGCCGCTCAGGATCGCGGTATGGCGGCGCAGGCCGAGCCCCAGCCGGTCGAAATCGCGCAAGTCCCCCGCCGTCGCACGCGCGCCGGCGGTCCGGACCCGGGCGACGGCGCGCCAGACGTCCGGATCGCCCAGCCGCAATTCCCGGCGCAGGTCCGCCGCCCCGGCCACGGGATCGCCAGGCTGCCGGCCGGCCGGGACGCCGAGCGGCTCCAGGGCCAGACTGGCCTCGTCCGCCAGGAAATCCAGCCCTTGCCGGGTCCGCCAGCGATGCCCGGGCGCATCCAGGTAGCCATCCGCGCCGGACTCCAGCGCCTCCGGCGCCAGACCCTGGAGGGCATGGGCGAAGGCGGCGCGGCGGCTGGCATGGGCCAGTTGCAGGCCGACATCCTGCAGGCGTCCCAGCCAGGCGATGCCCAGCCACAGGCTGCCCAGCGCGGCCAGCGCGACGAGGGTCTCGGCGAGGGCCTGGCCGCCCTGATGCGGATGAACGGACATGTCAGTCTCCCGGTGCGTCGGACAACCCGGCTGCCAGGCGCGCGTGCCAGTAGGGATGGAACAGGCTGGGGGTTTCGTCGAGGCCGTCCGCCCGCCGCTCGGGCCGGGAAAACAGGCTTTCCGCGGCGCTGCGGGCGCGGATCGGGCGGCCCGAGGCATCCGGCAGTTCCATGCGCACGACGAACCCCGACGCGGCGTCCGGACTGGCCCCGGCGCCGACGTCCAGGTAGTCGCCCAGGCCGCGGGAGGCCCAGGACCGCCGGTCCCGCAGCGCATAGGAATTGGCGAGGGGATTGTCCCGGCCGCCCACCAGGTCCCATTGCGTCGCCGCCCGCACCCAGCGCCAGAAATCCTGGTCGGCGAAGTCTTCCGGCGGCACATCGACGTGATCCGCGTCCATCGCCTGGCCGGGCCGCGCCGGCATCCAGGCCCAGCCCATGGCGTATTCCCGGTAGTAGCAGCCGATCCAGCGGTTGGAGCGCACCGCGTGGAAGGACTGCGTGTCCCCCGCCCGCCAGCGGCCGGACTCGTCCAGCGCCGTGCCCCCGCGCCGCCGCAGTTCGTGGCGCAGGTGCGGACAACGGGCGCTGACCGGCCAGGGATTGCGCGCCGTATGGTCCCGCGGACCGAGGAAGGGATACAGGCCGGCCAGATCGCGCACCCAGTCGAACAACGGCGCGTCCGGCGCATGGCGGCGCAGCAGGCCGGGCCAGGCGTCGTCCGCCACCACGGGCTGCAGATCGCCGGACTTGCGTTCGGGATAGTGGGCGGCCAGCACGGCCCGCATCGCATCCAGGCGCGCCTGGGGCAGGTCCCGGGCCAGGGCGCGCGACAGGTCCGCCGACCGCTCGTGCACGAAGCGTTCGTGCGCGGCGTAGGCCCGGCCCAGGGCCCCATCGGCGCGCGCCTGGGCCTCCAGGCCGGCGGCGGCCGCCGCCGCCAGGTAGGCGCGGCCGTGATCGGCGCCGAACAGCATGCCGATCAGGTGGGCGGGCGGATTGCCCTGGGCCAGGCGGCGCGATTCCATGCCGGCGTATTGCGCCCAGCTGCCTAGCGTGACCAGGTGCGCCATGGCCAGCTGGTGCGCCATCCGGGCACGGTTCAGGTAAGCCAGGAAATTCAGGGTCCGGGCCTGGACCAGGGCGCCGCTGTAGGCGGCGGCGTCCAGGCCGTGGACCAGCCGGGTCTTGGCCGCCAGGACCTGGCCGGTGGCGAAATAACGCGTCCAGGCCAGGGCCAGCACGGCCGCCAGCAGCATGCCCAGCACCAGGACCTGGCCCTGCTGGCCGCGGTGCGGATGGCGGAGGCCGGCCATGTCACTGCCCCGCCGCCGCATTGCCGGTGAAGGACTTCAGCGATTTGGCGGCCGCCTGGGCCGCGGCGGATTCGGCCGCCGTCTGGGCGATGCGGGACTGCTCGGAGCCGTCTTCCCCGGCGATCTCGCGTGCCATGGCCGCCGTCTGGGCGCGGATCACCTGCCCGAAGAGCTGGTAGACCGCGATGGCGGCCACGGCCACTAGGGCGACGACCACCACGTACTCGACCATGGCCTGCCCGCGCTGCGCGGCCCGGGCGGCCGGACCGAGCCGGGGCGTCAGGAGAACGGGCGCATCCGGCGTGCCCGGCCGGACCGGTTCGCGCACGGCGCCGAAGGACGGCGCGCCGGGAAGGATGCGGCGAAGGCGGCCGGAAGACGGTCCGGGACGGGCGCGGCGCGGCAGGCGAAGGAAGGCGGACATGGCGGGCTCCGGAAAGAGGATGGAGCCCAGTGTGCCCCGCCCTCGCCTGCCCGCCTATTCGCACTTCCCGTCCTGGCTGAAAGTGTCCCGCCCGCCGGCCGCGCGTGGAGTTCCGCCGGCCCGGCGCCTGCGTCCAGGGCGGGCCCGGACCATCCGGCCGATCCGGGTCCGGGTCCGGAGCGCGGGCCGGACCGGCGCGGCCGAAGGATCAGCCGATGCGCAGGCGCAGGGTGCCCAGCCCCTCGATGGCGGCCTCGAGCCGGTCGCCCGGCTCGACGGCGCCGACCCCGGCCGGCGTGCCGGTGAAGATCAGGTCGCCGGCCCGCAGTTCGAACAGCGTGGACAGGTAGGCGATGGCTTCCGGCACCGACCAGATCATGTCCGACAGGTCGCCCGACTGGCGCGGCTGGCCGTTGACCGACAGGGTGATCGCCCCCTTCGCCATCGCGCCGGCGGAAGCGGCCGGATGCAGCGGTCCGATGGGCGCGCTGTGGTCGAAGGCCTTGCCGGTTTCCCAGGGACGGCCGGCCTTCTTGGCTGCGCCCTGCAGGTCGCGGCGCGTCATGTCCAGGCCGATGGCGTAGCCCCAGACGCAGGCGGCCGCCTGCCCGGGCGTCAGGTCGCGGCCGCCCGATCCCAGCGCGGCGACGAGTTCGACCTCGTGGTGCAGGTCCCGGGTGAGCGGCGGGTACGGCAGCACGCCCTCGGCGCCGTCGGCGACGTTCAGGACGGCGTCGGCGGGCTTGGCGAAGAAGAACGGCGGCTCGCGCCCGGAATCGCCCATTTCCCGCGCATGTTCCGCGTAGTTGCGGCCGACGCAGTAGATGCGCCGCACGGGGAAGCGGGCCGACGTGCCCTGGACGGCCACGGTGGCCGCCTCGGGACGGGGAATCACGGTTTCACTCATCCCTTGGCCTGCTCGTAGCGCTCGACGGAGGAGCGGATTTCCTGCTTGGCGGCGTCCACGCCCGACCAGCCCTGGACCTTGACCCACTTGCCCTTTTCCAGGTCCTTGTAGTGCTCGAAGAAGTGCTGGATGCGCTGCAGTTCCTCGGCCGGCAGGTCCGCCGTCGATTCGATCTGGCGGTACGGCGGGTAGAGCTTGTCGACCGGACGGGCCAGGAGCTTGGCGTCCTTGCCGGCTTCGTCTTCCATGTTCATCACGCCCAGGGCGCGGCAGCGGATCACCGAGCCGACCTGCACCGGGAACGGCGCGATCACCAGCACGTCCACCGGATCGCCGTCTTCCGACAGGGTCTGGGGGATGTAGCCGTAGTTGCAGGGGTAGTGCATGGCGGTCAGCATGAAGCGGTCCACGAACACGGCGCCGCTGGCCTTGTCGACTTCGTACTTGACCGGGTCCGCGTTCATCGGGATCTCGATCACGACGTTGAATTCCTCGGGCAGCTTGTCGCCGGCCGGCACACGATCTAGGCTCATGGGGTTCCTTGATAGGTCAGACAGAAAAATCTATTTGCGCGCGCCGCCGTCCGAGGTCTGGGACATGTCCACCCCGGGGATGGGCGCAGTGTCGAAGTATTCGTCCTCGGCGGGCGCGGATGCGGCCGGCGCCCCGGCCGAGGGGCCGGGAGGCGGCGGCGCGGACACGGGATCCGCGGCAACGTCCGTCTCGTCCTGGACATAGACGCCGCTGGCGGCATACGACGTGGCCAGCGGCGGTTCGCCGGGCGCCGCCTCGGCCGCTTCGTCCGTCTCGTCGAAGCGGGGATCGCCGCGCGTGTCGGCGGCCGGCAGCAGGCGGTCGACGGCGGGGATTTCGGCATCCGCCGCCTGGCAGGCCAGCCGCCAGTTCCGCAGGGCCTGCTCGGGATGGCCCAGCGCGTCGTGCAGGTTGCCCAGCAGGGCGTGGATGTGGGTGTCGGCGCGCAGGGCCAGGCTGCGTTCCAGGTAATGTTCGCCCTGCCCCCAGAGCCGGGCCGCCAGGCAGATCTGGCCCAGCGCCGCCAGCAGGCCAGGGTGGTCGGGATTGGATCTCAGCCAGAGCTCGGCATGGCCGAGCCGGTGGCTGGCCTGGGCCGCGTCGCAATGGGCGTAGACGCGCAGCAGGCGGTCGTCCAGCCGGCGGCCGAGGGCGGCTTCCAGGATGCGGGCCGATTCGGCCGGATGGCCCAGCCTGGCCTGGGCCTGGGCGCCGGCCAGCGCCACGTCCGGATCCAGCCGCTCGGCGGCGCTCAGGTCGCCCCAGAGGGCGTCCCAGCCGGATTCCTCGACCCGGGACAGGCGCTGCGCGGTCGATTCCCGGATGAATTGGCGAGCCTGGGCTTCGTCGATGGCGCCCCGGCGCAGCAGCAGGCGCGTGAGTTCGTACACGCGGTCCGCATGGCCCAGCTGGCGGTGGGCGCGCAGCAGCAGGCGCGTGCCGTGCAGGAAGCGCGACGAGGCGTCCTGCAGCGGTTCGAGCAGGGCCAGGGCTTCTTCGGCGCGGTTCTGGTCCAGGTACATTTCAGCCGTCACCGTGTCCACGGCCTGGCGCAGGCGGGAATCCTGGCCGGCGCCTTCCTGGGCGAGCCGCAGAACCTGGTCGCGCCGCGCGGTTTCGCCCAGCAGGTGCAGGGCGCGCGCCGCGCTGAGCCCGGCCAGCACCTTGCGGTCGGCCGAGCGGGTGCGCGACACCAGGCTGGACAGGTCTTTTTCAGCCTGGACGTAGCGGCCTTCGAGCACGTTGATCCAGCCGCGTTCGAGCAGTTCGACGTCGCGCTTCTGGGCGCGGCGCCCGCGCCAGGCGCGCAGGCGGCCGGGGCTGTTCCCCAGCCAGCTCAGCGCGCGCAGCAGCCAGTGCAGCGCAAGGAAGGCCACCAGCGCGAGCACGACGGCCAGCGACAGGGACAGTTCGATGCGCCACGGCTGGGCGACGATGAGGACGTTGCCGCCGTGCTCGCGCAGCACCAGGGCCAGCGCCACGGCGGCCGCGAACAGAATCAGGGTCCAGATCCAGGATCGCATCGCGCTCCCCTCAGACCGCGCCGGCGGGCGCAACGGCGGGCGATTGCGTCACCGGGGCGTCGTCGTCCTGGCCGGAATCGTCGGGGACGCCGCCATCCTGCTCGTCTTCCTCGGCGGCGGCGGCATCCCGGGCGGCGGCGATCGCGGCCAGGCTGTTGTCCACGGTCGGCAAGGCGACCTCGATCGCGGTGTCATGCAGTTCGCGGGCGATCTTCAGGGCCTCGCGGGAGGACTCGGCGCGCATGTCGTAGCGCTGGTCGATGGCCCTGGACAGCTGCCCGAGTTCGGCCTGCCAGATGCGCGACTGGCGCATCATCAAGGCCAGCTGGGCCGTCACGGCCCGCTGTTTCAGGACCTCGCGGAAGCGCAGGGCCTGGTCGGGCGACATCAGCAGCGCGGCCGCGTCGTCCACCCGGCGCACGTCGAACAGGCCGCGCAGATCCTGCGACAGCATGCCGGCCGCGTCCCGCGTCCATTGCCAGGCGCCGGCGGCCACCGCGCGCCAGCCCTCGGGCGCCGGCCCGGCCGGAGCCTGGGAGGCGGCGGCAGGCGCCTGCGCCGGCGCCGCGGGGGCAACCTGGCCGGCCGCGGGCGCGGCAGTGTCCGGGACCAGCAACGGCGCGGTCCCGATCAGGTCGGACAGGCGGTCGATCCGCGCCGACAGGGCCGGCAAGTCGATGGTCGCCACGGCGCGCAGGCGGTCCAGGTCGCCGTTGATCGACTGCTGCAGCGCCGCCAGCCCGGGGCGGTTGGCGCGCGCCAGCTGGGCCTGCGCGGCTTCGAGGGAGATGATCGCGTTGGCGACGTTGCCGCCCAGGGCGAGCTGCTGCTGGGCGATGGTGACCAGGTGGTCGATGTCGTTGAGCAGCAGCAGGTCGGAGCCGCTGTCCGTCATCATCCGCAGGGCCTGGTCGAGTTCCTGGACCTGGCTGGAGGTGGTGTCCAGGGCGCCGCGCAGATCCTCGATCCGGGCGGCCTGCTCCTGGACCAGGGACAGGGCCTGCCCCGCCTGGGCGCGGGTCTCCTGGACGAGCTGGACGCTTTGCTCGTGCTGCCGCTGCAGGTCGGCGCGCAGGGCGCGGTACTGCCGGTTCTGGTAGTACAGCGCGCCCCCGAGGACCAGGGCGAGCAGGACCAGCAGGACCACCGCCAGGACGGGGCCTCCCGACCGTGTCCGTCCCGCCCCTGCCTGGGCCGTTGCCAGCGCCGAGGCGGGCGTCGCCGATTCGGGGGTCGGTGCGGGCGAGCTGTGATCGGTATCGGTCATGGCGGCGTACGGGTCCTTCTAGGCTGATCTCGCAGATGCCAATATAGCCTGAAACAAGGCGGCCTCATCGGGCGCGCTCAGGCGCACGGTCAGCGCGCCCGCGGGGCGATCGGCATAGATGCATTGTAAACGCCGCGCGATCCGCTCGTGCAGCGTGACGACCCTCAGGGCGGGCGGCCAGTCCAGGCCCTGGCGGCGCAGGCTGTCGGCCACGGCGTCGACGGCCTCGGGACTGGTCAGCAGCAGCGTACAGCCGGACGAATCCGCCAGGGCGGCGCACACGGCGCGGTCCCAGGCCACGGGGCCGCGCCGGTACAGGGCGTGGCATTCCACCGCCCAGCCGCGCGCCCGCAGCTGCCGCGCGAGCCAGTCGCGCCCCCGCTGCGCCCGGAGGATATGGGCGCGACCCGGCGCCAGGCCCGCGGCCTCGATGACGGCCAGCAGCGATTCCGAATCGGGGGTGGCGCCGGCACCCGGCGCCAGGACCAGGTCTTCGGGCACGTGGGCGCGCAGCGCCCGGGCGGTCGCCGCGCCCACCGCCGCGGCCCGGACGCCATCCGGCCAGGGCGCGCCGGCGCGGCCGTCGAAACAGGCGTCCACCGCCTGGCGGCTGACGAAGACGCAGAGATCGCCCGCCCGGAACTCTGGGACGGCGGCGTCCAGCCGCTCGATCGCCAGGGCCGGCGCCTCGATCACCGTCGCGCCGGCCGCGCGCAGGGCGCGGGCCAGCGATTCGTTGCGCCCTGCGGGGCGCGTGAGCACGACCGGGGCCTGCGGGTCCATCCCGGGACCGCTCAGGAGGCGGCGGACTCGGACAGGCGGGCCAGGATCGCGTCCGCTCCCTGGCCGAGCAGGTCCCGGGCGACGGCGGCGCCCAGCGTTTCGGCGGCCTCGGGCGCGCCCTCGGCGTGCGCGCGCAGGACGCGGCCGCCGTCGGGTTCCGCCACCAGCGCCCGCAGGTTCAGGCGGCCGTCCCGCAGGACGGCGTACGCCGCCAGGGGCACCTGGCAGGAGCCCCCCAGCGCGCGCGACACGGCGCGCTCGGCCAGGGCGCAGGCGGTGGTCTCGCCGCAGGCCAGCGGCGCCAGCCAGCCCCGCAGATCGGCACGGTCGGCCAGGATCTCGATGCCCAGGGCCCCCTGCCCCGCGGCCGGCAGGCTGAGCTCCACCGGCAGGACGGCGCGAATCCGGTCCGCCAGGCCCAGGCGCCGCAGGCCGGCCGCGGCCAGCACGATGGCGGCGTAGTCGCCCCGGTCGAGCTTGGCCAGTCGGGTGTCCAGATTGCCGCGCAGGGGCTTGACCGCCAGGTGGGGGTAGCGGGCGCGCAGCTGGGCCTCGCGGCGCAGGCTGGAAGTGCCGACGACGGCGCCCGGGGGCAGCTCGTCCAGGGATCCCGCGGTGTTGGACACCAGCGCGTCGCAGGGATCGGCCCGCTCCATGATGGTGGAGAGGGCGAACGGAGCCGTCAGGTCGACCGGCACGTCCTTGAGGGAATGCACGGCCAGGTCCGCGCGCCCGTCCAGCAGCGCGGTTTCCAGTTCCTTGACGAACAGGCCCTTGCCGCCGACCTTGGACAGTGTCCGGTCCAGGATCTGGTCGCCGCGCGTGGTCATTTCCAGCAGTTCGACCCGGCAGCCGGGATACAGGTCCTGGAGGCGGGCCTGCACGTGGCGGGCCTGCCACAGCGCCAGGCGGCTGGCCCGGGTGGCGATGACAAGGGTTTGGGGTGCCGGGGCGTCGGTCATGCGGTGTACCTCGAGAGCAGCAAGCGAAGCAGCAGGCCCAGCGCGGCCAGGATGGCCAGGCCCTGCAGCAGGGTGGGACGTTTCAATTTCATGGCGCGGTCCGTGTGGCGGCCGCCGCGCGGCGGCCCAGCCAGGTGCCCAGGCCCATGACGAGCAGGGCGCCGGCGATTTCGGCGCCCAGGCGGATCGATTCCTGGCCGGAACCCAGCCAGTCCGCCAGGGCGGCGTCGGTGACCAGCATCCCGCCGGCGATCCAGCCCAGCAGGCCCGCGCCCAGCGTCACCACCAGCGGATAGTGGTCGATCAGCCGCAGCACCAGGGTGCTGCCCCAGACGATGATGGGCACGCTCAGCAGCAGGCCGAAGACGACGTAGGCCAGCCGGTGGTCCGCGACGGTGTTCTGGGCCGCGCCGGCGATGGCGATGACGTTGTCCAGACTCATGACGAAATCGGCGATGATGATGGTGCGCACGGCCGCCCAGACGGAGCCGGCGCCCTGGATGCCGTCGTGCGCGCCGCCGTCCGGCAGCAGCAGCTTGATGCCGATCCAGAGCAGCAGCAGCGCGCCGACGATCTTCAGGCCGGGGAACGCGAGCAGCGTCAGCGCGAAGGCGATCAGGGCCACCCGCAGGACGATGGCGCCGGCCGTGCCCCACAGGATGCCCTGCAGGCGCCGGCGGTGTTCCAGGCGGCGGCAGGCCAGCGCGATGACGACGGCGTTGTCGCCGCCCAGCAGGACGTCGATCAGGACGATCTGGAAGACCGCGCCCCAATGCATCTGTCCGAGCCATTCGAGCATGCCGAGCCCGCCTCCTGGTCAATGCGATGGAAAAGAAAAGGCCCCCACGCCGGGGGCCCGGATGATCGGCGCGAGAGCGTCGGCCGCTCCGCGCCGGTCTTTCATTACAGCACGGTTTTGAGCAGCTTGCCCATTTCCGAGGGGTTGCGCGTGGTGCGGATCCCGCAGGCTTCCATGATTTCGAGCTTGGCGTCGGCGGTGTCGGCGCCGCCCGAGATCAGGGCGCCCGCATGGCCCATGCGCTTGCCCGCCGGGGCGGTGACGCCGGCGATGAAGCCGACCACGGGCTTCTTCATGTTGTCCTTGGCCCACTGCGCGGCGTTGACCTCGTCGGGACCGCCGATCTCGCCGATCATGATGACGGCGTCCGTGTCCGGATCGTCATTGAACAGCTTCAGCACGTCGATGTGCTTCAGGCCGTTGATCGGGTCGCCGCCGATGCCGACCGCGCTCGACTGGCCCAGGCCCAGTTCCGTGACCTGCGCCACGGCTTCGTAGGTCAGGGTGCCGGAACGGCTGACGACGCCGATGCGGCCCTTGCGGTGGATGTGGCCCGGCATGATGCCGATCTTGATTTCGTCGGGCGTGATCAGGCCCGGGCAGTTGGGGCCCAGCAGCAGGGTCTTGCGATTCTCGGCGCGCATGCGGTTGCGGACTTCGAGCATGTCGCGCACGGGGATGCCTTCGGTGATGCAGATGGCCAGGTCCAGGTCGGCCTCGACCGCTTCCCAGATGGCGGCGGCGGCGCCCGCGGGCGGCACGTAGATGACCGACACGGTCGCGCCGGTGGCCTGCTTGGCGTCCTTCACGGAGGCGTAGATGGGGATGCCCTCGAAGTCCTCGCCGGCCTTCTTCGGATGCACGCCGGCCACGAAGGCGGCGCGGCCGTTGGCGTAGTCGCGGCACATGCGGGTGTGGAACTGGCCGGTCTTGCCGGTGATCCCCTGGGTGATGACCTTGGTGTCCTTGTTGATCAGAATCGACATGTTCTATTCCCTGTGGTGCTTATTTCGCGGCGGCGACGGCGGCGGTCGCGGCTTCGGCCATGGTATCGGCGCTGATGATGGGCAGGCCCGAGGCCGCCAGCATCTTCTTGCCCTGTTCTTCGTTGGTGCCCTTCATGCGCACCACCAGCGGCACGCCGAGGTTCACGGCCTTGCAGGCGGCGATGACGCCTTCGGCGATCACGTCGCAGCGCATGATGCCGCCGAAGATGTTGACCAGGATGGCCTTCACGCCGTCGTTCTTGAGCATGATCTTGAAGGCTTCGGTGACCTTTTCGGCCGTGGCGCCGCCGCCGACGTCCAGGAAGTTGGCCGGCTCGCCGCCGAACAGCTTGATGGTGTCCATCGTGGCCATGGCCAGGCCGGCGCCGTTGACCAGGCAGCCGATGTTGCCGTCGAGCTGGATGTAGGCCAGGTCGAACTTGCTGGCCTCGATCTCGGCGGGATCTTCCTCGTCCAGGTCGCGGTAGGCGACGATCTCGGGGTGACGGAACAGCGCGTTGGAATCGAAGTTGAACTTCGCGTCCAGGGCGACGATGTTGCCCTTGCTGTCGCGGTTCAGGGGGTTGATCTCGACCAGCGAGGCATCGGTTTCCATGTAGCACGTATAGAGCTTCTGGCACACGTCGATGAACTGGTCCACGGAATCGGCCGGCATGGCGACGCCCTTGGCCAGCTTTTCGCCGTCGGCCCGGGTGAAGCCCTGCAGGGGATCGATCATCACCGTGATGATCTTTTCGGGGGAAGAATGGGCGACTTCCTCGATGTCCATGCCGCCTTCGCTCGAAGCGATGAAGGCCACTTTCTGCGTGGCGCGGTCGGTCACGACGGACAGGTAGTATTCCTTCTGGATGTCGGCGCCGTCCTCGATGTACAGGCGGCGCACCTTCTGGCCCTCGGGGCCGGTCTGGTGCGTGACCAGTTGCATGCCCAGGATCTGGCCGGCCAGCGTCCTGACTTCGTCCAGCGACTTGGCGACCTTCACGCCGCCACCCTTGCCGCGGCCGCCGGCGTGGATCTGCGCCTTGACGACCCAGACAGGACCCCCCAGTTTTTCGGCTGCCGCCACGGCCTCCTCGACCGAGAACGCGGGGATGCCGCGCGGGACAGTCACGCCAAACTTCTTCAGCAATTCCTTGCCTTGATATTCGTGAATTTTCATGAGTTACCTGTCAGTGGAGAAAAAAGAAAGCCGCCGGCCCGCCGCTTCGACGTTCAGAGCTAGCGTTCATCGGAATGCGCCTCGGCGGGAACATACCAGGGGGAATAATGTGCGCGCACCACGGGCCCGTCCACCCGCAGGGCGTGGCAGCCGTCCAGCTGGAACGGCCGCTCGCCGGTATCGGATTGCCGCTGGCGGCCGGCCATGGTCTGGATGGCCACGGTGGGCAGCACGTCGGTCAGTTCCGTGACGTGGGTGCAGCCGGCCGTGCGGCCGAAGCGCTCGCGCACGTGCTTGCGGAACTGGTTGAGCAGGTTCAGGCCGACCAGGCGGCGGTATTCCGGCGCGATGGCGCCGCAGAATTCGCCGTAGGGCGCGGCTTCGTAGGCGGCCTCGGCCGCCGTGATGGTGAAGCGGTCGTCGATGGTGATGCGCAGGCGCATGTGGTGCACCGGTGCGCCCGCGGGATGGACGCCGCCGCCGCGGATCGGGAAATCGTAGGCCTTGGTGTCGACGAGTTCGGCTTCCAGGTCCCACAGCCCATCATCCCGGGCATAGGATTCGACGCGGATGGAGCGCGTGTGGACGGGACGGCGCGGACACGCCGGATCGGACAAAGGCATGGGGGACGAAAGGGCCGGGATTCGTAAAACCTTTCAATTATATACCGTGTATAAGCCCCCGATTATGTCGGGGGCCCATGCGCCGCCCCGCCCCGGGCGGGACGCGCCGGCCCCTCGGGGGCCGGCGCCCGCGCGTCCGGTCAGGCCGCTTCGCGCAGCGTCCGGGCCGCCTGCACCATCGCCTGCAGCGCCGCGCGGGTCTCCGGCCAGCCGCGCGTCTTCAGGCCGCAGTCCGGATTCACCCAGAGCCGCTCGGCGGGCAGGCGGCGGGCGGCGCGCCGCACCAGGTCCACCATCCAGTCCTCGCGCGGAACGTTGGGCGAATGGATGTCGTAGACCCCCGGTCCGATGTCGTTCGGGTAGGCGAACGCCTCGAACGCCCCCAGCAGCTCCATGTTCGAGCGTGAGGTCTCGATGGTGATGACGTCGGCGTCCATCGCCGCGATCGATTCGATGATGTCGTTGAACTCCGAATAGCACATGTGCGTGTGGATCTGCGTGTCGTCGCGCACCCCGCTGGTGGACAGGCGGAAGCAGTCCACCGCCCAGTCCAGGTAGGCGGCCCAGTCGCCGCGCCGCAGCGGCAGGCCTTCGCGGAAGGCCGGCTCGTCGATCTGGATCACGGTCACGCCGGCCTGCTCCAGGTCCTGGACCTCGTCGCGCAGGGCCAGGGCGATCTGGCGGCAGGTCTGTTCGCGCGGCTGGTCGTCGCGCACGAAGGACCACTGCAGGATCGTCACCGGGCCGGTCAGCATGCCCTTGACCGGCTTGTCCGTCAGGGACTGCGCGTAGGCCGACCAGGCCACGGTCATGGGCGCCAGGCGGGCCACGTCGCCGTAGATCAGGGGCGGCTTGACGCAGCGCGAGCCGTAGCTCTGCACCCAGCCGTAGGCGGTGAAGGCGAAGCCGGCCAGCAGTTCGCCGAAGTATTCCACCATGTCGTTGCGCTCGGGCTCGCCGTGCACCAGCACGTCCAGCCCGATTTCCTCCTGGAAGCGCACCACGCGCTCGATTTCCTCGCGGATCGCCTTTTCGTAGGCGGCGTCCCCCAGCGCCCCGGCGCGCCAGTCGCGGCGCAGCGCGCGGATTTCCGGCGTCTGCGGGAAGGAACCGATGGTGGTCGTGGGATAGCGCGGCAGGCCCAGGCGCGCCTGCTGGGCGGCGATGCGCCGGGCGAACGGCGCGCGGTCGCGGCGGATCGAATCCGAGGCCGCGAGCCGCTCGGCCACGTCCCGGCGATGGATGCGGCTGGACACGGCGCGGTCGCGCACGGCCTGGCGGGCGGCCGCCAATGCCTGCCGGTCGTTGGCGTCGGCGTCGCCATCCACCAGGGTCCGCAACAGGCGCAGTTCGTCGAGCTTCTGCACGGCGAAGGACAGCCAGCCGCGCAGTTCGTTGTCCAGGGCGGTCTCCAGGCCCAGGTCGATGGGGCTGTGCAGCAGCGAGCACGAGGGCGCCAGCCACAGGCGATCGCCCAGGCGGTCGGCCGCCGCGCGGACCT
Source organism: Castellaniella denitrificans (assembly GCF_042653765.1). Lineage (NCBI taxonomy): Bacteria > Pseudomonadati > Pseudomonadota > Betaproteobacteria > Burkholderiales > Alcaligenaceae > Castellaniella > Castellaniella denitrificans. The sequence goes on along the minus strand of NZ_JBHSEZ010000028.1, from coordinate 406,570 downwards.
GTTCATGGATGCGGTCCAGGTCGGCGCGCCAGACGTTGCGCCCGTCGATCACCCCCAGGGACAGGACCTGTTCGTCACGCAGCGCGGCCAGCACGGCTGCTCGCTGGTCCGGCGCCCGCACCAGGTCCACGTGCAGGCCGTGCACCGGCAGGGACTTGATCACGTCCAGGTTGTGTTCGATGCCGCCGAAATACGTCGCCAGCAGCACCTTCGGCCCCTGCGCCGCCAGGCGGGCGCAGACGCCGGCCAGCGCCTCGCGCCAGGCCGGCGGCAGGTCCAGCACCAGGATGGGCTCGTCGATCTGCACCCACTCCACGCCCTGGGCGGCCAGCCGCCGCAGCACCTGCTCGTAGACGGCCAGCAGGCCGGGCAGCAGGTCCAGCTTGGCGGCGTCGGCGGCACCGCCCGTGTAGGCGTCCCCCTTGCCCAGCCACAGCCAGGTCAGGGGACCCGGGATCACCGGACGGGCGCGATGACCCAGCGCCTGGGCCTCGGCCACCTGCTCGAACAGCGATTCGCGCGCGATGCGGTAGGTCTGGCCGGGATGAAGCTCCGGCACAATGTAGTGATAGTTGGTGTCGAACCACTTGGTCATTTCGCAGGCCGCCGCGGGGGTGCCCGACGGGGCGCGGCCGCGCGCCATGCGGAACAGGGTGTCCAGGTCGACCGGGGCGCCGTCCGCCTGGCCGAAACGCGCCGGCACGGCGCCCAGCAGCGTGGTCCATTCCAGGATGTGGTCGTACCAGGCGAAATCGCCGACCGGCACCCATTGCGCGCCGGCTTCGGCCTGGATCGCCCAGTGGCGGGCGCGCAGTTCGCGGCCCGTGGCCAGCAGGCTGTCCAGATCGGCCTTGCCGGCCCAATAGGCTTCCTGGGCGCGCTTCAGTTCCCGCGCGGCGCCGATTCGGGGAAAACCCAGATTATGAATGATCGTCATGATTAATCCTGATAACATTAAAATTATTCAATGAATGACATTCTGCCTGGGCAAATAAAAAATAAAAAATCAAATCCTGCACGGATAACATGAGAGAAATTCATGATTGAGCTTCGTCATCTGGAAACCCTCCTGGCCATCCGCAACGGCGGCAGTCTGCAGGAAGCCGCCGAGCGCCTGCACCTGACCCAGTCGGCCCTGTCGCATCAGCTGCGCGACCTGGAAGTGCGGCTGAAGACGCCGCTGCTGAACCGGCGCACCCGCCCCGCCCGCCTGACGACGGCGGGCCTGCGGCTGGTGGCGCTGGCCGAGGACGTGCTGCCGCGCGTGCGCGCGGCGGAACAGGAACTGCGCCGCCTGGCCGCCGGCCGCGCCGGCCGCCTGCACGTCGCCATCGACTGCCATTCCTGCTTCCAGTGGCTGATGCCCACGCTGGACGCGTTCCGCAAGGACTGGCCGGAAGTCTCGCTGGACCTGACGGCGGCGTTTTCCTTCGCCCCCCTGCCCGCCCTGGCGCGCGGCGACCTGGACGTGGTGATCACCTCCGACCCCGAACCGCTGGAATCGGTGGACTATGCGCCGCTGTTCGCCTACGAACTAGTGCTGGCGGTTTCCAGCCGGGGACCGCTGGGCGCGGCCGACCGGATCCGGCCCGAGAATCTCGCCGGCCAGGTCCTGATCACCTACCCGGTCGACCGGACCCGGCTGGACGTCTATACGGCCTTCCTGGATCCGGCCGGCATCGAGCCGGCCGCCGTGCGCACGGCGGAACTGACCCCCATGATCGTGCAGCTCGTCGCCAGCGGCCGGGGCGTGGCGGCGCTGCCCAGTTGGGCGCTGGACGAATACAGGAACCTGCCGGGACTGAAAATCTGCCGGCTGGGGTCGGGGATCTGGCGCACGCTGCAGGCCGGCATCCGCGCCGAAGACGCTGAAACCGCCTATGTCCAGGCTTTCCTGGAACAGGCGCGGCGCACGTGTTTCGAGACCCTGCCGGGCATCCGGGCGCCGGGCTGATCAACGGCCCAGCAGGCGCCGGATGCAATCGGCGGAAAAGCCCCGCCCCGCCATGAAGCGGTACTGCCGCGCATATTCGCGGGGGTCGGCGGGCGGCTGGCCGAACTTGCGCGCCCAGACGGCGCGCGCGCGTTCGGCTTCGGTGGCGCGCAGGGTGTCCCGCAAGTCGGCGAGCTGATCGTCGGCCAGCCCCTGTTGGCGCAAGGCGCCCAGGATGCGTTGCGCACCCTGGCGGGCGGCGGCGCGGTGGGCATAGGCCTGGGCGTAGCGCTGGTCGGACTGCCAGTGTTCGCGCGCCAGGTCGTCGAGCACCGCTTCGACGGCGGCGGGATCGTCGCACCAGGCGGACAGCTTGCGGCGCAATTCCTGGCGGGAATGCTCCCGCCGGGACAGATAGGCCACGGCCCGCGCCTTCAGGCTGAGGCCGGAACCGGAGCCAGGCCTGGCCCCGGACCCGCGCCGGGACGGGTCATCGCCGTCCGGCGATGCGGCATCGCCGCCGGACACGGTGCTGAACCCGCCGTCGGACCTATTCCCCATCGGCGGCGGAGGCCGCGGGCACGGCCCGGAGGGCGATGCCCAGGTGTTCGCGCACGCGGTTCTCGATTTCGAAGGCCATGTCCGGGTGTTCCTTCAGGTATTCGCGGACGTTGTCCTTGCCCTGGCCGATCCGTTCGCCGTTGTAGCTGTACCAGGCGCCGGACTTGTCGATCAGGCCGGCCTGGACGCCCAGGTCGATGATCTCGCCTTCGCGGGAAATGCCGGTGCCGTACATGATGTCGAATTCGACCTGCTTGAACGGCGGGGCGACCTTGTTCTTGACGATTTTGACGCGGGTTTCGTTGCCGACGACCTCGTCGCCCTTCTTGATCGAGCCGATGCGGCGGATGTCCAGGCGCACGGAGGCATAGAACTTCAGCGCGTTGCCGCCCGTGGTGGTTTCGGGGTTGCCGAACATGACGCCGATCTTCATGCGGATCTGGTTGATGAAGATCACCATGCAGTTGGCGCGCTTGATCGTGGCGGTGAGCTTGCGCAGGGCCTGGCTCATCAGGCGGGCCTGCAGGCCGGGCAGCGAGTCGCCCATGTCGCCTTCGATTTCGGCCTTGGGCACCAGCGCGGCGACCGAGTCGATCACGATCAGATCGACCGAGCCCGAACGCACCAGGGCGTCGGTGATTTCCAGGGCCTGCTCGCCGGTGTCCGGCTGGGAGATCAGCAGGTCTTCCAGGTTGACGCCCAGGCGCGAGGCGTACTGGACGTCCAGGGCGTGCTCGGCGTCGACGAAGGCGCAGGTGCCGCCGATCTTCTGCATTTCGGCGATGACCTGCAGGGTGAGCGTGGTCTTGCCGGAGGATTCCGGACCGTAGACCTCGACCACCCGGCCGCGCGGCAGGCCCCCGACGCCCAGGGCGATGTCCAGCCCCAAGGAACCGGTGGACACGACCTGGATGTCGTGTTCGACCTGGTTGTCGCCGTAGCGCATGATCGAGCCCTTGCCGAACTGCTTTTCGATCTGAGACAGCGCGGCGGCCAGCGCCTTGGCGCGTTCGGGGTTGGCCTTGCCGGAGCGTTCATCCATGGGGGAATTCCTATCGTGAGTGACAAGCCGCCGGCACCGTGGCCGCGGGGCGGCCGGGTCCGCCTGCGGCGGGGTTCGGGAAATTATGGCATTAAATTATACTGTATGGAAATACAGATATGCCAATCCGGTCCCGGAGAAACGGCGGGACCGGGCGGCGGGGACGCAGGCGGCCCCGCCGCGCCCATCGTTTACCCTAGATGACCTGACGAGGCCGGGCATGCCACAATGGTCATGGTATGGGCCGTTTCAGCGCCCGCCTCCCCCTGGATGTCATTTCCGCCATGCGTATCCTGATTGCCGAGGACGACAGCATTCTCGCGGACGGGCTGTCCCGATCGCTGCGCTACGAAGGCTATGCCGTGGACGTCGTCAACGACGGCTCCAGCGCCGATTCCGCACTGCAACTGCAGGCCTTCGACCTCCTGATCCTTGACCTGGGCCTGCCGCGCCTGGACGGCCTGTCCGTGCTGCGCAAGCTGCGCCAGCGCGGCACCCCCCTGCCGGTCCTGATCCTGACGGCCGCCGACTCCATCGAACAGCGCGTGGAAGGCCTGGACCTGGGCGCCGACGACTACATGTCCAAGCCCTTCGCCCTCAGCGAGCTGGAAGCCCGCGTACGCGCCCTGATCCGCCGCCACGGCGGCGCGCGCGCGTCCGTCCTGCGCCACGGGCGCCTCGCCTTCGACCTGAATGGACGCGTGGCCACCATCGACGACGCCGCCGTCGAGCTGTCCGCCCGCGAGACCAGCCTGCTGGAAATCTTCCTGTCGCGCAGCGGCCGCATGATCAGCAAGCACCAATTGGTCGACCTGCTGTGCGAATGGGGCGAGGAAGTCACCACCAACGCCATCGAAGTCTACATCCACCGGCTGCGCAAGAAGATCGAGCCGGCCGGCGTCCACATCCTGACCGTGCGCGGCCTGGGATACTGCCTGGAGCCCGACAGCCGCGCCGTGCCGGCGGACACGGCGGCCGTCGGCTGACGGCGCGCCCCCGCCATGTTCGCCGATCCGGTACCGCGCAGGCCCCGCCGACGGCACGCGACCCTGCTGGGCCGCATCCTGCTGTGGATGATCGTGCCGCTGTTCGTCCTGTGGTCGATCGGCATCGTCATCACCTACTTCATTTCCCTGAACATCGCCAACTCGCCCTACGACCGGACGTTGTCGAGCCACCTGCGCCTGCTGCGCCATGAAGTCGAACAGCAGCGCCTGGCCGGCGGCGTGACGCTGTCCGAATCGGCCCGCACGGTGCTGGCCGGCAGCGCGGACGAATCCGCCACCAGCTGGCAGATCCTGGACGCCAACGGCCACCTGCTGGCGGGCGACCCCGGCATTCCCACCCCGGAAAACTGGGGCTACGACATCGACCAGATCCGCTTCCGCAACGCGTCCCAGAACCACCAGTCCATCCGCATGGCCTACGTCTGGGGCGGACGCGACCAGGACGGCACCGGCTTCCTGACGGTCGTGGCGGAGCCGGCCGAGGCGCGCGCCACGCTGCAGCAGGAGATCCTGACCGGCATGCTGACGCCCCAGCTGATCATCCTGCCCCTGGCCGCCATGCTGGCCGGGCTGGGCCTGACCCAGGGCCTGGAGCCCCTCAGCCTGCTCCAGGAACTCATGCGGCGGCGCAAGCCCAGCGACCTGTCGCCCATCCGCGACGACCTGGCGCCGGCGGAGATCGTGCCGCTGATCGCCTCCATGAACAACGTGCTGCAGCGCCTGTCGGACTCCATCGAGTCCCAGCGGCGCTTCGTCGCCAACGCCGCCCACCAGTTGAAGACCCCGCTGGCCGGCATCCGCACCCAATGCGAACTGGCCTTGCGCGAGCAGGAACCCGAGCGCATCCGCGACAGCCTGCAGCAGTTGATCACTGGATCCCAGCGCGCCACCCGGCTGGTGAACCAATTGCTGCTGCTGGCGCGGGCGGAATCCATCGACCCCACCCAGCCGCGCACCACCGAATTGCTGGACTTGCTGCCGCTGGCCGAGACCTGCACCCTGGAATGGGTCGAGACCGCCCTGCGGCGCCGCATCGACCTGGGCTTCGAATCGCCCGGCGAGCCCCTGCCGATCTTCGGCAACGCGGTGATGATCCGCGAGCTGCTGAACAACCTGATCGACAACGCCCTGCTCTACACGCCCCAGGGCGGCCAGGTCACCGTGCGCGCCCTGCCCGAGGGCGACCGGGTCTGCCTCGAAGTCCAGGACTCGGGCCCGGGCATCCCGCCCGAAGAACAATCCCGGGTCTTCGACCGCTTCTACCGGATCCTCGGTCATGGAGCCGAAGGCAGCGGCCTGGGCCTGGCGATCGTGCGCGAAGTCGCCGAACACCACCATGCCACCATCGCCTTCCTGCCGCCCGGCAACCACCGCGACCCGGTCAGCGCCGGCACCCGGCTGCGAGTTTCCTTCCCCCGCGACGACGTGCCCAGGACCCGCACATGAACCGAGCCCGCCCCATGCCGCACGATGCCATGGACGAAACCAACCGTCCCATGACCCACGAGGAACGCCGCGTCATCCTGGCGTCCTCGATGGGGACCGTCTTCGAATGGTATGACTTCTACGTCTACGGTTCCCTGGCGGCCGTCATCGCCCAGCATTTCTTTTCCGGGCTGAATCCCACGGCGGGCTTCATCTTCGCCCTGCTGACCTTCGCGGCCGGCTTCGCCGTGCGCCCCTTCGGCGCCCTGGTGTTCGGCCGGCTGGGCGACATGGTCGGGCGCAAGTACGCCTTCGTGGTCTCGATCCTGATCATGGGCCTGTCCACCTTCCTGGTGGGCGTGCTGCCCTCGTCGGCATCGATCGGCACGGCCGCCCCCATGATCCTGCTGGTGCTGCGGCTGCTGCAGGGCCTGGCCCTGGGCGGCGAATACGGCGGCGCGGCCGTCTACGTGGCCGAGCACGCCCCGCCGGGCCGGCGCGGCTTCTTCACCAGCTGGATCCAGACCACCGCCACCACCGGCATGTTCCTGTCGCTGGTCGTGGTCCTGGGCACCCGCGCCACGCTGGGCCAGGAAGCCTTCGACGCCTGGGGCTGGCGGGTGCCTTTCCTGATCTCCGTGCTGCTGCTGGTGATCTCGGTCTGGATCCGCATGCGCCTGCACGAATCGCCGGCCTTCACGCGCATGAAGAGCGAGGGCCTGGTCTCGCGCGCGCCCATCAAGGAAGCCTTCGGGCGCTGGCGCAATCTGCGCCTGATCCTGCTGGCCCTGATCGGCCTGACGGCCGGCCAGGCCGTGGTCTGGTACACCGGCCAGTTCTACGCCCTGTACTTCCTGACCGAGACGCTGGGCGTGGACGCCAACATCGCCAACATCCTGGTGGCGCTGGCCCTGCTGCTGGCCTGTCCCTTTTTCCTGGTGTTCGGCGCCCTGTCGGACCGGATCGGCCGCAAACCCATCATCATGGCGGGCTGCCTGATCGCCGCCCTGACCTACTTTCCCGTGTTCAAGGGCCTGACGCACTACGCCAACCCGGCGCTGGAACGCGCCCAGAACCAGGCCCCGGTCTATGTCGTGGCCGACCCGAAGGACTGTTCGCTGCAGTTCAACCCGGTGGGCATCGCGTCCTTCACCAGCGCCTGCGACCTGCTCAAGGCCTTCATGGCGAGCCACTCGGTCCATTACGTCAACCAGCCCGCCCCCGAGGGCACCACGGCCTACGCCCTGGTGGGCGAACAGCGCATCGATTCCTTCGACGGCACGTCGCTGCCGCGCGCCGAATTCGCCCGCCGCAACGCGACGCTGCAGGAAGCACTGCGCCAGGCGGTGCGCAGCCACGGCTACCCCGCCTACGCCGATCCGTCCCAGATCAACTTCACCATGGTGCTGCTGCTGCTGTTCTTCCTGGTGCTGCAGGTCACCATGGTCTACGGGCCGATCGCCGCGATGCTGGTGGAGATGTTCCCCACGCGCATCCGCTACACCTCCATGAGCGTGCCCTACCACATCGGCAACGGCTGGTTCGGCGGCTTCCTGCCCCCGGTGGCCTTTGCCACGGTGGCCACGACCGGCAACATGTACGACGGCCTGTGGTATCCGATCGCGGTGTGCGTGATGACGCTGGTCGTGGGCCTGCTGTTCGTGAAGGAAACCCGGCACAACGACCTGAACGTGCCCTAGGGAACCTCCGGACGAGTCCCTGAGCCGCCCGAATCCGCGGCGCCCATTTTCCGCCCGGATCATCCGGGAAATTCCCTGGCGGACGATGCCCGGCCAGGACGGACATGAATGCGCGAATTTCCCCGATATTCTTCAGGGTTGAATTTTAAGCATTTTGTCAGATACCCGATGATTACGGCATGATTTCAAGAATAACGTCAGCCGCATCGAATTCCGGATTATGTTTTTAAGTATTCTGTCAGCTATCACTTATATTGACCATAATCAATGAGTATTATCCCTTGAAGAATAGAATCGATATGTGTCTGAAATGATCAGAATCACACGACCTTCAAGGAGTTCTCATGAAAGGAATACAGGAATTCGACGTCCGTCGGAGAACATGGCTGAAAAACAGCGCCATCGCCGCCACGGCCGGCATCGCTGCCGTTGAAATATTGCCCGGCACGGCGGCGCAGGCCAGCGGAACCAATGACGCGGGAAAGCCTGGCGCCAAAAAGCATGCGGGCAGCGATATTCCGGTTGAAAAGCTCGAACACATCCGGCCGAAACTGCTGCCCCCGCCTTTCGTGATGGAACATGAACAGGCGACCCGTGCGGCGCCGCGCGTGGTCGAATTCACGATGACCATCGAGGAAAAAGAGGTCGTCATCGACGAAGAGAACGGCACCACGCTCCAGGCGATGACGTTCAACGGCTCGATGCCGGGCCCCACCATGGTGGTCCATGAAGGGGATTATCTGCAATTGACGCTGATCAATCCCGCCACCAATACCCAGCAGCACAACATCGATTTCCACGCATCCACCGGAGCGCTGGGCGGCGGCGACCTCACCCACGTCAATCCCGGGGAGCAAGTGACGCTGCGGTTCAAGGCGACTCGGGCCGGCACATTCATCTATCACTGCGCGCCGCCCAATATGGTGCCCTGGCACGTGGTTTCCGGGATGAGCGGCGTCGTCATGGTATTGCCCCGGGACGGGCTGAAGGACGAAAATGGCCGCCCGCTGCGCTATGACCGCGTCTATACGGTCGGCGAATTCGATCTTTATATCCCGAAGGACGAAAACGGCAACTACAAGAAATATGGAACCGCCCTGGAAGGCTATGGCGACATGACGGCGGTGATGAACGGACTGATTCCCACCCACATAGTCTTCAATGGAAAAGTCGGTGCCCTGACGGGGGCCAACGCCATGAAGGCGAAAGTGGGCGAAACCGTCCTCATCATCCATTCGTCCGCGAACAGGGATACCCGGCCGCATCTGATCGGCGGGCACGGGGATTATGTCTGGGAAATGGGCAAGTTCAACAACCCGCCCGCGCTGAATCTGGAAACGTGGTTCATCCGGGGCGGGTCGGCCGGCGCGGCGCTCTATACGTTCCGGCAACCGGGGATTTATGCCTATCTGAATCATAATCTGATCGAGGCATTCAACCTTGGCGCGGCGGGCCATTTCAAGGTCGAAGGCAAATGGGACGACGATCTGATGAAACAGGTCAGCGCACCGGGCCCGATTCCGACGTAAGCACCGCACCGGAACCGGATCTTGCCGCCACGATCTTCCGGGTCCTGGCGGACAAGCGCCGATTCAGAGTACCGTCAGGCGTTCAGCCCTAGAATGGCTGCGCACGCCGATGGCCGCCCGGGCGCCTCGTTCCCCCTTGTCCGCCCGGGCATTCCCGCCGCCGGCTGCCGCCGTCCACGCCCCCCGCGAGCTCCTTTTCGTGTGCGCGGACGGACGCTCCTCACGGCCCGGCCTCGTCCGGGCCGTTTTTTTTGCCGCTGGGCCGCCGGGCCGCCCCAAGGCAAAAACACCCCGGCTATTTCTCCAGCCACGCCTGGAACATCAGCACGCCCCACAGGGGGTACTGCGCGTTGCGGCGTCCGGACAGGTGTTCCGTCCAAGTCCGCCGGATCGGTTCGGGATCGAAGAAGCCTTCCCGCCGCAGGCGCGATTCGTCCAGCAGGCTTTCCGCCCAGCCGCGCAGCGGACCGCGCAGCCAGTCGCCGACGGGCACGCTGAAACCCTTCTTGGGCCGTTCGATCAGCTCACGGGGCACGTGCCGGTACAGCACTTGCCGCAGGATCCACTTGGCGGCGCCGTCGCGCAATTTCATCGACTGCGGGATCCGCCAGGCGAATTCCACCACGCGGTGATCCAGGAACGGCACGCGGCCTTCCAGGGAGACACCCATGGCGGCCCGGTCGACCTTGACCAGGATGTCGTCGGGCAGGTAGGTGATCGCGTCCAGGGCCATCAGGCGCTGTATCCCGTCCAGGCCTTCCAGCGGCAGGGGATTCCCGCGCAGGCAGGTCGAAGGTTCCCGGCCGCCGATCACCAGGCCTGCGGGTTCCCAGCGGGAGATCGATTGCAGGTACAGGTCGTCGATGCGCTCGGCGGACAGCTTGCGGGCGCCCTGGTGCAGTTTTTCGCCGGGCGCGGCGCGCAGCGATCCGGGCAGCAGCGGCCGCAACGGCCCGAGCACGGCGTCCCAGGTCCGGGGCGGCAGCGCGCGGATGCCTCCGGCCGCCAGCATGCGCAGGCTTCGCGGCATGCGCGAGATCCGTTCCCAGTGCCGGCTGTTGCGCACATAGCGGCCGTAGCCGGCGAACAGCTCGTCGCCCGCGTCGCCCGACAGCGAGACCGTGACGTGCCGGCGCGCCAGTTGCGACACCAGGAAGGTCGGGATCTGCGAGGCGTCGGCGAAGGGCTCGCAATACAGGTCCGGCAGCCGGGGAATGACGTCCAGCGCCTGTTCCGCCGTAACGTACAGTTCGGTATGGTCGGTGCCCAGGTGCCGGGCAACCGCCAGGGCGTGCTCGGCCTCGTTGTAGCCCGGCTCGTGGAAGCCGATGGAAAAGGTCTTGACCGGGCGCGCGGACTGGGCCTGCATCAGCGCCACCACGGTGGATGAATCGATGCCGCCCGACAGGAAGGCGCCCAGCGGCACGTCGGCCAGCATCTGCTGGCGCACGGCGGACTTCAGCAGGTCCTCGAGCGCGTCGGTGGCCTCCCGGTCGGACCCGGCGAACGGCGCGCGGACGCCGGCCTCGGCGACATCCGCCAGCGACCAGTAGGGTTCCACGCGCGGCTCGCGCCGGTCGAGCGACACCGTCAGCAGGCAGCCCGCCGGCAGCTTGAAGATGCCGCGGTAGATGGAATGAGGCGCCGGGATGTAGTTGTGCCGCATCAGCAGGCACAGGGCGTCGCGGTCGATTTCCGCCGCGCAGCGCGGATGCGCCCGCAGCGCCTTGAGCTCGGAGCCGAACAGGAAGCAGGCCTCGTCCCCGGCGCCCTGCCAGCCGTAGTACAGGGGTTTTTCGCCCAGGCGGTCCCGCCCCAGGGTCAGGACATGCGCCTGGGTGTCCCAGACGGCGAAGGCGAACATGCCGATGCAGCGGCCCACCGTGGCCTGGACGCCCCAGGCCGCGAAACCCGCCAGCAGGGTCTCGGTGTCCGAATGGCCGCGCCAGTCCGGGGCCAGGCCGGCCTGCTCCAGTTCCCGGCGCAGGTCCAGGTGGTTGTAGATCTCGCCGTTGAAGACGATCACGTGGCGACCCGAGGGGCCGGTCATGGGCTGGTGCCCCGCCGCCGACAGGTCCAGGATGGACAGGCGCCGATGCGCCAGTCCGGCGCCGGAACCGTCGGCCCAGACGCCGGCATCGTCCGGCCCGCGCGACACGATGGTGTCGGCCATGCGCTCCAGGACGGCGGCGGCCTCGCGCGTGTCGCGCCAACGGCCGCTTCCCAGAAACCCCACCAAACCGCACATCGCGCTTTCCTTTCGATCATCGTTCGGCCGCCGGCCAGCCCGGCGCGCGTGGTACATTTTACGGCTGCCGACCGGCCACCCACCCCATCCCCTGGCGAACGATCGCGCCTGGCCCCGTCATGGATTTTCAGCCTCCCCTCGAAGAACAAGAAACCGGCTCGTTCGAGAGCCATTTCCGCGACCCCTCGCTCGCGGCCGAAGCGCCGCTCGCCTGGCTGCTGGGGCAGCGGCTGGACCTGCTGGACGCCTTGCGCGGCCTGCTCTCCGGCGGCCAGGCGACGGCCCGGCTGCGCCTGTGGGTGTTCCTGGAACTGGCCGCCCTGCCCCAGGGCCGGCTGCAGCGCGACGACCTGAACCAGCTGTTCTTCAGCCTCCGGCCCGAGGCCCTGGACGCGACACTCAAACGGCTGCGCGACCTGGACCTGCTGGTCTGGGACGCCACCGCCCAGGATTACCACCTGTCCGCGCTGGCCCAGCGGTTGCAGGGACTGCTGGCGCCGCTGGCGCGCGGCGCCGGCGAGGACGACGACATGGCGGCCCTGCTGGCCCAGGTGGCCGGCGCCCAGGCGCTGGGCCTGTCCGACGCCGGCCAGATCCAGCACCTGCACGCCCAGCTGGCGCGGCGCCACGACGAATTCGCCGACGTCATCGCCAGCGGCTCGGAAGCCCGCCTGCGGGACGCCCAGCCGCGCTTCGAGCGCGCCCTGCAACTGGTCGAACGGGCGGGCGAAGCCCTGACGGCGCTGATCCGGGGCAACCACGACGATCCGCGCCTGGAGCGCGAGGCGCGCGCCCTGGGCCGCGGACAGGCGCGCCTGCTGTCCATGGCCAGCCAGTTCACGCGCGCGCTGCAGCAGGCCGACCGCCAGCGCATCACGCTGGGCAGCACCGGCATCACCAGTTCCGACGTCCGGCAATGGCTGCAGGCGCGCGGCGGCCTGCACGAACTGCTGGGCGACGCCCTGTCCGCCGGCCTCCATCCCGTCTTCGTCAGCGGCCACGAGCTGGTGGACGTCGCCGAGGCGGAATTCGACCGCGACCGGCCCGATCCGGGGCGTGCCCAGGGCCTGCCTCCGGCCGCGCAGGCCGAGCCCGGCACGCTGGAAGCCCTGCGCATGCCGGAGGAGCTGGAAGCCCTGATCGGACAACTGGCCCGCTGGACCGAGGCCGCGCCCGCCGGCGCGCCGCCGCCCGCCCGCCCCGTCACGGATGCGGTGCTGGGCGGCCGCTACGCCCAGGCGGCCTACCGGATGCAACTGCTACCGCTGCTGGGCGACGCGCAGGCGCGCGCCCTGCGGGGACTGACGGGCGACCTGGCGCGCTCCCCCTGGCACGCCGCGCTGCGGCCCGAACTCGAGGCCGCGCAAGATCCCCACGTCGCCCTCATCAGCGCGGGCACGCTCGAACCCGATACACCGGATGAACCCCATGCATGACACCCTGGACGACGCCGCCCTGCTGATCGCCGAACTGCTCGCCAGCCGCTGGCTGCCCCGGCGGCATCCGCGCGTGCGCCGGGCGCTGATCGACGCCGAGCTCTGGCAGACCGTGCAGGACCGCCTGGCCCTGACGGGCCTGCGCCTGGTCGACAACATCCATGCCGACCACGTCTGCGTCGCCCTGCTGCGCGGCGCCGAGACCGCGGTGTTCGGCGAGACCGGACTGAACGCCAACAACAACGCCCACCTGCCGCGCGACGCGGTCTCGCTGCTGGTGCTGCTGTGGTCGCTGATCGTGCTGCCCAAGCGCGAGCGCCAGGCGGCCCGCGCCGCGACGGCGGACACCGGGGGCCAGACGGAAATGTTCACCGCCGAACGCCCGCTGCCCAGTGCGGCCAGCGTCAGCCCGACGGTGTCCTACAAGGCGCTGCTGGCCGACTTCGGCCCCCAGCTGGGCCGCAAGACCCGCATGGACGGCAACCTGAAGCGCCTGGAGACCCTGGGATTCATCCAGCGCCGGGGCGACGAGATCGGCGAAGGGCCGCTGCTGGACCTGCTGCTGGACTACGACGCGCTGGCGCCGCGCATCCTGGAAGGCGCGCTGGGCGACGTGCTGGCGCGCACGCGCCAGCGGGCGGAAGCGGAAGCGAAGGCGGACACGGACACGGCGGCCCCGGAAGACTGCGCCGCGCCGGCCGCCGATGATCCGGACGCAGCCGCCAAAGAAACCGCCGGACCGCCATCCGGCGCCGATCCGCACGCGAAGGACGAGGACTGATGTTTCACCTGCAATCCCTGGAACTGCTGCAGTGGGACTACTGCCAGCGCCTGACGCTGCCGCTGGACGGCGCCATCATCACCGTGGCCGGTCCCAACGGCTCGGGCAAGACGACGCTGCTCGACGCCATGCGCACCCTGCTGGGGCTGGACTGCTCGGGCGGACGCAACTACAAGACCTACGCGCGCCACGCCAACGCCGACACGACCTGGCTGCGCGCCGTGGTGGACAACCGGCCGCACGGCCGCCAGACCTCCAGCCGGCCGTTCGCGCGCAACCTGCTGTACGCGGACCAGGTGACGCTGGCCTGCCGCATCGACCGCAACGGCGGCGACTGGCAGCGCCGCTACCTGATGGCCGACGGCGACGTGCCCGTCGAAACCCTGATCCAGGCGCCGGACAAGGACTGGCTGGGCATCGAGCACTGGCGCAAGCGCCTGGAGGGCGCCGGCCTGTCGCGCGCCATCGCCCGCGTGCTGGCCCTGGAACAGGGCCAGACCGACCGGCTGTGCGAATATTCGCCCAAGGAACTGCTGCGCCTGGTCTTCGACGTGTTCGGCGACCAGGAAGTGCTGGACCGCTACGAAGAGGCCCGGCGCCACCTGCGCGAGCAGGAAGCCGAGGCCGAGGCGGCCGACCGCGACCTGGCGCACGGCCGCGCCCAGCTGGCCGAACTCGAAGCCCGCGTCACCCAGTACCGCCAGTACCAGATCAAGCTGCGCGAACGCGAGGAACTGGCGACCGAGGTCGTCCCGGTACTGGAGTGGCACGAAGATCGGCGCGGCGTCGCCGCCGGTTTGAATGAACTGCACCGCCAGCGCCTGCAGCACGCGGCGCAGAAACGCCAGCGCACCCAGGAGCGGACCGAACTGCTGCGCCTGCTGGAAGCCCGGCAGGCCGCCCAGGATCGCGTCCAGGACCTGGAACGGCAAAAGGACGCGGCGCAAGCCGCCCTGCAGCAGACCCGAGATGCCGAACGGCCGGTCGAAGACCTGGTCAAGCAAGCCGAGGCACTGCAAAAACTGGCGGCCATCGAAGGCGACGCAGCCCAGTTGTCCGAACGCGTGCGCGAGCTGGAATCGCAAAAATCCGAGCTCGACCGCGGCTGGCATGCGGCCAACGATCAGCGCGCCCGGATCCAGTCGGCCCTGGACGGCCTGCAGGGCTGCCGCCAGGCGCCGCCGCCGCCCGAGGTCCAGCGCTTCCAGCGCACGCTGCGCCAGCGCGACATCGGCCACCACCTGATGGCCGACGTCATCGAAATCACGGACGATACCTGGCGCGCCGCCGCCGAAGGCGTGCTGCGCGCCGCGCGCTGGGTGGTGGTGCTGGACGACCCCAGGGACGAAGGCCAGGCCATGGCCCTGGCGGAAAAGGAACGCTATCGCCACTACCTGGTGGCCGAGGCCGAACACGCCCCCGCCGCGCCGCCGCCCGACAGCCTGCTGGCCGTCCTGCGCTTTTCCGGCACCGCGCCCGGCTGGCTGCTGCATCAGCTGGCGCAGATCCGCCGGGTCGCCGACACCCAGGCCGGCGCCCGGGCGGGCGGCGAATGGATCACGCCCCAGGCCTATTGGCGCGACCGCCGGGGCGGACGCAGCGTCTGGGTCGATCCAGCCGAACATCAGTTCGGCGCCGCCGCGCTGACGGCGCGCGCCGAAGCATTGCAGCGGCAACTGGCCCAGCTGGACGGACAGCTGACGGAACTCGCCCAGCGGCAGAGAACGCTGCAACGCGAGCTGGACGCGGCGCGCCGGGCCGGCGAAGGCCATCGCGCCGCCGAAGCGCTCATCCGGGACAGCGAAGCCTTCGAGCAGGCGCGCCGTCAGTGGCCCACCCTGAAACAGGCCCGCATCGAGGCCGGTGAACGGTGGCAGTCCCTGCAGGAAGCGCACAAGAAAGCCGTCACCGAACAGGCCCATGCGGAAACCCGCTACGAAAGCCTGCGGCGGCGCCTGTCCGACACCGAAAAAGACGCCGAGCGGGCCGAACGCGACTGGCAGGCGCGCCGCCAGGAACTGCGCGGCCGGGCGGCGGCGTCCCAGGCTCAGAAACGGCGCTTCCCGGCGCGCTGGATCACCGCCGAAAAACGCCGCGTCTTGATCGAACACTACCAGAACGCCACGCAGGCCAGGCTGCGCGCCGAGAACATCGACAACGAACTGGCCGCGGGCGAATGGGAAACCGACGCCACCGTCGAGGAAAAACTGCTCCTGATGCAGGCCACGGTCGGCGACCAGACGGCCCGCCTGGAGACCTGCAAGGCGCGCAACGCGGCGGCGGCCACGGCCGTGGGCAACGCCCGCGAACGCTACATCGACGTACTGCGCGCCACGGTGCGCCGCTACCGCAAGAACATCACCGAGCTGGGCGCCCTGGCCGGCGTCGAGGTCGTCGCGGAACTGCCCCACCTGGACAACGACGACACCGTGCTGCGCCAGGCCGAGCTGAAGGTCGGCTTCAACTTCGACGGCAAGGGCCGCATCGGCCTGAACGACGGCGAAGCCTCGGGCGGCCAGCAGGTGATCAAGTCCCTGATCCTGCTGGTCGGCCTGCTCAAGGACGACGACATGTCCGGCGGTTTCGTCTTCATCGACGAGCCCTTCGCCCACCTGGACGTGCGCAACATCCAGCTGGTCGGCCATTTCCTGAAGTCCACCCGCGCCCAGTACGTGCTCACGACCCCGATCACGCACAACGTGGAAGTCTTCGAGCCGGCCGACATCACCCTGGTCACGTCCAAGAAGCCGCGCGACGCGCGCTGGGCGCCGCCCATCGGCGTGCTGCAGCGGCGGGCGGAAGCGGCGGTCTGAGGCGCGCGCCATGGAACCCCCCGGCTGGATCGACGAGGCCAGGAACAGGACCCGGCGCGAACGCCGCGCGGACGCGCCGGTCCCGGAGGCATTGCCTCTGCTCGACAAGGATCTGTGCGACCTGCTGCGCCGCTGGGTGCGCCACGATGCACTCAGGCGGACTCGCGGCGCGCTGATCAAGGACGCCGGTCCCTCCGGCATCGAACGCGCGGAAGCCCTCTGTGCGCGGCTGCTGGAGCAGGGCTGGATCATCCGGTGCGAACGGCTGACGGGCGGCGCCTGGCAATGGGACGCCCTGATCTGGCGCGATCTGCCGCGCCTGCAGACACTGCTGGACGTTGCCGGGCCGGGCCGGCGGGCCGAGACGCGCCAGTCGCTGCTCGATCAGGCGGAAAGCTGGCTGCGCGCCTGGCGCGCCGACGCGGCCGATCCCGACCCGGACCTGCTCGACGAACTGGAGCGAGCCCTGTCGCAATTGGCCGGGGACCGGACCCAGGGTCCCGATCGGCTCGCCTGGCGGCTGGATCTGCTGCGCGCCCTCGCGGCCTGGCACGACGCCGGGGAATCCGGCACACGGCGCGATTTCGCCCTGCGGGCCGGCGGCCGCACCAAGGCGCTGTCCGAGGCCGACTGGCGCTGGCTGGAAGCCGGCTTCGACCTGGAGCGCCTGCGCATCACGCGCTTCATCCTGATGGCCTGGATCGCGGGCGACGTGACCCTGGGCTGGGAAGCGGGACGCATGATGCCGCTGGACCATCTGCATTGCGTCGGCCTGCCGCTGGCCGATCTGGGGCGGATCACCGCCGCCACGGCGCCGCGACGCTGGTGGCTGATCGAGAACCGCGCCAGCTTCGAGCGCCAGGCGCGCGACCCGGAGCCCGGCACGGCCCTGCTCTGGATGCCCGGCCGGCCGCCGGCCGCCTGGCGGGAAGCCGTCGCCCGCCTGCTGCGCCTGGCGCCCGCGCCGGCCTGGATCAGCGCGGACGCGGACCCTTCGGGCGTGGACATCGCCTGCTCCGTCGGAACGATCTGGGAATCCCGGGGACTGGCCTGGACGCCGCACCGGATGGGCGTGGCCGAATGGACCGCCACCGCCCAGACCTGGCCGCTGAACGAACATGACCGGCGGATGCTGGAACGCCTGCTGGCCCGCCCCGCGCTGCCGGCCGGGCTGCGCGCCCTGTGCGAAGCCATGCGGACCGAAGGCCGCAAGGCCGAACAGGAAGCCTGGCTCTGAGGAAGCCTGGCTCTGACGACTGTCCGGCCAGCGCCTGCCGGAGCGCCCGCCCTCCGAACCCGAGTCCGTCCCCTCTCGGGCCGATCCCGACGATCCGCCCGGAAACCGCCGCCTGATCCCCGCATCGCCCCGCCCTGTTCCTCGCTACACTGGCGGCTGGTCCAGCTTCTTCCAGGCGCCCCATGAAAGGCATCATCCTCGCCGGCGGATCCGGCACCCGGCTGCATCCCATCACGCGCGGCGTGTCCAAGCAGATGCTGCCCATCTACGACAAGCCGATGATCTACTATCCGCTGTCGGTGCTGATGCTGGCCGGCATCCGCGACGTGCTGGTGATCTCCACGCCCGACGACCTGCCGGGATTCCGGCGCCTGCTGGGCGACGGATCGGACTTCGGCATCGCCCTGTCCTACGCGGTACAGCCCTCGCCCGACGGCCTGGCCCAGGCCTTCCTGATCGGCGCGGACTTCATCGGCGGCGACCGCGTCTGCCTGGTGCTGGGAGACAACATCTTCTACGGCTACGGATTCAGCGGCATGCTGCGCGAAGCCGCCCAGCGGGCCTCGGGAGCCACCATTTTCGGCTACCGGGTCGCGGACCCGCAGCGCTTCGGCGTGGTGGAATTCGACGCCGCCGGGCGCGCCGTGTCGATCGAGGAAAAACCCGCCCGGCCGAAATCCCCCTATGCCGTGACCGGCCTGTACTTCTACGACAACGACGTGGTGGGCATCGCGCGCGCAGTACGGCCCTCGGCGCGCGGCGAGCTGGAGATCACCGACGTGAACAACGCCTACCTGCGGCGCGGCGACCTGCACGTCAAGCTCCTGGGCCGGGGCTTCGCCTGGCTGGACACGGGCACGCACGAAAGCCTGCTGGACGCCGGCACCTACGTGCAGACCATCGAGCGCCGCCAGGGCCAGAAGGTCGCCTGCCTGGAGGAAATCGCCTTCAACAACGGCTGGCTGGACCGCGCCGGTCTCGAAGAGCGCGGCGCGCGGCTGGCCAAAACGGACTATGGCCAATACCTGCTGGCCCTGGCGCGCGAGGACGGCGGGCGATGAAGGTCGCCGATACCGCCCTGCCCGGCGTGCGCGTCATCGAGCCGCAAGTCTTCGGCGACGCGCGCGGCTTCTTCCTGGAATCGTTCAGCGCCCGCCGCTACCGCGAAGAGGCCGGCATCGAGCTGGATTTCGTGCAGGACAACGTCTCGCGCTCCGCGCGCGGCGTGCTGCGCGGCCTGCACTTCCAACGCACCCGCCCGCAGGGCAAGCTGATCCAGGTAATCGCAGGCGCCGTCTTCGACGTGGCCGTGGACATCGATCCCCGCTCCGCCACCTTCGGCCAGCACGTCGCGGTGGAGCTGTCGGCCGACAACCACCGCCAGATCTGGATCCCGCCCGGCTACGCGCACGGCTTCTGCGTCACCAGCGAGGCCGCGATCTTCCAGTACAAGTGCACGGACTACTACGATCCGGCCGACGAGGGCGGCCTGGCCTGGAACTGCCCGGACCTGGCGATTCCCTGGCCGATCCGGGATCCCATCCTGTCCGACAAGGACCGGCGCCATCCGGGGCTGAAGGACTGGGCGCGGACGCTGGCGCGCTAGGGCGCCTCCGGACGAGCCATCACGCCGCATCCGGGCCTGCCGGCGGGCGCCCGCCGCCCCGCCGGGACCGCCTCTTTTTTACCGCGTACAATCAAAATCCTTTTTTCACCGCCGCCCGCCGGCCCGCCGTACAAAAGACCATGTGGTTCAAGAATCTCAAACTCTATCGCCTCGCCCCCAACGCCTCCCTGAGCCCCGCCGATCTCGAAGCGGCCCTGGAGCCGCTCGCCTTCCAGCCCGGCGGCAGCCAGGACAGCCAGGTGTCGGGGTGGCTGCCTCCACGCGAGGACGGCCGCCTGGCCTATGAGCAGCACGGCCAGATCCTGCTGCGCCTGCAGACGGAAAAGAAGCTGCTGCCGGCCACGGTCGTCAACCAGGCCAGCCGCGCGCGCGCCCTGCAGATGGAAGAGCAGCAGGGCTACAAGCCCGGCCGCAAGCAGATGAAGGAGATCAAGGAGCAGATGACGATGGAGCTGCTGCCGCGCGCCTTCGTCATCGCCCACGACACCCGCGTCTGGATCGACACCGTGAACCGCTGGGTGGCCATCGACGCCGCCGCCACCGCGCGCAGCGACGAGGTCCTGGGCCTGCTGGCCAAGACTCTCACCCCCTTTCCCATCGTGCCGCTGCACGTGGAAATGTCGCCGGCCGCCGCCATGACGCTGTGGCTGTCCGAGGACGAGCCGCCCGCCGGCTTCACCGTGGACCAGGACACGGAACTGCGCTCCACCGGCGAATCGCGCGCCACCGTGCGCTACGTGCGCCAGACGGTCGAGCTGGACGAAGTCCGCCGCCACGTCCAGGCGGGCAAGCAGTGCACGCGCCTGGCCATGACCTGGAACGACCGCGTGTCCTTCGTGCTGACCGACAACCTGGACATCAAGCGCGTCGCGCCCCTGGACGTGCTGAAGGAGCACCAGGACGCCCAGGCCGCCAACGAGGCCGAGCAGTTCGAGGCCGACTTCGCCCTGATGACGGGTGAACTGGCGCGCATGCTGGACGATCTGGTCGCGGCGCTGGGCGGGATGCGGCAGGATACGAAGTAGTCCTCTACGGACCTTTCGTGCTGTCGCATTCCGAGCGGCTTGCAAGCCGCGAGGCGGAAGCGCTGTCCCAATCACAGATGTCTCCACGGAACACGGGTTCAGATGACGAAAGCCCGAGCCGGGGCGCTGCGCGGTCGATGCCAGTTCGGCCCATGAAGCTGTGTCGATGCAGGCCGGTTCAGACTCAGACGGCGCGGGTAAGCCCGCCATCGACACGGATGTTCTGGCCGGTGATGTAGCCCGCACCCTCCGACAGCAGAAAGGCCACCGTGGCGGCGATCTCCTCGGCCTTGCCGTAGCGTTGCATGGGCACGCTGTCGCGGCGTTCGGCCACCTCTGGCAGGCTGTCGATCCAGCCGGGCAGCACGTTGTTCATGCGAATCTTCCTGGCCGCGTATTGGTCGGCGAAGATCTTGGTGAAACTCGCCAGTCCGGCGCGGAACACCGCCGAGGTCGGGAACATCCCGGAGGGCTCGAAGGCCCAGGCCGTGGAGATGTTGACGATGGCGCCGCCGCCCTGGGCCTCCATGATCGGCGTGACCAGTCGCGCCGGACGCACCGCATTCAGAAAATAGACTTCCATGCCCCGATGCCAATCCTCGTCGGTGATGTCGAGGATGGGCGCGCGCGGGCCGTGGCCGGCGGAATTGACCAGTGCGTCGATGCGGCCCCACTTCTCCATCGCCAGATCGACGAGCCGGCGCAGGTCGTCATGCGACTGGTTCGAACCCGTGACGCCCACACCGCCCAGTTCCCGGGCCAGCGCTTCCCCCTTGCCGGATGACGACAGCACGCCGATACGGTAGCCATCCTGGGCCAGTTTTCTCGCGATGGCGGCCCCCATGCCGGAGCCGCCCGCGGTGACAAGCGCAACTTTTTCTACAGACATTGAAATCTCCCGATGTTCGATGCTGGAAATTATTCCATCTGCAAGAGGAAATTTCGCGCTATAAATAAACGCTTGATGGTGTAGAAAAACTACTGGCCTGACCCATGACTCGATCCCGCAGGCTGCCGCCATTGAACGCCTTGCGCGCCTTCGAGGCAGCAGGACGCCACCGCGGCTTCCGTGCTGCGGCGGAGGAACTGAACGTCACGCAGGGCGCCGTCGCGCAGCAGGTGCGTGGATTGGAAGACCGTCTCGGCCTTGCGCTGTTCCAGCGCCTGCCGCGCGGGCTGGCCTTGACCGGGCCTGGCGCGGCTTACCTCGCGGATGTCGGTCGCGCCTTCGACATCCTCGCCATCGCCACAGGGCGACTGCTGGCCCAGCCGAATACCGTGACGATCAGCGTCACTCCCACGGTGGCGGCCAAGCTGCTGATTCCCCGCCTGGCGCAATTGCAGGCCGACCTGCCCGAAGTGGAATTGCGCACCGTGGCGACAGAAGCGCTGTCGGACTTCGACCGGGATCAAGTGGACATCGCGGTACGAATGGCCCGATCGCCATTTCCGCCAGATCAGGAAGCACGGCTGCTGTTCCGCCAGGAATTGGTGGCCGTGGCGAGCCCGCATCTGGTGAAGGGCATGACATTGCCTCTGGACATCGGTCGGCTGCGGACGCTGCCGCTCTTGCACGATGCCCACCACCACTGGCCCGCATTCCTGCACTCTGGCACCCCATTGCCTGGCGCGGTGTTCAACCAGACCGCGCTGGCCCTCGATGCGGCCATGGCGGGGCAAGGCATTGCCCTGGCATGCCGGGCTTTCGTGGCCGCTGATCTTGAAGCGGGACGCTTGGTGCGGGTCACGGATGCCACAACCATCATGGAGCCGGATTACTTTCTGGTTCGCAAGCGAACACCCGCGCCGAGCAAAGCGGTGCAGGCGGTATGGGAATGGTGCGCGAGCCGGCTGCGTCTGCCTGCGCAAGACGTGAAATAACCTTCAGGAAATGCCCGAATCGCGCTGCCGCCCAGTCTCCCATGACACCCCGCGGCGCTGAACTGACATGGCACGCCTTGCTGGCTTCTGCGCCGCATCCAGTCCAGCAACGAGCCCTGCAGGCCACTTCGTGCACCATCTTGCGGCCCGCCGGGGCCATCTTCCACAGGAAGCCGGGCACCACGGCATCCCGCAGTCCTGGAACGCCCCGGTCATCGTCAACAGAAACCATCCTTCCGCTATAATTTGATATCAAATTGATTATTATTCTCATTAACCATTCATCGTAGATGACAGGCGCCGCTCACCGCTCGTTCCCGCTGTCCGCCGCCGCGCGGCGCCTTGCCTGCGGTCTGCTCGCTCTGCTGCTGACGGCGTGCCAGCACCTGCCGGATGCCGGAGATGCCGGCCATCGGCCGCGACCCCTGTCGCAGGCCGCCGCGCAAGGCCGCATCCAGTCATTGACCGGAGGCGGCACGCTGACCCCGGACACACTGCTGGAAGAACTCGCCCGTGCCGACATCGTCATCGTCGGCGAGCGCCACGACGCGTACCCTCATCATCAGATCGAGGAATGGCTGGTGCGAACCCTGCCCCTGCGCCGCCCCGCGGGCAGCTACGTGCTGGAAATGGCCACCGTCTCGCAGCAGGCCCGCCTCGACGCGGCACAGCGCGCCTTTCCGGAAGCGCGCCCCACCGATGAAGCGCTGCAGGCGCAGCTCGCCTGGAGCCGCGGCTGGCCGTGGCGCCAGTACGGCGGGCTGGTCACCGCGCTGATGGCGCAGCCGGCGCCGGTGCTGGCCGCCAATCTCGACCGCCCGGAAGTCGAAAACATCCTGCGCAGCGGCGCGCGGCCGGCCGGCACGCTCAGCGGCGACCCCGCGATCACCCGCACGCTGGCCGACACCATCGCCGACAGCCACGGCATGCGGGCCGGCGACGACAGGCTCGATGGCATGATCGCGGTGCAGATGCAGCGCGACCGGCGCATGGCCGAGACCCTGCTGCGCGCCCCGAAACCCGCCATCCTATTCACCGGCAACATCCATGCCTTGAAGACCCTCGGGGTTCCCGTCCACCTGCGCGACCTGCGGGCGGACCAGACCTTGCCCCGGGTCAAGGTCCTGCTGCTGGCCGAGGAATCGGCCGGCTTCGACGGCCGCCATGCCGATTACCTGTGGACGGGCCTCTGACCCACCCTCGATGCCCACCCTCCAACCCTCAGCGAGAACTCCCATGCGCAACACCCTTCGTTCGCCGTCCTCGCGGCGCACCGCCGCCATCCTGACCGCCGCCCTGGCGCTCTGCCTGTCCGGCGCCGCCTTCAGCGAATCGCCGCCTCCCTCCACCAAGGACCGGCTCTGGATGAGCGCCAATTACCTGGAACACCCCGAAGAAGGGCTGTACGAACTGCAATACAACGCCCCCACCGGCCTGGTGTTCGCCTCGGTCATGGACCGTGTGCGCCGGGACGACAACCTGGGCTATCTGTACGCCTTCGACGGCAAGACCCTGGACATCAAGGGCCGCTACGCCATGCCGTACCGCGCGTTCTCGCTGACGCAGGACGCGAAGGGCCAATGGCTGTACGTCGGCCATACCCAGGCCGCATCGCTGCGCATCAGCAAGGTCGACCCGAAGACCGGCAAGGTGGCGCTCACCAGCGAACGGCTGCACGTCGATCCCAGCGAACCGCAGCACGAACACCTGCGCCACGTCGTCCACAGCGCGCAGACCGGTGAACTGTTCACCGCCTACATCGGCAGCGTCAAGGAAAACGACAAATACCGGTCGTTCTACAAACTGCTGATCCTGGACGGCGAAACCCTGAAAATGAAGGGCGAGGTCGAGAGCGCGTTTCCCTCGGTCGGCTATGCGCTGCACCTGGATCGCGGCACCGGCCACATCTTCACCGCCGGGTCCGACTACATCAATGAAATCGACCCCGTCACACGCAGGGTCGTCCACACCATCCGCCTGGACGACAAGATCAAGCCGCGCGTGAACAACCTGGTGGGGCTGGCCGTCGACGCCAGGGGCGGCCGCATCTTCGCCTCGCAATTCATTCACCAGCCCCGGCCCGATGTCAAGGACGAGCAGGACGGCCTGTACGTGTTCGACCGGAACAACGGCAAGCAACTGGCCTTCGTCCCGACCGGAAAGGGCGGGGTCACGCTGTCCTACAGCCCGAAGCACAACGAGATCTACGTCAGCAATTTCCGCAGCGGCACCATCAGCGTCGTGGACGGCAAGACCTACCAGATCACCCGGCAGATCCCCGCCCACGTGTTCCCCAACATGATGGCGCTGGCCGCCGACGAAAGCGCGCTGTACGTCGGCCTGAAGCAGGGATTCAGCAAGCAGTGGAACCCGGACGAGTTCGTCGAGGGCGCCAAGGAGCAGATCCTGCGCGTCACGCTGGATCGGGACGCGCCCTAAGACTTCCGGCGCCGGCGCGGGCGGGATCCATCCGCGCCCGACGGCCGGCCCGTGGCGATGTTCGCGCATGGGCCGGCCCGATCCATCCGTTGGCCGTCGCGCGATGCGGCGGCCTCGTCATCCGGTCAGTCGATCCCGTGGAACACGCTGTCGTCCGGCCCGATGTGGGATGGCGGCGTCCAGGTCACGTCGCGCAGCGAATGCTGCACCAGGCCCTCGACACCCATCAGCACGGCGAAGATCGCCATGCGCACCGGAATGCCGTTGTCCGTCTGGCGGAAGATCGCCAGGCGCGGATCGTGGTTCAGGTCGGTGCCGAGATCGTTGGCGCCCTCGCGGCTGTCGCGCGGCAGCGGGTGCATGACGATGGTGTCCGGGCCGCAGCAGGCGTCCACGATGGCTTTGTTGACCTGGAAGTCGGCCGAATAGCCTTCCAGGCTTTCGCCGGAGAAGCGCTCCTTCTGCACCCGGGTGGCGTAGACCACGTCAGCGCCCTTCAGGCCGGCGGCCAGGTCGTGCGTCTGTTCGACGACGTGGCCGTTGCGGCTGGCCTGGTCCAGCAGGTAGTCCGGCATTTCCAGGCCCGGCGGGGACACCAGGGTGAACTTCATGCCGCGGTACAAGGCCAGCAGCTTGATCAGCGAATGCACCGTGCGGCCGTATTTCAGGTCGCCGGCCATGACGATGTGCGCGCCGTCCAGCAGTTTCCCCAGCCGCGAGAATTCCGTCAGGATGGTGTAGAGGTCCAGCAGCGCCTGGCTGGGGTGCTCGCCCGCGCCGTCGCCGCCGTTGACCACGGGGATGTTGGTCGCGGCCGCGAATTCGGCCACGGAGCCCTTTTCCGGATGGCGGATCACCATGGCGTCCACGTAGCCGCTCATCACGCGGCTGGTGTCGTAGATGGACTCGCCCTTGGCCATGGACGAGAAGGTGAAGCCGGTGGTGTCGCACACCGAGCCGCCCAGGCGGCAGAAGGCCGCGCCGAAGCTGACCCGCGTACGGGTGCTGGCCTCGAAGAACAGATTGCCCAGCACCGCGCCTTCCAGGACGCGGGACACTTTCCGCCGCCGAGCGATGGGCTGCATCAGGTCGGCCACGCGGAACAGTTCCTCGACGGATTCGCGCGTGAACTGGTCGACGGACAGGAGCTGGTGCTTGTTGTTGACCGCGATGCGGTCGCGCAGCGGACCGGATTGTGCGCTTTGCGCATACTTTTCCATCAGCGCGCCGTTTTCCACGATCTCGGTCACGAAGCGGGAGACGACTTCCGGCATGGCGCGGGCTTCCTGGGAGCCTTCCGGCAGCAGCCAGGTGTCCAGGGCGCGGCGCTTGACCCCGATGCGGGCCGCGAACACGTCGCGAGTCAGGTTCAGGCGGCGCATCGCGTCGCGCAGGAAGACTTGCTGGGAAATCGCCATCATTGGCTCCTATATACGCAATGCGTAGATTTTCACCGATCAGGCGTTATTGCCGCAAGAAAAACTTGCGGCATGGCGCCGCCCGCGCTGAAAAAACAACGCGACGTGGCCCGCAAGCGCATGCGGAGCGCGGATCCGATCAGACCGCGCGCACGTCATCCGCACGTGCCGCGCACGCCGCGCGGGGCGGCGGCCTCAGAATCCCCCGGCCGGCGGCGCGGCATCCACCCCGGCGACCGAACGGGCGGCCAGTTCGGCATTGCGCGCCGACCCCACGCCGAAGGCGAGCCGCTGCTGAGTGATCGGCGCCGCATAGCCCGGCGCGGCCAGCATGGTGTGGCCCACGACCAGGGCCAGGCGCAGGCCGGGATTGGCCGCCGTGGCCTCGCGCATCTTGCGCAGGCCCTCGTCGCCGAGGATCAGGACCAGGATGCCTTCGCCCTTCTGGTCGGTCGCCGACTGGATGCCGATCAGGTCGTCGCGGCCGATGACCGCCGTCGGCCGCACGTACAGGATTCCGGATGGCTTCAGGGTGACCGGCGTCCAGTCGGGCCGGGACCGGGTATCGGCCAGGAACACCCGCAGGTCCATGGCCTGGCGGTTTTCGGTGATGGCGTGCTGGGGCCCCATCGCCTGCGTCTGGGCCGGCTCGGCGGAGGCCGCGGGGGGGGTGGTCGCCGCCTTGCCCGCCCCGCCCTGCGCGCCGGGCAGGCCCTGACACCCGGCCAGGACCGCCAGCAGCGTCCCCGCCAGGGCCGCCGTCCATGGCTTGCGTTCAAAATGTCGGTTGCGCATTCCCCGTCTCCTTTTCATCCTGTCCACCGCCCAATGATGGCATATTTCGTCGTGTTCAATGTTTACCCTGCGCATCAGGATGGTTCCCCGCCTCCGGGCCGCCGGCCTGGCCGGCGGCGGGGCCCGGGCCGGCCACCCCGACGGCGAACCGTCCGCCCCGGACGATGACCCGGGCCCGGTCCAGCACCGCGCCACGCGCATCCCGCAGCTCGAACACATGCGCGCCCGGGCTGGGCGCCCAGTCCGGCGCCGCGCCCTGTCCATAGGGCCGGCCGTCCAGGAACCAGCGGGCATCGGCCACCGGCCGCGCGCCGGCATCCACCGCCCGCAGGCGCAGACGCTGGCGATCCCACGGGATGTCGGGATCCAGGGCCAGGAGGGTGCCGTCTACGGGCTCGGCGATGCGCGGCTCGCCGTGACCGGCGCCCTCGTCCGGCGGCGCGAACCGGGCCTGGGCCGTGTCGCCCAGGAAATACTCGGTGCGCGCGGGCTCCAGCCCCGCGCCGAAAACCACCGCCTGCGCCGCGACCCCCGGCGGCCTGGCCGGCGAAGCGGGCGCATGGTCCCGGTAGAGCCGATCGAGCACGTCGTGCCAGATGGGGCCGGCGCCGCTGACGCCCGACACATTGCGCATGCTGGCCCCGGCGCTGTTGCCCACCCACACGCCCACCGTGTAGTCGGCCGACCAGCCCACGCACCAGTTGTCGCGCATGTCGCGGCTGGTGCCGGTCTTCACCGCCGTCCAGAAGCGCGTGGTCAGCGGGCTGTCCAGGCCGAAGGTCCGGGCGCGCGCATTGCGGTCGGCCAGCATGTCGCCCACGATCCAGGCGGCCTCGGGTGAATACAGCCGGATTCCCGCCTGGGCCGCCGCGCCGGGCCGCGCCCGCAGGTTCACGGGCGCGTAGTCGCCTCCGCGCGCCAGCGCCCGGTAGGCGTTGGCGAGGGACAGCAGCGTCACGTCGGCCGACCCCAGCGCCAGGCTGTAGCCGTAGTAGTCCCCGCCCCGGGTCAGGGGCAGGCCCAGCGCCACCAGGCGGTCGGCCAGCGCATCGGGACCGACCAGCATCAGGGTGCGCACGGCCGGCACGTTCAGGGAAGACGCCAGCGCCGTACGCGCGCTGACCCAGCCGCCGAAACGATGATCGTAATTGTCCGGCACGTAGAGTCCCCCGCCCCCGTCCAGTCCCACCGGACTGTCGTCCAGCAGCGAGGCGGCCGTCAGGCGCCGCTGATCCAGCGCCAGCCCGTACAGGAACGGCTTCAGAGTCGACCCGGCCTGGCGGATGGCGCGCGCATGGTCCACGTCGGCGGCCCCGGACAGCGTGCCGGACGAACCCACGTAGGCGAGCACGGCGCCGCTGCGGTTGTCGAGCACCACCACGGCGGCGTCGGTCACCCCGGTGCCGCGCAATTCGCCCAGGCGGCGCCGCACGGAGCGCACCGCCGCTTCCTGCAGCCCGCGGTCCAGCGTGGAATGGATCTCGCCTCGCGCATCGGCCAGCCCGGCATCCCACAGCAGCCGCGCCCAGTGCGGCGCCAGCGCCGGCGCGTCGAAGCGCGTCTCGCGGGCGCGCGACAGGGTCGCCTGCGTGAAGTCCCGCAACCCCTGGCATTCGCCCGGCCGGCCCAGCTCGCGCAGCAGGGCGCAACCGCGCTGGACCAGCGTCGGGACCGGCGCGTTCGGCCCGCGCAGCAGCACCGCGGCCAGGGCGGCCTCGCGGAAGGTCAGGCCCGAAGCGTGCTTCTGGAACAGCACCCGGGACAGGGCATCGACGCCGACCAGTTCGCCGCGCCAGGCCGCCAGGTTCAGGTAGGCTTCCAGGATCTCGGGCTTGGTCCAGCGGGATTCGAGCGTCCGGGCCGCCTGCATCTGGTCGAGCTTCTGCAGAATGCCGCGCCCGCCGGGTCCGCGCCGCAGCGCGGGATCCAGCAGGGCCGCCAGCTGCATGCTCAGGGTCGAGGCGCCGCGCCGGGCGCCGTCGCCCCAGGCGGACGACCAGGCCGCCGAGGCGCTCGCCAGCCAGTCCACGCCGCCGTGTTCGTAAAAACGCCGGTCCTCGGACATCACCACGGCCCGCTGCAGGGCGACCGAGACCTCGGCCAGAGGCAGCCAGTCGCCGCGCCGGCCGGAGAAATCCGTGCGCAGGCGCTGCAGTTCCCGTCCATCTGCGGCCAGCAGGCGCGCGTCCGAAGGCCGCCAGGCCGCCCGGACGGCCGCGTAGTCCGGCGGGAAGGCGTCCGCAGGAGCCTGGACCTGGGCCTGAGCCCCAGGCTGCGCCGCCGCGGCCAGGGCCAGGGCCAGCCCCCGCGCGGCGGTCCGAAGTCTCCGGCGCATCCCGTCCATCCGCCCCATCAGGGCTGGGGCTCCACGCGCAGGGGCGCGTTGGGTGTACTGCCGAAGATATCCGGCTGGTACAGGGCCTCGGCGCGCGTCGGCGGCAGCTGGTAATCCCCCGGGACGTTCAGCCGCACCGTGTATTCCAGCGTCCGCTCGCCCGGTTCCATGACCTCGTAGTAGGCCCGGAACACCCCGGCGTCCCGTTCGACGAAGCTGGGCCGGTTCCACCAGTCCTCCTGGTTTTCACCCGCCGTCGACAGGCTGGAATCCCGCCCCA
Source organism: Castellaniella denitrificans (assembly GCF_042653765.1). Classification (NCBI taxonomy): domain Bacteria; kingdom Pseudomonadati; phylum Pseudomonadota; class Betaproteobacteria; order Burkholderiales; family Alcaligenaceae; genus Castellaniella; species Castellaniella denitrificans. The sequence continues at coordinate 377,058 of NZ_JBHSEZ010000028.1, read as the reverse complement.
GGCCGCCGCCCAGGATGGAGGCCCCCGCCGGCACCGGGTCGCTGATCACGGACCAGACCAGGGCCTCCCGGGCCTGGACGCGCAGGCGCACGCGGTAGACATCGCCCGCCGACCAGCGATCGGCCCGCGCTCTGGACACCGGCACCACCGTGCGCTCGACCCGCAGGCCGGCATCCACGGCCTGGGTCTGGGGCACGGCGGCGCGCGCCGTGACCGTGGCCCAGCCGCTGCCCCGTCCCTGCTGGGCGATTTCCAGCGTACCCTTGCGCGCCTGGGGCCAGGCCAGGTCCAGGGAGCGGCCGCGGATGCCGTCAGCCTGGGGCATGTCGGACCAGGGCAGCACGGCCGGCTCGCCGGGCGGCAGGGACACGCGCACCGCGCCCTCGCCCGCATGGGTTTCCGTCGCGCGGGCGAACTGGTCCACCGCCAGGGTGCCCAGGGCATTGGCCGCGGTCGTGGACCAGGCGCCATCGCGCTGCATCGACAGCAGGCCGGTCAGCAGGCGCGGCAGGTCCGCGCGCCAGCCGGGCCGGTCCAGCACCGTCATCAGCAGGCGGGCCTGCGCCGTGGCGGGATTGCTCATCAGCCACCAGCCCGAGGTCACCGTATCGTCGGCCAGCACCAGCGAGGCGCCATGGCGCGACAGCCGCGCGCGCAGCACGGCCTCGGCCCGGGCCGACAGGGCCTCGCGGCCGTCCAGGTCCGGCACGTGCCGCAGGATCGACAGCCAGGTCACCACGGCGGCCGTCGGCCAGTCGTCGACCTCCAGCGCGAAGCTGTCCAGCATGCCGGGCTGCCAGGCGCCGGCCAGCGCCAGCGCGTCGACGGCGATCAGCTTGCGCCAGAAATCGTCCCGCACGGGCGCCCAGCCGTCTTCCGTCAGGCGGCCGGACACGTAGTCCTGCAGGGCGGCCAGCATGCCCTCGCGCGTCTCGGCCGGCAGATCGTAGGCCGAGGTCCGCGCCCGCGCGGCCAGTTCCAGCAGATGCGCCGTCAGCGCCACGCTGCCCCGCCCGTCCGGGAAATACGACAGCAGGCCGGACTCGGTCTGGTAGTCGGGCAGGCGCTTCATCAGCACCCGCCACGCGGCCGGGTCCCGCCGCCCCAGCGCCTTGGCGCTGAGCTGCTCGACGCAGGCATAGGGATAGGCGTCCAGCCAGGCGCGCACGCCCGGCAGGGAGCCCGCCAGACTGGACTGCAGACTGACCCGGATGCCGCCGCGCGGCACGCCGGCCGCATCGGGCAGCGCCCGCGGCGAGGCGTCCACCGGCACCCTCTGCGGCACCCCGTCCGTGATCTGCAGCAGCGTGGCCTGGCGCACCGTCACCGGCACGGCGGGCAGCAGCGTCTGCCCGACCGCGATCCGGTCGGCCGCCGCCTCGCCCTCGGTCGTCCGCGCCTCGAAGCGCCACTTCAGCGCCTCGGCCTCCGTCCGGCCGGACAGCATCGGCGCCGTCACCGGCCAGGCCACCGTCCGCGCCGCGCCCGGTTCAAGCCGCAGCGCCTGTTCGGGCAAGGTCTGTCCGGCTTCGCCTGCTGCGGACACCTGCGCCGACAGCGCCAGCGCCATCGGCCGGTCCGTGCGGTTGCGCACCGTCGCCCGGGCCTCGTAGCGGTCGCCCTCGCGCGCCACCTGAGGCAGCCCCGACACCACCTGCAGGTCCTGGGTGCTGACGATGTCGGTGAAGCCCGTGCCGAACAGGCCCTGCCCCTGATCGACCACGGCCACCAGCCGGAAGCGCGTCAGGGAATCGTTCAGCGGCACTTCCAGCGTGGTCCGGCCCTGTGCGTCCAGCGTCAGGTCGCCGCGCCACAGCAGGCGCGTGTCGAACAGTTCCCGCGTGGCGTTGAAGCCGCCGCCACCGCCCGCCACCACCGCCTTGCGGCCGTAATGGCGGCGGCCGACGACCTCGCCCTGGCCGGTGGCGGTCTCCACGCCGTAGTCGCGCTCCACGCGCATGGCCCGCAGCAGGTCCCAACTGGCGTTGTCGCGCAGTTCCAGCAGGGCCTCGTCCACGGCGGCGAAGGCCACGCCGGCCCCGGCGGCCGGCTTGCCGTCGGGCAGGGTCGCCTGGATACGGACCTTGGCATGCTGGCGCACCTGGTAAGTGTCGCGGTCGGCCTCGACTTCGACCCGCAGGCGGTCGGCCTCGCTCTGGACCCGGATGCTCGCCAGGCCGAAGCGGAACGCCGGCTTGGCCAGGTCGACCAGGCCGGTGGGTTCCGGCGCGTCGTCGGACCGTGCGGTGCGCGCGTCCATCCAGTCCAGCGGATGGCGCCAGCCCCATTCGAAGAACGAAGTCCAGGGCACCTGGCGGATCCGGCCGCGCACGGCCAGCACCGAGACGTAGACGTTCGGCCCCCAGTCGGCCCGCACGGGCAGGCGCACGACGGGTTCGTCGCCGTCCAGATCGACCACGTGCGTTTCCAGCACGCCCTCGCGCTCCACCGCCACCAGCGCGCGCGCCTGGCGGAACGGCATGCGCACCGTGAATTCGGCGGTCTCGCCGGGCTTGTAGTCAGCCTTGGCGGGGATCACGTCGATCCGGTCGTCATTGCCCTCGCCGAACCAGGCCTCGTCCCCCCACACCCAGATCGAGGTCGAGGCGCGCGACACGCGCGACCGCGCGTCCCGGGCCTGGGCGGACAATTCGATCCGGCCGTCCCGGTCCAGGCTGACCGGGCATTCCAGCTGGCCTTTCGCGTCGGTGTTCCCCTGGCACAGCGTGCCCAGGGAGGCGACCTGCTCATGGGAATCGTAGGCATAGAACCCGCCCACCAGGCGCCTGCGGGTGCTGTAGGTCGTGCGCACGCGCCCGTCCAGCTGGACCGGCACGCCGGCCCGCGGCCGTCCGGCCGTATCCAGCGCCAGCAGCGTGACACTGGACTTTTCCCCGCGCGACATCCAGCGGCCCGTGCGCAGGCCGACCACCACGTCCGAGGGCCAGACCTGCGCCGTCTGGGCCAGCGTCTGGATCTCGCCGGCGGGATCGGCGAAGGACGCCTCGAACAGCCAGGACTGGGGCTCGGCCGGGCGCGGCAGGTCCGCCAGGTCCACCCGCGCCCCGCCCTGGTCGTCCAGGCGCAGCGGTCGCCGATCCAGGATCAATCGGCGCAGGCCGGCGGACGCGGCTCCGGCGGATTCCGGATCCCCGGACTCCGCGGCATCCCCGCCGGCAGAATCTTCCACGCCGAAGCTGAAATCGCCATACCCGGCGAAACTCGGCGCCAGGGGCCGCGCCACCGCCGACAGCGTGGCGGACAGGTCGCGCGCCGGTCCGCCAGAAATCCAGGACAGCTGCAGATCGGCCCGCACCGACTCCGGCGCCACCAGGGGCCCCGCGGCCGATGCGTCGCCGCCCGTGATCTTCAGCGAGCCCGTCAGCAGCGGCAGCTTGAAGGACTCGACCCGGAAATCGCCGGCATGCAGCCAGGGCGTCCAGTCGTCATCCGACTGTCCCGCCGACGGCTGCAGCTCGATCGAATAAGAGCCCAGATGCGCCTTGCGCGGGATCGTGTAGTCGACCAGGGCGTACTGGCCGCCGCTGGGGCTGGTCCGCCATTCCAGGGCCAGGGTTTCCGAATCCCCCGAGCCGTCGTGCGTCAGGCGAACCTGCGCGGGCAGGCGATCGACGGGCAGGTTTTGCACGCCGGCGCGGCCCAGGCGGCGCAGGAACAGCTTCATGGAAACCGTTTCGCCCACCCGCAGCAGGGTGCGGTCCAGCACCGCGTGGGCCACCAGATCGGGATCCCGGGACCGGTTGACCGGCACGTTGAAGCGCCAGGGCTCGATGCCCCGGTCCCAGTTCGACCAGGCGAAGGAAAAATCCGCCTGGCCATGAGCCTGGGGATGGTCGGCGGGAATGCGCGCCGTGACGAACACCCCCGATTGCTCCGCGCCTTCGCAATACCGGTCCGTCGGCACGGGCGTGTCGGCATGCCAGATCCCCTGCGCGTCGGTCTCCCCGTCCAGCAGGCGCCGGCCATCGCAGTCGAGCACCGCCACCCGAGCACCCGCGACCGGCCGGCCCTGGTCCAGCGTCGTCACCCAGACCAGGGTGTCGTCGCGCCCGGCCTTCAGGTGGACCGCCAGGTTCGTCACCAGCACCGCCGAACGCACGTGCATGACCTGCCCGTCCGCCGCCGCGCCCTCGCGCTTCAGCAGCGCGGCTCCCAGGCGGGGCGAGGCGACCTCCAGCACGTGCAGGCCGGTCTCGGCCAGGGGGATGCCGACCATTTCGATGTCCTTGCCCTGCGCGTCTCGTACACCCGGCAGGGTCAGCGTTCGGACTTCGTCCTTGGGGCCGAACACGGAACGCGAACGCACGTCGATGCGGGGTTCGCCTTCCCGGGCCTCGCGCGGCGCGCGCAGCGCCAGCCGGTCGGCGAACTGGCCGGCTGTGAGCGAGCCTTCCTGGAGATTCCTCACCCGGGCATACCATTGCAAGGCCTGGACGTCGTCCGTGATCACCCGGTCGCTCACCTGGCCGGCGGACAGGACGAGTTCGCGGGTCTGCAATTGCGGCTCCACCCGCCGCAGGGCCAGCGGCGCCAGTACGGGCCGATCCTGGCCCGGCGCACCCTCGGCGAAACGTTCCACGATGCCGAACTCGCCGGACGCGAACTTCGCCAGCGGCGGCAGGGCGTCCATCCGGATCGTCAAGGGAAAGCGGTCGGCGTTGGCCAGCGGCATGCCCATGTCGTCGCGCAATGTCTCGGGCAGCGTCAGCGTGAGGGTCGACCGCTCCTCGAAGGGAGGATCGAATTGCAGGGTCTCGACCGCGTCGCCCGACGGCTCATTGTCATCGGGACCGAACTGCCGCGCCACACGCGGTTCCTGCGTGCCGTTCAGCGCAACGCGCGACGCCAGTTCCCGGGGCACGGGCCTGGAAAAAGCCACGAGGATGGGAAACAGCGGCGAACACGGCGCTTGCGCGTTCGTGCGCGTGCAGCTCATGACGGCATTGAAGGCGGTACGGACCTGGAAATCCTCGGCCAGTCCGGCCGTGGACGGCACGCCGGGCTGCCCGGCCTGCCCTGCGGAGCGCACGCCGGGCTCCAGCACCAGCCGTACCCGCGCCTTCGAAGGCAGCAGGCGCTTGCACTGCAGCAGGCGGGCGTCATCCCAGGCATCCGCCTCGTCCTCGCCCGCCACCGTCTTCAGGATCCGTTCACGGTCCGCGCCCGTGACCAGGCGCATCGGCACGGCCTCGCCCAGGCCCTCGACCTCGCAATAGGCATGCGCCAGCAGGGACCGCGTGTCCGGCGCCGCGTTGAAGCGCAGCACGAAGACCTGGTCCTCTGAAATCGTGCGGCTCCAGGGCCGCACCAGGCGGGCGCGCGGCCCGCCGGTGGCGAAATGGCGCGCGTCTCCGGCCAGCGGCTGCCCCTGCAGGTCGCGGAAATCCGGATTGGGCTTCGCCTGGCACGACACCGCCCCCGCCAAGGGCTTGTCAAAAACATAGACCCAGTGCTGCGGATCGGTCCAGCGGCCCGCGCCCTTGGCGGCGTCATCGTCGCACGCGATCAGGAACGGATCGGCCGCCCCGTCGTCGCCCAGCGCCACGGCGGGCGCGTCGAAATCGGCCTGCACCCGGGCGATCCGGGCCATCATGCCCTCGGGGGAAAACCGCGTCACCGACAGGGCCGAGGCGGAGGCGGAGCCGCACAGGACCAGCGCCGCCAGCGCGATGCGCGAAAGAAAATGCCGCATGGAGAACCCTCCCGGGTCGTTGCTATCCTTATGTCAGGGTGAGATTACCATCCGGACCGGGGCACGGCCATCGCGCGGCGGGCGACGGGTGGCAGGCCGCCATCCCTCCCTTTCCAGGGGGCGCCGTCCGCCTCTTCCATGGAGCACCTTCCGCATCCGCCACGGACGGCGCCCTATGCGATAATCCCGGACTTCCAGCCCCTGGGCGCAACGCACCACGGGCGGGAACGGGCCTCTAGCTCATGCCTGGTTAGAGCAGCGGACTCATAATCCGTTGGTGCCGAGTTCGACTCTCGGGGGGCCCACCAGAATCCTTTCCACCTGTGGCTGCCGCGAGACAGCGCCCCTCGCCCGGATGTGACCAATCATGGCGGCGACGGCACGAATGGGGAGAAATCCCGTAGCTGTGTAAGCGCCGGCAAATCCTCGCGCCCTCGCACCCGCGCCGGGCTCATAATCCTCCTCATGAAAACCCCGATCTCCCGCCGCGCCGGCCGGCTCGTTCTCGCGCTGGCCGTGGCATCCGCCCTGGGCGGATGCGCCGTCTACGAACCCGCGCCCGCCTACTACTACGGCGGCGACGGAGTCGTCTACGCCGGCCCTTCCGTCTATGTCGCGCCGCCCGTCTACGTAGCGCCGCCGACCTACTACTTCGGTTTCAGGTCATGGGGCGGCCGTCGGGGTCCAGGCTGGCACGGCGGTCACGGCTGGCGCCGCTGATCCGGGCCGGCGGCCGGCTCGTCCAGCGCCGCGAACCGCTGCGGATCGCGCAGCCGCCAGAGGCGCAGGGCCATGTGGACTTCGAGCGCGCGCCCCGCGTCGCGCCAGCCCTCCAGCAGCGCGTCGATCGCCTCCAAGCGCTGGCGCAGCGTATTGATGTGCAGGGACAGGCTCCTGGCCGCCTCGGCCGCGTTGTAGCCGTGGTCCAGGTAGGACAGCAGCGTGCCGGCCAGCACGGCGCGGCGTTCCCCGCGGGCATCGGGACCGGCGTACAGTCCGCCCAGCGTGGCCGTGAGGAATCCCTCGATGGCGGCCGCGTCGGCGCGGCTGAAAAGCGGCGCGTACAAGGCGAGCCGGCCCTCGTCGAAGATCTCGCCCCGCCGATCCAGCGCATCGAGCAGGTCCAGGCAGCGTTCGACCCTTTCGAACGATTCCGGCAAATCGTCGGGACGGATGATGGCCTCGCCCACGACGCCCGAGAACGGACCGCGATGATGGCGCAGGCAGGCCCGCATCGCCGCGAGCGCCGGCTCCATCCGTGCCGCGTTGGCCAGCACGACCAGCGAATCCCCGACATCGTCGAACAGCGCGCCCGACATCCCCAGGCGATCCATCAGCTGCCGGCGCAAGTGGGCGCAGCCGTCGCGCCCGGCCCGCACCACCAGCAGCCGCATGGACCGATGGATGTCGACGCCGTACTTTTCCGCCTGCCGCGCGAAGCGTTCGGACCGGCCTCCCGGTCCATGGACGAGGCCGTGCAGCACGGCCGGCGCATCGGACATCAGGGACAGCGCCCGCTGCGCCTTGAGCAGCAGCACGACACCCGTCACCATGGCGCCCCGCTCGAAGATGCGGGCCGCCACTTCGCCCAGGGGCTCGGCGGTATGCAGCACCAGGCCTCCCAGCGGCCCCTCGCCGCCCACGACGGCGCACACCCTGCGGGATTTCCGATAGGCGACGGAACGCCCGGTCCGCCGGCTCTCCGCCAGGGCCGCGTACGCGGCGTCCTCGATCCAGCGTCCCTCCTCCGCCGGATCCTCGACGCCCTCTTCCCCGCGCGCGGCGGCGATCTCCCTGCCCCCCTCGTCGCAGACGGCCACCCGCCCGCCCAGCCGGCGCGCCAGCATCGCGCACACGTCCGGCAGATCGCCGCCGCGCGCCACCAGAGCAGTCAACTGCTCGTGCGCCTCGGCCGCCGCACGGGTGTCCGCCGTCTGGCGCGACAGCAGCTCGTTGGTCGCGCCCGCCCGCGCCAGCGCATCGCGCGCCTGCTCGAACAGGCGCGCATTGCCGATCGCCACGGAGGCCTGCGCACCCAGCGTCGACAGGATCGACGTCTCCCACGCCGTATACGCGCGCACGTAGCGATCGCCCACGAACAGCACGCCCGAGACCTCGCCGGCGCTCAGCAGGGGCACGCCCAGGATCGATGCAATGCCCTCGTCGCGCATGGCGCCGTCGATGAAGTCCGAATGATTGAAACGGCTGTCGCCCGGGTAGTCCGACGAGGAATACGGGCTGCGATGCCGCGCCACATAGCCGCATACCCCGGTGTCCAGGCCGACGCGGATCCTGCAGAAACGCTCCGAGAACGCGCCGTCCGTCGCCCGCACGTAGAAATCGCGGCGTTCCGGATCGTAGACGGACAGGTAGCCGACGTCGCAGCCCAGCAGCGTCCGGGCCCGCTGGACGATGACCCGCAGCACCGCGTCGATATCGACGATCCGGGTCAGGTCCTGCGCGGTCTCGATGACCGCCATCAGGCCGCGCTCGCGCTGCTGGTGCTGTTCGAGGCGCTCCTTGACGGTCAGGCCCATGGACAGGATCTCCAGCGCGCGGGTCCGGGCCGCTCCATCCGGCAATCGAGACAGCCGGTCGCGCAGAGCCTCCAGGTCGCTGCGCCCCGCGTCCCGGTGCAGCAGGCGGACGACTTCGCTTCCGATTTCCATGGATGAAAAATATATGAATTAGTCGCAAATATGTTTTGTTCAACTATATATCCATCACCGGCTCCCCTCTACACTTCTTTCACGCGCTCTTCCGCGTCTCCGGCCGCCCCGGGCGGTCGGCCCTCCTCCACTCCTTCCTGGACACAGCGGCATGGATTCCCAGATCCCCGATTTCCGTTCCTTCACTCCGGCACAGCGCCTGGAGGCAATCGCCCTCAAGGCGGGGCTGGACGCCGAAGACGTCCGGCGCCTGTCCCGGCCCGGCGCCCTGCCCCTAGAAACGGCCAACGGCATGATCGAGAACGTGCTCGGGACCTTCGAGCTGCCCTACGCGGTGGCGGGCTATTTCCGGATCAATGGAACGGACGTGCTCGTTCCCATGGCGGTCGAGGAACCCTCCGTCGTGGCGGCCGCCTCCCACATGGCGAAGATCGCCCGCGGATACGGCGGATTCCAGACCTCCAGCACGGGGCCCATCATGCGCGCGCAGATCCAGGTCCTGGGCATCGCCGACCCCTTCGGCGCGCGCCATGCGATCCTGCTGCACCGCCAGGAGATCATCGACCACGCCAACAGCCGCGACCGCGTGCTTACGGAACTGGGCGGCGGCTGCAAGGACATCGAAGTGCACGTCTTCCCGGACACCGCGCGCGGCGCCATGGTCATCGTCCACCTGCTGGTGGACGTGCGCGACGCGATGGGCGCCAACACCGTCAATACCATGGCGGAAGCCGTCGCCGGCCGCATCGAACGGATCAGCGGCGGCCAGGTGCGGCTGCGCATCCTCTCGAACCTGGCCGACCTGCGCCTCGCCCGGGCCAGCGTGCGGATCCCGGCCTCGGCGCTGGACAGCGCCGGCTACCCGGGCGGGGATGTGGCCGCCGGCATCGTCGACGCCTGCGAATTCGCCGCCGTCGATCCCTACCGCGCCGCGACGCACAACAAGGGGATCATGAACGGCATCGATCCGATCGTCGTCGCCACCGGCAACGACTGGCGCGCCGTCGAGGCCGGCGCCCATGCGTACGCCTGCCGCCAGGGCCGCTACACCTCGCTTTCGACCTGGGAGATCGCGGCCGGCGGCGACCTGGTCGGCACGCTCGAAATGCCCATGCCCGTCGGCCTGGTCGGCGGCGCCACCAAGACCCATCCCCTGGCGCGGCTGTCGCTCAAGATCCTGGGCGTGCGGACGGCCCAGGCGCTGGGAGAGATCATCGTCGCGGTCGGCCTGGCCCAGAACATGGCCGCGCTGCGCGCGCTGGCGACCGAAGGCATCCAGCGCGGCCACATGACGCTGCACGCCCGCAACATCGCCCTGATGGCCGGCGCCCAGGGCGACGAGATCACCTGGGTAGCCGCCCGGATGGCCGAGGCGCGCGACGTGCGCGCGGATTTCGCCCGCGAGCTCCTGAGCGAGCGGCGCGGCGGCGCCCGCGCGGAGTGACGGCAACCCGGGGCGAACCACCCGCAACGGCGCACCGATCGCGTCCCGTCCGCAACGGCGCGCCTGCAACGAAAACCCGGACGACGAGCCGGGATCCCCACACAACCAGGAGACGACCATGAAGACCCGCATTCCACGCCACACCCTGCTCGCCACCGCCCTGCTCGGCCTGATCGCCGCCGGCGCGGTCCGGGCGGCGCCCGATCCGGACGTCGTCCGCATCGGCTTCATCACCGACATGTCCGGCCCCTACGCCGACACCGACGGTCCCGGAGGGCTGGAAGCCATCCGCATGGCCGTGCGGGACGCCGGCGGCTCCGTGCTCGGCAAGAAGATCGAGATCCTTTCGGCCGATCACCAGAACAAGCCCGAGATCGCCTCCGCGCGGGCCAGGGAATGGATCGACCAGCAGGGCCTGTCCATGCTGATCGGCGGCGTGAACTCGGCCGCCGGGCTGGCGATGAACGGGATCATCAAGGAAAAGCGCGTCCCCTACATCAACATCGGCGCGGCCACGGCCCGCCTGACCAACGAGGACTGCACGCCCTACACCGTCCACTACGAATACGACACGGTCGCCCTGGCCAAGGGCACCGGTTCCGCCGTGGTCAAGCAGGGCGGGAAATCCTGGTATTTCCTGGTCGCGGACTACGCCTTCGGCCATTCCCTCGAAGCCGACACCAGCGCCGTCGTCAAGGCCAACGGCGGCACCGTGGTCGGCTCGGTGCGGCACCCGCCCACCTCGCCCGACATGTCGTCCTACATCCTGCAGGCCGCCTCGTCCGGCGCCCAGGTGCTGGGGCTGGCCAACGCCGGCGCGGACACCATCAACTCCATCAAGGCCGCCAACGATTTCGGCCTGGCGGACAAAATGAAGCTGGTCGGCCTGCTGATGACGATCAACGACATCCACGGCCTGGGCCTGCCCATCGCCCAGAAGCTGCTGATGACCGACAGCTGGTACTGGGACAAGGACGATGCGTCCCGCGCCTTCGCCCGCCGCTTCGGGAAGACCATGCACAAGATGCCGAGCACGCACCAGGCCGCCGCCTATTCGGCCACGGCCACGTACCTGAAGGCGGTCAGGGCCGCCGGGACGACCGACGCGGACAAGGTCATGGCGCAGCTGAAAAGCATGCCGCTCGACGACATGTACAGCAAGGGCTACATCCGCGCCGACGGCCGCTACATGCACGACATGTACCTGATGCAGGTGAAGACGCCCGGGGAATCCAAGGGCGACTGGGACTACATGAAGACGGTCGCGACGATCCCCGCCGACGAGGCCTTCACCAGCCCGAAGGATTCGACCTGCCCGCTGATGAAGAAGGCAGGCTGAGCCAGCCGCGCGGCGGCGCCGCGCCGGGGACGGCGAAGGACCAGGGCGTTCCCGGCCATCAGCTTCCCTGCGCCTGCGCCTTGCGCGCGGCGCGTTCCCGTTCCACCCGTTCCGTCACGTCGCGCGCCATGGCGACCGAGCCGATGGCGGCGCCCGTCTCGTCCTTGACCAGGGCGAAGGTCATTTCCACGTACAGCTTCCGGCCGTCCCCGCACACCCCGCGCGTCAGGGTCGGGCGGCCTTCGAGCTTCGTGCGGCCGCTGGCCAGCGCGGCATCGTAGCCGGCCCAGTGGGCGGCTCGCAGGTGCTCGGGAATGATGAGGTCCAGGCTGGCGCCCAGCGCCTTCTCCCGGGAAAAGCCGAACAGCCGGCAGGCGGCCTGGTTCCAGCGCGTGATCCGGCCCGCGCGGTCGGCGTAGATCAGCGCGTCGGTCGTCTGCTCCACGATCCGCTCCGCCAGATCCTCGGGTTCCGCCGCGGCCTCGCGGATGTCGGTCAGGATGCGGCAGAACAGGGCCGCCGGCATCGAAGTCTTCTCCGGCTCCGGCTCCGGCTCGCCGGTCTGGTGCAGGATCTCCAGGTCCCGGGTGGAGCGCAGCACGCGGCGCAGGCCCTCGTTCTGGGCGAAGCGCGCGCGCAACGCCCGCTCGACCAGTCGGTGATGCTCGTCGGATCCGAAGTCGATCCGCGCCTCGCCCCAGTAGGCGTGGCGCTTGTCCGCCCCCTTGCCGCATGCCTTGGCCTCCCAGGCCGAGGACGCGAAGGCCCGCTCGCGGGCCGGATGGCCCGGAGGAAACTTGATGCCCTGGATGAAGCCTTCCACGGAAGCCAGCGGCACGCCGTCCAGCTCGAAGGGCGACAGGCTGAAATTGGACAGCGCGACACCGCGCCAGTCGTCGGACGTGAATGCGACATTGATCGTCTTGCGGGTCATGCGGGTCCTCCCATCAACAACAGACCGAAACCACCTGCGCCGGCTGCCGGCTGAGGCTGACGTAAACGTGGCCGACGCCGCTGTCGAAGTAGGCGGCCTCGTGGCGGCCGAGCTCGACGGCCTCGCCGTTCTCGAACAGGATCCGCACCCGGCCGGAGAGCACCATGACGAATTCCTGGCCCGGATGCCGGATGGTTTCCGAAAAATCGCGCGCCTCGCGCGCATTGATCAGCGCCACGAGCGGCTGCATCTTCTTGCCCGGGAACGCGCCGCACAGCACGCTGTATTCGTACTGGTCGGTCTCGTAGCGCTGCACGTCGGCGAAGCGGTCCTTGACGACCGTCGGGCTTCCGGCCGCGTCCGGCTCGAGCCGCGCGTCCGCCTGCATGAACAGGCGTGTCATGTCGATGTCCAGCGCGCGGCCAAGCTGCAGCACTTTCTCGTAGCTGAGCGCGATCTGCCCGCGCTCGGCCTTCGAGACGGAGGACACCGCCAGGCCGCTGCGCCGCGCCACCTGCTGCAGCGTCAGCCGCCGCTCCTTGCGCGCCGCGCGGATCCTGGCGCCGACTTCGTGCCGGCCCGCCAGCCCCGGACTGGCGGCGGAGGCCGGCGGCGCGGCCGCGCCGGGGAGCACCTTGGAAAGGACCTGGACTGCGCAGATTTTCTTGTTCGTCGGGCCGGGCATGATGGCGAGGGTTGCGATGCGCCCGGATCGGGCGCTTGCGACATTCTATGTCGATCCGGGCTCCGGCACCGGCGCTACGGCCTCAGGCGCGGGACGCGGCGCCGTCCCCGCGGCGCGCCACGCGCAGCCAGCCCACGAACGCCAGCGCCATCAGCACGAAACCGATATAGCCGTAGACCGGATACACGATCCCCACCAGCTGGATGAAGCCGACGAAGCTGCCCGCCAGCGCCAGCACGCCCGCCGCGACCGTGCCGGCGCGGAACTTCCGGGTTCCGGCGGGCACGATGCGCGCCATGAAGGCATAGAGCATGCCGACCGCCGTATTGAGGATCATGCCGAAGATCACCAGCGACATCAGGTGGCCCAGCCAGGGCGAGAGCTGCGCGGCGATCGAGAGCATCGGCATGGGCAGCCCGCCGATCGTGTCCATGCGCAGGTACATCGCCACGGCGATCAGCAGGATCAGGACGCCCAGCAGCAGGCCGCCCAGGACGCCGCCCCACAGCGCGGTCGCCCGCGACCGGGCCTGCCCGCCCATGATCACCAGGAACGGCATCCCCGCCACGATGTTGTAGGACACGTACAGCAGGGCCGCGACCAGCCACTGGCCGGCGCCCCGGGGCTGGGTCTGCGCGGCGGCCGCGAGCGCCTCGTGACCGGCGTGCGGCGACATCAGCACGTAGCCGGCCACCACGACCGTCATGAACATGAGGAACGGCGTGACCGCGCCGATGAAGGCGATCACGCTGCGGATGTCCAGGCACACGATGAGGATAGTGGCCACGGTCGCCAGCACGCTGCCCCAGACTTCCGGGATGCCCAGCCACTGATTCAACAGCGAGCCGGCGCCGGCCAGCATCACCACGGTGATCGCGAACAGGAAGAACGTGATCAGCACGTCGAACACCAGGCCCAGATGGCGGCCCAGCATGGCGTTGACGACTTCCTTGTGCGAATCCGCCGCCAGGCGCTGGCCCATGGTGGAAAAGGCCATCGACAGCAGCGCGAACAGCACGCCCGAGACCACGCAGCCGACCAGGCCGATGGCGCCGAAGCCGGCGAAGAACTGCAGGATCTCCTGCCCCGAGGCAAATCCCGCGCCCACGATGACGCCGACGAACGCGCCCGCGATCCTGCAGACGTCCTTGAACGAATCCATGCCTTTGTCTCCCGATGGTCTAGTGATGATGGAACGAATCAGCGCGCCCTGGGCGCGGGCGCCCGGCGCTCGCGGCGCCGGGCGGGTTTCAAGTCCGGCCGGCGTCGAAGCGGCGCGGGCTCAGCCGATCGGCGACGACGCCCTGCCGCGCCAGGAATTCCGGCAGTTCCCGGCCCAGCAGCAGCGCGCAGGCGGCCGCCGACGCGCCCGCCGAAGTCTGGATGCCGTAGCCGCCCTGCCCCGCCAGCCAGAAGAATCCCGGACGCCGCGGATCCCAGCCGATGACGAAATCGCCATCGGGCGCGAAGCTGCGCAGTCCGGCCCAGACATGCCGGGGCCGCCGGATGCGCAGGCTGGTGAGCGATTCGATCCGGTGGATCCCCAGGGCGATGTCGAGTTCCTCGGGCACGACGTCGTGCGGCGCGACCGGATCCGCGTTGGCCGGCGAGCCCAGCAGTTGGCCCGCGTCGGGCTTGAAGTAGAAACTTTCATCGACGCCGATGACGGCCGGCCAGGCACCGACGTCCGCTCCATCCGGCGCGGCGAACGTGAACGCTGAACGGCGCCTGGGTTCGATCCCCAGCGTCCGCGCGCCGCACAGCGCCGCGACCGGATCGGCCCAGGCGCCGGCGGCGTTCACCACGACGCGCGCCCGCACGGTGGCGCCGCCGCCCAGCGTCAGCGTCCATGCGCCATCCCGCCCGTCGAACGTGGCGGCGGCCAGTTCGGCGTTGCAGCGCAGGCGGGCCCCATGCTTCGCCATGCCGCGCAGGAACCCCTGGTGCAGCTCGGCCACGTCGATGTCGGTCGCGTCCACGTCATGCACGGCGCCGACGAGCTTGTCCGCTTCGAGGCACGGCGCCATGGTCTTCGCCCGGGCCGCGTCGATCCTTTCGGCCCGCAGGCCCTCGCGCCGGTACATCGCCAGCGCGTCGTCCAGCAAAGACTCCTGCCCCGCCGTCCCGACGTACAGCACGCCGCGCGGATGCAGCAGGGGATGCTCGCAGAAACCCTCCGGGGGCCGCTCGAAGAACGCGCGGCTGGCCCGCGTCAGGGCACGGATCTGCTCCGTGCCGTAGCTTTCCATGAACATCGCCGCCGAACGGCCCGTGGAGTGATAGCCGGGCTGGGATTCGCGCTCCAGCACCGTCACGGACGCCCCTTCCCGGGCCAGGCGGTAGGCGACGGAAGCCCCCGCCATGCCCGCGCCGATCACCGCGAAGTCGAACACCTCGTCGTTCATTGCCTGCATTCCATTTTTTCCAATAGGAAAATTATCTTATAGGAAAAAAATCCGGAACACCATGGTTTACCCCCATCCATGCGCCGCCGGACGGCGAGCGCCCCCCGTCGGGCCCGTGCTACCGTATTCCCTCCCTTCCCGCCAGAGAGGCCTCGCATGCGCGCCCACGCCGCCCGACTCGTCGACGACCGCATCCGGATCGAATCCCGGGACGTCCCCATGCCCGAACCCGGGCCGCGGCAGCTGCTGGTCCACGTGCGCGCCGCCGGCCTGAACCGCGGGGAACTCCTGGCGCTGCGCAAGCAGCCCGCCGGCACGCAGGCCATCCTGGGCATCGAGGCGGCCGGCGAAGTCGTCCGCGCCGGCGCCGATGCCGGGCCTTTCAAGGCCGGCGACCGCATCATGGGGCGCTGCCGCGCCGCCTTCGCCGACTACGCGCTGCTGGACGCGCACGACGCTCTGGCCGTGCCCGAACGCCTGTCCTGGTCCCAGGCCGCCGCCCTCCCCATCGCCGCCATGGTCGTCTACGACATGCTGATCGCCCAGGGCCGCCTCGCCGAGGACGAGTGGCTGCTGGTCACCGGGATCTCCTCGGGCGTGGGCGTCACCGCCCTGCAACTGGCCAAGGCCCTGGGCGCGCGGGTCATCGGCACCTCGGGCTCGGCCGGAAAACTGGCGGTCCTGGAACGCCTGGGCCTGGATGTCGGGCTGCGCACCCGCGCCCCCGATTTCCACGACGCCGTGATGGCCGCCACCGGCGGCCGGGGCGCCGACCTGATCGTCAACATCGCCGGCGGCTCCGTCTTCGCGGAATGCGTCCGCTCCCTGGCCTTCGAGGGCCGGCTGGCCACGGTCGGCTACATGGACGGCGTGCTCGAGGGCCGGCTCGATCTCGCCGCCCTGCACGCCAGGCGCCTGACGATTTTCGGCGTGTCCAGCAAGGGCTGCGGCCCCGAACGGCGCCAGCGCATCGTCCAGGGCGTCGCCGAACGGGTCCTGCCGCTGGTCGCCGACGGCCGGCTCGCGCCCGTCATCGACCGGGTGTTCCCGTTCGACGAACTGGAAGCGGCCATCGCCCGCATGGAGTCCGACGAGCAACCGGGAAAAATCGTGGCGGGCGGGACGTGAAGACTTTCCCGCTCTACCTCGCCACGGCGTTCGCCGAGATCGCGGGCTGCTACCTGCCCTGGCTCTGACTGCGCCAGGGCGGATCGAACAGCGACTAGCCTGCGCGCTCCAGCACGACCACCCGGGCGGGCGGCAGGTTGGTCCAGACGGCCAGATCGCCGCGCACCACGAAACCATCCGACAGCCCGGCATCGGGCAAGCCCCGCGGCGCATAGGTGAACTGCACCAGCGGACAGCCCGGACGCAGGAGCGCCCGGCACTGGCCGAGCACGGCGGACACCACGTCCGGTTCCAGGGAGCGCAGCGGCAGGCTGGACACAATGGCGTCGACCGGACCGCCCGCCGCGCTTTCGTCCAGCACGTCCGACAGCCGGGCCGCGTCGCCCCGCAGGACCGCCACCTCCGGGAAGCGCTGGCGCAAATGCCGCGCGAACGCCGGCGAACGTTCCACCACCCGCAGGCGATCCGCCGGCACGCCCCGGTCGAGCAATGCCCGGGTCACCACGCCCGTACCGGCGCCCAGTTCCACCACCAGGCCGTCGCCCCGGGGATCGACCTGAGCCGCCATGCCGCGCGCCAGGCGCTCCGAACTGGGCCAGACGGCCCCGACCCCGGCCGGCGTTTCCAGGAGTTCGCGCAGGAACAGCCCCGCCGGCGCCGCGCGGATCGCATCGGCCAGACGGCGCGAGTCGGCCGCATACCGCAATCCGACGGCCCCGGCGGCCCGCAGGCCTTCGATCAAAGGCAGCAGCGTGGCACCCGCGTTTTTCAGCATGGAATCCCCATCCGGTTCTCGATGAAAAGACTACGGTGCCCAAGGTATCAAATCCCCGGCCGGACCACGGTATGCGTTCGTGACACGACCTCTCGGAGCCATACAGCGCCCCGCCCTTCCGGCGCGCTATTTCGCCGCCACCCGGCTGTCCAGGACGCGGCGCAAGCGCACCGCGTCGCCGAAGCGCGAGCCGCTCAATCCCTGCGCATTGAGCAGCACCATGGCCAGATTGCGGCCGCCGAGCCGGACCATCATCACCAGGCAGTCGCCCGCCTCGCGGGTGGTGCCCGTCTTCGAGGCCAGGATGTCCCAGCGGGGGCGCCCCACCAGCATGTTGGTGTTGTGGAAGGTCCGGCCGTCGATGCTGTACTGGGCGTCGGTGGTGAATTCCCCGATCAGCGGCTGCCTGGATGCCGCGTACACCAGCCTGGCCAGATCCCGGGCCGAGGACACGTTCTCATTGGACAGGCCGATGGGCTCCACGAACCTGGAATCGCCCATGCCCAGCGCGACCGCCCGGGCGTTCATCGCCTCGACGAAGGCCGTCATGCCGCCCGGATAGGTGCGCCCCAGGGCATGCGCCGCGCTGTTCTCGGACGAGGCCAGCGCCAGGTGCAGCAGGTCGGCGCGGCTCAGGCGCGCGCCGGCCGCCAGGCGCGAGGGCAGCTCGCTGGGCACGTCGACGTCGCTGGCGTCGATGGTGATCATCCCGTCCATGGGCAGGCCGGCCTCGATCACCACCAGCGCCGTCATGAGCTTGACGATGGAGGCGATCGGCCGCACGACGGCCTCGTCGCGCGCGAACAGGACCTCGGACGTGTCCATGTCCTCCACGAAGATCGTGGTGGACTTGAGCTTCTCGATTTCTCCCGCCGGATCGCGCGTGGCCAGGGGCGCCTTGGCCGCGGCATCGGGATCGAGCGGCTCGGGCGGCGCACCCCAGCGCTTCGCCGCGACGCGCCGGCCGTAGCCATGCTGGCAGATCGGCAGGGCGGGCTGGGCATTGCAGGGATGGAAATTGGCGACCTGGGCCGACGCGACGGACGGCCAGCCCGCGCCGGCGGCGGAAACCGCCGCCACGCAGAACGCGGCCCGCAGAAGCCTCGATGCCATGACCCGTTCCTCCGGCGCAAGACAGGTCCACGCGCCGCCCGACGCGCGGTGCAGGACATCTTACTAGCAAATGCCGGGCTTCCGGAATCGGGGCCGCCCCACCCGCCGTTCGCATGGCCTGGAACGATTCTCAATCGTGTATGATGCAGCAAATTTTCATCACGGCTTTTCCGACCACAGGATCATCCGGGCCCCGCAGCCATGTCTTCCGGACCTCGCAAACGCTCGACCCGTCTGGCCGCCTGGTTCGGCCTGCTCGCGATGTGCCTGCTCGTCGCCGCGCCGACCATCAGCTGGCTGGTCGAGGCGCCGTCGCGGGAGGTGGCCGTTTCCGTCTGCTTACCCGCCGACTCGGCGAACCAGCCCGCGGCGGATTACCGCATCCAGGTCGGAGGACATCACGACGGCCCGGCCGACGGGCTGGACGCATGCGGCTATTGCGGCCTGCTCGCCCACGATGCCACCCTGCCCGCCACGCCCCCGGCCGCGCCGGCCGTGCTGCTGCTGGCACTTCTCCTCCTGACGGCGCCCCGATGGATCGGCCATGTGCCGCTGGGCACGTTCCCCGCGGGCCGCCCGCGCGATCCCCCACATTTTTCCTGACACTTCCGGCCTTCGCGCCGGCTCCATGTCCGCGCCACGGGCCTTGCGGAAAGGCCCGGCGCGGCCATTCCTCCATCGTCAGGAAAAACACATCATGCATCCTGCTTTCAAACGGGAGGCCCCGCGCGGCTCACGGCCGGGCGCCGGGATCCTGTGCGTCCTCGCATCCTTCGCATTCGCCTTCGGACCGGCCCGGGCCGAGCCCGAAGCGCCCGCGGCATCCCTGTCCGCCATCAAGGTCACGGGCACGGCCGAACGCCCCTCCACCGACCCCGACATACCCGCCTCCGTCGAATCCGTCACGCGCGAGCAGTTCCAGAGCTGGAACGTCATCAACAGCGAAGACACGCTGAAATACCTGCCCAACCTGGACGTGCGCAAGCGCTTCATCGGGGACCAGAATTCGATCATCGCGGTGCGCGGCACCAGCAACACGCAAAGCGCCCGCGGCCTGGTCTACGCCGACGGGATGCTGCTGAGCAACCTGCTGGGCAACAGCTACTCGTTCCCGCCCCGCTGGTCGATGGTGTTCCCGGACGACATCGAGCGCGTGGACGTCGCGTACGGCCCCTTCTCCGCCCTGTACCCGGGCAACGCCATGGGATCGACGGTGCTGATCACCACCCGCATGCCCACGCGGTTCGAGGCGCGCGCCAACGTGAAGGCGTTCACGCAGCACTTCGACCTGTTCGGCATCGACCGGGACTTCGAGGGCCACGAAGCGTCCGTCACGATCGGCGACAAGATCGGGCGCCTGTCGTATCTGCTGGGCGCCAACCGCCTGAAAAGCACCAGCCAGCCGATGCAATTCGCCACCCTGGCACAATCGAGCCAGTCCGCGACGGCGTCCGCCACACCGGTGACGGGCGCGCATTTCTACGACAACCAGACGGGCCAGCGCACGGCGGTCCTCGGCGTAAGCGGGGAAGGCATCAAGCACACGACCCAGGACCAGTTCAAGCTCAGGCTGCAATACGACCTGGCTTCGGATCTGCAGGCGGGCGCGTCCGTGGCGTACTGGCACGAGCGGTACTCCAGCGACACCTCGACGTTCCTGGAGGACGGGAACGGCAATCCTGTCTATTCCGGCAAGGTGGCCATCGACGGACGCGAATACGACATCCCCGCCGCCGCGCTGGCGGAGAGCCAGGGAGAAAGCGACAACTGGCTCTACGGCCTGTCGCTGAAGACCAGCCGCGCAAGCGGCTGGAACGGAGAGGTGAACGCCTCGGCCTTCGACGTGACGCGCAGCATCGGGCGGCAGGCCAATGCCGGCGGGTCCGGCAACGGTCCCGGCACCATCACCTATGGCGACGGCACGGGCTGGAAGACGTTCGATCTCAAGGCCGACTACACGCCGCTGGCGCAGTCCGGCCCACTGGCCCACAGGCTGGCGCTGGGCTACCACTTCGACCACTACTTCACGAACAGCGGCACGTTCGGCACGTCGAACTGGCGCACCGGCGC
Source organism: Castellaniella denitrificans (assembly GCF_042653765.1). Taxonomy (NCBI): domain Bacteria; kingdom Pseudomonadati; phylum Pseudomonadota; class Betaproteobacteria; order Burkholderiales; family Alcaligenaceae; genus Castellaniella; species Castellaniella denitrificans. The sequence goes on along the minus strand of NZ_JBHSEZ010000028.1, from coordinate 356,783 downwards.
CTCCGGCGCCCTGAAGAACGCATTCGAAGGCAAGACCAGCACGCAGGCGCTGTACGTCCAGGACAGATGGCAATTCCTGCCGCGCTGGAAACTCGTCTACGGCCTGCGCTACGAAGACTGGCGGGCCTACGGCGGTTCGCAGGCCTCCCCGGCCGCGCTGCTGGCGTATCCCGGGTCCTCGCGGCGCCACGTGTCGCCCAAGGCGTCGCTGTCGTTCGACGTGTCCGACGACCTGACGCTGCACGCCTCGATCGGACGGGCCTACCGTTTCCCGACCGTCGGAGAATTGTTCCAGGGCCAGATCAGCGGCTCGTCCATCGTCAACAACAACCCGGATCTCCGGGCGGAAAACGACCTGGGCAAGGAGCTTTCGGCCGAGTGGTGGCACTGGAACGGCGTGTTCCGCTTCTCCCTGTTCCAGGACGACGTGCGCGACGCCATTTTCCGCCAGACGGACACCACGGTCATCCCGAACGTCACCAGCTTCCAGAACATCGACAAGGTGCGCTCGCGCGGCGCCGAACTGGGCTACCAGGGACAGGACGTCGGGATGGAGGGCCTGGACGTCACCGCCAGCGTGGCCTACACCCAGTCGAAGATCCTCGCCAACGCGTCCAATCCGGCATCCGTCGGCAAGTACTTCTACCGGATCCCGCTGTGGCGCGCCAAGCTCCTGGCCACGTACCGGTTCGGGGAACGGGCCTCGGCGAGCGCGGGCGTGCGGTATTCCGGCCGGCAATACAACACGCTGGACAACTCGGACACCAATCCCGACGTCTACGGCGGCACCAGCACCTACACCGTCGCCGACCTGAAGTTCACCTACAGGCCCGACCGGCGCAGCGAAGTGAGCGTGGGCGTGGACAACCTGTTCGACGAGCGGTATTTCGTCTACCACCCCTACCCCGGCCGCACGCTCTACGTGCAGGCGGCGTTCCGGATGTGAGACGGCCCCATTCATCGGGAGACATGAAAATGAACAAATGGCTGTATCTGCCGCTGTCCGCCCTGCTCGCGGCGGCCTCCTGGAGCCTTTCCGCCCGGACGCTTCCCCCGGCGGCTTCTCATCATCACGGAACAAGCGGGGCGCCGGTCATGGCCACCAGCGCGGCGCTCGGACCGGACGGGCGGCTCTGGACGGCATCCGCCGACGACGGCCGCCTGTCGGTGCGCCACTCCGACGACCTGGGGCGGACGTTCAGCGCCCCCGTCACCATCGACGTCTCGGCCGGATCGATCCTCACCATGGGCGAGGACCGGCCCGCGATCGCCCTGGGCGGGCACGGAGAGATCTACGTCGCCTGGACCCGGTCGCTGCCCAAACCGTACACGGGGCACATCCTGTTTTCCCGCTCGGTGGACGGAGGCCGGCATTTCTCGAAACCCGTCCGGGTGCATCGGGACGACGCCGAAATCACCCACCGCCTCGCGGCGATGTCGGTCGACGCCGACGGGCGCGTGCTGATCGCCTGGATCGACCGGCGCGATTTCCAGGCGGCCAAGGCGCGGGGGGAATCCTACGCGGGAACGGCCGTCTACTACGCCTGGTCGGACGATGCGGGCGCCCGCTTCGGACCGGAACACCGGCTGGCCGGCCACAGTTGCGATTGCTGCCGGATCGCCGCCGCGCGCACCCCGGAAGGCGGCATCGGGGTGCTCTGGCGCTTCTCCGACGCGGACGACCTGCGGGACCACGCCTACGCGGAAATCCGGGACGGGACCGTCGCACGCGAGCCCGCCCGGGCGACCTTTACCGGATGGCGGGTGGACGCATGCCCCCACCAGGGCCCCGGCCTGTCCATCGCCGCCGACGGAACCCGCCACGCGGTCTGGTTTTCCGCCAAGGACGGCGAGCCGACCCTCTGGTACGGGCAGCTGAAGCCGGGGCAGCCGCCCGGCCGCCTGCTGGCCGTCGCCCATGACGGCGCGGCGCACGCCGACGTGGCGGCGGCGGGCGACCGCGTCTGGATCGTCTGGAACCAGGCCGACGCCGAAGGCCTGAAGCTGATGGCGCGGGTCTCGGACGACGCGGGCGCGCATTTCGACGCCCCCCATGAACTCGCCCACACCGCCGCGGACGCCGGGTCGCCGCAACTGCTGCCCGGCCGCGACGGCCGCGCCTACGCCGCCTGGGACACGGCCGACGGCCTGCGCCTCGTCCCGCTCACCGGAACAGGAAAACCATGAAAACCCTCGCAATCAAAACCCTCATCCCACTGCTGTCGCTGCTGATTTCCCTGCCCGCGGCCGCGGCGGCCCTGGAGCCCTTGACGGCCGAGGACATACCGGCCCTGCTCGAGCCGCCCGCGCGCGGCGTGCGCATCATCGAACTGTGGGCGCTCTATTGCACCTATTGCGAGACCAACCTGCGGGCCGTGGCCGAGCTGAGCGCGGCCGACACCGACGTCCAGGCCGTGACGGTCAACACCGACCGGAACGCCTCCGACGCCGCCATCCTCGGGCGCCTGCGGTCGGCACGGGCGACCGGCGTCCCCGCGCGCGCCTACGCGGGCGCGTCGGTCCAGCGCCTCAACTACCTGATCGATCCGCACTGGGGCGGCGAGATGCCGCACACGGTGGTCGTGCGCGCGGACGGCACCCGGCGCGCGGCCAGCGGCACGCTGACCGCCGAACGCCTGAAGGCCCTGGCCGGCGGCCGCTGATTCAGGCCGCGGGATCTTCCGAGGCCTGCAGGCCCCGGCGCCGCGCTCACATCCGGATCGCGCTGGCGAACAGGCCGGCGGCCCGCACGGCGTCGATCGCCACGCAGTCCAGCTCGCGGCGGACGTCCGCCGCGAGGTCGATGGTCGTCAATCCGGTGCATGAAAACACGATGACCCGGGCGCCTTCTTCATGCAGGCGCCGCGCGCAGTCCAGCGCGGCCTGCCGGCCGTCCGCGGTCAGCAGGTCGGTGGTCTTGGCCACTCCGGACGGCCGTGCATAAGGCACGGACTCGCCCAGGACATGCCGGTAAGGCGCGGGGGCTTCCTCGCCGATGCCGATGACCGCGCAGGGCCTGTCCAGGAATCCGGCCACCCGCGCGGCCGCGCTGCCGGCCGAAATGACCGGGATGTCCACGGCCTCGCGCAACTGCGCCAGCCCGGGGTCCGCGGCGCAGCTCAGGAACAGGCCCGCGCAGCCGCTTTGCTGCAGCCGCCGGCCCAGGCGCACGATTTTCGGGATCGCGAGCGCCTCGCTCTGCGCGTCGTAGATGCCGTCCGGCTGATCGGGGATGCACTCCGTCACGGTGCGCAGTCCGTATTCCCGTTCCAGGATGCGGCCGTGCTCGAACAACACCGCCTCGTCATCGGTCGTCAGGACCCGGATGATTCCAAGCGTCATGGTCTTGCCTCCCGATTCAGATCCGCACCGGTCCACCCGCCGGCACATCCTGCGCGTCCTCGCCCTGCCTGAAGAGGCGGGCCGGGAACGGGCCGCCCAGATGAATGCCCGCATCATCCACGCGCAGCCAGTCGCCTTCCGGCAGGCCGATGACGCGGGCGTCCGGATTGGCGGCCAGGAATTCCGCGAGACGCTGGTCGCGCGTCTCGCCCTGGTGACCCGGCGGCAAGGCGTTGGTGTAGTGCGGATTGATCTGGAAATCGACCAGCCCCAATGCTTCGAACCCTTCGGGATCGACGATCGGCATGTCATTGGTGGTGCAGATGGTGGGGCACGCCAGGTTGGCGCCCGCGCTCCAGCCGATGTACGGCTTGCCGCCGCGCACGTGCGCGCGCAAGGCCTCCAGCAGCCCGCGTCGGCGGCACTCGCGCAGGAGCTGGAACGTATTGCCCCCGCCCACGATGATCAGTTCCGCAGCATCCAGGGCGTCGGCGCCGGCCGCATGGGCTCCGGTCAGTTCGATGCCCAGCGGCTCGACGACCGCCCGCACTTTGGCGGTGTATTCGTCCCAGCTGAACGTGACGCCGGCGAAGGGCACGAAGAACGCGGTGCGCCGCGATCCCGCGGCCGCCCGGATCAGGTCGGACGCATGCGTCAGATAGCCCCCGTCAGGGGAACGCGAATTGCTCAACAGCAGTAATTCCATGACCATCCTCTTCAGGCAAGCAGTTCCGACGCCAGCTTTGCGACGACGGCATTCGACAGCAGGACCGGCAGGCCGCACGCCTCCCGGGCCACCCGCTGGTGCGCGCGCACGAATCCCATGCAATCCAGCACCAGGATTTCAGCGCCACGATCGCGCAGCGCCAGGGCGGCACGCGCCACGGCATCTGTGTCGCCGCCGTACGGCAGGGCGACTTCGCACAGCGGCGGACGCGCCAGCACGGAAAATTTGCCCGCCTCGCTGACGGCCTGCTCGGCCAGCGGCACGATGACCCCCACCTGGCGCGAACCCGCCAGCGCCGCGACCGCCGGCGGCACCAGGCGGTCCGGCTCGATCAGCCAGGCATGCGACAGTCTCAGGTCGTGGAACTCGCCCGTGCACAGCACGAGCACCGCGTCGCAACCCCGGGCTTCGAGCTCGTCGAGCTTGGGCTGCATGGCCTGGCGCACCGCGGCCTTGTCGAGCGTGACGTGCGTGCCATCGAGCAGACGCGACACCAGCACCGGCCGGCCGTCCCGGACGGCGAACCGCTGCGCGATCTGCCGCGGATCGAGTCCATCCAGCACGCCGGCATGGACGCAATCCGTATCCGGAGGCAGGCAGGATTCCAGGATCGGCGTGATGTCCGGACGCGGCGCCTGGCCGATCGTCAGCGTACCCAGCAAACGCCGCGGCGGCTTCCCGGGATGAGCGTTCATGGCGTGCCCCCTCTTTCTACGCCTGGCGCTGCAGATGCGCCATGGAGCCGTACAGCGACACCAGCCGGTCGTATTCGGCCTGATCGTGGAAGCGGCAGGTTCCCCGGCCGAATTCCTTGGCCACTTCCACCACGAACCGCACCACCGCCGCGATGTCGGCCTCATCGCTGGCGCCCGTGCCGCAGCCGGGCACGGCCGTCACGGTGGAAATCGCGACGCCCACCGTGGGCGCCTCGGTGGCGATGGAAGGCTGCAGGATGCTGTTGATGTGGTAGACATCGTTGCCATAGGGCGTGATGTCCTGCGTCGTGATCGGGAACGTGACGGCGGGCCGTCCGCTGGTCATCTCCATGATCCGCACCAGGTCTTCGGAGACACGCAGGATGTAGCCCTGCTTGACCGTGGGCGAGAGCGCATAGCCTTTATGGTTCAGGATGCGATTGCCCTTGGTGGTGTCGATGGACAGCACGGCGTCCATGTCCGGCGTCACTTCGTGGGCATTGAGCGTTTCGGTGTCCACCGGCGAATCCATGAAATCCACCGGCTGGTGCGGACGCGTCGGCGCGTCGGCGCAAATGTGGGTGCTGATGATCACATCGCCCGGCAGCGCGTCGCCCTGCTCGGCCATGCTGGCGAGTTTCAACGCGGCGGCCACCGCGGCCACGGCACCGTCCCCGTCCGACACCAGGCCGATGCGGGTGGGCCGCGCGCCGACGCCGCCCAGACGGCCGACGATGCCCAGCGTGGGCGCCGTGCCGCCCTTCTGCTTGCCTGCCGTGCCCGGCACGACGACGCGGACGAAATCGGTCTTGCCGCGAGGCCCCTGGATGGTTTCCACCGACGCCCGGACCGACCGGTCATGCGGCGCCAGCAGGTCCAGGACGGTCTTTCCGGTTGCGTACGCGCTATCGAGCGCATCGAATGCCTTCAGCGTATGCGACAAACTCATTGTGCTTCCTTGCTATGACGAAATGGACGATTCATCGGGTCTTGGCCTGATACTGGAAGATGGAATGGAAGAAGCCGTAGATGGCGTCGCCCGCGATCGCTCCGGCGGCGAACACTTCCATCGTGTTCTGGATCTTGTCACCCCAGATCCGCAGCACCAGCAGGCGCAGGCCGATGCCGATCAGCACCGCCCACCCGGCCAGGGGACTGAAAATGAGCAGGCCCGTGGACAGCAGCACCCCGATCTGGCGCTTCGGCCCGCCCAGCCACTGGACGATCGCCCCCGGAATGGCCCACATGGCCAGGTGCATGCCCACGTCGCCGGAAATGCCGGCCTTGATGGTCGCGGCATACACGCGCGCCACCGGCGGCACCAGCCCGCTGGCGAAATAGCTCTGGAACGACAAGTACACGATGGGGATGGCCACGACGAAGGCGATCATCGCGCAGATCAGCTGCTGGCGGCGCCCCTGCAGCTCGAACCGTGGATCGGCATTGTTGCCGCGCAGGATGAAGCCGGCCTTCAGGTCGTACCCCATGTCGGCGAAAGCCGGGCCGGTGGCGGCCGCGAAGCCGCACAGCATGGTCAGGCCCAGCGGAGGAAAGCCGATCAACATGCCGACCAGCAGGGTGATCAGGGCCACGGCGAAGGCGGGAAACCAGCCCGAGTGCATGGCGGCGATGCCCACGATCAGTTCGTGCGCCAGCGCGGCAAACGCGGCGTACACGACGAAGGCGGCCAGCATCGGCCAGGACAGCTCGGCATGGATGCCGCTGCCGAACGCGATCAGGGCGGCCAGAACGATGTACGCAACGGCGCCGAACTGCATGGCGGAACGGACCCGGTCCGCGCTGTCGGACTGCGTCGCGTCCTTCGGGTCGGCGGCCCTCGGGCCGGGGACGGATTTCTTGCGGTGATGGCGTATCTGCGCGATCACCTGGACGAGCGCCACCAGCCCGGCGCCGATCATCAATCCATGCGGAATGTACAGGGCGTTGATGTCCACCCCCAGGACGGGATTGGAATATCCCCGGACCAGCAGCCCGACCCCGAACATCGTCAAAGCCCAGATATTGCCCAGGAAAGCAATGCCGAAAGCCGACATCGGCACGTGCAGCCAGGCCCCGATCACCCCCACGCCGATGCCCACGCCCAGCACCTTGGCCTGCTTGCCCCCGCTGTCGCCCGCCTTGATGGCCTCGGCCGCGGCGACCCCGGGCGGCCAGGCGCCCGTCGCCGGAAACACCCGGGTGTCGAACAGGCGATACAGCATGAAGCCATCCAGCAGCATGGCCAGGCCGACCCCGATGAACATGGGCAGGATCAGGTCGGGCCGCCCCATCAGGTAGGGAATGGCGATCGGCAGCAGCAGGCTGTTCGCCGCGCCGAACGTGGCCGACGAAATGGCCGTCTGTGCCAGGTTCTGCACATGCACGTTGCGGAACTGGCGCAGCAGGCTCAAGGGCACCCGCGCCAATATCATGGCCGCCAGGGCGCCGATGATGGACGTGTTCGGCGTGACGCCCAGGGTCGTGAGCAGCTGGATGCCGATGATGGCGCCGAAAACGCTCAGCAGCACGACGAACACGAAGGTGCTGCCCTGGAAGGTGCTTGGATGGTTCTGGGGAGTGTTCATGGGGATCTCTCGGACTGTATTCATTCGGATCGGGACGGGCATCCGGCACCGGAATCCGTCATCGGCTCCAGAACGGATCGCCGATGGCGCGGCCGATCTTGCGCGCTCGGTCGGCCAGGCCGCGGGCCAGGGCTTCAGCATCCACGGGGGGGATTTGCCTCGAAGGGAAGCTCAGGCAGAACGCCATGGTTTCCTTGCCGAGCGGATCGGCCACGGCGCAGCTGACCGAACCCACGCCGGGGAGGGCCTCGTCTTGCGCGGCGGCCCAGCCATCGCGGCGGATTTGCTCCAGGCGATTGCGCAGGCTGGCCAGATCCCGCGGGGAACTGGGCGCGGCCTTGGCCACCAACTGGTCGAAGTGGCTGGCGACGGTGGCGTCGTCCAGGCGCGCCAGCAATGCGCGCCCGGTCGAGGTGGCGATGGCGGCGGACTTGTGGCCGGGCCACGTCACCACCTGCAGCGGATGGCTGCCACGATGCACGCGCAGCACGACGACGCTTGCGCCGGGCTGGTCGAGCACGGAGATATATCCCGTATGGCCGCTTTCCCCCACCAGGTTCTCCAGCTCCTGCTCCATCCGCGCCAGCAGCGGGGTCGTCGCGCGAACCTGATGCGCCACTTCGAGCAGCAGCAAGGCGGGCCGATACAGCAAGGAGTCGGCACAGCGCTCCAGCATGCCGCATTCCAGCATCTGCCTGAGCAGGCGCGACGCCGAGCTTTTCGGCAAGGACAGGCCCTCGGCCACGTCGGTCACCGACAGGTCGCGCTCGGCGCTGGCGAACAGACGGAACACATTGGCGGCGCTGATCAGGACGGTCATGTCGATGGCGATTCGATTTGAGCAAAGTTCCAAATTTTGGAACTGAGTGCCATTTATTGGCAATGAATAGATTCTACCCAATGATGCGATCGGTCTTGCCTAGGAATAACCCTGATGGATGGCGCGCCGCTGTCCCGCCGCATTGCGCACGTCGCGGCCAGGGCGCTGCTGTGGCGGTATCGGGCGGCATTCGCGCGCTCGCCCGAAACAAGCCTTTGACCTAGCGACGCAGGGCCTCGCTCTTGATCAGGTCGTACAGCACGCGCGCTGTGGGCGACAGGTCATCATTCTTGCGATACAAAAGCCCCAGGGTGCGGGAGACTTCAGGCTCGATCAGGGCGATCCCCTTGTGCGTCGACTGGTTTTCCGCCGACAGGGCAAGCTTGGGCACGGCGGCCACCCCCAGGCCGACTTCGACCAGCCCCAGCAGCGAAGACACGTGGGCCACCTCGAAAAAGCTGGTCGGCCGCTCTTTCAGGCTGGCCAGCGCCGAATCCAGCAGAACCCGATTGCCGCTGTTCTTGCCCACCGTGATGAAGCGTTCACCGACCAATTCCCGCCACCGGATCTGGCGCCGCCTGGCGAACCGGTGGTTGGCGGGAACCGCCAGGACAAAGCGCTCGCTGAGAATGGGTTCGAAATGCAGGTCGGTTTCCTGGGTCCCGATGAAGTTCACGCCGAAATCGGCGCGGAAATTCAAGACGTCGTTCAACACTGTATTGGCGCCCTCGTCCAGGATCTGCACGCGGATCTTCGGGTAGAGCTGCGTGAAGGTCTTGATGACGCTGGGCAGAAAGTAATAGGCCACCGACGGCACGCAGGCCACCGTGACGACGCCGCGATAGTGTGCGGCCAAGTCTTCGATGCCCAGCACCCCTTGTTCCAGTTCGTCCAGCGCCCGGCGCGCCCTGTCCAGGAAAGCGCGGCCGACGTTGGTCAGTTCGACACGCCGCGTGCTGCGATCGAACAATCTGGCGCTCAGCAGCATCTCCAGTTTTTCAATGCGGCGACTGAGCGCGGGTGGAGAAATGCTCAGGAAATCAGCAGCTTCTCGAAACGACAGCTTGTCCGCCACCGCGACGAAAGCCTGCAGTTCCTGCAAGTCGAAATTGATGCGTGCCATGCAACTATGATTTCTAAAATTGCAATCCACTGACTAGCGATTTCCACATAATACCCCCATGGAAACGTCAATACCTTGTGTCGTGCTTCGCGGGGGAACCTCCAGGGGCCTGTATTTCCGGGCGGAAGACCTGCCCACCGACCGCGCGCAGCGCGATCGCGCCCTGCTGCAGATCATGGGCTCGCCGCACGTGCTTCAGGTCAATGGCCTGGGGGGCGGCAATTCCCTGACCAGCAAGGTCGCCATCATTTCACGATCCTCTCGACCAGGCTGCGACGTGGATTACCTGTTCGCGCAGATCGGCATCGAACAGGCCATTGTCGACACCCGCCCAAATTGCGGCAACCTGTTGTCCGGTGTCGGCCCTTACGCCATCGAAGAGGGGTTGGTGGCCGCCCAGGACGGCGTCACCCGGGTCCGCATCTACAACGTCAACGCCAGGACCGTCGTCGAAGCAGAAGTCCTGACGCCCCGAGGCCGCCCGGCGTATGAAGGCGAAGCGCACATCGACGGCGTGCCCGGCACAGGTTCCCCGATCATCCTGAACTTTCTGGACGTCCAGGGCGGCAGCACCGGAGCCCTGTTTCCGACCGGCTCGCGCATCGATATGATCGACGGCCTCGCGGCCACCTGCATCGACGTCGCCATCCCGGTCATGATTCTCGACGCCCGCGCCCTGGGGCTGTCCGGCAACGAGACGCCGGATGCCCTGGATGCGAACAAAGACCTGATGGACCGCATCGAGACCCTGCGGCTGGAAGCCGGACGGCGCATGGGGCTGGGGGACGTCACCCACAGCGTCGTACCCAAACCCATCCTGGCCAGCCCGGCGGGTCCCCAGGCGATCCAGTCCCGCTATCTGACGCCGCATCGCTGCCACAAGGCCCATGCGGTGACAGGGGCGATCTCGCTGGCCAGCTGTTTCGCCATTCCGGGCACCGTCCCCCATGGCATGTGCGAAGACCACCAGGACGACAGCCGCGTCTGCGTCCTGCACCCCGCGGGCCATATCGACATCGCCCTGGACATCCGGCAGGAAGGCGAAGCCATCCGGATCGCGCGGGCCGGCGTCATCCGGACCGCGCGCAAAATCATGAAAGGCATGGTCTTCATTCATGACACCCACACGCTCGATGCATACTTTCCCGAGCCGTGCTGAGCCCGGACGACATCCAATCAACAGGGAGACAAACATGAGACACACCTTCTCCGCAACAACGGCAGGCGCGCCGGATCGCGCCGCCCCCGCATCACGAACCGACACAGGACTGCATCGAGGCCTGTTCGGCCACCACAGGTCAGGTCGCCATGAAGATTGAAATTCAACAACTGAAGCTGCAATACGGGAAATTCACGGCTCTGCACGAATTCAACCTGCAGATCCAGGACGGGGAATCCATCGTCTTGCTGGGGCAATCGGGTTGCGGCAAGACCAGCGCCATGCGATGCGTCGCCGGCCTGGAACGCCCGACATCGGGCCGGATCATCATCGGCGAAAACACTGTTTTCGACGGTGCTGCGGGGATCAACACCCCGCCAAACAAGCGCAACGTGGGCATGGTGTTCCAGTCCTACGCCATCTGGCCGCACATGACGGTCTTTGAGAACGTCGCCTATTCCCTGGTCACCCGGAAAATCTCCAAGACGGACATCCGCAAGCAGGTCATGGCGGCGCTGACGACGGTCGGTTTGCAGGCCTTTGCGGAACGAGGCGCCAGCCTGCTGAGCGGCGGGCAGATGCAGCGGGTGGCCCTGGCGCGCAGCCTGGTCATGCAACCCGGCGCTTTGCTGCTCGATGAGCCCCTGTCCAATCTGGATGCCAGGCTGCGCGATCGCCTGCGCGTCGAACTGCGCGAACTGCAGCTGCGACTGGGCCTGACCTGCATCTACGTGACGCATGACCAAAGCGAAGCATTCGCCCTGGCGGACCGCATCGCCATCATGCAGAGCGGGCGGATCGTGCAAATCGACACGCCGCAAAACATCTACGCCAACCCGATCACATCGCAGATCGCCGACTTCCTGGGCGTCTCCAATGTCTTCCCCTGCGAGGTCAAGAAAATCAACGCGGATCACCACGTCGCGGAACTCTCCGACCACGCGCTGGCCGTGCATTCCAGCCTCATCCCGCCCTCGACGACGGGCGCCACGAGCCTGTGCGTCCGGCCGGAGAGCTTTCGCATCCAGGCCGCCGATCCGCGGGCGCCGGCTCCGGGAGAAACCGCCAACCGCTGGCCTGGGAAAATCGTGGTCGCCAGTTTCCAGGGCGGATATGTCCAGTACGCCATCCAGTTGGATCAAGGCCCCGAGATCAGCGCCGCACAGCTGACCGCCGAAGGCCCTGTGCTGAACAGCGGGGACCGCGTCCACGTCAGCCTGGACCCGTGCGCCGCGCAAATCCTGCCCTCGGAGCTCCCCGCATGAAAGCCGCCAACCTGCTGCATGGCTACTGGCGCGACCACGCCCCTGTCGCAGGGATCAGCGCCATCCTCTTCGTCCTGTGCCTGATCCCGGTGATCCTGGTTGTCTTCGCGTCGCTCTCGACCACGGTGCCCCGCCCCGGCGCCTCGACCCTGGGAAGCCTGACGCTCGACAACTTCACCTCTCTGATGACGCCGAATGCGGCCAACGCCTTCGTGAATTCGCTGAGCGTCGGCCTGGGCGCCGCCATCATCGCGCTGCTGATCGGCGGCTCGCTGGCGTTCCTGTGCGCACGCACCGATGCGCCCGGCAAACGCTTCATCTTCTTCGTCGGCATCTCTCCCATGTTCATCCCCGCGTTGGTGGGGGCGCTGGCCTGGTCCTTCCTGGCATCGCCCTCCAGCGGCTTCCTGAACGTGGCCCTGAGGAACCTGGGGCTGGATTTCGCCGTGAACATCTACAGCCTGGGCGGGCTGATCTTCGTCCTGGGCATCTATTACGCACCTTACGGCTTCCTGTTGATGCGCAGTTCCTTTGTACTGATGAGCGGCGACCTGGAAGAAGCCGCCGCCGTCCACGGCGCGTCATTCGGCCGGACCCTGAGGACCATCACGCTGCCGCTGGTGCTGCCCGCGCTGCTGGGCGCGGGCATCCTGGTGTTCGCGCTGGCCATGCAGAACTTTCCGGCGGCGCAGGTGGTCGGGATGCCGGGACGCGTCGATACCCTGCCCACGTTCATCTATCGCCTGATGAGCACGACGCCGGCGCAGAGCAATCAGGCGGCGGCGGTCTCCGTCATCCTGACCATCGGCCTGCTGATCTTCACCGTGCTGCAGCAGCGGGTGGTCAGCCGGCGCAAGTTCACCACGGTCACCGGCAAGGGCGCTATTTCCCGCCAGGTGCCCCTGGGCGGCTTCAAGTGGCTGATCATGGGCTACGTCCTGGTCTATTTCCTGGTCTCGATCGCACTGCCCATGCTCGCGCTGCTGGTGACCGCCATGCAGGAGTCTCCCTTCTTCAGCACGATCGCGCAGTTGATACAGCCCGGCGCACTGTCCCTGGGCAGGCTGTGGACCACGCTGCAGTCCTTGGATTTTCACGTCGGCCTGCGCAACAGCATCATCGTGTCGGTACTGGCTGCGGGCTTTGGCACCCTGCTCAGCTTCCTGGCCTCCTATATCCGGCACCGCTCGATCTCCGGATGCCGCGGACTCATCGACTTCATCGCCATGACACCCCTGGCCATTCCATCCATCGTCATGGGCATGGGCTTGCTGTGGACCTGGCTGCTCATCCCCATCCCGGTCTACGGCACGGTGTGGGTGCTGGTGATCGCCTGCATCGCCGTATTCTTTCCCCAGGGCTACCAGGGCATTTCGGCGTCCATCCTGCAGATCGGCAACGACCTGGAGGACAGCGCCGTGCTGCTGGGGGCCCGCCGCGCGCGCGCCGTCCGGACCATTACAGTGCCCCTGATGCGCGTCGGCATCACATCGACCTTCCTGCTGTTCCTGATGATGTCGATGCGGGAGTTGAGCGCCGTCATCTTCCTCTTCACGTCCGACACGCGCATCTTGTCGATCATGGTTTTTGAAAATTTCGAGAACGGCCAGATCCAGGCCGCCGCCGCCGTCAGCGTGTATTACTGCGTTGTGATCGCCTGCATCGCCATCCTGGGGCAGGTGCTGGGCTCGATGGAGAAACGCCGTAACGCAAGCCAACACCAACCACACAGCCTGGCAAGCTGAACCCTATCCAAGGAGACTCCGCATGGCACCCTTCACATCCGCCAAAAACCACTTCGCCACGAAGGCGATCTCAGCCGCCCTGATCCTGTCCGCCTACGCCGTCATGGCGCACGGGGCGACACCCGCAACGAACGGCGCACTGGTCATCGAGGGCGAAACCATCGCCGACAGCGCCACGTACCAGCAGGCCAGGCAGGAAACCCTGCGCCTGTACACGGGGTACGTGCAATCCGCCGAGAAAGTCCTGATCGACCGCTTCACGAAAGACACCGGCATCAAGGTCAGCATGATCCGCCTGACGCCCAACCAGCTGGCCGAACGCGTGCTGTCCGAGCAAGGCGCCGGCAAACTGGGGGCGGACGTCGTCCGCACCTCCGATTATCCAATCGCGCAAGCGATGCAAAAAGCTGGAGTCTGGCAAAAATACCTGCCCCCCATCATTGCCGACATCCCCGAACTCAGCCTGGACCAGGGCCTGTTCAACCTGACCTTCGACTCGGTCTACAGCATTGGCTACAACACCCAGCTGGTCGACAAAGCGTCCGCGCCCACATCCTGGGCGGACATGGTCAGCGGAAAATGGAAAAACAAGATCGGCATCGTACAAGGCGGATCTGGCGGCAGCACCGCGGCCCTGAACCGATTCATGCTGTCGAAGCTGGGCGAGGACTATTTCAAGAAATACGCAAGCCAGGATCCGGTGATCTATAACTCGCTCGGGCAGGAAGCCATCGCCCTGGCCAGGGGCGAGGTCGCGGTCGGCACCGTCAAGGTCAGCGACATCGGCGTGCTGGCCACCAAGGACAAGGCGCCGCTCATGTTCGTCGTCCCTGCCGAAGGCGTGGCCGTCTACGATTACTACCTGGGCATGACCAGTTCCGCCAAGAACGCGGCCGCGGCGAAAGTCTTCATCAACTACAACCTGTCCAAGCGCGGCCAGGAAGTATTCTCGAAACTGGGCGAATACCCCGCGCGTGCCGACGTGGCATCGCCCACCGTGCTGGGCGTGACCCTGCCGCCCATCAAGTCCGCGCAATACTTCCGCATGAGCACAGAGGATTCCATGAAGTATTCCAAGGATGATCTGGCGAAATGGAACGCGGATTTCAACTTCACGAAATGAAAATGCACTGAAAGCCGCCAGTCCGTAATACTGACGGGCGATTCTTGAACTCGTCGCGTTTTGGTCTTGGCCACGAGATCCCCAGCCGGGCACAGGCTCAACCATAGGGGAACGCGGGACAAAATGAATCATCGTCCCGCGTTCCCTATCAAAAAACCATAGCCTGATCCTTTAGACGATTCGGTTGTCGAGACCTTGAGCCCTTCCAGTCTTGCCGTCGTATTCAAGTCTGTAGCACCATCGTGTCCGGGAAGGCCGCCACCAGGCTCTGGCCCATGGTGATGCCCAGGCGGCCCTGGCCCGCATTTGCAGGGCGATTGAACGGACGCCGCGGAAGCGGCTGCGGGGACCGGGCCGGATCGCCGTGGCCGGACCCGGCCCCCCTGTATCACCCAGCGGATTTCAAGGAGAACCATGAAAGTCCATTTCGTCGTCCACGAGTCGTTCGAAGCCCCTGGCGCCTATGAAACCTGGATCAAGGAACGTGGATTCGAAGCTGGCTATTCCCGCGTCTACGACCATGAACCGCTGCCGCGGTCCATCGACGACATCGATCTGCTGGTGGTGATGGGCGGCCCGCAATCGCCGTCCACCACCCGGGAGGAATGCCCGCACTTCGACGCCGCCGCCGAATGCGCCCTGATCGCCCGATGCGTCGACGGCGGGAAGGCCGTCGTCGGAGTCTGCCTCGGGGCGCAGTTGCTCGGCACGGCCCTCGGCGCCCCGCACGAGCACAGCCCGGAAAGAGAGATCGGCAAGTTTCCGATCCTGCTGACGGCCGCGGGAAAGGCGAACGCCAAGTTCTCGCACTTCGGCGACACGCTGGAAGTGGGCCACTGGCACAACGACATGCCGGGCCTGACTGCGCACGCGAAGGTCATCGCCCGCAGCGAAGGATGCCCCCGGCAGATCATCGAATACGGCGATCTCGCCTACGGATTCCAGTGCCACATGGAGTTCACGCCCGAAGTGATCGAACGGCTGATCGCCGCTTCCGGGCGGGAACCGGGGACATTCGCCGCACGCCGGTTCGTGCAGCCGCCCGACGTCCTGCGCGCCCATGACTACGGCGCCATGAACCGGACGCTGTACGGCTTCCTCGACCGGCTCGTGGAAGCCTACGCCGATAGGCGCTGACCCGGACTCTTCCTGTACGCCCGGGCGGGAGAACGCCGCCCGCCCGAATGTAGCATCCGGCTGTTACCCCTCCATGCGCCGTGCTCGCATAATTGGACACAACGAGCACAAGCAAGGAGCCGGATGTGGCCAGACTCATCCATCTCGTGATCCGGGTGCGGGACCTGCGGCGGTCCATCGGTTTCTACCGGGATGCGTTCGGATTCCAGGAAACCCACCAGCTCGACTTTCCCACCTTCACCCCGGTCCATCTCCGCTGCGACGCCAGCCCGGTCGAGATCGAACTGACGCTGAACAAGGGCCACCCGGACGGCTGCAAGATCGAGGCCCTGCGGGAAGGCGGGCATTACCGATGAGAACCAGCCGGGACACCCTCACCCGGCGACATCATTTCAGGAGACAAACATGAAAGAAACCATCGACCGGCCGCCGGAGTCCGCCATTCCCCGCGTCCGGCGCGGATCGCGCCGCGAATTCCTGAAGGGAACCGTCGTCCTGGCCGGCACCCTGTCCGCCGGCACGCTGCTGGCGGCGCTGGCGCCCTCCAGGACCTGGGCGCTCGAAGCCCAGGTCCTCGACAAGAACCAGGCCCGGGACCTGCTGCTGATGGCCAGGCGCCTGTATCCGCACGACGACCTGCCGGACGCGGTCTACGCCCTGCTCGTCAAGGACATCGACGCGGCCTGCCGCGACGCAACGGTCCGCGATCTGGTGCGATCGGGCATCGAATCGCTGAACCGCGCCGCCGGCGGGAACTGGGCCTCGGCGACTCCGCAGCGGCAGCTCGCGATACTCGAAGCCATGCGCACGGATCCGTTTTTCCAGAAGATCCGCAGCCAATGCGTGACCTCGATCTACGACAACCAGATGGCCTACAAGCACTTCGGCTACGAGGGCGAGACCTGGTCGAAGGGCGGCTACATCAAGCGCGGCTTCAACGACCTGACCTGGCTGCCCGATCCGCCCGCCTCGGCGAGCCCGCCGCCCTTCGACGCCTGAAGACGGCGCGGAACCGCAAAACGCGCATCCGCGGGATGGCGTCTTTCGAGAAAAAAATCGGCAGGAGACAATCATGGCCAAGTACGACGACAAGGACGACAGCGTGGTCGTCATCATCGGTTCGGGGGCCGGCGGCGGCACGCTGGCGAACGAACTGTGTCAAAAGGGCATCCATGTGGTGGTGCTGGAAGCCGGCGGGCGGGAGAGCCCGGAAAGTTTCATCCAGGACGAATGGAAGTCGTTCGGCCAGCTCGCCTGGCTCGACAAGCGCACGACGTCCGGCTCGTGGCGCATCGCCCGGGACTTTCCCAACCTGCCCGCCTGGATCTGCAAGACGGTGGGCGGCACGACGACCCACTGGGCGGGGGCCTCGCTGCGCTTTCAGGAACACGAATTCAAGGCCAGGACGACGTACGGCGACCTGCCGGGCAGCAACCTGCTGGACTGGCCCGTCAGCCTGGCCGAGATGGAGCCCTACTACGCGCGCGCCGAGGCCAAAATGGGGGTCACGCGGACCAACGGCATCCCGGGACTGCCCGGCAACAACAATTTCAAGATCATGTACGCCGGCGCCACCAGGATCGGCTACAAGGAAGTCAGCACCGGACACATGGCCATCAACAGCGTGGCCCGCGACGGACGGTCGCCCTGTATCCAGCAGGGCTTCTGTTTCCAGGGCTGCAAGGCGGCGGCCAAGTGGTCGACCCTGTATACCGAAATCCCCAGGGCGGAAGCCACCGGCCGGCTCGACCTGCGGATCCGGTGCCAGGCGGCGCGCATCGAGCACGACCGCCGGGGCAAGGTCAATGCCGTGGTCTATTTCGACCAGGACGGCAAGGAACGGCGGCAGGCGGCGCGCGCCGTCTGCGTGGCCGGCAATTCGATCGAGACCCCGCGCCTGCTGCTGCTTTCGGAGTCCGCCAAGTTCAGGCACGGCCTGGCGAACAGTTCCGGACAGGTCGGCCGGAACTACATGCGCCATACGACCGGGTCGGTGTATGCTGTCTTCGACAAGCCGGTGCACATGTACAGGGGTACGACGATGGCCGGCATCGTCCAGGACGAAGCGAAGCACGATCCCGCGCGCGGATTCTCCGGGGGCTACGAGCTCGAAACGATCAGTCTCGGCCTTCCCTTCTACGCCGCGTTCCTGGATCCGGGCGCCTGGGGCGCGAACTTCGCCTCCTTCATGGATGACTATGTCAGGACGGCGGGCTTATGGATCGTGGGCGAGGACCTGCCCCAGGAAACCAACCGCATCACCTTGAACGCCGAGGTCAAGGACCGTTTCGGGCTGCCGGTGGCCAACGTGCACTACGACGACCACCCCAACGACCAGGCCATGCGCGATCACGCGTTCGAGCGCAGTTCGGCGCTCTACGAGGCGGCGGGAGCGCGGCGCACCTTCCATACGCCGCCCTATCCCTCGACCCACAACCTGGGCACCTGCCGCATGAGCCTCAAGGCCGATGACGGCGTCTGCGACAGGCACGGCCGCGCGCACGACGTGCCGAACCTGTTCATCTCGGACGGCAGCCAGTTCACGTCGAGCGCGGCCGAGAATCCGACCCTGACGATCGTGTCGCTGGCGATCCGGCAGGCCGAGACGATCGCGGACCTCATGTCGCGCAAGGCCCTCTGAGGCGGCGGCAGGAGGAATTTCAGATGGGAGGCGCCATGTGCCATATCTATTCCAACACCGATCCGATCCAGTACGAATCCCGGAGCCGATCGGTGCGCATCGCCAGGGTCGTGACCAGCATCAAGCTCGAGAACCTGTTCTGGGACACGCTGTCGCAGCTTGCGCACGACGAAGGGATGACGACCAACCAGTTGATCGCGAAGCTGTACGACGAGGTCTACGCATGCGGGAACGAGGTGTCGAACTTCACCTCCTTCCTGCGGGTGACCTGTATGCGCTATTCCGAACTCAGGGGCCAGTCGATGCGGGACGCCAGGAACGTGCTCGACCGGACCGTGCGGCATGCGGCCCCGGCGGCGGCGCGCGCCCTCGACGGCCGTTCCGATGCGGGCAACGAACCTTCCCTGAGGCTATAGCTATAGCCATAGCCCATCCCTTCCCAGGAGACCATGATGGCCAAGAAACTGCTGATGCTGGTCGGCGATTACGCCGAAGACTATGAAACCATGGTGCCGTTCCAGGCCCTGCAGGCGGTCGGGCACACCGTGCATGCCGTGTGCCCGGGCAAGAAGTCCGGCGAGACGATCGCCACCGCGATCCACGACTTCGAGGGCGCGCAGACCTATAGCGAAAAGCGCGGCCACAATTTCACCCTGAACGCCGATTTCGACCAGGTCGATCCGCAGGCCTACGACGCGCTGGTCATCGCCGGCGGACGGGCGCCCGAGTACCTGCGCATGAACGACAAGGTGCTGGACATCGTGCGCAGCTTCGACCGGGCCGGCAAGCCCATCGCCTCGATCTGCCACGGCGCGCAGCTCCTGGCGGCGGCGGATGTGCTGAAGGGGCGCACCTGCTCGGCCTACCCGGCATGCGCCCCCGAGGTCCGCCTGGCCGGCGGCACCTATGCCGAGATCGGCATCGACCAGGCCCATACCGACGGCAACCTGGTCACCGCGCCGGCCTGGCCCGCGCATCCCGCCTGGCTGGCGCAGTTCCTGGCGGTGCTCGGGACCCGGATCGCGCATTGAGGGACGCCGCCGCGGCGCATCCGGCAAACACGGCGGAAACCGCCCCGATCGCCCGATGCGCCGACGGCGGGAAGGCCATCACCGGGAGCCGCCCCGGATAGATCCCGCATGAAAAGGCCGGTGCGCCCTCCAGGCCGGAGATGCGGACACCGGCCGCGCCGGCCAGGCGCGACCATCCTCCCCGGCGGATCGCGCACTATGCCGCATCTACGCTTCGATTGACATCGCGCAAACCGATGTCACGGCATGAACACCCATCGCTATATATATAGATATATAACGATACCGGAATGCCCTCTCATGTCGAACGGCATCCGCCACCGGGCCGGGGCCTCGGCCCGAAGTGGATTGACGGCCCAACCCACTCCTTCATCCGAGCGTGTCCTTCATGCAACGTAGATCTTTTCTGAAAGCCGTCTTCAGCCTTGGGGCCGGAGCCACGCCCCTCCTGTCCGCCGCCAAGGAAGCATCGTTCTCCGATTCGCCTTTGCTGGCCGCCGCTTACGGCAAAATCCCCGATGCCGGCGCCATCCGGCGGATCGTCAGCGCCGGTCCGGTCGCGGACGTGCTGCTGCTCTCGCTGGTACCTGAAAAGCTGACCGGCCTCTCCACGCACAACATTCCCGACGACCACAAGAAATACTTTTCCGGCACGGTACGCGCCCTGCCCCATACCGGCCGCATCGCCGGCCGCGCCTCCACGTTCCCCATGGAACGGCTGCTGGAGCTGAAGCCCGACATCATCGTGGACGTAGGCAGCACCAGCGCCAGCTATACCTCGACCGCCGAGCGGGTCCACCAGCAAACAGGCATTCCCTATGTGCTCGTCAGCGGCCGGCTGGCCGACTCGGCGGGCCAATTGCGCCTGCTGGGAAAAATGCTGGGGGCGCCCGGAAGCGGGAAACCGCTGGCCGATTTCGCCGAATCCGTATTGTCCGAAGCGCGGTCGGTCCGGGAAAAAGCCCGTACGATCCCCGGCATATTCTTCGGCCGGGGCGCGGATGGCCTGGAGACGGGGCTGTCGGGCTCCATGCACACCGAGGTCATCGACAGACTGGGCGCGCGAAATGTCGCGGCGGCGGCGGGAAAAGACCTGATCGCCCGGATTTCCATGGAGCAATTGATCCAATGGGATCCCGACGTGATTCTGACGCAGGACCCCAATTTCTTTCAGAGGCTGCAAACCGAGCCGGTCTGGAAGGATTACCGCGCCGTGCGGCAGGGCCGATATCACCTGGTCCCATCGGTGCCATTCGGCTGGATGGATCACCCGCCTTGCATCAATCGGCTGCTGGGCCTGTTGTGGGGCATGCATGTGCTCTACCCCGACCAATGGCCCCTGGAACGCTACCGGAAAGAGGTGGTCCGGTACTTTGAATTGTTCTATGGCTACGCGCTCACGCCCGAGGCCCTGTCCGCCATCGACGGCTTCGAATCATAGGCCGGATGCGTCATGCGATCGAACACGAGCATGGCGATCTGGCCAGCCATGTCGCTGGCCTGCGCCGCCGCCATCCTGTCGGCCTTCTTCATCGGCAAATACCCGATGTCATGGCAGGACTTCGCGCTGTCATTCCGGCATTACTGGCTGGATGGCGGGGATGCCTCTCCCAATGCGGTGGATCGCGTGCTGTGGCAAGTGCGCCTGCCGCGCATCGTGGCGGGAATCGTGGTCGGCGCCTGCCTGTCCGCCGCGGGCGCCGCCTACCAGAACATGTTCCGCAATCCATTGGTGTCGGCCGACATCCTCGGCATTTCGGCCGGCGCGGGCCTGGGGGCCATGCTGGCCATCTTCTTCGGATTGCCGCTGCTGCTGATCCAGCTGTGGGCCTTCGCGGGCGGCCTGCTGGTCGTGATCCTGGTGATCACCGCGGCGCGCATGGCGCAGCACCATAGTCCCATCCTCTCGCTGGTCTTGACGGGCATCGCCGTCAGCTCCCTGTTCGGCGGAGGGATCGCCCTGGTCAGGATACTGGCCGACCCCTACCGCGACTTGCCCAGCATGACCTTCTGGCTCATGGGCTCGCTCAACGGCGTGGCCATGGAGGACGTGCGGGGGGTACTGCCCGTCATGCTGGCGGGCATGCTTCCGATGGTGCTGCTGCGCTGGCGCATGAACGTGCTCAGCCTCGACGACGAAGAGGCCCAGGCGCTGGGAGTCGATGTCCGCAATACGCGGCTGCTGTTCATCATCGGGGCCACCCTGATGACGGCATCGGCCGTCGCCATCACCGGCATCATCAGCTGGATAGGCCTGGTCATCCCGCACGTGGCGCGCCTGCTGGTGGGCCCCGACTTTCGCGCCCTGCTGCCCGCCAGCCTGATGATCGGCGCGGCATTCCTGGTCCTGGCCGACACCGTGGCGCGCTCGGCATTCGCCATCGAAATCCCATTGGGCATCATCACGGTCGGCATCGGCGCCCCCTTCTTCCTGAGCCTGCTGATCCGCAAGGGGGCCCAGCGATGAGCGTGCTGGAGCTGCGCGAGGTCAGCGTCGGCTACGGCGCAAGGCGCTGCCTGGAGCGGGTCAGCCTGACATTGGACGAGCAGGAAATCGTCTGCCTGCTGGGGCCGAACGGCTGCGGCAAGACGACCCTGCTGAAAGCCGCATTGGGCCTGCTGAAACCGCAATCGGGAACGATCCTCCTGGACGGCGAGCCCCTGTCCGGCTGGGACCGCACCGCCCTGGCCCGGCGGATCGCCTACGTCCCGCAGGCGCATCTCGTCGCATTTCCCTTCACGGTGGAGCACGTGGTGCTGATGGGACGGACCATGCACCTGCGCTGGCATGCGTCGCCCGGGCAAAAGGACCGCGCCATCGTCTCGCAGGCCCTGCAGCGGCTGGGAATTTCACACCTGCGCCATCGCAACTACATGCAGCTCAGCGGCGGCGAACGCCAACTGGCGATGATCGCGCGCGCGCTGGCCCAGCAAGCCCAGGTGCTCGTGCTGGACGAACCGACATCCAGCCTGGATTTCGGCAATCAGCTGCGGGTGCTGTCGCATATTCGGCAACTGCGCGATGCGGGCTTCCTGATTTTGCTGACCATGCACCAGCCCGACCAGGTCTTGCGCGTGGCCGACCGCGTCGTGCTGCTGCACCAGCGGCGCGTGCTGGCCTCGGGCGACGTCGACACCGTCATGACCGCGTCGAACCTGGGCCGGATATACGGGCTGGACGCCCAGGATGTACTCGACAACCTGCCCGGCCTGGTCCGGCGCGACGTCTCCGCCGCCGGGGGTCTTCCGGCGGACGGCCCATCTCAACCCGTCAGGGAATCACAACCACAAGGGGAACAGAAGCATGAAGCACGAACCAGATAACACGCCGCCGGCGACGGGGGCCGGCCCGGGCGCATCGCCATGCCCGCGCCTGCGCATCGCGGCGGCGGCCGTCATGTGCCTGTCGGCGCTTCCGCTGATGGCGCAGCAAGTCTCGCCGGCCGAGGGAAAGAACGTGTTCACCCTGGGCACGGTGCAAGTCTACGGACAAGCCGAGACAGCCGCCGAAGAAGCGGAGTCCGTCGTGGACCGCGACACGATCGAATTGCTGGAAAAAAAGGACATCGGCACCGCCCTGAAGCTGGTGCCGGGGGTCTCCTACAACCCGCCAGGCGGCGGCCGCTACGAGTCCAACGTCTACGTCCGGGGCTACGATCTGAAGGCCATGCCGATTTTCCTCGATGGCATTCCGGTGTACATCCCGTATGACGGCTATTCCGACCTGGGCCGCTTCACCACGGCGGACGTGGCCTCCATCCAGGTGGCCAAGGGCTACAGCTCCGTGCTGTATGGCCACAATACACAAGGCGGGGCCATCAATATCGTGACCTTGCGCCCGCGCTCCGCGCTGGATGCGAACGCCACCCTGGGCACGGCCACCGGCAACGTCAAAGAATTCAGCACCAACGTCGGCACATTGCAGGACAACTGGTATCTGCAGGCCGGGGCCTCGTATTTCGAGCGCGGCTATACCAGGCTGGCCGAGAACTTCGTGGGCAAGGACGAGCGCGGGTATGCGGTGGATTCCGACCGCTACGACTACAGGACGCGCGACCGCCGCGGCAGCCTGCGTCTCGGCTACGTCCCCAATGCCACGGACGAATATGTGCTCAGCTACGCCAAGCAGACCGCCACCAAGATGCCCGGGGCCGGGGGAGACGGCTATTTCGTTCCGACGGTATGGGAATGGCCGAAATGGGACCGCGAAACGATCTCCTTCGTGTCCAATACCCGATTCGCCGACAACCGGTTCTACGTCAAGCCGCGGGTGTATTACGACAAGTTCCAGAACACCATGGATTGGTGGCAAAAAAGGCCCGAAGGCAGCCACTACGACGACAAGGCCTTCGGCGCCTCGGTGGAAATCGGCACCGAAATCATCCCCAACCACCTGTTGAAGGCCATGCTCAGCTACAAGGATGAGGAGCACCGTTCGTTCAACACCAATATCTATACGGATGCGACACTGGCCGGCACCGACCAGAAGGTGAAGCAGAATTTCCTTTCCTTTGCCCTGGAAGACACCTGGACCCTCGATCCGAACTGGGAGGCCCAGATCGGCGCCATCTACACCCGGCGCGAGTCCGACGCCACGGACATCGGCAACACCACACACAGTCTGCTGGACCGGTACCCCTCGGCCAGTTCCAAGCTCAACCCAAGCATCGACACCTTCGATCCGCAGGTGGCCATCTTCTACAAACCATCGAATGCGCACACGTTCCGCCTGAGCGTATCGAAGAAAACCCGCTTCCCCTCGTTCAAGGAATCCTATTCCAACTATGGAGCGGACTCCACGACAAAATGCCCGGCCGGCATGACGGGATGTTCCAAAGGCGATGCCGTCGGCAGCCTGACGCTTCAGAATCCCGGACTCAAGCCAGAACAGTCCATCCACTATGAGCTGGGCTACGTGGGGAACCCGCTGCCGGGCATGCGCCTGGAGGGCAGCGTGTTCTACAGCCGCTCCAGGAACGCATTCCAGCGCTCGGACTTCGACTACAACCTCTACCCCGGATTCGCCGTGCGCCAGTACGAGAACGTGCCGGGCGTCACGGAGCGCAAGGGCGTGGACCTGGGCGTGCAATACACCGTATCGCCAAGCCTGCTGCTGGGCCTGAACTACGCCTATCTGCACATGCGCAACAAGGAAGACCCGGACCTGAAGTTCACCGACCGCCCCGCCCATCTGGGCCTGGCCTATGCGCAGTGGCGAGCCACGAACTGGCTGGCCGTGATCCCCGAGGTGGAATACCGCGGCAGCAGTTACTACGATGCCGCGGGCAAGAACGAGAATCCGGGCTATGCCTTGGCGAACCTGAAGTTCTCGATCACCCCGCCGGCCTGGAAGCACGTGTCGTTCAACGTGGGCGCGGAGAACCTGTTCGACAAGGACTATCGCGGCTACAACGACCTCTACGCCAGTTCCGGGCGGATCGTCTACGCGAACGTACGGATCGATTATCACTGACGCGCGCTCCATTCCATCGTTCATGGGATGGAGCCCGGTCGATCGGCTATCCCTTGCATGGGGTGCAAGGGGTCGCCGGAGCTGAAAACGGCAAGGGCCTGCAGAGAAAACTCTGCAGGCCCTTGATCATGCTGGTCGGGACGGCGGGATTCGAACTCGCGACCCCTTGCACCCCATGCAAGTGCGCTACCAGGCTGCGCTACGCCCCGAAAGAACGTGATTCTAGCACAGATTTCTTCCCGTGCCGCGGCGCCCCGCATTCGCGGCTTGAAAACCGGTCTTTTACCTAGTAACCTTCGTTACTATCATGTCCGGATCCTCCTCCTTCGACGCCTTCGAGCAGGCCATGCAGGGCCTGTCGCACCGCCTTTCTTCGCGCGGAATGATGCGCGAGGCCGTGATCGCGCGCCTTTTCCAGCACACCGGAGCGCGCCTGAACGATTACATGGATGCTCCATTCAAGCCTCATGGCCTCAACGCGACGCTATGGACCTCCCTGGTAGTGATCTACGCCAGCAAAGAGCGCCGGCTCAAACCCTCGGAGCTCAGCGTATACATGAATTCATCGCGGATGAACAGCACGCGGGTAGCGCGGCAGCTGGAACGGCATGGCCTGACCCGGCGCGTTGCCGACCAGACCGACGGGCGCCAATTGTTCCTCGAACTCACACGGCAAGGCATCGCCTTCGTGGAAAGCCAGCTTCCCCAGCGAAGGCAGCACCTCAAGAAGGCGTTCGAGGGCTTCACCCCGGATGAAGTGGACCAGTTGCAGCACCTGCTGCGCAAGCTGCTGGACAATCTCGAATAGACGCCTTCCACCCAAGCCAAATACGCCATCCACTCTTTTTTTGCGCATGTAGTAACTCAAGTTATTACATGGCTTCCTTCCATATATGACGACGGCCCCGAAGTTCCACCATCCCGACGCCGACCAATCCAGGCGGCCCATGATCACCGTGTCGATCATGCTGGCCACCATCATGCAGACGCTGGACAGCACCATCGCCAACGTCGCCCTGCCGCACATGGCCGGCGGGCTGTCGGCCTCGCAGGACCAGATCACCTGGGTACTGACCTCCTATATCGTCGCGGCGGCCATCGCCACCCCGGTCACAGGGTGGGTATCGGGCAGATTCGGGCGTAAAACCGTATTCCTTGCGTCCATCGCCGGATTCACGATCAGTTCCCTGCTATGCGGCATGGCCGGCAATCTCCCGGAAATCGTCGTGGCGCGCCTGCTGCAAGGCGTGTTCGGCGCGGCCCTGGTGCCCTTGTCGCAAGCCGTGATGCTGGACATCAATCCGCCGGAGCGGCACGCCCGCGCAATGGCCCTCTGGGGCATGGGAGTGATGCTGGGGCCGATCCTTGGACCGACCCTGGGGGGCTGGCTGACCGACAACGAGAGCTGGCGCTGGGTGTTCCTGATCAATCTCCCGCTGGGCGCCCTGGCGCTGATCGGCGTCTATCGCTTCGTCGGCGAAACCAGGTCGTCCGCGCCGCCCGGATTCGACTGGTTCGGCTTCGCCATGCTCGCCATGGCCATCGGAATGCTCCAGCTGCTGCTCGACCGCGGGGAACAGGCGGACTGGTTCGGGTCCATCGAGATCCGGGCGGAAGCGGTCTGCGCGATCATCGCCTTCACCTTTTTCGCGCTGCACACGGCCACCGACGGCAGCGAGTCCTTCTTCAACAAGGCACTGTTGAAAGACCGCAATTTCGTCACCGGCCTGGCCTTCTATTTTTTGCTGGGCCTGCTGCTGTATGCCACGCGCGCGCTGCTGCCGTCGATGCTCGAGACGCTGCTGGGCTACCCCGTGATGACGACGGGGCTCGTGACGGCGCCGACGGGCATCGGGACCATGATCGCCATGCTGCTGGCCGGCCGGCTGGTCGGACGCATCGACAGCCGCCTGATCGTCGCGCTGGGATTCGGCCTGACGGCATCGTCATTGTGGAACATGTCATGCTATACGCCGCAAGTCACGGAATGGGACGTGGCCTGGCCGGGATTCGTGCAAGGGCTGGGCCTGGGATTCACATCGGTGCCGCTGATCACCATGACATTCTCCACCTTGGCAAGGCCCCTCAGGCCCGAAGGCACGGCCATTTACAGCCTGTCGCGCAACATCGGCAGCAGCATCGGCATTTCCGTCATGCAGACCTTGATGGTGCGCAACACGGCCATCATGCACAGCACGCTCGCTTCCCACATCACCTCGAAGGCGCTGCTGGCCGGCCCCGTGGCCGCGGCGCTGGCCAGCGGTCCGGGCCCGATGGCGGCGCTGAACGAAATCCTGAATACCCAGGCTTCCTTCATCGCCTACCTGGACGATTTCAGGCTGATGTTCTGGATGACTCTGTTCGCCATCCCCTGCCTGTGGCTCATGCGAACGCGCGGGATCGGGCGGAAACCGCCGGAGCCCGACGGAGAGGCGGAAGCGGCCTCGATGATGGAATAGGCGGCACGCGGAATAGGCGGCACGCGCGGCCCCGGCCTGGGGGTCCTCACGCCGCTTACGATGCGGACAGCGGCCGGGGCTGGCGGCGCTCGACGTACAGGCAAGGCCCGGCGAGCTTCTTGGCCTGGGCCTTGGCCTCGCTGGCCGCCTGGGCGATCTGGTGGCGCGACTGGTAGGCGCCGGGCTCGACCCGCACGGCGCCCAGCGACAGGGTCGGCGGGTCGTAGCGCCGGCGCTGGCCCTGGCGGTCTTCGGCCTCGTAGCCCGCGGCCGCCGACCGCCCCATTCCGTCCAGCAGCCGGGCCATGCCCCGGGAAAAATCATCCAGCATGGATTCGCACCGCGCCTGCCAGTCGGGGCTGCGGAACAGCAGGATGAAGTCGTCGCCGCCGATGTGGCCCAGGAAGTCCCGGCCGGCGTCGGCGTGCGCCGACAGGACCCGGCCCAGCAGCTGGATCGCATCATCGCCGCAGCGGTAGCCGAACACGTCGTTGAAGGGCTTGAAATGGTCCAGGTCGGCATGGCAGACCACGAACGGCAGGCCGTCCGACAGGAAACGCTGGATCCGCCGGTCGATGGGTACGTTGCCCGGCAACTGCGTCAGGGGGTTGGCGTGCTGCGCGGCGCGCAGCTGCAGGCGATTGAGCGCCTGCAGCAGGTCCTGGCTGGCGCCGATGCCCAGGTACCGCCCCCGTCCCGTGATGATGAAATCGTTGACCAGGCCATGGCCCTCGGCCTCGGCCAGCCAGCGGCTGAGCGTCATCAGCGGCGTGTGCATGTCGACGATCAGCGGCGCGGCGTCCATGAACAGGCGGCAGGGCTTGGGGCCGTACAGCTCGCGCTGGAACGGCAGCGAGAAACGTTCGATCAGGCTGGCCCGGGTCAGCACGCCGACCGGCATGTCCTCGTCCACCACGGGGACGGTATGCAGTTCCGGCTGGCGGCGGAACAGGTCGAACACGGCTTCGTTGGGCATGGCGGACGACACGCACGGCACGCGGCGCAGGAGCTGCAGCGCCCGGCCTTCCGTCCCGTCGTGGGACGGCTCGGATTCCATGCCGCCGCGCGAGTCGGCGATCCGGCGTTCCGCGAGGCGGGCGGTCAGGTCGGACCAGCGCGTGCGGGCGGGCTCGGCCGTGGGACGTTCGATGTAATAGCCTTGGGCGCAGGCCACGCCCAGATCGGCCACGCAGGCCAGTTCGTCCAGGGACTCGACGCCTTCGGCGACGACGACCGCCCCGGCCACGGTGGCGATGTCGCACACCGAGCGCAGGACCTGCTGGCGCAGCAGATCGTCCTGGATGCCGGCCGTGAAGACCTTGTCGGTCTTGATGAATTCGGGGCGCAGGTCCAGCCAGCGCCCCAGGTTGGAAAACCCCGACCCCAGGTCGTCGATGGCGAACTGGACACCCCGGGCGCGCAGCCGGATGACGGCCGGGGTCAGGTCCGTCCGGAACTCGCCCTGGTGCTGCTCGGTGATCTCGATCACCAGGCGGGCGGGATCCAGGCCGGATTCGGCCAGCAGCGCGATCAGGTCGAGCGCGCCGTCGGCCGCGTGCGGCAGGGCCATCGGACTGACGTTCAGGAACAGGCGGCCCGGCAGGCCCAGCGCCGCGAAGCGCCGGATCACCACGCGGCAGCAGCGGTGTTCGACCTGGAGGCCCAGGCCGCGGGCGCGCGCCGCCTCGAACAGGCGGTCCGGCGCGCGCAGCGGACTGCCCTGCGGTCCCCGGATGAGCCCTTCGTACCCCAGGAGCGCGCCTTCCCGCATCCGCAGGATGGGCTGGAAGACGGCGCCCAGCTCTCCCCGGAGCAGCAGCGCGGTCGCGTCGTCCGGTCTTGCGCGACGAGCCGCGTCGAATATCGGCGGTTCACACACTTCGGGATCCGAAAGCGAAGACATGACGTGCGCGGCAAGATGAAGTGCGCATACTTTAACTGCGATTCATGACACGGAAATGAATCCGTGCGCCGCCGCGCTGCGAAAAATCAAGAACCCCGGCAAGGCGCCGGGAAACCGCCGGACCCGGAAGCGCCCCTTTACAGCAGGCCGAGCTGTAGGCGCGCGGGTTCGCTGATCATCTCGCGGCTCCAGGGGGGATCCCAGACCAGGTCGACCGTGGCCTCGTCCACGCCCTCGATGTTGAGCAGCTTGTTGCGGGCCTCGTCGGCGATCATGGTGCCCATGCCGCAGCCGGCCGCCGTCAGGGTCATCTTGATTTCGATGCGGAAACGGTCCGGGACGCTGGCGGGTACGACCTTGCATTCGTACACCAGTCCCAGGTTGACGATGTCCACGGGGATTTCGGGATCGTAGCAGGTGGACAGCATGGCCCAGGCGGCTTCCTCCACCGATTCGGCGGTGGCGGGTCCCTGGTGGACGTGCTTGACCTCCTCGGTCGGCTCGAAGCCCAGGGCGTCGCCGTCCTTACCCTCGATGCGATAGAGGTTGCCCTCGACCATGACGGTGTAGGTGCCGCCCAGCTGCTGGGTGATGACGGCCTCGCAGCCGGCCTCGATGGTGACGGGGGAGCCGTAGGGGACGGTGACCGCCGGGCAATCCCGGTTGACGATCACTTCCTGACGATTGAAGCTCATGATGTTACCTTTGGTTCATCGCGTTATTCAGTGACGGCCGTGTCGCCCGCCCGGGTGATGGCGTTGTGCAGGGTATGCCAGGCCAGCGTGGCGCACTTCACCCGCGACGGGAATTCGCGCACGCCCGACAGGACCTCGAGCTTGCCCAGGTCGCAGTCCGGGTGGGCCTCGGTCAGCATGGCGTGGATGTTGCGAAACAGCGCCTCGACCTGCTCGACCGGCTGGCCGCGCACGGCCTCGGTCATCAGCGAGGCGGATGCCGTGGAAATGGCGCAGCCGTGGCCGACGAAGCTGACGTCCTGGACGATGCCGTCGCTGACCTTGGCGTAGACCGTCAACTGGTCGCCGCACAGCGGGTTGTGTCCGTCGGCGCGGTGCGATGCGTCGTCCATCGCATGGAAATTGCGCGGCTTGCGGTTGTGATCGAAGATGACTTCCTGGTAGAGGTCGCGCAGGCCGTCGTCGTTGTCCCTCATGCCTATGCCACTCCAAACAGTTTCTGCGCCTTGCGCACGCCCGCCACCAGGGCGTCGATGTCGCGCCCGTCGTTGTACAGGGCGAAGGACGCGCGCGCCGTGCCGGGGATGCCGAAGCGCGACATCAGGGGCATGGCGCAATGATGGCCGGCGCGGATGGCCACGCCTTCGGTGTCCAGGATCGTGCCCAGGTCGTGCGGATGGATGCCGTCCACCAGGAACGACAGGATGCCGGCCTTGTGGCCGGCCGTGCCGACCAGGCGCACGCCCGGCAGTTCCAGCATGCGCCCGGTGGCCTCGGCCAGCAGCGCGGCCTCGTGGGCGGCGATGCGGTCCAGCCCGATGGACAGGACGTAGTCGATGGCGGCGCCCATCACGATCGAGCCGCCGATGTTCGGCGTGCCCGCCTCGAAGCGCTGCGGGCCGGTCGCCCAGGTGCTGCCCTCGAAGCTGACCGTGCGGATCATGTCGCCGCCGCCCTGCCAGGGCGGCAGGCCGGCCATGATGGAGCCGCGCACGTACAGCGCGCCGATGCCGGTGGGGCCATAGAGCTTGTGGCCGGAAAAAGCGTAGAAGTCGCAATCCAGGGCCTGCACGTCCACCGGGGCGTGGGCCACGGCCTGGGCGCCGTCGATCAGCGCCAGGGCGCCGGCCTCGTGCGCCAGACCCACCAGTTCGGCCACCGGGTTGACCGTGCCCAGGGCGTTGGACACGTGGGCGAACCCCACCAGGCGCGTGCGCGGGTTCAGCTGGGCGCGGAAGTCGTCCAGGTCCAGCTCGCCGCTGTCGGTGATGCGCGCGTGGCGCAGCACGGCGCCGGTGCGCGCGCACAGCAGTTGCCAGGGCACGATGTTGGAGTGGTGCTCCATGCCCGTGACCAGGATTTCGTCGCCGGGGCGCAGCGACTGGCCCCAGGTCTGAGCCACCAGGTTGATGGATTCCGTGGTGCCGCGCGTGAAGACGATGTCCTGGCTATCCGGCGCGTTCAGCAATACGCGCACCCGGTCCCGCGCCTGCTCGTACAGGTCGGTGGCATGCTGGGACAGCCAGTGCACGCCGCGGTGGATGTTGGCGTTGGACTGTTCGTAGAACGCCTCCATCGCCTGGATGACGGCGCGCGGCTTCTGCGTCGTGGCGCCGTTGTCCAGGTAGGCCAGGCGCCGCTTGCGCACGGGGCGCGCCAGGATCGGGAAATCGTCCGCCCAGGGCGACGCCAGGGGTCCTTCCCCGGCGGAGTCCGCGGCCAGCCGGGCGCTTTGCTGCGTGGTGAGCGGGGCGTTCATGCGGCTTCCTCCAGGGCGGCGCCGCCCGGCAGCAGGGCGCGCACGGCGCGTTCCACCCGACGGCGCAGCGGATCGGAGCCGATGCGGGCGACGCTGGCGGCGGCGAAGGCGTAGATCAGGATGTCGCGCGCGTGGGCCTCGTCCAGGCCGCGCGAACGCAGGTAGAACAGGCTGTCCTCGTCGATCCGGCCGACGGTGGCGCCATGGGCGCACTTGACGTCGTCGGCGTAGATCTCCAGTTCGGGCCGGGCGTCGGACTTGGCCAGGCGCGACAGCAGCAGGCTGTCGTTGCGCTGGATGGCGTCGGTGCCGTCGGCGCCGGGCGCCACCAGGATGCGGCCGCTGAAGACGCCGTGCGAGGCGTCGGCCATGATGCCGCGATAGGATTCGTGGCTGACGCAGCGCGGTTTTTCGTGGCCGATCAGGGTGTGGTGATCGACGTGGCGGCGCTGGTCGACGTAATACAGGCCGTTCAGCAGGGTCTCGCAGCGCTCGTCGACGAAATGCGTGGCGATGTCGTGGCGCGCCAGCCGCGCGCCCAGGGACACCGAGTGCGAGGCGAAGGTCGAGCCGCGCCCCTGGGTGGCGTCGATCTCGCCCAGGTGCCAGGCCTGTTCGGATTCCTGCTGCAGCTTCAGGTGGGTGATGCGCGCGTCCTGGTCCAGCCGCAGGCGCGTGGCCGCGTGGCGGAAATTGGCCGCGCCCGGGGCGCCCACGTAGTGCTCGACCACCGTGGCCTGGGAGCCGGCCTCGGCCTGGACCAGGTGGCGCAGGAAGTGCGCCGCGCGCGGCGAGGCCGCCGCGCAGACCAGGTGGATGGCCTGTTCGACCGCAACGCCGCGTCCCAGCCGGATCCAGGCGCCGTCGCTGGCCAGGGCCAGGTTCAGGGCGCTGGTGCTGTGGCCGTCGGCCGCGTCGCCATAGGC
Source organism: Castellaniella denitrificans (assembly GCF_042653765.1). NCBI lineage: Bacteria > Pseudomonadati > Pseudomonadota > Betaproteobacteria > Burkholderiales > Alcaligenaceae > Castellaniella > Castellaniella denitrificans. The sequence goes on along the minus strand of NZ_JBHSEZ010000028.1, from coordinate 324,175 downwards.
GGCGCGAATGGCTTCGGCGTGATCGACCCAGGCCTGCGACAGGGGCAGGACGGTGGCGCCGGCCGGCAGCGCGCCGACGTCGGACAGGGCGGCGTCGAAGGCGCCGTCGACGAACACCAGCCAATGGCCCGGCTCGGCGGCCTTCAGCGCGGCGACCTGTTCGGCGACCGGCAGGGCGTCGCCGTCGTCGAACGTGGCGGCGGCCAGGGGCGCGAGCGAGGTGTGGCGCCAGGCTTCGATGCGGGGCGTGGGCCAGCCTTCGCTCATGAAGCGGTCCAGGGCCCGGCGGCGGACGTCCGCCAGCCAGGGCACCCCGGCGCCGGGCAGGCTCCCGGCGCGCCGGCCGAACGCGTCGGCCCAGGCTTGCAGGCCGGCACCCGCCGGACTGGCTTGATGCTGTCCGCTCATGCCGCGGCCCCCCGGGCGGCGGGCTTGGCGGCGGGCGCGGCGCCCTCGATCCAGCCGTAGCCCTTTTCTTCCAGTTCCAGGGCCAGCTCGCGGCCGCCCGAGCGCACGATCCGGCCCTGGGCCAGCACGTGCACGTAATCGGGCACGATGTAGTCCAGCAGGCGCTGGTAGTGCGTGATGACGATCATGGAGCGCTCGGGCGAGCGCAGGCGGTTGACGCCGTCGGCCACCGTCTTCAGGGCGTCGATGTCCAGGCCCGAGTCGGTTTCGTCCAGGATGGCCAGCTTGGGTTCCAGCAGCGCCATCTGCAGGACTTCGTTGCGCTTCTTCTCGCCGCCGGAAAAGCCTTCGTTGACCGAGCGGTACAGGAATTCGTCGCGCATGCCCACGAGCTTCATCTCGGCCTTGGCCTTCTTGACGAAGTCCATGGCGTCCAGTTCGGGCAGGCCGCGCTCGCGGCGCATGGCGTTGACGGCGGCGCGCATGAAGTAGGCGTTGGAGACGCCCGGGATCTCGATCGGATACTGGAAGGCCAGGAAGATGCCGGCGCGGGCGCGTTCCTCGACGCTCAGTTCCAGCAGGTCGCGGCCCTCGAACTCGACGGTGCCGGCGGTGACCTTGTAGGCCTCGCGGCCGGTCAGCACCTGGGACAGCGTGCTCTTGCCGGCCCCGTTGGGACCCATGATGGCGTGGACCTCGCCCGGCTTGACCTCCAGGCTCAGGCCCTTGAGGATTTCCTTGTCCTCGATCGAGGCGTGCAGATTGTCGATTTTCAGCATGAGAGGGCTCCTTAACCTACGCTGCCTTCCAGGCTCACGCCGAGCAGGTTCTGTGCTTCGACGGCGAACTCCATGGGCAATTCCTTGAAGACTTCCTTGCAGAAGCCGTTGACGATCATCGATACCGCGTCCTCGGCCGACAGGCCGCGCTGCATGGCATAGAACAGCTGGTCCTCGGCGATGCGCGAGGCGGTGGCCTCGTGCTCGACGTTGGCGCTGGGATGCTGGACTTCCATGGTGGGGAAGGTGTGCGCGGCGCACTTGCTGCCGATCAGCAGCGAGTCGCACTGCGTGTAGTTGCGCGCGTTCTCGGCCTTGGGGGTCATGCGCACCAGGCTGCGGAAGGTGTTGCTGCCGTGGCCGGCGGAGATGCCCTTGGAGATGATGGTGCTGCGCGTGTTGCGCCCCATGTGGATCATCTTGGTGCCGGTGTCGGCCTGCTGGTGGTGGTTGGACAGCGCCACGGAATAGAATTCGCCGGTGGAGTCGTCGCCGCGCAGGATCACGCTGGGGTATTTCCAGGTGATGGCCGAGCCGGTCTCGACCTGGGTCCAGGAGATCCGCGAGCGCGGCCCGCGACAGTCCCCGCGCTTGGTGACGAAATTGTAGATGCCGCCCACGCCGTTCTCGTCGCCGGGGTACCAGTTCTGCACCGTGGAATACTTGATCTTGGCGTCGTCGAGCGCGATCAGCTCCACCACGGCGGCGTGCAGCTGGTTCTCGTCGCGCATGGGCGCCGTACAGCCTTCCAGGTAGCTGACGCTCGCGCCCTCGTCGGCGATGATCAGGGTGCGCTCGAACTGGCCGGTGTCGGCGTTGTTGATGCGGAAATAGGTGGACAGCTCCATCGGGCACTTCACGCCCTTGGGGATGTAGACGAAGGAGCCGTCGGAGAACACCGCCGAGTTCAGCGCCGCGTAGAAATTGTCGCCGGGCGGCACGACCGAGCCCATGTACTTCTGCACCAGTTCCGGATGCGAGCGCACGGCTTCGGAGAACGAACAGAAGATGATGCCGACGTCGGCCAGCTGCTTGCGGAAGGTGGTCGCCACGGACACCGAGTCGAACACCGCGTCCACGGCCACCCCGGCCAGCTTGGCGCGCTCGTGCAGCGGCACGCCCAGCTTTTCATAGGTGCGCAGCAGTTCGGGATCGACCTCGTCCAGGCTCTTGGGGCCGTCCTTCTTGGACTTGGGCGCCGAGTAATAGCTGATGTCCTGGAAGTCGGGGTCCGGATAATGGACCTTGGCCCACTTGGGCAGGGCCATCTTGAGCCATTCGCGATAGGCCTTCAGGCGCCATTCGAGCATGAATTCGGGCTCGCGCTTGATGGCGGACAGGCGGCGAATCACATCCTCGTCGAGCCCCTTGGGGAAGGTCTCGGATTCGATCTGCGTGACGAAGCCGGCCTCGTAGTCGCGGTCGAGAAAGGAATCGAGCTTGTCGTTGACGGTACTCATTTGGACAGACTCCAGTTCGTGATGTTCGGGATGGCCCGGCGCGCGCCGGCCTCGGGCGCGGGGACCAGGACGGCGGACGCGGGCGCGGCGGGCGCGCCGGCGCCCTCGCCGTCGAGCATGTCGGCGACGGTGACGGATTCCAGCGTGCGGCGCACGATGCGGTTGATGCGCTGCCAGTGGGAACGGATGTGGCAGGCGCCTTCGACGCTGCAGGCGCCCGGCAGCGCCGTGCATTCGGTCAGGCCGAAGGGCTGTTCTTCGAGGGCGTCGATGATCTCGGCCACGCTGATCCTGTCGGCGTCGCGCCCCAGGCGGTAGCCGCCGTGGGCGCCGCGGGTGCTGGCGACCAGGCCGTGCTGGGCGAGCAGTTTCAGGACCTTGCTGACGACGGGCTGGCCCAGGCCCAGGTCGCCCGCCAGTTCGGCCGCGCTGCAGACGTGCGTCGGACGGGAGGCCATGTGCGTGAGCACGAGGATTCCGTAATCGACGATCTTGCTGATCCGCAGCATCGGGGGTTCCAGGGACGGGCGTTGAAAACCAAATAGTACCTCTTTGGTACGATATAGGTCAAACCCTAGTATCCCGTTCGGGCTCGGATTGTTGCAGACGCCACATGCGGGCGTAGCGTCCGTCCAGCGCGAGGAGTTCCGCGTGGGTGCCCTGCTCCGCCACCCGGCCGGATTCCATCACCAGGATGTGGTCGGCATGGACGATGGTCGACAGGCGGTGCGCGATGATGAGCGTGGTGCGCCCCCGGGCGATGCGTTCCAGCTGCGACTGGATGGCGCGCTCGGTGCGCGTGTCCAGGGCGCTGGTCGCTTCGTCGAAGACCAGGATCGGGGGGGACTTGAGCAGCGCGCGGGCGATCGCGACGCGCTGCTTCTCGCCGCCGGACAATTTTAACCCGCGTTCGCCGACCGGGGTGTCGTAGCCCTGCGGCAGCGACACGATGAAGTCGTGGATGTGGGCGGCCCGGGCCGCCTGCTCGACGTCATCCGGCGTGGCGTCCGGACGGCCGTAGGCGATGTTGTAGCCGATGGTGTCGTTGAACAGCACCGTGTCCTGCGGCACGATGCCGATGTGGGCGCGCAGGCTGGCCTGGGTGTAGTCGCGGATGTCGCGGCCGTTCACCCGCACGCGGCCCCCGGTGGGATCGTAGAAGCGGAACAGCAGGCGCGACAGGGTCGATTTGCCGGCGCCGGAGGCCCCGACCACGGCCAGCGAGCCGCCCGCCGGCACGCTGAAACAGACCCCGTGCAGGATCGGGCGATCCGGCTGGTAGGCGAAATCCACGGCCTCGAATTCCAGGCTGGCCCGGCCCGCCCGCAGTTCGACGGCGTCGGGGCGGTCGGCCACCTCCTGGCGGTTGCCCAGCAGATCGAACATGCGCTCCATGTCGGCCAGCGCGTGCTTGATCTCGCGGTAGACGAAGCCCAGGAAATTCAGCGGCGCGTACAACTGGGTCAGGTAGGCCGACACCAGCACCACGTCGCCCACGGTCATGTGGCCCTGCACCACGCCGCGCGCCGATTGCCACAGCAGCGCGGTCATCCCCAGGGTGATGATGACGCCCTGGCCCATGTTCAGCAGGTTCAGCGACACCTGGTTGCGCACGGCCGAATCCACCCAGCGCGTCATGTCGGCGTCGTAGCGGCGGCTCTCGTAGTCCTCGTTGCCGAAGTATTTGACGGTTTCGTAGTTCAGCAGGGCGTCGACCGCCCGGCCGTTGGCCTGGCTGTCCAGGGTGTTCATGGTGCGGCGATACGCCATGCGGCGTTCCGTGACCTTCAGCGTGAAGAGCACGTAGGCGGCGATGGTGCCCAGGGTCAGCGCGGCGAAGATCCAGTCGTAGCGCCACAGCAGCACGCCCGCGACCATGGCGATCTCCAGCAGCGTGGGCACGATGTTGAAGACCATGAAATTGAGCAGGAAGCCGATGCCCTTGGTGCCGCGCTCGATGTCGCGCGTGAGTCCGCCGGTGCGCCGGCCCATGTGGAAACGCAGCGACAGCGCCAGCAGGTGGCGGAAGACCTGGCTGGCGACCCGCTGGATGGCGCCCTGGGTCACGCGGGCGAACAGGGCGTCGCGCAGTTCCCCGAACACCGAAGTGGCCAGGCGCGACAGCCCGTAGCCCAGCAGGGCCGCCAGCGGCACGGCCAGCAGCGTGGGCGCCACGCCCAGCGCATCGACGATGTCCTTGAGCCAGACCGGCGTGACGACGTTGGCGACCTTGGCCGCGACCAGGCAGACGAAGGCGAGCGTCACCCGGCCGCGAAAGGCCCAGACGTACGGCCACAGGGTCTTCAGGGTCAGCCAGTCGTCGCGCCGCGCGGGGGCGGCGCCGGTATGGGAAAAGCGCATGGAAACATCCGGAAAACAGGCGGGCGGCGAACGGCTGGGAGCGCGTCGGCGGGTACGCATACAATAGTGCCATCCCCGGCGGATGCGCCCTTTCGCGGCGCGTCCCGAGACCCGGTGAACGGGAAAGATTGTATGACTGTTTCAGTTTTCGATTTCGAAGCGGAATTGAGCGCCTGCGCGGCGGGAGACCGCGCCGCATTCCTGGCGCTGTACCGCCACGAGTCCCCCGCCATGCGCGCCCTGGCGATGGCCATGCTGGACGATCCCGACGCGGCCGACGCGGTGCTGCACGAAACCTTCGTCCTGATCTGGCGCAACGCGGCCGGCTACAGCCCGGCCATCGGCACCGCGCGCGCCTGGATCTACAGCATCCTGCGCTACCGGGCGGCGGCCCATGCGCGGCAGATGCGCGCCGAAGGCCGCCACCCGGCCGAGGACACCCCCCTGCCCCGGCTCGCCCTGCCGCCCGACGCGCCGGCCGGCACGATCGCCGGCGCCCTGGCCACCCTGCCCGCCCCGCAGCTCGACGCCCTGCTGCAGGCCTACCTGCACGGCGGCGATCCGGCCCGCATCGCCGCCCGCCTGGACCGGTCCGAGCCCGACATCGAGGCCTCCCTGGGCGCCGCCCTGGCGCACATCGACGAGGCCGTGCGCGCATGAAACCCTCTTACTCTTCCTACTCCGACGACGAAATCGCCCGCTACGTGCTGGGCCTGGACATGCCCGACCGCGTGGCGGACATCCAGTCGCGCTTGGCCCATGACGACGCGGCCGCCGCGCGCGCCCTGAAATGGGAAGCCTATTTCCTGGGAATCGTCGACGCCCTGCCCGTCCAGCCGCCGCCCGACGCCGTGCTGGACCGCATCCGCCAGAGTCTGGGGATGGAAATGGAAGAACCGCCCGTCATGGGCGAAGCCCGGATATCCGAGGCCGGTCCGCGTCCCGCGCCCGGCGGCGAGCCGCCGCGCCGCCGCGCCCGGCCAGGAACACGGCTGCGGCGCGGCCGCGTGGCCATGGCGCTGGGAATCGCCGTGGTGCTGTGCCTGGCGGCCCTGGCGCTCTGGGCCAGCCTGCGCCCGGCGCCCGCCGGGACCGTCGTCCAGCATCCCGTCCATCTGGGAAGCCGCTGAGCCGGCCTTGCGGCGCGGAACGAAAAACTCCGGCCACGGGCCGGAGTTTTCGCATTGCAGGGCAGGAAACGGGTTCGGTCAGAGATCCAGCAGTCCCGCCGCCTGGTGGGACCGGCGGCTGCCTTCCAGGGCCTGGGCCAGGCTGTCCCGGGCGGCCTGCAGGTCGGCGCGCAGGGCCTGCAATTCGGCGCCGCTCAGGCGCACGGCGGCATCCTGGTCGTGCGGCGCGTCGCCGCTGTCGCCCAGGCGGTTGCGCGCCCCGGCGATGGTGAAGCCCTGCTCGTAGAGCAGGTCGCGGATGCGGCGCACCAGCAGGACTTCATGGTGCTGGTAGTAGCGCCGGTTGCCCCGCCGCTTGACCGGCTTGAGCTGGACGAATTCCTGTTCCCAGTAGCGCAGGATGTGCGGCTTGACGCCGCACAGCTCGGAGACTTCGCCGATGGTGAAATAGCGCTTGGCGGGGATCGGCGGCAGCGTGGTCGCGGGCGTGGCGGGCGTCATGCGGCGTCTCCGTCGGTGCCCACGCCGTCCTTGAGCTTCTGGCTGGCATGGAACGTGACCACCCGGCGCGCGGCGATCGGGATGACTTCGCCGGTCTTGGGATTGCGGCCCGGGCGCGGCGGCTTGTTGCGCACCTGGAAGCTGCCGAAGCCCGACAGCTTGACCTCGGTGCCCTGCACCAGGGCGTCGCGGACTTCGGAGAAGAACGTGTCCACGATGTCCTTGGCTTCGCGCTTGTTCAGGCCCACGCGCTCGAACAGCAGTTCGGCCAGATGGGCTTTGGTGAGCGTCCGATCCGTATTCACCGGCGATTTCTCCTATGAGCGCAGGCGTGCGCCATGCGCCTGGGTCAGGGCGTCGAGCAGGCTTTGCACGCAATGTTCGACCTGGCGGTCTTCCAGCGTCGCGTCGCGGCCCTGGAACCAGAGGCGCAGCGCCAGGCTGCGTTGCTGGGCGGTCGCGGCTTCGCGCCAGATATCGAACAGTTTAATGTCTTTGACCACGGACAGGGCGTCATCGGCCGCGATCCGCTGTCGCAGTGTATCAAGCAGCGACTGCCACGGCACGCCCGCGTCCACCCAGACGGCCAGATCCCGCACCACCACGGGCTGGCGGGACTGCTCCCGCGGATGGGGGAAGATACGTTCGGATACGGCCTCGGCGTCGAGTTCGAAGACCACGGGCGCGTGCGGCAGATCCAGGGCCTGCGCCCAGCGCGGATGGACCTCGCCCAGCCAGCCGATCGCGCGGCCGTCGAGCAGCAGGCGCGCGCCGCGCCCCGGATGCAGCGCGGGATGGCTCGCGGCCTCGCAGCGCAGGCCGGCGGCGCGCGCGCCCAGCAGGGTCTCGAGGTCGCGCTTGACGTCGAAGAAGTCCACCGGGCGGACCGGCTCGCCCCATTGTTCCGCCAGGGCCGGCCCCCAGGCCGCGGCCGCCAGGCGGGTGGGCTGGGCCACGCCCGCCACGGAAAGGCCGCCGTCGGCCACCGAGGGATCGCGGGCGAACACCCGGCCCAGTTCGAAGACCCGCACGCGCGTCTGGCGGTGCTTGGCATTGTGGGCGATGTTGGCCAACAGGCCGCCGATCAGGCTGGAGCGCATCACCGCCAGCTGGCTGGCGATGGGATTGAGCAGCCGGATGGGGTCGGCGTTGCCGCAGTAGTCCCGTTCCCAGGCTTCCTCGACGAAGGAGAAGTTGATGACTTCCTGGTAGTCGCACGCGGCCAGGGCGGCGCGCAGCGCGTGCGGGCCGTGCCGGGTTTCGGGCGCCGCCCGCATGACGGCCGGCGCCACCGGGGGCCGGTCGGGGATGCGGTCGAAGCCGTGGATGCGGGCGACTTCCTCGATCAGGTCTTCCTCGATTTCCAGGTCGAAGCGCGCGGCCGGCGGCGTGACGATGAAATCGTCGCCCTGCCGCTCGAAGGCGAAGCCCAGGCGCGTGAAGACGGCGCCGACGGCCTCGGCGTCCAACGGAATGCCCAGCACGCGGGCGCAGCGCGACAGGCGCATGCGCACCGGTTCGCGCGCGGGCAGGTTGACGACCAGGTCGTCCAGCGGGCCGGCCCGGCCGCCGCAGACTTCCAGGATCAGGGCCGTCATCAGGTCCAGGTGTTCGGGAATGGTGGCGAAATCCACCCCGCGCTCGAAGCGGTGGCCGGCCTCGGAATTGAGCTTGTAGCGGCGCGGCCGGCCCATGATGGCCTCCGGCCACCAGAAGGCGGCCTCCAGGTAGACGTCGGTCGTCTCCAGGGTCACGGCCGAGGCCTGCCCGCCCATGATGCCGGCCAGGCTTTCCAGCGACCCGCCGGCCTCGATGACGCCCACGTCGGACGTCAGCTCGACGGTCTGGTCGTTGAGCAGTTCCAGCCGCTCGCCGTCGCGCGCCCAGCGCACCGTCAGGCCGCCCTCGATCCGCTTGAGGTCGAAGACGTGGGTGGGACGCCCCAGTTCCAGCATGACGTAGTTGGAGATGTCCACCAGCGCCGACACCGGCCGCTGGCCGGCGCGCTCCAGGCGCGACTTGATCCACGCGGGCGTGGCGGCGCGGGCGTTCACGCCGCGCACGATGCGCCCGGCGAAACGGCCGCACAGGTCCGGGGCCCGCACGGTCACGGGCAGGCGGTCGTCGATGGTCACCGGCACCCGGGGCGTCTCCGGCGCGCGCAGCGCGCAGCCCGTCAGCGCCGCGACTTCGCGCGCCACCCCCAGGATGGACAGGCAGTCGGCCCGGTTGGGGGTCAGCTTCAGGGTATAGATCGTGTCGTCCAGGTCCAGCGCCTGGCGCAGGTCCTGGCCCGGCTTCAGGCCGTCGGGCAGTTCGAGCAGGCCGGCGTGATCCTGGGACAGGCCCAGTTCACGCGCCGAGCACAGCATGCCGCGCGATTCGACGCCGCGCATCTTGACGGGACCGATGCGCAGGCCGCCCGGCAGTTCGGCGCCGATGCGCGCCAGGGGCACCACCAGTCCGGCCGCCGCGTTGGGCGCGCCGCAGACGATCTGCAGCGGCTCGCCCGAGCCGTCGTCGACCCGGCAGACGCGCAGCTTGTCGGCATTCGGATGCGGCTCGGCCGATTCGATGCGCGCCACCACCACGCCGGAGAACGGCGGGGCGTAGGGATCGGCGTCCTCGACTTCGAGGCCGGCCATGGTCAGCCGATGGGCGAGTTCCTGGCCGTCGATGTCGGGATCGGCCCAGGCGCGCAGCCATGATTCGGGAAATTGCATGATTCGGATTCCGTGTCGCGGAAGGCCTGGCGGGCCTAGTCGTTGAACTGGCGCAGGAAGCGCAGGTCGCCTTCGAAGAACTGGCGCAGATCGTCCACGCCGTAGCGCAGCATGGTCAGGCGCTCGAGTCCGGAGCCGAAGGCGAAGCCGATGTAGCGTTCCGGGTCCAGCCCGAAATTGCGCACGACCTGGGGATGCACCTGGCCCGAGCCGGAAATTTCCAGCCAGCGGCCCTGGTTGGGGCCGGAGGTGAACATCATGTCGATCTCGGCCGAGGGCTCGGTGAACGGGAAGAACGAGGGCCGGAAGCGCAGGGTCAGGTCGTCGGTCTCGAAGAAGGCCCGCAGGAAATTCGTGTAGACGCCCTTCAGGTCGGCGAAGGAGATGTCCTCGGCGATCCACAGGCCTTCGACCTGGTGGAACATGGGCGAATGGGTGGCGTCGCTGTCGACGCGGTAGGTACGCCCCGGGGCGATGACCTTGATGGGCGGCTTGTTCATGCGCGCGTAGCGCACCTGCATGGGGCTGGTGTGGGTGCGCAGCACCAGCGGCAGCCCGCCCGCGTCCTTCATGTCCACGTAGAACGTGTCCTGCATGGAGCGCGCCGGATGGTTTTCCGGATTGTTCAGGGCGGTGAAGTTGGTCCAGTCGTTCTCGATCTCGGGACCGTCGGCCACGTCGAAGCCGATGGAGCGGAAGATTTCCTCGACGCGCTGCCAGGTGCGGATCACCGGATGGACGCCGCCCGCGCCGCGCCCCCGGCCCGGCAGGGTGACATCGATGGTCTCGGCCGCCAGGCGCTGGTCCAGCACGGCCTGGGCCAGTTCGGCCCGCCGCGCGTTCAGCAGCGACTCGACCTGCTGCTTGGCCTGGTTGATCTGCGCGCCGCGCGTGCGCTTTTCCTCGCCCTGCAGGGCCGCGAGGCCCTTGAGCAGCGCGGTCAGCGACCCCTGCTTGCCGAGGAAGGCGGCTTTTTCATTTTCCAGCGTGGCGGCGTCCCGGGCCTGGGCGAAGCGGCCGCGGGCCTGGGCGATCAGTTCGTCGAGCGATGAGTCCATGGTGCATTCCAAAACGCAAACGGAGCCCGATGGAGCTCCGTTTGCGATGATACAGAATCGAAAACGAAACTGTGTCGGTCAGGCGGCCAGCGCGGATTTCGCCTGGGCCACGACGGCGGCGAAGCCCGCCTTGTCGTGCACGGCCATGTCGGCGAGGACCTTGCGGTCGAGTTCGATCGAGGCCTTCTTCAGGCCGGCGATGAAGACGCTGTAGGTCACGCCCAGTTCGCGGCAGCCCGCGTTGATGCGGGTGATCCACAGGGCGCGGAAGGTGCGCTTCTTGTTGCGGCGGTCGCGGTAGGCGTACTGGCCGGCGCGCATGACCGCCTGCTTGGCGATCCGGAATACGTTGCCGCGGCGGCCGCGGTAACCCTTGGCGGCCTTGATGACTTTTTTATGGCGTGCACGAGCGGTGACGCCGCGTTTGACGCGAGGCATGTGTAATCTCCGATCAGGCGAAAGGCAGCATCGCCTTCACGGAGGCGACGTTCGTTTCATGGACGGCAGCCGAACCGCGCAGCTGGCGTTTGTTCTTCGTGGTCTTCTTGGTCAGGATGTGACGCTTGAAAGCCTGGCCGCGCTTGATGGAACCACTGCCGCGCACCTTGAAGCGCTTGGAAGCGCCTTTTTTGCTCTTCATCTTGGGCATGACGATACTCTGTTGGCTTGGCAAACCCAGGTGACCCGGGATCCGGGCGCTTGTCAGACCTGGCATTCGCAATCGTTCGGACCCGGCATGCGCAACCTGCATGCGCGAATCCCGCTTTCCCCGCCCTTCGGCCCCGGCATCCCCGCAAAACCCGCGGCGCATCCGGACCAAAAGACAAATCCCCCGGGATGAAGCAAACCCGAAGGGAATTGGGAAAAGCCCTTGATTATAGGGTGATTTGCCCGGATTTGTCTATTCTTCGTCTTGCTCAAGCGCCTGGACACGGGCTTCCAGGGATTCGATGCGCTCCAGCGCGCGGGCCAGCAGGTCGGCCTGGATGTCGAATTCTTCCCGGGTGACCAGGTCCATGCGGGAGAAAGCCTGGGTCATGAAGGCCTTCATGTTGCGCTCGATGTCGGCGGCCGGGGTCTTGGCCAGGAACTCGGACATGTTCTTCTGGAAGTCGTCGAACAATTGATTGGGGGCGATCATCGCGGCCTCCTGGGATGGGGAAAGGGAAAACTGGCATTCTACCGCCCTGCCATGGATCACGGCCCACGCCATGGCTCGCAAGCCGCTCCGATTCGCCAGGTTCATTCATCGGGACGGTACTGGATCGCCTGGGCCATGTGCCCGGCCTCGATCCGGTCGTCGCCGTCCAGGTCGGCCAGGGTCCGCGCCACGCGCAGGGCCCGCCGCGTGGCGCGCGCCGACCAGCCCCAGGCCGCCGCGGCGCGCATCAGCAGCGCCCGGCCCTCGGCGTCCGGATCGCCATGGCGGTCCAGGGCCGCGCCGTCCAGTTCGGCGTTCAGGCAGCCCTGGCGCGCCAGTTGCAGGCGACGCGCGGCCAGCACCCTTTCCCGGACCAGGGCCGAAGGCTCGCCCGGCGGCGCGTCCAGCCACGAGGCTTCCACGCCCAGGCTGACGTGCAGGTCGATCCGGTCCAGCAGCGGCCCCGAGATCCGTGCCCGGTAGCGCGCGACGGTTCCCCGGGAACAGCGGCATTCCCGCCGGGGATGGGGATGCCCGTGCCAGCCGCACGGACAGGGATTCATGGCCGCCACGAGCTGGAAACGGGCGGGAAAGGAACAGCTGCCGGCCGCCCGGGCGACCGTGACGCAGCCGGTTTCCAGGGGCTCGCGCAGGGCTTCGAGGGCCTGGCGGCCGAATTCCGGCAATTCGTCCAGGAACAGCACGCCATGATGGGCCAGGCTGATTTCCCCGGGCCGGGGACGGGCGCCCCCGCCCACCAGCGCCGGCATGGAGGCCCCATGATGCGGCGCCCTGAACGGTGGCACCCGGGACAGGGACGGCCGGGACCGGGCCAGCCCATGCACGGCGGCGACTTCCAGAGCCTGCTCCGGGCTCAGGAGCGGCAGCAGGCCGGGCAGGCGCCGGGCCAGCATGCTCTTGCCCACGCCCGGGCAGCCGCGCAGCAGCAGGCCGTGTCCGCCGGCTGCCGCCAGTTCCAGGGCGCGCCGCGCCGCCGCCTGTCCCCGGACGTCGGACAGGCACGGAGCCGTGTCCTCGTCCTCCGGGCCATCGCACGCTGGCACGGCGGCGGGCAGTTCCGCCCGGCCGGCGAAATGGGCCACGACCTCGTCCAGCCCGCCAGCGGCCAGCACCCGCAATCCCGGCACCCGGGCGGCCACCCCGGCCGCCGCCGGAGCCATGATCAGCACGGCCCGCGGATCGGCGCGGGCGACCGAAAGCGCGATGGCCAGCGCGGCATCCGCCGGCACGATGCTGCCGGTCAGGGACAGCTCGCCCGCCAGCACGTAATGCCGCACGTCGGGCACCTGCCCCCGGGCATCGGCAACCTGCCCGGAAGCCAGCAGGACGCCCAGCGCGATCGGCAGGTCGAAACGGCCGGAATCCTTGGGCAGGTCGGCGGGCGCCAGGTTGGCGGTGATGCGCCCGGCCGGGAACTCGAAACCACCGCTGAGCAGCGCCGAGCGCACCCGCTCGCGGCTCTCGCGCACGCCCGCGCCCGGCAATCCGACGATGGAAAAAGAAGGCAGGCCGCTGCCCACGTGGACCTCGACCTGCACAGGCCAGACCCGCAGCCCGAACAGGGCCCGGCTGGATAGAACGGCAAGCGACATCGGCTCCTCCCGCGTCATTCCCCGTTCCACTATAGGGGCGGAGGGGGGATCGCGGGCGGCACGCGGGACGGATTTGTCCCGCCCCGCCGGGCTGACGCCCGGCGGGAGCCGGCGTTCCTTACTTGGAACCGCCGTTCGAGTTGCCGACGGCGCCCTGGATGGCGGCATCGGCCTTGGCGGCGCCTTCCTTCACGGATTCACGGGCGTTGTTGGCGGCATCGCCGGCCTTGTCGGCCAGTTCGCCGGCCTTGTCGGACACGGCCTGGCCGACTTCGGAGGCCTTGTCCTTGGCGGCTTCGGCCGATTCCTTGATCTTGTCCTGCATGGACTGCTGGTCGGCCGGGGCGCTCTGCTGTTCTTGCGGGGCGGGCGTGACGGGAGGCACGGGAGCCGGGGTCGGCGCCGTCGAAGGCGCGGGAGCCGCCGGAGGCGGCGCCGAGGCGTCATCGCTCTTGGAGCAAGCGGCCAGCAGGCTCAGCGATGCGGCCATGGCGGCCAAGGTCAGCGTTTTACGCGTCATGTTCATGATCTTCCCTATGCAAAATTCCGCTGTGTGAAATGCGGATCATCTTAGAAGACCGGTCTGTTACAACCGGCTTGGTTACAATTCTAGCGACCCTGGATCACGGGTAAACCCTGACATGTAATGACTGATGTCCGGGCCAGGGTCCCCGCCATGCCCCCTGACCCGCCCCGCCCGCAGGAGGAAGCCGTCCGGATCGACCCGCCCGGGCTCGCCGCACGGTCAACAACTGGACACAAAACCATGGGGCTCCAGGGGCCGGACCGCCGGATCGCTGCTTGAGCCTTCAACGGATCTTCGACGGATCGCCCCTCGGGCGCGCCGCCCACGGCCGCCGCACCGTTCCGGGGCGGGTCCGCACCGGCGCGGTGCGACCCGGTGCCGCCGGACCGTCTCCCCCGCCCCGCCGCCGTGCGCCCCGGCATGCGGCACAGTTGGCACGCCTCTTGCTTGAATCCTCCGTGCAAGCACACTGCAAAGGAGCATTCATGAAACTCGTCACCGCACTCATCAAGCCGTTCAAACTCGAGGAAGCCCATGCCGCGCTGGAAGCGGCCGGCATCCAGGGCATGACGGTCACGGAAGCCAAGGGATTCGGCCGGCAGAAGGGTCACACCGAGCTCTACCGGGGGGCGGAATACCAGGTCGATTTCCTGCCCAAGCTGCAGATCCAGGTCGCCGTCCCGGATGCCCAGGTGGAAATGACGGTGGAATGCCTGTGCCAGGCGGCCCGCACCGGCAAGATCGGCGACGGCAAGATCTTCGTCACGCCCCTGGAGCACGTGGTGCGCATCCGCACCGGCGAGACCGGCGAAGCCGCCCTCTGACCCCTACTGGAAAAGGAGTTCCCCATGGACAAGAGCGATCTGGTCTGGACCATGACCTCGACCCTGCTGGTCTGGCTGATGTGCGTGCCGGGCCTGGCGCTGTTCTACGGCGGCCTGGCGCGCAAGCGCCACGCGCTGTCCGTCATGACCCAGACGCTGGGCGTCTGCGCGCTGGCCACGGTGCTGTGGTTCGCCTACGGCTATTCTCTGGTGTTCACCGAGGGCTTCGGCGGCCTGGGCGGGTGGACGCGCCTGGGGCTGTCCGGCCTGTACCGCGCGGGGGACGCCGCGCCCCTGCCCCTGCTCGGCACGATCCCGGAACTGCTGTTCGCCCTGTTCCAGGCGACGTTCGCCGCCATCACCTGCGGACTGATCACCGGCAGCATGGCCGAGCGCACCCGCTTCGGCGCGGCGCTGGCCTTCGCCGGCCTGTGGTTCACGCTGGGCTACATGCCGATCGCGCACATGGTCTGGGCCGGGGACGGCTGGCTGCACCTGCGCGGCGCCCTGGACTTCGCCGGCGGCACCGTGGTCCACATCAGCGCGGGCGCGGCCGGCCTGGTGGGCGCGCGCTGGGTCGGCCCCCGGCTGGGATACGGCCGGGAAGCCATGCTGCCCCACAGCCTGCCGCTGAACCTGACCGGCGCCGCGCTGCTGTGGGTGGGCTGGTTCGGCTTCAACGGCGGATCGGCGCTGGCCGCCAACGAACAGGCCGTCCTGGCCGTGGCCAACACCTTGCTGGCCGCCGCCTGCGGCGTGCTGGCCTGGGCGCTGGCGGAGCGGGTCCTGAAGGGCCGGGCCTCGCTGCTGGGCGCGGCCTCCGGCGCCATCGCCGGGCTGGTGGGCATCACCCCGGCCGCCGGCCTGGTCGCGCCGGGCGCGGCGCTCGCCATCGGCGCGCTGGCCTCCTGGGCCGCGCTCTGGGGCGTGAGCGGCCTGAAGCGCCGGCTGGGCATCGACGACGCCTTCGACGTGTTCGGCATCCATGCCGTGGGCGGCATCGTGGGCGCCATCCTGACGGGCGTCTTCTATTCGGCCGATCTCGGCGGCCCCGGACCGGCGGGCCTGGGTGCGCTGCTGCGCCAGGTCTGGCTGCAAGCCGAGGCCGTCCTGGTCAGCCTGATCTGGGCGGCGGCCAGCGCCGCGATCTGCGCCCTGGTGGTGGACCGCCTGATCGGACTGCGGGCCGCGCCCGACGATGAACGCCAGGGCCTGGACGCCGCGGAGCACGGCGAAACGGCCTATCCGGACTGAGGCTCGGCGCGCACGTGGGCCGGGCCCCGCATCCCGGCCTCGTAGACCAGGCACTGGTTGCGGCCATGCTCCTTGGCGGCATACATGGCCAGGTCGGCGGCCCGCAGCAATTCGCTCGCGCTGTCGCCGTCGCGCGGATAGAAGGCCACCCCCATGCTGGCGGAAATCCGCGCGACGCTGTCGCCCAAGGCGTAGGGCTGGGCCAGGGATTCCAGCACCTTGCCGCACAAGGGAAGGACGTCGTCCGGGTTCCGGATGTCCCGGACGATGAGCGTGAATTCATCGCCGCCCAGGCGCGCCACCATGTCCGAGCTGCGCACGCACTCGCCCAGCCGTCGGGCCACCAGGCGCAGCAGTTGGTCGCCCGCGTCGTGGCCCAGGGTGTCGTTGACCTCCTTGAACAGGTCCAGGTCCAGGAACGCTAGGGCGAACGGCAGCCCGCCCTGCCTGGAATGCTCGATGCTGCGCCGCAGGTTCTCCTGGAACATCTGGCGGTTGGGCAGCTGGGTCAGGTGGTCGTAGTGCGCCTGGTGCCAGATCGACGCCTCGCGGCGGCGCTTCTCGGTCACGTCGGAAAACAGGCCGATGCGGCAATTGACGCTGCCGTCCTGGTTGTAGGACGTGTTGATCGACAGGCGCTCGACGTATTCCTCTCCCGATTTGCGCCGGTTGTGGATGTCGCCGCTCCAGCGGCCGGTCTCCCGCAGCCTGGCCCACATCGCCCGGTAGAAGTCCTTGTCGTGGCGCCCGGAGCTGAGCACGGCCATGGTGCGCCCGATCACGTCCTCGGCACCGTAGCCGGTCACCGCCGTGAAGGCCGGGTTGATGTCCTGGATGACGCCATTGGCGTCGGTGACCACCATGGCCTCGCTGGTGTGGGCATAGACCAGGGCGGCCCGCCGCGCCGAGGCCTCGGCGCGCTTGCGTTCGGTGATGTCGAACATGATGCCGATCAGGACCGGCCGGCCGTGCAGGGACATCAGCGAGCCGAAGATTTCCAGTTCGATCGGATCGCCGTCGCGGCGCCGCGCCACGCACTCGTAGCGTGTCCGGGCCGCGCGCCCCGACAGCCACTCCAGCGCCTGGGCGCGGGCCACCTCGTAGGCCGGCCCGACGAACACGCGCCCGAAGGGAAGGCCCGCGGCCAGCTCGGCCTGGGGATAGCCCAGGATTTCCGCCATCCGGGCATTGGCATGGATGAAGCGCAGGTTCTCGTCGGCCATGTAGATGCCCGCGACCGTGTTGTCCGACAGGCCGTTGAACATGGCCTGGGCCTCGGCCAGCGCCGCGTGCTCTCTTTCGATGTCCCGCAGCAACTGCTCGATGTGCGCCGCGGAATCGTTCAGCACCCGGCCCAGTTCGCCCAGTTCGTCGCCGGGCGGCAGCGCCGAGCGGGCGGCGTAGTCGCCCGCCGCCAGGGCCCGGCACTGTTTCACCAGGTCGCGGATGGGCCGCAGGATCCGGCGGAAGACCACCCAGCCGGCCAGGGCCAGCAGGACGAGGTCCAGCGCGAACAGGGCATAGGCGCCGTAGAGGGTCCGCTGCTGGACCGTCCGGGCCTGGACGACCAGGCCGTCCATGAGCGCCTCGGTATGCGCCAGCAGATCCGCGCCGGTCCGCGCCAGGTCCGCCACGGCGTCCCGGTCTCCGGCCGGCGCCCCGGCCAGCGCGTCGACGGCGACGCGATAGCGCATCCAGGCCAGGCCGACGGCGCTCAGCTGCGGCGCGAGCACTTCCGGCACGGGGGCGATGTCCAGGCCGAACGCGTGGCCGCCGCGGCGCAGCGTGTCGTGCGCCGCCTCGAACAGGGACGGCAGATCCGCCTGGTCGGGATCCGGCAGGTCAGGATGCTGGTGGGCCACCAGGGCTTCCAGGCCGATGCGCTGGCTGAGCATGCGCATCTTGCCCGCGACGTTCAGCGTGGCGGCCACACCATCGCTTTCCCGCAGCAGGAACTGGACGATGGACACGTTGCCGATGGCCAGCAGCACGACCAGGATGAAGGCCAGCGAGGCCTTCTGCCGCAGGGTGCGAGGGAGGGAGTCGAGTCGCAAGAGGGGCCTGGAAATGTCGGGGTCGGAAACCAGGGTACAGCCGCCTGACGATTCTATCAGCGAACCGGCGGACCCGGTGAACCCGTGCCCGCCCGCACCCGATGGCGCCGGCCGGGCTTCCAGGCGGGACTCAGGCGTCCAGGGTGGACAGGTCGATGCGCTCGGCCCGGTTCAGGGCCGACGCGACCTTGACCCGCAGGGCGTTGGAATGCGCCTTGCGGATTTCCTTCTTCACGTCCAGCAGCTGCTGCGGATGCATGGAAAACCCGGTCAGACCCAGGCCCAGCAGCATGCGGGTAACGCGCACGTCGCCGGCCATCTCGCCGCAGATCGACACGGGCTTGCCCACCCGCTCGCCGGCATTGATGGTGTGCGCGATCAGGCGCAGCACCGCCGGGTGCATCGGATCGTACAGGGACGCGACGTCGGTGTCCCCCCGGTCGATCGCCAGCACGTACTGGATCAGGTCGTTGGTGCCGATGGACAGGAAGTCGAGCGCCTCGGCGAAGGGCTCGATGGCGATGGCCATGGCGGGGATCTCGACCATGGCGCCCACCTGCACGCCGGCGTCGTGGGGCAGGCCCTGGGCGCGCAGTTCCTCGGCGGCCCGCGCCAGGGCGCGGCGGGCGGCATGGATCTCGTGCATGTGCGACACCATGGGGAACAGCACCCGGATCGGCCCGTGCACGGCGGCCCGCAGCAGCGCGCGCAGCTGCGTGTTGAACATCTCGGGATTGGCCAGGCAATAGCGGATCGCGCGCAGGCCCAGCGCCGGATTGGTGGCCACGGTCGCCTCGCCGTCGAGCGTCTTGTCGGCGCCGATGTCCAGCGTGCGGATGGTGACCGGCCGGCCCGCCATGGTACGCACGACCGAGGCGTAGGCCTCGTACTGCTCTTCCTCGCCCGGCAGGTCGGGGCGTCCCATGAACAGGAATTCGCTGCGGAACAGCCCGATGCCCTCGGCGCCGGCCGCCAGCGCGTCGGCGGCCTCCTCGGGCAATTCGATATTGGCTTCCATGCGAATCTGGATGCCGTCGAGCGTCACGGCCGGCGCGAAGCGCAGCGCCTTGAGCTCGTCGCGCTCGCGCAGGAAGGCCGCCTGCCGTTCCTGGTATTCCCGCAGCACGGCGTCCGAGGGATTGACCAGGACCAGTCCGTTCAGGCCGTCGACGATCAGCCGGTCGCCGTCGCGCACCAGCGTGCGCACCAATCCCATGCCGACCACGGCCGGCACGTTCATGCTGCGCGCCACGATGGCCGTGTGCGAGGTGGCGCCGCCCAGGTCCGTCAGGAATGCGCCGAAGCGCCCGCCCCTCAGGCGCATCATGTCGGCCGGGGAGATGTCGCGCGCCACCACGATCAGGCTGCCGTCGACGGCCACCGCGTCCAGGTTCGGCAGCCAGTGCTTGGATCCCGACAGCGCCCGCAGGACGCGCTCGATCACCTGGCGCACGTCCCCGCCGCGCTCGCGCAGGTAGGCGTCCTCCATCAGGGAGAACTGCTCCACCAGGATCTGGCCCTGGGTCGTCAGCGCCCACTCGGCGTTGTACCGGCGCTCCGCGATCAGCTGGCAGACGGACTGCACCAGCATGGGATCCTGCAGCAGCATGGCGTGCACCGACAGCAGCACGCCCAGTTCGCGCGGCGCGTCGGCCGGCAGGTCCTCGGCCATCTGGCTCAGGTCGCGCACGGTCTCGTCCACCGCGCGCGTGAAACGCCGCTGCTCGGATTCGATGTCCTCGTCGGCGATGCGGTAGTGCGCGACCTCGAGCGAGGCCGCGCTCATGACCACGGCCCGGCCGATGGCGTAGCCGCGCACCACCCCCTGGCCGTACAGGCACAGGGTGGAGGAGATCGCGGACGAAACGGGTTCCGGCGAATTCATGCGGGGCGCGGCCTGGCTTATTCCGCTTCTCCGAAACGCCCCTCGAACAGGGCCCGGATGTCGTTCAGGGCCTGGGCCTCGTCCTCGCCCTGGGCGTCGATCCGGACGGTGACGCCCAGGCCCGCGGCCAGCATCATCACGCCCATGATGCTCTTGGCGTTGACGCGCTGGGCCCCCCGCGAAATGAAGATGTCGCTACGATAGCGCCCGGCCAGTTGGGTCAGCTTGGCCGCCGCGCGCGCATGCAATCCCAGCTTGTTCGAAATCACCAGATCGATGGAAGGCATGGGCACGGGCTCCTAGCAGGCACACGGGGGTTCCGCATTCACGATTCCGCGCAACGCCCCCTGACGCACGCGTTCACTGAGAGATTCGGGGTTTTCCTGCTGGTCTGTCAAGGCTTTCAGCACCATGCAGGCGTTGGTGCCGGTCAGCAGGTGCGCCACATAGCCATCGTCCAGCGCCTGGCGCAGCGCCTGGGCGGCGATGTTGAACGGCGTCGCTCCGTACAGGTCGCACAGGATCAGGACGGGCTCGGCGGGCCCGCGCGCGCGCATCCATTCCAGGATGCGCCCGGTCTGGGTGGCGGGATCGGCGTCGGGCGCGATGTCGAAGACCGTCAGGTCCGGCACCCGGCCCAGCACGTGCCGGGCGCAGGCCTCGAAGGCCGCGCCCAGGGGCTCGTGCATGACCAGGGCGATGCGGGTATTCATGACGACGTACCGCCATTCACGGCCTGGACCAGGGCCTCCACGAAGCGGCCGGCCACGTCGTAGCCGGTCTGCTCGGTGATTTCCACGAAACAGGTGGGGCTGGTGACGTTGATCTCGGTGATGTAGTCGCCGATCACGTCCAGGCCGATCAGCAGCAGGCCGCGCCCCGCCAGCTTCCGGCCCACGGCCCGGGCCAGTTCGAGGTCGCGGTCCGACAGCGGCTGGGCGCGCCCGCGTCCGCCGGCGGCCAGGTTGCCGCGGCTCTCGCCCACGAGCGGGACGCGCGCCAGGGCGAACGGCACCGGCTCGCCGCCGATGATCAGGATGCGCTTGTCGCCGTCGAGGATCTCGGGGATGTAGCGCTGCGCCATGATGGTCCGCGCGCCCAATTCCGTCAGGGTTTCCAGGATGGAGCCCAGGTTCGGCTCTTCGGGCCGCAGGCGGAAGATGCCGCTGCCGCCCATGCCGTCCAGGGGCTTGACGATGACGTCGCCGTGCTGCGCGTGGAAGGCGCGCAGCCGCGCCATGTCGCGGCTGACCAGGGTGGGGGCCGTGTACTGCGCGAACTCGATGATGGCGAGCTTTTCCGGATGGTTGCGGATCGCCGACCCGGCATTGAACACGCGCGCGCCCTGGGCCGCCGCATAGTCGAACAAGTGCGTCGCGTAGACGTATTCCATGTCGAAGGGCGGGTCCTTGCGCATCAGCACCGCGTCGAAGTCGGCGAGCGCGCATTCGCGCGGCGCGGCGTCCTGCGTCCACCAGTCGTGGCCGTGCCAGTCGGCATCGGCGCGCAGACGCATCGCCGTGGCGGAGACCCGCACGCGGCCTTCCAGAACGTACAGGTCGCCCATCGTGGCGAAGCTGAAGTCGTGCCCCTGCGCCGCCAGGCTGCGCATGATGGCGACGGAGGAATCCTTCCAGGCCTTCAGGGCGGGCAGCGGATCGATGACGAACAGAAAATGCATGAATGCCTCTGTAATACCTCTGGTGCCCCGCTGGGGCTCTCCAACCGGGGCGGCGCTTCACCTCGCCGCTTGCAAGCGGCTCGGATTCGATCGGCACGAAATGGTCCGCAGGGACCATTTCGTGTCCGATCTCATCCCGCTTTCTTGCGTGGCGCCAGCACCATCACCATCTGGCGGCCTTCGAGCTTGGGCATGGCCTCGACCAGGACCAGTTCGCCCAGGTCGTCGCGCACCCGTTCGAGGACGCGCATGCCGAGTTCCTGGTGGGCCATCTCGCGGCCGCGGAAACGCAGCGTGACCTTGGCCTTGTCGCCATCCTCGATGAAGCGGCGCAGATTGCGCAGCTTCACCTGGTAGTCGCCTTCGTCGGTACCCGGGCGGAACTTGACTTCCTTGACCTGGATGATCTTCTGGCGGGAACGGGCTTCGGCCTGGCGCTTCTGTTCCTGGTACTTGAACTTGCCGTAGTCCATCAGGCGGCAGACCGGGGGGCTGGCCGTGGGGGCGATTTCGACCAGGTCGACGTCGTTCTGTTCGGCCATGGACAAGGCCTCGGATGTGCGAACGATACCCAGCTGTTCGCCATCCACGCCGATCAGGCGGACTTCATGAATGCGGATCTCACCGTTGACGCGGTGTTTCTTTTCGGTTGCGATGTCGAGAACTCCTGTGAGTTGATGAAAAAGGGGCGAATCAGGCCTGCGCCGGTTCGGTCCCCTGCTGTCGGGTCGAGATTTCGTGCTTCAGTCGGGCGGTGAAATCCGCCACCGGCATCGTGCCCAGATCCAGGTTGCCGCGCCCGCGCACGGACACGGCGCCGGATTCGCGCTCCTTGTCGCCGACGACCAGAATATACGGGATTTTCTGCAGGCTATGTTCGCGGATTTTACGGGTGATCTTTTCGCCCCGCACGTCGGCGAACACGCGCAGGCCCTGTTGCTTCAGGTCCCGGGCGAGCTGTTCGGCATAGGCGGCGGAACCGTCGGAGATGCAGCAGATCACGGCATGGTGCGGCGCCAGCCAGGCGGGCAGCGCCCCGGCGTGGTTTTCGATCAGCATGCCGATGAAGCGTTCCAGGGATCCCAGGATGGCCCGGTGCAGCATCACGGGCGTGCGGCGCTGGTCCTGGGCGTCGACGTATTCGGCCCCCAGGCGCGCGGGCATGGAAAAGTCCACCTGGATGGTGCCGCACTGCCAATGGCGGCCGATGGCGTCCTTCAGGGTGTATTCGATCTTCGGACCGTAGAAGGCGCCCTCTCCTTCCGAGACTTCGTAGTCGCAGTGGGACAGGTCCAGGCTGTCCTTCAGGGCCTGCTCGGCCTTGTCCCAGACCTCGTCGGCGCCGATGCGCTTTTCGGGGCGGGTGGCGACCTTGTACAGGATCTCGGTGAAGCCGAAGTCGGCGTAGACCTTCTGCAGCAGGCGCGTGAAGGCGGCGCACTCTTCCTGGAGCTGGTCTTCCGTGCAGAAGATGTGCCCATCGTCCTGGGTGAAGCCGCGCACGCGCATCATGCCGTGCAGCGAACCGGAGGGCTCGTTGCGGTGGCACTGGCCGAATTCGCCGTAGCGCAGCGGCAGTTCGCGGTAGGAGTGCAGGCCGGCGTTGAAGATCTGCACGTGGCCCGGACAGTTCATGGGCTTCAGGCCGTACACGCGGTTCTCGGACTCCGTCGTGAACATGTTTTCCTGGTAATTGTCCCAGTGGCCGGTCTTCTTCCACAGGGACAGGTCCAGGATCTGCGGCGCCTTGACTTCCTGGTAGCCGTTGTCCTGGTACACCTGGCGCATGTATTGCTCGACCTGCTGCCAGACCGTCCAGCCCTTGGGGTGCCAGAAGATCAGGCCCGGCGCCTCGTCCTGGAAGTGGAACAGGTCCAGCTCGCGGCCGATGCGGCGGTGGTCGCGCAGTTCGGCCTGCTCGAGCATGTGCAGGTAGGCGTCCTGGTCTTCCTTGCGGGCCCAGGCGGTGCCGTAGATGCGCTGCAGCATTTCATTGTTGCTGTCGCCGCGCCAGTAGGCCCCGGCGACCTTCATCAGCTTGAACACTCGCAGGCGGCCGGTGGACGGCACGTGCGGGCCGCGGCACAGGTCGATGAAGTCGCCCTCGCGGTACAGGCTGATCTTTTCGTTGGTGGGGATCGAGGCGATGATCTCGGCCTTGTAGGCCTCGCCGATGCCGCGGAAGAACTTCACGGCCTCGTCCCGGTCCCATTCCTCGCGCGTCACGGCTTCGTCGCGGCGCGCCAGTTCGGCCATCTTCTTTTCGATGGCTTCCAGGTCTTCCGGCGTGAAGGGCCGCTTGTACGAGAAATCGTAGTAGAAACCGTTGTCGATCACCGGGCCGATGGTGACCTGGGCGTCGGGAAACAGGGTCTTGACCGCGTAGGCCAGCAGGTGCGCCGTGGAGTGCCGGATCAGGTCCAGGCCTTCGGCGTCCTTGTCAGTGACGATGCTCAAGGAGGCATCCCGGTCGATCACGTGGCTGGTGTCCACCAGGCGCGCCGGTTCGCCGTCCACGGCCAGCCGGCCGGCCAGCGCCGCCTTGCCCAGCCCGGTCCCGATGGAGCGCGCGACCTCGTGCACGGAAACGGGATGGTCGAATTCGCGCCGCGAACCGTCGGGAAGGGTGATGCAAACCATTTAAGCGTGTCCTGAAAATGCGAAACGCGGCCTGCGCCGCGTCGATAAAAAGCCTGAATTTGCCGTGCAGGAAGGAATCTTCCCAGTGTAGCAATCGGGAGGGCAACAATCAATTTGATACAGGGCACGCACTGGATTCGGCGCGGCTGGACGACCTGCGAAGGCGAGGATTGTTGCAAAACAGCAAAAAGCCGCGCATCGTTCGATCGCGCGGCTTTTTTTGCAGGACTGGCCTGGTGTTTCCGGATGCAATGGTAGGCAGTACTGGATTCGAACCAGCGACCTCTACGATGTCAACGTAGCGCTCTAACCAACTGAGCTAACCGCCTGCATCGGGAAAGAACGCAATTTTATGGGGGATTTGAAAAGCTGTCAAATGCCGAACCCACCGCAAGCACCGGCCCCTTCAACCCCGGGCCAGCAGCGACCGCGCCCAGCGCCGCGCCGGCAGGCCGGTGCGGGATTCCAGCCGCTCGGCCCGGTCCAGCAGGTCCTGGCGCGACAGGTCCAGGGCATCGCCCTTGAAGGCCAGGACCACGGTGTTGCCCTCGTCGATTTCCGGCAGGCACAGCACGCGCCCGTCGAAAGCGGCGCGGATGCCCCGCAGGTTTTCCTCGAAGCTTTCGTGGTGGCCGAAGAGGTTCACGCTCATCACGCCCGGCTCGTCCAGGACCCGATGGCAGTCCCGGTAGAAATCCGGGTCGCCGCACACGGGGCCTTCGGCCCGGCTGTCGTACAGGTCCACCATCAGCGCCCGGTAGCGCCCCGCCCTGCCCGGCTCGGCCACCCAGTCGCGCGCGTCGGCATGATCGACGACGGACCGCACGCCGCCCGGCAGGCGGAAGAACGCCCGGCACAAGGCCGTGACGGCGGGATTGCGCTCGACCGTTTCCACCTGGGACCGGGTATGCCGCAGGGTGAAGCGCAGCAGCGATCCCGCGCCCAGCCCCAGGATGCCGATGCGGTCGCGCGCGCCGGCCGGCGCGAACAGCAGCCAGGCCATCATCTGCTGGGTATAGGCCAGCACCAGCTCGGACGGCCGGGCGATGCGCATCGCCCCCTGGATCCATTCCGAGTCGAAGTGCAGGTAGCGGATGCCGTCCTCTTCCGACAGGGTCGGCAGGTCGGCCTCGACGGCCGACCGCCGGTCGTCCCGGACGGCGCGAGACCGCGCCACTACAGGCGCTCGAAGATGGCGGCGATGCCCTGCCCGCCGCCGATGCACATGGTGACCAGGGCATGGCGGCCCTGGACACGCCGTAGTTCGTGCAGGGCCTTGACCGTGATCAGGGCGCCGGTGGCGCCGATCGGGTGCCCCAGGCTGATGCCGCTGCCGTTGGGATTGACCTTGTCCGGATCGAAGCCCAGTTCGCGGGACACCGCGCAGGCCTGGGCGGCGAAGGCCTCGTTGGCCTCGATCACGTCGATCTGGTCCAGGGTCAGGCCGGCGCGCGCCAGGGCGGCGCGCGTGGCCGGCACCGGGCCGATGCCCATGTACTGCGGATCCACGCCGGCATGGCCGTAGGACACCAGGCGGGCCATGGGGGTCAGCCCCCGGGCCCGGGCGGCCTGTTCCGTCATCAGCAGCACGGCGGCCGCGCCATCGTTCAGGCCGGACGCGTTGCCCGCCGTGACGGTGCCGTTTTCCTTGGCGAAGACGGGCTTGAGCTTGCTGAAGCTTTCGGGGCCGGCGTCGAAGCGCACGTGCTCGTCCTGGTCGAACACGATCTCGCCCTTGCGAGTCTTCTGCGTCACCGGCACGATCTGCTGCTTGAAATAGCCCTGCTCGATGGCGCGGGCCGCGCGGCGGTGCGATTCCAGCGCCAAGGCGTCCTGGTCCTCGCGGCTGATGCCGTATTTCTGCGCCACGTTCTCGGCCGTGACGCCCATGTGGTATTTCTCGAACGGGCAGGACAGCGCCCCCGTCATCATGTCCACCAGGCGCGAATCGCCCATGCGCGACCCCCAGCGCTGGCCCACCGCCACGTAGGGCGCGCGGCTCATGCTTTCGGCCCCGGCGCCGATGGCGACCTCGGCGTCGCCCAGCATCAGCACCTGGGCGGCGGACACGATGGCCTGCAGGCCCGAGCCGCAGAGGCGGTTGACGTTGAAGGCCGGCACGGCCTGGGGGATGCCCGCGTTCAGCGCCGCCACGCGCGACAGATACATGTCGCGCGGCTCGGTGTTGATGACATGGCCGAAGACGACGTGGCCGACGTCGGCCGCCGCCACGCCCGCGCGCTCCAGCACGTTGCGCACCACGAGTTCACCCAGTTCGCAGGGGGCGACGTCCTTCAGCCCTCCGCCGAAATCCCCGATGGCGGTACGGCAGGCTTCCACGATGACGATGTCTTGCATGATCGATTCCTATGATGAAAATGCCCCCCGTCGCTGCCCGCCTCGCGGCCTGCATGCCGCCCGGGTTCGCCAGGCGCGGGCCAATCCGCGGGGGCTGTCCCGCGTCCGGGCTCATCCCGCGGGGGGCGTTCTTGCCTTGGGGCGGCCCGGCGGTAAAAATCAGTGCCCCAGCGCCCCGCGGATGGCGGAGGACAGTTCCTCCGCGGAAAACTTGGGAACGTAGCCGTTGGCGCCGACGCTGCGCACGTGGTTCTCGTTGGCCGAGCCCGACAGGGACGAGTGGATCACCACCGGCATGGCGCTGAAACGGGGATCCTGCTTGATGTTGCGTGTCAACGTGAAGCCGTCCATTTCGGGCATTTCCAGGTCGGTCAGCATCAGGCAGACCTTGTCGTGGATGGTCTTGCCCTCGGCTTCGGCGGCCGCGGCCAGGGTGTTCAGGCGGTTCCAGGCTTCCTGGCCGGACTTGGTCATCTCGTAGGGGATTCCCATGGCCTTGAGGGTCTGTTCCATCAAGGCGCGTGCCACGAAGGAATCGTCGGCCACCAGCACCACGGTGCCGGGCTTCAGGGCGAACTTGTCGCCGACTTCCCTGGGATCGACCTGATGGCGGTTTTCCTCGGGCGTGATGGCCTGCAGGATGGCCTCGACGTCCAGCACCTGGGCCAGGCGCGCCTCGTCGCCGCCGCCCTCGGTCAGGCGGGCGATGCTGGTGATCAGGCTGGGACCCGTGCCGGTGTTTTCGGCGGAGATGACCTGGTTCCAGTCCAGCCGCACGATGTCCTCGACCGACTCGACCGTGAACGCCTGGGTGGTGCGGGCGTATTCCGTGACCAGCATCAGGGTCGGCGCGGCCGCCAGCTTGCAGCCGATGATTCCGGGCAGGTCGTACACGGGAATCACCTGGTCGCGCAGGTGCACGACGCCGAGCGAGAACTTCGGCGCGCCCGCGATCGGCGTGATGGCGGGCATGGTCACGATTTCGCGGACCTTCAGCACGTTGATGCCGAAGAGCTCGGACTGGCCCAGGACCGCGTCCGTCCCCAGGCGAAACAGGAGCAGTTCGAACCGGTTGGTGCCGGCCAGGTTGGTGCGTTCGTCGATTTCTTTCTGGAGTGAGCTCA
The DNA here is from genome assembly GCF_042653765.1 of Castellaniella denitrificans. Classification (NCBI taxonomy): domain Bacteria; kingdom Pseudomonadati; phylum Pseudomonadota; class Betaproteobacteria; order Burkholderiales; family Alcaligenaceae; genus Castellaniella; species Castellaniella denitrificans. Next base: position 296,655 of record NZ_JBHSEZ010000028.1, on the reverse strand, counting down.
TGTCAGGCCTTTTGTGGATGCGGGGTCTCCGAACGGGAGATTCTAAACTGTCCACCAGGTTCCTGGACACACGGCGCATGCCGGTTCCGCCGGCGGCCCGCGGAAGGAACGCCGTCTCCCCCGCTCCGGACCGCCGCTAGCCGGTCAGGGCGGCAGCGGCCCTTCCAGCGTCACCTGCTCGAAATCGTCCACCAGGATCTCCATGCTCAGCCGCCAGTGTCCGGCGCCGGACACCGGCAAGGGGCCCGTTTCGGCGCGCCAGCGCCCATCGGCCAGGCGGCGGGCCTCCCGGCGCAGCGGCTCGATGCCGGCCTGCGGATCGCTCAGCGCCAGCGTCAGCCCCTGGGCCGCCAGGGGCCTGCCGGACGGATCGCTCAGGGCGACGAGCCATGCGCCGCCCGAGCGCGTCACCATGGCATGCGCCCGGTCATTGGACAGCATGAAGGACACTGGTCCATGGCCGTTCCGCTGAGAGGACGCGGCGCCGGCGGCGTCCAGGCTGCGCGGCGGCGGGGTGAAGCGCCAGAGCGACACCACGCCCAGCAGGACCACGGCGACGGCGGTTTCCGCCAGGATGCTGCGCCGCAAGCGCCCGCGGGCCGCCGCATCGCCCGCCAGGACGGGACCGGTGCAGCGCCAGCGGTTGAACGCCGCGATGCCGAGCAGCCCGCCCACCAGCGCCAGCTTCACGCTCAGGACGATGCCATAGGGCGTGTGCCACAAGTCCCCGGGCCGGTCCAGCTGCAGCAGCGCCAGCCCCGCCCCGCTCGCCAACAGGATGGCCACGACGGGCGTGATCCAGCGGGAGAACCAGGCCAGCGGCGACAGGCCGGCCGATCCATCCCGGCCGCTCCCCAGCAGGCGGGCCAGCGGCACGAGCGCGCCCAGCCAGGCCGCCGCCGTCGCCACGTGCAGCACGACCAGGGGGCGCGACAGCCACTGGGGCGGCGCCGTTCCGGCATGGCCGCTGGCGGCCAGCGCCGCGCCCGCCAGCGCCAGGCCGGCGCCCGCGCAGCCGCGCGCGATCCCGGCCCGGCGGGCGCGCAAGGCCCCCGCCGAGGCCAGCAACGCCAGGGCGGTCAGGCCCAGCGTCCAGGCATAGCGGCTGTCCAGGGCGGCCGACCAGGCGGGCCAGCCCAGCAGGGCCGATCCGGGCAGGTCCAGCAAGTCCAGCCCCTGCAGCCCCAGGTTCACGGGCAGCAGGATCAGGCCGATCCAGACCAGGTGCCGGGCCCAGGCCTGGCGGGCCGACGGTTCCCGCGCCCGGAACAAGGCCGCGCCCACGCAGGAGAACAGGCAGGCGTAGCCCAGCCAGCGGCCCAGCCAGATGGCCGCCTGGCGCCCGCCGGGCGGGGCGGCGGCTTGCATCGCCCTGGCCGGCCCGGCGAACGCGCCGACCGAATAGTCCAGCGCACCGCCCACGGGATGCCCGTCCGCCGACACGACGCGCCAACTGAGCAGGTAGGCGCCCCGCGCCGCGTCGCCGGGCAGCGGCACGCGGATCCGGCTCCCCCCGGCCTCCTCCGGCTTCACGTCCACGGGCGGCCCCTCCGGGCCGACCAGCCGCAGCGCGGTGACGCTGACGGGTTCGTTGAACGTCAGGACGGCGGCGGCCGGCGCCCGGTCGAGCACGGCGCCGGGTGCCGGGTCGGCCGACACCAGCGCGGCATGCCCCCACGCCGCCTGGCCCCACGCCAACAGGCAGGCGGCCAGGAAAAGAACGGCCTTCAAGGGTGATGGCCGTGGCCGCCCTCTCCCCCATGGGCGGGCGCCACGATCTTCACGCCCGGCGCGGGGCCTTGCGCGTCCGGATCGCCCGAGGTGTCGATCCAGCGCGACACGCCCTGCCCGCATTCCTGGACGACCGGGAAGTACACGGTCTGCCCGGGCTTGAGGGCGTCCGACAGATAGGCGCGGAAGACGAACTCGTCATAGTAGGCGTCGGGCAGGTCGCCGCTCCAGCTGATCTCGCGCACGCCGCTTTCCACCGGCGCGCCATGCAGGGTCTGGGGCCGCTCGTACTTGCCCTGGGTCAGGTCCAGGGTCCAGCCGGCCTTGGGCTGCGGCTTGGCCGCCAGCACGCCGTCGGGAATGCGCACGCGCAGCCGGGTGGTGGCGGCGCCATCGCAGCCATGGCCGACGCGCAGCACCGCTTTGTAATAGCTGCCCGCGGCGGCCTGGGTCGTTTCGAGGGTGACGTGGGCCTGGGCGGTCGAGGCCAGGCCGAGCAGGGCCATCAAGCCCGCGGCAAGAGAAAATTTCATGATGAAGCCTTTCGAATGAATCGTGATAAAGGGAACGATCAAAGGAAAGGCAGGGGCGGCGCCCGGGAACCGAGGGGCGCTCCGCGCACGCGCCGCGCCGGCGGCGCGGCGGTCCGGAACAGCGCCGGAGCGACCGCCTCCATCGCGACCGCGGCCAGGGCGGGCGCCACCGCCGGCAGGGGCGAGCCGCCGGCGTGCTGGGCCAGCAGGCACAAGGGGCTGGCGTGGGACTGCGGACGGTCGTCGGGATGGTGGTGGCCGTCCATCGACAGGCCCGGATTCTGCACCGGGCACAGCACCAGGCTCGGGAACAGGCCGTCGCGGGCCTCGACATCGAGCATCGTGCCCGCCGGCACCAGCGCGCGCAGCGCCAGGGCCAGACACAGGGTCCAGATCCAGGGCGCGGACAGGGCGCGGAACGGCCGACTCGGCGCAAGAAGCTTCATGTGGAAAGTATAGGGCACCCGGCCCGGTCGCGCGCTCCGCGCCCCAGGATTCCGGCAATCCCTTAGCGCCTAAATACCCGGCTTCCAGGGGTCATTTCGGCGCACTCACCGGCGCTTACCCATGTTAAAGATAGCGTTATTTCATTCTGTTTCTGCATGAATGATCGTGGCGCACACCCTGGCGCGCCACGCCCCCGCCGACTCCAAGGAGCCATCATGAGCATACGCGGCATCAAAATCAGCACCAGACTTTCGCTCGGGTTCGGCATCCTGATCCTGATCACCGTACTGCTCGCCGGCCTGGGTGTCCTGGAAACACGGAAAAACCTGGAGAACGGCGAGACCGTCCAGGTCCGCAACGAGATCAACGCCAAGATCCTGCAATGGGCGCGCTCCGTCGAGGTCAACGGGGAACACACGCTCGCCCTGACGCACATCCCGGATCCCGCGGCGCGCGAGGCCATCCAGGCGAAGATGGCGACCACCTCGAAGCACATCACCTCCCTGCAGGACCAGATCGGCACGCTCCTCCAGACCGCCGAGGGCCGGGCCCTGTACGAGAAAGTGCTGGAGGCCCGCAAGAACTACACCGGCCAGCGCAAGACCGCCATCGAGGACCAGAAGAAGGGCGACGCAGACAAGGCCAACAAATTCTTCCTGCAGGACATGCCGGGCCTGATCGCCGCCTACCAGGATTCGATCGACGCGCTCTACACCTTCCAGCAGGAACGCGAACGACAACTGTTCGCCGAGAGCCAGCAGGCCGGCCAGCGGACGCAGGTTCTCGTGACGCTGGCGGCCATTCTGGCGCTGGCCTGCGGCATCCTGCTGGCCTGGCGCATCAGCCGCTCCATCACCCAGCCCCTGCGGCAGGCCATGGCGCTGGCCGACGCCGTCGCACGGCGGGAGCTCGACCACGACGTCACGCCCCAGGGCAAGGACGAGCTCACCGCGCTGGAACACAATCTGCACGACATGATGGTCAGCCTGCAGCAGACCGTGCTGGACGTGCGCACCGGCGCGGACTCCATCGCCTCGGCCTCGAGCCAGATCACCGCCGGCAACCTGGACCTGTCCTCGCGCACGGAAGAACAGGCCAGCTCCCTGGCCGAGACCGCCGCCACGATGGAGGAAATCACCGCCACCGTGCGCCAGAAT
>NZ_JBHSEZ010000028.1:291162-292777 GCF_042653765.1 Castellaniella denitrificans | reverse complement strand
ACGCGGGCGCGTCCGCGCCGGGCGCCGGCGCCGCGCGTCCCGCCCAGCCGGCGCGCCTGCCCTCGGCGCCGGAGAAGGTCGTCAGCCCGGCGCCGCAGCGACCCCGCCAGAGCCCGCGGGCCGACGCGCCCGCGCCCCGCGCCGCCGTCCAGCCCGCCCTGCGCGCGCCGGGCAGGCCCGCCCCGGCCTCCGCCGACACCGGTGAATGGACCGAGTTCTGAGGCAAGGATCGATCCGGCGGCCTTGCCGCCGGATCGCTGGCCCTCCCCCCACGGCCCCCAGCGGGCCGTTTTCGTATGCTGCCACTCCTTTTCCCGGCTGAACTGTGGCCGCACCGGGCGCCTGTTATCCGATTTGAAATCGGGTCGTCTTCGTACAATCGGACACAAACGACTGTGTGATCCGAACCGGATGGCTGCCGGCATGGATCGAGGAGACATTCCAGCCATGACGCGAGTACACCATGCGTAATCTGAAGATCGGCACCCGACTGGCCCTGGGCTTCGGGCTCATCATCATCCTGCTGCTCATCATGTCCGGGATTGGCGCCTGGCGCATGATCGACAGCCAGCGCGCCAACGACAATCTCGAGGAACGGCAGGCCGCGAACGCCCTGATCCTGCAATGGGCCCGCCAGGTGGAAGTCAACGCCAACCAGGCGCTGGCCGCCGCCAACCTCACCAATCCGGACGTACTGGCGGTCTTCAAGAAAGGCATGGACGCCTCGGACAAGCAGGCGGCCGACATCCGCGCGAAGATCGAAGCGATGATCACCAGCCCCGAGGCCAAGGCGCTGTACGCAAGCACGATGAAGGTCCGCGACACTTATGTCCAGGGCCGCACCCAGGCCTTCAAGGACCTGGACAACGGCGACTATGCCAAGGCCGATACCTTCTTCAACCAGGAAATGCCCAAGATCACGGCCCGATACATCGCCGAGATCGACAAGCTGTCCCAGTTCCAGGGCGATTTCGTCGCCCGCCTGTTCAATGAAAGCGAACAGTCCACCAAACTGGGCCTGAGCATCCTGGCGGTGGCCACCCTGCTGGCCCTGATCCTGGGACCGCTGTTCGCCTGGCTGGTGACCCGGTCCATCACGCAGCCGCTGCGCCGCGCCGTGGACCTGGCCGGGACGGTCGCCCGGAGGGACCTCAGCCGCGACATCCAGCCCCAGGGCAAGGACGAGGTCACCCTCCTGGAACAGGCCTTGCGCAACATGGGCCACGACCTGCGCAACGCGGTCAGTGAAATCCGCACAGGCTCGGACGCGATCGCCTCGGCCTCGGCGCAGATCAGCGCCGGCAACCTGGACCTGTCCTCGCGCACGGAAGAACAGGCCAGCTCCCTGGCCGAGACCGCCGCCACGATGGAGGAAATCACCGCCACCGTGCGCCAGAACGCCGACAACGCCCAGCAGGCCAACACCCTGGCCGCCTCGGCCGCCAAGACCGCCACCGACGGCGGCGCCATCGTCGCCGAGCTCGTCTCCACCATGGGCGAGATCAACGCCAAGTCCCAGCAGGTCGCCGACATCATCGGCGTCATCGACTCCATCGCCTTCCAGACCAACATCCTCGCCCTGAACGCCGCGGTCGAGGCCGCCCGCGCCGGCGAG
>NZ_JBHSEZ010000028.1:272846-291152 GCF_042653765.1 Castellaniella denitrificans | reverse complement strand
GCGGCGCCAGCACTCAACGTTGGGATACGTCAGCCCCATGCAGTTCGAGGCGGCGGCTTGTTAGGTTAAACAACCTGTCCGGAGTGATAGGGCAAGCCCAATACGCCCAATGCTGCAGCCTTCAAAGCTCACGTATAACGCCAAGATGTAGCCCGAGTAGCTATCCACAAGAACCGTCAACGTCGGTCTACCAAGTGGAATGCCACGCGTATCGTCGATGACGTAAATATCCAGAACCGTATGGTCCATTTCCACACGCTGCATTGGACGAATGGCATAAATTCCGCCAATCGCATGACGCCACTTTGCAGCCGCATAGGCCGGACCATAACGAACCCGGTCCCGATGGTAAGGGTCTGTCTGAGCCACCACTCGCCGGACCGTTGTTTCACTAATCGCTACAGGCCTTGAGCCCAGGTTTTTGGGCAGCTTGCCGTGTGCAATCTGAATTGCCAGACGCCGAGTGACTGCGGCCACCGACTCACCATTGCGAATGAAGTAATAACGGCTCAGCACCCTCTGGATATGATCAAGCCACTCCAACGGCAGCCGGGGACTGCTTACCCGCATCGCATTACCTGGCACGAGCGCACTGGTCTCCCGGTTTTTCTCCTCGAAGGTGCGCATCCAGCCCATCACTGTGGATGTGGACGGCGGCTTACTATCGCCCAGTTTTTGCGCTATCGCCTGTATTGCTGCCTCAATACGCACCCGCTGTCCACGGGTGACCCCACGTTTGTACATGCTCTTCACATACAGGTAGCGCCGCTGCCATTGTTCGTTTTGTGTGACCGTCAGCTTCAGGCCCAGAACGACGCGTCCCGCCTTATCATGGGGAACGGCTAATGCAGTCACCACACCGTCTGCCGATTGATGCGATACAGCGTACTGTCCTCGATTGACCCTATCCAGAAACTCGCCAACACGCATTGCACGCAGCTCACCCGTCATCACATCTTCGAACTGAATCTTCTTGTCGCCAATCTGACGGTGAAATGCGAATTGCCGATCACCAATCCGCACCACCAAACCACGCTCTAGCCGAAAAGTCCCCATCGTGATCTCCTTTCTTATCCGTACTGTTAAAAACACGCGTGTCACTCAAGCTGGGCGCAAGATGCAGCTCACGCCGACCGATGAGGTAATGGATCCGATCTCGCGTAGTGCCTAAGCACTCGGCCAGTGCACTGACGGACATGGGAAATGACAGTCCGCGCAGTCGAACCAACAAACTTTCGACAAGATCGCGTGACAGGTGTGATCGGGCATGGCGAAGGATGACGCTCGCCCGTTCATCACGACCATTTGCGGCGATTTCATGTTCGGTACACACAAGGAAACGCAAACCGCGCCCCTCGATAGCAACCTTTGCTGCCTGCAGCTTGTCTGCATGTTTGCTAACGAACTTTCGAGGCTTGACCTCAACCACGATGTCATCATGCGAAGCACATCGGAGGAGGTAGTCGGGGGTGTATTTGCCCAACTCGCCCAATTCAACGTGGAACGGCTGGTGAAAAATTTCGCGAAGGGAGGGGTATAGCAGCGCTATATATACAAACCTGCATTCCAGCAGGCTTTCATACGCAACAGGATGGTCCTGTAGCCACGGGCAAGGGATATAGCCCACGCGCCTATGTGGTGCACGGGTTACAACGGGACGAGCGGATTTCATGAAACGACCTCTTCCTCATAAGCTGACATTGCCCTGTTGCCAAAAATCGTGGCAAAAAGGGGGCTTGACAGGCGAGAGCGAAGAGGACAGACTATGGTTTCCACACCGGTAGTACTGCAATTCGCCCTGCGCCAGTTGATCTAAACGATTGATTGGCGTTTGTGCTTTCTAGATGCTTACATCGGTAATGCTCCTATAAAAATGCTCAAAGCCCCGGCAGGGGCTTTTTTTTATTCAGTTGCTCTCCTGGGCCAGCACAGTGACTAACCGTGTCACATTGAGGGCAGCCGGGCACAGATCAAACTTCAAACGCAACTGCATTTAGATTTCCCGATGAAGGTAGGCTTGTGTGGCAGCGCTCAGCAGCCTTTCGGGACGGGAATAGCCGAGGCTCTCTACCCGGCTCATAACGAATGTCCAAATGGCCGCCTGCTGCAGTCGTGCAGCCTCCTCGTCAGAGGCCCCCAAAGCGGCGACCAGTTGCCGTAGCCTCGCAGACGCAGGGGGCAAACGCCTCCCCTTCTCGACATGGGTAATGTAAGACGGATGGCAGCCTAGTCGAGTCGCTAGCTGGCCTACGGAGAGGCCCTTGGATCGTCGCAATGCCGCCAGATCGTTCCCAAAGACTCGTAACACAGAATCCCTTCCTCCAAAGACAGTCAGAAGGAAATTCTGAGCTTCAGGAGATTAACCGCCCATTGGGGTTTTCCATATCATAAGTCGTTGATTTATAACGATGAATTAGAATAACTCATGCGGTTTTTGTACTGTATTTTCTTCACGCACGACCAGTCCATAGACCATAAGCACAGGAGAGACTTGAGTGCCATCAACGGGGCACCGGGAGCTCTTGAGCCGTGCCCAGACTGTCCGCCCAGGACTTCACCGCCTGATGTTCGATGCTCCGACCTGCATCCACATCGGCCAACGCCTCGTAGGTGAGCCGATCCCGTTCTTCTTCCTGAGCCATCCAAGCGGCCAGGGCCTGCTGGATGACCCAGCCGCGTGAACGTCCGAGTCGCGCCGCCATCTTGTCCACCTTGTCGGCAAGCTGGAGCGGCACATGTGCAGTCAGCACCTTGGTTGTCATCTTCATGCCACGCCCTCCATATAAGCTGAGTTAACGCCAAGTAGACCATTAGGATTGTCATGGGCCAACGAGGCACTGCCTATACATTCCAGGCAGCAAAAACAATAGAAACGCCCCGTTTCTGAATCCCACCTCAACCCCATTTTTGCCCTGAAACACGCAACAACGCTAGATCTAGCCATTTTTCGGAGTTCAGAACTGAACGGCGGAAGTTCAAAACTCAGTGGCGTTCGACAGCTTCCGGTCCGCGGGCGGCATCCGGTTCGCGCCGATACATATTGCCCCTTGAAACCCCGGGAATCGTCCTTATAATTAGCACTCGACGGGGTTGAGTGCTAACAACCACAACCAGCCCCCGCACCCTTCAATTTCTATGTACAGGAGTTCCTCCATGGCACTGCGTCCTTTGCACGATCGCGTGATCGTCAAGCGTCTGGACAACGAGCGCACCACCGCCTCGGGTATCGTCATCCCTGACAGCGCGGCTGAAAAGCCCGATCAGGGCGAAGTCCTGGCCGTCGGCCCCGGCAAGAAGACCGAGGACGGCAAAGTCATCGCTGTCGACGTCAAGGTCGGCGACAAGGTCCTGTTCGGCAAGTACGCCGGCCAGTCCGTCAAGGTCGATGGCGAGGAAGTGCTCGTCATCCGCGAGGAAGAAATCCTCGCCGTGATCCAGTAAGCCACCTCACCGTTCAATCCCAAGGAATTTCAACATGGCTGCAAAGCAAGTTTATTTCGGTGACGATGCCCGTACCCGCATCGTCCGCGGCGTCAACATCCTCGCCAACGCCGTCAAGACCACCATGGGCCCCAAGGGCCGCAACGTGGTGCTGGACCGCTCCTTCGGCGCCCCCACCGTCACCAAGGACGGCGTCTCCGTCGCCAAGGAAATCGAACTGAAGGACAAGTTCGAGAACATCGGCGCCCAACTGGTCAAGGAAGTCGCCTCCAAGACCTCCGACAACGCCGGCGACGGCACCACCACCGCCACCGTGCTGGCCCAGGCCATCGTCGAGGAAGGCCTGAAGTACGTGGCCGCCGGCATCAGCCCCATGGACCTGAAGCGCGGCATCGACAAGGCCGTGGTCGCCGCCGTGGACGAGCTGCACAAGCTGTCCAAGCCCTGCACCACCAGCAAGGCCATCGCCCAGGTCGGCTCGATCTCGGCCAACAGCGACACCTCCGTCGGTGAAATCATCGCCAACGCGATGGACAAGGTCGGCAAGGAAGGCGTCATCACCGTCGAAGACGGCAAGTCCCTGGAAAACGAACTCGACGTCGTCGAAGGCATGCAGTTCGACCGCGGCTACCTGTCGCCCTACTTCATCAACAACCCCGATAAGCAAGTCGCCGTGCTGGACGACCCGTTCGTCCTGATCTTCGACAAGAAGATCAGCAACATCCGCGACCTGCTGCCGGTGCTGGAACAAGTCGCCAAGTCCAGCCGTCCGCTGCTGATCGTGGCCGAGGACGTCGAGGGCGAAGCCCTGGCCACCCTGGTCGTGAACAACATCCGCGGCATCCTGAAGACCACCGCCGTCAAGGCCCCGGGCTTCGGCGACCGCCGCAAGGCCATGCTGGAAGACATCGCCATCCTGACGGGCGGCACGGTGATCTCCGAGGAAACCGGCCTGTCGCTGGAAAAGGCGACCCTGGCCGAGCTGGGCCAGGCCAAGCGCATCGAAGTGGCCAAGGAAAACACCACCATCATCGACGGCGCCGGCGACGCCAAGAACATCGAAGCCCGCGTCAAGCAGATCCGCGCGCAGATCGAGGAAGCCACCTCGGACTACGACCGTGAAAAGCTGCAGGAACGCGTGGCCAAGCTGGCCGGCGGCGTGGCGGTGATCCGCGTGGGCGCGGCCACCGAAGTCGAAATGAAGGAAAAGAAGGCCCGTGTCGAAGACGCCCTGCACGCCACGCGCGCGGCTGTCGAGGAAGGCATCGTCCCGGGCGGCGGCGTCGCGCTGATCCGCGCCAAGGCCGCCGTGGCCAAGGTCAAGGGCGACAACCCCGACCAGGCCGCCGGCATCAAGCTGGTCCTGCGCGCCATCGAGGCTCCGCTGCGCACCATCGTCTCCAACGCCGGCGACGAAGCCAGCGTGATCGTCAACGCGGTTGAAAAGGGCGAAGGCAACTACGGCTACAACGCCGCCACCGGCGAATACGGCGACCTGGTCGAGCAGGGCGTGATCGACCCGACCAAGGTCACCCGCACCGCGCTGCAGAACGCCGCCTCGGTCGCCAGCCTGCTGCTGACCACCGAAGCCGCCGTGGCCGAGATCGTCGAAGACAAGCCCGCCGCCGCGATGCCCGACATGGGCGGAATGGGTGGCATGGGCGGCATGGGCGGCTTCTAAGCCCCTGCTCTTCCCGGTCCGGCGCCTCGGCGCCGGCCGGGCCCCGGCTAATGAAAATCCCCGTCGCGGTTCGCGGCGGGGATTTTTTTCGCGGGATGACAGCCGCCGGCACCGAGGCGACGGCCCGGAAGGGTCAGTGCAGAATCTTCGCCAGGAAGTCCCGCGCCCGTTCGGACTTGGGCGACCGGAAAAAATCCTCGGCCGCGTCGGTCTCCACGATCGCGCCCGCATCCATGAACACGATCTTGTCGGCCACCTTGCGCGCGAAACCCATCTCGTGGGTGACGCACAGCATGGTCATCCCTTCCTGGGCCAGCTCGACCATGACGGCCAGCACCTCATTGATCATTTCGGGATCGAGCGCCGAGGTCGGCTCGTCGAACAGCATGACTTCCGGGTCCATGCACAGCGACCGGGCGATGGCCACGCGCTGCTGCTGCCCGCCGGAAAGCTGCGACGGATACTTGCCCGCATGGGCCGACAGGCCGACGCGTTCCAGCAGGGCCAGGGCCTTCTTTTCGGCCTCGGCCGGCGGCCGGCCGAGCACCTTTTCCTGGGCGATGGTGAGGTTGCGCAGTACCGACAGGTGCGGGAAGAGCTCGAAATGCTGGAACACCATGCCGATGCGCCGGCGCAGATCAGGCAGCCTGATGGCGCCCGAGCGGATCGATTGCCCCTTGTAGAGGATGTCGCCTTCCTGAAAATCCTCCAGCCCGTTGATCAGCTTGATCAGGGTGGACTTGCCCGAGCCCGACGGCCCGCAGAAGACGACGACCTCGCCCGCGGACACCGAGACGCTGCAATCGGCGAGGGCGCGGAACTTGCCGTACCACTTGGAAACGTTTTTCAGTTCGATCATGCTTTCAATTCCATGGAGGGCGCGCGGTCAGGCCCGGCGCAGCCGTTGTTGGAGCAGCTTCACCAGGGCGCTCAGGGCCGCGCAGACCACCCAGTAGACGAAGCCGGCGAACAGCAGCATCTGGACGACGTTGCCGTCGCGCTCGCCGATCCGTACCGCGTTGCTGAAGAAATCACCCAGCGCGATCACGTAGACCAGCGACGTGTCCTGGAAGATGACGATGCACTGGGTCAGCATGATGGGCAGCATGGCGCGGAAGGCCTGCGGCAGAATGATGTAGCGGAAGGCCTGCGGCGTGGTCATGCCCAGCGAACGCGCCGCCTGGAACTGCCCGGCCGACAGCCCCAGGATGCCCGCGCGAATGATTTCCGCGAAGAACGCGGCTTCCAGCATGGAATAGGCCACCATGGCCGACACCAGCCGGATGTCCACGCTCGGCGACAGGTCGAAGACGGCCTTGAGGACCTGGGGGACCACCAGGAAGAACCACAGCAGCAGCATCACCAGGGGGATGGAGCGGAACAGGGTGATGTAGGCCTGGGCGCCGCTTTGCAGGACCCGCGAACGGGACACGGCGCAGACCGCCAGGACCGTGCCCAGGGCGATGCCGCAGGCGATGGCCACCAGCGTCACTTTCAGGGTGATCCAGGCGCCGGCGGCCAGGATGGGCCAGGCATCGAGCAAGGAAGAGAAATCGAAGTGCAGCATGGCGTCGTCTCCTATTCGCCCATCAGGCCGGGACGAGCGGTCCAGCGGCGGACCCAGCCCATGATCCGCAGGATCATGAAGTTCAGGACGACGTAGGCCAGCGTGACCAGGATGAAGGATTCATAGGGTTGCGCCGTGTAGTCCACCAGTTGCCGCGCCTGGCCGCTCAGTTCCAGCAGGCCGATCGTGGAGGCCACCGCGGAATTCTTGGAAATGATCAGGAATTCCGAGGTCAGCGGCGGCATGATCCGGCGGAAGACCTGGGGCAGGATGATGTGGCGGTAGGTCTGGGCCAGCGAGAAGCCCATGGACAGGCCCGCCTGGGCCTGGCCCGCGGACATGGCCTGGATGCCGGCGCGCAGCTGTTCGCAGATGCGGGATCCGGTATAGGTTCCCAGCGCCAGCACGGACGTGACGAAGAACTGGACCGTCGGATCGGCCCCCTTGATGGCGTCGCCCAGGGACACCGGCAGCATTTCCGGCACGACGAAGTACCAGATGAAGAACTGCACGATCAGGGGAATGTTGCGGAAGATCGAGACATAGGCGACGCCCAGCGCGCGCGGCCCCCGGCCGGGCAGGGTGCGCAGCACCCCGAACAGGGTGCCCACCGCCAGCGCCAGGACCCAGGCGCACAGCGTCAGCGCGGCCGTCGTGGCGAACCCATGGAGAATCCACCCCAGATAGGTGTCCCCCTCGCCGGTGGCGACCGGCTGGAGCAGGACGCCCCAGTTCCAGTGATAGCTCATTTGGCTTCGGGGTCGATCTTGTCGTTCGGATGGGCGAACAGATGCCGCATGGCGTCCGACATGGGGAAGTCGAGATTGAGCTGCTTGGGCGGGATCGGGCTCATGAACCATTTCCGGTAGATGGCCTCCCCTTCGCCGGACGTCTCGGTCCGCGCGACGACATCGTCGACCAGCGCCTTCATCCCGGTGTCGCCCTTGCGGACCATGCAGCCGTAGGCCTCGTAGGACTGCGGCGTGCCGACGATGACGTAGTCCCGGGGATTGCGCGTCTTGGCGCGTTCACCCGCCAGCAGCGCGTCGTCCATCATCATGGCCTTGGCGCGCCCGGTCGACAGGGTCAGGAACGATTCCGAGTGGTCCTTGGCGCTGATGATCCGCATGCCCATCTTCCGCTCCGCGTTGAGCCGGCGCAGGATGATCTCGGACGTCGTGCCCGCGCCGACGACCACGTTCTGGCCTTTCAGGTCGTCGAAGTCGCGGATGCCGGAATCCTGCTTCGCGAGCAGCCGGGTGCCGATGATGAAGAGGCTGTTCGAGAAATCGACCTGCTGCTCGCGGGAGGCGTTGTGGGTCGTGGTCGTGCACTCGAAGTCGATGGTCCCGTTCTGCAGCAGGGAAATCCGGTTCTGGGAAGTGATCGGCAGCCAGCGGACCTTCAGGTCCGGCATGCCCAGGTCCTGGCGGATCCGGTCGAGCACGCGGTTGGTGAAGTCGATCGAATAGCCGATCGGCTCCTTCGCGTCGTTGTAGTAGGAAAACGGGATCGACGCTTCCCGGAAGCCCACGACCACGGTGCCGTCGGCCTTGATCTTGGAGAGGGTGTCCGTCGGTTCCGCGGCGGCGGCGAGCGCCGGGAGCGCGCAGGCGAGCAGCGCCCATGCCGCGGTCTCGCGGATGCGCCGATGAAGCGGGAAATGACTGTCTTTCATGTCTGTCTCCTGGTGTTGTCCCCGGATCGCCGGCTCGGCCGGTCCGCCGGGGCCTGGTTCAATCGGCGCGGACCAGCGCGCCGACGTCGATGAGATACATCTGGCGTTCGTGTTCGTGCACCGAATCGATGCAGATCCGCAGGCCGTCCCGGCTCCAGCGCGGATGCAGGTCGCAGCGGTTCTCCTTGCGCAGGCCCGGGTCCGTATAGAAGCTGCCCAGGTCGTGGCGAACCCGCCGGTCGCAGTCGTATAGCATCAGGATGCGCTCGTTGGTCCGGGGGTCCGGATAGGTGTCCGTCAGCAGCCAGCGCGAATTCACGGGCGAGAACGTCATGTGGCCGTTCTCGGTCAGGATGCCGTCCCCGATCACTTCGACGCGCCCCCCGTCGGCATCCTCGTACAGGTGGTAGTGGATGCTGCCGTCGTGGGGCCCCCAGACGATGATGTGGCGGTCGTCGCGCCACAAGGGATGGGAGATCTGGTATTCCGACTTCTCGTAGTCGTAGGTCCCGACCGCGTCGGGATCGAAATCCGCCGCCAGTTGCGGCAGCGGATGGTCGGAGCATTCCAGCAGGCGCAGGTTCCCGCCGTCCGGATCCATGGTGATCAGCCGGTGCAGGAAACAGGTCTCGTCCTCGACGCGCTCGGTCCAGCGGTGCAGGAACAGGATGCGGGAGGACGAGGGGTTGATCTCGATGTGGCTGACCCAGTGCAGCGCCTTGTCCATCGAAGGCCGATGGTGGAAATCGCGCAGGTCGGCGTAGCTCACCAGCAGGCGGGTTTCGCCCGTGTCCAGGTCGACGCGGCGGATGCCGTCGTCCGCGGGATGGAGCGGCAGATCCCGCCGCTTGCCGCCCGGCTCGCAGTAGCCGATGGTCTCGTGCGTCACGTACAGGCGGCTGTAGTCCACGGTCAGGGCGTAGCGGCTGTCCGGCGCGGCCACGTAGATCGGGCTGTCCAGGTAGCGGGTGCGGCCGGACCCGACGTCGTGGATGGCGGCCCCGAAGCCGGGATACGGCCCGCCCGCCGAATCCCGGCGCACGTTGTAGATCATCTGCAGGCCGTCGCGGCCGTCCAGCCACTGGAGCTGGCAGCCCATCTGCCAGTTCCACGCCGTGGTGCTCCCGCACACGTGATAGCGGTCGCCATCCTGAGTGTCGAAATAGCCGACCTCCGCCCGCATGTCCGGCGTCAGGTCCGCCGTCATGACCTCGACGCGGTTGGCGAGCACGTAGCGGTCCGACCGGTCCCAGACCGTCTTGTCGTAGTACCCGAAGAAATGGTGCCGCGGCCCCACGCCCAGGCGTCGGACGGGATAGGCGTGGAGGGAAGCTGGTTGGATCGTCATGTCGCTGCGCATGGAAAAAAGTGCCGTGATGGGCCGAGGACCGGCGGGACTGCATTTCCAGGCGATTATAGGGAGCCGAATCAATACGGGATAATTCTATTTTTCGCATACACTATTCATAATTGATATACCATCGCCACCGGCCGCCCGCCCATGTCCCGCCCCTTGAATTTCCAGCAGATCCAGGCCTTCAAGACCGTCATGGAAACCGGCACGACCACCCGCGCCGCCCAGATCCTGAACACGACCCAGCCCTCGATCAGCCGCCGCCTGTCCGAACTCCGGGCGGCCACCGGCCTGGAGCTGTTCGATCTCTATAACGGACGCCTGCGCCCGACGCGGGAAGGCCGCCAGCTCTACGAGTCCGTGCGGCGTCACTTCGAGGGCCTGGAAAAGATCGAGACCGCGGTGCACGTGCTCCGGAAATCGGGCACGGGCGTCCTGCGCATCGGCAGCACCCCGACACTGGCGGCCGGGCTGCTGCCCGGCGTCATGGCGCGGTTCACCCGGCAGAACCCGGGGGTCTACATCAGCCTGCAGACCTTCGGCACGCCCCAGTTGCGCGACTACCTCAGCCAGGGCCTGATCGATTTCATCCTGACGACGGGCCACGTCGAGGACCCCTCCATGGTTTCCACCCGGCTGCAGCGGGCGAGCGCCGTCTGCGTGCTGCCGACCGGCCATCCGCTCGCCGCCCACCGGACGCTGCGGCTGGACCATTTGCGGCGCCACCGCCTGGTGCTGCTCGACGACAACGACGACATCATGGTGGCGATGCGCGCCCGGCTGCGGGCGCGCAACGACCAGGAGGACGTCATGGTCGAAACGAATTCCTCGCTCACGATCTGCGCGCTGGTCGCGGCGGGGGTCGGCGTAGGGGTGGTGAACCCCTTCGTGGCCAAGACCTTCGCGGGACGGCTGGCGATCCGGGCGCTGCATCCCACCATCCCCGTCGACATCTCGCTGGTGCGCTCGGTGGCGCTCGCGCCATCCATGCTGGCCAGCCGCTTCGTGGACATGCTGACCGACCAGGTACTGCCCGATCCGCTCGACGACGATGCGCCGCCCCCCGGCGACCCCTCGCCCGCCCCATCGTCGGCCCCCCCATCCATTACAATGCCCGCACCACCCGGACCAGCCGACCCATGACCCAGCCCTCCCCCTACAAGAGCACCGGCGGACTGCTGCGCATCATGCGCGCCTTCGGCTATTCGCTGCAGGGGCTGGGCGCGGCATGGCGCCACGAGGCCGCGTTCCGCCAGGAAACCGTGCTGGCCGCGATCCTGATCCCGCTGGGCCTGTGGCTGGGCGACACCGCCGTCGAACGGCTGCTGCTGGCCGGCGCGCCGGTGCTGGTGCTGGCGGTGGAACTGCTCAACTCCGCGATCGAGACGCTGGCCGACGCGATCAGCACCGACCACCATCCCCTGCTGGGGCGCGCCAAGGACATCGGCAGCGCGGCGGTGCTGCTGACCCTGCTGCTGGCCGGCGGCGCCTGGGCGGCGGTGCTGGCGCCGCGCTGGTGGCCGTCCTGAACCCATGAAGACGCGCGCGGCGCGCGACCGCGACCACACCGCACTCCCCCGAACCCACAAGAGACGGAACCCGACCCCATGACCTTCATCGACAAGCTGAACCGCGCCTGGGCCGCCCAGGATTCCCTGCTGATGGTGGGCCTGGACCCCGACCCGCGCCGCTTTCCCAAGGAACTGGAAGGCCGTCCGGACGCGGTCACCGAGTTCTGCCTGCGCATCGTCGAGGCGACCGCCCCCTACGTCTGCGGCTTCAAGCCGCAGATCGCGTATTTCTCCGCGCTGGGCGCCGAGGACCAGTTGCAGGACATCTGCCGGACGATCCGCGAGCGGCATCCGGACCTGCCCATCGTGCTGGACGCCAAGCGCGGCGACATCGGCAGCACCGCCGAACAATACGCCCGCGAGGCGTTCGAACGGTACGGCGCCGACGCGGTGACGGTCAATCCCTACATGGGACGCGACTCCGTGCAGCCCTACATCGACTACGGCGACCGCGGCGTCATCATCCTTTGCCGCACTTCCAACGTCGGCGGCGCCGATTTCCAGGACATGCGGCTGGCCAACGGCACGCCGCTGTACCTGCACGTCGCCGACCAGGTGGCCCGCGTCTGGAACACCAACGAGCAATGCGCCCTGGTCGTGGGCGCCACCTTTCCGGAGGAAATCGCCCAGGTGCGCCGCCGGGTGGGGAACATGCCCTTGCTGATCCCCGGCATCGGCGTCCAGGGCGGCGACATCCGGGCCACGGCGCAGGCGGGCCGCACACCCGACGGCCGGGGCATGATGATCAATTCGGCACGCGCCATCCTGTACGCCAGCGCGCGGGACGACTGGGAACAGGCCGCCGCCAAGACCGCGCGCGCCACGCGCAGCGCCATCCGCGCGGCGCTCCAGGACTAGCGCGCACGGAAAGGAACAGGCATGGACCTCAGCTATCGCTGGCTCTACGACACAGTGCGCGCGCGCTTCGAATCCGACGAGGCCATGGAAGCCTTCCTGCCCCGGGCGCTGACGCCCCGGGAATTGAAGGACCAGGGCGACGACCGCTATCTTTCCGCCATGACCCGGCGGGTCTTCCACGCGGGCGTGCAGCACACGATGGTCGACGCCAAATGGCCCGAGTTCGAGAAGGCCTTCCAGGGCTTCGCGCCCGAGGCCATGGCGCAGCTCGGCCCTGAACTGATCGAAGCGCACATGCAGAACGACCGGATCATCCGCGACCGCGCCAAGATCAAGAGCATCCCCGAAAACGCCCGCTTCATCCTGGAGATCCGCCGGGAGCGGGGCGTCGGCTTCGGCGCGTTCCTGGCCGACTGGTCTGACACCGACACCATCGGCCTGTGGCGCCTGCTGGCCAAGCGGGGCGCGCGCCTGGGCGGACGGTCAGCCGCCGGTTTCCTGCGCCTGGCCGGGAAGGACACGTTCCTGCTGACCAGCGACGTGGTCGCGCGCCTGCAGGCCGCGGGCGTCATCGAGCGCGAACCCACCAGCCAGCGCGACCTGCGGGCCGTGCAAGACGCCTTCAACGCATTGCGGCAGGACTCGGGCCGGCCGCTGTGCCAGCTGTCGTCCCTGATGGCCCTGAGCATCAATCCGGCGTTCTAGGGCGGACTGCGGGGCGAGTCTTCCCGGGGACGGCGGCGCACGCCGCTTCGCCGCCGCGGCCGGGGGAACGTCGGGCTTTGCCGGGACGGCTGCCGGGGACGGACCTCGGACGGCGGCCCGCCGCGCTCAGGCCTTGCCCAGCTCCGCCAGCGCCGCCTGCAGGGCGCGGCGCACCGCCGCCGCGCGCACGGCTTCGCGGTCGCCCTCGAAGACCTGGGTGATGGCGCGGGTCACGATCCCCGGGCCCGCGCGGCGCGCGATGCCGAAGCACACCATGCCGACCGGCTTGCCGGGGGTGGCGCCGCCCGGCCCGGCGATCCCGGTGGTGGACAGGGCCAGATGGACCTGGGGCACCACGGCCAGCACGCCACCGGCCATTTCCATGGCGGTTTCCTCGCTGACGGCGCCGAAGCGTTCCAGAGTGTCGGGCGATACCCGCAGCTGTTCGACCTTGGCGGCGTTGCTGTAGGTGACGAAGCCGCGTTCGAACCACAGGCTGGAGCCGGGGCAGGACGTGATGGCGCCCGCCAGCAGTCCGCCGGTGCAGGATTCCGCCGTGGCGCACAGCCATCCGGCGGCGCGCAGCGCGGCGCCCACCTCGCCCGCCAGGACGCGCGTTTCGCGTTCGTTCATGACAACACCCCCAGGCGGACGAGCAGCGCCCCCGCCAGCAAGGCATACAGGGCCGCGACGATGTCGTCGATCATGACCCCGAAGCCGTTCTTGAAACGCCGGTCGAGCAGGCCGACCGGCGGCGGTTTGACGATGTCGAAGAAGCGGAACAGCGCCACCGAGACGGCCTGGGCCCAGAAGCCGTGCGGCATCAGCCACAGCACCAGCCAGATGGCGACGATCTCGTCCCAATTGATGCCGCCATGATCCGGCACGCCCAGGGCGTCGCCGCAGCGCTGGGCGGCCCAGCAGCCGATCCCGAAGGACAGCAGCAGGACCAGGACCATCCAGCCGTCGGACAGGCCGCGCAGCAGGACGGCCCACAGCAGCCAGCCGACCAGCGTGCCCCAGGTGCCCGGGGCCGGATGGATCAGGCCGGAGCCCAGGCCGAAGGCCAGGATCCGCTCCGGACGGGCGAAGACCCAGGCGGCGGACGGGCGGTGGATGGGCCGGCCGGGGCCGGGATTCCCTGGAGCGGAATGGCCTGTCATGCGACGTCCCCGTACGGCTCGGAAAAATGGTCGAATCCCCGGCGCGCCACCGGCACGGCCTGCCCCGCGCCGTCCAGCACGCGCACGCCCTGGCCGCGCACCAGCGTGCCCACCCGGCTCACCGGCACGTTCAGCTGCCGTCCCAGGGCCTCGATCTGCTCGCGCCACAGGGGCCGGGCGGTGAAGCACAATTCGTAGGCGTCCCCCCCGGCCAGCAGGGCCTCGCGGCGCAGGGACTCGTCCAGGCCGGCCAGCGCCGGGTGCGCCGGCAGGGCGTCGAGCCACAGCTCGGCGGCGCAATGGCTGGCCTGGAGGATGTGTCCGAGGTCCTGCAGCAGGCCGTCGGACACGTCGATGGCGGCATGGGCCACGCCAGCTAGGTAGCGGCCCAGCTTCAGCCGCGGCATGGGGCGGTCCAGCAGCGGCCGGGTGTTCCGCAGGCGTTCGGGATCGGGGGGCAGCCGGCCCAGCATGAGGCGCAGGGCCAGGTCGGCCGCGCCCAGCGTGCCGGACACCCAGACGTCGTCGCCCACGCGGGCCGCGTCGCGGCGCAGGGCGTGCGACCGGCGGACTTCGCCCAGCACCGTGATGCAGAGCACCACCGCGTCGCCGCGGGTGGTGTCCCCGCCCACCAGCGGGCAATTGGATTCGCGGGCCAGTGCGTGGAAGCCTTCGGAGAACGCCGCCAGCCAGGCGTGGTCCACGGCGGGCAGGGACAACGCCAGCGTGCAGGCCAGGGGCCGGGCGCCCATGGCGGCCAGGTCGGACAGATTGACGGCCAGAGCCTTGTGGCCCAGGGATCCGGGGTCCGCGTCGGGCAGGAAATGCCGGCCCTCGACCAGCATGTCGGTGCTGACGGCCAGTTCGCAGCCCGACGACAGGGGCATCAGGGCGCAGTCGTCGCCCACGCCCAGCATCCGGTCCGGCGCAGGCCGCTTGAAATAGCGCGCGATCAGGTCGAATTCGCCATCCGCCTGCATGAGCCCACCCCGCGGCGCATCAGCGGCGCGCCGTCGCCTGGACCTCGGGAGCGCGGACTTCGGCCGCGAGCTTGTCGAGCACGCCGTTGACGAAGCGGTAGCCGTCCGTGCCGCCGAAGGACTTGGCGAGCTCGACGGCCTCGTTGATGGCCACGCGATAGGGGACTTCGACGTGCTGGACGAGTTCGAAGCTGCCGATCAGCAGCACGGCGTGCTCGATGGGGGACAGTTCGGCCAGGGGCCGGTCGATGTAGGGCACGAACCGCTCGCGCAGCGCGGCGGCCTGGCCGGCCGCCCCCTGGAGCAGGGTCTGGTACCACTGGACGTCGGCCTGGTCGAAGTCCTCGCCGTCGCGCACGTGGGCGTCGATCTCGCCCAGTTCGGCCAGATCGGCGCCGCCGCGCAGCAGCCAGGCGTACACGCCCTGCAGCGCGAATTCGCGCGCCAGACGGCGCGCGCTGCGGGCATTGGCGCGGCCGGCGCGCGCGGGCTTGGCTTCAGTCATCCACGTCCTCTTCGTCGTCTTCGTCGTCGAAGTCGTCGTCTTCGTCCTCGTCGTCTTCCGATTCCGGTTCCAGGGCTGCCACCAGATTGGCCATTTCGACGGCGGCGCGGGCGCAGTCGCGGCCCTTGTCGGCCGCGCGGGCCAGGGCCTGCTCGTCGGTATCGGTGGTCAGCACGCCGTTGGCGACCGGGATGCCGGTTTCCAGGGCGATGCGGCTGATCGCCGACGCCGATTCGTTGCTGACGATCTCGAAGTGATAGGTTTCACCGCGGATCACGGCGCCCAGGGCGATCAGGGCGTCGAATTCGAAGGTCTCGGCCATCTGGGCCAGAGTCACGCCCAGTTCCAGCGCGCCGGGCACGGACACCACCATGACGTCGCGCTCGTCCACGCCCAGGGCGGCCAGTTCGTCCAGGCAGGTCTGCAGTTCGGCCGTGCCGATTTCTTCGTTGAACCGAGCACGCACGATGCCGATATGCAGGCCTTCCCCGTTCATGTCGGGGGTCATCACGTAGGGGTTCATAGTCGCGATTCCTTGATCAGGTCGCGGCGTCGGATACGCCGGGTTCGTTATGGTAACCCGTAATGGTCAGGGAGAACCCTGCCATGCTAGGCATTTTGCGCGGCCGCGCCAGCAGCCGGGCCTGGCCCACGCCGAGGTCGCGCAGGATCTGCGCGCCGATGCCGAAGGTGCGCAGGCCGTGACGTTCGCCGTCGACGACCGGCCGCGAGGCCTGGGCGTCGCCGTCGCTGCGGGCCCAGGCGTCGAACTGCGCGAACAGCAGGTCGGCGCCGCCATGGCAGTTCAGCAGCACCAGCGCGCCGCTGGGCGCCTGCGCGATGGCCTGCAAGGCCTGGGGAATGGTCCAGCTGTGGCGGGTGGCGCCTTCGCACAGCAGGTCCAGCACGCTGGCCGGCTCGTGCACGCGCACCAGGGCTTCCTGGTCGGGGCGGATGTCGCCGTGCACCAGCGCCAGGTGTGGCGCATTGGAGGCGCGGTCCCGGTAGGCCACGGCCCGGAACGCCCCCCAGGGCGTGTTCACCGGGCGCTCGACCAGGCGCTCGATCATGGATTCGTGTTCGCTGCGGTACTGGATCAGGTCGGCGATGGTGCCGATCTTCAGCCCATGTTCCCGGGCGAAGACCATCAGGTCCGGCAGGCGCGCCATGGTGCCGTCGGGCTTGAGGATTTCGCAGATCACGGCGGCCGGGGTCAGGCCCGCCATGGCGGTCAGGTCGCAGCCGGCTTCCGTGTGGCCGGCGCGCACCAGCACGCCGCCCTGGACGGCGCGCACGGGAAAGATGTGCCCCGGCTGGACCAGGTCGGCCGGCCGCGCGTCGCGCGCCACGGCCGCCTGGATGGTGCGGGCGCGGTCGGCGGCGGAAATGCCGGTCCCCACGCCTTCGGCGGCCTCGATGGAGACCGTGAAGTTGGTGCCGTAGCGCGTGCCGTTCTGGTTGGACATCATCGGCAGCTGCAGCTGCTCGCAGCGCTCGTGTGTGAGCGTCAGGCAGACCAGCCCGCGCGCGTGGGTCACCATGAAGTTGATCGCGTCGGGCGTCACGAAATCGGCCGCCAGGACCAGGTCGCCCTCGTTCTCGCGGTCTTCCTCGTCCACCAGGATGACCATGTGGCCGGCCCGCAGCTCGTTCACGATCTCCTGGACCGGGGAAATGTCGAAGGGCGACTCGATCGAAGCCGCGCCGGATGCCATGTTCATGCCATGCCTGCCAAATTGAAAACGGAATGCGGGCATTTTAGCCCTTGCCGGACTCCGGCCCGCCCAGCAGGGCGTCGGCGAATTCCGCCGCGACGAAGGGCTGCAAGTCCTGCATGCCCTCGCCCACGCCGATCCAGTACACGGGCACGGGCCGCACCCCCTGGCTGCCCGCCGCCACCGCCGCCAGCGTCCCGCCCTTGGCCGTGCCGTCGAGCTTGGTGACGACCAGGCCGGTCAGGCCCAGCGCGGCGTCGAAGGCGCGGATCTGCGCCAGCGCGTTCTGGCCGGTGTTGCCGTCCACCACCAGCAGGACCTCGTGGGGCGCCGCCGCGTCGGCCTTGCCGATGACGCGCTTGATCTTCTTCAGTTCTTCCATCAGGTGCAGCTGGGTCGGCAGCCGGCCCGCCGTGTCGACCAGGACCACGTCCGCCGACCGCGCCCGCCCGGCGTTGACCGCGTCGAACGCCACGGCCGCCGGGTCGCCGCCCTCCTGGGCGATGACGGTGACGCCGTTGCGTGCGCCCCAGGCCACCAGCTGTTCGCGCGCCGCCGCGCGGAAGGTGTCGCCGGCGGCCAGCAGCACCGAGGCCTGGCGTTCCCGCAGGGCATGGGCCAGCTTGCCGATGGAGGTCGTCTTGCCCGCCCCGTTGACCCCCGCGATCATGACCACCATGGGTGCGGCCTCGCCCACGACGAAGGGCTTTTCCAGGACCTTCAGGTGCTCGGCCAGGATGTCGCGCAACGCGGCGCGCACGGCTTCGGGCTGCTCGATGCGCTGGCGCTTCACGCGCGCGCGCAGTTCCGCCAGCAGCTTTTCCGTGGCCTCGACCCCGGCGTCGGCCATGATGAGCGCGGTTTCCAGTTCCTCGAACAGGGTCTCGTCGACCTTGACCCCGGTGAACAGGCCGCCCAGGCTCTGGCCGGTGCGCGACAGGCCGCGCCGCAGGCGGCCCAGCCAGGACCCGGAGGACGCGGGCGCGGAGGCGGCCGCTTCCTTGGCCGAGAGGTCCAGCCTGGCCAGGGGGTCGGCCGCCTCGTCCGGGCGGTCCGACCAGGCGTCGGGGGGCTGGACGGGCGCATCG
>NZ_JBHSEZ010000028.1:254447-272701 GCF_042653765.1 Castellaniella denitrificans | reverse complement strand
CTCGCCGGCGCGCGCCACCCACGCATCGGGCAGCTCGGTGGGCGCCACCGGCGCCACTTCCGGCGCGTCCGCGGCCTCCGGCGCGCCGGGGGCCGCGTCCTGTTCGAGCGCCGCTTCCTGCGGCGCGGGCGCTTTCTTGCGTTTAAAGAAACTGAACATAGGCTTTACACTGAAAACGATCCGGCCAAGGCCCGGCACGGACCCAGCGGACCGCGCATGAAAAAACACCAGATCCGTATTGTAGGCGGTGCCTACCGCCGCACGCCCATTTCCGTTCCGGAAGGCGATCACCTGCGTCCGACGCCCGACCGGGTGCGCGAGACCCTGTTCAACTGGCTGGCGCATTTCTGGGACGGCTCGTTCGCCGGCCGCCGGGTGCTTGACCTGTTCGCCGGGACGGGAGCGCTGGGCTTCGAGGCCGCATCCCGGGGCGTGGAGACCGTCCAGCTGGTCGAGCAGGCCCCGGCCGCGCTGGCCGGCCTGCGGGCCGTCCAGGCCCGCCTGAAGGCGCCCGCGATCCGCATCCACGCGGGCGAGGCCTGCGCCTTCCTGCGCGCCCAGCAGGCCCCGTCCTACGACCTGGTGATGCTCGACCCGCCCTTCGGCGCGGGCTGGCTGCAACGCCTGCCGCCCCTGCTGGACCGGGCCGTGCTGCCGGGCGGCCTGCTGTATCTGGAATCGGAAGCCCCCTTCGGCGCGCTGCCGCCGGACTGGGCGCTCCTGCGCCAGGGACGCGCGGGCCAGGTCCACTACGGATTGATTCAATTTGCTGCAATGCAAAAAAATATGAATAATGACTGTTCGGAGACACTCTGAACAGCCGCCCGAATCCAGCTCCCGGCATCCGGGATGCTCCGGGATCCGGATACCGATTCCGTCAACTTATACGGAGACCGCATGATCACCGCCGTCTACCCAGGCACTTTCGACCCGCTCACCCGTGGGCACGAGGACCTCGTGCGAAGGGCGGCCAGCCTGTTCGACCAGGTCGTCGTGGGCGTGGCCCACAGCCAGAACAAGCGGCCGTTCTTTACCCTCCAGGAACGCCTGGAGATCGCCGAGGAGGTCCTGGGGCACTACCCCAACGTGCGGGTGCGCAGCTTCGGCGGCCTGCTCAAGGACTTCGTGCGCGAACAGGACGCCCGCGTCATCGTGCGCGGCCTGCGCGCCGTG
The DNA here is from genome assembly GCF_042653765.1 of Castellaniella denitrificans. Classification (NCBI taxonomy): domain Bacteria; kingdom Pseudomonadati; phylum Pseudomonadota; class Betaproteobacteria; order Burkholderiales; family Alcaligenaceae; genus Castellaniella; species Castellaniella denitrificans. The sequence continues at coordinate 271,528 of NZ_JBHSEZ010000028.1, read as the reverse complement.
TCGGACTTCGAGTACGAATTCCAGATGGCCGGCATGAACCGCCACCTGCTGCCCGAGGTCGAGACCCTGTTCATGACCCCGTCGGACCAGTACCAGTTCATCTCCGGCACCATCGTGCGGGAAATCGCCATCCTGGGCGGGGACGTCAGCAAGTTCGTGTTCCCGTCCGTGGAACGCTGGCTGCACGCCAAGGCCAAGGCCCTGCGCGAAGCGCAGGAAGCGGCGAACGGGAAATAAAAAGGCGCCGGATTCAGGCCGGCCAGTCGACGGCCCCGGCGTCCGGATGTACCTTCACCAGCCGGCAGGGCTGGCCCAGCCACTGGGAAAACCAGGCCGCGGCCAGGTCGCCCTCGTCCACGACCCGCACGTCGCGCCCGCCGACCCGCGCGGTGCGTTCGACGCTGACGTCGTCCTCGATCACGTCCAGCGGCACGTCCAGGCGCAGCATGCCGGGCGCGCGGATCACCAGATAGCCGAAGCGCAGGCTGATTTCCAGCCCGGCCAGGCCCGGCGCCCGGCCGGCATCCAGCCATCGGTCCTGGTCATCGACCGCCAGCCAGCGGCGGTCGTAGGGCCGGGCGGCCTCGCCGGCCAGGGGGGCCGCCCCGGCGATCGGCTGAAAAGCGGAATCGGTCGTCATCGCGTGTGTTCCCTTCGTGGCGATCATTGTCCCAGCAGGCCCTTGATGGCCTTGCCGATGCGTTCCACCGGATCGGCGCCGGAGGCCGGCGCCGCGGAGTTCTTCGGGGCCGCGCCCGGCGCCTCGGGCTCGGGCGACGGCAGCGCCTGATCGATCAGGTCCCGTCCCTTGAGCAGTTCCATCAGCCCCGACTTCAGGGCGCGCTGGATCGACGGGTTGCGGACGCTCGACCAGCTCACGTCGTACTCGGGATGGTCCCAGGAGCCGGTGACATGGATGGGGATGGTCGAACCCAGCAGCGGCGTCAGCGCGATATCCAGGCCCTTGGGCAGCCGCGCCGCCACCTGGGCCTGCAGGACCAGGTCCAGGCTGCGGCCGGGCACGTCGATGCGCGCCGGCTTGCCTTCGGACACCCGCACCAGGTCGGACACCACGGACAGCTTCGACAGCGTCCCCTGGCCGTCCTTGAGATCCAGGCGGCCGTCCAGGCTGCTGAAGGCGGTGCTGCGGCGGCTGTCGAACGGCGAGGCCAGGGCGTCCAGGCGCCCCTTCAGGACGTTGCCCAGCGCCGCCGCCACCTCCGTCAGGGTCCGCGAGGCATCCACGCCGAGCACCGCGCCGTCACGCACCTGCACGGCCGCCCTGCCCGTCAGCGACCGCTGCAGGGCATCCAGCGTCGCGCCCTGCGCGCGCAGGTCGATCTGCGCCGCGCCGCGCCCCGACAGCAGGTTCCGGCCCAGCGCGGCCTGGAGCAGGGGCGCCACGGCGACTTTGTCCAGGTTCAGTTTCAGGCCGAAGGTCTGGTCGGCCCCCGCATTGAACTGGCCCGACAGCGTGCCCTCGTACAGGCCGGCCGCCAGCTTGGGAACGGCCAGCGCGCCCTTCTGGACGCGGGCCTGGATGCCGACGCCCATCAACTGCACGTCGCGCACCCGCAAGTCCCCGATCCGCACGTCGCCCTCGACGTCCAGCCCCTGCAGGAACGACAGGTCGATCGGCGCGGGGGCCGCCGGCGGCGCCTGCGCATCGCCGGCCGGGGCCGCGCCCTGGCCCTTCTCGTCCTGGCTCTTGTCCGCTTCCTTTGCGGCGTCCTTGCCCGCGCCGCCCGATCCGGCGACGGGAGACGGCGGCGCCGGCAGCCAGCGGTTCAGATCGAGCTTTTCCGTGTTCAGGGTGAACCGGGTCTGGGGCTGGGGCGTGGCCAGCTTCGTGGTCTGGGACTTGAAGGCGGCCTGCCCGCCGTCGATCACGGCGTTCAGGTCGGCCGCCAGCAGATCCTGGACCAGGTCCAGGTGCACGCTGCCGATCATGGGGAATTCATAGCTGCCGGACGGCAGCGCCTGGTCGCGCACGCCCATGTCGCCCTTGATGGCGCTCAGCGACCCCTTGCGCAGGGCCATGTTCCAGGCCAGCGGCGACGTCAGCTTCAGGCGCAGCAGGCGTTCGCCCTGCGTCAGCGCCCCATCCAGGCTGGCCGTGCGGAACTGCCATTCGCCGGCGTTGCCCGACAGGCCTTCCAGGCCGAGCGAGATGGCCAGCGTGTCGTCGCCGGTCCACTTGAAGGTGCCGGTCACGGGATCGGCCTGGGCGGAATCGGGCGAAATCGCCAGGGCCGGCGCATCCAGGGCCAGGTCCATGGCGCGCCCGCGGTCCTGGCCCACGGCGCGCAGGGCGAGCTTGTCGATCTTGAGCGCGGTATTGCGCTGGTCCAGGCGCAGCTGCGCGGCCGTCAGGCTGGCCTTCAGCCCCTGGATCGGATGGGCGCCGACGATATTGCCGTTCAGGGCCAGTTCCAGGTTGTCCGCGGAAAAATTGCGGGCCTTGCCGTCATAGGCCAGGTTGCCCCGCAGCGTGGCCTGCGACTGGTCCAGATTGCCCAGGCGCCCGTTCAGTTGCACGTTGATCTTCTGCGCCGAATAGCCGCGTCCCCCCGGATTCAGGCGCAGCAGCGCCTGGGCCTGGAGCTGGGCGTTCTGCACCGGATCGTTGCCCGTGATCACGGCCTTCAGGGACACGTCGAAAGGCTGGTCATAGGTGACCCGGCCGGTGTTCGCCTCGATCTGGTCGAAGGTCGTGGACAGGCCGTCGCGCTGGTCGACGTACTGGACCCGGCCCGCCTTCAGTTCCAGGCCGGCGATGTCGATGTTGAGGTCCGAGCCGGCGCCGGACGCGGCCGCGGCGGCGGCCAGGGGCGCGGGCGCCGCCGCGGCGGCCCCGTCCGCGTCCAGCAGGTCGCTGAAATTGAAGCGGCCCTGGGCGTCCCGCACGACATAGGCCTTCAGGCCCGTAACGGCCACGTGGTCCACCACCAGCCGGTTCGACAGCAGCGGCCAAATCGCCACCGCGAAGCGGGCGCTGTCGATGGACACGAAGGTGTCCTTGGCGTCGCGGTTGGACAGGGCCACGTCGCTGACGGACAGGCCGATGCGGGGAAACAGCGACAGGCCGATGTCGCCGTCGATGGTCAGCGTGCGCGCGGTGCGTTCGAACACCAGGGATTCCAGCCTGGACTTGTAGGCGTTCGGATTGAAGGTCAGCAGGAAAATCGCCAGCCCGACCACCGCCAGCAGCAGCGCCACGACCAGGCTGAACAGCACCCGCTTCAACCAGACATTCATTTTTTGACCCACACCCTCGATCGGCAGTCCGCCACAGGCCGGACAACAAACGAAATGCTAACCCATGCCCGCGTCCGGCACGGCCGTTTACGGCGTTCGGCCGCATTCTATTGCACCGCATTGCATTTCGTAGAAGAATGCAATGGGCTTCATATTATCTGTGGTTATATAAAAATGTGATCATAAACCTTACACAGACCTTATATTGAAAGCGCATTCGCCGGTACCATGGCTGATTGCCTCAAACCATGCCGCATAGGAGACACCCCATGACCCGCCGCTTCGAGACCCTGGCGATCCACGCCGGCTACACCCCGGACCCCACGACCAAGGCCGTCGCCGTGCCGATCTACCAGACCACCTCGTACGCGTTCGACGACACCCAGCATGGCGCGGACCTGTTCGACCTGAAGGTGGCCGGCAACATCTACACCCGCATCATGAACCCGACCACCGCCGTCCTGGAAGAGCGCGTCGCCGCCCTGGAAGGCGGCGTGGCCGCGCTGGCCGTGGCCTCGGGCATGACGGCCATCACCTACGCCATCCAGACCCTGGCGCAGGCGGGCGACAACATCGTCTCCACCAGCAAGCTCTACGGCGGCACCTACAACCTGTTCGCCCACACCTTCCCGCGCCAGGGCCTGGAAGTCCGCTTCGCGCCCCACGACGACGTCGCCGCCCTGGAAGCCCTGATCGACGAGCGCACCCGCGCGGTGTTCTGCGAATCGGTCGGCAACCCGGCGGGCAACATCATCGACATCCAGGCGCTGGCCGAGGCCGCGCACCGCCACGGCGTGCCGCTGATCGTGGACAACACGGTCGCCTCGCCCGCCCTGTGCCGCCCCATCGAATGGGGCGCCGACATCGTGGTGCATGCCCTGACCAAGTACATGGGGGGACACGGCACCAGCATCGCCGGGGCCGTCGTGGACAGCGGCAAATTCCCCTGGGCCGAGCACCGCGACCGCTTTCCCATGCTGAACGAGCCGGACCCGTCCTACCACGGCGTGGTCTACACGGAAGCCTTCGGCCCGGCCGCCTTCATCGGCCGCTGCCGCGTCGTGCCGCTGCGCAACACCGGCGGCGCGATCTCGCCCTTCAATTCCTTCCTGGTGCTGCAGGGCATCGAGACCCTGGCCCTGCGCATGGAACGCCACTGCGCCAACGCCCTGGCCGTGGCCCGCTTCCTGCGGGACCACCCGCAGGTCGCCTGGGTGAACTACGCCGGCCTGCCGGACCACCCCGAACACGCCCTGGCGCAAAAATACATGGGCGGGCTGCCCGCCAGCATCCTGTCCTTCGGCATCCAGGGGGGCCGCGCCGCCGGCGCCCGCTTCATCGATGCCCTGCAACTGATCCTGCGGCTGGTCAACATCGGCGACGCGAAATCCCTGGCCTGCCATCCGGCCTCGACCACCCATCGCCAGCTCAGCCCCGAAGAACTCGCCCGTGCCGGTGTCGGCGAAGACATGATCCGCCTGTCCATCGGTATCGAGCACATCGACGACATCCTCGACGATCTGCGCCAGGCGCTGGACGCCAGCCGTTGAAACCGGCTCCGTCCCGCCCCAACCCCCAAGACATCAAGGAAATCCCATGCCGCAATACCGCCGCATCCCCGCCGGGAGGCCGCCATGCAGATAGGCATTCCCCGCGAAACCCTGCCGGGCGAGACCCGGGTCGCCGCCACCCCCGAAACCGTCAGGAAGCTGGTCCAGGCGAGCCATCGGGTCCTGGTCGAACGCGGCGCCGGCACGGCCGCCCGCTATCCCGACGCCGACTATGAAAAGGCGGGCGCCGAACTGGCCGACGCCGGCGCCGCCCTGGGCGGCGAGCTGGTCCTGAAGGTGCGCCGCCCCGACGCGGCCGAACTGGGCCGCATGAAGCCGGGCGCCGTGCTGCTCGGCATGCTGGACCCCTTCGACCGGGACGGCCTGCAGGCCCTGGCGGGCGCGGGCCTCACGGCCTTCGCCCTGGAAGCCGCGCCGCGCACGACCCGCGCCCAGAGCCTGGACGTGCTCTCGTCCCAGGCCAACCTGGCCGGCTACAAGGCCGTGCTGCTGGCCACCCAGTACTACGGCCGCATCTTCCCTATGATGATGACCGCCGCCGGCACCCTGAAGGCGGCCCGCGTGGTCGTGCTGGGCGCGGGCGTGGCCGGCCTGCAGGCCATCGCCACCGCGCGCCGCCTGGGCGCCGTGGTGGAAGCCTCGGACGTGCGCCCCGCCGCGCGCGAGCAGGTCGAATCGCTGGGCGGCAAGTTCATCGACGTGCCCTACGAGACCGACGAGGAGCGCGAGATCGCCGAAGGCGTCGGCGGCTATGCCCGGCCCATGCCGGCCGCGTGGATGGCGCGCCAGGCCGCCCTGGTGGCCGAGCGCTGCAAGCAGGCCGACATCGTCATCACCACGGCCCTGATCCCCGGCCGGCCGGCCCCGACCCTGATCCAGCCGGACACGGTGGCCGCCATGAAGCCGGGCTCGGTCATCGTCGACCTGGCGGTGGAGCGCGGCGGCAACTGCCCGCTGTCGGTGCCGGGCGAGGTCGTCGAGCGCGACGGCGTCACCCTGGTCGGGCTGGCCAACCTGCCCGCCCTGCTGGCGACCGACGCTTCCGCGCTGTACGCGCGCAACGTGCTCGATTTCCTGAAACTCGTCATCGACGCCGAGGGCCGCTACGCCCCGCCGGCTGACGACGACATCGTCAAAGCCTGCCTGGTCTGCAAGGACGGCCAGGTCCTGAGGAGCGCCTGATGGAAGCCGTCAATCCCACCCTGATCAACATCATCATCTTCGTGCTCGCCGTCTACGTGGGCTTCCACGTGGTCTGGAACGTGACCCCGGCCCTGCACACCCCGCTGATGGCCGTGACCAACGCCATCTCGGCCATCGTCATCGTCGGCGCCATGCTGGCGACCGGCCTGACCGACGGCGGCCTGGCCCAGTCCATGGGCGTGTTCGCCGTGGCCCTGGCGGCGGTGAACGTCTTCGGCGGCTTCCTGGTCACCCAGCGCATGCTGGAGATGTTCAAGAAGAAGGAACGCAAGGGAGGCCAGGCATGATCTCGGCCAACCTCGTCACCCTGCTCTACCTCGTCGCCTCGGTCTGCTTCATCCAGGCGCTCAAGGGCCTGTCCCACCCCACCACCTCGCGGCGGGGCAACGCCTTCGGCATGATCGGCATGGCGATCGCCATCCTGACCACGGCGGCGCTCATCGTCGGCCTGGCGCGCGACGGCGCCACCGCCGCCGGCCTGGGGCGCGTGATCCTCGGCCTGCTGGTCGGCGGCGCCATCGGCACCGTGCTGGCGCGCAAGGTCCAGATGACCAAGATGCCGGAGCTGATCGCCTTCATGCACAGCATGATCGGCCTGGCGGCCGTGGCCATCGCCACGGCGGTCGTGGCCGAGCCGCACGCCTTCGGCATCGCCGCGCACGGGGCGCCGATCCCGGTCGGCAACCGGCTGGAACTGTTCATCGGCACCTTCGTCGGCGCCATCACCTTCTCCGGGTCGGTGATCGCCTTCGGCAAGCTGTCGGGCAAGTACAAGTTCCGCCTGTTCCAGGGCGCGCCGGTGGTCTTCCCCGGCCAGCACATGCTGAACCTGCTGCTGGCGATCCTGATGCTGGCCTGCGGCTTCTGGTTCATGGCGACGCAAGCCTGGCTGCCCTTCATCCTCATGACGGCCATCGCCTTCGTGCTGGGCGTGCTGATCATCATCCCGATCGGCGGGGCCGACATGCCGGTGGTGATCTCCATGCTGAACAGCTACTCGGGCTGGGCGGCGGCGGGCATCGGCTTCTCGCTGAACAACCCGATGCTGATCATCGCCGGCTCGCTGGTGGGCTCCTCCGGCGCGATCCTGTCCTACATCATGTGCAAGGCGATGAACCGGTCGTTCTTCAACGTGATCCTGGGCGGCTTCGGCGCCGAGCCGTCCGCCGCGGGCGCGGCGGGCGACGGCGCGCAGCGCAGCGTCAAGTCCGGCAGTCCGGACGATGCCGCCTTCCTCATGAGCAACGCCGAGACCGTCACCATCGTCCCGGGCTACGGCCTGGCGGTGGCGCGCGCCCAGCATGCGCTCAAGGAACTGGCCGCGAAGCTGTCCGACCAGGGCGTCACGGTGAAATACGCCATCCACCCGGTGGCCGGCCGCATGCCGGGGCACATGAACGTGCTGCTGGCCGAGGCCGAGGTCCCCTACGACCAGGTGTTCGAGATGGAGGACATCAACGGCGAATTCGGCCAGACCGACGTGGTGCTGGTGCTGGGCGCCAACGACGTGGTCAACCCGGCGGCCAAGAACGACCCGAACTCGCCCATCGCCGGGATGCCGATCCTGGAGGCCTACAAGGCGCGCACCGTGATCGTCAACAAGCGCTCGATGGCGGCGGGCTACGCCGGCCTGGACAACGAGCTGTTCTACATGGACAAGACCATGATGGTGTTCGGCGACGCCAAGAAGGTCCTGGAGGACATGGTCAAGGCCCTGGAATAGGGGGGCGGCGACGTTTCGCGGGAAGGCCTGCGCATACGGGCTTTCCCGCAGTCCCGGAACGCCGTTTTCCGGGGCCGATCGTTTAGAATTCATCCTTGTCGCACTCTAGGCGTCCCGGCGCAGCCCACGACCATGGCCTTCCAGGAAGACGATCCCTGTCTGGTATCGCAATCGCTCGAAATCAGCTCCATCCTGCAAGGCCTGCTCAGCCAGCGGGTGCTGGTGCGCCTGGACATCCCCGGCAAGGCCGTCTCGATCATCTCCACGCTGCTCGACGTCGACGCGAAGGCCGGCACGCTGCTGCTGGACAACGCCTCCGAGGACCAGATCAACACCCAGCTGCTGCGCGCGCCCGCCGTGCGCCTGCAGGGCACGCTGGACCGCGTGATGATCGAATTCACGGGGCCTCTGAGCCCCGCCATGCACGAGGGCAAGCCCGCCCTGTCGATGGCCTGGCCCACCCAGCTGCGGCGGGTCCAGCGGCGCGAATTCTTCCGAGTCGACATTCCGGCCAGCAACCCCGCCCACTGCCTGATCGAGGACGCCTCCCTGCCGTCCGGCAAGGCCCGCTTCCGGATCGCCGACATCAGCGCAGGGGGCCTGCAGCTGGTGGACCGCGACAACCTGCTCGCCGAAACCCCCGTGGGCACGATCTTCGACGAATGCACGCTGGAACTGCCCGACGCCGGCGAACTGGACATCGCCCTGCGCGTGCTGCGCTCCGCCCACCTGACCCAGGACAACGGCAAGCCGCAGCACCAGGTCGCCTGCCGCTACTTCAATCTGCCGGACAACCGCCAGATCGCCATCCAGCAATACATCGGCACCCTGGAACGCGCCGTCCTCGCCCGCCGCTGGGGCATCGAATGACTCCCGGGGCGCGGTCCCGGAATGCCGGCCCCGGTAAATATATTGGTTGAATATTTACCGCGTCTGTGAAATCATCTCCGGTATCGGATCCATGCGTGATCCTGACCGGCATCCATCATGAACGCTTCCTCCTGTGACGTCGCCATCGTGGGCGGCGGCATCATCGGCCTGAGCTGCGCCCTGTATCTGCGCGAGGCCGGACACGACGTCGTCGTGGTCGAGCGCAACGACCCGGCCAGCGGCGCCAGCCGGGGCAACGCGGGCGCCCTGGCCTTCGCCGAGATCCTGCCGCTGGCCTCCCCGCGCATCATCCGCAAGGCGGCCCGCTGGCTGTTCGATCCGCTGGGGCCGCTCAGCCTGCCGCCCGCCTACCTGCCGCGCATCGCGCCCTGGCTGCTGCGCCTGTGGCGGGCCAGCTGGCCGTCGCATTACCGAGCCAACATCCAGGCCCAGGTCGCCCTGATCGGCCTGGCCCAGGAGGAAATGCTGGCCATGCTGGCCCGCACGGGGCTGGACCGCCACCTGCACACCGAAGGCGTGCTGGAAGTCTACGAAGGCGCCGAGCGCTTCGCCGCCGCCCGGGAAACCGCCCGCCAGCGGCTGGCCTACGGCATCGAGAGCCATCCCGTCCAGGGTGCCGAACTGGCCGAACTGCAGCCCGGCCTGGCGCCCCGCTTCACCCACGGCATGCTGGTGCCCCGCTGGCGCAACGTCGACGATCCCCAGGCGCTGGCCGTGGACATCGGCCTGCGCGCGCAGGCGCTCGGCGCCCGGCTGCTGCGCCGCGAGGTCCGCGCCGTCGAGCCCGCCGCGGAAGGCGGCCGCCTGGCGCTGGACGACGGCACCGCCCTGCAAGCGCGCCGGGTGGTGATCGCCGCCGGCGCCTGGTCGCACCAATTGAGCCGTCCGCTGGGCGACCCCATCCCCCTGGAAACCGAGCGCGGCTACAACACGACCCTGCCGCCGGACGCGCTGGACCTGCGCCGCCAGATCACTTTTTCCGACCACGGCTTCGTGATCTCGCCCCTGAGCTGCGGCATCCGCGTGGGCGGCGCCGTCGAGCTGGCCGGCCTGAAGCGCCCGCCCGACTACCGCCGCGCCCAGGCCATGCTGGACAAGGCCAAGGCCTTCATGCCGGCGCTGCGCACCGAGGGCGGAGAGCAATGGATGGGCTTCCGGCCCAGCCTGCCCGACTCGCTGCCGGTGATCGGCCGCGCCCGGCGCCATCCGGACATTTTCTACGCCTTCGGCCACGGCCACCTGGGCCTGACGCAGTCGGCCGCCACCGCCCGCCTGATCCGCGACCTGGTCGGCGGCCAGGCGCCCGCCATCGACCTCTCCCCCTACCGGCCGGAACGCTTTTTCTGAGGACTCATCATGCATCGCATCTCCATCCTGGATTCCCACACCGGCGGGGAGCCGACCCGGCTGGTGCTCGACGGCTTTCCCGACCTGGGCGGCGGTTCCATGGCCGAACGCCGCCGGCTGCTGGCCGAACGGCACGATGAGTGGCGCAAGACCGTGATCCTGGAGCCGCGCGGCAGCGACGTGCTGGTCGGCGCCCTGCTGTGCGCCCCGGAGGACCCCGCCGCCACGGCCGGCGTGATCTTCTTCAACAACACCGGCTACCTGGGCATGTGCGGCCACGGCACCATCGGCCTGCTGGCCTCGCTGGCCTGGCTGGGCCGCATCGAGCCGGGCGAGCACCGCATCGAGACCCCGGTGGGCACCGTCACCGCCACGCTGCACGACGACGGTTCGGTCAGCGTGCGCAACGTCCCCGCCTACCGCCACCGCAAGGCGGTCGCCGTGGACGTCCCCGGCCACGGCATCGTGCATGGCGACATCGCCTGGGGCGGCAACTGGTTCTTCCTGGTGGACGCCCCCGACCGCGTCGTCCCCGGGGCCGACCGGGCCGCACTGACCGAATACACCTGGGCCATCTGCCAGGCCCTGGACGCCCAGGGCATCCGGGGGCGCGGCGACGCGCGCATCGACCACATCGAGCTTTTCGGCGCCGACGAGGACGCCGACAGCCGCAATTTCGTGCTGTGCCCCGGCAAGGCCTACGACCGTTCGCCCTGCGGCACCGGCACCAGCGCCAAGCTGGCCTGCCTGGCCGCCGACGGCAAGCTCGCCCCGGGACAGGTCTGGCGCCAGTCCAGTATCATTGGCAGCCAGTTCCAGGCCAGCTACGAGCCGGGCGAGCACGGCGAGGTCATCCCGACCCTGCGCGGGCGCGCCCACATCAGCGGCGAAACCACCCTGATCCTGCAGGACGACGACCCCTTCCAGTGGGGCATCGAACCGCAGTCCTGATCCTTCCGCGCCATGACTTCCGCATCCCCTACCGTCAAGATCCGCGCCACCGAGGCGGCCTACGACCGCATCGAGCAGATGATCGCCACGCTGCAGCTGGAACCCAACCAGCCGATCGTGGAAAGCGACCTGATCCAGATGACCGGCCTGGGCCGCACGCCGATCCGCGAGGCCCTGATGCGGCTGATCGCCAGCGGCCTGATCGAGCAGCAGCCCCGGCGCGGACTGCGCGTCAGCGAGATCCGCATCGCGGAACACCTGATCCTGATCGAGACCCGGCGGGTGCTGGAACGGCTGATCGCGGGGTCCGCGGCCCGCCGCGCCACGACCGGGCAGCGCGCAGCCCTGCTGCAATGCGCGCACGACATGACGGCGGCCGCGCGCCGGGGTGACCTGGCGGGCTACATGCAGGCCGACCAGGCGCTGGACCGCGTGACCCACGAGGCCAGCCGCAATCCCTATGCCGTGCAAGCGATCATCCCGATGATCATCCAGTGCCGGCGCTTCTGGTACGCCTACCAGCACGAGGGCGACCTGGAGCGCGGCGCCCGCTGCCACCTGATGCTGGCCGAGGGCATCCACGCCAACGACCCGGACCGGGCCATCGCCGGCGCGGACGCGCTGATGGACTACCTGATGGAATTCACCCACACGGTGATAGAAGGATGAAAAAGGCGCCTTACGGCGCCTTTTTCATCCTCAATTCACATACCAGATCGTCTTGACCTGCTGGTACTGGTCCAGGGCCTCCAGGCCGTTGTCGCGGCCGCCGAAGCCGGACTGCTTGTAGCCGCCGAACGGGGTGGTGATGTCGCCTTCCGAGAAACCGTTGACCGACACCGTACCCGCCTGGATGGCGCGCGCCACGCGCTGGGCGCGGCCCACGTCGCGGGTGTACAGGGACGCGGCCAGGCCGTAGTTGCTGTCGTTGGCCAGTTCGATGGCCTCGGCCTCGGTCTCGAAGGTGGACACGGCCAGGATGGGGCCGAAGACCTCTTCGCGGAACAGCCGCGATTCGCGCGTGACGCCGTCGAAGATGGTCGGTTCGACGTACCAGCCGCTGCCCAGCTCCGAATGGATGCGCCCGCCGTGCGCCAGGCGCGCGCCCTCGGCCGCCGCGCCTTCCAGGAAGCCGCGCACCTTGTCGAAGTGCGCGCGCTCGACCATGGGGCCGATCTGCACGGACTCGTCCGTGGGCAGGCCGACCTTCCAGTCCGACAGGCGCGCGCGCAGGCGGTCCAGCACCGCGTCCTTGACGCTCGCCTGGACGATCAGGCGCGAGCCGCAGCTGCAGTTCTCGCCCATGTTCCAGAAGGCGGCGGCCAGCACGTGGTCCACCAGCCCGTCCAGGTCCGCGTCCTCGAAGATCACCTGGGGGCTCTTGCCGCCGCATTCCAGGACGATCTCCTTCAGGTTGCTTTCGGCCGAGTATTTCAGGAAATAGCGGCCGACCTCGGTGGAGCCGGTGAAGGACACCACGTCCACGTCCATATGGCGGCCGAGCGCCTGACCGACTTCCTCGCCCAGGCCGGTCACCAGCTGCAGCGCGGCGGCCGGGACGCCGGCCTCGTGGGCCAGCTGGGTCATGCGGTAGGCGCTCAGGGAGGTCAGCTCGGCCGGCTTGACGATGACCGAATTACCGGCCGCCAGCGCGGGCGCGACCTTCCAGGCGTACATCTGGGCCGGGAAGTTCCAGGGCAGCACGGCCCCCACCACGCCGATGGGTTCCTTGACGATCAGGCCCGTGGCGGCCGGCCCGGTCGGGGCGATGCGGCCGAAGCACTTGTCGATGGCCTCCGCGTACCAGCGGAAGGTGTCCAGCGTGGCCGGCAGGTCCGTGTTCAGGCACTCGGTGATCGGCTTGCCGGCGTCGATGCAGTCCAGCGCCGCCAGTTCCTCGGCGTGGGCCTCCATCAGGTCCGCCCAGGCCAGCAGCACGCGCTTGCGTTCGGCGGGAGCCCGCTGCGACCATTCGCCGGACTTGAAGCTGGCGCGCGCCACGCGCACCGCCAGATCGACGTCGGCCGCGGTGCCCGATTCCAGGGCGCCGATCACGCTGTTGTCGATCGGCGTGGTGTTGTCCATCCGGGCGCCCGGCGCGTCATGGCCGGGAATCAGGTGGCCGGCCCACAGGCCGCCCTCGCGGGCCTGGGCGAAAATCTGTTCCTTGGTTTGCGGCATGGCGGTCTCCTCAGCCCTGGTAGGCGTCCAGCAGCGCCAGGAAGGCGCGTTCATCCTGTTCCGACAGCGGCGCCAGGGGCAGGCGCACCGGGCCGGCCTCGATGCCGTGGCGGCGGCAGCCCAGCTTGGCCTTCTGGTTGTAGTCGCCGGATTCCATGGCCTGGATCACCGGATACATGCCGCTCATCAGGCGGCGGACCTCGTCCCACTGCCCCTTGCCGGCGGCCTCGACCATGGCGGCCTGCTCGGCCGGGAAGACGTTGGCGCCGCCGCTGATCCAGCTGCGCACGCCCCAGAACAGGAAATCGGCCGCCATGTCGTCGGAGCCGCTGATGATCTGGAAATCCGGGATGCCGGCCTGGATCAGGGCCAGGGCGCGGTTGAAGCTGCCGCTGCTTTCCTTGATGCCGACGATGTTGGGGATGCGCGCCAGTTCGATCACCGTGTCCACGGCGATCTGCACGCCCACCCGCGCCGGGAAGTCGTACATGATGATGGGCAGCTTCGTGGCCTGCGCCACCGTGCGGAAGTGCTGCGCGATGCCGGCCTGCTCCGGCAGGCTGTAGGGCGGCGTGGACAGCATCAGGCCGTCGTAGCCCAGGGCCTCGGCCTGGTGCGCGTTGCGGATGGCCTGGGTCGTGGACAGGGCGTTGATGCCGGCGATCGCCGTCACGCGGCCCCGCGTGGCCTCGGCCACCGTGCGCAGCACCAGCTCGCGCTCGTCGTCTTCCAGCGCATAGTATTCGCCCGTAGTGCCGCAAGCGACGATGCCGGCGACGCCGGCCTCGATGAAGCGCTCCACCAGCCGGCGCAGCGCGTTGGCGTCGACGCGGCCGTCCGCCGCGAACGGGGTGACGATGGGAACCAGGACTCCTTCGGTTTTCATATGCTTTCCTAGAGGCAGACGTGATATGGCCCGGAGGCCCGGGCGAAAACGGGGCTCGCAATGCGCCACGAATTAATATCCAACAAATATATTTATAGCACGATCACGAACGCCGTCAATGACCCCGGCACAGAAAGCGCCCACGGTCTGGACACGAAACGAAGGGAGGCCGCGCGATATGCTAGGCTCCCCCTCCCAACCTCACAGGAGCCACGCCATGCCGACAATGCACATCGAACTGTTCGAGGGCCGCACCCCCGAAAAGAAGCGCGAACTCGTCCGCGCCCTGACCGAGCGCACCTGCGAAGTCCTGGGTTGCCAGCCGGACTCGGTGGACATCATCCTGACCGAGATCAGCAAGGACCGCTGGGCCACGGGCGGCGTGTTCTGGTCCGAAAAGAACTGATTCCGCCCGGGCGGAACGCCCGCGCGATCCCGGGGGCGGCGGACGGCATCCCCGCCAACCCCCGCGCCTCCGACCGCCGGGCGGATCGGCCCCGGGGCCGGACGGCTCCGGGGCATCGCCGTCACTTGCCGACCAGGCGCTCGACCTTCTGGCGCAATTCGGGATTTTCGCGCACGGCGCGGCTGATGCCGTTGTATTCGGCGACGCTCATGCCGCCCGCCTCGACCTGGTCCACCATCTTCTGGTCGGCCTCGACGCGGACCGCCTGCTTGGCCGGCTCGTCCTGGGCGGCCTCGAGCTTGGGCTGGTATTCCGCCGCCACGGCGCTGACCTTGCGCACAGCGGCCGCATAACGCTGCAGCTGCTCGTCGGTCGGCTGGTCCACGGCCTCGTAGGCCGCCTGGGCGCCCGCCGTCCGGGCGACCGTCAGGGGGCCGGCCAGGCCCAACGCAATGACGGAAGCGGCTAGAAAGCCCTTCAACACCTGGTTCATTCTGTACTCCTGCGTTGCGTGATCGACTGTTTCATCATCGCGGCGGAGGCGGAGCGTTTCAAGTTTCCCGATGTACGGTCCTGTGTCATCATGCCACCAGCCGCCGCCGGAACCGGACGCTTCCCAGTCCGGCATGCGCATGCCCATTCCCGCGAAGAGACACACATGGATACGGATTTCTGGCTGCAACGCTGGGAGCTCGGACAGACCGGCTTCCATCAATCCCGCGTCATGCCCCTGCTGCAGAAACACTGGCCCGGGCTCGGACTGCCGGCCGGCAGCCGGGTGCTGGTGCCCCTGGCCGGCAAGACCCTGGACGTCGCCTGGCTGGCGGCGCAGGGCCACGACGTGCTGGCCGTGGAACTCTCGCCGATCGCCGTCGGGCAGTTCTTCGAGGAACACGCGCTGCGGCCCGAAATCCGGCCCACGCCCCAGGGCACCCTGTACCGCGCCGGATCGATCGAGTTCCTGTGCGGCGACATCTTCGGCCTGGGCGCGGAGACCCTGGCCGGCTGTGCGGCCTGCTATGACCGCGCCGCCCTGATCGCCCTGCCGCCGGAACTGCGCACGCGCTATGCGCGCCACGTCTACGGCCAGTTGCCCATCGGCTGCCGCGCGCTGCTGCTGACCCTGGACTATCCGCAGTCGGAAATGGACGGTCCGCCGTTCTCCGTGCCCGAATCCGAGATCCGGGCGCTCTACGGCGACCGCTGGCGCATCGAACGGCTGGAGACCCGCGACGTCCTGGCACAGGAACCCAAGTTCGCCGAGCGCGGGGTGTCCCGCATGGACACCGGCGTCTTCCGCCTGACGGCCGCCTGACCCGGCGCCCGTCCCGGCCTCGCCGCCGGATCGTACGCCGCCGATTCGATGCGATTCCCGCATGAACAAAGAGGTTATACACCGGTAAACAAAATACTGGGGGCCTTATTGCCCTCTGCTGGATCGATCATGATTCCAGGGTTTTCCCTAACATTGAGGGCATTCTTCTCACGAATGGCGCGCATCGCCGGACCCTCATGAAAAACCTCAAGATCAGTACGCGGCTCGCCGCGGCTTTCGGCTTCCTCCTGTCCCTGGCCCTGATCCTGGCGCTGATCGGCATCTGGAACGCCATCAACGCCCAGTCGATCGCCGAGGAAATCGGCCAGCGCCGCCAGGCCGGCCAGCTGATGGACCGGTGGATCCGGGCCGTCGATGTCCGCGCCAACCAGGTCATGGCCTACGCCCTGGTCTCGGATCCGGAAATGGTCGAGTACTTCAAGGAGGGGATCAGCGACGCGACGAAGAAAATCAGCGAATACACCCGGCAGGCCGACACCCTGTTCACCACGCCCGAGTCCCGGCGCCTCTTCCAGCACATCATGGACCAGCGCGCCAGCTACCTGGGCACCCTCGACACCATCTACAAGGCGCTGGACGAGCACCAGGCCATGGTCGCCAACGACATCGTCCGGGAACGCCTGCCCGAGATCAACCGGACCTATCTCGCCAGCATCGAGGCGCTGAACACCTACCAGCAGGAACAGATCGACCTGGCCCAGCGGCAATCGGCGGACCAGGCCACGCTGAGCGAACGCATCCTCGCGCTGGCCACGATCCTGGCCTTCATCCTGGGGCCCCTGTTCGCCTGGCGCGTCATGCGCGCCATCACCGGACCGCTGCGGCGCGCGGTCACGGCCGCCGAGGCCATCGCGCAACGCGACCTCAGCCATGAAATCCACGTGGACTCGGCGAATGAAATCGGCCAGTTGCTGAACGCCCTGGCCACCATGACCCGCAATCTGCGCGGCGCCCTGGGCGAAGTGCGCAGCGGTTCGGACGCGATCGCCTCGGCCTCGGCGCAGATCAGCGCCGGCAACCTGGACCTGTCCTCGCGCACGGAAGAACAGGCCAGTTCCCTGGCCGAGACCGCCGCCACGATGGAGGAAATCACCGCCACCGTGCGCCAGAACGCCGACAACGCCCAGCAGGCCAACACACTGGCCGCCTCGGCCGCCAGGACCGCCACCGACGGCGGCGCCATCGTCGCCGAGCTCGTCTCCACCATGGGCGAGATCAACGCCAAGTCCCAGCAGGTCGCCGACATCATCGGCGTCATCGACTCCATCGCCTTCCAGACCAACATCCTCGCCCTGAACGCCGCGGTCGAGGCCGCCCGCGCCGGCGAA
>NZ_JBHSEZ010000028.1:254222-254437 GCF_042653765.1 Castellaniella denitrificans | reverse complement strand
CCATCGCCTTCCAGACCAACATCCTCGCCCTGAACGCCGCGGTCGAGGCCGCCCGCGCCGGCGAACAGGGCCGCGGCTTCGCCGTGGTGGCCTCCGAGGTCCGGGCGCTCGCCCAGCGTTCGGCCGGCGCGGCCAAGGAGATCAAGGGCCTGATCGACACCTCGGTCGAATCCGCCGCCAAGGGCAACGAGCAGGCCTCGCGCGCCGGCGCCACC
>NZ_JBHSEZ010000028.1:0-254212 GCF_042653765.1 Castellaniella denitrificans | reverse complement strand
AGGGCCTGATCGACACCTCGGTCGAATCCGCCGCCAAGGGCAACGAGCAGGCCTCGCGCGCCGGCGCCACGATGCAGGACATCGTCGACAGCATCAACCGTGTCACCGACATCATGGGCGAGATCAGCGCGGCCAGCCGCGAGCAGACCACCGGCATCGAGGAGATCAACTCGGCGGTCACGCAGATGGACGACGTCACCCGGCAGAACGCCAGCCTGGTGGAAGAGTCGGCCGCCGCCGCATCCAGCCTGCAGGAGCAGGCCGACACCCTGGCGCAACTGGTCGCCACCTTCCGGCTGAGGGATCAGGGCGTCCAGGCAGCCGGCGGACAGCGTGCCGCCGCGCTGCCGGGACCGGCGGCGCCCAGGCTGGGGCATGGGAGGCGCTGAGGGGACGGCCCCAAGGCATGCGGCCGATGCCAGGCTGATACCATAGTGGCCTTTGCACGAAGCATCGCCCCCTATGAAACTCGCCACCTGGAACGTCAATTCCCTGAACGTCCGCCTGGGCCACGTCCTGGACTGGCTGCGGGCCAATCCGGTCGACGCGCTATGCCTGCAGGAATTGAAGCTGCCGGATGAAAAATTCCCGCACGAGGCCCTGCAAGCCGCCGGCTACCACGCCTGCTGGGCGGGACAGAAAACCTACAACGGCGTGGCGATCCTGAGCAGGACACCCCTGCTGGACGTGC
Source organism: Castellaniella denitrificans (assembly GCF_042653765.1). Classification (NCBI taxonomy): domain Bacteria; kingdom Pseudomonadati; phylum Pseudomonadota; class Betaproteobacteria; order Burkholderiales; family Alcaligenaceae; genus Castellaniella; species Castellaniella denitrificans. The sequence goes on along the minus strand of NZ_JBHSEZ010000028.1, from coordinate 253,521 downwards.
AGCGCAACATCCCCGGCTACGACGATCCGCAGCAGCGCATCATCGCCGCCACCCTGCCCGGCCCGGACGGGCGGCCCGTGCGCGTCGTCAGCGCCTACTGCCCCAACGGCCAGGCGGTGGGCAGCGACAAGTACGCCTACAAGCTGGACTGGTTCCAGGCGCTGCGCGGCTGGCTGGACGCGGAGATCGGCCGCCACCCGGACCTGGCGATCCTGGGCGACTACAACGTCGCTCCGGCCGACGAGGACGTGCACGACCCCGCCGCCTGGGCAGGCGGAATCCTGGTTTCCGACCCCGAGCGCCAGGCCTTCCGCGACCTGCTGGGCCTGGGCCTGAAGGACACCTTCCGCCTGTTCGACCAGCCGCCGCGCACCTTCAGCTGGTGGGACTACCGCCAGATGGGCTTCCGGCGCAACGCCGGCCTGCGCATCGACCACATCCTGGCGACGCCGGACCTGGCGGCGCGCTGCCGGGAATGCGCGGTGGACAAGACGCCGCGCGGCTGGGACAAGCCCTCGGACCACGCGCCGGTAGTGGCGACGTTCGGCGCCGTCCGGCCCTGAGCGGACTGCACGGAGCCGGCTCGCCGATCCGCAAGCCCCGGCCCGCACCCGGGCCATCCCGGCAAAGCGTCTATAATCGGGGAACTCGTCCCACTTCCCCAATGCCCATGCCGCTCGACAGCCGACTGATCTCTCATCTGGACCGGGGGCTGGTCCTGGACATCACCCTGGAAGACCTGTCCTTCCGGGTCTACGTGGCCCAGCGCGAAGCCGACGTCGAGCAGGTGGCGGAACTGGTCCCGGCCGAGCAGTTCCAGGGGGACGGCGATGTCCACGTCGCCGCGATCCACGACGGCGACGACGCCTCGGAACAGATCCAGGACGTGCTCTTCAACCTGAACCCGGGCGACGCCATCGTCTTCCTGTGCACCGGCCCTCAGGCCTACGCCGATGCGCTGGCCGAGTTCGGCCAGCCCGACCCGGCATCCGCCTCACGCTGACACGAATCCGACATGACGCAGTCTTCCGGCAATATCTTCATGGTGGTCGCCCCCAGCGGGGCGGGCAAGTCCAGCCTGGTCAATGCCCTGCTGGAAAAGGACGCCAGCCTGGCGCTGTCCATTTCCTGCACCACCCGTACGCCTCGGCCCGGCGAAGAAGACAAAAAACACTACCGCTTCGTCTCCGTGGAAACCTTCCAGGCCCTGCGCGACCGGGGCGACATGCTCGAATGGGCGGAGGTCCACGGCAATTTCTATGGCACGCCCCGCGACCGGGTCGAGCAGGCCCTGGCCGAAGGCACCGACATCATCCTGGAAATCGACTGGCAGGGCGCACTCCAGGTGCGCCGCCACTACCCCCAGGCGATCGGCATCTTCATCCTGCCGCCCTCGATCGAGGCCCTCGAAGCCCGCCTGAAAAAGCGCGGCCAGGACGCGCCCCAGGTCATCGCCCGGCGGCTGCTCGCCGCGGGCGGCGAAATGGCGCATGCCTCTGATTGCGAATATGTTATTATTAATCAAGAATTTAGCCTTGCATTGGAACAGCTCCGGCACGTGATCTGCGCGGCGCGGCTGCGCTACACGGCGCAATCCGTCCGGCACGCCGAACTGTTCACCCAGCTGGGCATCCGCAAACCGCTGTCAACCGCACCCTGAACCAGGATACATATGGCCCGCATCACCGTAGAAGACTGCCTCGAGCAAGTGCCCAACCGCTTCGACCTGACCCTGGTCGCGACCTATCGCGCCCGCGAACTGGCCCAGGGTCACGAGCCCCGCATCCAGAGCCACAACAAGCCCACGGTCACCGCGCTGCGTGAAATCGCCCAGGGCCTGGTCGGCACCGAGATGCTGCGCAAAGTCCCCACCTGATTCCGGGGGGCGGGCCATGGCGTTCTCAGGTTTGCGCGGCGCGTCCTCCGGACTGCTCGCCGTCCTGCGCAAAGGCCCCCGCCTGCGGCGGCGCAAGCCGCACACCGCCCCTGCCCCGCAGTCCGAACCCGCGCCCAGCCCGATCGCCTCGCTGGCCGGGCTCAACCAGATCGTCTCCGGCTATCTCGGCCCGCGCGACATCGAGCGGATCCGGGAAGCCTACCGCTTCGCCGACAACGCCCACCTGGGGCAGTTCCGCGCCAGCGGCGAGCCATACATCTCCCACCCCATCGCCGTCACTGAAATCTGCGCCGGCTGGAAGCTCGACGCCGATTCCCTGATGGCCGCCCTGCTGCACGACGTGATCGAGGATCAGAACGTCAGCAAGCAGGAACTGGCCGAGAAATTCGGCGTCGAGGTCGCCGAGATCGTCGACGGCCTGACCAAGCTCGAACGCCTGGAATACGCCACCAAGGCCGAGCAGCAGGCGGAGTCCTTCCGCAAGATGCTGCTGGCCATGGCGCGCGACGTGCGCGTGATCCTGATCAAGCTCGCCGACCGGCTGCACAACATGCGCACGCTGGACGCGGTCAACCCCGAAAAGCGCCGCCGCGTGGCGCGCGAGACCCTGGACATCTACACGCCGATCGCGCACCGGCTGGGGTTGAACGCGCTGTTCCGCGAGCTGCAGGACCGCTGCTTCAAGGCCATCCACCCGAACCGCTATGCGGTCCTGCACAAGGCCATGATGGCGGCGCGCGGCAACCGCCGCGAGGTCGTCTCGAAGATCGCCGAGGCCGTGCGCGCCGCGCTGCCCGCCGCCGGCCTGGACGCGGAAGTCAGCGGCCGGGAAAAGTCGCTCTACGGCATCTACAAGAAAATGGTCGAGCAGAAGAAGTCGTTCTCCGACGTGCTCGACATCTACGGCTTTCGCATCATCGTCCACACCCTGCCGGAATGCTACCTGGCCATGGGCACGCTGCACCAGCTCTACCGCCCGGTGCCCGGCAAGTTCAAGGACTACATCGCCATCCCGAAGATCAACGGCTACCAGTCCCTGCACACGACGCTGATCGGCCCCTACGGCACGCCGGTGGAATTCCAGTTCCGCACCCGGGACATGGACCACGTGGCCGAGGAAGGCGTGGCGTCCCACTGGCTCTACAAGGAACAGGGCACCTCGCTCAACGACCTGCAGAAGCGCACCCACCAATGGCTGCAGTCCCTGCTGGACATCCAGAGCCAGACCGGGGATTCGGGCGAATTCCTGGAACACGTCAAGGTCGACCTGTTCCCCGACGCGGTCTACGTGTTCACCCCCCAGGGAAAGATCCTGTCGCTGCCGCGCGGCGCCACGCCGGTGGACTTCGCCTATGCGATCCACACGGACGTCGGCAACCATGCCGTGGCCTGCAAGATCAACGGCGAGTTCTCGCCGCTGCGCACGGAACTGCACAGCGGTGACGCGGTGGAAATCGTCACTTCGGCCGCCTCGCGCCCCAGCGCCCAGTGGCTGAACTACGTGCGCACGGGCCGCGCGCGCTCGGAGATCCGCCATTACCTGCGCAACGAGCGCTACGAGGAATCCGTGGCCTTCGGCCGCCGGCTGCTGAACCAGGCCTTCGACCAGTTGTCCATCCCCTACCCCAAGGACGACGATCCGCAGTGGGAACGGCTGGCCAAGGGCTCTGGCGGGGCCTCGCGCACGGAGATCCTGGCCGACATCGGCCTGGGCAAGCGCCTGGCCGCCGTGGTGGCGCGCCGCTTCGCCCCGGAAAACGCCATGCTGGAAACCACCGCGATGGCGGTGGACGAATTCACGTCCGTCACCAGCGCGCCCATCGTGATCCACGGCAACGAGGGCCAGGCGGTCCAGCTGGCCCCCTGCTGCGGCCCGCTGCCGGGCGACGCGATCATCGGCGGCATCCGCCTAGGCCACGGGCTGGTGGTGCACATGACCGACTGTCCCGTGGCCAAACGCCAGCAGGCGCGCGAGCCGGAACGCTGGATCCCGGTGATCTGGGACACCACCACGGCCCGGCACCTGACCACGCGCCTGGAACTGACCGTCCTGAACGAACGCGGCGTGCTGGGCCGCCTGGCGGCGGAGATCACCGAAGCCGACTCCAACATCATCCAGCTCACCATGCCCGACGAGGCCGCCTCCACGGCCCTGCTGAACATCATGGTCCAGGTCGACAGCCGCAACCACCTGGCCCAGGTCATCCGCGCCATCCGGCACGTCCCCCAAGTCCAAAAAATCGTGCGCGCGAAAGGATGAGGCCGGACTGACAATGGTCCCCTGCGGACCATTGTCAGCCTACCGAATCGGAGCGGCTTGCAAGCCGCGACGTGGGAAGTACCGCCGCAATCCAAGACGCCCGAACACAAAGGCCTCGGAATTCCGAGGCCTTCGTCATCGTGCCGGGCTGAAAACCGGTCAATTCGACCCGCCGTCCCCCTGCTGGACCAGCTTGCGCCCCTCGTCCGTGATCTTGACGCCGAGCTGCTGGCGCAGTTCGGCCAGCACGGCCTGCTGCTCCACGCCGCCCCAGACCCGGGCCATCTGCTGGCCCAGGCCGTCGAGCGCGGGCGCGTCCGTCGTGCCGGGCTGGACCTTGTCGACCTGGACGATCGCGTAGGCGCGCGGCAGCGCCACGCCGCCGAAGGCCGGCAGGGTCTTGTCCGCCTCGACGGCGAACGCGGCGTCCAGCACGCTCTTGGACAGGCCCGCGGGATCCAGGCGGCTGACCGTTGCCGGCTCGCCGAAGCCCTCGGACGAGGGCTGGGCCTTCAGCCCGGCCAGCGTCTTCTCGCCTTCGGCCACGGCGGCGGCGAGAGCGCGCTCGTCGGTCAGTTGCGCGCGGATATGGTCGCGGACCTGCTCCAGCGGCGGCACGTGCGCCGGCGTCACGTCGCGCGCGCGCACCACCACCATGGTGTCGGGCGAGATCTCGATCACGCCGGAATTCTGCTTGTCGGTCAGGACCTGGGAACTGAACAGGGCCTGGCGCACGCGCACATCGCCCAGGATGGCGGAATCGCCCGAGGCGGAGGCCGCGCCCGGGCCGGCCTCGTCGGCGCTCAGCAGGCGGTCGCGCGCGATTCCGCCGGCCTGGCGGACCTGCAGGCCGAGATCCTTGGCGGCCGGGTCCAGGCTGGACGGATTGTCGTAGACTAGGCCGGTGAGCTTGGTGGCCATGTCGGCGAACCGGTCGGCGGCCAGCTGGCGGCGCACCTCGTCCTCGACCTTGGCGCGGGCCTGCTCGAAGGACTCGCCCTGCTCGGGCTGGACCTGGTCGGCCATGAAGACGTGATAGCCGTCCGGCCCCTTCACGGGATCGGAGACTTCCCCCTGCTTGAGCGCGAACACGGCCTGCTCCATGGCCAGCGGCAGCGTGCCACGCTGGATCCAGCCCAGGCGGCCGCCGTCGCGCGCCGTGCCGGCGTCCTGGGATTCCTTGCGGGCCAGATCGGCGAACCCGGACGGTTCCGCGCGGGCGCGGGTGACGATGCCTTCGGCCTTGGCCAGCGCGGTCTTGGCGACGTCGTCCGAGGCGCCGGCCGGCAGCTTGACCAGGATGTGGCTGACGCTGACGCGCGCCGGCACCACATAGCGCGCCTTGTTCTGCTCGTAGTAGTCCTTCAGCTGGGCTTCCTCGATGGCCGGCACGCTGGCCAGGGCGGCGGCCTCGTCCAGCACCAGATAGTCGGCGGACACCTGTTCGGGCAGGCGCAGCGCGTCCTGGTGAGCGTCATACCAGGCCTGGATGTCCTGGTCGGACACCTGGACGCCCTTGACGTGGTCCTCGGCCTTGAAGACCCGCAGGCGGATGGTGCGCTCCTCGGTCAGGGCGCGCTTGAGGCCGTCGAGCACCGGGGCCGGCAGGCCCGCCGTGTCGCGCACCGGGCCGAGCACGCGGTCCAGCGCCAGTTCGGAGCGCTGCCCGGCCTCGAAGTCGTGCGGCGTCAGGCCGTAGGACGTCAGGACCTCGTGGTAGCGATCGGGGGAGAACTGGCCATCGACCTGCAGCTGCGGCATGGCGGCGATGGCGCGGCGCAGGGCGCCGTCGGACACGCTGAAATGATCCCGCGTCGCCACGGCGATCTGCAGCTTGCGGTCGACGAGCTGGTCCAGCAGGGCCTGGCGCGCCTGGGGATTGTCCAGCAGGGCGGGGTCGAAGCGGCCCTGGCTGCTTTCCTGCATCTGCTGCAGCTGGTTGCGCTGGGCCTGGACGAACTCGTCGCGGGTGACCGAGGCCCGGCCGATCTCGACCAGGGCCGGATCGGCCGTGACGAAGGAATAGCCGCTGATCCCGAGGAACACGAAGGACGGCACCACGAGGATCAGGAGGATCAACTGCATCAGGCGCTGATGCGTACGAATGAAATCGAACATGAACGGCTCACCTGCTGGAGACTGACGGCCCCAGGGCCGCGCGAACGAAATGTTCCGCAGTTTACCACCGCGGCCCGCCTCCAAGAATCCCCGGCCCGGGGCCGCGCCTGGTGAAGGACGCCCCGGCTCGCTAAAATGCGGGCTGTACTCCTTCCCGCGTCCCGGCTCCCATGTCCCCATCCCATCCCGCCTGGCCCTGGCCGGCCTTCATCGCCCACCGCGGCGGTGGCCGCCTGGCCCCCGAAAACACCCTGGCGGCGATGCGCGCGGGCGCCGCCGCCGGATTCGGCATGGTGGAATTCGACGTCAAGCTGAGCGGCGACGGCATGCCCTTCCTGCTGCACGACGACACCGTGGACCGGACCTCGGACGGCCACGGCCTGGCCAGCGAGCTGGACTGGCGCGCGCTGGGCGGCATGGATTTCGGCGGCTGGCGCGGCCCGGATTTCGCCGGGGAACCGGCGCCGTCCCTGTACGCCGTGGCCCGCTGCACCCGCGCGCACGGCATCCACAGCAACATCGAGATCAAGCCGGCCACGGGCCACGACGCCGAGACCGGCACGGCCGTGGCCCGCGAAGCCGCCCGCCTGTGGGCGGGCGCCGCCCTGCCGCCGCTGCTGTCGTCGTTCTCCGAGGCCGCCCTGGAAGCCGCCCGCGCGGCCGCCCCCGGACTGCCCCGCGCCCTGCTCATCGAAGGTCCGGTCCCGGCCGACTGGCGCGCGCGCCAGCGGGGCCTGGGCTGCATCGGCCTGAACATCGACACCCGGCACGCCGACGAAGCCGCGGTGCGCGACATCCTGGACCAGGGCGCCACCCTGGCCGTCTGGACGGTCAACGACCCCGCCCGCGCCCGCACGCTGTTCGGCTGGGGCTGCCACGCGGTCTTCACCGACGAACTGGACCACGTCCGGGCCGACGCGCCCGGCCTGGCCCGATAGCCCGCAGGCCGCCATGTTCAGCTACCGCCACGCTTTCCACGCCGGCAACCACGCCGACGTCCTGAAGCACGCCATCCTGGTCCAGATCCTGGACTACTTCAACCGCAAGGACGCGCCCTACTGGGTGATCGACACCCATGCCGGCGCGGGCCTGTACGCCCTGGACGGCGAATGGGCCGGCCAGAGCGGCGAGGTCGTCGACGGACTGGACCGGCTGCTGGGCGCGCCCCGGCCGCCCGAGCTGGTCACGCGCTACCTGCGCGCGATCCAGGAGTTCAACCCCGACGGCGTCGCCAACCGCTACCCGGGATCGCCCGCCCTGGCCCTGCGCGCCCTGCGCGCGCACGACAAGCTGCGGCTGTTCGAGCTGCATCCCACCGAAATCGAAGTGCTGCAGGACACGCTCCGACAATTGGGCGCCCCGCGCCGCCAGGTGGCCATCGCCCGCGAGGACGGCTTCGACGGGCTGAAGCGGCTGCTGCCGCCGCCGACCCGGCGCGGCATCGTCCTGATCGATCCGTCCTACGAGGACAAGCACGACTACCGCCACACCCTCCAGGCGGTGCGCGACGGCCTGGAACGCTTCGCGTCCGGCTGCTTCGCGGTCTGGTATCCCCTGGTGCAGCGCGCCCAGGCGCACGACATGGCCCGCGCGCTGGAGCGGCTGCCGGTGGAATGGCTGCACGCCACCCTGACGGTGCGCAAGCCGTCGGCCGACGGCCTGGGCCTGCACGGCAGCGGCATGTTCGTCGTCAACCCGCCCTGGACGCTGCACGAGGAACTGCGCGCCGCCCTGCCCTGGCTGGAAAAGATCCTGGCCCAGGACGAGCACGCCCGGCATACGCTGGAAACCGGCGGCCGGTCCGCCGCGGGTTCCCCGGCCGGCGCGGCGCCCGCGGCGAGGACACCGGCCCGCGGGCCGCGCGCCGCCGCCCGGCCCGCGACGGCTCAGAAGCGTTCGCCGTCCCGCAAGTAGCGCCACTGGCCCACGGGCAGGTCGCCCAGGACGACGTGCCCCATGCGCACGCGCTTCAGGCCCACGACCTTCAGCCCGACCTGCTCGCACATGCGGCGGATCTGGCGCTTGCGGCCTTCGCGCAGGATGAAATGCAACTGGTCCTCGTTCTGCCACTGCACCTTGGCCGGCCGCAGGGCCTGGCCGTCCAGCGACAGACCGTGGTTCAGCAGGGCCAGGCCGCCGGCCGACAGGCGGCCCTCGACGCGCACCAGGTATTCCTTCTCGATCGAGGAATCGTCGCCGATGAGCTGGCGGGCGATGCGCCCGTCCTGGGTCAGCACCAGCAGCCCCTGGGAATCGATGTCCAGGCGCCCGGCGGGCGCCAGTCCGCGCAGATGCGCGGGATCGAAGGCCGGACCGCCATGGCCCGTCCGGTGCTGGGTCCGCGCCTGGATCAGCGACACGGCCAGGCGATAGCCCTTGTCGGACTGATGCGACACGTAGCCGACCGGCTTGTTCAGGATGATGGTGACCTTGTCGGTCTGGCGGCGGGCCGCCTGGCGTTCGAGCGTGATGCGGGCGCTGGGCAGCGCCTTGGTGCCCAGTTCGCTGACGATCCTGCCATCCACGCGCACCCAGCCGCGTTCGATGTAGGCGTCGGCTTCGCGCCGCGAGCACAGGCCGCGCTGGGCCATGAGTTTTGAGATTCGGACCGGTTCCATGATGCTGCGCATTGTATCGCGCCGCCCGGCCGGGCCGGGGGCCATCGGTCATGCTATCGTGATGCCCCTCGAAGACATGCCTTCCATGACCCCGGACACCGCCCTTCCCCGCCCCTGGCGCAGCGTACCCGCACCCGGACTGGACCGGACGCGGCAGGCCTGGCTGCGGCGGCCCGGCGCCCTGACCGCCGGGTTACGCGGCCTGGGCGAAGTGCGGCTGACGGTGCGCCGCGAGGCCGTCGAGGCCCTGACGTCCGGCTGGGCGGCCGAGGCCGGAATGGCGGCCGGCGCCCCGGTCTGGTGGCGCGAGATCCTGATGACGATCGACGGCGTCCCCGCCGTGCAGGCCTGCAGCTTCACCCCCCTGCGCGCCAGCCTGGGCGTCTGGAAGGCCATGCGCGGCCTGGGCCAGCGCCCGCTGGCCGACATCCTGTACCGGGATCCGCGCATCGCGCGCAGCGGCTTCCGTTTCGGCCGGCTGCGGGCGCGCCGCGCCGACGGGACCTGGGAAGGCGCCGCCGCGGGCGCGATGATCCTGGCCCGGCATTCGGTGTTCGTGCGCCTGGGGCAGCCGCTGCTGGTGGCGGAATACTTCCTGCCGTCCTTCTGGGCGGTCGCGGCGCGGCGCCGGCCCTGAGGCCGGACGGCGGAAAACAGGGAAACGGGAAGCGGCCCCGCGATCGGGGCGCGCGGCGATCCGGCCGGCTACAGCGCCTCGATGCCGCTTTCGCCGGTACGGATGCGCACGGCCTGCTCGACCGGGGTGACAAAGATCTTGCCGTCGCCGATCTTGCCGGTGCGCGCGGCGCGGATGACGGCCTCGATCACGCCTTCGGCCTGGTCGGCCGCCACCACCACGTCGATGCGGATCTTGGGCAGGAAATCCACCACGTACTCCGCGCCGCGATACAGCTCGGTGTGGCCCTTCTGGCGGCCGAAGCCCTTGACCTCGGTGACGGTCAGGCCGTTGACGCCCAGCTCGGACAGGGCTTCGCGCACTTCGTCGAGCTTGAAGGGCTTGACGATCGCTGTGATCTGCTTCATGTCGGGCTGCGCCATGGTATCGGGGTTCCGCTGAAAAGCTTTTAATATAGCGCAGACGCCGCCCGCCCGGTCCGGCGGTCCGCGGCCGGGAGTCCGGCGTCCCCTCCTTTATAATGCGCCCACTATGTCCAATACCCCGTCCGCACACAATCAGTTCGACAACAAGTCGCAGGCCTGGTCGGCCCGTTTCTCCGAACCCGTTTCCGACCTGGTCAAGCGCTACACCGCCTCGGTCAATTTCGACCAGCGCATGGCGGCCTTCGACATCAAGGGCTCGCTGGCCCACGCCGACATGCTGGCCGCCGTGGGCGTGATCAGCGCCGCCGACCTGGCCGACATCCAGCGCGGCATGGCGCGGATCCTGGAAGAGATCCGCGCCGGGGACTTCACCTGGTCGCTGGACCTGGAAGACGTCCACCTCAACATCGAAAAGCGCCTGGTCGAGCTGATCGGCGACGCGGGCAAGCGCCTGCACACGGGCCGTTCGCGCAACGACCAGGTGGCCACCGACATCCGCCTGTGGCTGCGCCACGAGATCGACCTGGCGATCGGGCTGCTGGGGCAACTGCGCCACCGGCTGGCCGCCCTGGCCCTGGAGCACGCGGACACCATCCTGCCGGGCTTCACCCACCTGCAGGTCGCCCAGCCGGTCACCTTCGGCCACCACCTGCTGGCCTATGCGGAAATGTTCGGCCGCGACGCCGAGCGCCTGGCCGACTGCCGCCGCCGCACCAACCGCCTGCCGCTGGGCGCCGCCGCGCTGGCGGGCACGTCCTACCCCATCGACCGCGAGCGCGTCGCCCGCACCCTGGGCTTCGACGAGGTCTGCCGCAATTCCCTGGACGCCGTCTCCGACCGCGACTTCGCCATCGAGTTCTGCGCGGCCGCCTCGCTCATCATGACGCACATTTCGCGCCTGTCGGAAGAACTCGTCCTGTGGATGAGCCCGCGCGTGGGCTTCATCGACCTGGCCGACCGCTTCTGCACCGGCAGCTCGATCATGCCGCAGAAGAAGAACCCCGACGTGCCCGAACTGGCGCGCGGCAAGACCGGCCGCGTGCACGGCCACCTGGTCGCGCTGCTGACCCTGATGAAGGGCCAGCCCCTGGCCTACAACAAGGACAACCAGGAAGACAAGGAAGGCCTGTTCGACACCGCCGACACGATCCGCGACACGCTGACGATCTTCGCCGACATGATCGGCGGGGTGCGCGTCAAGGCCGACGCCATGCGCGCCGCCGCCCTGCAGGGCTACGCCACCGCCACCGACCTGGCCGACTACCTGGTCAAGCGCGGCGTGCCTTTCCGCGACGCCCACGAGACCGTGGCGCTGGCGGTGCGCTCCTGCGAGGAGCGCGGCTGCGACCTGGCCGACCTGTCCCTGGACGAACTGCGCGGCTTCCACGCCGACATCCAGGACGACGTCTTCCAGGTGCTGACCCTGGAAGGCTCGGTCGCCGCGCGCAAACACATCGGCGGCACCGCGCCCGAGCGCGTGCGCATCGAGGCGCAGCGGATCCTGGATGTGTCGGGACACAGGCCAGTCCCTGCGGACTGATCCGTCCCTGGCGAATCCGGGCCGCCCGCAAGCGGCGAGGTGGATGGAGACCGGGCGGGCCTAGCCCCCCGGCATGCCTGCGGCGCCGTTTTCCGGCGGCGCCTCGGGCGGACCGTCCGGCGCGCCCGCAGCGCCGGCCAGGCGTGCGAACACATGCCCCGAAGGCGCCTGGTACACCCGCAGTGACAGCTCCGGCAGGATGGCCAGCAAATGGTCGAACAGGTCGCCCTGGACCCGTTCATAATCGACCCAGGCCGTCAGGCGCGAAAAGCAATAGACCTCCACGGGGATTCCCTGACTGTCGGGTTCGAGCATGCGCACGATCATGGTCATGTCCTGGCGGATGTCCGGATTCCGCTGCAGACAGGCCAGCGCATAGGCCCGGAAAGTGCCCAGGTTGGTCAGGCGGCGCCGGTTGGCCGGAATCCCGGCTGCCTCCTCCTGAAGAGCCTGATTGGTATCCTCCAGGGCCGACTGCTTGGCCGCCAGATAGTCGCCCAGCAAGCGGTAGCGGCGCAGCGCCAGGATTTCGGCATCGTCCAGGAACCGGACCGATTCCGCATCGATGCGCAAGGTGCGCTTGATGCGCCGCCCGCCCGATTCAAACATCTGGCGCCAGTTGCGGTAGCTTTCGGAAAAGAGCTTGTAGGTGGGGATCGTGGTGACGGTCTTGTCCCAGTTCTGCACCTTCACGGTGTGCAGGGCCATGTCGATCACAAAACCATCGGCGCCCGCCTGGGGCATCTCGATCCAGTCGCCGATGCGCAGCATGTCGTTGGTGTTCATCTGCGTGCTGGCCACCAGCGAGAGCAGCGTATCCTTGAACACCAGCAGCAGCACGGCGGACAAGGCGCCCAGGCCGGAGATCATCAGCAGGGGCGACTGATTCAGCAGGACGGACACCACCAGCACCAGGCACAGCGCCCAGACGGCCAGTTGCGCGATTTCAAGATACCCCTTGATGGGGCGTCCCCGGCCCTGCTGCACCCGCAGCATGTTGACGTCCTGCCAGGCGCGCAGCAGCCGGGTCAAGGCCAGGAACACATAGATCAGGGCGACCGCCTGGATCAGCCGCTCCAGGGAGGATTCGATCGTGCTGCCGATGGAAAGCAGCCGGATGTTGGCGGCGATCAGCAGCAGGGACACGGCGTGGCCCAGGTGGCGATAGACGCCGCGGCGCGCCACCGCCTGGCTCCAGTCGTCCCGTCCCAAGGCCCGCAAGGCGCGCCCCAGGGCCAGCGCCAGTCCGCGTGAAGCCAGCAGGCCCGCCAGCCACACCACGCCCGCCAGCGCCAGCACGCCCACCAGGGCCTGGGCCCAGGCATCCTGGGGCACCCAGGGCAGGATCCAGGCATCCAGCCAGATTTCCAATGGAGTCCTTGCGGTGTTCAGCGTGGGCGGCATGGCGTGCTCGATCCGGATAGGCAGAAACGGGAGACGTTACTGTATCCGATCAGGCCCGGCCCCGCGCCGCGTCCGCCGCCTTACGCCGCCCTTCCACGCCCCGCCGGCACCGCCACCCCCAGCAGCGCCATGACGGCGAAGCCCGCGCCCGCCAAGAAAGTCGCGGACGGCCCCCAGGATTGCCACAGCCAGCCGGCCAGGACGCTGGCCAGCAGCATGCACACGCCGCTCGCCAGGTTGAAGATCCCGAAGGCTGTGCCTTTCAGGCCCGCCGGCGTCGTGTCCGCCACCATCGCGGCCAGGATCCCCTGGCTGAAGCCCATGTGCAGCCCCCACAGCGCCGCGCCCGCCAGCAGCAGCCAGGCGCCGCCGCTCGTGGCCGCCAGGGCCAGGTCGGCGAACACCAGCAGGACCAGGCCGGCCGCCAGGATGGCGGTGCGCGGCACGCGGTCCGACAGCCAGCCGGCCGGATAGGCCGACAGCGTGAAGAACAGCGACATGACGATCAGCACGGCGGGCGCCCAGGCAGCGCTCAGGCCCATGTCCTGGCCGCGCAGGATCAGGAAGGCCTCGCTGAAGCGGGCCAGCGTGAACACCGCGCCGATCGCCACCACGCGCCAGTAGGCGGCGCCGAAATCGCGCGCCGCGCTCCAGCGGATGGGCGAGCGGAACGGCCGCGCCTCGCCCGGGCCGGGACGCGCCTCGCGCACGCCCCAGAACAGCAGGGCCATGGCGACGACGCCGGGCACGACGGCGAACCACAGGACGTGGCGGATGTCCGTGAAGGCCAGCATCAGCACGACCGCCAGCGCCGGCCCCAGGACCGCGCCCACGGTGTCCATGGATTGGCGCAGCCCGAAGGCCGCGCCGCGGATTTCCGGTGGCGTGACGTCGGCCACCAGGGCGTCGCGCGGCGCGCCCCGGATGCCCTTGCCGATGCGGTCGATGAAGCGCGCGGCGAACACAGTGCCCACCGAATGCGCCAGGGGGAACAGGGGCTTGCTGAGCGCCGCCAGGCCGTAGCCCGCCAGCAGCAGGCCCTTGCGCCGGCCCAGGAAATCGCTGATCGCGCCGGAGAAAACCTTGACGATCAGGGCGGTGGCCTCGGCCACGCCCTCGATGACGCCCACGGCCAGCACGCTGGCGCCCAGGCCCGACACCAGGAAGATCGGCAGCAGGCTGTGGATGAGCTCCGACGACAGGTCCATGAACAGGCTGACCAGGCCCAGCATCCAGACCGTGCGCGGAATGGCGCGCTTTCCGTTCGCACGCGCAACGGAATTCCCATGGCCCATACGATTTCCCCTCAGGGTTCAAAGACCGCGATCGACTCCACGTGCGCCGTATGAGGAAACATGTTGACCGCGCCCGCTGCCCGCAGCGTCCATCCGCCCACATGGCACAGCACCCCGGCATCGCGCGCCAGGGTGGCGGGATTACAGGACACGTACACGACGCGGCGCGGACGTTCGGCCGGCGCCAGGGCGGCCAGGGCCTGCGCCACGGCCAGGGCGCCTTCGCGCGGGGGGTCGATCAGCATGCGGTCGAAACGGCCCAGGCCGCGCAGCCAGCCGGCGTCCACTTCGAACAGATTGAGTTCGGCGAATTCGGCCTTGTCCGCCAGGCCCTGGCGGGCGGCGTCCTCGCGGGCGCGGGCCACCAGCGCGGCGCTGCCCTCGATGCCGACGACCGCGCGGCCCTGGGTGGCCAGCGGCAGGCTGAAATTGCCCAGGCCGCAGAACAGGTCGGCCACGCGGTCGCCCTGCTGGACGTCCAGCAGGTTCAGCGCGCGGGCCACCAGGGCCTGGTTGATGTGCGGGTTGACCTGGGTGAAATCGGTCGGCCGGTAGTGCATGCGCAGGCCGTAGGCCGGCAGCGCGTAGGCGAGCGTGTCGGCGCGGGCCGGATCCAGGGGATGGGCCGTCTCCGGCCCCTTGGGTTGCAGCCACCAGTCGATGCGGTGCCGGGCGCCGAAATCGCGCAGGCGGTCCAGGTCGGCCGGCGTCAGGGGTTCCAGATGCCGCAGGCAGAAGACCGTGGATTCGTCGCCCACGGCCACCTCGATCTGCGGCACGCGGTCGGGCCGCGACAGGCCGCCGACCAGTTCGCGCAGCGGCATCAGCAGGGCCGACACGTGCGGCGGCAGCACCAGGCAGGACTGCATGTCGGCCACGTAGCTGCTGGCGCGCTCGCGGAATCCCACCAGCATGCCGCCTTTCTTCGGCACCAGCCGCACGGACAGGCGGGCGCGATGGCGGTAGCCGAAGGTGGGCCCCTGCAGCGCCGGCAGGATCTGCCCCGGCCGGACCTTGCCGATGTGCGCCAAGGCGTCCTCCAGGGCGCGCTGCTTGACGGCCATCTGCGCGGCCGGCTCCAGGTGCTGCATGGCGCAGCCTCCGCAGACACCGAAATGCGGGCACGGCGGCCGGGTGCGCTGCGAGGAAGGCCGCAGGACGCGTTCGACCTTGGCCTTGTCGAAGGACGGCTTGCGCCGCGTCACGCGGGCCAGGACCCGCTCGCCGGGCAGCGCGCCCTCGATGAAGACGACCTTGCCCTCGTGGTGGGCGATGCCCTGGCCTTCGAGATCCAGCGACTCGACGTCCAGGGACAACAGGATGGGTTCAACCATGATGCCAGGCGGAGAGGAATTCTTTCCAGTGCGGCGCATCGATCGCCGCCAGGGTGTCGCGCACCAGCGCGAGTTCGGCCGCGTAGGCGGCGGCGTCCAGTTCGCCCTTGATCAGGCGATAGCGGCAATACACCAGCCAGGTGTTGACCACGTCGGTCTCGCAGTAGTTGCGCACATGGTCCCGGTCCCCGGCATGCCAGGCCTGCCAGACCTGGCCGCCGTCCATGTCGAGCTTGCCGGGAAAGCCGCACAGCTTGGCGAGCTGGTCCAGCGGCGCGTTGGCACGGCCGTTGAACTTCGCCAGCACGTCCATCAGGTCGACGTGGCGGGTGTGGTAGCGGTTCAGGTAGTTGTTGAAGCGGAAGTCGCGGTCGTCTTCCCCGGTGTCCCAGTAGCGCGGCGCGGCCACGCCGTGGATCAGGCTGCGGTAGTGCAGCACCGGCAGGTCGAAGCCCGAGCCGTTCCAGCTGACCAGGGTGGGCGTGTAATGGCCGATGGTCTTGAAGAACCCGGAGATCAAGGTTTCCTCGGGATCGTCGGCCTGCCCCAGGGTGCGCACGCGAAAGCCCTGGTCGTCGCGGAACACGCAGCCGATGACGGCGATCTTCTGCAGGTGCAGGGGCAGGAAATCGTTGCCGTGAGTCTCGCGGCGCCGGGCCAGGGCGGCCTCGATGAGGGCGGCGTCGTCCAGGTCCGCCCATTCGGGATTCAAGCGCCGCAGGCCGTCGGCGTCCGGGATCGTTTCCAGGTCGAAGACCAGCGTCGGGATCATCGCGCCGGCAGATACGACAAGGGGTTCACGGGCGTGCCGCGGCGGCGGATCTCGAAGTGCAGGCGCGGCGAGCTGGTGTCGCTCTGGCCCAGGGTGGCGATCTTCGCGCCCTTCTTCACGGATTCGCCGGTCTTGACCAGCAGGGACTGGTTGTGGGCATAGGCCGTGATGAAGCCGTTGCTGTGGCCCAGCAGGATCAGGTTGCCCAGGCCGCGCACGCCGTTGCCGGCGTACATGACCTTGCCTTCGGCGGCGGCCGTCACGGGCGTGCCCACCGCGCCTTCGATGTCGATGCCCTTGGTGGTGGCGTTGAAGCCCTGGATGATCTTGCCGCCGCTGGGCCATCCCCAGGAAATCAGGCTCGCGTCGCTGGCGCGGGCCGCCGAGGTCTCGACCGGGGCGGGCGCGCTCGAGGCGGCCGGCCCGGAGCCTTCGCCCCCGGCCGAGGGCGCGGTCTTGACCGGCGACGTCGTGGCCGTCGAACCGCCCGAGGGCATCGGGGTGCCGCCGTCCAGGCGCAGGACCTGGCCGATGGCCAGCTGGGTCGGATTGCTGATGTTGTTCAGCTGCGCCAGGCGGGAGACTTCCATGCCGTGATCCTGGGCGATCTTGTAGAGCGTGTCGCCCGCCCGCACCACGTAGGTGCCCTTAGCCTGGGCGCCCGACGAGGAGGCGGCGGCGCCATTGGAATGATCGGTGACGGGCGCGCGCGCGGAGCGCGAGGCGCAGCCCGACAGGACGGCGGCCGACAGCAGGATGGTCAGAAGCAAGGCCGTTTTTGCCTTGGGACGGCCCTGCGACGAAAAGCGCCCGGTGTGCGGCGATTGGGTGAACGGAGCATCTGTCACCAGCGTCCCATCGAGCATGTGGTTCTCCTACTTACTTAAGTCTGCGTGCCGGGACGCAGCGGTACGAATCGGACATCTTCGAGTTCGAGCCGGTGCCATGAGGACGGCCCGGTCCGCTCGATCAGGATCAGCCTCTGGTGCGCAGTGCCTTCCGGGGCGATCAGACGCGCCCCCACGGCCAGCTGGTGCAGCAAGGCTTCTGGGATTTTAACCCCCGCGGCGGCGACCACAATGCCGTCGAAGGGCGCGCGGTGTTCCAGGCCCTGCATGCCGTCGCCGAAGGTCAGGCGCACCCGCCCCCGGGCGCGGCCCTGGGCCAGGTTCAGGCGCGCCTGTTCGTACAGGCCGCGTACCCGCTCGATGGCATGGACCTCGGGCACGAACTGGGCCAGCACGGCGGCCTGATAGCCGCAGCCCGCACCGATCTCCAGGACCCGGACCGGGGAACGGCCGTCGCACATGACCGACAGCATGTGCGCCACCACCCAGGGCTGGGAAATCGTCTGGCCGTAGCCGATCGGCAGGGCGGCGTCCTCGTAGGCTCGGCTGGCTAGGCCCTGGTCCACGAACAGGTGGCGCGGCACCGCCTGCATGGCCGACAGCACCCGCTCGTCGACGATGCCCTGCTCGCGCAGGCGATGCACCATCTGCAGGCGCAGCCGGTCCGAATTCAACCCCAGGTTGGCGGCGGGCGCGGCCGGCGCCTGCGCCGGGGATTGCGGCAGGGTGAACGGGCGCGGCCCGTGGATGCGCGTGTTGCTGTTGGCGGCCGAATAGCCCGGGCCCAGCGCGGAGCCCGTCGCGGCGCTTCGCGCGGCGCGCAAGGGCTTGTCCAGCGGATGACGCGGCTTGTTCATCGGATCTCCGGGAGGCTCATCGATCTTCCATCCAGCGCGCGACCGCGTCGGTCCGGGCATGGTCCGTCAGATCGACGCGCAAGGGGGTCATCGACACGGCATGCGCCTCGACGGCGCCGAAATCCGTCTCGGCGCCGCCGTCCAGCGCCCGCCCCACCGGGCCGATCCAGTACACGGTATCGCCGTAGGGCGTGGTGCTGCGGATGACGGGCTCGGCCGGATGGCGGCGGCCCAGCCGCGTGGTGCGGAACCCCGCCAGGTCGCGGTGGGGCACCGCCGGAATGTTGACGTTGAGCAGCAGCGGCTCGCCCCAGGGCCGGTCGCGGAACCGCGCCACCAGGTCGTGCGCCACCTGGGCGGCGCAATCCAAGTGGCGCCATTCGCGGTCCAGCAGCGAAAAGGCCATGGACGGCACGCCGAACAGGTAGCCTTCCATCGCGGCCGCCACCGTGCCCGAATACAGGGTGTCGTCGCCCATGTTGGCGCCGTTGTTGATGCCCGAGACCAGCAGATCGGGCCGGAAGCCCAGCAGGCCGGTCAGGGCCACGTGGACGCAGTCCGAGGGCGTGCCGTTGATGAAATGAAAGCCGTTGGCCGCCTGGCGCACCGTCAGGGGACGGCGCAGCGTCAGCGAATTGGACGCGCCGCTGCAATTGGTTTCGGGCGCCACCACCGTGACGTCGCCCAGGGGCCTGAGCGCCGCGACCAGGGCCTCGATTCCCGCTGCGTTGTAGCCATCGTCGTTGGACACCAGGATGCGCATTTTCTTGATTCCCGCCTGAAACCGGATGGTGCGAATTGTACCCGCGCCCCGCGGGGAAGAGTCCGGACACGGAACCGTCCCCGCGGACTGCTCCGTGCCCGGCGCATCCGGACCGCTTGCGGGCGCGCGGCGGGCTGCGACGCCGCGGACCGCCCGAATCCGCGGATGCGCGCGACGCGGGGACTTGTCCGGAGGTTCCTTTAAAATGCGCCCATCATCCACCCCCCCGCCGGCCGCCACGCCGACCTCCTGCCATGACTCCTTTCGCTTCCGTCCTCGGCGCGGCCGCCGCCCTGCTCATCGGCTACCTGATGGGATCCGTCCCCTTCGCCGTCGTGGTCAGCCGCGCCATGGGCCTGAAGGACCCGCGCAGCTTCGGCTCGGGCAATCCCGGCGCGACCAACGTGCTGCGCGGCGGCAACAAGCTGGCGGCCATCCTGACCCTGCTCGGCGACGCCGCCAAGGGCTGGCTGGCCGTGACGCTGGCCGCCTGGGCCGCGCAGCGCGGCCTGCTGCCAGGGGCCGCGATCCCCCTGGCCGGCCTGGCGGCCTTCCTGGGCCACCTGTATCCGCTGTTCCTGGGCTTCCGCGGCGGCAAGGGCGTCGCCACGGCCCTGGGCGTACTGCTGGCGCTGCAGCCCTGGCTGGCCCTGGCGACCGCGGCCACCTGGCTGATCGTGGCGCTGGTGACGCGCTATTCGTCCCTGGCGGCGATCCTGGCGGCCATCTTCGCGCCGTTCTACTACATCCTGGGGGACAAGGTGGCCTGGCGCGCGGACGCGCTCACGATCTCCGTGATCGTGTTCATCAGCGTCCTGCTGCTGGCACGCCACCGGGAAAACATCGCCCGCCTGCTGGCGGGCAAGGAAAGCCGCATCGGCTCGAAGAAGAAGTAGGAACGGGCGGGAACGCCCCGGGCCGGGCCGCACGGCCGCCCCCCCCCCACCGGGCGCTCAGGCGGCGCAGACGTCCCGCAGGTCCCAGCGGGGCTTCACGGCGAAGGCCGCGTCGCCGCGCAGGGAGGACAGGTCGACCAGGCCGGCGCGCACCCGCAGCGCGGCCGCCCAGGCGATCATCGCGCCATTGTCGGTGCACAGATGCAGCGGCGGGAAAAACACCTGCCCGCCCAGGGCGGCGAGCGCATCCTTCAGGCGCGCGCGCAGGTGCCGGTTGGCGCCCACGCCGCCCGCCACCACCAGGGTCTTCAGCCCCGTGCGGCGCAGCGCCTGCAGGGATTTGGCCGCCAGCACGTCGACGATGGCGGCCTCGGTCGAAGCCGCCAGGTCGGCGCGCGCCGCGCGGTCGGCGGCGCGGCCCTCGTCCTGCAGGGCCCGCATGCGGGTGAGCACGGCCGTCTTCAGGCCACTGAAGCTGAAATCCAGGTCGCCGCTGTGCAGCATGGGACGCGGCAACGCGTGCGCGCGCGGATCGCCTTCCTCGGCCAAGCGCGACAGTTCCGGCCCGCCCGGATAGCCCAGGCCCAGCAGCTTGGCGCTCTTGTCGAAGGCCTCGCCCGCCGCGTCGTCCAGGGTCTCGCCCAGCAGCTCGTAGCGGCCCACGCCGTCGACCCGCATCAGCTGCGTATGACCGCCCGATACCAGCAGCGCCACGAACGGGAAGCCGGGCGTCTCTTCGGCCAGCAGGGGCGACAGCAGATGGCCTTCCAGGTGATGGATCGGAATGGCGGGCAGGTCCCGCGCCCAGGCGAAGGCCCGGGCGAAGCCCGCCCCCACCAGCAGGGCGCCGGCCAGGCCGGGGCCGGCCGTGTAGGCCACCGCGTCGAGGTCGTCCGGCCGCACGCCGGCCTTGTCCAGCACCTGGCGCGTGAGCGGCACGATGCGGCGGATATGGTCGCGCGAAGCCAGTTCCGGCACCACGCCGCCGTAGTCCCGGTGCATGGCGACCTGGCTGTGCAGGGCGTGCGCGAGCAGGCCGCGCTCGGTACACGCCACGGCCACGCCGGTTTCGTCGCAGGAGCTCTCGAATCCGATGATCAGCATAGGACCGCAGTTTACAACTGTTCCCGAAAGGGATTTAGAATGGCGAAGCCATAAAAACAGACGTCCACCCGAGAGGAGACATCATGCTGGAACAGTTCTTCAGGCTCAAGGAACACGACACCTCGGTTCGCACGGAATTATTGGCGGGCCTGACCACCTTCCTGACGATGTCCTACATCGTCTTCGTCAACCCGGACATCCTGTCCGGCACCGGCATGGACAAGGGCTCCGTCTTCGTCGCCACCTGCGTGGCCGCCGCCCTGGGCTCGCTCATCATGGCCTTCCTGGCCAACTGGCCCATCGGCATGGCCCCGGGCATGGGCCTGAACGCCTTCTTCGCCTTCACGGTGGTGGCGCAGATGGGCTACACCTGGCAGCAGGCGCTGGGCGCGGTCTTCATTTCCGGCGTGGTGTTCGTGATCCTCACGGTGACGGGCATCCGGGAATGGCTGGTGGCCGGCATTCCAGCCTCGCTGCGATCGGCCATCGCGGCGGGCATCGGGCTGTTCCTGGGCATCATCGCCCTGGGCTCCGCGGGCATCGTGGTCGCCAACCCGGCCACCAAGGTCGGCCTGGGCGACCTGACCCACGCCACCACCCTGTTCGCGGTCCTGGGCTTCTTCATCATCGCCGCCCTGGGCGCCATGAGGATCCGCGGCGCCATCCTGATCGGCATCCTGGCCATCACCGTCCTGTCGATCGTGACCGGCTACACCCAGTTCCAGGGCATCTTCTCGGCCCCGCCCAGCCTGGACCCGACCTTCTTCAAGCTGGACATCCTGGGGGCGCTGAACACCGGCTTCTTCCACGTGATCCTGGTGTTCGTGCTGGTCGAAGTCTTCGACGCCACCGGCACCATGATCGGCGTGGCCACCCGCGCCGGCCTGATCCGCCCGGGCAACCCCGGCCGCCTGGGCCGCGCCCTGCTGTCCGACAGCTGCGCCATCGTGGCCGGCTCCATGCTGGGCACCAGCAGCACCACCGCCTACGTCGAAAGCGCCGCGGGCGTGCAGGCGGGTGGGCGCACCGGCCTGACGGCCCTGACCATCGCCGTGCTGTTCCTGCTGGCGCTGTTCCTGTCGCCGCTGGCCGCCATCGTCCCGCCCTACGCCACGGCCCCGGCCCTGCTGTACGTGGCCTGCCTGATGCTGCGCGAACTGGTCGACGTGAAATGGGACGACATCTCGGAATCCGTGCCCGCCGCCATCGCCGCCCTGGCGATGCCGCTCACCTACTCCATCGCCAACGGCCTGGCCTTCGGCTTCATCAGCTACGTGGCGATCAAGGCGCTGTCCGGCCGCTTCCGCGACATCCACCCGGCCACCCTGCTGGTCGCCGTGCTGTTCATCATCAAGTACGCGCTGTTCCCGGGATGAGGCGGGACTCAGGACAGTCCCCTGCGGACTGTCCTGTGCCAGACGAATCCGAGCGGCATGCAGGCCGCGAGGTGGAGGGATGCCACATTCCAAGAACATCCCTGGCTATCCACCATCTGAATCATCCGGGTCGCTTGTAAACCAGCGCTTCGTCCCCATGTAAAAGGAAATCCGGGCGGCATCCTGCCGCCCCTCCCGCCCCGGAGCCCCCATGAGCGTCATCGAACTCACCCAAGACACCTTCCAGGCCGCCACCCAGGCCGATCAGCCCCTGATCGTCGACTTCTGGGCGCCCTGGTGCGGCCCCTGCCGCCAGTTCGGCCCGACCTTCGAGGCCGCCGCCGAAAAGCACGCGGACGTCACCTTCGCCAAGATCAACACCGAGGAACAGCAGGAACTGGCCGCCGCCCTGCGCATCCGCTCCATCCCGACGCTGATGGTCTTCCGCGAGAACGTGCTGCTGTTCCAGCAGGCCGGCGCGCTGTCGGCCTCGCAGTTGGAAGAGCTCCTGACGCAGGTGAAGGCCGTGGACATGGCCCAGGTCCACGCCGAAATCGCCGCCCAGGAAAAAGGCGGCGCGACGACGCACTGAGATCCTAGGAAACCGAAACCTCGAACCGGCCTTGCCCTCGGGTCAGGTCGGTGTAGAGGGTTTCCAGCGCGGCCGCATCGGCACGCGCCACGGCCAGGCGCCAGCGCACGCCACGGCCGTCGAATTCCGCCTGCTCGATGCGCGCGCCGGCCGCCAGCAGGCGCGCCTGCACGCGGTCCATGTCCGCATAGGGACAATCGCACAGCACCCTGCATTCCTCACGCAGTTCCACCCGCTCCGCCAGACGCAGGCATTCGGCCGCCGTGCCGCCATAGGCCCGCGCCAGGCCGCCCGTGCCCAGCTTGATGCCGCCGAACCAGCGAATCACCAGCACCGCCACGCGATCATAGCCCTGGGACTCGATGGCCTGCAGGATCGGCCGGCCCGCCGTGCCGCCGGGCTCGCCGTCGTCGCTGAAGCGGTATTGCGCCCCGCAGCGCCAGGCCCAGCAGTTGTGGGTCGCCTGGAGGTCGCGGGACGCGTCCAGGAAGGCCTGGGCGGCCTCGGGCGAATCGATGGGCGCCGCCAGGGCCAGGAAGCGGCTCTTGCGGATCTCGGCCTCGTGCCGGACCGGCCCGGTCAGCGTGTGCGACATGGATCCGCCCCACCCTCATCCGCACGCTTGCGCCCCGGCATCCCCGCCGCGGCGGGCGTCGCGCGTTCGACGATCCGCGAACCCAATGCGGCCTCTCCAGTCCGGGCCGCCGCGCGCTAGGCCTCGATGCCCTGGGACGCGAGGTATTCCTCGTAGGTGCCCGGGTAATCGTTCAGACGGCCATCGGGCAGGATCTCGATCACCCGCGTCGCCACGCCCGACACGAACTGGCGGTCGTGCGAGACGAACACCAGCGTGCCCTGGTACTGTTCCAGCGCGTACTGCAGGGACTCGATGGATTCCATGTCCAGGTGGTTGGTGGGCTCGTCCATCAGCATGACGTTGTGGCGCCCCAGCATCAAGCGGCCGAAGCTCATGCGGTTCTTTTCCCCCCCCGACAGCACGCGCACGGCCTTGGTGATCTCGTCGCCCGAGAACAGCAGCCGGCCCAGCACGGAGCGGATCGACTGGTCCTCGTCGCCCGGCTGGCGGTAGTCCGTCATCCAGTCGAACAGGTCGCGGTCGGAATCGAACTGGTCGGACACGTCCTGGGCCATGTAGCCGATGTCGGCGTTCTCGGACCAGCGCACCGTGCCCTCGTCGGGCGGCAGGTTTCCGGCCAGCAGGCGCAGCAGCGTCGTCTTACCCACCCCGTTGGCGCCGATGATGGCGACCTTCTGGCCGGCCTCGATCATGGTGGTCAGGCCCTTGATGATGGGCCGGTCGAAGGACTTCGACAGGTCTTCGATGTGCGCGGCCTGGCGGTGCAGGACCTTGTTGACCTCGAAGCGGATGTAGGGGTTCTGGCGCGAGGACGGCTTGACCTGCACGGTCTCGGCCTTGATGCGGTCGATCTGCTTCAGGCGCGAGGTCGCCTGGCGCGACTTGGACTTGTTGGCGGCGAAGCGGCGCACGAAGTCCTGCAGTTCGCTGACGCGTTCCTTGGCGCGCGCGTTGGCGGCCACCTGGCGCTCGCGCGCCTGGGTGGAGGCCAGCATGTAGTCGTCGTAGTTGCCCGGATACACGCGCAGTTCGCCGTAGTCCAGGTCGGCCATGTGGGTGCAGACGGCGTTCAGGAAGTGGCGGTCGTGGCTGATGATGATCATCGTGCTGTCGTAGCCGTTCAGCACGGTTTCCAGCCAGCGGATGGTGTTGATGTCCAGGTTGTTGGTGGGCTCGTCCAGCAGCAGCACGTCGGGGTTGGAGAACAGCGCCTGCGCGAGCAGCACGCGCAGCTTCCAGCCCGGGGCGATCTCGCGCATGGGCAGCTGATGCTGCTCGACGGGAATTTCCAGGCCCAGCAGCAGTTCGCCGGCGCGGGCCTCGGCCGTGTAGCCGTCGTATTCCGCGAACTTGCCTTCCAGCTCGGCGGCCCGCATGTAGTCGTCCTCGGTCGCCTCGGGATTGGCGTAGATGGCGTCCCGGTCGGCCATGGCCTTCCACATCTCGACGTGGCCCATCATCACCACGTCCAGCACGCGCACGTCCTCGAAGGCGAACTGGTCCTGGCGCAGCTTGCCCAGCCGCAGGCCGGGTTCCAGCGCGACGTTGCCCGAGGTCGGCTCCAGGTCGCCGCCGATGATCTTCATCAGGGTGGACTTGCCCGAGCCGTTGGCGCCGATGAGGCCGTAGCGGTTGCCGTCGCCGAACTTGACGCTGACGTTCTCGAACAGGGGCTTGGAGCCGAACTGGATGGTGAGGTTGTTGGTGGAGATCACGGTGGCGGTGGGGAAAATTGGAGTCAAAACAACCTGCTAGTTTAGCAGGTGGGCTACCATGCCATTTTGACCGGAGGCCGAGGACGGGGACCGACATGAATGGCCCATTGAATGCCCTGCTGCAAACACCTGAAGGCAAAACGCTGGAATTCAAGCGGGACATGTCCTCTCCGCGCAATGTCGTCAAAACCCTGGTGGCCTTCGCCAATTCAGCCGGTGGGCGCCTGATCATCGGCGTGGATGACGGGCGACGACTGATCGGGGTGGCGGATCCTCTGGACGAGGAAGAGCGTATCTGCAACCTGATCGCGGACTCCATCCACCCAAGGCTGATCCCCAACGTGGAACTAATCAGTCAAGGAAATCGTACAGCGCTGGCTGTAGAAGTCTTTCCCAGCAGCAACCGGCCGCACCATGTAAAAGCCCAGGGTCCGGAACAAGGCGTCTACGTGCGCCTGGGGTCCAGCAACCGCCAAGCGGGGCCGGACCTGATCGCCGAACTGCAGCGATCCGCGCGAGGCGTGGTGTTCGATGAGATCACCATGCCGGAGCTCACTCTGGAAGATCTGGACCTGACCGCCGCCCAGAAGCTGTTCGGCGACCGCCGAACGCTGGACGAAAAATCGTTGGCCACGCTGAAGCTGGTCCGCCGCGAACAGAACCGTCTGGTTCCCACCCAAGGCGCCGTCCTGCTCTTCGGCAAGGATCGGGAACAATACTTTCCAGACGCGTGGGTGCAGTGCGGGCGGTTCCGAGGCACGGACAAGGTCCATATCTTCGACCAGATGGAAATCCATGATCCACTGCCGCAGGCGGTGGAAGCCATCGAATTCTTTCTGAAAAAACATGCCTTCAAAAGCGCGCGGTTCGGCGCCATGCGCCGCGAAGACGTGTGGAGCATCCCGCTGACCATCCTGCGCGAGGCAATCGTCAACGCCCTGGTGCACAGCGATTATTCCCAACGCGGCACCCCGATCCGCATCGCATTCTTCGATGACCGCGTCGATGTCGAGAGTCCTGGCCTGCTGCTGCCCGGCATGACGGTGGAGGACATGAAAAGCGGCGTCTCCCGCATCCGTAATCCCGTCATCGCGCGGGTGTTTCGGGAATTGGGAATGATCGAGCAATGGGGCAGCGGCGTCAGACGGATCTTTGATGAAGCGGTTGCCCAGGATCTGCCGGAACCGAAGGTGACGGAAATAGCCACCGGCGTGCGGCTGAGCATCTATTTATCGCAGGACCGGCGGTCCGTTCAAATCAAGGAACCGTCACCTCCGGCCCATTCTCTGGGCACTGCCGGCATTTCACGGCTAGAGTCACGGCTAGAGTCACGGCTAGAGTCGAAGCTGGCGGCCAAAGTCGTATTGCTGCTGAAAGAGCATGAGTCAGGCAAAGCCCAGTTGGCCGGAGCCCTGGGGCACAAGACAGTTTCCGGAGAATTGCACAAACAGATTCGGCGGCTGCTCGAAATGGGCATGATTGAAATGACCTTGCCCGATACGCCCACCAGCCGCATGCAGCGCTACCGCCTGACGGTGGAAGGCCATGCCGCCGTAGCCGCCCCGCCGAAAGGAGCTCGGGATTGAGCAAGACTGCCCCCCTCTGGGGTCAGCCGCTTGAGCAGGAAGAAATAAACGATAAGCCCGCCGACCGATGCCGCCAGGCCGAGATACGCCAGGGCGGCCCAGGAATTTGCGGTGACCAGGGAAAGGTCCGGGTGCTCAACCAGCAACCCGGTCACGAACAGCCCCAAACCCGCGATTCCGATCGGCAGCGTATTGAAGGTAATGACCCCGATGTCCGCGCCCCGCTGTTTGGTGATGACATAGACGAGCGCATGCATCACCGCCGCCGCCAAGATGGCGACGACGCCCAGAAGCTCCGAGTAATCCAGGTGCAGGCCCTGGGATTAAAAGCCCCAACCTGCTGTTGCCCGGCAACCCACCCGAATCAACAAACCGGGCCGCACGGGCCTGGCCCCGAACGAAAAAACCCTCACGGCCAGAGTTACAGCTAGAGTCAAAGCGAGTGCTCCCGCAGCACCAGGTGCGCCATGCCGTCTTCCGTGGCGATGCCCACGCGTGCGCCCACCGGCAGGGTCGCCTTGACCTTCACATGGCCGTAGGGCAGGCCCGTGACCACCGGCACGCGCACGGTCTTGCGCAGCCAGCGCACCACGGAATCCAGGTCGTAGCCCTTGTCGTGCGGCGCCAGGCGGTAGTCGGTGAACTGGCCCAGCACGATGGCGTGCTGCTTTTCCAGCACGCCCGCATGCCAGAGCTGGGTCAGCATGCGCTCGATACGGAAGGGGTGCTCGGAGACGTCCTCCAGGAACAGAATGCCGCCCTTCACGTCGGGCAGGTAGGGCGTGCCGACCAGCGAGGCCACCATGGCCAGGTTACCGCCCCACAGGACGCCGCGCGCGTCCACCGGATCGGCGTCGGGGGATTCGAAGCTGAGGATTTCCAGTTCGCCCGACAGGGTTTCCTGGAACAGGGCCTGGGTCAGGTCGTCCACCTTCTTGCCGCCGAAATCGAAGATCGCGGTGGGGCCGGCCAGGCTGACCGCGCCGGTGCGCGCCAGCAGGGCCAGGCTGAAGGCGGTGAAGTCGCTCTGGCCGATGAAGGTCTTGCCGCTGTCGGCCACGGCCCGCCAGTCGATGTGCGGCAGCAGGCGGCTCAGGCCGTAGCCGCCCCGCGTCGCCATGACGACCGGATGCTTCTGCTTCAGGGCGCGCTGGATGGACGCCAGGCGCTGCTTGTCGGTGCCGGCGAAGCGTTCGTGCACGGCCAGCGCCGTGCGGTCGACGGCGACGCGAAAGCCCAGGGCGCGCAGCCGCTCGACGGCCAGGTCCAGCGCGGCGGGATCGGCCACGGCGCCCGAGGGCGAGATCAGGTAGATCCCCGAAGGCTGTTCGTGCACGTGATGCACGCCGCACTCGGGATCGTCGCAGACCAGGTGGGTGTGTTCGCCGCCGGGGGCCGGGCGGGACGCCAAGGCGGCGGACGCGGAGGAAGCGGATTTCTGTTTGGGCATGGGGGGATGATTCCGGAAAAGAGCGGCGTCGGCCACGGGGGCCTCGGCGCAGGACACGGACGCCGCGCACGGTGCCAGAGTAGCAGTTGCGGCAGGCGCGGGGGAGACGGGCGCCACATCCGGCGCCGACGCGGGCGCGGCGGTGCCCGGTGCGGAAGCGAGCGCACCCGCTGTCCGCGCGGCGCGGGCGGCCTCGCGCCGAGCGCGGAAGAAGCCGCGCAGCAGGTCGCCGCAGGCCTGCGCCCCCACCCCGCCCCGCACCCGCGCGTGGTGGTTCAGGCGCGGCTGGACGGACAGGTCGACCACGCCGCCGCAAGCGCCGGTCTTGGGGTCGGGCGCGCCGTAGACGATTTCCGCCAGCCGCGCGTGGAACATGGCGCCCAAGCACATGGCGCAGGGCTCCAGCGTGACGTACAGGCGCGCGCCGGTCAGGCGGTAGTTGTCCAGCCGCCGGGCGGCGGCGCGCAGGGCCACGACTTCGGCATGCGCGGTGGGATCGCGGTCCAGGATGGTGCGGTTGTGGCCGGCCGCCAGCAGGCGGCCGCCGGCGTCCAGCACCACGGCGCCCACGGGCACCTCGCCCAGTTCCGCCGCCCGGCGGGCCTGTTCGAGCGCCAGCGCCATGGCGCCGTCGTCGTCCAGGGACTCAGCCACGATACATCCGCG
This sequence comes from Castellaniella denitrificans, assembly GCF_042653765.1. Classification (NCBI taxonomy): domain Bacteria; kingdom Pseudomonadati; phylum Pseudomonadota; class Betaproteobacteria; order Burkholderiales; family Alcaligenaceae; genus Castellaniella; species Castellaniella denitrificans. The sequence continues at coordinate 224,770 of NZ_JBHSEZ010000028.1, read as the reverse complement.
CGCGCAGCACGATCTTGGAGGCCAGGCTCTCGACGGCAGCCTCCAGCCACTGGTAGAGCTCGGCGTCCTCGCCGAAGCGCGCCTGGTTCAGGTTGGACACCCGCCCGTCCTCGATGAAGCCCCAGGCGCGGCTGCGCTTTTCCTTATGGCGCGGGTCCCAGACCCCGAATGCGACCCCGCCCGAGCGGCGGATCAGGGAAAAGCAGGGAATGTCGGTATAGCCGTCGCCGACGAAGATCATCTGCTCGAAGGGCACGCGCAGCTTGTCGGGATCGACCTTGCGGTTGACCTCGAAGGGCTTGTTGCGCGATTCGGGACCGATGATGCCCTTCTGGATGTGGAACAGGTAGCGGGTCTTGTCGGTGAAGCTGACCACGCGGCGCGGAAATTCGATGACGCCGCCGGCGTCGTAATGGAATTCGGACGCCCAGATGTCGGAGAACCAGCCGGCGATGGGGGTTTCGCGCAGCACGTCGCCGATGCCGCTGGAAATCAGGTAGAACTCCAGTTGCACGGTCGGATGCGCGTGGCGCAGCCGCGCCCGCAGGCGTTCGAACAGCGTCGTCACGCCCTCGTGCAGCGGCAGCCGGCGCCCCCAGTCGCGCAGGCGGTCGCGGGTGATGGGGCCGTGGCTTCCCGAACGGGACAATTCCAGCATCCGGTACAGGTAGGCGGGGACCGGATCCCAGTCCTCGCGGTTCAGCAGCGGATCGACCTGCCCATGCCAGAAGGCCGGCACGTCCACGCCCATTTCCCGGAGAAAGCCCGAGGTGCTGTCCGGCGCCAGGGTGTCGTCGAAATCGAAGACCAGCGCGATCACGTCCGCCATGGGCATGCCTCCCCGGAATTCCGGTCCATGTCCGCCAGGACGGCCAGCGCCCCCGGCAAGGCGCCCGGGAGGTCCTCGGCCAGCAGCCCCCAGCCCAGCCGGTCGGCCGCCAGGCCGTGCAGCCAGACGGCGGCGCAGGCCGCATCGAAGGCCGGCATGCCGGCGGCCAGCAGGCCGGCGATGCAGCCCGCCAGCACGTCCCCCGACCCGGCGGTGGCCAGTGTCGGCGGCGCATTGTCGTTGATGACGCAACGGCCGTCGGGCGCCGCGATCACGGTGTCGGCGCCCTTGAGCACCACCACCGCGCCGCCCCGCCGCGCCGCGCCGCGCGCGCGCCGCAGCTTGTCGCCGCCCGCGCCGGACGCCGCGTCGCCCGCCCCGCCCGGCGCCGGATCGAAGAGGCGCGCGAACTCGCCCTCGTGAGGCGTGAGCACGCATTGCGCATGCAGGGCGCCGAACAGCGCGTCCGGTTGGCCGGCGAAGACGCTGAGGGCATCGGCGTCCAGCACGCAGGGGCGCCCGGTCGCCAGGATGTCCAGGACCTGGCGGCGCCCCCGGGGTTCGCGGCCCAGCCCCGGGCCGATCAGCAGCGCGTTGCGGCGCGGGTCCGCCAGGGCCTGGTCCAGCGTGCCGTCCGGCGGCAGGGCCTCGACCATGACCGAGGTCAGCGCCCCGGCCTGGATCGCCCAGGCGGCCGGCGGCACCGCCAGCGTCACCAGGCCGGCGCCGATGCGCGCGGCCGCCAGGCAGGCCAGGCGGCTGGCGCCCGTCATGCGCTCGCCGCCCACGGCCAGGACGTGGCCCCGGCGGTATTTGTGGCCGTCGGAACGCGGCCAGGGAAAGGCGTCCGCCCAGAGATCGGGATGATTGGCGTAGGCCTCGGGGACGATGGATTCCAGCGCGGCGTCGGGCATGCCGATGTCGGCGCAGGCCTGCGCGCCGCACAGCGCGCGCCCCGGCAGCAGCAGATGGCCGGGCTTGCGGCGGCAGAACGTGACCGTCAGTTCGGCCTGGACGGCGGCGCCCGGGCAACGGCCGCTGGCGCCGTCCAAGCCCGTGGGCACATCGATGGCGCACACTGGCGCACCGGCGGCGTTGATGGCATGGATGAGTGCTTCCAGCCCGCCGGACGGCGCCCGGCTCAGGCCGGCGCCCAGCAAGGCGTCGACGATCAGCCCCGCGCCATCGAGGCAGCCGGGGGCGGCGGGCTCGACCGGCCCGCTCCAGGCCTCGGCCGCCCAGGCCGCGTCTCCGCGCAGGGCGTCGCGATCGCCCCACAGGGCCACCCGCACCGGCCAGCCGGCTTCCCGCAGCAGGCGCGCGACGACGAAGCCATCGCCGCCGTTGTTGCCCGGGCCGCACAGCACCCGCACCGGCGTCGGCGCCCAGCGCTCGCGGATCGCCCGGGCCGCGGCGGCGCCCGCGGCCGCCATGAGCCGGGTGCCCGGCACCCCCGCCGCCGGGGCGGCGCGGTCGGCGGTGCCCATCTGCTCCGGACTCAGCAGGGCATGCGGCGACAGGCGCGCCGGGCCGGACGGGGAATGCCGGATCGTCATGCCCTGCCTCAGGCGGACTGGGTCGCCCGCTGGCGCAATTCGAACTTCTGGATCTTGCCGGTCGAGGTCTTGGGCACTTCGCCGAAGACGATGTGGCGCGGCACCTTGTAGCCGGCGAGATGGGCCTTGCAATGCGCGATGATGTCCTCGGCCGTCACCTGGGCGTCGGGCTTGAGCTCGACGAAGGCGCAGGGCGTCTCGCCCCAGCGTTCGTCGGGCCGCGCGACCACGGCGGCCGCGAGCACGGCCGGATGGCGGTAGAGCACGTCCTCGACCTCGATCGAGGAGATGTTCTCCCCGCCGGAAATGATGATGTCCTTGCTGCGGTCCTTGATCTTGATGTAGCCGTCCGGATACATCACCGCCAGGTCGCCGCTGTGGAACCAGCCGCCCTCGAAGGCCTTGTGGGTCGCCTGCGGGTTCTTCAGGTAGCCCTTCATGCAGATGTTGCCCTGGAACATGATCTCGCCCATGGTCTGGCCGTCGGCGGGCACGGGCCGCATCGTGGCCGGGTCCAGCACGGCGGCGGCCTTCTGCAGGTGGTAGCGCACGCCCTGGCGGGCGTTGAGCTCGGCCCGCTTGCCGATGTCCAGCGCATTCCAGTCGTCGTGCTTCACGCACACGGTCGAGGGGCCGTAGACTTCGGTCAGGCCGTAGACGTGGGTCAGGTCGATCCCCAGGGCTTCCATGTCCTCGATCATCGAGGCCGGGGGCGCGGAACCGGCCACCATCCCCTTGATGCCCTGGGGGATCGCGTCGCGCAATTCCTTGGGCGCGTTGGCCAGCATGCTCTGGACGATGGGCGCGCCGCAGTAATGGGTGACGCCGTGCTCGCGCATGCGTTCGATCATGGCGGCGGCGTCCACCCGCCGCAGGCACACGTTCACGCCCGCGCGGGCGGCCAGCGTCCAGGGGAAGCACCAGCCGTTGCAGTGGAACATCGGCAGGGTCCAGAGATAGACCGAATGCTTGGGCATGTCCCATTCGAGGATGTTGGACACGGCATTCAAGGCCGCGCCGCGATGGTGGTAAACCACGCCCTTGGGGTTGCCGGTGGTGCCGCTGGTGTAGTTCAGGGCGATCGCGTCCCATTCGTTTTCGGGCATGAGCCATTCGGCTTCCGGGTCGCCCTGGGCCAGCAGGGCCTCGTAGTCGAGGGTGCCGATGGCTTCGCCGGGACCATCGTATTCGGGATCGTCCACATCGACCACCAGGATCGGCTCGGTGCGCGTGCGCATCGCCAGCGCCTGGCCGGCGATGCGGGCGAATTCCCGGTCGACGATCAGCACGCGCGCTTCGCCGTGGTCGAGCATGAAGGCGATGGAAGCCGGGTCCAGGCGGGTGTTCAGGGAATTCAGCACGGCGCCGCACATGGGCACGCCGAAATGCGCCTCGACCATGGCGGGGATGTTCGGCAGCATGACCGCGACCGTGTCGCCGCGGCCGATGCCGTGGGCGGCGAGCGCGCTCGAGAGACGGCGGCAACGCGCGTACAGCTCGGCCCAGGTATGGCGGATGGCCGTCTCGCCCAGACCATGAACCACCGCCAGACGCTCGGGATGAACCTGAGCGGCGCGCTCGATGTAGGGCAGCGGCGTCAGGGGCGCGAAATTGGCGGGGGTCTGAGGAAGGTCCTGATCATACATATGGGTCATTGGATGTGTCTCCGTCCAAAAAGCAAGGGAGGACTTCCCTCCCGTTAGGCAACTGCGCATGCCCCATCCCGCGCGGCAAGTCGTGCGCCGCCCCCGGACATGCAGGTATGAAGGCCATTTTAGCGAGGCCGAGGCCGCCGCACCCTGTCTTTGCTCAAAGATCCGGCAAATTCCACGCCGTAGGCGGCGGCTCAGAGATTCCAGATGCCGCCCGCGCGCCGGGTCCTGCGCCGCACGGCATGGTCCAGCAGGGCATCCCCTCCCGGCAGCACCAGGGCCAGGGCGCTGCGCGCGCGGGTCGCGCCGGTGTAGAGCAGTTCCCGCGTCAGCAGGGGCGATTTCCGGTCGGGCAGCACCAGCGCCACGCGGTCGAATTCCGAGCCCTGGGACTTGTGCACGGTCAGGGCATAGACGGTCTCCACTTCCGGCAGGCGCGCCGGCGACACCCAGCGCACGGCGTCCCGGGTGGCGCCGGCGAAGGCCACCCGGATCATCGATCCGCCGTCCCGTTCCGGATCGGGCACGGGCAGGGCCACACCGATGTCGCCGTTGGCCAGCCCCAGGGCGGCATGGTTGCGCAGCACCAGCACCGGCCGGCCGGGATACCAGACGTCCTCGGCCGCCGGGACCCAGCCTTCGGCCCGCAGGCGGGATTCGATGCGCCGGTTGAGCCCGCGCGCGCCCCAGGGGCCGTCGCGCAGGGCGCACAGCACCTGGAAGCGGGCCTGCCGCGCCAGGACGGCGCGGGCCCAGCGGTCCCAGTCCGCCTGCGGCGCCCGCGGATCGGGAGCGGCCCGCAGGGCGCGGAACAGCGCGGGGCAGCCGGCCTCCTCGTCCAGGATGCCGCTGTCGTACAGCCAGTCATCGCCGGACGCGATCCGCGCGCCCTCGGCGGGCGAACCGGCCCGCACCAGGCTCAGGCCATCCGGCGGATGGCGCAGCAGTTCGGCCACGGCCGGGGCGTCGCCCCGGTTCACGGCGGCGGCGAACCGGCCGATGCCGCTGTCGGCCTGGAAGCGGTGGCTGTGGCGCAGCATGACGACGGCCTGGTCCAGCGCGGCGCCGGCCGGATCCCGCCATTGCTCGGGCACCGTCTCGCCGCAGCATTCGAGCAGGCGGCGGCATTGCGCCGGGGTATAGTGGCCCCCCTCCGCGCGCGCGCACAGTTCGCCCAGCACCGCGCCGGCCTCGACCGAGGCGAGCTGGTCCTTGTCCCCCAGCAGCACCAGGCGCGCATGGGCGGGCAGCGCGGCCAGCACGGCGTCCATCATCTCGATGTCCATCATCGAGGCCTCGTCCACCACCAACACGTCCAGGTCGAGCGGATTGCCGGCGTGGAACTTCAGGCGCCGGGTGTCGGGCCGGCTGCCCAGGAGGCGATGCAGGGTGAGCACTTCGGCGGGCACGCGCCCGAGCGCGGCGCGCAGCGAGGCGTCGGCCGATGCCGCCAGGCGTTCCAGGGCGCCAGCGATGGATTCGTTCAGGCGCGCCGCCGCCTTGCCCGTCGGCGCCGCCAGGCGGATGCGCAGGCCGCGCTCCAGGCCGCGCGCCAGGGCCAGGCCCTGGAGGACCGCCAGCAGGCGCACGACCGTGGTGGTCTTGCCCGTCCCCGGCCCTCCCGTGACGATGCTGAAGCCGTGCAGCAGGGCCGTGGCGCAGGCGATCTTCTGCCAGTCCGGCGACTCGGCGGCGGGGCCGGCGAACACCGCGTCCAGCCAGGCGCGGATCCGGGCGGGCTCGCGCACCTCCGGCGGTTCCAGGGCGAGGCGCCGGCCGAGATCCTCGCGGATGCGCCGCCCGGCGCGCCAGTAGCGGGCCAGGTACAGGCGATGCCCGTGCAGGACCAGCGGCTGCGGACCGCCGCCGTCGCCCGCGAAGCCGGCCGCCGCCAGCGCGGCCAGGCAGCCGTCCAGACCGCCGTCGATCCAGGCCGGCGGCCCCGTCCGGCCATCCGCGTCCGGATCGTCCGCCGGCGTGTCGGCATCCGGTTCGCACAGGGCCTTCAGGTCCAGGCAGGGGTGGCCGTGCGCCAGCCGGGCGCTGCACAGGACCGCCAGGCGCAGGGCCAGTTCCGGCGCATGCGGCGCCTGGCGGGCCAGCAGGCGGCCGAATGCCACGTCCAGGTCGCGCAGGCCTTCCTCGGGCTGTCCGAACGCCAGCCAGCCGGGAAACTCATGCATCGTCCGCCTCCCCTTCCCCGCCGTCGAACAGCGCGTCCAATGCCTCGATCAGTTCCGGCTCGGGCCGCAGCGCCACCAGGCCCTGGCCGGGCGCCTCCTGGCCGCGCAGGAACAGATACAGCGCGCCGCCCATGTGGCGCGCATAGTCGTAGTCCGCCAGCCGGGCGCGCAGCTGCCGGTGCAGCGCCAGCACGTACATCAGCATCTGCGCGTCGTAGCGGGACGCGCGCATGGCCGCCGCCAGCGCCTCGGGAGCGTAGTCGGCTTCGCGGGGCCCCAGATCGTTGGACTTGTAATCGACCAGGTAGTAGCGGCCGCCGGCCTGCAGGACCAGGTCGATGAAGCCCTTGAACATGCCGTTCAGCCGGCCCGCCGCCAGGGCCGGCCGGGCTGCGCCGCCGAACGTCCCGCGGCGCAACAGCCCGTCCAGCCGTCCGATGTCCACCCGATGCGCCGGCAGCCAGAATTCCATTTCCGGCAGGCAGGCCTGCAGGTCGTCCAGGCGCAGCACGGGATCGCCCGGCAGGGCCGGCCGCCATCGCGTGCTCGCCAGGCGCAGCAGCCAGCCGTGCAGCGCGTCGATGTGCGCCTCCCAGCCGCGCACCGCGCAGCGCCGGGCGATCAGGTCGCGCGCCTCCGCGTCCAGGTCGCGGAAGCCGCGCCGCGCCGCCCATTCCAGCAAACCATGCAGGAAGGTTCCAGCCTCGCTGCCGCGCGGAAAATCCCGCAGGCCCGAGGCGACCGGAGCCGACGAAGCGCCCGCCGCCCGGGGCGCAGGCGCGGGGTCGGCCTGGCGGCCTTCGCGCAGCACGTCCTCGGCGGCCGTCTCGGGCGCGGCGGCATCGGCCAGGCACAGCGCGGAATAGCTCGAAATCCACCAGGGCTGGCCGACGGCCGGCGCGGCCAGGCGGCGGGCGTCGCCCAGCGCCTCGGACGCCTCGTCGGCGGCCGGCGCGGAAGCGGTATCATCCACCGCTTCGTCCCAAGCCATCAGGCCGGGATGGGACCGCGCCAGCCCGTCCCAGGCTGCCCGCAAGTCCTCGCCCAGCAGGTGGCCGATGCCGCTGCCGCCGGCCTTCAGCGGCCCCAGCGCCATCCAGACGGCATGGCGCGCACGCGTCAGCGCCACGTACAGCTTGCGCACGTCCTCGCCCAGGCGCTCGCCGTCCAGTTGCAGCAACTGGCCGGCATCGGCCTCCATGACCCACGTCCGGTCCGTTTCCCCGGGCAGCAGGTAAGGCCCCCGGCCCGCCTCGACCGGACGCGCCTTGCAGACGAAGGGCAGGAAGACCAGGGGATATTCCAGCCCCTTGGACTTGTGCACCGTCACGACCCGCACCAGGCCCTCGTCGCTTTCCAGGCGCAGGCGGCGGCCGTCCTCGCCCTGCGGGGCCTGGGCCTGCCGGTGCAGGTACCGCAGCACGGCCTGCTCGCCGTCCAGGTGCGCGGCGGCCTGCTGCAGCAGCTCGGCCAGGTGCAGGAAATCGGTCAGGCGCCGCTCGCCCTCGTAGCCGTCGGCCAGCAGGCGGGCCGGCACGTCGAAATCGTGCAGCAGCCGGCGCAGCATGGGCAGCACGCCGCGCTGGCGCCAGATCTGGCGGTAGGCCTGGAAACGCTCGACCTGCGCGTCCCAGGCGCGCTCGTCCTCGACCAGCCGGTCCAGCGCCTGCCAGTCCAGGCCCAGCGCCGGGGCGGCCAGGGCTGCGCGCACGGCGCGCTCGTCCTCGGGATGCGCGCAGGCGTCCAGCCACAGGGCGAGTTCCGCAGTCTGCGGCGATTCGTAGACGGAATCCCGTTCGGACAGGTACACGCTGCGCACCCCGGCCCGGGCCAGCGCCTGGCGCACGCTGCGCGCCTCGGCGTGGGTGTTGACCAGGATGGCGATATCGGAGGGCCGCGCCGGCGTCCACCGCTCGCCGTCGCGCATGCCCGCCGCGCCGCGGCGGCCCAGCGCCAGGATTTCGGCCACCCGCCGGGCGCAGAGCCCGGCGGCTTCCTGCTCGTACTGGGTCGAGGACAGGGGCTTGCCTTCCGCCGCCGGTTCGATCCAGCAGGCGCTCATGGCCGGGGCCGGGCGGCCGAGGACTTCCCAGCGCTCCGGGCGGCCCTCGGCCTGCACGGGATGGAAGTCGATGCCCACTCCCGGCAGGCCGGTGGGAAAGGCCTGGACGCCGGGCCGGGCGAAGCACTGGTTGACCGCCGCGACCATGGCTTCGGACGAGCGGTAGTTGCGGCCCAGCGTCCGCACCCGTCCGGCGCAGGCCCGGCCCGCCCGCAGATAGGTGTGGACGTCGGCGCCCCGGAAGCCGTAGATGGACTGCTTGGGGTCGCCGATGAAGACCAGCGCGGTGTCGGGGTCGTCGTCGGCCACCCGATAGACGCGGTCGAAGATGCGGTACTGCACCGGATCGGTGTCCTGGAATTCGTCGATCAGCACCACCGGAAACTGCCGCCGCAGGGTCTGCGCCAGCCGGACACCCGACGCGCCCGCCAGGGCGGCGTCCAGATGGCCGAGCAGGCCGTCGAAACCCAGCAGCGCGGCGCTGGACAGGGCCTGGCGCAGGCGCCGGGCCATCCAGGCCAGGGCATGGCGCAGCAAGCGCGCGCGCGCGGCGGGCAGCGCGTCCAGGTCGGCGCGCAGGCGGCCCAGCGCCGCGCTGGCGGGATGCTCCGGCGCCGGGCCCTCGCCCTGCCACTTGTCCCGGATGCCCTGCGGCGTCAGGCGATCCCAGCCGGTCTTCAGGTCCAGGGCGTCCTGGTCGGGATCCCGCGCCCAGGTCCGCAGCGCCTGCGTCCAGCGGCGGAAATCGGCCGGCCGGACCTTGAGAGGCTTGCCCAGCGACACCAGCCAGTCTTCCAGCGCGTCGGCGGCCTCGATCCAGGGGGCTTTCAGCGCGGCCAAGCGTGCCCGCCGGTCTGCGCGGTGGCGCGCCAGCACGTCCGCCAGGGTTTCATCGGCGGCCTCGGGCAGGGACTCGCGGGTCAGCAGGCCGGACAGGCCCAGCAAGGCGTCCGGACCGGGCCAGACGGCCAGCGTTTCGGCCAGCTCATCCGGCGCCAGCGGCGCCACGTGCGCGCGCCAGTAGTCCCAGGCCGCCTGGCGGATCTCGGCGCCCAGGTCCGGCTCCAGCCGCTGCTCGAACAGGCTGCCGCTGTCGAAGGCGTGTTCCTGCAGGACCCGCGCGCACCAGGCGTGGATGGTGGAGATGGCGGCCTCGTCCATGGACTGCGCCGCCAAGTCCAGCGTGCGGGCGCAGCCCGCCCACCGCTCGCGCGGCCATTCCCGGCGCAGGGATTCCAGGAAGGGATCGGCCGGGCGGCCTTCCGCCGCATCCTGGGCGAACCAGGCGGCGGCCTCGGCCAGGCGGCCTCGGATCCGGTCGCGCAATTCCTGGGCGGCCGCCTCGGTGAAGGTGAGGACGAGGATCTCGGTGGGCAGGCGCGGATCCTGTCCGCCATGCCCCAGCACCAGCCGGACGTACAGCGCGGCGATCGTCCAGGTCTTGCCCGTCCCGGCGCTGGCCTCGATCAGGTGGCTGCCCCGCAGGGGGAATCGCAGCGGATCGACCTGGGGAATCGAGGGCGTGCCGCTCATGTCCCGGACTCCGCCGCGGCCGGATACGGCTGGATGGCTTGAGACGCCTCGCCGTACAGGGTCCTGGCCCAGTGAAAGAAGCCGCCATCCGCGCACAGGGAATCGAAATCGGGATAGCAGCGCCGCAGGTACAGATCGTCTTCCACCCGCCGGGCGTAGCTGGCCTCGGCCTCGCGCCGGGCCGTGCTGCCGGGAGCCGGATCGGCGCCCGCCCGCAGCCAGGCGCCCGCCGCGTCGATTTCCACCGGCAGCGCGGCGCGCATGCCTTCCCGCCAGGCGGCCCACAGGGCCTGCCACTGCCCGGCGGCCCGGTCCGGATCCAGCGGCTCGAAGCGCACGCTGCCCTGGGGACTGACGAGCACCGTCGTCAGGGACCGGCCATGCGCGTGCGCGGCCAGATGATCCAGCCAGGCCGGCATCATGGGCGCGATGCGGTAACGGCTGCCGCGCACCAGGTGGCTGGCGAGCAGCACGATCCGGCCCCATCCGCCCTGCCCGTCCCGGCGCCAGCCGGCGAGCGTATCCTCGAACGTCCAATGGGTGTCCGGCACGGCGCTCTCCATGCGCAGCGTCGAGGCGGACACCTGCGGCCAGTCCTCGCAGGCGCGCCGGTAGGGATCGACGGCAGCCTCCACGCTGTCGCGCAGCGCCCGGGCCGCCGCCTCGCCCAGACCGCCGGCGACCAGCGCGCCGCGCCGGCGCATGCGCTCCAGGCAGTCCCGGAACGCCGGCTCGGCATCGGCCGGGTCGGGGACCCGCCGCAGGGCCTCGAGCAGCTCGGCGCGCAGCTGCCATTGCGCCAGGACGTCCCGGACATAAGGTTCTCCCTCGTCCAGGTCGGGATCCGGCGCCTCGAAGAACACCTGCAGGCGCTGCTGGAAGAAGGCGCGCACGGGATGCCGCAGGAACTGGCGCAGGACGTCCAGCCGCACGGCGGCCTCCCGGCGCGGCGGCGGCAAGGCGGAGGGCGGCGGCGCGGCGGCGGCCCGCCGGCGGGCGCGGCCTCATTCGGCCGCATAGGTGAACAGCGCGCCGGGGCCGGTCTGCGCCCGCGCGGGAAAATAGCGGCGGCTGAAGGGCTGCAACGGATGATGCAGGCTCAGGGCGCGGGACAGGGCCCCGTCCCCGTCCGCGCGCCGCCAGCCCCGGTCCAGGTGGTCCATGAGCTGGGACACCAGCACGGAGGGCGGCTGCGGCGTGTTGTCGTGGATGCTGTGCCCGATCCAGGAAATGTAGAGCTGGTCGCGCGCGGACAGCAGGGCTTCCAGGAACAGGTAGCGGTCGTCCTCGCGCCGGGAACGGTCGCCGGGACGCGGGTGCAGCGCCATCAGGTCGAAATCGACCGGCACGCGCTGGCGGGGAAAGGCGCCGTCCTGCATGCCCAGCAGGCACACGCGCCGGAACGGGATCGCCCGCATGGGCATGAGCGTGGCGAAGGTCACCGCGCCCGCGAAGAAGCGCTGCGACAGGCCGGCCTGGTCCAGCCGGCCCAGGCAATGCTCGGCGACAATGGGCACCGGCAGGGCCTCGTCCACCCCGGCGGCCTCGCACAGCAACGCCCAGTCCTGCAGGATTTCCCGGAAACGCGCCAGCGTGTGCTCGTCGGCGTCGGACGCCGGCAGGAAGAAATCATCGAGCAGCGCCCGCAGGGACGCCGCCCATTGCGCGGGCGCGGCGTCCTGGCGCAACAGCCGCCAGTGGCGGTCCAGCGTGTCCAGCAGGCGGGCCAGCGCGCCCAGCGCCTGGGCCTGCAGCCCGCCCGTCTCGCCATAGGGCTCGATGGCCTGCCAGGCCGGCGCGTCGGGTCCCGCCGCGTAGCCGAGCAGCATGCGCTCCAGGCCGAAGCGCCAGGTGTGCCCATGGGCCGCCTCCGGCGTCTGCTCCAGGCCGAAGGCGCCGCGATGCTCGGCATGCAGCCCCCAGCGCACCTCGGCGTCCCGCGCCCAGGCCTGCAGCAGCGGCAGATCCCCGGCCTCGATGCCGAAGCGCGCCCGCAGCGCCGGCACGTCGAGCCATTCCAGGACTTCCTGGATGCCCAGGCGCAAGCGCGGCAGGGACAGCAGCTGCTCCAGGACGATGACCAGCGGATCGGCCTGGCGCTGCCCGCGATCCGCCAGGGCATAGGGCACGTGGCGCCGGTCCCCGGCGCCGTACTGGCCGAAGACCGCCTGCACGTGGGGCGCGTAGGCCTCGATGTCGGGCACCATCACGATCACGTCGCGGGGCTGCAGGCCCGGATCGGCGGCGAAGGCCGCCAGCAATTGGTCGTGCAGGATCTCGACCTCGCGCTGGGCGCTGTGGGCGACATGGAAGCGCAGCGAGTCGTCGCGCGACGCGTCCACCGCCGGCCAGCGCTCGCGCGTCTCGGCCAGGGGCCGCAGGTCGCGGATGTCGTCCTGCAACTGCTCCAGCAGCGTAGCCCCGGGCAATTCCTCGAAGGCGTCGATGCGCTGGTGCAGTGCCTCGAAGGCCAGGCCACAGCGCGCCCGGTGCGCCGGATCGTCGATGTCGTCGAGCAGGCCGATGAAATCGCGCCCCTGCCGCCCCCACGAAGCCAGCAGCGGATGCGTCTGCTGGTGCAGCGCGTCCTCGTCCAGGACTTCCGGCATGCCCGGCCGGCGCGCCTGGCGCCGGAAGCGCGCCCGCAGCAGGTCGCGGTCGCCCAGGATGTCGGCCCAGTAGTGGGCGCAGGGGTTGTTCACGCACACCAGGATCTGGATCCAGCGAGACAGGCCGGACAGGGCTTCCAGGGTCTGGCGCGGCATGGCGGAAATGCCGAAGACCAGCAGGCGGCGCGGCAGCCCGGCCGGGCGCGGCATGTCGCCCGGTGCCCGGACCCGCGCCATGAAGGCCGCGTGCACGGCGGCGCGGCCGACCGGCTCGCCGCCGGCCGCGCCCAGATCGTCCAGCAGGGCGCGCCACAGGCGGACCTGCCAGGCCTGGGAATCAGGCAGGGGCCGGTCCCGGCCCAGGGCGTCGGGCAGGACGATTTCCCCCCGGCTCCAGGCGTCCAGCCAGTCGGCCCGATAGACCTGGTACTGGTCGAACAGGTCCGCCAGCCGATGGGCCAGTTGATGGCGCTTACGCACGCCGGCATCGTCGGCCAGGAAGCGCGCCACCGGTTCGAAGCCGGGCTGGCCGGCCAGCGCCGGCAGCAGGCGCATCAGGCGCCAGGCCAGCGGGTCCTTGTCCAGGGGGGATTGCTCGGGAACCGCGTGCGCGCCCAGCACGGCGCGATAGGCCTGCCACATGAAGCGCGAAGGCAGCAGGAAATCCAGCGCGGCCGCGATGCCGCAGCCCCGGTCGCGCTCGGCCAGGGCCAGCCGCAGCCACTGCGCGATGCCGTTGCTGTGCACCAGCAGATACTCGTTTTCCAGGGGATCGAGCGGAGAATGGCGCAGCCACGCGACCAGCACCTCGCGCAGCTGTTCCGCCCGATTGCCGTGGACCAGCATCAGCCCTGGAGTGAGTTCCGCCACGCTTTTCCCTTCTCGCCTGTCGTTCCAGACTAGATGATAAAGGCTTTCGGTCCCGGGCCAGGCCGGCGGACGGAGCCGGCGCATTGGGATTGCCGCGCATTGGGGTTATCCTAGGGGCTCCCCGTGAACCATCATCCCGATTCTGTCCGAGACCGCCGCAAATGAACGCTGTGCCATCCCCCGTCCGGCCCGCCTACCGGACGGCCGCCACCCAGGAGGAAATCCAGGCCAACCTGGCCGACATCCGCGCCCGCATCGACGCGGCCTGCGCGCGTGCGGGCCGCGACCCGGCCGAAGTCCGCCTGCTGCCCGTCAGCAAGACCGTGGACGAATCCCGCATCCGCATGGCCTATGCGGCCGGCTGCCGCCTGCTGGGCGAGAACAAGGTCCAGGAAGCCTACGGCAAATGGGAGGCCATGGCCGACCTGACCGACCTGGACTGGGCGGTCATCGGCCACCTGCAGACCAACAAGGCCAAGTTCGTGGCCCGCTTCGCCCGCGAATTCCAGGCCCTGGACAATCTGCGCGTGGCCGAGGCCCTGGACCGGCGCCTGCAGGAAGAAGGCCGCGGCCTGGACGTCTTCGTCCAGGTGAACACGTCCGGCGAGGCCAGCAAGTTCGGCCTGGCGCCTGAGCAGGCGCTGGACTTCGCCCGCGCCCTGCCCGCCTATGGCGCGCTGCGGGTGCGCGGCCTGATGACGCTGGCCCTGTTTTCCCCGGACGAGGCCCGCGTGCGCCCCTGCTTCCAGTTGCTGCGCGACCTGCGCGACCGGCTGCGCCAGGACGCTCCCCAGGGCGCGGATTTCGCCGAACTGTCGATGGGCATGTCCGGGGATTTCGAATGGGCGATCGAGGAAGGCGCCACCACCGTGCGCGTCGGCCAGGCGATCTTCGGCGCCCGCGCCCTGCCCGACAGCCACTACTGGCCCGAGGGCAAGACGGTCCCGGGCTGATCCGCGCATGGCCGCCCTCCCGTTCGCAAGGATCAGGCCGAACCCGTTGCCGGGCTGGCGCGCCGTCCGCGCCCTGGCGGTCTGCCTGCTGGGCCTGTGGCTGGCGGCCTGCGCCGGCCCGGGCGCGCGCAGGCCGGCCGCGGCCAACCCCAACATCGATCCGGCGCAGCGCACCGAGGTCGTCATGACGGCCCTGAGCCTGCTGGACACCCGCTACCGCTACGGCGGATCGCAGGCCCGCCAGGGCTTCGACTGCAGCGGCCTGGTGAAATACGTGTTCGGCACGGCGGCCGGCGCCGTCCTGCCCCACAACACCGAGCAGATCGCCCGCATGAGCCGTCCCGTGCCGCGCGGCGACCTGCAGGCCGGCGACCTGGTGTTCTTCGACACGCTGGGCCGGCCGAATTCGCACATGGGCATCTACCTGGGCGACGGGCGCTTCATCAACGCCCCGTCCACCGGCGGCCAGGTCCGGATCGACCGGCTGGACAACCCCTATTACCAGCGCCACTTCCAGTCGGTGGGGACGCTGTTCGCCCGATGAGAAAAACCCGGAACCGACGCAATGCCGGCTCCGGGTTTCAAGCGCCCGATATTTACCGGGCCGGTCCGGGGCGGGGACGCCCGCCGTCGACGACGGCGATCAGGACTTCGCGGGCTTGCCGGCCTTCCGGGGCGCGCGCATGTCGGCCAGCTTCTGGCGCTGTTCGGGCGTCAGCACCGCGCGGATCTGGGCGCCGGTCTGGGCGCGCAGCAGGGCCAGTTGCGACTGGGCCTGGCCCAGGGCGTCGGCGGCCTGCTTGGCCTTGGCTTCGTCGAAGGTGTCGGCCTGGCTCAGTGCGCGCAGCGATTCGTGCGCGGCGCGCAGGGCCTTCTTCTGGTCGTAGAAGGCCTGTTCCTGGTCGTGGCGGATCTTGAAGATCCGGTCCTGCTGGTCCTGGCTGAGGTCCAGGGCGCGCATGCCGCGATCGCCGCCGAAGTGCCCGAAATCGCCGCCGCGGGGGCCGAAGTCGTGCCCGCCCTTCTGGTGGTGGCGGGGGCCGCCGTCGGCCGGCATGCCGGGGGCGGCCGAGGCGGCCAGGGGCGCGGCGACCAGGGCGGCGGTCATGGCCAGGGCGGAGAGCGAACGGGCGCGGGTGACGTAGGTGAAGTTCATGTCGGTCTTCCTTTCTTCGTTTCCGGCGGCCCCCCGATGGAGCCGCGATGAAGACAGATTAAGGGCCGACTGCGGCGCAAAAATGGGCAAATCGTGAAGACTTCATGGAGAAGCGTCAGCGGATCCTGCGGGAGTCCGCCGCACGGGCCGCGCGGGAACCGGGCGCCGCGGCCGGTCCGGGGACCTCAGAGGTCCAGCCGGTAGCCCACCCCGTAGACGGAGCGGATCAGTTCCTCGTCCGGACGCACGGCGGCCAGCTTGCGGCGCAGGTTCTTCACGTGGCTGTCCACGGCCCGGTCGGTGACGACGCGGCGGTCGTCGTACAGGCCGTCGAGCACCTGGTCGCGGGAAAAGATGCGCCCCGGCTGGCTGGCCAGCAGCGCCAGCAGGCGGAACTCCACCGGCGTCAGGTCCAGCGGCACGCCGTCCAGGCGGGCGCTCCAGGCGCCCTCGTCGATGTCCAGTCCGCCGATCCCGCTCGGCCGCGCTGGCGCCGGGTCCGCCGCGCTGCGGCGCAGGACCGCCTTGACGCGGGCCACGACTTCGCGCGGGCTGTAGGGCTTGCAGATGTAGTCGTCAGCGCCCAGCTCCAGGCCCAGCAGGCGGTCGATCTCCTCGGTCCGGGCGGTGACCATGATGACCGGGATGGAGGTCCTGGCGCGGATGTCGCGGCACAGGTCCAGGCCGTCGCGCCCGGGCAGCATCAGGTCCAGCAGCACCAGGTCGGGCGGCCAGTCCTCGATCAGGGGCATGACCTCCAGGCCGTCGCCCGCGCAGCGCGCCTCGTAGCCGGCCGCCTCCAGGTAGGTCCGCAGCACCTCGGCCAGTTTGGGTTCGTCCTCGACCACCAGAATCCGCATGCTTCACTCCTCGTCCATCGCGGGAAAGCCGTCCGCCGCGCCCGCCGCGCCCGCCGCCCGGCCATCGGCCAGGGGCCATTCGACGCGAATGGCCAGTCCGCCCAGGTCGGACGCCGTCGCCGAAATCTTGCCGCCATGGGCCTGGACGATGGAGCGGCAGATCGACAAGCCCAGGCCCGATCCGCCATGCAGGCGGCTGCGCGAGGATTCCACCCGGTACAGGCGGTCGAACAGGCGGGGCATCTGATCGGGCTCCACCGAAGGCGCGGTGTCGGCGACTTCCAGCACGATGCGCCCGCCGCGCCGGCCGGCCCGCAGGCGCACGCGCCCCGGGCTGTCGGTATAGCGCAGGCTGTTTTCCAGCAGATTCGCCAGCAGCTGTTCCAGGCGGCGCTCGTCGCCGGACAGCCGCAGCCCGGGCTCGATCGCCTGCTCCAGCGCCAGGCCGGCCCGGGCGTACCGGTCCCGCACGGCATCCAGCGCCCGCGCGGCCAGCGTCGACAGGTCCAGCGGCCGCATGCGGTAGTCCAGGGCGCCGGCGTCGGCCAGCGACAGTTCGCGCAGGTCGTCGACCAGCCGGTTCAGGCGCCCGATCTCGTGCGCCAGCGAGGCCAGGGCGGCCTCGTCCGGCTCGCGCAGGCCGTCCTGCAGGGCCTCGATTTCGCCGCGCAGCACGGCCAGGGGGGTCCGCAGTTCGTGGGACATGTCCGCCATCAGTTCGCGGCGCAGGCGGGCATTGCGCGCCAGGCTGTGCGCCAGCCGGTTGAAATCGCGCGCCAGGCTCCCGAGTTCGTCGGGCGCCCCGACCCGCACCCGGATGTCAAAATCGCCGTCGGCGAGCCGGCGGGTGGCCTGGGCGATGCGCCGCACCGGCACCAGCAGCAGGCGCGCCAGCAGCAGGCTGACCAGCGCGGCCAGCAGCACGGACAGGCCGACGATCACCCACGTCGCCCGCAGTTGCCGGGACTGGAACTGGCGGTCGATCTCGTCGTTCAGGACCATGGGCATGGGCGGAGGGCTGAGCAGCCAGCCTACCGCCCGGCCATCGACGGTCACGGGATGGCGGCGCAGTTCGGCCCCGGGACGCACGCGCGGCCCCGCCAGCCAGCCGCCGTCGGCGTCCAGCAGCGTGACGCGGGGCGGCGGCCCCGGCGGCGGGCCGCCATCGCGATCGTGGTCGCCCGGCCGCGCGTAGCGCGACAGGCGCAGGCTGCGCCACCAGCGTTCGCCGCCCTCGCCCAGGAAGCTCCAGCTGCCGGTCTCGGCGTAATCGGTGGCCAGCGCCTGCGCCAGGCTGTCCAGCCGCTGATTCTCGCGTTCCCGGATATAGTTGTCGAAGCCGCTGTCGAAGCTGTAGCGCACGGCCATGCCCATGGCGAGCGCCACGACGATGCAGGTCGCCAGGATGGCCAGGAACAGCTTGAAGGTGATGCTGGATCGCATGGAGTCTCTTCCGCTGGCGGAGACGCGGCCCCCGCCGTCCGCGATATCGTACCGTAGGCGGCCCCGGGACGGCGGCGACACCCCTCGCGGGCTACACTTGGGGCCGGAAAACCCCCGCTATGGAGACCCGCATGACGCCTTCATCCGACCCGACGCCCTTCGCCGCCCTGCTGGCCCGCTGCGCCCCCGAATGGGAGGCCTACTGCCAGCACGAATTCGTGCGCCGGCTCGCGGACGGCACCCTGCCGGCCGGATCCTTCCGCCGCTACCTGCGCCAGGATTACCTGTTCCTGGTGCACTTCGCCCGCGCCTGGGGACTGGCGGTCTACAAGAGCCGCACCATCGCCGAACTGCGCCAGGGCCTGGACAGCCTGAAGGCCATCGTGGACCTGGAAATGGGCCTGCACGTGGACTACTGCGCCCGATGGGGCATCGCCGAGGCCGAGCTGGAAGCCCTGCCCGAGGCCCGCGAAACCATGGCCTACACCCGCTACGTGCTGGACGCCGGCCACCGCGGCGACCTGCTGGACCTGCACGTGGCGCTGGCCCCCTGCCTGATCGGCTACGCGGACATCGCCCGCTGGATCGAAGCCCAGCCGTTCACCGTCCGGGGGCCGGCCAATCCCTACGAGGACTGGATCGCCATGTACGCCAGCGAGGAATTCCAGGCGGCGGCGCGGGCCGAGCGCGACTGGCTGGACGCCCGGCTGGCCGGCCAGACCGCCGAACGGCTGGACGGGCTGGCGGCCACGTTCCGCGACGCCACCCGCCTGGAGATCGACTTCTGGCAAATGGGGCTGGACGGCGCCTGAGGCCCATGCCCGGGCGCCGCGCCCGGATCCGATTACGCCTGGATCCGGTCCAGCGCCCGCGCCAGGGTATCGACGGTGCGCTCGACGTTGTGCAGCTTGTCCAGGCCGAACAGGCCGAGACGGAAGGTCTTGAAGCCCTCGGGCTCGTCGCAGGCCAGGGGTACGCCGGCGGCGGCCTGCAGGCCGGCCTCGGCGAACTTGCGGGTCGTATGGATGCCGTCGTCGGTGGTGTAGCTGACCACCACGCCGGGCGCCTCGAAGCCGGGCGCCGCGACACTCTTGAAGCCGCGCTCGCGCAGCAGCGCGCGCACGGCCTCGCCCAGCTGGCGCTGCTCGGCCTTGACCCGGTCGTAGCCGTAGGCCTCGGTTTCGGCCATCACGTCGCGCAGCACGGCCAGGGAATCCGTGGGCAGGGTGGTGTAGTAGGCATGGCCGCCCTTTTCGTAGGCTTCCATGATGCCCAGCCACTTGCGCAGGTCGCAGGCGAAGCTGGTGCTCTGCGTGGTCTCGATGTGCTTGCGGGCGGCCTCGCCCAGCATCACCAGGCCGCAGCAGGCCGACGAGGTCCAGCCTTTCTGCGGCGCCGAGATCAGCACGTCCGCATGCACGTCCCGCATGTCCACCCACATCGTGCCCGAGGCGATGCAATCGAGCACGAACAGGCCGCCCGCCTCGTGCGCGGCGTCGGCCACCTGACGGATGTAGTCGTCGGGCAGCATGATGCCGGAGGCCGTCTCCACGTGCGCGGCGAAGACGACTTCGGGCTTGAACTCGCGGATCGCCGCGACGACTTCGGCCACCGGCGGCGGCTCGAAGAAGGGCTGGGCGCCGGCCTCGGCCGGGCGGGCCTTGAGCACGCGCTCTTCGGACGGAATGCGGCCGGTTTCGAAGATCTGGCTCCAGCGGTAGCTGAACCAGCCGTTGCGGATCACCAGGCAGCGCCGGCCGGTGGCGAACTGGCGCGCCACGGCCTCCATGCCGAAGGTGCCGCTGCCCGGCACGACGATGGCGGAATGCGCCCCGTACACCGACTTGAGGGTGCGCGAGATGTCACGCATCACCTGCTGGAACGACGAGGACATGTGATTCAGGGCGCGGTCGGTGTAGACCACCGAATATTCCATCAACCCTTCGGGGTCGACATTGGGCAGCAATCCAGGCATGGGTTTCTCCGGCGGAACGATGCTGCGATTGTAGACCACCCCCGGCGTCCGGCCCGAGGCGGGACGAAAGCGACGCGCCGCGCCGGAAAGGACGCGGACCGGTGCTGACCCCGGGCGGCGGGCACAGTACAATGCTGGGCGGCACCCACGCGCGCGGGCGCGCCGCGATTGGCCGGACGTCCCCGTGACGAGCGCAAGTAACAAGACAAGACAGCCGTTTCAAGATCAAGACAGGACCGCCCCCGCACACGACCGCGCCCCCGCGACAGGCACCGCGGGCGCCGAAAAGGAGATTCGATGGAACCCACCCTGACGACCGACCCGACCACGGACGCCGCGGCCGACGCATCCGCCCCCCCGCCGCCCCGCCTGATCCGTCGCGAGCCGATCCTGGACCAGAACAAGGGCCTGGCCGGCTACCGGTTGCGCGTCCTGTGGGCCGAGCCGCAGGAACCGGACATGGACACCGGGGCCGCCCTGATCGAAACCGCGCGCGCGCACGGCGCCAGCGCCTTCTTCGCCTATGCCCCGCACTGGATCGACGGCACCCCCGGCCTGCTGCAGAACGCCTTCGCGCACATGCTGCCGCGCCACCGCACCTACCTCGAATTCCCGGAAACGCTCGAAATCACACCGGAACTGATCCAGTCGCTGCACAGCCTGGCCCACGGCGGCACCAAATTCTCCATCCGTGGCGACATCGCCGCCCAGCCCGGGCGCGAGGCGCTGCTGCCGTTCTGCAAGGTCGTGCGCTTCGATCCCAGGCTGAGCACCAAGGCGGACATTTTCCGCCAGAGCTTCCAGCACAAGCAGGCGGGCCGCCAGCTGATGGCCGTGGACACGCCGGACAAGGCCACGCACGACAACTTCATGCTGCTGGGCTTCACCCTGTTCCAGGGCCATTGGCCCGCGGACCTGGCCTCCACGGCCTCGCTCACGCCGCGCCAGAAGACCCTGCTGCGCCTGATCACGCTGATCATGGGCGAAGGCGAAGCGCCGGAAATCCAGGCCTGCCTGCAGCAGGACCCCGAACTGGTCAAGACGCTGCTGGACATGGTCAACACCCCGGCTTTCGGCCTGAGCCAGGAAGTCGAGTCCCTGAACCAGGCCATCATGCTGCTGGGCCGCCGGCAGCTGCAACGCTGGATCCAGGTCCTGATGTACACTGAAACCGGCCGCCCGGCGGGCTACCTGTCGCCCATCCTGGTCCAGGCCAGCGCGCGGGCGCACCTGATGGAAGCCCTGTCCACCCTGATCCACCCCGAGCAGACGGTACGCGCGGAAGCCGCCTTCACCACCGGCATCCTGTCCATCATGGACCAGATGTTCCAGGGCACCATGCAGGACCTGCTCTCGCAGGTCCGCGTCGACGTGCCGGTGCGCGACGCCCTGCTGCGGCGCGAGGGCGCCCTGGGCCCGGACCTGCGCCTGGCCACCCTGATCTTCCCCTCGGACCGCGACGCCGAGGAAGACCCCGCCCCCCTGCTGCGCGAGCTGGGCGTCACCGCCGAACAGCTCGACCCCCTGGTCCAGCAGGCCTTCACCTGGGCGCACAGCATCACACAAGCGGCGCCCTGAGAGAACCATTTAGAATGGCGTCCATGTCGGGGCTTGCACGCCGCTTCGATTCGTCTGGCATGGGACAGTCCGCAAAGGACTGTCCCATGTCCCGCCTCATCCAAGGAAACGCATGAGCACGGACACGATGGCTGGAGGTATCGCGGGCTGGCTCCGGATCTCGCACATCTCGGCCGGTTTCATCGCCGTCCTGGTCGGCTACACCAGTTCCGTCGCCATCGTGTTCCAGGCGGCGGCCGCCGCCGGGGCGCGGGACGCCCAGCTGGCCTCGTGGATGTGGGCGCTGGGCATCGGCATGGGCGTCACCTGCATCGGCCTGGCGCTGGCCTGGCGGGCCCCCGTGCTGACGGCCTGGTCCACCCCCGGGGCCGCCCTGCTGGCGACCAGCCTGGGCGACATCGGCCTGGCGCAATCGATCGGCGCCTTCCTGGGCTGCTCGGTCCTGATCACGCTGTGCGGCGTCACGGGCTGGTTCCAGAAGATCATGGACTGGGTGCCCCGGCACCTGGCCTCGGCGATGCTCGCCGGAATCCTGCTGCGATTCGGCATGGACCTGTTCGTCTCGATGCAGGGCCGCCCGCTGCTGGTGGGCGTGATGCTGGCCGCCTTCCTGCTGGCCCGGCGCGTCCTGCCGCGCTACGCCGTTCCCCTGGCCCTGGCCGCCGGAATCGCCTGCGCCGCCCTGCAGGGCGGCCTGTCCCTGGCGGGCCTGGACTGGACGCCCGCGAAGCCGGTCTGGATGACGCCCGAATTCTCGCTCTCGGCCTTCGTGGGCGTGGCGCTGCCGCTGTTCATCGTCACCATGACCTCGCAGAACGTGCCCGGCCTGGCCGTGCTGCGCGCCAACGGCTACGCGCGCGTGCCCGCCTCGCCGCTGATTTCCTGGACGGGCGCGACGGGCATCGTGCTGGCGCCCTTCGGCGGCTACGCCTTCAACCTGGCCGCCATCACGGCCGCCATCTGCATGAGCCCCGACGCCGACCCGGACGCCACGCAGCGCTACAAGGCCTCGGTCTGGGCGGGCGTCTTCTACCTGTTCACGGGCATCTTCGGCGCCACGGTCGTGGCCCTGTTCGCCGCCTTCCCGCACGAACTGGTCGCCGCCATCGCGGGACTGGCCCTGCTGGGCACCCTGAGCGCGGGCATCCATGACGCGCTGCAGGCGCCCGAACACCGCGACGCGGCGCTGGTGACCTTCCTGGTCACCGCCTCGGGCATGAGCCTGCTGGGCATCGGCAGCGCCTTCTGGGGACTGGTGCTGGGCGGCGCCTGCCACCTGGTCCTGCGGCGGCGGAACTGAGCCGGACCGCCGTCCGGCCCGGGCGCACGGAACCCGGCCAGGGCGGCGCCCCGGATCAACGGCCGGCCGAAAATTCCTTGACCAGATTGCGGGCGGCCGCATACAGGTCGGCGCCCTGGCCGCCCTTCTTGTCGACCGCCTGGATCCACAGGTCGCGCACGCCCTGCGTCGCGTCCACCCAGCGCTGGTATTCGGCCTCGTCCATCATGTGGAATTCGCTGCCGTTCTCCCTGGACGTCTTCATGAACCCGGCCTCCCGCTCGTCGAAGACCGTGCGGCCCGCCCAGGCGGACACCTCGATCCCGCTGTTGTCGTCGATGACCTTCCTCAGATCGGGCGGCAGGCTGTCGTAGCGCGCCTGGTTCATGCCGAACAGGAAGATCGAATTGCCCATGCGCGGCTTGCCCTTGGGCACGTCCAGGTGGTAGCGCGAGATCTCGTCGAGCTTGATGGCCGGCACGCCCTCCCAGGGCACCGCCGCGCCGTCGACCACGCCCTTGGCCAGCGAATCGGGCACGGCGGGCAGCGGCATCTGCACCGGCACGGCGCCGATGGCCTCCAGCATCTGGGAGTTGACGCGGTTGGCCGAACGGATCTTCAGGCCCTTCATGTCCGCCAGGGTCTTGGGCCGCTTGCCGACGAAGTGGATCAGGGTGCCGCCATGCACGTGCATGAAGATCGGATGCACGCCCTTGTACTCGTCCAGGGCGTATTTCTGCGTGAAGGCCCACAGGGCCCGGCTGCCGGCCTCGGCGTTCGGGACCAGCCAGGGCAGTTCATACACGGCGCTCTTGGTGAAACGGCCCGCCGAATACGTCGGCAGGGTCCAGACGATGTCGGCCACGCCGTCCCTGGCCTGGTCGAACAGCTGGGCCGGCGTGCCGCCCAGTTGCATCGCCGGGTAGATCTGGCAGACCATGCGCTGGTCCGATTCCCGCGCGATCCTGTCGCACCAGGGCTGGATCATGTTGAGCTGGGCGTTGGAGGTCGCGGGCAGGAAATGGGCGACCCGCAGGACGACCTCCGCCCCATGGGCGGACGCCGCCAGCGCCAGGCCGGCGGCCGCGCCCGCCAGCATGCGCAGTGCGTATCGGGGTGATTTCATGAGATGTCTCCTTTGAGTGGTGAAATGCGCGATGCCCGGGACGGCCGCCGCGCCGCGCGCACATGCGCGCCCCGCGGCTACAACGCCCCGAACGTCCTGACCAGCACCAGCGCCAGGCTGGGAAACAGCACCAGCGCCGCGATCCGGATGAAATCCGACGCCAGGAACGGCAGCACGCCCTTGAAGGTTTCCGTCAGCGGGACGTCCTTCGCCAGGCGGTTGATGATGTAGACGTTCATGCCGACCGGCGGATGCACCAGTCCGATCTCCACCACCATCAGCGCCAGAATGCCGAACCAGATCGACTTGTCGTCGTGGCCCATGCCGTAGAAATCCAGCCCCATCACCATCGGATAGAAGATGGGGATGGTCAGCAGGATCATGGCCAGGGAATCCATGACGCAGCCCAGGAAGATGTAGACCAGCAGGATGGCGACAATGACCAGGAACGGCGACAGGCCGCTGTGCTGTACCCAGGACGCCAGCCCGGCCGGCAACTGCGACAGCGCCAGGGCCACGTTCAGCATGTCGGCGCCCAGCAGCACCAGGTAGATCATGGCCGTCGCCTGGGCCGTCCCCAGGACGCTTTCCAGCAGTCCTTTCCAGCGCAGACCGCCCGAGGCCACGGCGATCACGCCGCAGGCGGCCGCGCCGATGGCCGCCGCCTCGGTCGGCGTGGCCCAGCCCGCGTAGATGCCGACGATGACGATGACGAACACCGCCAGCACCGGCCCGACCTGGATCAGCGCCCGGATACGTTCCGGCCACGCGGTCCGCGCGCCGGCGGGGCCCATTTCGGGATGACGGCGCACGATGATCTGGATGACGATCATGTAGCCGATCATGGCCAGCAGGCCGGGGATGACGGCCGCCATGAAAAGCTTGCCGATGGACTCCTGGGTCAGGATGGCGTAGATGATCAGGGGCACCGACGGCGGGATCATGATGCCCAGCGTCCCGCCCGCGGCCAGCGTGCCGGTTGCCAGGCTGCCGGCGTAGCCGTAGCGGCGCAGTTCCGGCAGGACCACCTGCCCCATGGTGGCTGCGGTCGCCAGGGACGACCCGCAGATGGCGCCGAAGCCGGCGCAGGCGCCCACCGCCGCCATCGCCACCCCACCCCGCCGGTGGCCGATGAAGGCGCTGACGAAGCGGAACAGGCTGCGGCTCAGCCCGCCGTGCGTCGCGAACTGCCCCATCAGCAGGAACAGCGGAATCACCACCAGGTCGTAGTTGGACAGGCGTGCATACGCCAGGTTTTTCAGGGAGGCCATCAGCGGCGCCCAGCTGCCCGTCAGCCAGGCGTAGCCCCCGGCGCCGGCGACGAACATCGAAATGCCGATGGGAATGCGGATCACCATCAGGGCGAGCAGCGCCGCGAACATGATGAAACCGACGGACATGCCGCTCATGGCCGATCCTCCCCGGAAACCCGGGCGGCCCGCAGATGCAGGGCGCACATGTAGAAGCCGGCTGCCGCCATCAGGACGAAGCCAGGCACCATGGCCGCCTGGGCGACCCACACGGGCCAGCCCAGGATGGCCGAAGTCTCGCCCGCCTCGCGCAGGGCGGCCGCGCCCGCGCCGGTGCGCCAGGCGATCAGCGCGCCGAACAGCCCCACCAGCAGGGAGCCGAGGGCGTCCAGCCCATGGACGACGGACGGCCGGGCATGGGCGGTGAAGAAGTCCACCTTGACGTCGCCGCCTTCGAGATGGCAGAAGGCGAAGAAGGCCGCCGAGGCGGCCGCCGCCACCATCATCAGCACCTCCATGTCACCCGGCACCGGCATGGCGGCGAGCTTGCGCCCGACGATGGAAATCAGCGACATGGCGACCAGCGCCACGAAGGCCAGGCCGCCCAGCGCGGCCAGGACCTTGGACGCGGCATGCAGGATCCGGCCGAACGGCCCGAACCGGTGCTCGTGGGGGCCGGGCGGCGCCGCCGCGTCTGCCGTTTGCGTATGCATGTTGTCTCCTGTTCTGTCTTGTCTTGTGGTTGGGTCCGCCTCGATGCCTCGGACGGGAGGCGATCAGGTTTCCGGTTCCGGCAGCACCTTGCCCGGATTGAGCAGGCCCAAGGGATCCAGGGCCGCCTTCAGCGCCCGCATCGCGGCCAGCTCGGCCTGGCTGCGGCTGAAGCCCAGATAGGGCCGCTTGAGCACGCCGATGCCGTGCTCGGCCGACACGGATCCGCCCCAGTCGCGCACCAGTCCATAGACGACGCGATCGATGTCCGGTTCGGGAAAAGGATCCTGGTCGACCTTGACGCCGATATGGATGTTGGAATCGCCCACATGGCCGAAAAACACGGTCTGCGCGCCGGGCCACGCTTTCTTCACGGCGCGCGTGCAGGCTTCGATGAACGCACCCAGCTCGCCCGTCGGAATGCTGACGTCGTAGCCCGCGTGCGGCCAGAAGATCCGCTGCAGTTCGCCGGACGCGTCGCGGATCGACCACAGGGACGCCACGTGCGCCTCGGACTGGGCGATGATGGCGTTCTGGACGATGTCGGACATCAGGGCCTCGCCCAGCACGGCCTCGAAGCGGGCCTGGTCGGCCTGCTGGTCGGTGCCCATCGACTCCAGCAGCACGTACGCGCCATGGCCATGCGGCATCGGCGTGGGCAAGGCGGCCAGCTTCGAGGTCACCAGCGCGTAGAAATCGGGCCACATCAGCTCGAAGGCCGACAGATTGGGCCCCAGGCCGGCGCGAACATGGTTCAGCAGCCGCACGACGGCGTCGTAGTCCGTCAACGCGCACAGCGCGGTACAGCGGCTGCGCGGCTGGGGAAACAGGCGCAGCACGACCCGCGTGATGACGCCCAGCGTCCCCTCGCTGCCGATGAACAGTTGCTTGAGGTCGTAGCCGGTGTTGTTCTTCAGCATCTTGTTCATCCGGGTGAGCACGGTGCCGTCCATCAGCACGACTTCCAGCCCCAGCACCAGGTCGCGCGCCATGCCGTAGCGCAGCACCCGGTTGCCCCCGGCGTTGGTCGACAGATTGCCACCGATGCGGCACGATCCCCGCGCCCCCAGGTCCAGAGGAAACAGGAAACCCGCGCCCTGCGCCGCGTGCTGGATGGTTTCCAGGGGCACCCCCGCGCCGACGGTCATGGTCGCGGCCGCCGGATCGATCTCCTCGATGGCGTCCAGCCGTTCCAGGCACAGCACGACGCAGTCCTGCACCGGCACCGCGCCGCCCGCCAGGCCGGTGCGGCCGCCCTGGGGCACGACCGGCACGCGGGCGGCATGGCAGGCGCGCAGGACGGCGGACACCTGGCCGGTATCCGCAGGGCGCACGACGGCCAGCGGGCTGCCCGACGGCACCTTGACCATCCAGTCGTGCAGGAAGCGGTCCTCGATCGCGTCCCCGGTCAGGCAATGCGCCTCGCCAACCGCCAAGCGCAGCGCCTCGATGACATCGTTGTCCATGTTCCGACCTTCAGAAAGGATAGGCGCGGGGCGAGGTCTGGACCGTGACCCAGCGGATCTCGGTGAAGGCCTCGATGCCGGCCTGGCCGCCGAAGCGGCCGTAGCCGCTGTCCTTGACGCCGCCGAAGGGCATCTGCGGCTCGTCGTCGACGGTGGCGCTGTTGATGTGGCAGATGCCGGACTGGATGCGGCCGGCGACGCGCAGCGCGCGGGCGACGTCGGCGCCGATGACGGCCGAGGACAGGCCGTAGGCGCTGTCGTTGGCGCAGGCCACGGCCGCGTCCTCGCCCGCCACGCGCACGATGGCCTTGACCGGGCCGAAGGTCTCCTCGGCATAGATGCGCATGTCGGGCGTGACGTGGTCCAGCAGCGTCGCCGCCATCAGGGTGTCCTCGCTCTTGCCGCCGCACAGCAGCGTCGCGCCCTTGGCGAGCGCGTCGTCGATCATCTCGTTGCAGCGCCGCACGGCGGACATGTCCACCAGGGAGCCCAGGACCACCGGTCCCTGGCGCGGATCGCCCACCGGCAGCGCGCGCGCCTTGTCGGCCAGGCGGCGGACGAATTCGTCGGCGATGCGCTCGTCGACGATGATGCGTTCGGTGGACATGCAGATCTGGCCCGAATTGGCGAAGGCGCCGAAGGCGGCGGCGTTGACCGCGCAATCCAGGTCGGCGTCGTCGAGCACCACCAGGGGCGCCTTGCCGCCCAGTTCCAGCACCGCCGGCTTGAGATGCCGGGCGCACAGTTCCGCGATGATCCGCCCGACCCGCGTCGAGCCGGTGAAGTTCACGCGCCGGGTTGCCGGGTGGGCCACCAGCGCCTCGACGACGGCGGCGGCGTCCTCGGGCGCGTTGGTGACGAAATTGACCACGCCGGCCGGCAGGCCCGCTTCCTGCAGCGCCTCGACGATCAGGCCGTGCGTGGCCGGACACAGTTCCGAGCCCTTCAGCACCACCGTGTTGCCGCAGGCCAGGGGCGTGGCCACGGCGCGCACGCCCAGGATGACGGGCGCGTTCCACGGCGCCATGCCCACCACCACGCCGGCCGGCGCGCGCAGTCCCATGGACAGGTTCCCCGGCACGTCGGACGGGATCACCTCGCCGCCGATGCGCGTGGTGAGCGCCGCCGCCTCGCGCAGCATGCCGGCCGCCAGGTGGACGTTGAAGCCGGCCCACAGGGCGGAGGCGCCCGTCTCGGCCGCCATGGCCGCGACGAAATCGCCGGACCGGGCCTCCAGGGCGCCGGCGGCGCGGTTCAGCAGCGCGCGCCGCTCGCCGGGGCCGGTTCGCGACCACGCGCCGAACGCGTCGGCCGCCGCCCGCACGGCGGCCCGGGCGTCCCCGGGCGTGGCGGCCGGCGCCGTGGTGGCGACGCCGCCGTCGAGCGGATTGCGGCGCTGGAAGGTCTTGCCGTCGGCGGCCGGGCGGCGCTCGCCGCCGATCAACAGGGAAATCGTGCTCATGATGTCCTCCTCGATGGAGATGGAAACGGGGGCGCGGCGACGGGCCGCGCCGATTCAGGCCACGTCGATTTCAAGCAGGAACGGCGCGGGCGCGGCCAGGGCCTCGCGCAGCGCGCCCCCCAGCGCGTCCGGATCGGAGACGCGCGCGGCCCCGCAGCCCAGGCCGCGGGCCACGGCGACGAAATCGATGTCGGGCAGGTCGACACCCTGCAGCGGATCGGCGGGCGTGAAGCCGTAGACCGGCGCGAATTCGCGCAGGGCGGCATAGCCGCGGTTCTTCAGGATCAGGAAGGTGATCGGCAACTTCAGCTGCGCGGCGCTCCACAGCCCCTGGATCGAATACAGGCTGGAGCCGTCGCCGATCAGGCCGATGACCTTGCGGTCCGGCTTGCCCAGGGCCACCCCCACGGCGGCCGGCAGGCCGAAGCCCAGGCCGCCGCTGCACATGGTGTAGAAAGTCTCGGAACGCAGGATCGGCAGGTGGCGCTGCATCACCGGCCGCGCGCTGGGCGCCTCCTCGACGATGATCGAGTCCGGCGCGCGCGTTCCGGCCAGCGTCTGCAGCACGTAGGCGACGGACATCGGCGACGTCGGCTCGGCGCGGGGCGCGGGCGCGCGGCGCGGCGGATCGTCCCGCCGGGGCGGCATCGGCCGGTCCAGCAGGTCGCGGACGGCCGCGCGCACACTGCCCAGCGCCGCGGTCCCGGTCGGCGCCCAGGCCAGGGTGTTGGGATCGTCGACGATCTGGGCCAGTTCGCTGCCGGGCGGGATGTGGGGGCCCTCGCCCTCGAT
Source organism: Castellaniella denitrificans (assembly GCF_042653765.1). Taxonomy (NCBI): domain Bacteria; kingdom Pseudomonadati; phylum Pseudomonadota; class Betaproteobacteria; order Burkholderiales; family Alcaligenaceae; genus Castellaniella; species Castellaniella denitrificans. The sequence continues at coordinate 195,425 of NZ_JBHSEZ010000028.1, read as the reverse complement.
GTGATAGGCGAAGGCCGCCGCGCCCAGGGCCAGGATGAAGTCGTGGCCCGACAGCAGGCCGACGATGCGCTCGCGCGCGGCGGGCAGGAAGCCGGCGAACAGGGGGTGGTCCTCGGGAAAGCCGTTGCGCCCCGACATCGGCGCGGTCCAGACCGCCGCGCGGTGGCGCTCGGCCAGCGCCACGACCTCGTCCCAGGCCTGGTCCCGGTCCACCGCCGCCCCCAGCACGAAGGCCGGGCGCCGCGCCGCGTCCAGCCGCCCGCCGATGCGCTCCAGCAGCGCCGCGTCCGGGCGGATCGAACGGCCGACCCGGCGCGCCCGCACCGGCTCGCACAGGCGCCCCCAGTCGTCGGCGGGCACGGACACCAGCACCGGCCCGCACGGCGGCTGCATGGCCATGTAGTAGGCCCGGGCGATGGCCAGCGGCACGTCCTCGGCGCGCGCCGGCTCGACGCTCCATTTGACGTAGGGCTTGGGCAGCTCCGTGGCCTGGCTGGAAAACAGGAAGGGATCGAAGGGCAGGATGGCGCGCGACTGCTGCCCCGCCGTGATCACCAGCGGCGTCCGGTTCTTGCAGGCCGTGAAGATCGCCCCCATGGCGTGCCCCACGCCGACCGCCGAATGCAGGTTGACGAAGGCGGCGTTGCGGGTGGCCTGGGCGTAGCCGTCGGCCATGCCGACCGCGACGGATTCCTGCAGGCCCAGGACGTAGCGGAAATCGTCCGGAAAATCCAGGAACAGGCCCAGCTCGGTCGAACCCGGATTGCCGAACAGGGTCGTCATGCCGAACTGGCGCAGCAGATCCGTCACGGCCCTGCGCACCGTCACCCGGTCCGCCTGCGATTGCTCCCGCGCGGGTTCGCGCGCCACGTCTTCCATCATGTCGTCCTCCGGGTCCTTTTCGTGGAGCCTGCGTTCACGGCGAAGCGGACCGCCGCGCGGCGACGTTTGCTTCATGCCTGATCTTTTGAGACATGATGAAATCCGGCAGAATATAAATCAATAAAATAGAATTGATATTCTTCATTCGCCATACTAATAATCAGATGAAGCTGGACCTGAACCTGCTGCGCGTGTTCGACGCGATCCACACGGCCCGCAACGTCAGCCGAGCGGCCGACGCGCTGGACCTGACCCAGCCCGCCGTCAGCCAGGGCCTGACCCGCCTGCGCAACCTGATGGGCGATCCGCTGTTCGTGCGCGCGGCCGGCGGCGTCGTGCCCACGGCCCGCGCCCAGCGCATGGCCCCGGCCATCCACGACGCGCTGCGCGCGCTGGAAAGCGCCGTGCAGGATTCATCCGAGTTCGATCCCGCCCAGGCGGAGCGGGTTTTCCGGCTGCACATGACCGACATCGGCGAAGACCAGTTCCTGCCCCGCCTGGTCACCGCGCTGCGGCTGCGCGCGCCCCGCACCCGCATCGAGACCATGCGCGTGCCCCTGGCCGACCTGGGGCCGGCCATGGACCAGGGCCGGGTGGACCTGGCCTTCGGCTTCCTGCCCGGCCTGAAATCCATGCGCTCGGCCATCCTGTTCCAGGACCGCTACATCATCCTGATGCGCGAAGGGCATCCGTTCGCCCGGAGGCACGGTGCGCGGCTGCGCGCGCCGGACGCCATCCAGGCCCTGGACTTCATCACCGTGCGCACGCACGCCTACACGCGCACGGCGCTGGAAGCCCTGCGCGCGGCCGAACGGATCAGGGTGACGACCGAGCACTTCATGGCGCTGCCCGCGCTCATCGAGGCCACCGACCTGGCCGTCATCATTCCGCGCAACATCGCCCTGTCCTTCGCCCCGCGCGGGCGCTACGCCATCATCGAAGCGGACCTGCCGCGGCGCGAGTTCGACGTCGGCATCCACTGGAGCCACCGCTACGACAAGGATCCGGCGAACCGGTGGCTGCGCGGCGTGGCGCTGGAACTCTACCGGGAAGCTTCCCCGCCCACCCCGATGGGCGCCGGCGCCAGGCTGGTGATGCGCCGGAACAGGTCGGCGTAGCGATTGTCCGGCCCGGACCAGGGATCGCCGTTGCGGATGAAGTCGGCGTTGATCGCCTCCCATTCGGCCGCGCTGAACAGGCGGCGCGCCGCCGGCAGGATGTGGCGCTCCTCGGTGTTCAGGTGCACCCACTCGTCGGCGATGTAGGCGCGCACGGCGTCCCGGAAGCCGGGGAAATTCGCCGCCCCGCCCTGCACGTAGCTGACCAGGGCGCGGTCGAGCCGGCTGGTGGCATGGACGGTGTCCCGGTGCTCGGCCTCCAGCCGGTCCAGGTGCCCGTCCTCGTCCCGCGTCTTGGTGCGCAGCAGGGCGAAGATCTGGTCTTCCTTGGGATGGTGCAGCTTGTCGGGCATCTCGGCGATGTATTCGATCATGCTCGCCAGCAGGGTGTAGTCCGGCTCCAGCTTGCCGTCCTCGATGTCCTGCACGATGCGCGACAGGCCGTTGAGGATGGCCGCGAGAGCGCGGTGCTCGTCCTGGATGGCCTCGATGGCGGGAATGCGCTCGGCCGGGGCCCGGCGCGGCGCGGCGTCCTCCGCCGCGTCCGTCGATCCGGCGCCCAGCCAGCGGTCCAGCGCGGCGCCGTCGCGCAGCAGTTCGGCGCTGCCGCCCGAATAGACCACCCGGCCGCGCTCCAGCACCAGGGCCTGGCGCGTGATCGGCAGGATCTGGCGGGCGTGCTGCTCCACCAGGATGACGGCCATGCGGCCTTCCGAGACCATGCGGTCGATGATGTGCAGCAGCTCCTGGGCGATCAGGGGCGCCAGGCCTTCCAGGGGCTCGTCCAGCAGCAGGATCTTGGGATTGAGCATCAGCGCCCGCCCCATGGCCAGCATCTGCTGCTCGCCGCCCGAGAGCTGGCTGCCCAGGTTCGCGCGGCGCTCCTGCAGCCGGGGGAACATCCCGTAGACCCGCTCCAGGGTCCATTCGCCCGGCCGGGCGACCACGGTCAGGTTTTCCTCGACGGTCAGGGAACGGAAGATGTCGCGCTCCTGGGGCACCCAGCCCAGGCCGGCCTGGGCGCGGCGATGGCTGGGCACCTGGGCGATGTCCTCGCCCTGGAAGACGATGCGGCCGCGCCGCAGCCGGGTGACCCCCATCAGGGTGGCCAGCAGCGTCGTCTTGCCCATGCCGTTGCGCCCCAGCAGCGCCAGGCTTTCGCCGGCCGCCAGGGACAGGGACAGGTCCTCCAGGACGACGGCGTCGCCGTAGCCCGCCCAGACGTTTTCCAGGCGCAAGAGCTCAGACATGGGCTTCTCCCAGATAGACTTCCTTGACGCGCGGATGATGCGCGATCACCTCGGGGGTGTCCTCGATCAGCAGCGCGCCCGACACCAGGACGGAAATGCGTTCGGCAAAGCGGAAAACCAGGTTCATGTCGTGTTCGATCAGCAGGATGGTGACGTCGCGCGGCAGCTGGGCGATGGTTTCGAACAGTTCCTGGCTTTCTCCGGTCGGCACGCCCGCCGCCGGCTCGTCGAGCAGCAGGACCTTGGGCCGCAGCGCCAGGGCCAGGGCGATCTCGATCAGGCGCTGGCGGCCGTAGGCCAGGTTGCGCGTGGTCTCGTGCGCGTCGGACAGCAGCTTCAGGCGCTCCAGGATGGCGACGGCCTCGTCGATGATCTCGCCCCGGGCCGACAGCGGCCGCCACCAGCGCGTACCCAGCCCGTTGCGCTCGCTGACGGCGAGCGCAACGGATTCGAGCACCGTCATGTCCATGAACAGCTGGTTGATCTGGAAGGTGCGCACCAGCCCCTGGCGGGCGCGCTCGTGCTGCGGCATGCGCGTGACGTCGCGGCCCATCAGTTCGACGCGGCCGGCGCTGGGCTCCAGGTAGCCGGTCAGCAGGTTGATCAGCGTGGTCTTGCCGGCCCCGTTGGGGCCGATCAGGGCGTGGCGCGCGCCGGGCGCGATCGACAGGTCGACGTGGTCGGTGGCCACGAAGCCGCCGAAGCGGCGCACCAGGCCATGGGTCTGCAGGACGGGGCTCATGAAGGGGACTCCGTGCGGGCGCGCGACTGGGCGCGTTGGCGGGAAGATTCGATCCACAGCCGGGCCGTCCCCAGGATGCCGCCCCGGGCGAACAGCACCACCAGGACCAGGATCAGGCCCAGCCAGAACTGCCAGTACTGGGGATTCATGTCGGACAGGAGATAGTTGGCGATCACGAAGACGATCGCGCCCAGCAGCCCGCCGTACAGGTGCCCCGCCCCGCCCAGGATCAGGATCAGCAGCAGGTCGGCCGAGCGCTGGAAGCTGAGCACGTCCAGCGAGACGAACGAGTTGGTCTGCGCCAGCAGGGCGCCGGCCACCCCGGCATAACCCGCGCCGATGGTGTAGACCGTGATCAGGCGGCGGTTCACGGGCACGCCCAGCGCCGGCATGCGCAGGGTGTTCATGCGGATGCCGCGCAGGCTCTGGCCGAAAGGCGAATGCACCAGGCGGCGGGCGAACCAGAACAGCACGAACAGCACGACGACCGAATAGACGTAGCCGACGCGGCCGAACATGTCGAAGTCGAACACGCCCAGGATCGGCTTGACCTCGACGCCCGGCATGCCGTCCACCCCACCGGTGACGCTGGTGAACTTGTTGGCCAGTTCGTAGAGCATCAGGGCGACGCCCAGCGTGACCATCAGGCGCGACAGGTCGCTGCCGCGCAGCAGCAGGAAGCTGCTGAGAAAGCCCAGCGCGGCGGCGATCGCGGCGGCCAGGAGCAGGCCCAGCAGCGGATCCCCGTGGCCGTGCGAACCCAGCAGGCCCACGGTGTAGGCGCCCACGCCGAAGAAGGCGGCGTGGCCCAGCGAAATGATCCCGGCGTAACCGAAGATCAGGTCCAGCGACAGGGCGAACAGGCTGGTGATGGCGATCTGGCTGAGCAGCAGGTAGTTGCCCGGGAAGGCGAAGTACGCCAGGACCGGCAGGCACCAGAACAGATATTCCAGCGGCTTCCAGCGCGCCGAGCGGCGATAGCGGTCGAGCGCGACCGCCGCGCCGGAGTGCGGTTGGGACGGCGTCCCGATCGAAGTAGTGGTCGTCATGTCGGGGCCTATTTGTGAGGACGGCCGAACAGGCCATGGGGGCGGAAGATCAGGGTCGCCACCATGACGGCATAGATGATGAAGGCGCCGATCTGCGGCACGTAGTATTTGCCCGCCACGTCGGCCACGCCGAGCAGGATGGCGGCGTACAGCGACCCGAGGATGTTGCCGCTGCCCCCCACGGAAACGACGATGAGGAAGTACACCATGTACTTCACGGGGAATTCGGGGTCCAGCCCCAGCATCTCGACGCCCAGCGCCCCGCCCAGGCCCGCCAGGGCGGAACCCAGGGCGAAGGTCAGGCTGAAGACGCGGTTGACGTCGATGCCCATGCCGCGCGCGACGCGCTGGTTGTCCACGGCCGCCCGCAGGCGCGCGCCGAAGGATGTGCGGATCACGGACCATTGCAGCAGCAAGGCCACCGCCAGGCCGGCGACGATCAGGAACAGGCGATAGACGCCGATGTCCACGCCGGGCAGGTGGATCTGTCCGGAAAGGAAGGCGGGCAGGTGCAGCGGCTGCTGCTGCGCGCCGAAGAAATAGTGGGCAGCCGCCACGGACATGAACACCAGGCCGATGGAAAACAGCACCTGGTCCAGGTCGGAGGCCGCGTACAGGCGGCGGTACAGGGTGCGCTCCAGCACGATGCCGGCCAGGGCGGGCACGATGATGGCCGCCGGCAGGGTCGCCAGGAACGGGACGCCGTAGCCGTTGAGCAGCACGACGCAGGCATAGCCGCCCAGCATGGCGAAGGCGCCATGGGCCAGGTTGACGAAGTTCATCAGGCCCAGCGTCACCGACAGGCCGACGCTGATCAGGAACAGCAGCATGCCCGCGGCGATGCCGTCAAAGAGTATGGTCATGATTGATTCCAGGACTGGGATGGATCCGGTTCCGGACCGCCCGGGCGCCGGGCCCCGCCACCAGAGACGGGGGCCGCGCGCCCGGGCCGGCGATCACTTCTGCTTGCCGGGGTCCTTGACGGCCTCGATCTTGTCGAACTCGACGTTCTGCAGCACGCCGTCCACCTTCTCCACCTTGCGGATGTAGACATTCTGGACGATGTCGCGCGTTTCCGGATCGATTTCCACCGGGCCGCGCGGGCTGGTCCACTTCATCCCCTTGACCGCCGCCATGAAGGCGTCGGCGCTGGAATCGCCCTTGGTCTTTTCCAGGGCCTGGTAGATCAGGCTCATGCCGTCATAGCCGGCCGCCGCCACGAAATTGGGGCGATCGTTGGGGAAAGCCTTGTGGTAGGCGGCCACGAAGGCCTTGTTTTCCGGCGAGTCGTGCGCGGCCGAATAGTGGAAGGACGTGATCATGCCGATCGCCGCGTCGCCCATGGCGTCGAGCACGTCCTCGTCGGTCACGTCGCCCGTGGCCAGTTCCTTGATCCCGGCCTGGTCCAGGCCGCGTTCCTTGTAGCCCTTGGCCAGGGCCACGCCCTGTTCGCCGTTGGGCACGAAGAAGAACACGGCGTCGGGCTTGGCGTCCTTCACGCGCTGCAGGAACGGCGCGTAGTCGGGCGTGTTCACGGGGGTGCGGACCTCACCCACGATCTTGCCGCCCAGGCTGGTGAAGGTCTTCTGGAACTGCTGTTCGGCGTCATGCCCCGGGCCGTAGTCCGACACCAGGGTGTAGACCGAGCGGATGCCGTTGGCATAGGCCCACTGCGCCAGCGGCGCCGTGTCCTGCGGCAGGGTCATGGACACCCGCACGATGTTGGGGGATTTTTCGGTGATCGAGGACGTGGCCGCGTTCAGCACCACCATCGGCACCTTGGCTTCCGTGGCCAGGGGCGCGACGGAGAAGGCGTTGGGCGTCAGGGTGAAGCCGGCCAGGATGTCGACCTTGTCCTTGATCAGCAGTTCCTGCGCCTGGCGCTTGGCCACCGCCGGGGCGATGCCGGTGTCGTCCTTGATGATGATCTTGACCTGCCGGCCGGCGACCTTGTCGCCGTGCTCGGCCAGGAACAGATCGATGCCGTGCTTGATCTGCTTGCCGTGGGCGGCGAACGGCCCGGACATCGGCATCACGACGCCGATCTTCAGATCCGCCGCACGGGCCGCGCCGAATGCCGTGGTCAGGCCGAAGGCCAAAGCCACCGCCCCAAGGGTTTTGCTGAGTTTCATGGTCTCGCTCCTGTTTGTAAGGAAGAAAGGGTGAATCATGCCCTGGCCGTCTGGCCGGACAGTTGCTGCTCGAGATCATGCAGCACCCGATAGCACGGCAGGACCTGGGCCACGCTGGCGTTCGGTTCCCGCCCCTCGCGGATGGCTGCGAAGAATTCGCGGTCCTGCAGTTCGATGCCGTTCATCGACACGGCCACGCGGCTGACGTCGATGGCCTCGTCGCGGCCGGTGAACAGATCGTCGTAGCGGGCGATGTAGGTCGCCGTGTCGCCGATGTAGCGGAAGAAGGTCCCCAGCGGGCCGTCGTTGTTGAAGCTCAGCGACAGCGTGCAGATGGCGCCGTTGGCCGCCTGGAGCTGGATGGACATGTCCATGGCGATGCCCAGTTCCGGGTGGATCGGGCCCTGCACCGCGTGGGCCCGCACGACGGGGCTGCCGCACTGGTAGGCGAACAGGTCCACCGTGTGCGCGGCATGGTGCCACAGCAAGTGATCGGTCCAGCTGCGCGGCTCGCCCAGCGCGTTCATGTTGGTGCGGCGGAAGAAATACGTCTGCACGTCCATCTGCTGGATGTGGAATTCGCCGCGTTCGACGCGCTGGTGCACGTACTGGTGGCTGGGGTTGAAGCGCCGCGTATGGCCGCACATGGCGGTCTTGCCGGTTTCGCGCGCCAGCGCGACCAGGGCCTCGGCGTCCGCCAGGGAATCGGCCATGGGGATCTCGACCTGGACGTGCTTGCCCGCGCGCAGGCAGGCCATGGCCTGGGCCGCGTGCATCTGCGTCGGCGTGCACAGGATCACGGCATCGACCTCGGGACGCGCCAGCGCCTCGTCGAGCTCGGTGGTGGCGTGGCCGACGCCGTATTTCTGCGCGACCGCGCGGGTCTTGTCCAGGTCCCGGCTGACCAGCGAGACGACTTCCACGCCATCGATGCGGGCGATGCCGTCCAGGTGCTTGATGCCGAAGGCGCCGGCGCCGGCCAGCGCGACTTTCAGGGTGCGTTCCGTCACGATTGTTCCTCCAGGATCAGATGGCCCACGGCCGTGTTCGAGGCCGGCACGTGGTAGAAGCGGTGCGCAACGCGCGGCGCCGGGCCGCCCGCCGCGTCCGCCATGGCGCCGCGGGCGATCAGCCACATCACCAGCTCGATGCCTTCCGAGCCCGCCTCGCGCACGTAGTCGATGTGCGGCACGTCGGCCTGGCCGGCCGGATCGGCGATCAGCCGGTCCAGGAAGGCGTTGTCGAATTCGCGGTTGATCAGGCCGGCGCGCGGCCCCTGCAACTGGTGGCTCATGCCGCCCGTGCCCCAGATGTGCACGTTCAGGGGCTCGTCGTAGCTTTCGATGGCGCGGCGGATCGCGCGGCCCAGTTCGAAGCAGCGGCGGCCCGACGGCACCGGGTACTGCACCACGTTGACGGCGAAGGGAATCACCGGGCACGGCCAGGCCTCGGGCTGGCCGCACATCAGCGACAGCGGCACCGTCAGGCCGTGGTCCACGTCCATCTTGTTGACGATCGTCAGGTCGAAGTCCTGCTGGATCACCGACTGGGCGATGTGCGCGGCCAGGGCCGGATGGCCGATCACGGGCGGCACCGGGCGGGCGCCCCAGCCCTCGTCGGCCGGATTGAACTGCGCCGCGCAGCCGATCGCGAAGGTCGGGATCATCTCCAGGCTGAACGCCGTGGCGTGGTCGTTGTAGACCAGGAAGATGACGTCGGGGCGATGGTCCTTCATCCATTGCTTGGACGGCTCGTAGCCCCTGAACAGGGGCGCCCAGTAGTCGTTCCCGGTCTTGCCCAGGTCGATGGCGGCGCCGATCGCGGGCACGTGCGAGGTGTAGACACTCGCGCTGATTCGGGCATGCGTCTGGTTCATGACTGTTTTTCTCCGGTGCGGCGGTTGCCCTGGATGCTGCGGCCGCCGGCCAGCATCATCGCGGCGTATTCTTCCTGGGACATGCCGGTCATGCTGGCCGCCATGTACTGGAAGGAACGCCCGTCGGTGGCGCCGAGCTTGGCCAGGAAGTAGATGTTGCCGCCCAGTTCCAGGCAGCGGTTCAGGTCGCGCGCCAGCACGGCCTGCTTCTGCTCCTCGGTCATGGGCCATTCATCCAGGTAGGCGCGCTCGTCGGCGCGGAAGCGTTCGCGGTTCTCCGCCTTCATCAGCGACATGCAGAACTGGTTCAGGTGGTAGCCTTTGCGGGACTGGTCCGCGTCGAAGATGGTCGTGCCGGGCACGTCGGTATAGGGCTTGTTCAGGGACATGGCTCAACTCCAGTACAAGCGATTCGGATTGTCCACCAGCAGCTTGCGCTGCAACTCGGCCGTCGGCGCGATCCGGGGGATGTAATCCACCAGCAGGCCGTCGTCGGGCATGTGGGACTTCAGGTTCGGATGCGGCCAATCGGTGCCCCACAGCACGCGGTCGGGGAAGGTTTCCACCAGCCGACGCGCGAAGGGCACGACGTCGCGGTAGGCGTCCTGCTCGCCATCGAGGGCCGGCGGGCCGGACTGGCTCAGGCGTTCCGGGCAGCTGACCTTGCTCCAGATGTTCGGGTGCTCCCGCATCATCCGCACGAACAGGCCGAATTCCGGACCGTCCACAGGCTTGGTCACGTCGGGCCGGCCCATGTGGTCGACCACCACCGTGGTCGGCAAGGCGGTGAAGAAATCATACAGTTCCGGCAGGTCCTGCGCCTCGAAATAAACCACCACGTGCCAGCCCAGCGGCGCGATGCGCGCGGCGATCTCGGCCAGCACTTCGCGCGGCGTGAAATCGGCCAGGCGCTTGACGAAATTGAAGCGCGTGCCGCGCACGCCGGCTTCGTGCATGGCCCGCAGTTCGGCGTCGGTGACCTCGCGCGAGACGGTCGCCACCCCGCGCGCCCGGCCGCCGGACGCGCGCAGCGCATCGACCAGCGCGCGGTTGTCGGTGCCGTGGCAGGTCGCCTGCACGATCACGTTCTTCTCGAAGCCCAGGTGGTCGCGCAGGGCGAACAAGGCTTCCTTGGGCGCGTCGCAGGGCGTGTACTTGCGCTCCGGCGCGTAGGGAAACACCGCGCCGGGGCCGAATACGTGGCAATGGGCGTCCACCGCGCCGGCGGGCAGGCGGAAGCGCGGACGGCTCGGGCCGTCGTAGTAGTCCAGCCAGCCCGGGGTCTTGGTGAAAGTTTCGGCGGTGGTCATCGTCAATCCTCAGTCGATATATTTCAGGCCGGCCTTCTCCAGGCCCTCGCGCATCTTGTAGTAGTCCAGGCCCAGCACGCCCGAGGCGAAGATGTCGCGCTTGGCGCCTTCGTTGTCCTCGCGGGCCTGGGCCTTGGCGGCGACCTGGGCGGCGACGGCGGCGGGCACGACCACCACGCCGTCGGTGTCGGCCACCACCACGTCGCCCGGGTTCACCTGCGCGCCGGCGCACACCACGGGGATGTTGACCGAGCCCAGGGTGGCCTTGATGGTGCCCTTGGAACTGATGGCGCGGCTGAACACCGGAAAGTCCATGGATTCCAGGGTGTCGACGTCGCGCACGCCGCCGTCGATGATCAGGCCGCGCGCGCCGCGCGCCTTGAACGAGGTGGCCAGCAGGTCGCCGAAGAAGCCGTCGGTGCTGTCGGCGGTGCAGCCGGCCACGACCACGTCGCCGGGCTGGATCTGTTCGGCGGCCACGTGCAGCATCCAGTTGTCGCCCGGCTGCAGCAGCACGGTGACGGCCGTGCCGCACATGCGCGCGCCGCGCCAGACGGGGCGCATGTAGGGCTTCATCAGGCCGACGCGGCCCATGGCCTCGTGGATGGTCGCCACGCCGAAGCGCGAAAGCTGTTCGACCGCGGCGGGATCGGCGCGCTGGATCGTGCGATGGACGACGCCGAGTTGGTTCAGAGGGGTGCTCATGTCCGTATTCCTCCTAATGCGTTACAGGCCCTTGGCCTTCAGGGCGGCGTCCAGGCGCGGATACACGCGGCGCGCGTTGCCCTCGTAGATCTGGAAGCGATCGGCGTCGCTGAGCGTCGCGGCGGCTTCGATGTAGCGTTTGGTGTCGTCGAAATGGTGCCCGGTCTCGGGATCGATGCCGCGCACCGCGCCGATCATCTCGGAGGCGAACAATACGTTCTTCACCGGGATCACCTTGGTCAGCAGGTCGATGCCCGGCTGGTGGTAGACGCAGGTGTCGAAGAACACGTTGTTCAGCAGGTGTTCGTCGAGCAGCGGTTTCTTCAGCGCCTGGGCCAGGCCGCGGAAGCGGCCCCAGTGGTAGGGCGCGGCGCCGCCGCCGTGCGGGATCACGAAGCGCAGGGTCGGGAAGTCCTTGAACAGGTCCGAGGTCAGGCACTGCATGAAGGCCGTGGTGTCGGCGTTCAGGTAGTGGGAGCCCGTGGTGTGAAAGCACGGGTTGCAGCTGGTGGACACGTGGATCATCGCGGGGATGTCGTATTCGACCATCTTTTCGTAGATGGGATACCAGGAACGGTCCGACAGCGGCGGCGAAGTCCAGTGGCCGCCGGACGGGTCCGGGTTCAGGTTGATCCCGACCGCGCCGTATTCCTTGACGCACTTTTCCAGTTCCGGGATGCAGGTGGCCGGATCGACGCCCGGCGACTGCGGCAGCATCGCGGCCATGACGAAATGCTCGGGAAACAGCGTCGCGACCCGGTGGCAGAGCTCGTTGCAGATCGCCGCCCAGGTGCTGGACACCTGGAAATCGCCGATGTGGTGCGCCATGAAGCTGGCGCGCGGCGAGAAGATCGTCAGGTCGGAACCACGCTCGCGCATCAGGCGCAGCTGGTTGGCCTCGATGCTTTCGCGCAGTTCGTCGTCGCCGATGCGCAGGTCCGAGGGGCTGGGCCGCTGCGCGGGATCCTGGATGCCGGCGATCTGCCGGTCGCGCCAGTCGGCCAGCGCCTGGGGCGCCGTCGTGTAATGGCCGTGGCAATCGATGATCAGGGGTTTTCTGCTCATGTCTTACGATTCCTTTTCTGTGTGACGCCGTATCCGGGATGATCAGCGCGCCTGGGACCAGGCCGAGGCCGGCACCATCGCTTCGCCGCGCATGATGAGCCGCGCGGTGCGCAGCAGCGCCGCGCGCACGACCTTCTGGGGATCCTGGGGGTCGAGCTCCAGCTCGACCGTGAATTCTCCGCTGGGGTGCTCGATCGACACAGCCTTGCGCGCGCCTTCGGGCAGGCGCGCCAGGTCGTGCGGCACGGAGCCTTCCAGGACGCAGGCCGTGCCCACCGTCACCGCCGCCAGCACGCCGATGGCCTCGTGGCAGACGTGCGGGATGAAGCTGCGGGTACTGATCGCCCCGCCCTCCCGGGGCTCGGACACCAGGGTCATCTTGGGATAGTTGCGCGAGGACACGTCGCCCAGGCCCATCAGTTCGCCCGTGCGCAGCCGCAGGGCCTCGATGCGGGCCTTGAGCGCCTGGTCGGCGTTGAGCTCGGCCGGGGTCTCGTGCCCCGTGCAGCCCACGTCGCCGGCGCGGAACAGTACCAGCGGCATGCCGTTGTCGATGCAGGTGACCTCGATCTCGAAGGCCTCGAAGTCCGCGCCGGCCGGCGGCTCGACGCGCACGCGGTCGCGCACCCGGCCGGTGGGCAGCAGGCCCGAACACACCGAGCCAGCCGTGTCGAGGAAATTGATCGTGATCGGCGCCGAGCGGCCGGGCACGCCGTCGATGCGCGCATCGCCCTCGTAGGACACCCGGCGGCCTTCCGGCGTCATCGGGGTGAGGACGGTGATGTCGCACTGCATGCCGGTGTTGCGGGTCAGCACGCGGACAGTGGTCTCGTCGCCCTGGGGCTGGATCAGGCCGCGCTCCAGCGCGAAGGGCACGACCGCCGCCAGCATGTTGCCGCAATTGGCTGTCGTGTCGACCGTGTCGCGGTCGGGCTGCAGTTGCGCGAACAGGAATTCCAGGTCCACGCCCGGTACCGTGCCGGGCCGCACGATGCCGACCTTGCTGGTGAGGGGGTGGGCGCCGCCCAGGCCGTCGATCTGGCGCCGGTCCGGCGAGCCCATCACCGCCAGCAGCACCCGGTCGCGCGCCGCCGTGTCCGGGGGCAGGTCGGATTCCAGGAAAAACGGCCCGCGCGACGTGCCGCCGCGCATGAACAAGGCTGGAATGGGTTTCTGCATCATGTCACCATGCTGTGCCTGGGAACCCCTGAATCCAAGGCTCCCTTGATGGGCTCATTATGGGCGCGCGCCATGCAATTCATAAGGGCATACGTCCACTATCAGCTATGCCGAAATGATATGATTCACATAGTGCAATACCGAATTTTAGGGTAAACCCTAATACGACATCGAGGCCATGGATCTCAAGCAACTGGAATACTTCATGCGCGTCGCCGAACTGGGCAGCTTCACCCAGGCTTCGCACGCTCTGAACATCGCCCAGCCGGCCCTCAGCCGCCAGGTCCGCATGCTGGAGGTCGAACTGCGCCAGAACCTGCTGAACCGCAACGGACGCGGCGTCACCACCACCGAGGCCGGCAAGCTGCTGCTGGAGCACTGCCGCGGCATCCTGCACCAGGTCGACCGAGCCAAGGAGGACATGGGCCGGGTCCAGGGCGCGCTAGCCGGCCGCGTGGCCCTGGGCATCGCGCCCAGCGCCTCGAAGATGATGACGGTGGAACTGACGCGGCAGTTCCGCAAGCGGCTGCCGAACGCCAGCCTGTCGATCAGCGAGGGCCTGTCCCTGGTCATGCAGGAATGGCTGCTGGCGGGCCGCCTGGACATCGCCCTGATGTACAATCCCTCCCCGTCCGCCGACCTGGACCTGTCGCCGCTGACCAGCGAACGGCTGTATCTGGTCGGTACCCGGGGGCCGCATCCCTCGGACCAGCCGCTGCCGCTGCACGCGCTGGTCAACATCCCCCTGATCATCCCGAACCGGCCGCACACCGTGCGCATGCTGCTGGAATCGGAAATGGCGCTGATCGGCGCCCGGCCGAACATCCGTCTGGAAATCGACAGCGTCCAGGCGATCCTGGACCTGGTGGCCGACGGCACCGGCTACGCCATCCTGACGGAGCATGCCGTCCTGACCTCGGCGCAGCCGGACCACTATCACATCCGGCCCATCACCCAGCCCGAACTGCGCAGCCGCCTGTACCTGGCGACGGCGGCGGGCCGGATCACCACCCTGACGCAGAAGGCGATGCTGGAACTGATCCGCACCACGGTGCGTCAGGTGTATCCGCCGGCGATGACGCGGGCGGCGTGACGGCGTGGCGACGGCTTGCTCCAGTCATGTCGTCGCACGCAACCCGAGCCCGAGATATGTACTCATTTCAGGAAAATTGAAACACGTCTTCTTGACGTGTCGTTGGCGGCGACATAAGCTGCGGACGTGTCGATAAAACATCATTTTTGCATCATGACCAATGCCGCCCTCGCCTGGCATCCCGAACGGCCCCACAACCGCTTGCCCTCACTCCCCCCGGCACACGACCTGGAAAGCAGGGCCGTGCTCAAAGCCTGCATCGAGGCGCGCGCGGCATTGGCCGAACTCAAGCAAGCCGCCGAACTCATCCCCAATCAGGCGATGCTGATCAACACCATCCCGCTGCTGGAAGCCAAAGACAGTTCGGGAATTGAAAACATCGTCACCACGACCGACAAGCTGTTCCAGCACGCGCAGGGCCACGACAACGCCGATCCCGCCACCAAAGAGGCGCTCCGCTACCGCACCGCGCTGCACCAAGGCTTTCAGTCACTCAAGGCGCGGCCGCTTTGCACCGCCACTGCCGTGGATGTCTGCCGCACCCTGAAAGGGGTGGACATGGACATTCGCCGTACGCCAGGCACCCAGCTCGCCAACAACCGCTCCGGCGAAGTGATCTACACTCCACCCGAAGGTGAAGCCCGCTTGCGCGACCTGCTCGCCAATTGGGAACGCTTCCTGCATCACCAGGCCGCGCTGGACCCTTTGGTCCGCATGGCGGTAGGTCACTATCAATTCGAAGCCATCCACCCCTTCACCGATGGCAACGGCCGCACAGGCCGGGTGCTCAACATCCTTTATCTGATCCAGGAGGACTTGCTGACCCTGCCCATCCTGTATCTCAGCCGCCATATCATCGCGCACAAAGCCGACTACTACCGCCTGCTGCTCAACGTCACGCGAGACGAAGCCTGGGAACCCTGGCTGCTGTTCATGCTGCAGGCCGTGACCGATACGTCCCGCTGGACCACCGACAAGATCGCCGCCATCCGCGCGCTGGCCGAGCACACCACCGAATACGTGCGCGCGCGCCTACCCAAGATCTACACTCGCGAATTGGTGGACGTCATCTTTGAACAGCCCTATTGCCGCATCGGCAACCTGGTGGACAAAGGCATTGCCCAACGCCAGGCCGCTTCACGCTACCTGCACGACCTGACCGCCCTGGGCGTGTTGCGCGAAATGCCATTTGGCAAAGAAAAGCTCTTCATCCACCCAAAGCTGATGCAACTGCTCAGCCGGGACAACAGCCAATTCCAGGCTTACACCTGAATGTGACAGGCAGTTGATGGGCTGATACATTAATTGGCGGAGCTTGTATCAGAGCAAAAAAAATAATTAACGAAGCCTGATCCGCTCGGCAGAGATGCGAAAAACCCAGCTAATGCCCTGTAACGTGGGAACTTTGGATAAACAGGACGACGATGAATATTGTAAGCACAGGGTCATTGGCGGAAACGAATATCTCAGTTTCCACTGAGCTCTGGAAGCAGCCAGGGTGGACCGACCCGCAAAACCTGATCGATATGATTTTCAAAGAATTATCAGAAAGATCATCAATAGTCGCTGGCGACAATACGGCCTAATCCCGCGCCTGCGCGATCAGCCGGTCCGCATAGGCCTGCCAGCCGCCCGCCGCTTCGACGCCCGCGAACAGGCCCTGGGCGGCCAGCCCGGCGACCCAGTCCTGCTTCTCGGCGGTCGCGGCGGCCATCCAGGGTTCGAAGCCGGCCTCGCGCACGGTGTTGGCGACCTCGCGCATTTCCTCGGCGCGGCGGCGGCCGTGCTGCACGACGCGGCTGTAGAAATAACGGCCCTGCTCCGTCCAGTCGATGGACGGGAAGGTTTCCTGCAGCGTGGGCAGCACGTAGTCCTCGACGCCGTAGGCGCGCGCGGCGGTGTAGCTTTCGATCACCAGGGCCTCCAGGCCCTTGATCATCACGCTGCGGCACATCTTGATGGCCGAGGCCACGCCCAGTTCGGGCGACACGGCGGTGGCGTCCATGCCGAAGGCGCGCAGCCGCTCGGCCAGGGCCTCGGCGTGCGGCCCGCCCAGCAGCATCGGCACCCGGATGCCGTAGGGCGGGACCGAAGTCATCACCCCCGCCTCGACGTAGCGCCCGCCCGCGGCCTCGACCAGTCCGGCGGCCTGGCGCTTGGCCCCCGGCGAAGCGGAATTCAGGTCCAGGAAGATGGTGCCCGGCCGCAGGTGCGCGGCCGCCTCGCGCGCCACCGCCACGGCGTTCGAGGCGGTGACGGCGGAAATCACCAGGTCGCTCGCCGCGCACAGCGCCGCCGCCGAATCGCACAGCGTCACGCCGTCGCGCGCCGCGCGTTCACGCAGCGGCGCCGACGCGGCCGCGTCGGCCAGCTTGATGTCCCAGGCATGGACGCTGTCCACCTCCGTTTTCAGACCGGCGCAGAAAATGCCGCCGACCTCGCCATAGCCGATCAAACCCAGTCGAGTGCCTTGCATCGCTTTCGAAGCTCCATTCAATGATGCCGATTCAAGCGCGGATCGCGCGCCCGGCCCGGCCCGACGCGGACGACGGGCCGCGAGGCGTCCTCAGGACGCCGGAAACTGTTCCGTGTCGACTTCCGCCTGCGTGGCGGCGCCATAGCGTTCGCCCGCGACCCGGTCGCGGGCGAACAGCCGCGCCAGTGCATCGCAGGCCGCCGCGTCCAGCCGCACATCGACCGCGCCCAGGTTTTCCTCCAGGTGCGCCAGCCGGGTCGTCCCGGGGATGGGGATGACGTCCTCTCCCTGATGCAGCAGCCAGGCCAGCGCCAGTTGGCCCGGCGTGCAGCCATGATCCAGGGCCATGCGCCGCAGCGGCGCCAGCAGCGCCTGGTTGTGCGCGAAGGTGTCGGGCTGGAAGCGCGGCATGCGCCGCCGCAGGTCGCCATCGTCCAGGGCCGCCGGATCGGGCAGGCCGTCGGCCAGGAACGCCCGCCCCAGCGGGCTGAAGGCCACCAGCGCTGCGCCCAGTTCGCGGCAGGCGCCCAGGACGGCGATCTCGACCTCGCGCGACCACAGGGAATATTCGCTCTGGACGGCGGCGACCGGATGCACGGCGTGCGCCCGCCGCAGCGTGGCGGCCGAGACTTCGGACAGGCCGATGGCGCGGATCTTGCCCGCGCGGACCAGGTCGGCCAGCGCGCCCACGCTGTCCTCGATGGGCACGGACTTGTCCCAGCGGTGCAGGTAGTACAGGTCGATCACGTCGGTGCGCAGGCGGCGCAGCGAATCCTCGCAGGTGCGGCGCAGGGTCTCGGGCCGGCCGTCGATGCGGCGTTGGCCGTTCTCGCGGAAGATCCCGCATTTGCTGGCCAGCATGAAGCGGCTGCGATGCGGGGCCAGCACCCGGCCCAGGAGTTCCTCGTTGTGGCCGAAGCCGTAGAGGGCCGCCGTGTCGAACAGCGTCACCCCGCGGTCCAGCGCCCCCAGCAGCAGGGCTTCGGCATCGGCCGGAGCGGCCGCCGGGCCGTAGCCGTGGCTCAGGCTCATGCAGCCCAGGCCGATGGAAAAGATCGGGAAACCGGCCAGCGTGCGCGTCGTCGTCTTCGTCGTCATCATGACCCGATTATCCCCATAAACGGGACGGCCCGGTAAGACCGGGCGCGTCACTAGCAGCTATGCCGGATTGCTATGGAGCCCCGGCGCATCATCCTGCGCTACATCTTCCCGGGGTCCTTGACCGCCTCGACCGTGGCGAATTCCACGTTCTGCAGCACGCCGTCCACCTTCTCCACCTTGCGGATGTAGACGTTCTGGACGATGTCGCGCGTCTGCGGATCGATTTCCACCGGGCCGCGCGGGCTGGTCCACTTCATCCCCTTGACCGCCGCCATGAAGGCGTCGCCGCCGGCGTCGCCCTGGGTCTTTTCCAGGGCCTCGCGGATCAGGCGCATGCCGTCGTAGGCCGCCACCGCCACCATGTTGGGCCGCGTGCCGGGATAGGCCCGGGCGTAGGCTTCGACGAAGGCCTTGTTTTCCGGCGAGTCGTGCGCCTGGGAGTAGTGGAACGAGGTGATCATGCCCAGGGCGTTGTCGCCCATGGCCGCGAGCACGTCCTCGGTGACCACGTCGCCGGTGGCCAGCAGCCGGATGCCGGCGTCGGCCAGGGCGCGCTCCTTGTAGCTCTTGGCGAAGGCGACCCCTTGTTCGCCGTTGGGCACGAACAGGAAGATCGCGTCCGGCCTGGCGTCCTTGATCTTCTGCAGGAACGGCGCGAAGTCCGGGCTGGTGAGCGGCGTGTGGACTTCGCCCACCACCTCGCCACCCGCGGCGGTGAAGGTCTTCTTGAACTGGGCCGCCGCGTCGTGGCCGGGACCATAGTCGGCCACGGCGACGTAGACCTTGCGGATGCCGTTGGCCGCCGCCCAGCTCGCCATCGGAGCGGCCACCTGCGGCAGGGTCATGGACGTGCGCACGATGTAGGGCGACTTCTCGGTGATCGAGGACGTCGCGGCGTTCATCACGACCATGGGCACCTTGGCCTCGGTCGCCAGGGGCGCGACGGAAAACGCGCCCGGCGTCAGGCCGAAGCCGGCCAGGATCTCGGCCTTGTCCTGGATCAGCAGGGTCTGCGCCTGGCGCTTGCTGATCGAGGGCGACACGCCGGTGTCGTCCTTGTCGATCAGCACGATCCGGCGGCCCGCCACCGTGTCGCCGTGCTCTTTCAGGTAGAGCTTCGCGCCGTTCACCATCTGCTGTCCGGTCGAGGCGAACGGCCCCGACAGCGGCAGGATCATGCCGACCTTCAGGTCCTGCGCCTGGGCCGCGCCCAGACCTCCGGCCGCGAAGACGCAGGCGGCCAGCAATTTACCGATCGTATGCTTCACGTTGTCTCCTTGTCTTGTCATCGTGAAATGCGTGCAATGAAGGCGCTGTCCCGTGTCTACAGGTCCAGCACCAGCATGGGGGTCCGCGCGCGCGAGCAGCACGGCGTGAACTGGTCGTTGGCCGCGTGCTCGGCGTCGGTGAGATAGCTGTCGCGATGATCCGGCACGCCTTCGCGCACGCCCGTCAGGCAGGTGCCGCAGATGCCTTCCTCGCAGGACACCGGGATGAACACGCCCTGCCGGTCCAGGGCCGAGGTGATGGTCTCGTCGGCCGGGATGTCGAAGACTTCGCCGGTGCTGGCCAGCTTGACCTGGAAGGCCGTGTCTCCCTCGACCGGCGCCGAGGGATGCTCGTCCTCACCGAGCGCGAAGCGCTCGAAGTGGATGCGCGCCTCGTCCACGCCGGCGTCGCGCGCCTGGGCGCGGATGAAGTCGATGTAGCCCGACGGCCCGCAGACGTAGACGTGGGTGCGCTCGCCGGCCGCCGAAAGGATGGCCCGCGCGTCCAGGGCGGTGTCCGGCTCGTCGTCGAAGTGCGCCTGGGCCCGCCCCGCCAGGAGCGGTCCCTGGATCTCGTCCAGGAAGGCGGCGCGGTCGCGGGAACGGCAGCTGTAGTGCAACTCGAAGGCCGCGTCCGTCGCCCGCAGGCGGCGCGCCATGCACAGCAGCGGCGTGATCCCGATCCCGCCGGCGAACAGCAGGCTGCGCTCGGCCGGCACCAGCGGGAAGCGGTTGCGCGGCGCGCTGATGCGAAGCAGGTCCCCGACCCGCACGAGGTCGTGCACAGCCGCCGACCCGCCCCGCGATTGCGGCTCGCGCAGCACGCCGATCAGGAAGTGGGAACGCTGCAGGCAGTCGTTGAGCAGGGAGTACTGGCGGATGAAGCCGCCCGGCAGGTGCACGTCGATGTGCGCGCCAGGCGAGAATTCCGGCAACGGGCCGCCATCGGGGTCCACCAGTTCGAGGCTGACGACGTCCCGGGCGGCCTGGTGCTTGCCGGCCACCCGCACGGACAGGGATTCGGTGATCATGTCTTTCTCTTTCCAATCGGCCCGGCGGACATGCCGGACCCTCCATAAGGTCCTCAGCCGGCGGCCGCGGCCTCGGCCTGGACCAGATCGTCCAGGACGCGCCGCGCCCGCACGCCGCCGGCGTCGATGTTCAGCGCCAGCAGCCGGCGGCCGGGGAAATTGCGCTGGTTGCGCTGCTGCGCCTCCAGCACGGCCAGATCCTGGCTGAAGATCCTGCCCTGCCCTTCGCGGATCGCATCGGTCAGGGCGGCGTCGCCGGGCTGGAAGTGGCGGGCCATGCCCCAGAAATACCAGTGCGAGGACTCGGTCTCGGGCGTCATGAAATCCACGACGACCGCCGAGACCTTGTCGCGGGGATCGGCGTCGAAGCCGCCCTTGCCCGCCAGTGCCACGCCCACGTCGATCAGCACATGGCCCGGTGCGGTGAACCGCGACATCTGCCAGCGGTCGACCGGCGCCTGGTCGTCCAGGCCGTGGGCCCGCATGGCCGCCTGCCAGAAAGGCGGCGCGACGATGCCGTGCATGACGCGGCTGGTGACGATCTGGTCGCCTTCCACGCGGGTCTGGACCGGCGCCTCGTCGATCTCGCCCTGGCCGATGCTGTCGGTGTGCACGTAGGCCTCGTGGGTCAGGTCCATCAGGTTGTCGATCATCAGCCGGTAATCACAGCCGATATGATAAAGCCCCCCGCCGTAGGCCCATTCCGGATGGCCGGCCCAGAACAGGTCGGGAATGGCGGACTCGTCGGCCAGCGCGGGATCGCCCGGCCAGATCCAGACAAAGCCGTGCCGCTCGACCACCGGGTAGCTGCGGATACAGGGGAAGCCGCCCACCCGCTGCCTGGGCATGGAGACGGCCTTGCCGTCGCAGCCCATGACCAGGCCATGGTAGCCGCACATCAGGTTGCCGTCCACGACCGAGCCCAGCGACAGCGCGGCCCCCCGGTGGGGACAGAAATCCTCCAGCGCCGCGACCCGGCCCTGGGCGCCCCGGTAGAGCGCGACGGGCTGGCCGCAGATCGTGCGGCCCAGGGGTTTGTCCGCGATTTCGTCGGGCGTGCAGGCCACGTACCAGGCATTCATGGGGAACATCGTCGGTCTCCTGGCGGGCCGCCCGCGATCGTGCGGCTCCGTATGTCGTTCGTCGTTCGAAAGAATATTCAGTACACTGAACATTTAGGGATATCCTATTTTCTCCGACGACGATGCCATATCGGTGCTTACCCTTAGACCCCGCCTGGAACAGGGTCTTCAGCGGGGCTTCCGGCCAGCCCGGACCGCGCCGCCGTCAGCGGCGCCCGGCTCTGGTGGTTGTTCACGTCCACCAGCTTCTGCAGCAGTTCCATGAACCGGGCCTCTTCCCGGGGCGAGAATTTCTCGAAGATGCGCCGGTGCAGGCGGCCGATGGCGTCGTTGAGTTCCAGCAGCAGGTCCCGCCCCCGGTCGGTCAGCGTCAGGATCCGCTGGCGGCGGTTCGCCGGGTCCACCCGCCGGGACAGCAGGCCTTTTTCCTCCAGCCGCATCGCCACGCTGGCCGCCGTGGACGTGTCGATGGCCGCCAGCCCCGCCACGGACACCTGGTCGACCCCGGGATTGTCCAGCAGCACGCACAACACGGCATACTGCATGGGCGTGACCCGGCTGCCGATCTCGTCGTGGAAGATCGAGGCGGAAATCTGCTGCGCGCGGCGCAGCAGGTGGCCGGGCTGGGTGTAAAGAGGTTCTCGCAGGATCGGATCGGGCATGCGCGCATCTCGCCGGAAGCCGCCGGGCGCGCGGCCGGAAAAGGATACGGACGGGCGCCGCCCCCGCGCCCTTTTTCCATCAACCCGGATTATCGTCCAGACCGCGCCCGCCGCGCGAACCGGCCGGCGCGGACCGCGCACGCATCCATCCCCCGCCGTCATTTCCAGGAGTCTTCATGAACGATACGCGCCCCACCTTCGTCCTGCTGCACGGCCTGCTGTGCGACGCGGACACCTGGACCGATTTCATCGGTCCGCTTTCGCGCCTGGGCCACGTCCTGGCCGCGAACCTGAGCGGCATCGGCTCCCTGCCCGGGGCGGCGCGCGACGTGCTGGCCCGCACGGCCGGACCGCTGATCGTGGCGGGGCATTCGATGGGCGGACGCGTCGCCCTGGAAATGGCGCGCCAGGCGCCGGCGCGCTGCCGCGCCCTGATCCTGATGAACACGGGCTACCGGGGACTGGGCGAAGGCGAGACCGAAAAACGCACGGCCCTGGTGCGCGCCGCCCGGGCGGGCGGCATCCAGGCCATCGCCGACGGCTGGCTCGACGGCATGATCGCGCCCCGGACCCGGGACGACGCCGCCCTGATGGCCAGGATGCGCGCGATGGTCCTGCGCTCGACGCCGGACTCGTTCGCCGGCCAGATCCAGGCCCTGATCGAGCGGCCCGACGCGACGGAACTGCTGGGCCGCATCGCCTGCCCCGTGCTGCTCATGAGCGGCACCGAGGACCGCTGGAGCCCGCTCGACCGCCACGCGGACATGGCTTCCAGGGTGCCGGACGCGGCCCTGGAAGCCATCGAGGGCGCCGGCCACATGGCGCCGTTCGAGGCGCCCGCGGCCTGCCTGTCCGCGATCACGGACTGGCTGGCGCGGCGGGGGCTGGCGGCCTGACCCGGCCGGACCGGGGGCGCGTTTACGCCGGTTCCAGCACCAGCAGTCCGGTCGCCGTATTGGAGATCGGCACGTGGTAATGCGCGTGGTGCCGCTTGACCGGCGTGTCGTCCAGGGCGCCGCGCGCCGCCACCCACATCAGCAGCTCGATGCCCTGGGTGCCGGTGAGTTCGACCAGTTCGTCGTTGGAGTACTGGGTGATCCAGGTCGGATCGTCCACCATGCTGTCCATGAACTGCAGGTCGAAGGGCTTGTTGATGAAGCCGGCGCGCTCGCCGTCGAGCTGGTGCGACAGGCCGCCGCTGGCGATCACCAGCACGCGCCGGTCGTCGTCCCAGGATTCGATGGCGCGGCGCAGCGACTGGCCCAGCCGGTAGCAGCGCGCGGCCGACGGATACGGCGCGAGGACGGTGTTGATGCACACCGGCACGATCTCCACCGGCCATTCGCCGGCTTCCTTGCCTTCCGGCCAGAGCAGCGCCAGGGGCAGCGACACCGAGTGGTCGATCAGGGCTTCCTGGCAGGTGGTGATGTCGAACTCGTCCTCGACCAGGGTCTCGACGATGTGCCAGGACAGGTCCACGCAGCCGCGCGCCGCCGCCAGCGGCGGAATGCCCCAGCCTTCGTCGGCGTTCTTGTAGACGTCCGCGGCGCCCACCGCGAAGGTCGGCATCTTGTCGAGGAAGAAGTTCAGGCCGTGGTCGTTGTGCAGGATGACCACCACGTCCGGGCGCTCGCGCCCCAGCCATTCGCGCGCCTTGCCGTAGGCGTCGAAGAAGGGCTTCCAGTACGGATCCTGCTGTTTCTGGCGGGCCAGCGCCCCGCCGATGGCCGGCACGTGGGACGTGCTGATGCTGCCGATGATGTGCGCCATGATCAAGCTCCCGCCGCGATGAGTTTGGCCTGGAAGGCCTCTTTGGTGACGCCCGTCTGCTGGGCGCCGATGTCCTGCATGTCCAGGCCGAAGATCCCGGCCAGCTTGGCCAGGTAGTAGGGGTGCCCCCCGGCGGCGATCATGCGCAGGACCTGGCGGCTGCGCACGGCTTCCTTCTGCGCATCCGTCAGGTGGTAGCGCGTCATGTAGGCTTCCTCGTCCCGCAGGAAGGCTTCGCGGCACTCGGCCGAGTTGAAGCTGAAGCACATGCGGTTCAGGGCGTAGCCGATGCGGGCCAGGTCGCCGTCGAAGATCACGGTGCCGGGGATTTCCCGCCGGCGCTTGCGTGTGGCTGCTGTCATGAGATGTCTCCTTGGAATCGAAGCCGCCGCGCCGGTGTCGCGGCGGGAACGGACAGCCTCATGGTGACGCAGGACGGATCGTTGGAGAATGGACTTTTGATTTTTAAAAATGTACATTTCGCGGATATCGGCACCCATCATCGGGAGGACGCCATGGAGCCCCTCACCCCGGCGCCCCCGGCCCGCGACCACACCGCCATTCCCATCTACAAGCTGTACGGCTACGGCAACGTCTGGACGGCCTCGGACCCGCTCTACTGCGAAACCATCGCGGCGCAGGAAAGATTGCACAATTGGCATGTGGCGGCCCACAAGCACACGGACCTGTTCCAGGTGCTGTTCCTGGAATCGGGCGAAGTCACGGTGCTGCTGGACGGGCAGGCGCGCACGCTGGGGCCCGGGCAGCTGGTGCTGGTGCCGCAGCGGGTGGTCCACGAATTCATCTTCCGCCCCGGCTCGGGCGGCTACATCCTGACGCTCACCTACGCGCTGCTGCACGGGCTGTGCGCGCGCTTCGGACTGGCCCTGAGCGCCGCCACCGATCCCGCCGTGCTGACGCTGGACACGGACGAGTCCGGCCGGCACGCGGCCCTGAGCTTCCACCAGCTGGACCGCGAATACCGCGGCCTGCACAGCCCGCAGCGCGGTCCGCTGCTGGAATCGCTGCTGTCGGGCATCCTGGTCTGGATCCACCGTCAGGGCTATCCCGCCGGCACGGCCGCCACGGGGGCCGATCCCGGCAGCCAGCACCTGGCGCGCTACGCGCGGATGATCGAGGAACACCACGCCCGCCAGCACCGGGTGGCCTGGTACGCGCAGCGCATCGGCGTGACGCCCGCCCACCTGAACGCCATCGTCCAGGCCCTGGCGGGCAAGTCGGCGCTGGAGCTGATCCACGAACGGCTGCTGCTGGAGGCCCGCCGCGAACTGATCTACACGCCGCGCACCATCGGCGCGATCTCCGATTCGCTCGGATTCGCGGACCCGGGCTATTTCACGCGCTTCTTCAAGCGGCTGGCGGGCGTGTCGCCCAAGGATTTCCGCCGCCGGGCGCTGGCGCCCGGCGCAGACCAGGCCACGGGTCAGACCACCGGCTCGTAGGGCAGGCCGACGTAGTTTTCCGCGATCGTGGTCAGGCCGGCCCGGGTGCTAGTGTAGTAGTCCTGCTCGGCCTTCTGGATGCGCTGGCTGAAGGCGTCGTCGTCGAAGGTGTGCAGCAGCATGCTCATCCACCAGGAAAAGCGTTCGGCCTTCCAGACGCGGCGCAGGGCGATTTCCGAGTAGCGGTCCAGCAGTTCCGGACGCCCGTCCAGGCAGGCCCCGCGCAGCGCGTGGTAGAGCGTGTACACGTCGCTGGAGGCCAGGTTCAGGCCCTTGGCGCCGGTGGGCGGCACGATGTGGGCGGCGTCGCCCACCAGGAACAGGTTGCCGAACTTCATCGGCTCGGCCACGAAGCTGCGCAGCGGCGCGATGCTCTTCTCGATCGAAGGCCCGGTCACCAGCTTGCCCGCCACGTCCTCGGGCAGCCGGGCGGCCAGTTCCGTCCAGAAGCGGTCGTCGGACCATTCCTCGACGTGCTCGGCCAGGCTGCACTGGATGTAGTAGCGGCTGCGCGTGTGCGAGCGCATGCTGCACAGCGCGAAGCCGCGCGGATTGTGGACGTAGATCAGTTCGTCCTCGACGGGCGGCGTGTCGGACATCAGGCCCAGCCAGCCGAAGGGATACACGCGCTCGAATTCCTTGATCTTGTCCTTGGGCGCCGACTTGCGCGAGACGCCGTGGAAACCGTCGCAGCCGGCGATGTAGTCGCATTCCAGCGTCTTTTTCTGGCCCTGGTGGGTGAAGGTGACGCGCGGCTTGCCGTCCAGGAAATCGTGCAGTTGCACGTCCTCGGCCTCGTAGCAGATGGGCGCGCCGCTCGCCTTGCGGGCGTCCATCAGGTCGCGCGTGACTTCCGTCTGCCCGTAGACCAGAACCGACTGGCCGGTCAGGCCCTTCAGGTCGACGTGCTCGCGCCGCCCCTGGAAGGCCAGGGTGATGCCGTGGTGCACCAGGCCCTCGCGGTCCATGCGTTCGGACACGCCGGCCTCGCGCATCAGGTCGACGAAGCCGTATTCCAGCACGCCGGCGCGGATGCGGCCCAGCACGTAGTCCGGCGTGTGGCGCTCCAGGATCACATTGTCGATGCCGCAGCGATGCAGCAGTTGGCCCAGCAGCAGCCCCGAGGGGCCCGCGCCGATGATGGCGACTCGTGTCTTCATGTTCATGTTCTCTCCTCTGCTCTCGATCAGTGCGCCCCCTGGCGGCCAGGCGGGCATGGAACCAGCGGCCCGGGTCCGATCCCGCGTTTTCCCGGGTTCCAGGCACGGAACAGATGGTGCGCCATCCCGTCCTCTTTTTGAATGGACTTTTGAGGATTAAAATTACCAATATGAAATATTTCGATCATGCGCCGATCTTCAAACTCTACGGCGGGCAGGAGGAATGGGCCCGTTCGGAACGGGTGCATTGCGAAACCATCGCCTCGCGCAGCCGCTTGCACAATTGGCATATCCGGCCCCACCGTCATTCGGGCCTCTATCAGATCCTCTACCTGCACCGGGGCCGGGCCGTCGTCTGCCTGGACGAAGCGCGCCATGCCGTGGCCGGCCCGGTGATCGTCGAGGTGCCGCAGGCCTTCGTGCATGGCTTCGAGTTCGACGAGGACTGCGCCGGCCACGTCGTGACGATCGCCTATCCCTTGCTGGCGCGCCTGGTCCAGTTGCTGGGGCCGCGGGCCGCCCTGCCGTCGCAGCCCGTCATCCACGCCCTCGAGCGCGGCGCCGGCGCGGGCCTGCGCGACGCCTTCGCGCACCTGAACGCCCATTACCTGTCCCAGGACGATTTCCGCGACGCGCGGATCGAGGCCTGGCTGACGCTGATCTACGCGCGGCTGCGCAGCCGCCGCCCCGGCGCGGAACCCGACGGCCCGCCCCGCGCCCGGGGCCTGGAGCACCACACCCGCTTCGGCGAGCTGCTGGAAGCCTCGTACGCCGCGCACCACGACGTGGCCTGGTACGCGGACCGGATGGGCATGACCGCCGCCCACCTGAACGTGATCACCCGCGCCCACGCCGGCAAATCCCCGCTGCAGCTGATCCACGAACGGCTGGCGCTGGAAGCCGGCCGCAGCCTGGTGTATACCTCGATGACCATCGGCGAGATCTCGGATGCCCTGGGTTTTTCCGAGCCCGCCCATTTCACGCGCTTCTTCCGCAAGGCGGCCGGGGAATCGCCGCGCGCGTTCCGCCAGCGCGCCTGGGAACAGGGCCGCGCGGCCGCACGGCGGCCGGAAGGCCGGGATCAGGCCCCGGAATCCTCCGCGGGCGCCTCGGCCCCGGCGCCGGCGCGCGCGTAGGCCTGGCGGTCGATGCCATAGCGGCGCAGCTTGTCGTAGAGCGTCTTGCGCGGCAGCCCCAGCGTCTCGAGCGTCCCCCGGATCTCGCCCCCATGCGCGGCCAGGGCCTCGCGGATCAGTTCGGCCTCGTAGCGCTCGACGCGCTCGGGCAGGCTGCCGGCGTCCCGCGCCGGCACGGCCGGATCCCCGGCCGGCGCCTGCTGCACGCCCAGCGCGCAGCGGTCCGCGAAGTGCGCCAGTTCGCGTACGTTGCCCGGCCAGTCGTGGCTCGTCAGGTGGCGCAGCAGCGCGGAATCCATCGGCGGCACCGGGCAGCCGAAGCGGCGGGCGGCCAGGCCGGCGAAATGGGCGAACAGCACCGGGATGTCCTCGCGGCGCTCGCGCAGCGGCGGGATGTTCACCGTCACGACGTTGAGCCGGTAGTACAGATCCTCGCGGAACCGCGCGCGCATGGCCGGATCGCCCAGATCGGCCTTGGTGGCGGCGATCACCCGCAGGTCCACGGCCCGCTGCTCGTTGGTGCCCAGGGGCGCGACCTGGCGCGTTTCCAGCACGCGCAGCAGCCGCACCTGCATCGCCGGGGACATGCTCTCGATCTCGTCGAGGAACAGGGTGCCGCCGTCGGCATGCTCGATGCGGCCCACGCGGCGCTTCTGCGCGCCGGTGAAGGCGCCCGCCTCGTGGCCGAACAGCTCGCTCTCGATCACCGATTCGGGCAGCGCGCCGCAGTTGATGGCGACGAAGGGCGCGTCCCGCCGGCGGCTGAGCCGGTGCAGGACCTGGGCCACGACTTCCTTGCCGCTGCCGGTCTCGCCGTGCACCAGCACGTCGACGTCGGCGTCGGCCACGTGCCGCAGCAGTTCGCGGATGCGCACGATGGCGGGCGCGCTGCCGATCAGCATCGATTCGGCGGCGTCCCCTCCGCCCGAGGCCTGCGCCCGCAGCCGGCGATTTTCCAGAACCAGTTGCCGCTGCGCCGTGCCATGGCGGATGGCGGCCAGCAGCCGCTCGGGCGCATAGGGCTTGGACAGGAAATCGTAGGCACCCTCGCGCATGGCGCCCACCGCCATCTCGATGTCGCCGTGGCCGGTGATGAGGATCACGGGAATCTCGGGATCCAGGCGCCGCACGTGCCGGAACAGCGTCAGGCCGTCCATGTCGGCCATGCGCACGTCCGTGACCAGGACGCCGGGGAAGGTGTCCGTGAGGATGTCCAGCGCCTCGTACGCACTCGCGCAGGCCCGCACGGACACGCCCTGCAGGTCGAGCGCCTGCGCGTTGGCGTCGCGCACGTCCTCGTCGTCGTCGACGAACACCACCTCCATCGGATTCATTCCTCGTCCCCCATCGCTTCCAGCCCCACCTCGAACACCGCGCCCTCCGGGGCGTCGAGCGCTGCCAGCGTGCCGCCGAACTCGGCCAGGATGTCGCGCGAGATCACCAGGCCCAGTCCCACGCCCTGCGCCCGGGTGGTGAAGAACGGCGTGAACAGGCGCTCGCGCGCGGCCGGGTCGATGCCCGGCCCGTTGTCCTCGATCCGCACCCGGACCCGTCCATCGCCACGCTCCACGCTCAGGCGCACGCGGGGCCGCGCGGTGTCCGCGAGGGCCTCCAGCGCGTTGTGCAGCAGATTGACGAAGACCTGCTCCAGGCGCATGGCGTCCGCCCGCACCCGGGGCGAAGGCCGCCCGGCGCGCCCGTCCTCCAGGCGCACGCCCTGCCGGCCCAGGCGCGGCCCGGCCAGCATCAGCGCGCCGTCCAGGGCCGCGTCGAGCTCGACGGATTCGACGCACGCCGCCCGCTTGCGCGAAAACGCTCGCAGTTCCTGCGTGATGCCGCCGATCCGCTCGGTCAGGCGGGCGATCGTCGACAGGTTCTCGCGCGCGCGGTCGGCCTGGCCGCGCCGCAGGAATTCGCCGGCGTTATCGGCGTAGGTCCGGATCGCCCCGACCGGCTGGTTGATCTCGTGCGCCACGCCCGCGGCGACCTGCCCCAGCAGCGACAGCTTGTTGGCCTGGACCAGTTCGTCCTGCATTTCGTGCAGGCGCGCCTCCGCGCGGCGGCGCTCGTCGATCTCGGCGCGCAGCCGCTCGTTGGCATGCCGCAGCTCGCCGGTGCGCGCGCGGACCTCGGCTTCGAGCGCGTCGCGCGCGGCCAGCAGCGCCCGGGCGCGGCGCCTGCGCTGCGCGGCCCACCACCCCGCCATGGCCAGGGCGGCCAGGACCAGGAGGGTCAGCGCCTGGGCGGCCAGCGCGGCCTGGGCCAGCGCGGCCGACACCGGCTTGAGCAGGTGCAGGCGCCAGCCGTCCATGCGCGCCAGCGGCTGTTCGACGTGCAGGACCTGCGTGCCCTTCTCCAGGCCGGCCGCCGCGCGCGTCAGGCGCAGCAGGGGTGCCGGGGACAGGTTCCGGTCCACCAGCATCGGATCCAGGGGCAGCGGGTCCAGGGGCGCCGCGCCGAACTGCAGGCTGGCGCGGACCTGGACGGCCTCGACCGGCGACATCGGCCGCGCCACCCGGTAATGCCAGTCCTCCGGATAGCCCAGCAGCACCACCTGGCGGTCGTCGGTGACGAATTGCGGCATGCCGCTGCGGGCCCAGGCGGACTCCAGGTCCTGGAAGCCGATCTTGAGCACGACCACGCCCAGCGGGCCCCGCGCCCCGTCGATCCGGCGCGACAGGTACAGGCCCGCCTCGTGGCTCACCACCCCGAGGGCGAAATGCGCGGCGTCACGGGCGGCCATCGCATCCTTGAAATATGGCCGGAAGCGGTAGTCGTGGCCGACGAAGGAATCCGGTTCGCGCCAGTTGCTCGCCGACACCGTCCAGCCGGTCGCGTCCAGCACGTAGAGGACGGAAGGCCCCAGTTCCCGGCCCAGCGCCTCCAGCCGGCGGCTCAGGTCCTCCAGCGCGCGCGGCGTGGGGGATTCCAGCACGGCTCCCAGGGCCGTGTCCTGCGCCAGCACGCGCGGAATGGCGCGGAACTTGTCGAGCTTGTGGCCCAGCGCGGTGAGGCTCAGCTGCGCCGCGGCGCGGGCCTGCGATTCCAGGTCCCGCAAGGCGCGGTCCCGCGCCCAGGCGCCGGCGCCCCAGAGCGCCCCCGCCAGCAGGGCGATCCCCGCGACCGCCAGCAGCCAGCGCACCGCCCAGGCGGATGGGCGGCGCGGCTGGACGCGCGAAGCGGCGGGCGGGTTCTGGGGGCGCATGTTCGATGTGGCGGAATTCCGGACATTCTACTTCATCGGTGTGCGGGATTCCGCCACACCGACCCACGGCCGGCGCCGACCGGCATCCGGACCAGGAAAAAAATTCCTTTCCAATCAAATGGATACATCAAATCCCCCGTCCCTGGAAAAACTGGCACGGGGATTGCTTTGCTTCTTTCCGGCGGGCCTGGCGGCACGCCGCCTTCCCTTGAAAAAAATGCCGGGGACGACGAGCAGGACTCGTCCCGCCCGGCCCTGTCTGGAGACACGGACCATGCTCGACATCCCGACCCGCGCTGTCCCCGCGCGCAAGCCCCGGTTCTACCGGATCCTCTACGTCCAGGTGCTGTTCGCGATCGCCGTGGGCATCCTGCTCGGGCATTACGCGCCCGACCTGGGCGAAGCCATGAAGCCCCTGGGCGACGGCTTCATCAAGCTCGTCAAGATGATCATCGCCCCGGTGATCTTCCTGACCGTGGCGACCGGCATCGCCGCCATGAGCGACCTGAAGAAGGTCGGCCGCGTCACGGGCAAGGCCATGCTGTACTTCCTGACCTTCTCGACCCTGGCCCTGGTCGTCGGCATGATCGTCAGCCACGTCGTGCAGCCCGGCGCCGGCATGCACATCGACCCCGCTTCCCTGGACCAGGGGGCGGTGGCCACCTACGTCAGCAAGGCGCACGCCTCCACCATCAGCGGCTTCCTGATGAACATCATCCCGGCCACGATGTTCAGCCCCTTCGTCAGCGGCGACATCCTCCAGGTCCTGTTCATCGCCGTGCTGTTCGGCATCGCCCTGGCCATCATCGGCGAGCGCGCCAAGCCCGTGCTGGACCTGCTCACCGCCCTGGCCGGCCCGGTCTTCAAGATCGTGGAGATCCTGATGAAAGCCGCCCCCATCGGGGCCTTCGGCGCCATGGCCTTCACCATCGGCAAGTACGGCATCGGATCGGTGCTGAACCTGGCGATGCTGGTGGGCACGTTCTACGTCACGGCCGTGCTGTTCGTGCTGGTCGTCCTGGGCGCGGTGGCCCGCTACAACGGCTTCTCGATCGTCAAGCTGGTGCGCTACATCCGCGAAGAGCTGCTGCTGGTGCTGGGCACCAGTTCCTCGGAAGCCGCCCTGCCCACCCTGATGCAGAAGATGGAAGGCGCCGGCTGCTCGAAATCGGTCGTGGGCCTGGTGATTCCCACCGGCTATTCCTTCAACCTGGACGGCACCAACATCTACATGACCATGGCGGCCCTGTTCATCGCCCAGGCCTGCGACATTCCCCTGAGCCTGGGCGACCAGATCCTGCTGTTGCTGGTGGCCATGCTCAGCTCCAAGGGCGCGGCCGGCGTCACCGGCGCCGGCTTCATCACGCTGGCGGCCACGCTGTCGGTCATCCCCTCGGTGCCGGTGGCCGGCATGGCCCTGATCCTGGGCGTGGACCGCTTCATGTCGGAATGCCGCGCCCTGACCAACCTGGTGGGCAACGCCACCGCCACCGTGGTGGTGGCCCGCTGGGAAGGCGAGCTGGACAAGCGCCGCCTGGACGAGGCCCTGTCCTCGGGCGCAGTGCCGCTGGACACGGACGCCCACGCCCAGCCGATCGGTCTCGCCGAGGCCGAGGACCGGGCGGCCCAGGCCGCCTGAGTCGGCCCCAGCCCCGGGCCGGACGTCCCGGCCCGTGCGGCGCGGCCGCCCGGGCCGCGGGCGAGGCCTGGGCCCCGCCCGCTCCGGGTCCGGTCCTACGCCGCCATGTCGAGCACGACGCGGCCGTCGATTCGGCCTTGCAGCATGCGCTCGAAGACCGCGTTGACGTTCTCCAGCCTTTCGGTGGAAACGGTGGCCGCCACCTTCCCCGCGCCGGCGAAATCCAGCGCTTCCTGCAGGTCCAGGCGAGTCCCCACGATGGAACCCCGCACCGTGATGCCGTTGAGCACCATGTCGAAGATCGGCAGGGGAAAGTCCCCCGGCGGCAGGCCGTTCAAGGCGATCGTGCCGCCGCGCCGCGCCATGCCCAGGGCCTGTTCGAAGGCCTTGGGGGACACGGCGGTCACCAGCACGCCGTGGGCGCCGCCGATTTCGCGCCGGAGATACGCCGCGGGGTCGGTTTCCCGGGCGTTCACCGTCACCTCGGCGCCTAGCCGGCGCGCCAGCGCGAGCTTGCCGTCGTCGATATCCACCGCCGCGACGTTCATGCCCATCGCCCGGGCGTACTGGACCGCCATGTGGCCCAGCCCGCCGATCCCCGAGATCACCACCCAGTCGCCGGGCTTGGTGTCGGTGACCTTCAGGCCCTTGTAGACGGTGACGCCCGCGCACAGGACCGGCGCGATCTCGACGAAGCCGACGGTGTCGGGCAGGCGGCCGACATAGTCGGCCTCGGCGACGGTGTAGCGGGCGAAGCCGCCGTTGACCGAATAGCCGGTGTTCTGCTGGCTCTCGCACAGGGTTTCCCAGCCGCCCAGGCAATGCGCGCAATGCCCGCAAGCCGAATACAGCCACGGGATCCCGACGCGGTCGCCCTCCTTGACGTGGCGCACGCCCGCCCCGAGACCGACCACGTACCCCACGCCCTCGTGGCCGGGGATGAAGGGCGGCTTGGGCTTGACCGGCCAGTCGCCGTGCGCGGCATGCAGGTCGGTATGGCAGACTCCCGAAGCCTCGATCCGGACCAGGATCTGGCCGGGGCCGGGCCGGGGCACGGCGACCTCCTCGATCGCCAGCGGCTTGCCGAATTCCCGCACGACGGCGGCTTTCATGGTGGTTTCCATCGATACACCTCCTTTCAGGCAAAAGGCTCCCCCGGCGCTCCGGCGGAGCGCCGTCCTTTTTCGGAGCCGGAATGAAGAACGCCGGCCATCGGGCCGGCGTCATGTCCGCGTCAGAAGAACCCGAGCGCGTCCGGGCTGTAGCTGACCAGCAGGCACTTGGTCTGCTGGTAGGCGTTCAGCGCCATCTTGTGGTTCTCGCGGCCGATGCCGGACTGCTTGTAGCCGCCGAAGGCCGCATGCGCCGGGTACAGGTGGTAGCAGTTGGTCCAGACCCGCCCGGCCTGGATCTGCCGCCCGACCCGGTAGGCCTGCGAGCCGTCGCGCGTCCACACCCCGGCCCCCAGGCCGTAGTAAGTGTCGTTGGCGATGGCGACGGCCTCGTCCTCGTCCCGGAAGGTCATGACCGAGGCCACGGGGCCGAAGATTTCTTCCTGGAAGACGCGCATGTCGTTCTCGCCGAACAGCAGCGTGGGCTTGACGTAGAAGCCCTGGTCCAGGCCGGCGCCGGGCACGTTGCGCGCGCCGCCCGTCAGGCAGCGGGCGCCTTCCTCGCGGCCGATGTCGATGTAGCCCAGGATCTTGTCCATCTGCGCCTTGGACACCTGGGCGCCCAGCATGGTGGAGGCGTCCAGGGGGTGGCCGGTCTTCATGGACTCGACCCGCTGGATGGCGCGCTCGATGAAACGCTCGTAGATGGATTCCTGGACCAGGATGCGCGAGGGGCAGGTGCAGACCTCGCCCTGGTTCAGAGCGAACATGCTCAGGCCTTCCAGGGCCTTGTCGAAGAAGGCGTCGTCCTGGTCCATCACGTTGGCGAAGAAGATGTTGGGGCTCTTGCCGCCCAGTTCCACCGTGCTGGGGATCAGGTTGTCGGCGGCCGCGTGCAGGATGTGCCTGCCGGTCGGCGTCGAGCCGGTGAAGGCGATCTTGGCGATGCGCTTGCTGGAGGCCAGCGCCGCCCCGGCCTCCTTGCCGAAGCCGTTGACGATGTTGAGCACGCCGGGCGGCAACAGGTCGCCGATCAGTTCCATCAGCACCAGGATCGAGGCCGGCGTCTGCTCGGCGGGCTTGAGCACCACGCAGTTGCCCGCCGCCAGGGCCGGACCGAGCTTCCAGGCGGCCATCAGCAGGGGGAAGTTCCAGGGGATGATCTGCCCCACCACGCCCATGGGCTCGTGGAAATGGTAGGCCACCGTGGTCTTGTCGATTTCCGAAATCCCGCCTTCCTGGGCGCGGATGCAGCCGGCGAAATAGCGCAGGTGGTCGACGGCCAGCGGCAGGTCCGCCGCCATGGTCTCGCGCAGCGGCTTGCCGTTGTCGATGGTCTCGGCCACCGCCAGCAGGCGCAGGTTCTGTTCCATGCGGTCGGCGATGCGCAGCAGCACGCCGGAGCGTTCCGCCACCGAAGTCTCGCCCCAGGCCTTGCGCGCGGCGTGGGCGGCGTCCAGCGCGGCCTCGACATCGGCTGCATCCGAGCGCGGGACCTTGCAGAACACCTGCCCGGTGATCGGCGACAGGTTGTCGAAATACCGCCCGCCGGCCGGCGCCACCCAGCGCCCGCCGATGTAGTTTTCGTAGTGCTTCTTGTAGGGAAAGCCGATATCGATGCCAAAGTGCTTCAGGTCGGTCATGTCCATGTCTGTCTCCTTGGTGAAATGGGCCGGCCCCCGCGCGGGCGAGGCGCCGGACGCGCCGCCGCGGCGCGCGGCGGGGCTCCCTTCCATCCAAGCAAGGAGCATGCCAGCTCGCGCCGAAGGCATGCGTTCCGGCCCCCAGGAGCGCCGGGACGCGGCGTCCGCGCGCGGTCCCGGCGGGCCTCGCGCGGTTCGCCCGGGCGGCGCTTTCAAAGACCGGGCGGTGGTGGCATACTGGACCCGAATCGTCTTTCAAAACAGGGACTTGTCGCATTTTGCGACAATCCGCGCCGCAAGCGGCGACAGTCTTCGCCGCGGACCGCGACAGCGTCCGCGACACCCCCGGACGGAGGACTTCCATGCAGGCACCGCCCACGATCCACCTGGCGCCGGGCGCCCGCCCGCAGGCGGCGACGCGCATCCACCAGTCCTGGGCGCGCTGCGCCGACCTGGATCCCGCCCTGCTGGCCGACCCCAATCCCCTGCCCCGCGCGGACCTGGACATCCGCCGCGAGGCCCACCGGCACCTGCTGCGCCTGGCCGAACCCAGCCTCGGCGCGCTGGGCGCGCTGGCGGACTCGGCGCACAGCGTCGTGCTGCTGGCCGACCCCAGCGGCCTGATCCTGCACGAACGCGGCAGCCGCAGCTTCCAGGACAAGGCGCGCCGCGTGGCGCTGCAGCCCGGCGTCAGCTGGGCCGAGCCCCTGCGCGGCACCAACGCCATCGGCACCGCCCTGCACGACGGCCGCGCCGTGCGCATCCACGGCGCGGAGCATTTCCTGGCCTGCAACAGCATCCTCAGCTGCCATGCCGCACCCATCTTCTCGGCCACGGGCGAGATCCTCGGCATCCTCGACCTGTCCGGCCCGGCCGACGACAGGCACGCCACCATGCTGGCCCTGGTGCAGCGCATGGCGCGGGGCATCGCCGACCAGATCCTGGGCGAAAGCCCGCTGCGCCGGCTGGACTTCCGCCTCGGCCGGGGGCCGGAGGACGACGGCCACGCCCTGCTGCTGCTGGACGACGACGCCCGCATCGCCGGCGCCAACGAGGCGGCCCTGCGGGCGCTGGACGCCGACTGGGGACGCCTCATCGGCACGCCCTGCGCGCAATGGATCGACGGACCGCTGCACACCCGGGACGCGCCGCTGCACCGCCACGACGGCCAGCCCCTGACCGGCCGCCTGATCGCGCCGCCGCACGCGCCGGCGCGCCCCGCGACCATCCCGCCGGCTCCGCGGCCCGCGGTCCCGGCCGCCGCCCGCCCGGCGGCCCGCCTCCTGCCCGAACCCGACGCCGTCAGCAGCCCTCTGCTGGACCAGGCCGTGCGCGCCCTGGACGCGGGCCTGGCCGTGCTGCTGTGCGGCGAGACCGGCACGGGCAAGGAAGTCCTGTCGCGCCACATCCACGCCCGCAGCGCCTGGCGCGCCGGCCCCTTCGTCGCCATCAACTGCGCCGCCCTGCCCGAGCACCTGGTCGAATCCGAACTCTTCGGCTACGAACCGGGCGCCTTCACCGGCGCGCGGCGCGAAGGCGCGCGCGGCCTGCTGCGGCAGGCGCAGGGCGGCGTGCTGTTCCTGGACGAGATCGGCGACATGCCGCTGGCGCTGCAGACCCGGCTGCTGCGGGTCCTGCAGGAACGCGAGGTCCAGCCCCTGGGCTCGGACAAGCGCGTACCCCTGGAATTCGGCCTGGTCAGCGCCAGCCACCAGGACCTGAAGGCCCTGGTGGCCCAGGGGCGGTTCCGCGCCGACCTGTACTACCGGCTGCAGGACATGCCGCTGCACCTGCCGCCGCTGCGCGAACGGCCCGACCTGGCGGCCTTCATCGGCGACGCCTACCGGACGCTGGGGGGCCACCTGGCCGGCGACGCGCTGGCCGCGCTGGCCCGCCACGACTGGCCGGGCAACTACCGGGAACTGTTCAGCGTGCTGCGCCGGCTGCGCTGCCAGCATCCGGGGCCCGCGCCCATCGCGGCCGGCGGCCTGCCCGGGGACATCGCGGCGCCGGGTCCCGCCCCCGACGCGGCGCCCGGCCACGAGCCGGGCGTCCCCGCCCCGGCGGCCTGGAGCACGGCCCCGGCGCTCCCGACGGACGGCGATGCCGATCCCGGCGCCGATCTGCGCGCGCTGGAACGGCGGGCCATCGAGCAGGCCCTGCGCGCCTGCCAGGGCAACGTCAGCCGCGCCGCGCGCCGCCTGGGCATCCACCGCAGCACGCTCTACCGCAAACTGCAATAACGGTACCAGCGGCAGCGGGAACGGAACGGGGCCGCCCGAAGGCGGCCCCGTTCATACGGCATCGATGCGAAAAACCCGGATCACTGCCCTTCGAGGAAGGACTTCAGCTTGTCCGCGCGGCTGGGGTGGCGCAGCTTGCGCAGGGCCTTGGCCTCGATCTGGCGGATGCGCTCGCGGGTCACGTCGAACTGCTTGCCGACTTCCTCCAGCGTCTGGTCGGTGCTCATCTCGATGCCGAAACGCATGCGCAGGACCTTGGCCTCGCGCGGGGTGAGCGAATCCAGGACTTCCTTGACCACGTCGCGCATGGAGCCATGCAGCGCCGAATCCGAAGGCGAGACGGTGCCGGTGTCCTCGATGAAGTCGCCCAGGTGGGAATCGTCGTCGTCGCCGATGGGGGTTTCCATCGAGATCGGTTCCTTGGCGATCTTCAGGATCTTGCGGACCTTGTCTTCCGGCATGTCCATCTTCTGCGCCAGCGTGGCGGGATCCGGCTCGGCGCCGGTTTCCTGCAGGATCTGGCGGTTGATCCGGTTCATCTTGTTGATCGTCTCGATCATGTGCACCGGGATGCGGATGGTGCGCGCCTGGTCGGCGATCGAACGGGTGATGGCCTGGCGGATCCACCACGTGGCGTAGGTGGAGAACTTGTAGCCGCGCCGGTACTCGAACTTGTCCACGGCCTTCATCAGGCCGATGTTGCCTTCCTGGATCAGGTCCAGGAACTGCAGGCCGCGATTGGTGTATTTCTTGGCGATGGAAATCACCAGGCGCAGGTTGGCCTCGGTCATCTCGCGCTTGGCCTTGCGGGCCTTGGCCTCGCCGGTGGCCATGCGCTTGTTGACGTCCTTCAGGTCCTTCAGGGGCAGCACCACGTTGCGCTGCAGCTCGATCAGCTTCTGCTGGACTTCCTGGATCGCCGGGGCGTGGCGCGCCAGCGTCTCGGAATAGCCGTGGCCGGCCGCGACTTCCTCGTCCACCCAGCCGAGATTGGTCTCGTTGCCGGGGAAGGCCTTGATGAAGTGGTTGCGCGGCATGCCGGCGCGGGTCACGCAGATCGCCATGGCGGCGCGTTCCTGGGCGCGGACTTCCGCGACCTGGGCGCGCAGGGCGTCGGC
Organism: Castellaniella denitrificans; assembly: GCF_042653765.1. Classification (NCBI taxonomy): domain Bacteria; kingdom Pseudomonadati; phylum Pseudomonadota; class Betaproteobacteria; order Burkholderiales; family Alcaligenaceae; genus Castellaniella; species Castellaniella denitrificans. Next base: position 156,915 of record NZ_JBHSEZ010000028.1, on the reverse strand, counting down.
CAGGCGCTCGACCATCTTGGCGGTGAAGCGCACGCCCATCAGCTGGGCGTGGATGGCCTCGCGCGCCTGGACGTAGGCGGTGGAACGGTAGCCCTCGGTCTCGAAGGCCACGCGCATCTTGTCGAACCAGGTCTCGACCTCGTCGAAGATCTTGAGGGCCTTGGTGCGCAGGTATTCCAGCTGCTTGCTGCTCATGCCGCCGGCCGGGCCGTCGTCCTCGTCCGAAGCCACGCCCGAACCGGCGTAGTCCTCGCCTTCCTCGTCGATCAGGCCGTCCACGACCTCGTCGATCTGTGCGGAACCCTCGCGCACGCGGCGCACGTGTTCCAGGATCTCGTTGACCGTGGTCGGGCAGGCCGCGATGGCCATGACCATGTGCTTCAGGCCGTCCTCGATGCGCTTGGCGATCTCGATTTCGCCTTCGCGGGTGAGGAGCTCGACCGTGCCCATCTCGCGCATGTACATGCGCACCGGGTCGGTGGTGCGGCCGAAGTCCGAATCCACGGTGGTCAGGGCGGCCTCGGCCTCGTCCTCGACGTCGTCGTCGCTGGCGGCCGTGGGCACGTTGTCGCTCATCAGCAGGGTTTCGGCGTCCGGGGCCTGGTCGTAGACCGAGATCCCCATGTCGCTGAAGGTGCTGATGATGCCGTCGATGGCCTCGGCGTCGACCAGGTCGTCGGGCAGGTGGTCGTTGATCTCGCCGTAGGTCAGGTAGCCGCGGTCCTTGCCGAGCTTGATCAGGATCTTCAGGCGGTTGCGCCGGGCTTCCTGTTCCTCGGGCGTCATCTGGCTGCGCGACGGACTGTCCTTTTCGCCCTTGGCGCGCTTGCCGCCGCGCTTGGGCAGGGGCTTGAGGTCGGGGATGACCTCGCCGTCCTCGACGTCGTCGTCCACGTAGTCGCCGCCATCGTTGCCGGCGTTCTTGGCCGGGCGGCCGGGCTTGCGCCCGGAGGGCACGGCCTTGGCGGCGCGCGGCTTGTCCGCGGCGGCCTTCTTGGCGGCCGCCGGCTTTTCAGCCGGTTTTTCGACGGCCGCCTTGCGGGCGGGCTTTTTCGCCGCGGCGGCTTCCGGCACCGCAGCCGCCCTGGCCGACTTCACCTCGGCTTCGGGCGCGACGCCCGCCGCCTTGGTTTTCTTGGCAGTCGTTTTTTTGGCGGCCGCGGGGGCCTTGCCAGTTCCTTGGGTCATGTGTGGGTTCCGTAGGGTTGCACCGCGGGTTAGGCCACGATACGCGACAACTTATTGAAAACCATATAGTTTACTGCACTTGCGGGGAAGAATCACCCCGCGCCCGCCTTCAGCCGGGCCAGCCGGCGGCTGAGCTCCTGGTAGCGGCGGCGATCTTCCTCCGTCGCGAGCCCGGACTCGATCAGCCGATCGCACTGCTCCTGCACCGTCTGGCGCTCGATGGCCCGCAGGGCATCGTCCCATTCGGCCTGCGGATCGGGCAGATCCTGCGCCATCAATTCGGTGGACAGGTCCTGGATCGCCCGCGCGAGGTCCGATTCCGGATCGGCCGCCTGCAACAGCGCCCCCGCATGCGCGGCGCCGCAGGTGCTGGCCAGGCCGACGAGCTGCCTCACCAGACCCAGATGGGGATGATGGGCGAGCAATTCAAGCTGCTGGTCGCCCAGCCCCGCCACCAGGGCGGGATGCGCCAGCAGCAGCCGCAGCAGCCGCCGCGCCATGGGCGTGACCTGGCGCGACCCGCCGCCCCGGCGCGCAGTCCGGCCGGTTCCGCGCGGCGCCTGGCGCGGCGCGTCGTCCAGCCAGGAGGGGGCGGCGTCCGGATCCATGCCCGCGCCCGGATTCTCGCCGCCCGGCCACGGCGCGCCTTCCGCTTCCGCCGCATACCGGCCCTCGGAGCGGGCAAACCGCGCCGGTCCGGCCATGCCGGATCCCGCCGCGCCGCCCTGCCCCGCCAGCCTGCCCGTCCCGGCGGGCTGTCCGGCGCCCGCCGCCGGTCCGGCGGCGGCCAGGAGCTGCGCCAGTTCCTCGGGCGTCAGGCGGACCCGGCGGGCGAATTCACGCTCCATCTGCAGGCGGAAGCCGCCCTCGGGCATCTGCCCGAACAGCGGCCGGGCCTCGTGCACGCAGGCGGCCCGGCCCTCGGCCTCGTCCAGGTCGTGGCGCGAGGCCAGTTCGTCGAGCATGAAGCGCGACAGGGGCACGGCCTCGTCCAGGCAGGCGCGCAGGGCCTGGACGCCGTAGGCCCGCACGTAGGAGTCCGGATCATGGCTTTCCGGCAGGAACAGGAAGCGCATCGAGATATCCTCGGCCACCCAGGGCAGGCAGGCCTGCAGGGCCCGCCAGGCGGCCTTGCGCCCGGCGCCGTCGCCGTCGAAGCTGAAGACGATGCGGTCGCTGGCGCGGCGCAGCTTGCGCAGGTGTTCCGGCGTGGTGGACGTGCCCAGCGTCGCCACGGCGTTGTTCAGCCCGTACTGGGCCAGGGCCACCACGTCCATGTAGCCCTCGACCACCAGCACGCAGCCCTCGGCGCGGATGCCGGCGCGCGCCTCGTGCAGCCCGTAGAGTTCGTTGCCCTTGGAAAACAGGCTGGTCTCGGGGGAATTCAGGTACTTGGGCTCGCCCGGCTCGATCAGCCGCCCGCCGAAGCCGATCAGCTGGCCGCGCTGGTTGCGGATCGGGAACATGACCCGGCCGCGAAAGCGGTCGTGGCGCCGGCCGTCCTCGGCTTCGATCACCAGCCCCGATTCCAGCAGGGCGGGATCCTCGTAGTGCGCGAAGACCGCCGCCAGCCCGCGCCGGTCGCGGTCGGCCCAGCCCAGGCCGAAGCGTGCGGCGATCTCGCCGCTCAGGCCCCGGCGCTTCAGGTATTCGATGGCTTCCGGGGCCTGCTTCAGGGCGGCGCGATAGTGCGCCTGGGCCTGGTCCAGGATTTGCTGCTGGCGCGACCCTTCCTCGCGGCGTTCGCGGTCGGCGGCGCGCTGGCGGGGGCTGCGGGGTTCTTCCGGCACGGTCATGCCGACGCTGGCCGCGAGGCTGCGCACGGCCTCCGGGAACGGCGTCCCGGTGTGCTCGGTCAGGAAACGCAGCGCGGTGCCGTGCGCGCCGCAACCGAAGCAATGGTAGAACTGCTTGGTCGGGCTGACGGTGAACGACGGCGTCTTTTCATTGTGAAAAGGGCACAAACCCAGCAGGTTTGCGCCCCCTTTGCGCAGCTTGACGTATCGGCCTACGACATCGACGATATCGACGCGCGCGAGCAGTTCCTGAATGAAGGAATCAGGAATCAATCAATAGAGTCGCGGCGGCAGTTGTTGGCTGCGGATGCGCTTGTAGTGGCGCTTGACGGCGGCGGCGCGCTTGCGCTTGCGCTCGGCCGTGGGCTTTTCGTAAAACTCGCGCGAACGCAGCTCGGTCAGGAGGCCGGTCTTTTCGATGGTGCGCTTGAAGCGCCGCAGGGCAGCCTCGAAGGGCTCGTTTTCTTTGAGGCGGACAATCGGCATGTAAATCCTTGAAAGCCTGTAAATTCATGGGCGTCGGGAACCAGAGCACCCGGTGCGTCCATGGTTGGGGTTAAAGGTTAGACGCAAGATTCTAGCATGAATCCCGTGGCAAAGCCATGCTCATCCGGGCCGGGCCGCATGCCGCCGGCCCTTCCGGAATCACTTCGAGTCCGGATACGCCGTGCGCACGCCCTTGCGGATCCAGGATTCCAGCTGGTGCGGCCGCAGGCTGTCGTAGTCCTCGAAGGGCTGGTGGATCCACGGATTGGTCGGCAGGTGCTCGACGTGATAGTCGGGCTGCACCTGGGAATGGCCTTTCACCCAGAGCACCGCCGTGCGCAGTTCGGTGATGCCGGGAAACTGCTTGATCAGGTGGTCGCGCACCCGGGTGAAGGTCAGGCCGGTGTCCACCATGTCGTCCACCAGCAGCACCCGGCCGTCCAGCGTGCCGCGCGTGATCGTGATGAACTGGGCGATGTCGAGCTGGCCCTGGACCGTGCCGGCCGCCTCGCGGTAGCTGCTGGTCGCCAGGATGCCCAGCGGCAGGTCGAAGATACGCGACAGCACGTCGCCCACCCGCACGCCGCCGCGCGCCAGACAGAGGATCTTGTCGAAGGCCCAGCCCGATTCATGGACCTGCAGGGCCAGGCGCTCGATCAGGCCGTGGTACTGTTCCCAGCTGACCCAGAGGTCGCGTTCGGTGCTCGATGGGGTATTCATCCGTATTTCCCGTTCCGGTGAAGAAGAATAATGAAAAAACCGCAAGCGGGCTTGCGGTTTCGGGGTTTTTCCGGCGCATCAACCCTGGAGGGGGTTGCGCAGGACGATCGTCTCCAGCCGGTCGGGGCCGGTCGAGACCATGTCGATCGGCACGTCGCAGACTTCGGCGATGCGTTCCAGGTAGCGGCGCGCGTTGACCGGCAGCTTGTCGTATTCGGTGATGCCCACCGTGGATTCCGACCAGCCGGCCATTTCTTCCAGCACGGGTTCCGCTTCGGCGGCGGCATGGGCGCCATAGGGCAGCACGTCCAGGAACTTGCCCTTGTAGCGGTAGCCCACGCCGATCTTGAGCTGCTCGACGCCGTCGAGCACGTCCAGCTTGGTGATACACAGGCCCGTCAGGCCGTTGATCATAACCGAGCGCTTCATGGCCGCGCCGTCGAACCAGCCGCAGCGGCGCGGGCGCCCCGTGACCGAGCCGAATTCCTTGCCCACCGTGGCCAGGCGCAGTCCGGTGTCGTCCAGCAGCTCGGTGGGGAACGGCCCCGAGCCGACGCGCGTGGTGTAGGCCTTGGCGATGCCCAGGACGTAGTCCAGGGCCTGGGGGCCCACGCCCGAGCCGGCCGCCGCGGCGCCGGCCACGCAATTGCTGCTGGTAACGAAGGGATAGGTGCCGTGGTCGATGTCCAGCAGCGTGCCCTGGGCGCCTTCGAAGAGCAGGTTGTGCCCGGCGCGGCGCGCGATGTACAGGTTGCTGGAGACGTCGGCCACCATGGGTTCGAGCTGCGGCGCCAGCGCCATGACCAGGTCGCGCACCTGGGCGGCGTCCACCGGCTTGGCGCCCAGGTACTGCGTCAGCACGAAATTGTGATAGTCCAGGACTTCGGCGAGCTTTTCGTCGAACACGGCCGGATCGTACAGGTCCTGGACGCGCAGGGCGCGGCGCGCGACCTTGTCCTCGTACGCGGGGCCGATGCCGCGGCCCGTGGTGCCGATCTTGCCTTCGCCCTTGCGGGCCTCGCGGGCCTGGTCCAGCGCCACGTGGTACGGCAGGATCAGCGGGCAGGCGGCGGAGATCTGCAGGCGCGAGCGCACGTCCAGCCCGGCGGCTTCCAGTTCGCCGATCTCGGCGAGCAGGGCCTCGGGCGAGAGCACCACGCCGTTGCCGATGTAGCAGGTGACGTGCGGGTGCATGATGCCCGACGGGATCAGGCGCAGGATGGTCTTGCGGCCGTTGATCCACAGGGTATGGCCGGCGTTATGGCCGCCCTGGAAGCGCACGACGCCCTGGGCCGACTCGGCCAGCCAGTCGACGATCTTGCCCTTGCCTTCGTCACCCCACTGGGTGCCGATCACGACGATGTTCTTGCTCATAGGTCTTTCGAAAGGCGACGGAATGCCGCCATGGGAAACGGGTTAGTTTATACCATCGGTGACAGTGTTCGACGAGCGCCGCCTTCAGGCAACGCCGTCCAGGGGCCGCAGCGCCCAGCCGTCGCCGGTGGCGGCCAATTCCTGATCCACGAAGAATTCGTCCGGACACTGGGGCTCGCCCGGCAGCGCCTGGATCACGATGCGCCCCTGGGCCCGCAGCGCGCGGATGGCTTCCGCCAGGGCGGGATCGTCGGACCAGGGCGCGCGGATGGCCTGGACGGGCTGCGCGTCGGGCAGGCCGGCGGACAGCTTGCGCAGGTCCAGGCTGAAGCCGGTGGCCGGCCGGGCGCGGCCGAACTTGCGGCCGATGCCGTCGTAGCGGCCGCCGCGCACCAGGGCGTCATGCCAGCCCGCCGCATAGATGGCGAACATGACCCCGGAATGGTAGCCGTAGCCCCCGCCCATGTCCGCCAGGTCCAGCGCGATCGGCGCGTCCGGCAGGGCCGCGCACAGGGTCCGCAGGTCGTCCAGGGCGGCCCGCACGGCCGGCAGGTCGGGCAGGCATTCGCGGGCGCGGTCCAGCACCGTCAGGTCGCCGTACAGGGTGGTCAGGGCGCGCAGCGCGTCCAGGCTGTCGGCGCGCGCGCCGCATTCGGCGCACAGGGCCGCCAGGCCGGGGGCGTCCTTGGCGCTGAGCAGCTCGAAGACCGCGTCCGCGGCTTCGGCCAGGGCCGGATCGGCGTCGACCAGCGCCCGCCCCACCCCGGGATGGTTCAGGTCCAGGCGCGGCTGGCGCACGCCGGCCCGGCGCACGGATTCCAGCGCCAGGCGGATCGATTCGATGTCGGCCTGCACGCCGGCGTGGCCGAAGATCTCGGCGCCGATCTGCAGCAGCTCGCGGTCGGACATCAGGCCGGCCGCCCGCGCATGCACCACGGGCCCGCAATAGCACAGCCGGGTGACGCCCTCGCGGTTGAGCAGATGGGCGTCGATGCGCGAAACCTGGATGGTGATGTCGGCGCGCACGCCCATGGTCAGGCCCGAGAGCTGGTCCACCAGCTTGCAGGTGCGCAGGCGCAAGGCCTCGTCGTCGGCCGGCATCAGGGAGTCCAGGTATTCCACCATGGGCGGCGCGACGAGTTCGAAGCCGTAGGTCCGGTACAGGTCCAGCAGCTCGCGGCGCAATTCCTCGATGCGCCGCGCCTCGGCGGGCAGGACGTCCGACAGGTTTTCCGGCAACAGCCAGCTTGACATCATGGTCTGTCGATCCTCGTTCAGCGCGCGGCGGGCTGCGCGGCGGGCTTGTCGCCCCGGACGCGGTCCCAGAAGCGGAAGAAGTCCGAATCCGGGCTCAGGACCAGGGTGCCGCTGCGGTCGGCGAAGGCCGAGCGGTACGCATCGAGGCTCTTGTAGAAGCTGTAGAACTCGGGATCCTGGCCGTAGGACTTGGCGTAGATGGCGGCCGCGGTGGCGTCGCCCTCGCCGCGCTTGGCCTGGGATTCGGCGTAGGCCTTGGCGAGGATTTCCTGGCGCTTGCGGTCGGCCTCGGCGCGGATGCGTTCGCTGTCGGCCGCGCCGCTGGCCCGCAAGCGGTTGGCTTCCTGCTTGCGTTCGGCTTCCATGCGCCGGTAGACGGATTCCGAGATTTCCGGCGCGAAGTCGATGCGGCGCAGGCGCACGTCGACCACGTCCACGCCCAGCGGCTTGGCGCGGCGCGCCACGGCGGTCTGGATTTCCTTCATGATGGTGTCGCGGTCACTGGAGACGACCTGCTTGACGGTGCGCACGTTGACGGCCGCGTTCAGGGCGTCGCGGATCTGCGCCTGGAGGCGTTCGACCGCGGCGTTGCTGTTGGCGCCGAAGGTGACGTAGTACTGGCGCGGGTCGGCGATGCGCCACTTGACGAAGGAATCGATCAGCAGGTTCTTCTTTTCGGCGGTCTGGATGCGTTCCGGATCGCGCGTTTCGATGGTCTGCAGCCGCTTGTCCAGGTAGACGACGTTCTCGAAGGGCGGCGGGAACTTGAAGTACAGCCCCGGCTTGGTGATGGTTTCACGGACTTCGCCCAGGGCGAACAGGAGCGCGGCATCGCGCTCGCGCACGACGAACATGCACGAGGACAGCACCGCGACCAGCACGACCAGACCGACCAGGGCGGGAAAAAAGCGTTGCATCGTGGGCTCCTAGTTCGAATACGGGCTGGTCATCAGGCTGTCCAGGCCGGACGGCACGCCGCGCTGCGACGCGCGGGCGGATCCGGACTGCCCCTGGGCGGCCTGGGCGGCCCCGGCGGCGGCCGGCGCCGATCCGCCGGACGAGCCGGCGTCGTGCGAACCCGATGACGAGGAGCCCCCGGCCGCGCGCGCGGCCTGGCCCATGAGCTTGTCGAGCGGCAGGTAGAGCATGTTGTTGCCCACCGGCGTGTCGATCATGACCTTCGCGCTGTCGCTCAGGATGTCCTGCATGGTTTCCAGGTACAGGCGTTCGCGCGTGACGCCGGGCGCCTTGGCGTATTCGGCGGCGATGCTGTCGAAGCGCGAGGTGTCGCCCTGGGCCTGGCCGATGACCTGGGCGCTGTAGCCCTCGGATTCCTGGATCATGCGGGCAGCCTGGCCTTCGGATTCGGGAATCACCTTGCTGGCGTAGGCGTTGCCTTCGTTGATCTGGCGCTCGCGGTCCTGGCCGGCCTTGACGGCGTCGTCGAACGCGGCCTGGACCTGCTCGGGCGGCTGGACGTTCTGGATAGCCACGGTGGAAATCTGGATCCCGGTCTTGTAGCGGTCCAGGATGGACTGCGCCAGGGCCTGGACCTCGGACGCGACCTCGGTGCGGCCCGAATACAGGACGAAGTCCATGGGCTTGCGACCGACGATCTCGCGCATGGCGGTCTCGGCCGCCTGGCGCACGGATTCGTCGGGCTGGCTGGTATTGAACAGGTAGGCCGGCGCACCGTCGGGCAGCAGCCGGTACTGCACCACGAACTGCACGTCGACGATGTTCTCGTCGTTGGTGAGCATCAGCGATTCGGGCAGGACCTTGTTGCGCGACGAGCCGCGGAAGCCGACCTCGAAGGTGCGCAGCTGGGAGATGTTGACCGGCTGGGCGGCTTCAATGGGATACGGCAGGCGCCACTGCAGGCCCGGATTGAGCGTCTTGACGTACTGCCCGAAGCGGGTGACGACGGCCACCTGGCCTTCCTGGACGATCATGAAGCCGCTGGCCAGCCACAGCAGGACCGCGGCCACGATCAGCAGCAGGACGAAGCGGGGCGACGGCCCGGGCAGGGACGGCAGGCCGCCCGATGGCGGACGGGGACCGCGTCCGCCGCCCCGGCGGCCGAACAGGCCGTTCAGGCGCTTGCTGAAATCGCGCCAGACCTCGTCCAGGTCGGGAGGGCCGGAGGATTGGTCGGGCTTGCCGCGCGGATCGTCGTTCTGGTTCTGGTTGCCCCGTCCCCAGCCCGGATCATTCAGGTTGAACAGTTTCATCAAACGCATTGTTTCCCGTAGGCTCCCCACCAAATTCAACGATCGACTGCCGCAAGCCGTCCAGTCCGCTGCGTTGCAGGGCGCTGACGAAGACTCGCGCAATCGTACCATGTTCATTTCGCTCGACCCGGGGTTCATATCCCGCCGTGTCGATTTTGTTGTAGACCAGGATCTGCGGGATTTCATCGGCCTCGATGTCGCGCAGGACCTGGTTGACGGCCGCGGCCTGCTCGTCGCGCTGCGGGCTGGCCGCGTCGATCACGTGCAGCAGCAGATCGGCATGGACGGTTTCTTCCAGGGTCGCCCGGAACGCCGCGATCAGCATCGGCGGCAGGGACCGGATGAAGCCCACGGTGTCGGACACGACGACCTGGCCGGCGCCCTCGATCCAGACGCGGCGGGTCGTGGTGTCCAGCGTGGCGAAGAGCTGGTCGGCGGCGTAGGCGTCGGCGCGGGTCAGCGCGTTGAACAGGGTGGACTTGCCGGCGTTGGTGTAGCCGACCAGGGAGACCGACAGGGTCTTGCCGCGCACCCGGGCGCGGCGCTGGGTCAGGCGCTGTCGCTGGACGCGGTCCAGGCGTTCCTTCAGGGCGCGCACGCGCACGCCGATCAGGCGCCGGTCGGTTTCCAGCTGCGATTCGCCGGGGCCGCGCACGCCGATGCCGCCGCGCTGGCGTTCCAGGTGGGTCCACATCCGGGTCAGCCGGGTGGACAGGTGCTGCAACTGGGCCAGTTCGACCTGGAGCTTGCCTTCGTGGCTCTTGGCGCGCAGGGCGAAGATGTCCAGGATCAGCGCCACCCGGTCGACGACGCGGACCTCGAAGTGGCGTTCCAGGTTGCGCTGCTGGGCGGGCGTGAGGGCCTGGTCGAAGAGCACCACTTCCGCCCCGGTGGCCTTGACCAGGGCGGCGGCTTCCTCGATCTTGCCCGAGCCGATGAAGCCCGCGGCGTCCGGCCGGCTGCGCCGGGCGGTGAGGACTTCGACGATGTCGGCCCCCGCCCCGCTGGCGAGCATGAGGAATTCCTCGGCGTGGGCCGCGTAGTCGGGTTCGCCCAGGTCCACGCTGATGACGAGCGACTTCATGTGTCTGTGCGCCCCCTGTCCGGGCTCAATCCCCAAGGGGGCGTTTTTGCCTTGGGGCGGCCCGGCGGCAAAAAAACAAACAACGACTTATTCGGCAGAGTCGTCCACCTGGAAAGAAACGGGACGGGCGGGCACGACGGTGGAAATGGCGTGCTTGTAGACCATCTGGGTGACTGTGTTGCGCAGCAGCACGACGTACTGATCGAAGGACTCGACCTGGCCTTGCAGCTTGATCCCGTTGACCAGGTAGATCGAGACGGGCACGTGGTCCTTGCGCAAGGCGTTCAGGAATGGGTCTTGGAGAATTTGCCCTTTGTTGCTCATGGCCGAGGCTCCGGTTATTGAAGTTATGGTGGAGGGTCTATTTTAATCCGTTTCGGAATTGATGCATTGCAACAACGCCGGGCCGCCGGATCAGGCCGCCAGCAGCGCGCGCAGCGCGTCGCGCAGGCGGGCGCATTGTTCCGGCGTGCCCACGGTGATGCGCAGGTACTGGTCGATGCGCGGCGCGCGGAAATGCCGCACCAGGATGCCGGTCCCGCGCAGGCCGGCGGCGATTTCGGCGGCGTCGCGGCGCGGGTGGCGGGCGAAGACGAAATTGGCCTGCGAAGGCAGGACTTCGAAGCCCAGGGCATGCAGGTCTTGCGCCAACTGTTCGCGGGCGTCGATCACGGCCCGCCGGGTGCGGTCGAACCAGGCCTCGTCCTCGATCGCCGCCTGGGCGCCGGCCAGGGCCACGCGGTCCAGGGGATAGGAATTGAAGCTGTCCTTCACGCGCGTCAGCCCCGCGATCAGGTCGGTGCCGCCCAGCGCGTAGCCCACCCGCAGGCCCGCCAGGGAACGGGACTTGGACAGGGTGTGGATGACCAGGATGTTGGGGCATTCGCCGAGCAGCGCGGCCGCCGATTCGGCGCCGAAGTCCACGTAGGCCTCGTCCACCACCACGGCGCTGTCGGGGCGCGCGCGCGCAATGGCGGCGATCTCGTCCAGGGACAGGGTGCGGCCGGTGGGCGCGTTCGGATTGGCGAAGATGACGCCGGCGGGCTCGGGATCGGCCGCGCCGGTGTAGTCCGCCACGCGCAGGGCGAAATCCTCGTCCAGCGGGATCAGCCGGTGCGGCACGTCGTACAGGCGGCAGTAGGTCTTGTAGAAGCTGTAGGTCACGTCGGGCAGCCACAGGGGCCGCCCGCCGCGCAGGAACAGCGCGTTGAACACGTGCGCCAGGATTTCGTCGGAACCGTTGCCCAGGAACACCTGGTCGGGCGCCAGGCCAAAGCGGTCCGCGATCGCGCGGCGCAGATCCAGCGCCTGGTAATCGGGATACAGCCGCATGTCGTCGGACAGCGCGGCGCGCATGGCCTCGATCGCCCGGGGCGAGGGCCCGTACGGGTTCTCGTTGGTGTTCAGCTTCAGCAGGTTCGGGATGCGGGCCTGCTCGCCCGGCACGTAGGGAACCAGGCCGGCGATGTGATCGCTCCAGAGCGTGCTCACGACTCGTCCTTCAGATAGGGATTGTGCGAGGATTTGAATTCGACCGACAGCGGCGTGCCGGCCAGCTTGAAGGCGTCGCGGAACTGGCCTTCGAGGTAGCGGCGGTAGGAATCCGGCACCGCGTCCAGGGCGTTGCCGTGGATGATGATGCGCGGCGGATTCTGCCCGCCCTGGTGGGCGTAGCGCATCTTAGGCCGGAAGATACCCTTGCGCGGCGGCGGCTGCTGTTCCACGGCCGCCTGCAGGACGCGGGTGAGCTTCGGCGTGGACAGCTTGGCGAAGGCGGCGGCGTGCGCGGCTTCGACGGCCTTGAGCACGGGGCCGACCCCCTGCCCTTTCAGGGCCGACAGGTGCAGCACGCGGGCGAAGGACAGGAAGCGCAGCTTGCGGTCGTATTCGCGCTGCACCCATTCGCGCTGCTCGTGGTTCACCGCGTCCCATTTGTTCAGGCCCACCACCAGGGCGCGGCCGGCTTCGGTGATGAAGCCGGCGATGTGCGCGTCCTGGTCGGAAATGCCTTCGCGCGCGTCGATCAGCAGCAGCACGACGTTGGCGGCCTCGATGGCCTGCAGCGTCTTGATGACCGAGAATTTTTCCACGGTCTCGAAGACCTTGCCCCGGCGGCGCAGGCCGGCGGTGTCGATCAGCGTGTAGCGGCGTTCGCCGCGTTCGAATTCGATCTCGATGGCGTCGCGCGTGGTGCCCGGCAGGTCGTAGGCGATGACGCGGTCCTCGCCCACCAGGGTGTTGATGAGCGTGGACTTGCCGACGTTCGGCCGCCCGGCGATGGCGAGCTTGATGCGATGGTCGGGTTCCCCGCCCTCGCCCGTCGCGTCCGTGTCCTCGGCGCCCTCGGCGGCCTGCGCGGCCTGTTCGGCCAGCAGCGGGGCGAGCGCCTCGTCGGCCAGGGCCGACACGCCGTCGCCGTGCGCCGCCGAAATCGGGTGCGGCTCGCCCAGCCCCAGTTCGTGGAACTGGGCCAGGTCGGCGTGATGGCGCATGCCCTCGGCCTTGTTCACGGCCAGCAGCACGCGCTGGCCGGACTTGCGCAGCAGGCGGGCGATTTCGTGGTCGTGGGCGTTGATGCCTTCGCGCCCGTCCACCAGGAAGATCACCACGTCGGACTCGGCGATGGCCTGGGCCGTCTGGCGCGCCATCTCGACCAGGATGCCGCGCGTGGCGACAGGCTCGAAGCCCCCGGTGTCGACCACGATGTAGGGATGGTCGCCCACCCGCCCCTCGCCGTAGTGGCGATCGCGGGTCAGCCCGGAGATGTTCGCGACCAGCGCCGCGCGCGAACGCGTCAGGCGGTTGAACAGGGTCGATTTGCCGACGTTCGTGCGCCCGACCAGGGCCACGACCGGCTTGAAGCGCGTATCAGCCACCGACACCCACCAGGATCAGCTTGCCGTCGCCCGTCTGGACCACCACCCCGCGCGGGGTGGAGACCAGGGCCGAGACGACCGGTCCGCCGCCCACCTGCAGGCGGGCCATCAGGGCGCCGTCGGCACGCGACAGGAAGTGCACGTAGCCTTCGTAGTCGCCCACGGCCACGGCGGCGCCCGCCGGCGCGGGGGCGCTCAGGCGGCGGTTGAGCAGCGCCGCCTGCTTCCAGAGTTCGTGGCCGTCCTTCAGGTCCAGGGCGCGGACCGTGTCGCGCGAGTCCGCCAGATAGAGGCGCTGGCCGTCGGTGTTCATGCCGGTCGCGGAAGAGACTTCCTGGGACCAGACGGCGCGCCCGCCCTGGGACACGTCGAAGCAGGTCGTGCGGCCCTGGTAGCTGACGCCGCACAGCAGGGGGCCGGCGACGACGGGCGCGCCGACCACGTCGGTGATGCGTTCCAGGTCGGAAGCCCCGCGCGAGGTGGAGACCGAACCTTCCCAGCGCACGGCGCCGGAGGCCGCGTCGATCACCATCAGGCGGCCGTTGGGCATGCCGGCGATCAGCAGGTTGGGCACCGACAGCATGCGGATGCTGGTGCGCAGCGCCAGGGCGGGACCGGGACGCTGCACGTTCCAGCGCAGCTTGCCGGTGGCCGCGTCGAAGGCCTGGATGCGGTAATCCGTGGTGCGCACCGCGACGATGCCGTTGCCCACCGCGGGCGGCACGTTGACGGCGCTGGCGGCCTGGCTGCGCCAGAGTTCCTTGCCCTGGGCGTCGTAGGCCACGACCACGCCGGACTGGGTGGCCACGGCGACCACGCGCCCGTCGCTGCCGGCCCCGGCCGACAGCGGCCCGGCGTCGACGCGCCAGCGCAGCGCGCCGGAGGAGGCGTCCAGCGCCGCCACGGCCCCCGAGGGGGTCGCGGCGTACAGGGTGTCGCCCACCAGTTCGGGGGAGAAGCCGTAGCCGCCGCCGCTGCCGATCGAGGCCGACCAGCGCGCCGACACCGCCAGCGAGGGCGCGTAGTCGGTCAGGGGCGCGGGGTCGAAGCGGGAGTCGGTTTGGGAAAACAGGCCGCAGCCGGACAGCCCGGCGGCGACCAGGCCGACAAGCGCCGCGCGAAACAGGCGGGAGGAGGATCGCATGAGGGTCAGGCTCCGTTCAGGGCATCGATTTTCAGTTGGACGATCTGGGCGGCGGGATCCGCGCCCAGGGACTTCAAGGCTTCTTTCCAGGCCTGGACGGCCTGCTCGCGCTGCCCCTGGGCGGCCAGGACGTCGCCGCGCCGGTCGGCGTACAGGCCGGCGAAGCCGGCGGGCGGCGTGCCCTGGAGCTGGGCCAGGGCGGGTTCGTACTGCTTCTGGGCCAGCAGCACGCCGGCCAGGCGCAGGCGGGCCACGGCGCGCAGCGCGGGCGCGGATTCGTCGCGCGCCAGCCATTCGAGCTGTTCGCGGGCGCCGTCCAGGTCCTTGCGTTCCTGCAGCGCCCAGGCCGCCACCAGCACGCCGCGCGCGGCGTAGCCGGAAGCGGCGTAATCCTCGCGCAGGGCGGCGCTGGCGGCCTTGATGCGGGTCACGGCGTCGTCGCCCGGCTGGGCCGCGGCGGCTTCGAGGGCTTCGTAGTAGCCCATGGCCTGATTGGCCTGGTGCGACTGGTACCATTGCCAGCCGCGCCAGCCGGCGAACACGGCCAGCACGGCGAAGACCAGGGCCATGGAGAGCGTGCCGTAGCGTTCCCACCAGGCCTTCAGCGCGTCGAGTTTTTCCTGTTCTTCGAGATCGTATGCCATGCCTGTGTTCAGATCCTTTGTTGGAGTTGCGCGGCCAGCCGGTCGAAGGCGACCGATTCCTGCTGTCCGTCCCCGGCGGCGCCGGCGCGCAGCCATTTCACGGTCGCCAGACCCGAGGCCAGCTCGTCCTCGCCGATGACGACGGCGGCCACGGCGCCGCTGGCGTCGGCCCGGCGAAACTGTGATTTAAACCCAGTCGAACCAGCGTGGACAAGTGCCCTGAGCCCGGCGTCGCGCAGGGACTCGGCCAATCGCGCCGCGCGCCGCTGGGCGGCGTCGCCCTGGTGGACCAGGTAGACCTGGCATTCGGCCGGGTCCCGGTCGGGCGCGTCCTGCTGCCAGAGGTCGAGCAGGCGTTCCATGCCGATGGCGAAACCCACCGCCGGCGCGGGCTTGCCGCCCAGCAGTTCGATCAGGCCGTCGTAGCGGCCGCCGCCGCAGACCGTGCCCTGGGCGCCCAGGCGGTCCGTGACCCATTCGAAGACCGTCAGGTTGTAGTAGTCCAGCCCGCGCACCAGGCGCGGATTCAGCGTGTAGGCGATCCCGGCGTCGTCCAGCCGGTCGCACAGGCCCCGGTAGTGCGCCAGGGACTCGGCGCCCAGGAAGTCGAACAGGCGCGGCGCGGCGTTGGCCATCTCCTGCATGGCGGGGTTCTTGGTGTCCAGCACGCGCAGCGGATTGCTGTGCATGCGGCGGCGGGCTTCCTCGTCGAGCACGTCGACGTGCTTTTCCAGGTGCGCGACCAGGGCCGCGCGGTGGGCGGCGCGCTCTTGCGCCTGGCCCAGGGAATTGAGTTCCAGGCGGATGTCCTTCAGGCCCAGCAGACGCCACAGGCGCGCCAGCATCAGGATCAGTTCCGCGTCCACGTCCGGCCCGGGAAAGCCCAGGGCCTCGACGTCGATCTGGTGGAACTGGCGGTAGCGGCCGCGCTGCGGGCGTTCGTGCCGGAACACCGGCCCCATCGCATAGACGCGGCGCGGCCGGTCGTAGAGGAAATTGTGCTCGATCACTGAGCGCACGATGCCGGCGGTGAATTCGGGCCGCATCGTCAGGCGTTCGTCGTTCAGGGGGTCGACGAAGGAATACATTTCCTTTTCGACGATGTCGGTGACCTCGCCGATGCCGCGCGCGAACAGGCGGGTGTGCTCCAGCACCGGCGTGCGCAGGTTCTGGTAGCCGTAGCCGGCCAGCCAGTCGCGCACGATGGCCTCGAGCCGTTCCCAGCGCGCCGTTTCCGGCGGCAAGGCATCCTTCATGCCGGTCAGGCCGGCGACTTTCTTGAATTCGGACATGGATTCAGTCAATGGAGCGCGCCACGACGCCCGGGCGGCGCGCGGGCTCGGCGCCCGGTTCCCGTCCGTAGCGCCGGGCCACGTAGTTTTCGACGATGGCCTGGAATTCCTGGGCAATATGGTCGCCCTTGAGCGTCACGGTGCGCTCGCCGTCGACGTAGACCGGCGCGGACGGGACCTCGCCCGTGCCCGGCAGGCTGATGCCGATGTCGGCGTGGCGGCTTTCGCCGGGGCCGTTGACGACGCAGCCCATGACGGCCACGTGCATGTTCTCGACGCCCGGGTAGCGGGTCTTCCAGACCGGCATCTGCGCGCGCAGGAAGGCCTGGATGCTGGCGGCCAGTTCCTGGAACACCGTGCTGCTGGTGCGCCCGCAGCCCGGGCAGGCCACCACCATCGGGGTGAAGGCCCGCAGGCCCATGGTCTGCAGGATTTCCTGGGCGACGACGACTTCGCGGCTGCGGTCGCCGCCGGGCTCGGGGGTGAGCGAGATGCGGATCGTGTCGCCGATGCCTTCCTGAAGCAGCACCGCCAGGGCCGCCGTGGAGGCGACGATGCCCTTGGAGCCCATGCCGGCCTCGGTCAGGCCCAGATGCAGCGGGTAGTCGCAGCGGCGCGACAGGTCGCGGTAGACGGCGATCAGGTCCTGGACGTGGCTGACCTTGCAGGACAGCACGATGGCGTCGCCGCGCAGGCCCAGTTCCTGGGCGCGCCCGGCGTTGCTGATGGCCGAGACCACCAGGGCCTCGCGCATCACGGCGTTGGCCGACCAGGGCACGGGCCGGGCGGCGTTCTCGTCCATCATCCGCGCCAGCAGTTCGTGGTCCAGGCTGCCCCAGTTCACGCCGATGCGGATCGGCTTGTCGTGGCGGCAGGCGACCTCGATCATCTGCGCGAAGTTGTCGTCGCGGCGCTTGCCCCCGCCCATGTTGCCGGGGTTGATGCGGTACTTGGACAGCGCCTGGGCGCAGTCCGGGAACTGGGTCAGCAGCTTGTGGCCGTTGTAGTGGAAGTCCCCCACCAGGGGGACCGGCACGTTCATGCGGTCCAGCTCGTCGCGCAGGGCGGCGACCTGGGCGGCGGCCTCCGGGGTGTTGACGGTGACGCGCACCAGTTCGGAGCCGGCCCGCCAGAGCTCGCGCACCTGCTGCGCGGTGGCCCGGGGATCGGCCGTGTCGGTGTTGGTCATGGACTGCACCACGACCGGGGCGTCGCCACCCACCCGGACCACGTGGCCGCCCCAGCGCACGGCGACGGCGCGGGTCGGCCGCCGGGGCGCGGCGGCCGGTTCGGGATTCACGGAATCAGGAGTCATTGACGCAAAGCCTTCAGCCAATCGAACACCAGCCATTCCTCGGGCACCCAGCCGCGGTTGACCGCGTACACGCCGACCACGCAGAACAGCACCAGGATCAGCAGCAGCCAGGCCCAGGTGCGGTGGGCCGGCTCGCCCTTGGGCGTCATGTCGGCCTGCTGCAGGGCGCGCCGCGCGCCCAGGGCCGTGACGGCGGGCCGGGGCCGGGTCGGGCCGACGGCGTCGTCGAGGAGTTTCAGGGCGGCGTCCACGTCGGTTTCGAGGAAGCGCGCGTAGTTGCGCACCAGCCCGCGCAAGGGCACGCCTTCGGGCAGCCGCGACCAGTCGCAGGCTTCCAGGTAGCCCAATTGCACGGAGGAATACTTGATGCGCGCGGAGACTTCGGACAGCGACAGGCCGCGCGTCTCGCGCATGGCCTTCAGCGCATCGCCCAGCGACAGCGCCTCCTGGCCTTGGGCCGCATCCTGGCGCCGCAGCCCTTCGAGGGAGGTTTCGCTCATCCATGCTCCTTTTTGCGTATGACGATCTTGGCCCGGTCGGGCAGCCGTTCGGTGATGCGCGTCCGGTCGCGGACTTCCCCCGCCAGCTGTCCGCAGGCGGCGTCGATGTCGTCGCCGCGCGTCTTGCGCACCGTCACCACCAGCCCCGCGTCGGTCAGCCGCTGGGAGAACAGGCGGATGCGCGCCGCCGGGGAACGCCGCAGGCCGGACTGCGGAAAGGGATTGAAGGGGATCAGATTGAACTTGCAGCGCACCCGCTTCGCGATCTCGATCAGCTGGCGCGCGTGCTCGTCGGCGTCGTTCACCCCGTCGAGCATAATATATTCGAAGGTGATGAAATCGCGCGGCGCGTGCTCCAGGTAGCGGTTGCAGGCGTCCAGCAGTTCATCGAGCGGGTGCTTGCGGTTCAGCGGCACCAGCCGGTCGCGCAGTTCGTCGTTGGGCGCGTGCAGCGACACCGCCAGCGCCACCGGGCAGTCGCGCGCCAGGCGGTCGATCATGGGGACCACGCCGGACGTGGACACGGTCACGCGGCGGCGCGACAGGCCGTAGGCGTGGTCGTCCAGCATCAGGCGCAAGGCGCCCAGGACCTGGTCGTAGTTCAGCAGGGGCTCGCCCATGCCCATCATGACCACGTTGCTGACGGCCCGGTGGGATTCGTCCGCTGGGGCGCCCAGCCGCGCGGCCGCCGGGTCGTCGCGCAGGGCGCGGTTGGCGTACCAGAGCTGGCCGACGATCTCGGCGGTGCTCAGGTTGCGGCTGAAGCCCTGGTAGCCGGTGGAGCAGAACGGACAGGCCACGGTGCAGCCGGCCTGGCTGGAAACGCACAGCGTGCCGCGGTCGTCCTCCGGGATGAACACGGTCTCGATGGCGTTGCCCAGCCCCATGTCGAACAGCCACTTGCGGGTGCCGTCGGCGGAGCGCTTTTCCAGGTTCAGGGGAGGCGCCTGCACGACGCATTCGGCCTCCAGGCGGGCGCGGAAATCCTTGGCCAGGTCGCTCATGTCCTGGAAGCGGTCTACGCCGCGCTGGTGCACCCACTGCGACAGTTGGCGCGCGCGGAAGGGCTTGCCGCCCCACCGCGCCACGAGGGCTTCGAGGGAGGCCGGGTCCAGACCCAGGACATTGATGGTTTCGGCGCCAGACATGGGGAAGGCTTCGGCAAAGTGGGCCGGCCCCCGGCGACGCCGGGGACCGCGCCGCGATCAGCGGCTGTGGATGTTGCTTTCGGGGAAGAAGAAGGCGATCTCGACCGCCGCCGTTTCCGGCGCGTCGGAGCCGTGCACCGCGTTGGCGTCGATGCTGTCGGCGAAGTCGGCGCGGATCGTGCCCGGCGCGGCCTTCTTGGGATCGGTCGCGCCCATCAGGTCGCGGTTCTTGGAGATGGCGGATTCGCCTTCCAGCACCTGGACGAACACCGGGCCCGACACCATGAAGTCGACCAGGTCCTTGAAGAAGGGGCGTTCCTTGTGCACGGCGTAGAAGCGCTCGGCTTCGCCGCGCGAGAGCTGGCGCAGCTGGGCGGCCACGACGGTCAGGCCGGCCTTTTCGAAACGGGCGACGATCTCGCCGATGGCGTTCTTGGCGACGGCGTCGGGCTTGATGATGGAAAGGGTGCGTTCAATGGCCATGAAAATTTCCGGTAGGGAATGGAAACAGGGGTTTCCGGTGAAAATGTAGAATGACACCGCCGCAGCCGCCCGGAAAACCGGACAGGTGAACAGGGCTTATGGTCAACCGCGCATTTTACCATGGGCGGTTTTCTTCCCATGCGCCTAAAATGATCGTTTTTTCGCCGTCAGCCCCCTAGAAGAACCCATGAGCGATTCCGCCTCCCCTTCCCTGCCCAAGAGTTTCGAACCCCAGGACATCGAGTCCCGCTGGTATGACGAGTGGAATCGCCGCGGCCTGTTCGCCGGAGGCCGGCACGCCGAACCCGCCGCGGGCCGGACGCCGGAATCCTTCGCCATCCAGTTCCCGCCGCCCAACGTCACCGGCACCCTGCACATGGGGCACGCCTTCAACCAGACCATCATGGATGGCCTGATCCGCCATCACCGCATGCGCGGCGACGACACGGTCTTCATCCCCGGCACGGACCACGCCGGGATCGCCACCCAGATCGTGGTGGAACGCCAGCTCGACGCCGAGGGCGTGTCGCGCCACGACCTGGGCCGCGACAAGTTCCTGGAGCGCGTCTGGGCCTGGAAGGAACAATCCGGCAGCACCATCACCGGCCAGTTCCGCCGCCTGGGCTCGTCCTGCGACTGGTCGCGCGAATACTTCACCATGGACGAGCGCCTGTCGCGCGGCGTGGTGGAGGTCTTCGTGCGCCTGTACGAGCAGGGCCTGATCTACCGCGGCAAGCGCCTGGTGAACTGGGACCCGGTGCTGGGCACCGCGGTGTCCGACCTGGAGGTCGTCAGCACGGAAGAGGACGGCCACATGTGGGAAATCCGCTATCCGCTGGCCGAGCCCGTGGACGGGCTGA
Source organism: Castellaniella denitrificans (assembly GCF_042653765.1). Classification (NCBI taxonomy): domain Bacteria; kingdom Pseudomonadati; phylum Pseudomonadota; class Betaproteobacteria; order Burkholderiales; family Alcaligenaceae; genus Castellaniella; species Castellaniella denitrificans. Next base: position 136,517 of record NZ_JBHSEZ010000028.1, on the reverse strand, counting down.
CCCACCTGGTGGTCGCCACCACCCGCCCGGAAACCATGCTGGGCGACGTCGCCGTGATGGTGCACCCCGAGGACGAGCGCTACGCCCACCTGATCGGCCGCAGCGTCGTCCTGCCCCTGGTCGGGCGCGAGATCCCCGTGATCGCCGACGACTACGTCGACCGCGAATTCGGCACGGGCGTGGTCAAGGTCACCCCCGCGCACGATTTCAACGACTACGCCGTCGGCCAGCGCCACGGCCTGGACATGATCAGCGTGCTGACCCTGGACGCGAAGATCGGCGACGCGGCCCCCGATGCCTATCGCGGCCTGGACCGCTTCGAGGCGCGCAAGCGCGTCGTCGCCGACCTGGAATCCCAGGGCCTGCTGCAGCAGGTGCGCGCCCACAAGCTCATGGTGCCGCGCGGCGACCGCACCAACAGCGTGATCGAGCCGATGCTCACCGACCAGTGGTTCGTGGCCATGAGCAAGCCGGCGCCCGAGGGCAGCCTGCACCCCGGCAAGAGCATCACCCAGGTGGCCCTGGACGTGGTGGCCGACGGCCGCGTGAAGTTCGTCCCGGAAAACTGGACCGTCACCTACAACCAGTGGCTGGAGAAGATCCAGGACTGGTGCATTTCCCGCCAGCTCTGGTGGGGCCACCAGATCCCCGCCTGGCACGCGCCCGACGGCCGCATCTTCGTCGCCCGCTCGGCCGAGGACGCCGAACGCCAGGCGCGCGCGGCGGGCGTGCAAGGCCCGCTCACGCGCGACCCGGACGTGCTCGACACCTGGTTCTCGTCCGCCCTGGTGCCCTTCACCGACCTGGGCTGGCCCGACGAGACTCCCGACCTGAAACGCTACCTGCCGTCCGGCGTGCTGGTCACGGGCTTCGACATCATCTTCTTCTGGGTGGCGCGCATGATCATGATGAGCATGCACCACACCGGCGAAGTGCCCTTCCGCACGGTCTACGTCCATGGCCTGGTCTGCGACATGGAAGGCAAGAAGATGTCCAAGTCCAAGGGCAACACCATCGATCCGGTGGACCTGATCGACGGCATCGCCCTGGATCCGCTGGTCGCCAAGCGCACCGCCGGCCTGATGAACCCGAAGCAGGCCGACGCGATCCGCAAGCGCACCCGCAAGGACTACCCCGACGGCATCCCGGCCTACGGCGCCGACGCGCTGCGCTTCACCATGGCGGCCTACGCCACGCTGGGGCGCAACATCAACTTCGACCTGAAGCGCTGCGAGGGCTACCGCAATTTCTGCAACAAGCTCTGGAACGCCACGCGCTTCGTGCTGATGAACGTCGAAGGCCACGACCTGGGCCGGCCCGCCCCGGGCGACCTGTCCTTCGCCGACCGCTGGATCATCGACGGCCTGCAGCGGCTGATCGACGAGGTCGACGCCGGCTTCGCGCAATACCGCTTCGACCAGGTCGCCGACCGCCTGTACCACTTCATCTGGGACGAATACTGCGACTGGTACGTGGAGCTGGCCAAGGTCCGCCTGCAGACGGGCGACGCCACGCAGCAGGCCGCCGCGCGCCGCACCCTGATCCACGTGCTGGAAACCCTGCTGCGCCTGGTCCACCCGATCATGCCCTTCATCACCGAGGAACTCTGGCAGAAGGTCTCGGTGGCGGCCGGCGTGCGCGCCGCCGACACGCCCGCCAGCATCAGCGTCCAGCCCTGGCCGACGGCCCGCGACGACCTGCGCGACGCGGCCGCGGCCGGCCGCATGGCCACGCTGAAATCGCTCACCGACGCGATCCGCGCCCTGCGCGGAGAAATGGGCCTGGCGCCGAGCCAGCGCGTGCCGCTGCTGGTCCAGGGCGCGGAGCCCGGGCTCGACGAGCTGGCCCCCTACCTGGTGGCGCTGGCCCGCCTGGAAAGCGTCCAGGCCACGGACCGCCTGCCGGACGTGGGCGCCCCCGTGCAGGTGGTGGGCGCCACGCAGCTGATGCTGCACGTGGAAATCGACCCGGACGCCGAGCGCGCCCGTCTGGACAAGGAAATCGACCGCCTGGAAAAGGAAATCGCCAAGGCTTCCGGCAAGCTGTCGAACGCCGGCTTCGTCGAGCGCGCGCCCGCGGCGGTGGTCGAGCAGGAAAAGGCCCGCCTGGCCCAGTTCGGCGAAACCCTGGAAAAGGTCAGGGCGCAGCGGGCGCGTCTGGGGGACTGAGGGCGGCAGACCGGCGGGGTCGGAAACGGCCGCCGGTCATTCAGGCATGGCCGCCTGCGACTCAGGTGCCGCCGTATTCGGACGCCCGGTCGGATATGAGGCAAGGCGCCGCCGGCCCGTACCAGGCCGGACGCAGTTCGGCCGGCCCCAGGTCGAGCCCCCCGGCGCCCTGCGCCCCGCGCACCAGGACATGCGCGCCCCGGGCCTCGAGCGCGAGCGCCAGGGCGGCGGCCTGTCCGGCATGCGGGGGCGCGCGGGACGCGGGCAGTTCGATGGCCAGGCGCGGCGCCAGCGACGGGCGGGCGTCCAGGTAATTCAGCAGTTCCCGCCAATAGGCGTCGGGATGGAAGGTCGCGGCCGAGATCCCGCAACCCACCCGGCGGACCGGATCGGTTTCCAGGAGGCTGACCAGCGTCCAGAGCATGCTCCAGTCCAGGCGCCGGGCCAGGCCGAGCCGCTCCAGCGCCTGGGCGGCCTCGGCGGCTGGGGCATCCGGATCGGCCAGGCGCCGGGGCGAGGCCAGGAAATAGCTCAGGCAATATCCCCGGCGGCGCACCGCCGCTTGCCCATCCGGGCAGCCGGCGCCCTCCGGCACCACGCGGCACGCGGGCCGGAAGGCCAGCGCCAGATTCCCGCCGCGCAAGTCGTCCAGCCACTGCGCGGCCAGCCGCAGGTCGGCCCCCAGCCGCTGGTGCGCCAGTCCGGCATACGTGTCCGCGGCCGGCAGCGCCTCGTCCCGGATATCCAGCCCGGGTCCCAGCCCCCACAGGTCCATGCGAAGCGCGGGATAGAACCGCAAAGCGCCGTATTCGACGGGATCGCGGCCCAGATCGGCGCGCAGGCCGCGCCAGAATTGATCCACCCGTCTCGGGGTGAAGGCGCCGAAGGGCCAGACCCGCGCCAGATCGAGTTCGAGCGATTGCCCATTCAGGCTCATCGCCTCGCCGGGCATGCCGCCGTGGGCCAGACGCTCGCCCAGCCGGCGCAGGAGGCCCGCATGGCCGCCCGCCCGCTGCAAGGCGGCGATCTCGAGCAGGTGCACGACCCGGATCACGACCCTCGGGCCGGCATCCTTCGGGCCGGAGGGGCGGGTCTGCCCAGGCGCTGGAACACCCTTTTCCCGAGCGTCAAAAAGGTTCCTTTTTTGTATTCTCTGAAATAATAGATTACATTGACGAGCCAGCTGAATATTGACGCTCCGGGGCGTGTCTGATAATCGATAAAAACCCCTGGAAACTCAATATGTTATTCGGATTTTCGTTTATTTTCATGATGATGGGATATTCATTCAGGATATGGCCGAAACCATCCGGACACAATGGAACCTTTATTGTCAAACCGCATCGTCCAATATCCGTTGTCCTTTCCCCGGGCAAATGCTATAAATATAAATAAACAATTATTTAAATAATTTAATTAGAAACATTCAATTTCCTATCCGTGGATGCAAGGCTGGCAAGGAAACTCCTGATCAAGTCCCCGCGCGGTCACGCCGGGACGCCCAGTCCCGCCAGGCGATAGGCCGTCGGCATGAAAACTTCCGTACCCGCCCCCGAAGGGAGGCTCGTGGGCTATGCCCGTGTCTCGACCGACGAGCAGCACCTGGGCCTCCAGTTGCAGGCATTGCGCCAGGCCGGCTGCGGGACGATCTACGAGGACCACGGCGTCTCCGGCGCCACGATGCGGCGCGAGGGCCTGGGGCGCCTGCTGCAATCCCTGCGCCAGGGCGACAAGCTGATCGTCTGGCGGCTGGACCGGCTGGGCCGCTCGCTCGGCGGACTGATCTCCCTCCTCGAACAGCTTGGCCGGCGCGGCGTGCGTTTCAGCTCCCTGTGCGAGCAGATCGATATCGACTCGCCCAGCGGCAAGCTGGTGTTCCATATGATGGCCGCCCTGGCCGAGTTCGAGCGCGCGCTGATCGGCGAGCGCACCCGCGCCGGCATGGCGGCCGCCCGGGCCCGGGGAACCCGCCTGGGGCGGCCCCCCTCGCTGAGTCCGCCGCAATGCCGTGAAGCCCGGACCATGATCGAGGCGGGCCATCCGCCCGTGCAGGTCGCGGCCCACTACGGGGTCAGCCCCCGCACCCTGAAACGGCTGCTGGAGACGACCGCCCAACACGGAAGATGATGCGGTTTATCCGCCGGATCATGTAAAATGCCCGCTTTCGGGTGTTAGCCGCATCGTGCGGCGGGACAGGACAACGCGCAGGTCGGGCCGCCGCGCAGGAAGCCCACGACCATGTCCAGGACCCCGTCGCACGAGATCCCGCGCGCGCAACTGCTTGCCCAACGCGCCTTCGCCACGCTCGAACGCTTTCTCCACATCGAGGCCGTCAGCGGCGCCATCCTCCTGCTGGCCGCCGCCGGCGCCCTGATCTGGGCCAATTCCCCGCTGGCCCCCAGCTACCACGCGCTCTGGCACACGCCGCTGTCCATCGGACTGGGCGACCTCGTCTTTTCGCAATCCCTGCACTTCTGGATCAATGACGCCCTGATGACGGTGTTCTTCCTGGTCGTCGGCATGGAAATCCGGCGCGAGATCCACGAAGGCGCGCTCAGCAGCCTGCGCCAGGCGGGCCTTCCCCTGGCCGCGGCCCTCGGGGGCGTGGCCGCCCCGGCGCTCATCTACGCCGCGCTCAACACCGATCCCGCCAGCCTCCAGGGCTGGGCGGTCCCGACCGCCACCGACATCGCCTTCGCCGTCGGCGTGCTGGCGCTGCTGGGCCGCTCGATCCCGGGCAACGTCCGCGTGTTCCTGCTGGCACTGGCCATCATCGACGACATCGCCGCGGTGCTGATCATCGCCTTCTTCTATTCCGGCGGACTGCAGTACGGCGGTTTCCTGGTGGCGATCCTGGGCATCCTGATGGTCGTCGGCCTGCAGCGCATCGGCGCCGGCTCGGCCCTGGCCTATCTGGTTCCGGGGGCGGTCGTCTGGAGCGGGCTGCTGATCACCGGTGCCCACCCCACCCTGGCCGGCGTGGTCCTGGGCCTGATGACGCCGGTCCGCTCGATCCCCATGGGCGAGCGGCCGCTGGATGCGCTGTCGCACGCGATCGGCGACCTGCTCGGCCGGAACACCGGAACGAAGGACCTGGACGTCGACCAGTTGGCCAAGCCGCTCCGGCAGCTGCGCATGGCCCAGCGGGAAATGCGGCCGCCGGTGGTGCGGGTGCAGGCGGCGCTGCACCCCTGGGTGGCCTTCGGGATCATGCCGCTGTTCGCGCTGGCCAACGCCGGGGTCTCGCTCGACGGCGTGGATCTGTCCCTGCCGGGCCCGCAATGGGTGATGGCCGGCGTGGCGATGGCGCTGGTGGCCGGCAAGGCGGCCGGAGTGATCGGCGCGAGCTGGCTGGTGGTCCGCCTGGGCTGGTGCCGCCTGCCGCCCGGAGTGAGCTGGGGCGGCGTATGCCTGATCGGCCTTCTGGCGGGAATCGGCTTCACGATGTCGATCTTCATCGCCATGCTGGCCTTCGCCGACGAAAGCCTGCTGGCCGCCGCGAAGCTGGGCGTGCTGCTGGGTTCGTTGACGGCCGCGGTCCTGGGGCTGGCCTGGGGGGCCGTGCTGATCCGGCGGCGCGCCTGAGCCGGCGGGCGTCTCCCGCCCTTCGACGAGGAAGACGCCCGCCAGCCCGGGGAATCAGGCGATCAATTCCGCGATTTCAGCGGGCAGGTGTTGACGCCCAGCAGCATGTACAGGGGGCAGAAGCGGAACAGGGCCGTGGCTACCGCCACCAGGCCCAGCCAGCCCCACCAGCCGATGGTGCCGTTGGCGGCGAGCACGATGAGAACGAGGCCGAGGATCAGGCGCAGGACGCGGTCGATCGTGCCGATATTGACTTTCATGAGGACTCCTTGCGTGAAAAGTCGGGGAGGGGGTCGGGCAGGTCCTCGCGCAGCGCGGCGAAGGCCGCCCGCTGCGCGGCGGACTGCTCGATCTGCCGCAGGATGCTGCCGCAGACGAGATCGCACAGGGCATTGACCGAGGGATCGGCGATCCGGTAGTAGACGCTGTTGCCGCGCGCCTCGCGCGCGACCAGCCCGTGCTTCTTCAGCACGGAGAGATGGCGGGAGATGTTCGCTGCGGTGTAGTCGCATTGCTGCGCCAGTTCGCCCACGTTGTATTCGCCCTGGCGCAGCAGGCTCAGGATGTGCAGCCGGGTCGGTTCGGACAATGCCCGGAAATAGGCCGCAACCGGCTCGAGCACTTCGGGGGGCAGATGTCCCATTCCAGAAAACTCACAGAATGACAGATGAACCATGAGTGTATCCCGCTGATGGCGCCAGATCAATAATTTATCTAATTGACTATTTGCATGATTAGTTAAATAATAGCATCGAATCCGACCCCGTATCCACCGAAGACGCGGAAGCCATGTTCGCAAACCATCCGCCCCCATCCGCCCGGTTCATGTTCTTCCGGCTCGTCCTCCGGGCGGGCGTCGGCCTGCTCTGCGCGGGAACCGCGCTGGCCGCCCAGGCCCTCCCCCCCATGCAGGCCGTCCAGGTCAGCGCCCTGCCGGCCCCGGACCGCCTGAGCCTCGACGGCACGGTCCAGGCCATTCGCGAGGCCACGCTGGCGGCCCAGGTGGCCGGAACGGTCACCGCTGTGGAAATCCAGGCGGGCGACGCCGTCCGCGCCGGGCAGGTGCTGCTGCGCCTGGACAGCCAGGAAGCCGGGCAGGCGCAGCAGGCGGCACAGGCCCTGATCCGCGAAGCGGACGCGGAGCTGGCCCTGGCGCAGGCCGAACTGCGGCGTCGCGAAACCCTATATGCGCAGCGCTATATCAGCCAGGCCGCCTACCAGCAGGCCCGGGCCCGCGCGGAAACGGCCCGTGCCCAGGCCGCCGCCCGGCACGCCCAGGCGGCGGCCGCGCAGGCGCATCACGGCCATTTCACGATCAGGGCGCCGCACGACGGCCTGATCGGCCGCCTGGACGCCCACCCGGGCGACATGGTCATGCCGGGCCAGCCGCTGGCCACGCTCTTCGACCCCGGCGCGCTGCGGATCCAGGCCGCCGTTCCCCAGCGCCATATCGGCCAGCTGGCGCCCCGCGCACGCATCGAATGGCCCCCCGGGTTTCCCGACCTGCCCGCGACCCTGCCCGTCCAGATCCTGCCCGCGCGGGACGCCGCCAGCCTGACCGGCACCATCCGGCTGGCCTTGCCACCCGGCATGCGCGGCCCCGCTCCCGGCACCCCCATCCGCATCGGGATCGACCTCGACGGCACCACGCGCACCCGCCTGTGGGTGCCGGCCGGCGCCATCGTCCGCCGCGGCGATCTGTGCGGCGTCTATGTGCTGGACGCGAACGGCACGCCCCGCCTGCGCCAGGTCCGCCCGGGGCCGCAGGACGGCGACCGGATCGAAATCCTGACCGGACTGGCCGCGGGCGAAGCCGTCGTGCCGGAGCCGGGCCGCCTGTCCCTGGAAGGCCGCACGCCATGAAAACCGCGCCGGGTATCGCCGGGCGCATCACGGCCCTGTTCCAGGACAACCGCCTGACGCCCCTGCTCGCGCTGGCCCTGCTGCTGGCCGGGCTGTTCGCGCTCGCGGTCACGCCCCGCGAGGAAGAACCCCAGATCGACGTCACCATGGCCACGATCATGGTGGCATGGCCGGGGGCCTCGGCCGACGACGTCGAACACGTCATCGCCACGCCCGGGGAACGCATCCTGGCCCGGATGGAAGGCACCGAGCACGTCACCTCCATGTCCATGCCCGGGCAGGCCGTGCTGACCGTCCAGTTCAAGGTCGGCATCCCGCGTACCGAGGCGCTGGTGCGCCTGCACGATACGCTGCGGACGCAATCCTCCGAATGGCTGCCGCCGGAGCTCGGCATCCCGCCGCCCGTGGTCCGGCCGCGCGGCGTCGACGACGTCCCCATCGTCGCGCTGACGCTGCACGCCGCGGACAAGTCCCCGCGCGACCTGGAATGGATCGCCCGCAGCATCGAGCCCGAACTGAAACGCGTGCCCGGGACGCGCGACGTCTGGCTGATCGGCGGCGCCGACAACACGGTCCGCGTGGATCTGGATGCCGGACGCATGGCGGCCGCGGGCGTGACGGCCCAGGACGTCGCCCGGATCCTGGACGACGCCAATCACCGCCTCCACGCCGGCGACTGGATCGCCGCCGACCGGAGCCTGGCGGTGGACGCGGGCCAGTTCCTGCGCTCCGGCGAGGACGTCGCCGAACTGATCGTGGCCCGCCGCGACGGACACCCCGTGCGCCTGCGGGAAATCGCCCGCGTCGAAGAAGGACCGCCGCCCCCGGACGACTACGTCGGCTATCGCGCGGCCGGACGCGGCGGGGACGCCGAGACCGCCGTGACGCTCGCCATCACGAAGAAACCCGGCGAGAACGCCATCGACGTATCCAACGCCCTGATGCGCCGGGTGGACGAACTGCGCAACGCCGTCATTCCACCCGACGTCCAGGTCACGGAGACCCGCAATTACGGGGCCACCGCCGACGCGAAGGCCGGCACGCTGATCCACAAGCTGATCTTCGCCACCCTGTCGGTGGTCCTGCTGGTCCTGCTGGCCCTGGGCTGGCGCGAAGCCGTCATCGTCGGCCTGGCGGTCGGCCTGACCCTGGCCGCCACCCTGTTCGCTTCCTGGGCCTGGGGATTCACCCTGAACCGGGTTTCGCTGTTCGCATTGATCTTTTCCATCGGCATCCTGGTGGACGACGCCATCGTCGTCGTCGAGAACATCCATCGGCACGCCGGCCTGCATCCGGAACGCCCCGCGGCGCAACGCATCCCGATGGCCGTGGACGAAGTCGGTGGCCCGACCATCCTGGCCACCTTCACCGTCATCGCCGCGCTGCTGCCCATGGCTTTCGTCACGGGCCTGATGGGCCCCTACATGAGCCCGATTCCGATCAACGCCAGCATGGGCATGCTGATCTCCCTGGGCATCGCGCTGACGCTGACCCCCTGGCTGGCCATGCGCATGGGCACACCGGGCCATCCCAAGGGCGAACACCGCAGCGCGCGGCACGAAGGCGGGCCCGCGGGCGCCCAGGCGCCGGTTCATCCGTCCGCGGGCCCCGGCCGCGCGCTGCGGTTCTTCCAGCGCCTGATGGCACCCTTCCTGACCGCGCCCCACGCCGGACGCAACCGCATCTGGCTGGGCCTGGCCACCCTGGGGCTGGTCCTGGGGTCGATGCTGATGCCCGCCCTCGGCTGGGTGGAACTGAAGATGCTGCCGTTCGACAACAAATCCGAATTCCAGGTCATGGTCAGGATGCCGGCCGGCACCCCGCTGGAGCGAACCCACGCCGTCCTGCAGGCACTCGGGGACCTGGTCCTGGCCGAGCCCGAAGTCACCGACATCCAGACCTACGCCGGCACGGCCTCGCCCATCAATTTCAACGGCCTGGTCCGCCAGTACGACCTGCGGCGCGACCCGGCGCTCGGCGACATCCAGGTCAACCTGGTGGACAAGTCCCGGCGCGACGCGCAAAGCCACGACATCGCCATGCGCATCCGGCCGATCCTGCAGGAAACGGCCACCCGCCTCGGCGCCGACATCCAGGTCGTCGAAGTCCCTCCAGGCCCCCCCGTCCAGGCGCCCATCGTGGCGGAAATCTACGGCCCGGACCCGGCCGGGCGGGATGCGCTCACGGGCGCCGTGCGCAAGGTCTTCGAACAGACCGGAGGCATGGTGGACATCGACGACAGCCGCATGGCCACGGCGCCCAGGATCGTGCTGGCCGTGGATCGTGAACGCGCGGCCCGGGCGGGCGTTTCCCAGGAAGCCATCGTCCAGACGCTGAAGGCCGGATTGAGCGGCCTGCGCGTGGGCGTCCTGCGCGACGGCCATTCCCGGCCCACGGCCATCGTGCTGGGCCTGCCGCCGGAATACCAGGGGGACCCCGGCGCGCTGCTGCGCCTGCCCGTCCGAGCCGAGGACGGCGCGATGACGCCGATCGGAGAGCTGGTCCGGGAAATCCGGACCACGCGGGAACAGCCGATCCACCACAAGGATCTGCTGCCGGTCCAGTACGTGACCGCGGACATGGCCGGACGGATCGACAGCCCGCTGTACGGCATGTTCGCGGCGCGCGCGGCCCTGAAGCGGCTGGACACGCCCGACGGCCGGCCGCTGGCGGAATTCTTCACCCGCCAGCCGGAGGACGCCTACGGCGGCTACGCCATCAAATGGGATGGCGAATGGCAGATCACCTACGAGACCTTCCGCGACATGGGCCTGGCCTACGCGGTGGGCCTGCTGCTGATCTACCTGCTCGTGGTCGCGCACTTCGGCTCCTACCTGATGCCGCTCATCATCATGGCGCCCATCCCCCTCACGCTGATCGGCGTGATGCCGGGCCACGCCCTGCTGGGCAAGCAGTTCACCGCCACCAGCATGATCGGCATGATCGCCCTGGCGGGCATCATCGTGCGCAATTCCATCCTGCTGGTGGACTTCATCCTGATGCGCCTGCGCGAAGGGTCCGGCTTCGCGCAGGCGGTCGTGGAATCCGCGGCCACCCGCGCCCAGCCCATCCTGCTGACCGGCCTGGCCGCGATGCTGGGGGCCTTCTTCATCCTGGACGACCCGATCTTCAGCGGCCTGGCGATCGCCCTGATTTCAGGCATCGCCATCTCCACGGCGCTGACGCTGATCATCATCCCGATCCTGTTCTTCAGCGCCTTCCACAAGCGCGCCCACACCCTCGTTCCCCAAGGAGACCCCTCATGACATCCTGGCAACTCGTCCGCGTGTTCGCGGGCTTCTTCATCCTGCTGTCGCTGCTGCTGGGCGCCCCCGCCAGCCCCTGGTTCCAGAGCCAGTGGTGGCTGGCCTTCACGGTCTTCGTCGGCCTGAACATCCTGCAGAGCGGCGTGACCCGATGGTGCCTGCTGGAGCGCATCATGCATCGCCTGGGCGCGCGCCGGGGCGACTAGGGCCTTGTTCACACTCACCAAGGGGTCGCGAAGGCATGAAAAATTTGACTGAACAAGGCGCCTGGCGCAGCGCGTATGTCCATACGTGCAAGACGGGCAACGCAGGGCAGGCGGATTTTTCATGCCTTCCCGCAGGGTTGGGCCTGAGCGCCGCCGCCCGCTGCGTTGCCCATCCTCGCAAGACATTGAGTCTTGCTGCGGTGGACGCCTTGCGCTCGACAGCACTCAGGCTCAACGCGATCCCCTTGGTGAGTGTGAACAAGGCCCGGATGGCGCCGCATGCCGACAGGCCGCCGCGCCGGCGGCGTCCGGGGTCCGCCGCGCTCGCGCTGGCGGCCGCGCTGGCGCTCGCCTGCGCGCCTGGCGCCCAGGCGACTGACCTGCTCCAGGCCTGGCAGGCCGCGCAGGCGCACGATCCGGAACTCGCCGCGGCCCGTCAGGGCCTGCTGGCGGGCCAGGCGCGCACCGACCAGGCGGACGGCCTCTGGCGCCCCACCCTGGAAGCCCAGGCTTCCGTGGGGCGCGCGACCCAGGAAAGCCAGACCCGGGGGGCCCACTTCTCGGCGGCCGGGCTCGGCGCCATGGACGGGGCGGATTTCGACACGTCGATCCGCAACGGTTCCCGGTCGGAATACGGCATCCAGTTGCGCCAGCCCCTGATCGATCTGGGACGCGATGCCCAGGCGCGGCAATTGCGCCACGCCTCCATGCAGGCCGAGGCCGCCTGGTCCATCGCCGAACAGCAGGCCGCGCTGCGCATCGTCCGGCGCTATTTCGACGTCCTGACGGGCATGCGGCGGCTCGACGTCATGCAATCCCAGAAACGCGCCGTGGAGCAGCTGCTGGAACAGGCCCGGGCACGTTATCGGGCCGGGGACGCTTCCATCCTCGACACGCATGAAGCCGAAGCCAGGCTGGGCCAGATCGACACCCAGACGGACCTGGCCGCCACGCAACTGGAACTCGCCCGGTCCGCCTTCACCCAGGCTTCGGGCCTGCCCGCGAAGGGACTGGCGCCGCTTCGGGAAGACGCTCCCGCGCTCACGGCCCGGCCGGACCAGCCGCTGTCGGCCTGGCTGGACCGGGTCGGCAAGACCAGTCCCGAACTGCGCCAGGCGCTGGAGACGGCGGCCATGGCCACCGAACATGCCGAGGGCCTGCGCGCCGTCGCCCAGCCCACGCTGAGCCTGGTCGGCGCGGCGGGCCGCACGCACCTGAGCGGCGCCGGACAATTCGGCGACGCGGGCTACTCGGCCACGCAATGGTCCGTCGGCCTGGAATTGCGGGTGCCCCTGTACACGGGAGGCGTGCGCGACGCCCGGTACCGCGAGGCCCTGGCGGAACGCGATGGCGCGCGCTTCCGGATTTCATCGACGCAGCAGCGCCTGAACCTGCGGACCCAGGCCGCATGGCTGAGCCTGGATACGGGGCCGGCCCGCATCCGCGCATTGCGCCAGGCGCGCCAGGCCAGCGAGGCGCGGCGCGACGCGACCCGGCTGGGCGTCGAGGCGGGCGACCGCACCCTGCTGGACCAGCTGGATGCCGAGCAGGTCCTGGCCCAATCCGAACTGGATCTCCATCAGGCCCTGGCGGATCTCGTCATCGACCGGCTGGAGCTGCGGGCGCTGGCCGGAGGCCTGGGTCAGCATGAACTGGCCGAGGCCAACTGCGTCCTGCGCGGCGCGCACTGCCCTGAAACGGCCAATAGATAAAAAAGCACGACACGAGGAGACAACACCATGGCACACATCGTCATCATGGGAGCCGGCATCGGCGGCATGCCGGCCGCCTACGAGATCCGGGACCTGCTCGGCTCCGGGCACAAGGTCACGGTCGTCAATGCGACGGACCATTTCCAGTTCGTTCCATCGAATCCGTGGGTCGCCGTGGGCTGGCGCACCCGCGGGGCGGTCACGATGGAAATCGCGCCGCTCCTGCGGAAAAAGGGCATCGACTTCATCGCGGAACGGGTGGCGGGCATCGACGCGGACAACAATACGCTGACGCTCGAAAGCGGCACGGCGCTCGGATACGACTACCTGGTCATCGCCACGGGTCCGAAGCTGGCCTTCGACGAAGTGCCCGGCGCCGGTCCCATCGACGGCCATACGCATTCCATCTGCACGGTGGACCATGCCGAAAAGTGGTGGACGCAATACCAGGAATTCCTGAAGGCCCCCGGGCCCATCGTCATCGGCGCCATGCCGGGCGCGAGCTGCTTCGGCCCCGCCTACGAATTCGCCTTCATCGTCGCGGCCGATCTGCGCCGGCGCAAGCTACGCAACAAGGTGCCCATGACCTTCGTGACCAGCGAACCCTACGTCGGCCACATGGGCCTGGGCGGCGTGGGCGACAGCAAGGGCATGATCGAGAGCGATTTCCGCAACCTGGACATCCAATGGATCGTCAACGCGAGGACGACCCGGGTGGAAGCCGGCAGGATGTTCGTCACGGAGATCGACGACCAGGGCGAACCCCGCAAGGAACACGAACTGCCGTTCAGGATGGCCATGATGCTGCCGGCCTTCAAGGGCGTGGACGCCGTGGCCGCGGTGCCCGGTCTGTGCAACCCGCGCGGCTTCGTCCTGGTCGACGAACACCAACGCAGCAGGCAATACCGCAACATCTTTTCCGCCGGCGTCTGCGTGGCGATTCCGCCGGTGGAAGCCACGCCCGTTCCCACCGGAGCGCCCAAGACCGGCTACATGATCGAAACCATGGTCAGCGCCATCGCCCACAACATCGCGGCGGATCTGGCGGGTGCGCCGGCGACGGCCCGGGGCACCTGGAACGCCATCTGCCTGGCGGACATGGGCGATACCGGCGCCGCCTTCGTGGCCCTGCCGCAAATCCCCCCTCGCAACGTCAACTGGTTCAAGAAAGGGAAATGGGTGCACCTGGCCAAGGTGGCCTTCGAAAAATACTTCATGCGCAAAATGCGACAGGGAACCTCGGAACCGATCTATGAAAAATACGTGCTCAAGGCGCTCGGCGTTATCCGCCTGGAAAAATAGCGGCCGGCGGCGGGGCCCGGCCCCGTCCTCGCCATCGCCCGAGAGGCCCGGTCATGCCGGCTGATGCCCATATCGTCATCCTGGGCGCGGGATTCGCCGCCCTGAAAGCCATCCGCGAAATCCGCCGGCGGGCGCCGGGCGCCCGGCTCACGCTGGCGGCCCCGGCGGCGAAATTCGTCTACCAGCCCAGCCTGATCTGGATTCCCACGGGCCTGCGCGACGCGGACGCGCTGCGCATTCCCCTGGAAGGCTTCCTGCGCCGGCACCGGGTGGAATTCCTGGCGGCCCGCGCCACGGGCCTGACCGACGGCGGACGCCGCGTACTGACCGACCAGGGCGAGATCCCCAACGACGGCCTGATCATCGCCACGGGCGGACGTTTCATCCGCAAGCTGCCGGGCATCGAGCACGCCCACATTCCATGCGCGGGCACCGAGGCGGTCCTGGCGATCCGTGAGCGGCTGGTGGCCATGGACCGGGGCCGCCTGGCTTTCGGCTTCGGCGCCAATCCCCAGGAACCGGCGGCCATGCGCGGCGGTCCCTTGTTCGAACTGCTGTTCGGGATCGACACCTGGCTGCGGCGGCGGGGATGCCGGGAACGGTTCGAACTGACCTTCTTCCACGCCAGCGAACGGCCGGGCCAGCGGCTGGGCGAACGGGCCGTCACGGCCCTGCTCGCCGGGATGCGGGCGCGCGGCGTCCGCCTCGCCCTGGGTCATCCGCCCCAGGCCTTCTCCCGCGAGGGCGTGGCCACGGCGGGCGGCCCGATCCCCGCCGACATGATCCTGTTCATGCCCGGCATGACCGGTCCGGACTGGGCCGAGGCCAGCGGCCTGCCCCTGTCGCCGGGCGGATTCTTCCAGGCCGACGCCCACTGCCGCGTCCAGGAAACACGGCGCGTCTACGTGGCCGGGGACGCCGGCAGCTATCCGGGCCCCGACTGGCTGCCCAAGCAGGCCCACATGGCGGAATTGCAGGCCGCGGCGGCCGCGCGGAATCTGCTGGCCGAACTGTCGGGCGCCGCGCCGCGCGCACGACCGCGCCCGGAACTCCTGTGCGTGATCGACGCGCTGGACACGGGCACGCTGGTCTACCGCGGCGCGCGCCGGTCATGGATGCTGCCCAGCTCGCGCCTGCTCCATTGGGCCAAGAAACGGTTCGAGGCCCGCTACCTGGACAGCCTGCGCCAGGGCGCCCCCCGGTAGGCCCGGGACGCGCCGCGGCCGCCCCCGCGATCCGGGAAAGGCCGGCCGGGACTCAGAACGTCGAGGCGCAATGCCCGCCGCTGGGTGCGACGCCCGAGCCCGCCGCGATCAGCGGCGGTTCGGCGCGCACGTTGACCGGCGCGCTGTGCACCCAGTCCCAGGCGAAGAAGCCCACGAGCACGATCCAGAAGGCGGCGGCCAGGAATCGGAAATTCATGCGGCGGCTCCTTCAGAAAGCGTAGCGGCGGCGCACGCGCACGCCGATCAGGGATCCCAGGAAGGCCATGGGCACCCAGATCCAGCCGTGCAGGCTGCCGGTGGAGATCCCGCTGACCATGGCGCCGATGTTGCAGCCGAAGGCCAGCCGCGAGCTGTAGCCCAGCAGCAGGCCCGCGGCCAGGCCCACGGCCCACTGCGTCCCGTTCATGGGCTTGGCGGCGGAGGCCGGCTTGCCCGCCGCGATCCACAGGGCGCCCGCCAGGATGCCGATGTTGGTGATCGAGGTCACGTCCAGGAAGACCGACTGCGCCAGCGTCGCGGCGTTGACCGGTTCGCTCCAGAAGGCGTTGGCCGAGGGATCGAACAGGTGCGCGGCCGCGGCGATCTTGGCCGCCCACAGGCCGAAGCCGTAAACGATACCCCAGGGCTGGCCGGCGATCACCAGATTCAGCGCCGCCAGGACCGCCAGCAGCACGGCGCCCCACAGCAGCTTGCGGTTCCACAGCGGCGCCGCGCGCCCGGTCCAGCGCACCACGCCGACACCGACCAGGGCCAGGCCCGCCAGCGTCAGCAGCAGTGCGGCGGGCGCGCCGAAATGCGCCACCAGGCCGTAGGGCGGCAAGGCCCCCAGGGCCAGCCAGCGGTCCAGCGTGGCCGAGCCCAGGAAACTGCCGATGGCGAACAGCGGCAGGATCGCCATGTTCAGGGGAATGCCCAGGCCGGCCTTGTACAGGGTGCCCGAGCCGCAGCCGTCGGCCACCTGCATGCAGGCGCCGAACACGAAGGCGCCGACGAGCAGGCTGACGCTGGGCGGCCCGAGCGCGGCGCCCAGGTCGGTGGGATAGGCCGCCAGCAGGGGCATGGATACCGCCGCCGCGACCGCCAGCAGCACCAGTTGCGCCAGCACGCCGGAGGGGTCGCGCTGCTCGATGAGCCGCCGCCAGCCGGTGGTGAAGCCGAAGCGCGCGCCCGCCAGCACCGCCCCCAGGCCGATGCCGACCAGGAACAGCAGCGCCTGGCGCAAGGCCACCGACCAGGCGAGGAAGACGCAGAAGGCGGCGATGAGGATCGCGAGGGGAAGCCGTTTCATGCGTCAGCTCAGCCGAAGACGCCCTTCAGCTTGTCCAGGATCTGGCTGCCGCGGCCGGGGACGTGCTCCATCGGCCGGTTCGGGTCCTGCGACCATTCGGCCATGGACTCGGGATACAGCCGCACGTTCTTCTGGCCGACGATCTCGGACAGCGCGAACCAGTCGGTCGCCGCCCAATGGCCTGTGTTGCAGAACGAGATCGTTTCCGACTTCGGGTCGGGCAGGAGTTCGGCGGCAATCTTGCGGGCCTCGTCGGCCGAGACGAAGATCGAGGTGCCGGGCTTGAACCAGCGGCCGTTCTCCACGTTGACCGCGCCCTGGATCGTGCCGGGCACCTGCGCCGTCGGCGCCTTGACCTTGCCCAGGTAGAAGTCCAGCGGCCGGGCGTCCACCAGCCGGACCTGCGAATTGCCGACCTGGGCGGCCACCTGCTCGGTGGTGGCGATGATGGATTCGTCCAGCTTCGGCTCGAAGGCCGTGGCGGCGACCGACGGCGCCGCCTGGTCCTGCGGCAGGCCGGCGTCGGCCCAGGCCTTCAACCCGCCGTTCAGGACGGACAGTTCCTTCAGGCCCAGGTATTTCAGGGTCCAGTACACCCGCGCCGAGGCGCCGAAGTCGGTGCCGTCGGCCCCCGACGAAACCACCACCGCATGCGTGTCCCGGTCGACGCCCAGGCCGCGCACCAGCTGCGTCAGCCTGTCCAGCGGCGGCAGCTGGCCGGGATTGTTCGCCGGCCCGCGCCACTGGGCGTAAGGCGCCGACACCGCGCCGGGAATGTGGCCGGCGGCGTAGGCGTCGGGCGGACGGATGTCGATGACCCGCACCGACGGCTGCCGCCGGGCGGCGTCCAGTTCGGACGGCGTCAGCAGCGGCTGAGCCGCCCAGGCGGCCGAGGAGGCCCCGAAAGCGAGGAAGAGCGCGCCCAGGCGGGCGGACAGGGATTTCATGGCGATGCCTTTGGGAAACAGGGAAGCGACCGTTCATTCTCCCAGATTCGATCGCACGGCAAGCGATACCTTTAAAATCTGAAGTTATATGAACGATCCGGCCGCCCGCCCGCACCGCTCCGTGCCTCAGGCCCGCAGGAGGCCGGCCAGGTTGGCCGGGATCACCTGGATCACCCGGGCGGCGCTGTCGGCGGCGGCGGCGAGCGCGTCCATCGGCGCGGCGCCGCCGGCCCAGGCATGGACGAAGGCGGAGGCGAAGGCGTCGCCCGCGCCGATGGTGGACACCGGGACGACAGTCCGCGCGGGATGGAAATGGCCCTGTTCGCCGTCATGGAACAGGGCGCCGCCCTGCCCCAGCGTCACCAGGATGGACTGGCCGGGCCGGCGCACCAGCCGGCGCGCCAGGTCGCGGGCCGTGTCCGGCGAGGGAGCGTCGGTGTCCAGGGCCGCGTCCCCGCACAGCCGGGCGGCTTCGCGCGCATTGACGCACAGCAGGTCGGCCCGTTCCCACAGGCCGAGCAGGGCCTGGGGATCGGCCAGTTGCCGCGCGCCGGGCGTCACCACCAGCCGATGGCGCGACGCGGCCATGCGCGCCAGGGAATGTTCCAGCCAGGCCTGGGATTCCAGGGACAGGCCCGTCACGTAGACGACGTCCGCCGTCTCCAGGCCGGGAAAGCCCTGTTCCCCGACCCAGGCGCTGGCGCCGCGCTGCGCATAGGCGCGCGCCGCGCCGGTCTCGTCCACCATCACCACGGCCTTGCCCGTGGGCAGCGCGTGATCGGGGATGGCGGCCAGGATGCCGTGGCGCCGGAGGATGTCCCGCAGCAGGTCGCCTTCCAGGTCGCTGCCCACGCAGGCGTGGACGGTGACGTGGGCGCCGCGCGCGGCCACGTTCAGCGCGGCGTTCACCGCCCCGCCGCCCGCGTACAGGCCGATGTGCTCCACGTCCTGCTTGGCGGCGAGCATGGGCCGGACGCGGGATACGACGATGTCGACGACGGCCGCGCCGATGGTGGTGAATTGCATGGATCCGTCCGCCTGGAAATGAAAGAAGCCCCACGCCCGCCGCCTAGGGATTCAGGACGCCGGCCACCCAATCCGCGAAGACGCGCACGCGCCGGGGCAGATGGCGGCGATGGGGAAACAAGAGATTAACCGGCATCGGGGGCGGCGGACAATCCGGCAGGACGCCGACCAGGTCCGGAGCGCGCGCGGCGCCGGAGAGCGGCGCCTGGATCAGCCCGAGGCCCGCCCGGCAGGCGGTCTCGTAGGCCGCGCTGTTGTCCACGGTGACCCGGGACCGCATCGGCATCCGGACGACACGGCCGGCGGCGTCCAGGTATTCGAACGCCGCCGGCCCGTCCGAGGGATTGGGGCGATAGTCCACCAGCCAATGGCGCGCCAGATCCTCGGGGCCGCCGGGCCGGCCATGCGCGCGCAGGTAGTCCAGGCTGGCGAAATTGCCCAGGGGCAGCATGCCCAGGGGACGGCAGGCGAGCGACTCGTCGACCACCGCGCCGATCCGGACGACGCAATCGAGCCCTTCGCCGATCATGTCGGAACGCCGGTCCGAGCTGGAGACATCCACCCGCAAGGCGGGATGGCGCGCCAGGAAGCCGGGCAGCCGGGCCATCAGCGGGCCCGCCGACATGCCCAGGGGCATGCCGACCCTCAGGCAGCCGTCCAGCGGCCCGTCGAGGCGCCGGAAGAAGCCGCCGAGATCCTCCAGGTCGTCCAGCACGTGCGCGCACCGGTCCAGGAAGGCCTGCCCGTCCCCGGTCAGCCCGACTCGCCGCGTGGTCCGCTGGAGCAGGCGCGCGCCCAGGCGCTTCTCCAGGCGCAGGACGGCCGTGGACACCGTCGCGCGCGGCAGCCGGAGCTGTTCGGCCGCCTGGGTGAAGCTGCCCAGCGCGGCGACCCGGATGAAGATCCGCAGGTCCTCGGCCGAAGGCGCGTAGGCGGGCGCGGGGACCGCCGCGTCCGGGCGGCCGCCCGGATCCCGTTGAACACCGGGGCGCGCGCCGGCCGCGATGCCCAGCGGATTCCGATTGATCGAAATTTTCGACATGTGATGTTGAACCATCGGTATTTATCCAGGCCGGATCAAACAATATAGTGCGCTCATCCGGACCGCAAGCCGGCGGCCGCGCAAGCGGCGCCGGGAACCCCCGCCCGGACCGTCCCGCCACCCTTTGCCGGAGATCCGCCATGACCACGCCCGCCACCCACGCCACCACGTCCACCACATCCACCGCCGCCGCGCCCGCGGCGCATCCCGTCGCCTTCATCACCGGCGGCAGCCGGGGCCTGGGGCGCGCTTCCGCCCTGCACCTGGCGCGGGCGGGATGGGACATCATCCTGACCTACCAGTCCCGCGAGGACCTGGCCCGGGAGGCCGTCGCGGAAATCCGGGCGCTGGGCCGCGCGGCGCTCGCCCTGCCGCTCGACACCACCCGGACGGCGGACTTTCCCGCCCTGGCCGCCTCGCTGCCGGCGCGGCTGCGCGACACCTTCGGCCGCGACCGCCTGGACGCGCTGGTGAACAATGCCGGCACCGGCATGGACGCCGCCTTCCTGGAGACCACCGAGGCGCAATTCGACCGGATGATGAACGTGCACCTGAAGGGCGTGTTCTTCCTGACCCAGGCGCTGGTTCCGCTGCTAGCGGACGGCGCCCGCATCCTCAACGTCTCCAGCGGCCTGACCCGGTTCTCGTTCCCCGGCAAGGCGGCCTACGCCATGATGAAGGGCGGCATCGAGGTGCTGACGCGCTATCTCGCCAAGGAACTGGGGCCGCGCGGCATCCGCGTCAATGTCCTGGCACCGGGCGCCATCGCCACCGATTTCGGCGGCGGCGTAGTGCGCGACGACCCGCAGGTCCACGCCGCCATCGCCGGCAGTACGGCCCTGGGCCGCGTCGGCGAGGCGGACGACATCGGCGGCGCCGTCGCGGCGCTGCTGGCGCCCGGCAGCGCCTGGATCAACGGCCAGCGGGTCGAGGCGTCGGGCGGCATGCTCCTCTGATCCGCCCCGTGCGACCCGGGCGGCGGCGGATCGGAACTCGCCACGATCAGGGTTTTCCCTGAGTACAATAGCGGGTTTTTCCTGCCGCCAAACCCTTCATGCCTCAATCATCCTCTCCCGGCGCCCGACGGACGTCCGCCGGCGCGGTGCTCTTCGCCCTGGCGATCGGCGCGTTCGCCATCGGCACCACGGAATTCGCCACCATGAGCCTGCTGCCCTACTTCGCGCGGGACCTGGGGATCGACGCGCCCACGGCGGGCCGCGTCATCAGCGCCTACGCCCTGGGCGTGGTGGTGGGCGCCCCGCTGCTGACCGTGCTGGCCGCGCGCATGGCGCGGCGCACCCTGCTGGTGTGGCTGATGGGCCTGTTCGCCCTGTTCAACGGCCTGTGCGCCTTCGCCCCCAGCTACGAATGGCTGCTGGCGCTGCGCTTCCTGAGCGGCCTGCCCCACGGCGCCTATTTCGGCATCGGCGCGCTGATGGCCGTGTCGCTGGTGCCGCATTCCCGGCGCAACCAGGCGGTGGGCCGGATGTTCCTGGGACTGACGGTAGCCACCATCCTCGGCGTGCCCTTCGCCAACTGGCTGGGGCACGCGCTGGACTGGCGCTGGGGCTTCGGGCTGGTGAGCCTGTCCGGCCTGCTGACCATGGGACTGGTCGCCTGGCTGGCGCCCTACAGCCCGCCCGAGCCGGGCGCCAGCCCCTGGCGCGAACTGGGCGCCCTGCGCCACCTGCAGGTCTGGCTGACCCTGGCGGTCGGCGCCATCGGCTTCGGCGGCCTGTTCGCCGTCTACACCTACCTGGCCGACGTGCTGCTGGAAGTGACCGGCGTGTCCCCTTCCGTCGTTCCCCTGGTGCTGGCGGTCTTCGGCGTCGGCCTGACCGTGGGCAACATCCTGGTGCCCTGGCTGGCCGACCGCGCCCCGATGCCGACGGCGGCGGGGCTGCTGCTCTGGAGCGCGGCCATGACCGCGCTGTTCCCTCTGGCGGCCGGCAACGTCTGGGCGCTGTCGGCCAATGTGTTCTTCATCGGCTTCGGCGGCGCGCTGGGCACGATCCTGCAGACCCGGCTGATGGACGTGGCCCGGCACGCGCAGGGCCTGGCCGCCGCGCTGAACCATTCCGCCTTCAACTTCGCCAACGCCCTGGGACCCCTGCTGGGCGGCCTGGCCATCGCGCGCGGCTACGGCTGGACCTCGCCCGGCTGGGTCGGCACCGGTCTGGCGCTGGCCGGCCTGGCGGTCCTGGGGCTGTCGGTCCGAATCGACCGGCGGCGCGACCGGACGGGCGCGGCCGCGTCCCGGGCCCAGGAGTCCTGAGCCCCGGCGTCTTCAGCCCCGGCTCAGGCGATCTTGTCCTGGGTGCGGGTGTCGAAATCCGACGCGTCGTGGCGTTCCCAGAGCTGCTCGGACGGATCGCCGGACGTGCGGTTCACCATCCGCCCGCGCCGCACCGCCGGGCGCTCGCCGATGGCCCGGGCCCAGCGCAGCACGTGGCGGTAGTCGCCGGCCGACAGGAATTCCGCCGCCCCGTAGACCTGGTTCAGGACGAGCCCGCCGTACCAGGGCCAGATCGCCATGTCGGCGATGGTGTAGTCGTCCCCCGCCACGAATTCGTGATCGGCCAGGCGCTGGTCGAGCACGTCCAGCTGGCGCTTGGCCTCCATGGCGAAGCGGTTGATGGCGTATTCGATCTTGACGGGGGCGTAGGCGTAAAAATGGCCGAAGCCGCCGCCCACGTACGGCGCGCTGCCGACCTGCCAGAACAGCCAGGACAGGCATTCGGCCCGGGCGGCGGGTTCGGTCGGCAGGAAGGCGCCGAACTTTTCCGCCAGGTGCGTCAGGATCGCCCCGGACTCGAAGACCCGGATGGGCGACGGGCCGCTGCGGTCCACCAGCGCCGGGATCTTGGAGTTGGGATTGACGCCGACGAAGCCGCTGCCGAACTGGTCGCCCTCGCCGATGCGGATCAGCCAGGCGTCGTATTCCGCCCCCGAATGGCCCCGCGCCAGCAGTTCTTCCAGCAGGATCGTGACCTTGACCCCGTTGGGCGTGGCCTGGGAGTAGAGCTGCAGCGGATGCTTGCCGACCGGCAGCTCGCGCTCGTGCGTCGGCCCCGACACGGGGCGGTTGATGTTGGCGAACCGGCCGCCGCTGGGCTGGTCCCAGGTCCAGACCCTGGGCGGCTGGTATTCGGACGTCTGATTCATGCTGCATGCTCCTGGTGAGCCGCCTCCGGCAGGCGGTGCGGCGGCAAAAGCATCTACGGTACCAGCATCGGCCGATGCTGTGAACCGGATCCGATCACGGCGCGCGCCGGGCGCGCTTCCGCTGGACGAACCCCCCGCCTGGCCCTATGATGGACCGACTTCATTCAACCTTAAAAGGAGTAGCGGATGGGTATCATCAGCATGATTGTCGTCGGGTTCATCGTCGGCCTGATCGCGCGGGCGATCATGCCCGGCGAACAGAAGCTGGGCTGGATCCTGACCACGGTCCTGGGGATCGTCGGCTCCATCGTGGCCGGCTACCTGGGCGCCGCGCTGGGCTTCTACCAGGCAGGCCAAGGCGCGGGCTGGATCGGCTCCATCATCGGGGCCCTGATCGTGCTGGGCGTGTACGGGTTCATCGCCAAGCGATCCTGACGTCTCCGCGCACCGCCCGCGTGCGGCGCCGGGACCGGCGGCGGAAGCGGCCGGTCCCGGCGCCCCATGCGGAGCGCTCAGTAATGCGGCGGCCGCTCGTCACCGCCGCCGCCCGGGCCGGGCGCGCCGCCGACCGCGATCTGCTGGCGCAGGGCCAGCAATTCGCGCGCCAGGGATTCGATCTGCTGTTGCTGGCGGAACACCGTGCGGTTCAACTGGTCCAGGAGGTCGTCGGCATACGCCGCCTTGACCTCCAGGTCCACCAGGCGTTTTTCCAGGGCGGCGGGGTCGATATCGGCTTCGTTCATGTCTCTTGTCCTACCGGAATTCCAGGGTTCAGGCGGCGGGCGTCAAAAAATCGACCAGCAGGCTGGCCACGACCCGGGTGGCGCCGCGCAAGTCCTCCAGCATAACGTGTTCGTCGGCCTGCTTGGCGCGCGATTCCATGACGGTGCGCGGTCCCGCCCCGTACATGACGGTCGGCACACCGTGCTCCGCGTACAGGCGCGCGTCGGCGTACAGCGGCGTGCCCACGGCCGGGATGTCCTCGCCGAACACCGCGCGCGCATGCCGCCGCAGGCTGGCGACGAGCTTCTCGTGGCCGGGCAGCGGCCGCAGCGCCCGCGCCAGCAGGATGCGGCGCACCTCGACCGTGATCCCCGGCAGGCCGGCCACGGCGGCGGCGATGAAGGCGCGCACCCCGGCCTCGACCTCGGCGGGATCCTCTTCGGGAATCAGGCGGCGGTCCAGCTTCAGCACCACCTTGCCCGGCACCACGTTGGTGTGGGTGCCGCCGTCGATGCGGCCCACGATCATGGTGGGATGCGTGATGCCCTCGATCCGCGACTCGATGCCGTCGAGCGCGTCGGCCTGGCGGTAGATCTCGTCCAGAACGCGGCTGGCCGCCCGCAGGGCGTCGTGCCCGGTCTTCGGCGCGGACCCGTGCGTGGCCTTGCCGTGGACGGTGATCTCGAACTGCAGGCAACCGTTGTGCGCCGTGACCACGGCATGGCTGAAACTGGCGCAGACCGCGTAGTCCGGCTTCGTCAGGCCGCGCTCCAGCAGCCAGCCCGGCCCCTTGAGCCCGCCGAATTCCTCGTCGTAGGTGAAATGCAGCTCCACGGCGCCCTTCAGGGGCGCGCCGCTGGACTCCAGCGCGCGCACCGCGTGCAGATAGGTGGTGAAGTCGCTCTTGGACACGGCCGAGGCGCGGCCGTAGAGGCGCCCGTCCACGACTTCGCCGCCGTAGGGATCGTGGGTCCAGCCCTCGCCCGGCGGCACCACGTCGCCATGGGCGTTGAGCGCCAGCACGGGGCCGCCCGCGCCGTAGCGGCGGCGCACGATCAGGTTGGTGATGCTGCGCATGCCGTAGGCCCGCGTTTCCTCGTCGGGCACGCGGTGGCGCTCCACTTCCCAGCCCCAGCCTTCGAGGAGGGCGGCCACGACCTCGGCGTGCGGGGCGTTGTCGCCCGGCGGCGTGTCGGTGGGCACGGCCACCAGGCGCCGCAGCAGCGCCACCTGCTCGTCGAAATGGGCGTCCACCCAGGCGTGCAAGGCGGCGTGGAGGGTCTTTTCCATCGTCAGCGGACCAGGCGGCCCCAGATGCGCACGCGGCTGATGCCGCCATCGGGGAACATGTTCACGCGCACGTGGGACACGGGACCGACCTTGCGGATGACGTCGCCTTCGTAGAAGTGCTGCTTGTCCATCTCGGTCTTCTGCTCGCCCAGCAATTCGGGCCAGAACATGGCCTGGGTCACCAGGGACTGGTCGGTCGACTCGGCCACCAGCGCGCCCTGCACCGAGACGCGGTCGGGATAGTTGCCCTTGAAGTGCGCCGTGTCGATCTCGATCTTTTCCACTTCGACCGGGTGGCCCAGTTCCAGGATCAGCCAGTCGTTGCCCGGCTCGCGGCGGCGGCGGGTTTCCCAGCCGTCGCCCATGTTGACGCCGCGGCCCGCCTTGATCACGCTGGTGGGCATGCCGAAGTGGGCGTCGCTGTAGGCGACGACGCGCCCGCCGCTGGCCAGGGCCGACACTTCGACCAGGGCATCCGGGTCGCGCCGGTCCCAGTCGCAGGCCGGCTGGCCGTAGACGCGCAGGCGTGCCACGCCGCCGTCCGGGAAGATGTTCAGGCGCAGGTGGGTCCAGACGCGGCCGTCGCCGATCTCGACGAAATGGTGGGAATTGCCCTGCAGCGACTTGGCCGCGACGAGCTCGACCCACTCGGTCCCGGCGTCGGGCTCGCCTTCGCAGGACGCGGCCTGGACGGACGCGGCGGGCGGGAAATTGCCGGTGAAGTGGCTGGTGTTGATGTCCAGGCCCTTGATCGTGCCCGGCAGGCCCAGCTTGACGATGGCATGGTCGTTGCCGCCGTTGCGGCGGCGGCGGGTCTCCCAGCCGTCCATCCACTTGCCGTGGTCGTCGAACTTGCCGACGATGAAGACGGGCTCGGAATCCTGCAGCATGCGCTGCGCGCAGGCGAAGAACTCGTCCGAGCAGGACAGCACCCGGGCGCCCAGGCTTTCGCTGGCGAGGTTCGGGTGGCGGGTGGCGAAGGCGGGCAGATCGACCGCGGGGGCGTCGATGACGGTGCCGACGGGCAGATTGGGAGAAGCCATGGGATATGCTCCAAAGAGGCTGTGAGACCCGCCGGGGCTCTTCGGCGCCCGGTCCGGGAATGGGATGGAACCGCCGGAATCAGGCGGGTTTGTAGGGGTGTTCCTTCACCCAGTGGCGGGCGATGTCGGCGCGGGTGGCGATCCAGACGCGGTCGTGCTTCTGGATGTGGTCCAGGAAGCGCTGCAGGCCCGCGAACCGGCCCGGACGGCCGATCAGGCGGCAGTGCAGGCCGACCGACATCATCTTCGGCGCGGCCTCGCCTTCGGCGTAGAGCACGTCGAAGGCGTCGCGCAGGTAGGTGAAGAAATGATCAGCGGTGTTGAAGCCCTGCGGCGAGGCGAAGCGCATGTCGTTCGTGTCCAGGGTGTAGGGCACGATGAGCTGCGGATGGACCTTGCCGTTGCCCAGGTCCACCTCGGTCCAGAACGGCAGGTCGTCGCCGTAGTAGTCGGCGTCGTACAGGAACCGGCCTTCCTCGGCGACGATGCGCAGGGTGTTGGGGCTGTCGCGCCCGGTGTACCAGCCTTCGGGGTGGCGGCCGAGCAGCTTCGTGACGATTTCCACACAGCGCAGGAAGTGCTCGCGCTCGACGTCCTCGGGCACGTCCTGATAGTGGATCCAGCGGTAGCCGTGGCAGGCGACCTCGTGGCCCAGCTCGACGAAGGCGCGCGCGACCTCGGGATTGCGCTCCAGCGCCATGCCCACGCCGAAGACCGTCAGAGGCAGGCCGCGGCGCTCGAATTCGCGCAGGATGCGCCAGACGCCCGCGCGCGAACCGTATTCGTAGATGGATTCCATCGACAGGTGGCGGGCGGGATAGGCCGCCGCGCCGATGATCTCGGACAGGAACTGCTCCGACCCCGGATCGCCGTGCAGCACGCAGTTCTCGCCGCCCTCCTCGTAGTTGACGACGAACTGCACGGCCACGCGCGCCTGGCCCGGCCAGTTGGCGTGCGGGGGGGTGCGGCCATAGCCTGCCAGGTCGCGGGGGTAGTGCTTGTCTGTCATGGGAGGGTCTCCTGTTGAATGAGTTCAGGTCGATGGGGTCAGGGTCTGACGCTGGAGCGTGGACCAGGGATCGGCGCCGGAGCCGGGCGCCGCGTCCATCCGCTGTTCGCAGTCCTTGAGGTGATGGTCCATGGCGGCGCGCGCGCCCGGGGCGTCGCGCCGCGCGATGCGGTCCAGGATGTCCCTGTGCTCCAGGTACGAGCAGGTGCTGTCCTCGGGCGCGTCCCCCAGGGCGATGATCAGCGTGGTGCGGGCGCACAGGCCGGCCAGCATTTCCGTCAGCACCTGGTTGTCCAGCAGGCGGGCGAGCTCGACGTGGAAGGCGTTGGACAGGCGCAGCCAGCTGATGCGGTCGCCCTGCTCGAAGGCGCGCTGCTCGCGCTCGACCAT
Organism: Castellaniella denitrificans; assembly: GCF_042653765.1. Classification (NCBI taxonomy): domain Bacteria; kingdom Pseudomonadati; phylum Pseudomonadota; class Betaproteobacteria; order Burkholderiales; family Alcaligenaceae; genus Castellaniella; species Castellaniella denitrificans. The sequence goes on along the minus strand of NZ_JBHSEZ010000028.1, from coordinate 109,266 downwards.
TCCGTGCAGGGGCGCCAGCCGGTCGGCCACGTCGTCCAGCGCCGTCAGCATGTCGATCACGATGCATTCGAGCGCGCGGCGCATGGCGAACACGTCGCGCACTTCCTTGGGCTCGGCCTGCCAGACGTAGGCGCCGCGATTGGGCTCGATCGCCACGATCTTGTCGTGCGCCAGCCGCGCCAGCGCCGCCCGCACCGTGCCGCGCGAGCAGTCGAAGGCCGCGCACAGCGCGGATTCGGTCAGCTTGGCCCCTGGCAGCAGCCGGCGGTCCATGGCGGCGTCGAAGATTTCCCCATAGACGCGATCGACGTCCGACGGCTCGCCGGCCGGCTTGGGGTCGCGCAGGGTCGAGGCGCGCGGCGCCTTCAGGTCCTGGGCGGCGCGGGAGGGCTTCAGCTGGAGCATGGCCATAGGTGAAAACGACAGGATGGATTGACGACGAAAATTGTTGACAATTATTGTGTATCGGACCAGAATCGTCAACACAAATTGTTGACAATCATTCGTCTACAATCATTCGTACCCGTCCTGCCCCGAAATCCGCCGGCCCGCGCCGGCGCTTCGCGAACCGGCGAACCATTCGCCGGGTCCGGCCATACCGGGGGCCTATTGGCAGGATACTGACCGGCGTAAATCCCATGGGAAAACTCTCCACCCATGTCCTGGACACCGTGCACGGTGTGCCAGCCCAGGGCGTCGCCCTCGAACTCTATCGCCTCGACGGCGATTCCCGCACCCTGCTCGCACGGACGGCCACCAACCAGGACGGCCGCTGTGACGCGCCCCTGCTCAGCGGTCCCGCGCTGACCCGGGGCGTGTACGAGCTGGTCTTCCATGCCGGTGACTACTTCGCCCGCAAGGGAGTGCCGCTGCCCGAACCCCGTTTCGTCGACCAGGTCGTGCTGCGCTTCGGCGTGGCCAATCCGGACGAGAACTATCACGTCCCCCTGGTCGTGACGCCGTGGACCTGGTCCACCTATCGCGGCAGCTGAGCGCCACGCTCATCCCGGCAATCCCCACGAACGAAGAAACCAAGAGGAGACTCTCATGGAAGGCTTTTTCCTTGAGTACGGCAACCTGCTGCTGCGCTGGCTGCACGTCATCGCCGCCATCGCCTGGATCGGCGAATCCATTTATTTCGTCATGCTCGACCTGAGCCTGCACGCCCCCAGGGGCGAGCACGCCAGGAAGCTGGGCGTGTACGGCGAAATGTGGGCCGTGCACGGCGGCGGCTTCTACCACAACCAGAAATACCTGACCAACCCGGCCGAACTGCCCGACGACCTGCACTGGTCGTTCTGGAAGTCCTACACCACCTGGCTGTCGGGCTTCGGCCTGTTCATGCTGCTGTACCTGCTGCGCGCCGACATCTACCTGGTCAATCCGGCCAGCCCCTGGGAATGGGCGCGCAACATGAACGGCACCGAGGCCGGCATCCTGGCCGTGGCGTTCCTGGTGATCGGCTACAACGTCTATTCGCGCCTGTGCCGCATCATCAGCCCCACCGTCGAGCGCGACGGCCTGCTGAGCGTGGCCGTGGGCGTGATGATGGTGATCGTGTCCTGGTTGACCACGCAGATCTTCCCGGGCCGCGCCGCGTTCCTGATCACCGGCGCGCTGATGGCGACCTGCATGTCGGCCAGCGTGCTCTTCTGGATCATCCCCGGCCAGCGCCGCATGGTCAAGGCCCTGAAGGCCGGCGAAAAGCCGAATCCGCTGGACGGCCTGCTGGGCAAGCAGCGCTCGGTGCACAACACCTACTTCACCCTGCCGGTGATCTTCCTGATGCTCAGCAACCACTATTCGTTCACCTATACGAACGAATACGCCTGGGTCATCATGAGCCTGTTCATCTTCGCCGGCGCGGTGATCCGCCAGTACTTCGTGCTGCGCCACACCGGCAAGAACGACCTGCGCTACCCGCTGGCCGGCATCGCGATGCTGGCGATCATCGGCTGGATCGCCGCCCCGTCGCCCGCGCCGGCCGCGGCCTCCGCTCCCGCCGCCCAGGCCGGTCAGGCAAGCGGCGCGGCCGCCCCGTCGCAGGCCGCCGTCACGGTGGAACAGGTCCACGGCATCGTCATGGCCCGCTGCACGGAATGCCACTCGGCCAAGCCCACGCAGGCCGGCTTCGCCGCCGCGCCGGCCGGGATCATGCTGGACACCAACGAGCAGACCCTGCAGCACGCCGACCAGATCAAGCAGGTCGTCGCCAGCAAGTACATGCCGCTGGCCAACCTGACGCAGATGACGGACGAGGAACGCGCCGTGATCGCCGCCTGGAACGGCAAGTAGGACCTAGTGCGGACCGTCCCGCGCCCGCTGTCGGGAAACGCGGATTGATCGACAGCGCCGCCTTTCTATAAAATCCTTGTGCCGGCATCCCGCCGGCACAAGCGTCTTCAGGGCGGGGCGGAATTCCCCACCGGCGGTAGGCGAGGCTGCGGCGCAATGCCGCAAGGCCCTCGCGAGCCCGCGAGCGCCCGCCGCCCCGTGCGGCGGGGTCAGCAGACCTGGCAGCACACCAGGGCCGACGGTCACAGTCCGGATGGAAGAAGATGGGCAGACCCGCGTCTGCGGCATGCGTACGGCCTGCGGCCGTGCCGGTCGCGGGCGCGGCTGCGCGCCCCGAAAACGTCTTCTCAACTCTTGATCGAGGAGCGTTTGAATGTTTCAAACCCAACCCGCCGGACGCACCGCGCCGGCCACGCCTTTCCCCTCTTCCGCCACGCAGTCCGCGCGGCGCCGCGTGCTCGCGGCGCTGGACGCCGTGCGCCAGGGGATCCCGGTCCTGCTGACGGACGACAACGACCGCGAGGACGAGGCCGACCTGATCCTGGCCGCCGAACGCCTGACCGAGCGCACCATGGCCCAGCTGATCCGCGACGGCAGCGGCATCGTATGCCTGTGCCTGACGGACGAGGACATCGACCGCCTTCGTCTGCCGCCGATGGTGGAGGACAACCAGAGTCCGTACGGCACGGCCTTCACCGTGACGATCGAGGCCCGTTCGGGCGTGACCACCGGGGTCAGCGCGCGCGACCGGCTCACGACCATCCTGACCGCCATCGACCCCAAGGCCGGTCCGGGGGACCTGGTGCGGCCCGGCCACGTATTCCCGCTGCGCGCGCATCCCGGCGGCGTGCTGGCGCGCCGCGGCCATACGGAAGGATCGGTCTGCCTCGCCAGGCTGGCGGGCCTGCGGCCGATCGGCGTGCTGTGCGAACTGATGAATCCCGACGGGACCATGATGCGGGGGCGCGACATGCTCGATTACGCCGGCCGGCACGGCCTGCCCGTGCTTTCCATCGCCGACCTGGCGGCGTATGTCCTGGACCGGGACGCCTGACGCGGGAGCATGAGGCGCCCGGACGGGCGACCTCAGCCCGCGTCCGGCAGCGGCGCCGGATGCACCATGCCCGTCATCAGGCGGCGCGCGCTGCGGCTGGCGACGACCTTCGAGATCCGCCAGCCGCCTTCGGCGCGTTCCGCCTCGGCGCCGGCCGCCAGGATGCCGGAGGCATGCCCGATGCGGACGCGGCCGTCCGCGCCGGGCCGCCGCAGCCGCGCCACCAGGGTGCCGGGGATCGCGGCGGCCGACGCGATCGCAACCGCCCCGGTCCCGGTCATGGCGTGGTGCAGCCTGCCCATCGACAGGATCCGGGCCAGCAGGTCGATCTCGCCGGCGGCGATCCGCCGGCCGTCCGCCGCCGTGAAATCCGCGGGCGGCGCCAGGAAGGCCAGCTTGGGGGTGTGGGGCCGGTCGCGCGTGGCTTCCCGGACGCCGGCCGCCAGGCCCATGACCACCGCGCCATGCGCCCGGACGGCCTCCAGCCGGGCCAGCAGGCCGGTGTCGGCGTTGACCTCGGCCTGGGTCTCGTCGCCGCGCAGTCCCAGGCTGGCGGCCGTGACGAAGATCGAGGGAATCCCCGAATCGATCAGCGTGGCCTCGATCCGGCCGACGCCCGGCACGTCCAGTTCGTCCACGACGCGCCCGGTCGGCAGCAGCGCGTCGCCGGCGCCGGGATCGAGGAATTCGAGCCGGATCTCCGCGCCCGGAAACGCGACCCCGTCCAGCACGAACGAACCGGACTCGACGACCCGGCCGCGCGACACGGGCACGTGGGCGACGATCTTCTTGCCGATGTTGGCCTGCCAGATGCGCACCGCGACGACGCCGTCCGCCGGCGCGTCCACCAGGCCCCGGGCGATGGCGAACGGGCCGACGGCGGCGGTCAGGTTGCCGCAATTGCCGCTCCAGTCGATCACGGGCGTACCGATGGACACCGCGCCGTACAGGTAGTCGACGTCGCAATCGCCGCGCGCGCTGCGCGACACCAGCACCACCTTGCTGGTGCTGGACGTGCCGCCGCCCATGCCGTCGATCTGCTGGCCGTAGGGGTCGGGGCTGCCGATCACGCGCAGCAGCAGGCCGTCGCGCGCCGCGCCGGGCGCGCGCGCCGCCGGCGGCAGGTCGGCGGGCGTGAAGAACACGCCCTTGCTGGTGCCGCCGCGCATGTAGGTGGCCTGGATCGGCGCGTCGGGGTCGAAGGCATCGCTCATCACGGGTATCCCTGGAATCGGTTCGGGCACGCGCCCGGGCGCGCGGCCTTCGGCGTGGAACGGGGCGCGGCGCCGAAAGCCCGGCCGGGCGCCGGGCGCGGGCCGGGAGGCCATTCTACCGCTCTCCCCGGCCCGGCCGCCGAGGAACGCCGATCGCGCGCAGGCGCCGCATCCACGATCCGCCCGGCTCATTTCTGCGACAGGCACAGATACCCCACGGTCAGGCCCTCCGGAGCCGTGAGGGAGCCGCTTTCGGCCACCTGCGTCATGGCGTATCCGGTCGGGCACGAGCAGGCGCCGGTGACCGGATTGACCGAGGGGACGCCCATGGCGCTGAGGCAGCCCCGGCGGCTGTTCAGCATGTAGCCGCCGCCGGCCGGCCGCGCCGCCAGGGCCCAGTACCCTTGCCGGCAGGCCAGCACGCCCGCGCCCTCCCTGGGCCGTCCCAGCGCGCCCTCCGGCGCGCAGGGCTCGCCGACGCCCCAGCCCCGCTCCAGATGCAGGCTGTCGCGCGCGGCCAGGCGCGTCCCGCTGCGCACCACGCCCTGGACCGTGGCATCGCCCTGGAAATCCGGATCGCGGGCGTCCCGCACCCGGAGATAGGCTTCATCGTCACCCCCGGCCCCCGCACCGCCCCCCGGCCCCGCGGACGTACGGGCGGCGAGCGCCACGACCCCGGCCGCCCAGTCCGCGGCGCCCTCTTCCGGCACCGGAATGCGCAGGCCGGCGCCGCCCAGGAAGCCGGGCTGGCGCGGCCAGACCACCAGCCCGCGCCCCTCGGCGGCCTGGAGCCATTCCGCCACCAGCGCCTCGTCCACCCCGCCGGCGGCGGTCCGCAGGGCGGGCCGCGCATGCACCAGCGCCCACACGCGGCAGGCCGCCTCGGGACACTCGCCCTCGCGCGCCACCCGCAGTCCCAGGGTCCGGCGCAACGGCCCCGCGGCCTGCCAGCCGCCGGCGAGCAGGCCCGCCGCCCGCAGTTCTTCCCAGCGCGGCGCCGTCCAGTCGGCGTAGCCCTGCCCGGCCAGGGCATCGGCGGCCGCGGCGCCGGCGAGGTCGGCCGCGTGGCGCGCCAGGAAGGCTTCGGCCGCGTCGCGGGCGACGCCCATCCAGGCGGCCAGGGAACGGGCCTGCAGCGCCCGGGCGCGCTGCGCCCATTCCTGGCCGGCCCAGATCGCCAGGACCAGGCCCAGGACCGCGACGGCCATGAATTCCAGCAGCAGGGAACCCCGCTGGGCGCGCGGCGAAGGCCGCGGCCCCGCCTGGCCTCGTCCCGAAGGGCGAGGCGTGCGCCCGGACGCGCGATCAACTGACATGGAACACGAACTGGTTGACGTCCCCCTTGGCGCAGGCCGATTCCGCCGACAGCGCGTTGTAGGTCGTGGCCTCGTCCTTGACCGTGCGGGCGGCGGCGCCATCGGCCTCCACCGTGATGCGGTCGGCCACCCGCTGCAGCACCGACGCGATCGAGGGGCAGGCCACGTGGTTCACCCGCTTCAGGCGCAGCAGGAACGCCGCGCCGGCATCCGCCGATTCGATCTCGACCGTGCCGCCGCCCCCCAGCCCGTGCAGCACCGCGCCGTCGCTCGCCAGGGTCAGCACGGTGGAGTCCGCCACCATGGCCGCCAGGTTGGCCGTGCCGATGTCCTCATAAGGCGCGTCGCCGGAGGTCCCGGCGTTGACGCGCACGTGCATGACGAAGCGGGCCAGTTCCTGGCCGACCTTGGGCACCTTGTTCTCCATCACGTAGCCGCCGATCGCGGGAATGCCGATGACCGCGATCAGCAGCACGATGGCGGTGACGATCGAGACCTCGACCAGGGAAAAGCCCGCCTGTCCCGTCCGGCGGCGCGCGGCGCGCGATTGTTCCAACCCATGCATGAAGCCTCCTTTGCCGGATGCCCGGCGTGCGAATGAACCGGCTCTCAGGAGCCGGCATGAAACATCATCCAGCCGCGCCGCAGCTCGTCGAGCGCGGCGTAGTGCCACAGGCCGATCCCCAGCACGACCGCCGCCCCCAGCAGCAGCGCCGCCCAGCGCAATGCCAGGGCCTGGTTCCGGACGCGGTCCAGCCAGCGGCCGGCCATCCGCCGATGGGCCGCCTGCAACCCGGCCTGCAGGCCGCGCGCGGCGGCCATGTCCTCCAGGTACCAGTACAGGTCGCGGTCCAGCAGCCCCGTATCGAAGGCCGACGCGCCGGCCAGCCCCTGGTCGATGCGGTCGGCGATGCGTTCCAGGTGGCCGCCCAGCCAGGGGCCGGCGTCCTCCAGGAACAGCAGGATCATCGGCCGCAGCTGGGTCGAACCGCCCGCTCCCGGCTGCAGCAGGATCGAGACCAGGGCCAGCAGGCGCAAGGCCTGGACCTGGCGGTACAGGCGCCAGGGGCCATGGCGGTCCAGCCGCCGGCGCAGCGGCCCGCGCCAGCGCGGCAGGGAATGCAGGCCGGCGGCCAGCAGCGCGCAGATCCCGGCCGGCAGCCAGGCGCCCCAGGCGCGCAGCCAATCCGCACCGGCGAACAGCGCCCGCGACCAGTCGCCCAGATAAGCGGCCGGCAGGCCCTGGAAAGCCTGCCGCAAGGCCGGCACCGTCCACTGCGGCAAAGCCAGCAACAGCAGGCTGGCCACCAGCAGGGCCGCGGCGGCCGAGCCCAGCGTGGCCCAGAGCATGCGCCGCGCCTGGATCAGCAGCGCCAGATGGCCGGACAGAGCCTGGAAGCAGGCCAGCAGCCGGGCGTTGCCATAGGCCTGGGCCGCCCGCACCAGGGCCAGCTCGTCCGCCGGGAAGCAGCCCAGCCAGGTGGCGTGCAGATCGCCGCCGCTGGCCTCGCAGGCCCGCGCCCAGGCCCGCGACAGGCGCCCGCGCACCGTGCCGGGGCCATGGCGCGCGGCATCCCGGTCGAAGAGCTCGCGCACGGTCAGGCGGCCCTGCGCGCCCAGCAGCACCGCCTGGAGATAGTCGAAGTAGTCCGCCCGGACGCCGGCGAACCGCCAGGCATCCAGGCGCAGGCGCAGCCGCGCCAGCATCGCGCGCCCCCGCGTCATCGGCCCGCCCCCGTCCGGCGCGGCGCGGCGTCGCCGGATGGCAGCCGGCCCTGGCGCAGCAGCAGGGTTTCGAAGGCCATGAAACGCACCTCGACGTCGCGTGGATCCACCAGGCCGGCGACGGCTTTTTCCATGGCGTGCGCCATGGCGCTGGTCCGCGGGTCCGGCACGTGGCCGTTGCCGCCGTCCGCGCCGGGCAGGCCGGGTTCCAGGCATTCCGCGGCCACGGTCCGCCCGTCATAGCCGAAGAGTTCCGGCAGCACGGCCCGGCGGCAATGCGCGCAACCGTCCGGGTTGCGCAGGCGCAGCGCCGCCGGATCGACATCCCAGGCCAGTCCGATCCAGTCCAGCCAGCGCCGCCAGTGGCCGACGCCCCCGCCCGGCTGCTGGCGCACGAGTTCGGCGGGGCTGGCCGGCACCGCGCAATCCGGGCACAACCGGGGCAGCAGCGCCTGGTAGACGAGCAGTTTGAGGATGCCGGGCGTGGCCAGGAAATCGCGCGGCACGGCGATGAAATCGGAGGCCAGCCGGTCGACGATGGCACGCGCCGAGGGCGCGTGCACGGTGGTGTAGACATTGACGCCGGACCCCGCCAGGTCCATGAAGGCCAGCCCGCTTTCGGCATCGCGGATTTCCCCCAGCAGCACGTCGGTCATGGCCGAGCGCTTCAGGGTGCGCAGCTTGGCGGCGTAGCGGCCATGCGCCTGCTGGTCCAGGTCGCGGCCGATAGTGTTCTGCACCGCCCGGTCGATCCGGTATTCCACCGGTTCTTCCAGCGTGATGATCTTGCGGTGCGCCGGCAGCCCGCGGATCAGGGTCGCCAGCGTGGTCGACTTGCCCGAGCCCACGGTGCCCGCGAACACCAGGGCGCCACCCTCGGATTTCAGCACCCGCTCGAAACAGGCCACCTGGTCGGCCCGGTAGCCCAGACCGTCCAGCGTGGCGGGGCCGGACCCGGCGTCGCGCGCCAGGAAGCGCAGGCAGACGCTGGGCCCCCGGTCGGCGGCCAGCGAGGCCCAGCGCAAAACGTAGGCCCGGCCGTCCACGCGGCGCAGCAGGCTGCCCTGCTGCTCCAGCAGCGGATCGAAGACCGCTCCGTTGCCGCCCTGGATGTCCATCCAGGCCACCGCCAGCACGTCCCGCAGCAGCCCGGTCGGCATGTGGCGGAAGCGCTCCGGGGCGACATAGCGGCCGGACACGGTGTAGCGGACCTCGGATTCCGCCGCGTCGCGATGGATGTTCAGGTGCAGGTCCGTCGCCCCCTGGCGCACGCCCCATTCGACCAGATCCTGGAACACCCCGGCCAGGGCGGTCGGGGTGCGGTCCCCCGCCTGCGCCAGAACCGCCGCGCCGCCCTCGCGCGACAGGGCCAGCAGCAGGGCCGCCGGCAGGACGTAGCGGGACGGTTCGGACAGGGAACGCCCGTCGGCCCGCAGGCGCCGCTCCAGCGCGTCGGCCTGGTCGCTGCCGACGTATTCGGCCCGGGCCAGCAGCGTGACGCTGCCGTCGGCCCGCTCCACCGGGCAGATCCGGTCCGCCAGCGACTGGACGCCCAGGTCCCGCGCCAGCACGCGCCGCACCTCCGGCCGCAGCGCCGACAGCTGGCCGGGGTGGTCGATCACCCCGGCCCGGGCCGGATCGAAGGGCGGCTCGGGCTCGGCCAGCGGCAGGACGGACGACCAGGGTTTCATGGCCGCGCCTCGCCCAGCAGCATGCGCAGGCACAGGGAATGCCGGTCCTCGCCGCGTTCGAGCTGGACGCAGGCGCCATTCATGCCGCGCAGCTGATAGACGCCCCGGTCCCCGGCGTACCCCGCGGGCCAGGCCTGGCCGCGCACGTACAGATAGGCCCGGCGGCCCACCTGGATTTCGGCCATCAGGGCCTGGCCGACACCGTACAGCGCCACCAGGCGGGGTTCCAGCACGGGCCGCACGCCCGGCTCCCGGCTCCCCGGGCCGGCGCGGCCGGCGGGGCCGCCGGCCGGGGAAGCCAGCGCGTCCCGCAGATCCTGCTGCATCAGCTCGCGCACCGACTGGGTTTCCCAGCGGGCCTGGGGGTCTTCCGGCATGGAATCCGCCGGGGATGGCTCGCCGGCCCGCACGGTGCCGGCCGGCGGTTCCGCCCGGACCGGCGGCGGCGCGCCCCACGCCAGCGCCAGGCACAGTCCCGCGGCCCCCAGGAGGGCCCCGGATGATCCGGAGGAACCGGACGGACGGGGAACCGGGCCCGGAACGCCCGTTCCGCGCACGAATTCACGATCGGTTTTCATAGACGGTCCCTTCGAGATGCAGGATCAGGCGGCTGGCGCGCACGCCCGGCCGGGCGCTCGGCGCCAGGGTCAGGGCGGCCTTGTGCCAGGAGACGGCCCGGGCCAGCGGCGCCAGCAGCGCGCCCGAGCGCAGCGGTCCCTCGACCCGCAGGGCGCGCACGGCCAGGGCCGGAAAATCCCCGGGCAAGGGAAGCTCACGGCCCTGGGCGTCGTGCGGCGGCGGCACCGCCAGCGGGCGCGCCGCTTCGAGCCGCAGCACGGAGAAGGCCGGCAGCACCGCCTGGAGCGCGCTGGTCCAGTCGCGCGCCAGAAGCCCCGCGCGCGGCAGGCCGTCCGGCTCCGGGCGCCGGCCGGGCAGGGACAGGGTCCAGGCGGCACGGGCGACGTCCAGGGAGGGAAAGTCCAGCCGCCAGCCGGCGGGCGCGGCCCGCAGCAATGCGCGGTTGTCCGCCAGGAGGCCCTGGCGGCGGTATTCGCCCACGCATTGCCACACCGCGCCGTCCGGCCCGGGCTGGCAGCGCAGGTCGTGCAGGGACCAGCCCCCGAGCCGCGCGGGCTGGCGGTACAAGGCGTCCAGCAGGGCCCGGGTGCCCGCCTCGCCATGAAGCGGGCGCCGGGCCAGCGTGCGTTCCAGCGCCGCGTGCCAGCCGGCCCGCGCATCGGGATCGGGCGCGGCGGCCGCATCCGCGCCGCCGCCCCAGCGCAGCCAGCCGGCCGCCCCCAGGCCGGCCGCCAGGACCAGCAGCGCCAGCCGCAGGCCGCGCCGGCGCACCGGTTCCAGGGGAGGCCGGCCCGCCGCCTGGCCCGCCAGCGCTTCCAGCGGCCCCGCCGCGCCCACGCCGGCCTGCGCGGCGAGCAGCTCCAGTTTCGGGTGCGCCAGGCGCAGGGCCTCGATCGCCTCGCGGGCCAGGTCCGCGTCGGGGTAGCCCCGGTCGGCCCGCGCCAGGGCGACGCCTTCGTGGGCGGCCAGCACGTGCCAGATTCCCCCTTCGAGCGGCAGCACGCAGGCCACGGTGCCGCGCGGATGGCGGCGCGCCAGCAGGTCCGCCGCCGACCAGCAGGCCAGACCGGCGGGCAGGCCGCGCGCCAGGCCCAGCGCGGCGGGAGGGTCGCCCGACACCACCCGGTGGGAAGCCCCCAGGCGGCGCGCCCGCGCCCGGGCGGCCTCCGGGTCGCCCAGCAGCGGCACCCAGTCCAGCCCGAAGGCGAGCGGCACCCGATCCACCCAGACGAGACGAGCGGTGCGCGCCATGTCAGAGCCCCTCTTCGACCTGGGCGGTGATGATCAGCACCGTGGTCAGCCGCTGGGCGTTGAGCTGGTTGCCGCCGCCGAACAGCGCGGGCACCCCGGGGTTCAGGCGGCGCTCGGCGGACTCGGAGGTCTGCCGGTCGAACCCCGACACCACCAGCGGCTGCCCCGGCTGCAGGGCCAACTGCTGCACTGTCCCGTTGCCCTCGATGGTGAGCTGCTGCAGTTGCAGGGGATGGTCCTTGTCGCCGAAGGTGACGGTCTTGAGGGGCTGGGCCACGGTGTTGTCGTAGGCCAGGGACAGCAGGATCTGGCCGTCTTCCTGGGCGTCGGGCACCAGGGTCAGCAGGGATCCGACGGTCTCGGCCTTCTGGTTGACCGACACGGCCGGCACCGCCAGGCCGGTGGCGCCGGAGACCGGCGTGGTTTCGATCCGGTCGATGTACGAGAACGTCGTCCGGACCGCGTGCGAGATCGGCCGCCTGTTCAACCCCAGGATGGGCACGCTGCTGCGCCGCACCAGTTGGACGGACTCGCCCAGGGCGCGGATGACGGCCTCGCTGCCCGAAAACGGTCCCTGGACGATGTTCACCCCCAGTTGCCCTCCCGTGCCGCCGGCCAGGGCCGGCACCGCCAGCCCGGCGGCCAGGCGGGCGCCGGAAAAGATCAGGTTCCAGTCGATGCCGGCCTGGGCCTGCTCGCTCAGGGCCACGGTCAGCTCTTCGAAGACCAGGCGCACGCGCCGCGTCAGGGCCCGGTTTTCCCGGTCCAGGTAGCGGGCGATGCGGTCCAGGACGTCGGGCGTGTCGGTGACCACGACGGACGCGCCGGCGCCGGGTTCGGCCACCAGCACGCCGGCCCGGGACAGGAACGGCTCGATCCGGGCGCGGATGGTCTTCATCACGTCCTGGTCGCCGCCGCTCAGGCGGGTGCCGGAAGCGCTGACGAAGCCGCCGTCGGACGAATCCCTTCCCTGCCCCAGGGAAGCCTGGACGCGCGCATCGAGCGTGAGCGCCCGGACGTCGAAGACCCGGGTGTCGGTGCGGAAGAATTCGATGCGGTCCCGCTCGTAGCGCCAGCGCACCCCGAGATGCGCGCACAGGCGATCGAGGATCCGCGGCAAGGGCGCCGGGCCGGACGCCAGGTTGAAGGGCTCGGGCGGGTCGGCGGCCGGAGCGCCCTGCCCCGCGCCGCCCGCCAGGCGCGGCAGGAAAAGCCCGGACGGCAGCAGGGCATCGGGGCGCACGTGGACCGGGATCCCCGTGACGGCGGCGATGCGCCGCGCGATCCGGCGCAGGTCGTCGGTGCCGTCGGAAAACAGCAGGGTCGTGCGCACGCGGGCGCGCAGGGGCGCGGGCAGCGTCAGTTCGCGGGCCAGCGGCTGCGCCCGCCCGGCGACCCAGGGCCGGTCGATGTCCTGGGCGGCGCGGCGCGCGTCGGCATCGGTCGCGGCCCGGGAAAACCGGTCGTGCTCGCGGGACGCGGTGTCGCCCGCCAGGCGGAAGTCGCCCGCCGCCTGACGCAGGCGTTCGGAGAAGGCGCACCCGGACAGTCCCAGGCACAGGCACAGGATGGCCGGACCGAGCCGGCGGAGGGACGTCACGACTCGGCTCCCGGCGCCCGGGTCCGGTCGCAGCGCTGCGCCAGCGGCACGACGCGCAGGACCCGGTTGGCGTAGAAACAGGGCTGGACCGGCCGGTCCCCGAGTTCGGTCGCGGACAGCAGGCCGCGCACCGCCGCGCGGAACGAATCCCCGAAGACGGCGGAACCCGCCAGGGGAATGTCGGCGTCGACGTCCCAGTGCTCGGATTCGAAGGTCCAGCCCGCGGCATGCGCCCAGCGCCCCAGCGCCCGCCGGACGTTGCCGTCGGCCGGCGTGACCTCGAAGGACGTGGCGCGGGCCGCGGCCGGCGCCCGGACGGCGGCCGCGGCCGGACCGGCCGTGTCGCCGGAGGGCCGGTCCAGGCGCTCGGGCGGAGCCGGGGGCGCGGGCGGAACCGGAGGCGGCATCGGCCGGGGACGCGGCGCGGGCATCGGCAGGTGCGCGACCGCCGGCACGGCCGTGCGCGCCGGACCGGCCGCCCCGTCCGGGACGGCCCCCTGGGCCGCGACCATGGATTCCGCGTCGCGCGGCGCGGACGCGAATCCGGCGGCGGCCGAGGGCAAGGCCGGCAAGCCGGCCTCCGGCGCCGGCGTCGTCCCGGGCGCGCGCCAGGCCTCGGCCCGGGACAGCCCGCCGCGCAGGACGATGCGCTCCGGCACGCCGCGCAGGATCAGGTAGTCTCCCTCGCGCCGGGGCCGCAGCAGCCGGTCGCCCCCGGCGGCGCGCTCGAACACGGCGGGCACCGGCTGGCCGACGGGATACTGCAGCCAGGTTTCGCGCCCGTCGTCGAAGACCTGCAGCGGCGCCAGCGCCGGATCGCCCGCGATGCGCCAGTCGAAGCGGTAGGCGCTAGGCGCCGGCGGCAGCCCGGCCAGCTCGCGCCACCAGGCGCCGTCCGACGGGGCGGCGCAGCCCCCCAATCCCGCCAGCAACAGTCCCGCGCCCAACATCCTGATCATGTTTTCCCCCCGGCGACACCACGGTCGTGAATCATGGCGCCCATGGTGACGTGCCCGGGCGCGGGCCGCCAGACTGGGAAATACGAACGGATGAAAAGGTCCGCCCCCGGGGCCGCGCGATGGAATCGGCGCGGCCCCGGGGGCGGAGCACATCAGGAGGCGGAGGCCGCGGCGACCGCGCCGGAGCCGGAATCGCCGCGGCGGGGCGGGCCGTCGGTGCGGCCCGCCGCCGCGATCAGCGCTGGCGCACCAGCTTGTTGGCTTCGGCCGCCGCCACGTTCAGGGCGGTGACGGCCGGCTGCTGGCCGTTCAGGGCGGAATCCAGGATCTGCTGGAAGCGCGAGCGGATGGCCGGATAGTTGTGGATGCGGAAGCCTTGCGCCGTCAGGACGGCCTTGCCGCTGTAGACGGACACCAGGTCGCGCCACTGGCCCAGGCTGGCGTAGTAGCTGGCGGGCGTGGCGTCGAACGCGGCCTGGGTCAGCGGCAGGAAGCCGGTCTGCTGGTACCAGAGCGCCGCCTGTTCGGGCTGCGACAGCCAGCCCAGGAAGGCGGCCGTGGCGTCGGTGACCGGCTTGGCGGTCTTCATGACCCACAGGCCGGCGCCGCTGACGAAGGGGTTGCCGGGCTTGCGCGTGACTTCGGGATAGTACGGCAGGCCGGACACCGCGTAATGCAGCTTGCGCTGGCCGAGGAACTCGCCGATGTGGCCGGAGCTGGACATCAGCACGGCGCATTCGCCCTGGGCGAAACGGCTGATGGAATGCATGCCCGCGTCCGGACGCACCATGATCTCGGAACGCACCCAGCTGATCATCAGGGCCAGGTGGCGCACGTAGGTGGAGTCGAAGGAGAAGCTGGGCAGGCCCTTGGCCTTCAGGCCGTTGTCGGCGCTGGCATAGAGCTGGTTGTTGACCGCCGCCAGGTTTTCCAGGTTGATCGACACGGGCAGGTCGGAGGTCAGCGGACACTTGCGCGAACCGTTGTTGGCCAGGGTGACGAGCTGGCCCTGCAGGTCCATCCAGGTGCGCTGCGGCGCGGCGGGCGTCAGCTTGGCCTTCTTGAAGGCGTCCTGGTTGTAGTACATGACGGGGATTTCCAGCATGTACGGGAAGGCCATCAACTGGCCCTTGGCGTCATGGATGAAGGCATTGTCCGAGGACACGAACCAGCGCGTGCCCTTCAGCGCCGAGGACTTCTGCAGCGTGTGGAACGGCTGCACGTAGCTGCGCTGGGCGATGTCCTCCAGCGTGTGGCTGTCGCCGATCTGCGCCAGGGCGGGCAGGCTCTTGGACTGGGCGGCGGCGCCCAGCGCCTGGTCGAGCGCCTCGGGCGTGTCGAAGACGCGCGGCACGACCTTCACGTCGGACTGGCTGCGGTTGTAGGTCTTGACCAGATCCTGGAAGACTTCGGCGTTGTGGCCCTTGAGGGTGTGCCAGACCGGCACTTCGGTCGCCGCCCAGGCGGGCGCGGCCGCGACGGCGGCCACGAGCGTCCAGACAGCGCGCATCCCCGGACGCGACGTACCGGAGCCAAAAGGAAGATTCATGATGAGTCAATCCAAAAAAGGAAAGTCGATATCCGGCGTCCGTCCGGACACCAGGTCAGCCAGCACCCTGCCCGAACCCGCCCCCATGGTCCAGCCGAGGCTGCCATGACCCGTGTTCAGGTAGAGATTGCGTATGCGAGTACGGCCGATGAGGGGGACGTTGGAAGGCGTCGTGGGCCGCAGGCCGGACCAATATTGAACATTAGCAAAATCGAGGGCGCTTGGGAACAGGGCGCGGGCCTGCTCGACCAGCCGATTGCAACGTCCGGTATCCAGGGCGCGGGAATAGCCGCCGATCTCGGCCGTTCCGGCCATGCGCAGACGGTCGCCCAGCCGCGAAAAAACGATCTTGGCCTCCTGGTCGACCAGGCTGACCATGGGCGCGGCATCCGGGTCCCGCAGGCGGAAGGTCGCGGAATAGCCCTTGGCCGGCCAGACCGGGCAGGACAGGCCCAGCGGCGCGGCCAGTGCGGGGGTGAAGCTGCCCAGGGCCAGCACATAGGCGTCGGCCTGCAGGGGCCGGAAATAGCCGTCGGGCTCGATCAGCTCGGCCACCGAAATGCGCCCGTCCACGGGCACCAGCCGGTTCACCCGGGTGCCGTAGCGGAAGACCACGCCCGCGTCCCGCGCCCGTTCGGCCAGGGCGCGCGTGAACAGATGCACGTCGCCCGACTCGTCGTCCGCCGTGAAATCGCCGCCGACGATCGGATCTCGGGACGCCGCCAGGGCCGGCTCGATGCGCAGGACCTCGGCCGCGTCGACGATGCGCCGGTCCACGCCCAGTTCGCGCATCCGCGCGGCGCTGGCCCGGGCGTACTCGAATTCGCGCGGATCGCGGTAGAAGGCCAGGATGCCGCGTTCCAGGTGATCGTATTCGATGCCCAGATCCGCCCGCAGCTCGCGCAGCGTGGCGCGGCTGTACTGCGCCAGGGTCACCATGGCGCGCAGGTTCGCCGCGAAACGCGATTCACGGCATTCGGCCAGGAAACGCGCGCACCACAGCCATTGCCGGGGATCCAGGCGCGGCGACACGCGCAGCGGCGCGTCGGCCCGCCCGATCCAGCGCATGACCTTGCGCAGCGTGTGCGCGCTGGCCCAGGGCTCGGCGTAGCAGACGGAGATCTGGCCGCCGTTGGCCCGGCTGGTCTCCAGAGCCGCGCCCGGCCGGCGCTCGACGACCTCGACCTCGTGGCCGGCGCGCGCCAGCCACCACGCGCTGGACACCCCGATGATGCCCGCGCCGAAGACGGCGACTTTCATCGCAGGACCGCTCCAAGATGGAAAGCGCGCCTCATGCTTCGACCCTGGCCAGGTCCGCCGCCGAGGTGAAGGCATCGGCGTGGAAAGCGTCGGGCGCCAGCCCGCACCGCTCGACGAAGTCGCGGCGCGCGGCCTCGACCATGGCCGGCGCGCCGCAGGCGTAGACCTGGTGGCCGGACAAATCGGGCAGGTCGTCCATGACCGCCTGGTGCACCCAGCCGGTGCGCCCCGTCCAGCCGTCGCCCGGCCCGGCCTCGGACAGAACCGGCACGAAGCGGAAGCCCGGCAGGCGCCCGGTCCATTCGAGCGCCAGGTCCCGCCGGTACAGGTCGGCGGGGCGGCGCCCGCCCCAGTACAGCGTCGCCGGGCGCGCGTCGCCTCGGGCCAGCATGCCTTCGACCATGGCCTGGATCGGGGCGAAACCCGTGCCGCTGGCCAGGAAGACGATCGGCCGCGCGTCGTCGGGGTCCAGGAAAAAGGAGCCCAGCGGGCCTTCGATGCGCAGGATCTCGCGCGGCTTGAGCGGCTCGTCGCCCGCGCCGAAGACCCGGCTGGTGAACAGCCCGCCGGGCATGTGGCGCACGTGCAGGCGCACCCGATGGTCTTCGGCCTGGGCGCAGGCCATGGAATAACTGCGCCGGCTGCCGTCCTTGAAGATGAACTCCAGGTATTGCCCGGGCTGGAAGCGGAAGGCCTCCGCCGAGGGCAGCTGCAGGGTGATCTCCATCACGTCGGGCGCCAGGGGCTCCAGGGACAGCACCCGCACGGGCATCTTGCGCACCACGATGTCGTCGGCCATGCGGACCTCGCGGGCCTCGATCACCAGGTCGGAGGACGGGCGCGCCTGGCACAGCAGGGTATGCCCCCGGGCCAGATCGGCCGCATCCAGGATGCGGGCCGGCGCCGGCCCCGCGTCGTATTCGCCCGAGACCACCCGCCCCTCGCAGGTGGAGCAGGTGCCGTTGCGGCAGCTGTAGGGCAGGACGATGCCGGCCGCCAGGGCGGCGTCCAGGACCGTCTGCCCCGGCTCGACCGTGAATTCCCGGTTGGCCGGCAGCACCGTGACCTTGAAGCTCATGATGTGGATTCCATCGGCGTGTTGCAGTGCAGGAGCCCTATTCTAGTCCCCCGCCCCCGGCCAGAGGCTGGGCTGCTTGATCTTGACGTCCAGCAGCCGCCCCTTGCGGGCCCGCCGCCCGGCGTACTGGGCAAGTTCTTCGGGCGTCAGGACCAGTTCCGTGTCGCGCGCCCGGTAGACGCCGCGCAGCACCACGCCCGAGGCGCCCACGCCGGCCCACTGCGCGATGCGGTCGTCCTCGTCCAGCCCCATCAGGATGGTGCCGCGGCCGCCGCTCGCCAGGGTCTTCAATTCGTCGAGCGCCACCACCAGGAACTTGCCCTTGCGGCTGAGCAGGGCCACGGCCGTGTCGTCCGGCCGTAGCGGCAGCGGCTTGAGCAGCGTGTCGCCCTTGTCCAGGGTGATGAACTGCTTGCCGGCGTGCTGGCGGGTGGACAGGTCGCCGATCCGCGCCAGGAAGCCGTAGCCCGACGCCACGCCCAGCAGCACCCGCCGGTCGGGCTCGCCCGCCAGCATGTGGACGATGCGGCTGCCCGGCTCCAGGCCGATCATCGAGGTCACCGGCTGCCCGTCGCCGCGCGCCGACGGCAGGCTGGCCACCGCGACGCTGTAGGACCGGCCGGTGTTCGACAGGGCCATGAGCTCGTGCGTGCTGCGGCATTCGATGGCGTCGTACAGGGCGTCGCCGGTCTTGAAGCCGAACTGCGCCGGATCGTGGCCATGTCCCTGGCGGACGCGCAGCCAGCCCTTCTGGGACACCACCACCGTGACGGGCTCGTCCACCACCTGGGTTTCCAGGACGGCGCGCTCGGCTGTCTCGATCAGCGTGCGGCGGTCGTCGCCGTACTGCTTGGCGTCGGCCTCGATCTCGCGGATCATCAGGCGCTTGAAGGCGGCGGGATCGTCCAGCAGCTCCTGCAGCGCCAGTTGGTCCTCGCGCTTCTGCGCCAGTTCCTGCTCGATGCGGATGCCCTCCAGCCTGGCCAGCTGGCGCAGGCGCATTTCCAGGATGTCGTCGGCCTGGCGCTCGCTGAGGCGGAAGCGTTCCATCAGCGCCGCGCGGGGATCGTCCGCCTCGCGGATGGTGCGGATCACCTCGTCCACGTTCAGGTAGACGATGCTGCGGCCCTCCAGGATGTGGATGCGGTCCAGCACCTTGTCCAGGCGGTGGCGGGTGCGCCGCGTGACCGTCTGCGCGCGGAAGGCCAGCCAGGATTCCAGCACCTGGCGCAGGCTGCGCTGGCCCGGACGCCCGTCGGTGTCGATGCACACCAGGTTGACGGACACATTGCCTTCCAGGCCGGTGCGCACCAGCAGCATGTTGACGAACTCGTCGCGGTCGATGCGGCTGGTCTTGGGCTCGAAGACCAGCCGCACGGGATCCTGCTTGCCGGACTCGTCGCGCACCGAATCCAGCATGCCCAGCACCAGCGCCTTGGTCTGCTGCTGCTCGGCCGACAGGGATTTCTTGCCGGCGCGCGGCTTGGGATTGGTCAGTTCCTCGATGGTTTCCAGGATCTTCTGGGCCGAAGCGCCGGGTGGCAGCTCGGTGACCACCAGCTGCCACTGGCCGCGCGCCATGTCCTCGAAATGCCAGCGCGCGCGGGCCTTCAAGGTGCCCCGGCCGCTGGCGTAGACCTGGGCGATGTCCCCGGCCGGCGTGATGATCTGGCCGCCGCCGGGGAAATCCGGCCCAGGCACCAGGGAGAACAGTTCCGCGTCGGGCAGGCCCGGCTTGCGCAGCAGGGCCACGCAGGCGCGCGCGATCTCGCGCAGGTTGTGCGAGGGGATCTCCGTGGCCATGCCCACCGCGATGCCCGAGGCGCCGTTCAGCAGCATGATCGGCAGGCGCGCCGGCAGGCACACGGGCTCCTGCTGGCTGCCGTCGTAGTTGGGCGTGAAATCGACCGTGCCCTCGTCCAGCTCGTCGAGCAGCAGCCGGGAGAACGGCGTCAGGCGGGCCTCGGTGTAGCGCATGGCGGCGGCGTTGTCGCCGTCGCGCGAGCCGAAGTTGCCCTGCCCGTCGATCAGGGGATAGCGCAGCGCGAAGTCCTGCGCCATGCGCACCATGGCGTCGTACGCCGCCTGGTCGCCGTGCGGGTGGTACTTGCCCAGCACGTCGCCCACCACGCGGGCGGACTTCACGGGCCGGGCCTGCGGCCCCAGGCCCATGGCGTCCATGGCGTACAGGATGCGGCGCTGCACCGGCTTCTGGCCGTCGGACACCTCCGGCAGCGCGCGGCCGCGCACCACCGACACGGCGTAGTCCAGGTAGGCCTGCTCGGCGTAGCGCGCCAGCACCAGGCCGTCGTCGTCGCCGTCCCGCAATTCAGTCTGATTCAGATCCATCCTCGTTCCTCAAACGTCCACGTCGGCCAGATTGCCTTTTTCTTCCAGCCAGCCGCGCCGCTGGGCGGCCTCGCCGCGCGCCATCAGCATGTCGAACATGCGCGCCGAGGCCGTCAGGCCCTCGTCGCCATGGCGCACCCGCGCCAGGCGGCGGGTGTCCGGGTTCAGCGTCGTGTCCCAGAGCTGCTCGGCGTTCATCTCTCCCAGGCCCTTGAAGCGGCTGATGCGCCAGCCGCCTTCGCGCAGGCCTTCGCCGCGCAATTTGTCCAGCACCGCGTCCAGCTCCGCCTGGTCCAGGCAGTAGAGCTTGCGCGCCGGCCGCTTGCCGGCCGCCGGCACGTCCACGCGGAACAGCGGCGGACGGGCGATGTAGACGTGGCCGGCCTCGATCAGGCGCGGAAAATGGCGCAGGAACAGGGTCAGCAGCAGCACCTGGATGTGCGCGCCGTCCACGTCCGCGTCCGACAGGATGCAGATGCGGCCGTAGCGCAGACCCGACAGGTCGGCCTCCTGGCCCGGGCCGTGCGGATCGACGCCGATCGCCACGGAGATGTCGTGGATCTCCTGGTTGGCGAACAGCCGGTCGCGCTCGACTTCCCAGGCGTTCAGGATCTTGCCGCGCAGCGGCAGGATGGCCTGGAATTCCTTGTCGCGGCCCATCTTGGCCGAGCCGCCCGCCGAATCGCCCTCGACCAGGAAGACCTCGGTGCGGTTCACGTCCGTCGATTCGCAGTCGGTGAGCTTGCCCGGCAGCACGGCCACCCCCGAGCCCTTGCGCTTCTCGACCTTGCGCGCGGCGCGCGAACGGGCCTGCGCCTGGCCGATGGCCAGTTCGGCGATCTTGCGGCCGTATTCCACGTTGGCGTGCAGCCAGAGTTCCAGCGCGTTGCGCAGGAATCCGCCCACCAGGCGCACCGCGTCGCGGCTGTTCAGGCGCTCCTTGATCTGGCCCTGGAACTGCGGATCCAGGATCTTGGCCGACAGGATGAAGCTGGCGCGCGCGTACACGTCCTCGGGCAGCAGACGGATGCCCTTGGGCAGCAGGTTGTGCAGTTCCGCGAAGGATTTGACGGCGTTGAACAGGCCCTCGCGCAGGCCCGACTCGTGGGTGCCGCCGGCCGGCGTGGCGATCAGGTTGACGTAGGATTCGCGCACCACGGGCCCTTCCTCGGTCCAGGCCACGACCCACTGGGCGCCCTCGCCCGGCGCGTACTGCTCGTCGTCCCGGTCCGCGTACTGGCCGCCTTCGAACGGCGGCGCCAGGGTCTGCGCCCCCTCCAGGGCTTCGCTCAGGTAGCCGCGCAGGCCCGATTCGTAATGCCACTCGCGCCGCTGGCCGGTCTTTTCCAGCGTCAGCGTCACCCGCGTGCCCGGCAGCAGCACCGCCTTGCTGCGCAGCGCGTGCTCCAGGTCGCCCAGCGGCACCTGGGCATGGTCGAAATAGCGCGCGTCCGGCCAGACCCGCACCCGGGTCCCCGACCGCCGCCGCCCGACGCTGCCCACCCGGGCCAGCGGCTCGATCACGTTCCCGTCGGCGAAGACGATGCGCCATTCGCCGCCGTCGCGCCAGACGGTGACTTCCAGCCGCGTGGACAGGGCGTTGGTGACCGACACCCCCACCCCGTGCAGGCCACCGGAAAAGGCGTAGGCGCCGCCGTCGGCCTTGCTGAACTTGCCCCCCGCGTGCAGGCGCGTGAAGACCAGCTCGACCACGGGCGAGTGTTCCTCGGGGTGCTCGCCCACGGGAATGCCGCGCCCGTCGTCCTCGACCGTCAGGCTGCCGTCGGCGTGCAGCGAGACTTCGATGTTGCGGGCGTACCCGGCCAGCGCCTCGTCGGCGGCGTTGTCGACGACTTCCTGGATGATGTGCAGCGGATTGTCGGTGCGCGTGTACATCCCGGGCCGCTGGCGCACAGGCTCCAGCCCCTTGAGGACGCGGATCGACGATTCATCGTAGCGTGCGGTGCTCAATGTGTTCTGTCCATCGGAAGATTGAAAGGGGTCCCCGCGCCGCGCCTCCGGCTTGCGGCGCCCCGGAGGGCGCCTTCGCCTCGGGGCGGCCCGGCGGCAAAAAACGACTATTTTACGGAGATAATGGTATGCTTATCGCCATTGGACCGACGCGCCCTTCCTCAGGGCGGTTTCTTTCCGGTCCGCCGTCTTCTCTTATCCTCGCATCCGCGCACACGACATGAGTGACTCCATCAAGCACGTCAGCGACGCGTCCTTTTCGGGCGACGTGCTCCAATCCGATCTGCCCGTCCTGGTCGACTACTGGGCCGAATGGTGCGGCCCCTGCAAAATGGTCGCCCCCCTGCTCGACGAAGCCGCCGCCCAATACAAGGGCCGCGTCACCATCGCCAAGCTGAACGTCGACGAAAACCCCGACAGCGCGGCCAAGTACGGCATCCGCGGCATTCCCACCCTGATGCTGTTCAAGGGCGGCAAGGTCGCCGCCACCAAGGTCGGCGCCCTGTCCCGCACCCAGCTCCAGGCATTCCTCGACGAAGCCCTCTGACCTTCACCGTCCATCCGCTTTGATTCCGCGCGCGAACCCGGCTCCGGGTTCGCCAGCCATCCGACGACCCTCACTTTCCTTCCCTCTCCCCTCTTTCCCATGCACCTGAACGAACTCAAAGCGCTGCACGTTTCGCAGCTGCTCGAAATGGCCGCCGGTCTCGAGATCGAAAACGCCAATCGGCTGCGCAAACAGGAACTGATGTTTGCGATCATGAAACGGCGGGCCAAGCAGGGCGAACAGATCTTCGGCGACGGGGTCCTGGAAGTCCTGCCCGACGGCTTCGGTTTCCTGCGCTCGCCGGAAACGTCCTACCTGGCCAGCACCGACGACATCTACATCTCGCCCTCGCAGATCCGGCGCTTCAACCTGCACACCGGCGACTCCATCGAAGGCGAGGTCCGCACGCCGAAGGACGGCGAACGCTACTTCGCGCTGGTCAAGGTCGACAAGGTCAACGGCACGGTCCCGGAAGCGATCAAGCACCGGATCATGTTCGAGAACCTGACGCCGCTGCACCCGGACGAGCCGCTGGTGCTCGAGCGCGACATCAAGAGCAAGGAAAACATCACCGGGCGCATCATGGACATCTTCGCGCCCATCGGCAAGGGCCAGCGCGCGCTGATCGTCGCCAGCCCGAAGTCCGGCAAGACCGTGATCATGCAGCACATCGCGCATGCCATCACGGACAACTATCCCGATGCGGTGATGATCGTGCTGCTGGTCGACGAGCGCCCCGAGGAAGTCACCGAAATGCAGCGCACCGTGCGCGGCGAGGTCGTGGCCTCGACCTTCGACGAGCCGGCCACGCGCCACGTCCAGGTCGCCGAAATGGTCATCGAGAAGGCCAAGCGCCTGGTCGAGATGAAGAAGGACGTGGTCATCCTGCTGGACTCGATCACCCGCCTGGCGCGCGCCTACAACACCGTGGTGCCGGCCTCGGGCAAGGTCCTGACCGGCGGGGTGGACGCCAACGCCCTGCAGCGCCCCAAGCGCTTCTTCGGCGCCGCGCGCAACCTCGAGGAAGGCGGTTCCCTGACGATCATCGGCACGGCCCTGATCGAGACCGGCAGCCGCATGGACGAAGTGATCTACGAAGAATTCAAGGGCACCGGCAATTCCGAGGTGCACCTGGAACGCCGATTGGCCGAGAAGCGCATTTACCCGGCCATCAACCTGAACAAATCCGGCACGCGTCGCGAAGAGCTCCTGATCAAGCCCGAGCTTCTACAGAAGATCTGGGTACTGCGCAAGTTCATCCACGACATGGATGACGTCGAAGCGATGGAATTCATCCTGGACAAAATCCGGGCCACCAAAAACAACGCCGAATTTTTTGACATGATGAAGAAATAAGCATAAGCGAGCACCTTTGATGACACTTCCTTCCGTCGATCAGTTCCTAACCCGGATTCAGGCCCGGGACCCGCACCAACCCGAATTCATGCAGGCCGTGAAAGAAGTCATGCACAGCCTGTGGCCCTTCATCCAGCAGAACCCGCGCTACGCCAGCCAGGCCCTGCTCGAACGTCTCGTCGAGCCCGAACGCGCCCTGCAGTTCCGCATCAGCTGGATGGACGACACCGGCCAGATCCGGGTCAATCGCGGCTTCCGCATCCAGCACAGCTCGGCCATCGGCCCCTACAAGGGCGGCATGCGGTTCCACCCCTCGGTGAACCTCTCCATCCTCAAATTCCTGGCCTTCGAGCAGACCTTCAAGAACGCGCTGACCACCCTGCCCATGGGCGGCGGCAAGGGCGGTTCCGATTTCGATCCCAAAGGCAAGTCCGACGCCGAGGTCATGCGCTTCTGCCAGGCCCTGATGATCGAACTGCACCGCCACCTGGGCCCGGACACGGACGTGCCGGCCGGCGACATCGGCGTGGGCGCCCGCGAAGTCGGCTTCATGGCCGGCATGATGAAGAAGCTGTCCAACCAGGGCGCCTGCGTCTTCACCGGCAAGGGCCTGACCTTCGGCGGCAGCCTGATCCGCCCCGAGGCCACCGGCTACGGCACGGTCTATTTCGCGGAAGAAATGCTCCGGCACGCCGGCCAGTCGCTCGAAGGCTACACGGTCTCGGTTTCGGGCTCGGGCAACGTGGCGCAATACACCATCGAGAAATGCCTGCAGCTGGGCGCCAAGGTCGTCACGGTGTCGGACTCCCACGGCTGCGTGGTGGACCCGGCGGGCTTCACGACGGAAAAGCTGGCGGCCCTGATCGAGCTGAAGAACGAGAAGCGCGGCCGCGTCGAGGAATACGCCAGGCAATTCGGCCTGACCTATGAAGCCGGCAAGCGCCCCTGGCACGTGCCCGTGGACGTGGCCCTGCCCTGCGCGACGCAGAACGAGCTGGAGATCGAGGACGCCCGCACCCTGATCGCCAACGGCGTGCGCTGCGTGGCCGAAGGCGCCAACATGCCTTCCACCATCGAAGCGGCCGAGGCCTTCATCGCGGCCGGCGTGCTGTATGCGCCCGGCAAGGCCAGCAACGCCGGCGGCGTGGCCGTGTCCGGCCTGGAAATGAGCCAGAACGCCCAGCGCCTGCACTGGACCCGCGAAGAAGTCGACACCAAGCTGCACGCCATCATGCGCGACATCCACGAGAACTGCGTGCGCTATGGCGGCCAGGGCAAGTCCGTCAACTACCTGAACGGCGCCAACATCGCCGGCTTCGTGAAGGTGGCCGACGCCATGCTGGCCCAAGGGGTGTACTGATGACGCATCGGATGGCCCGCACCCACCCATGAAAAAAGCTCCTTCGGGAGCTTTTTTCATGGGCATCGCGCGGCCACGGCGCGGGGCGGTTCGTTCATTTCACCGCCGCCGCGCCGGGCTGCGCCTCGGGCTCCGCGGCCACCGGCATGTCCTCGATCCTGGGGTCGTCCCACGATCCCGTGATGCGGTAGCGCGCCGTCATGCTCTTGGCCAGCGGCGCCTTCAGCAGCCATTGCGTGACGAAGGCGCCCAGGCCAATCAGGGGATTGACGGCGATGCCCGCCGCGATCGCGGCGCCGCTGACGTCCAGGTTGGGCACGATGACGGCCTGCATGTCCAGGGTCTCGTCCACGATATTGGTGCTGCCTTCGAGCAGGATGGTGCCCACCGGGCCGATCACCTTGTAGTCGCGGATCTTCACATTTCCCCGGTCCATGTCCAGCGTGCTGCGCAGCTGGTCGAAGGGGAAGCCGTCCTTGGGCAGGCCGGCCAGCCCGCGATCCAGCTTCGTCAGCCGGGTGATGGACTGCAGGGACAGGAATTCGAGCAGCTTGGCCGTGTGGGAACCCAGCTTCTGGAAGCGCCCCTTGTCCAGTTCGATCCGCAGGCTGCCGCCCAGGTCCGCCTTTTCGCGCGTCCAGGGCAGGTTGCGCCACTGGAACCGCCCCTTGAGCGTGCCCTCGCCGCCGGACATCACGTTCTTCCAGCCGGCCCGGTCCATCCAGGCGCCCAGATTGCCCGCCTGGACCGAGGCATTCAGTTCCAGCCCGCGCTCGGGCCCGCGCAGACGCCAGGTGCCCGAGCCGCGCAGGCGGGCGTCCTCGTCGCCCAGGCGCAGGTTGTTCAGTTGCCAGACATGGAGGGAGCCGTCGCGCACGCCTTCCAGGGACAAGGCGCCCATGGAGTGCCCATACAGGCGCAGTTCGTCCGCCTGCAGCACGATGCCCGGAATCTCCAGGTCGTCGTCGAACGAGGCGTCCTCGTCGGGCTCGGCCTCGGGCAAGAGGGATCCGGCGTCGCGCGCGTCGTCGCCCAGGCTCAGGCGGGCGAAGCGGCCGGACATGCGCCCCAGCACCCGGCCGTCGCGCTCCTGCCACTTGAGGGTGCCGCTGGTCTGCTCCGAGCGCAGGTTCATCGACCACTGTTCCTCGGGGGAACGCAATACCCGCAGCACGGCCTGGTCCAGGCGCGTGCCCATCAGCCGCAGCTGGTCGGCCTGGACGCTCAGCAGGCTCAGGTCCGGCCACAGCGGCCGCACGGCGGGCCGCCGCGCGTCGGCGCCGCGCCGGGGGATGGAAAACTCGTCCACGATGCGGTTCCACAAGTCCAGGTCGAACAGCGGATAGGCGACCTCGATCCGCAAGCCGTCCTGCGCGCCGGCGTCGGCGGCGCGCCCGACCCCGACGGCCGCGCCCTGGAAATAAGGCCCGCTCCGGGTCTTGCGGTCGTGTCGCAGGGCCAGGCGCAGCGTGTCGCCGTACTGCGCGTCCAGCCGGTCCGACTTGGGATCGGCATCCGACCATTGCATGTGCAGGGACCGGGGCTGTTCGGCCGGCTTGGCCAGCGGCGCGGGGAAATCCAGCGCCAGGCCCCGGGTATCGGAATCCAGGACGAAGACCGTCTCGCGCCCCCGCATGCGCAGGGAGGCCCGATAATCCAGCGCGCCCGTGATCCGCCGCATCCCCGGCACGCCCACGTAGTCCGCCAGCGCCCGGGCGCCGATCCGGCCCTGGAATTCCAGGCCGGCGCCCTGCGGCCCGCCCAGGCTGCCGCCGATCTTCACGTCCCCTCCAAGCAGCCGGGCGGTGAGGGGCTGGGCGATGCGCACGCCCTGCTCGCTGAAATGCAGCTGCCCGTCGATGGACTGGAAGGCCGGCGCGTGCGGCAGGAACTGCAGGCTGCCCTGTCGCAGGTCCACGCGCCCCTGGACCCGGGTGTCCTCGCTGTGCAGCAGGGGGATGGTCAGGGACAGGGGCACTTCCCAATCCCCCCCGGCGCTCGCCTCGTCGAACACGCCGTCCAGCAGGGCGGCCAGCGGCGAACGCCGGATCAGCGCCATGTAGGCCTGGCCGGGGGCGGCGGTCCGGCCGGAGATTTCCAGGGTGGAATCGTGATCCAGGTCCGGAATCCGGGCCGTCAGCCCCGACAGGACGATCTCCTGGCCGGACTCCGGGCGCATCCGCGCCGTGGAGGCCGTCAGCCGCAGATCGGTGCGGTGCAGGTCGATCGTGCCCGTGACGTCTTCCAGCAGGGGCCAGGCGTCCTTGGCCGGCGCCCCGGGCACGAATTCGATGCGCGCGCCGCGAAACCCGCCCTGGATGCGGAAATCGCCCGCCTGCGGCTGCCCGCCGAAGGGAAATTCCGCCAGATCGCCTTGCAGCCGCCAGCGGGCGTCCACGGCCTCGCCCGCGTGCAGGCCGCCCGCCAGCCACTCCCGGGCATCCGGATTGACTTCGAGCGGCAGGTAGCGATGGATCGCGTCCAGGCGGACGCGGGCGATCGTGCCCTGGAAATCGGCCCGGCCGGCCGGGCCTCCGGACTGCCAGGTGCCCGCGCCCCGCAGGGCGATGTCGGGGTTGCGCCAATCCAGGTCGTCCAGCGCCAGGTTCCAGGTCCGGGCGTGCCGCAGCCGGCCCCGGACTTCCAGGAAGCCCAGGGACAGGGGCTGGGCGAACAGGGCCGGCACGCTTCCCCGCGCGCCCTGGGAGCGAACCTGGAAATCCAGGCCGTCGGGCATCGGGTCGCCCCGGCCCAGGGCCCGCCACTGGTCCACCGCGCCCGCGGCCCAGATTCCGGCCTGGGGCATGTCCAGGGACAGGCCCGAGTCCGCCTCCCAGCGCACGGCATCGGCCCCCAGCAGCACGGTCAGGCGGGGCCGGCCCTTCCGGGTCTGCACCCAGGCCTGCGCCTGCATGCCTCCCCGCAGCAAGGCCTCGGGCACGTCCACCCAGGCGCGCCAGGCCCGCGACCGGACCGGGCCGACCCGCAGCCAGGCCTGCCAGTCCGAGGGCAGGCGGCCCTGCGCCAGCCCCGCGGGATCGGCCAGCCGCGCGCGCAGTTCCAGCCGGGCGTCGGCCGCGTCCGGCACCCGGGCGCTCAGGGACACGCCAAGCGCCCCCCAGGCCTCGCGGGCCAGGACGGCCTCGACGCCCTCCAGGCGCAGTTCGGGCGCGGCGCGCACCTGGTCCACCCAGCGCAGGGTAGTGTCGTGGAAGGCGATCCGGGGCTGGGCCAGCAGCCATTCCAGGGCGGGCGCGCCCCCGAGATCCTGTGCGCCCCCCGGATCCAGGGTCTGGCCCAGCAGGCCGATGCGTCCGTCCGGCAGCCGGTCCAGCGTCAGGTCCATGCCGCGGACCCGCAGGTCCAGCAACCCCCGGCGCCCCGGCAGGACGGCCCGCCAGTCCAGCCGCGCGCGCGCCTCGGGAATGGTCAGCAGGTCGCGGCCGTCGGCGGCCCGCAGGTGCGTGCCCCGCACGTCGAATTCGGGATTCCAGCCATGCCAGCGGACCTGGATGGGGCCCAGTTCGACCTGGACGCCCAGCGCCTGGGACAACCGCGCGTCGATGCGGGGACGCCAGGCGTCGATCTGCGGCAGCACGGTGTACCGCAAGGCCAGCAGGGCGATCCCGATGCAGAAATACAGGCCGACGGCGACCACGAGCAGCCGGCGGCCCCAGGTGGAGCCATGGCGTGAAATGAATTGGCGCATGCCACCTTTTGCAGTATGTTAGGGGCCCTTTGGCAATCTCCGGGACCCGCGCCGCGCGCGGCGGGTCCCGCCCACCGCAGGCAGTCCCCATGTCCGAGACCATTATATTCAAGCCCGCCCTGCAATGGTCCGGCGCCCTGCGGCGTCATCTGACGGCGCATCCGGGCGAGGAATCCCGCCTGGCGGCCGACGCCGCCCAGCCCGTCACCCGCAGGACCCTGGCCGACTGGTACGGGGAACTGCTCGGCCCCGGCGCGGTCCGGCCGATCCCCCAGGCCGACCTGCGGCGCGCCCTGCGGCGGCTGCGCGCCCGGGTCTTCGCCACGCTGACGGTGCGCGACATCGCCGGGCTGGCGCCCCTGCACGAGGTCGTGGCGGCCATGTCTCACCTGGCCGACCTGGCGGTGGGCGAGGCCTATGCCTGCGCCATGCACACGCTGATGGAGACGCACGGGGTTCCCCGCCATCCCGACACCGGCGAGCCCCAGGACATGCTGATCCTGGGCATGGGCAAGCTGGGCGGCAAGGAACTGAACGTCTCCTCGGACATCGACCTGATCATGCTCTACGACGCGGAGGGCGAAACCGACGGCCGGCGGCGCATCAGCCACCACGAGTTCTACGGCAAGGTCTGCCGGCTGATGATGCCGATCCTGTCGGAGCCCGACGCCGACGGCATCGTCTTTCGCACCGACCTGCGCCTGCGCCCGGACGGCGACAGCGGGCCGCTGGCCTGGAGCCTGGCCGCGCTGGAGAACTACCTGGTGGTCCAGGGCCGGGAATGGGAACGCTACGCCTGGCTCAAGGCCCGCCTGATCCCCTGCCCGCTGTTCGACGAGGAGGCCTTCGCCGCCCAGGCGCGCGACGTCGAGTCCCTGCGGCGGCCCTTCGTGTACCGGAAATATTTCGACTTCGACGCGCTGTCGGCCCTGCGCGGCCTGCGCGAGCGCATCCGCATGGACTGGCAGCGCCGCGCTCAGGCCCGCAAGGGGCTGGACACCCGCCACAACATCAAGCTGGGCGAAGGCGGCATCCGCGAGATCGAGTTCGTCGTCCAGCTCAACCAGTTGATCCGGGGGGGACGCCAGCCATCCCTGCAGCAGCGCAACCTGCTGGCGGCCCTGCACAAGCAGCGCCGCGCCGGCCTCCTGGACGAGGCCCAGGCCGCCGGCCTGGAGGCCGCCTACGTCCACCTGCGGCGGGTCGAGCACATGCTGCAATACCGCGAGGACGAGCAGACCCACCTGCTGCCGCGCACGGACGAGGGCATGGCCGCCCTGGCCCGGGCCATGGGCCATGCGGACGCGGCCGGGTTCCTGGCCGAGCTGGACCGGCACCGCGCCCACGTCTCGCACTGCTTCCGCGACGCCTTCCGCATCGCCGGCATGGGCGGCGACACGCAGGAGCCGGAGACCCCGCGGGCCGAAGCGCCCGCCGCGCCACTGTCGGACGACCAGGCCGACGCCATGCAGGCCCGCATCGACGCCCTGCTCGACAGCCACCGGATCCGCAGCCTGCCGCGCGCCAGCCTGCAGCGCCTGCACGCCCTGCTGCCGGGCCTGACCCGGGCGGCGGCCCGCACCGACGATCCGCCCGTCGCGCTGCAGCGGCTGTTGAACCTGGTGGAGCATATCGCCCAGCGCAGCGCCTACCTGGCGCTGCTGGCCGAATATCCGGAAACCCTGGCCCGCGTGGCGCGCATCGTCCAGGCCAGCCCCTGGGCCTCGGAATACCTGACCCGCTACCCGCTGCTGCTCGACAGCCTGATCGAATGGCGCAGCCTGATGCAGGCGCCCGATTTTCCGGCCCTGGCCGAACAGTTGCGCAGCGACCTGGACGCCTGCCTGCTGCCCGACGGGCAGCCCGACGTGGAGCAGCAGATGAACCTGATGCGCGACGTCCAGCACCAGGTCACCTTCCAGCTATTGGCCCAGGACCTGGAAAACGTCATCAGCGTCGAAGGGCTGGCCGACCACCTGTCGGCCCTGGCCGACCTGATGCTGGCCGAGGCCATCCACCGGGTCTGGCCCCAGGTGCTGCCGCGCGAGCGCCGCGCCGACCCGGGCGAGCCGCGCTTCGCCATCATCGCCTACGGCAAGCTGGGCGGAAAGGAAATCGGCTACGCCTCGGACCTGGACCTGGTCTTCCTGTACGACGACCCGGACCAGGAGGCCGGCGAGCGCTACGCCAAGCTGGGACGCCGGGTGGCGTCCTGGCTGTCCACCCTGACCTCTTCGGGACGGCTGTACGAGATCGACCTGCGCCTGCGCCCGGACGGCGACGCCGGCCTGCTGGCCCTGCCCATCGACGCCTTCGAGCACTACCAGCTGACGCAGGCCTGGCCCTGGGAACACCAGGCCCTGACCCGGGCGCGCTTCGTGGCGGGCGACGCCGCCATCGGCGCCCGCTTCGAGGACATCCGCCGGCGCATCCTGCTGCTGCCGCGCGATCCCGAGGCCCTGCGCCGCGAGGTCCTCGCCATGCGCGACAAGATTTCCCAGGGACACCCCAACCGCAGCGGCGACTTCGACCTGAAGCACGACCGGGGCGGCATGGTGGACATCGAGTTCATCACCCAGTTCCTGGTGCTGAGCCAATCCGGCGCCCACCCCGAGCTGCTGGACAACCTGGGCAACATCGCCCTGCTGGGCCTGGCGGCGCGCGCCGGCCTGATCCCCGGGACGCTGGCGGCGGACGTCGCCGACGCCTACCGGGTCTTCCGCCGGCGCCAGCACGCGCTGCGCCTGCAGGGCGCCGACAAGGCGCGCGTGCCGCAGGCGGAATTCACGCGCGAGCGCGAGGCGGTGCGGCAGTTGTGGGCGCACGTGCTGGAGGAAAAGGGTTCGTAAAGCTCATCGGCGCGCCGATTGACGTCATGCGACGGGGGTTAAAACCTCTCTGCGCCGCCCCTTACACCCGGAACGCCCGCGCCATTTCGGGCGAAAAATGGGCGGCGTTGATGCGGGTCATGGCGCGGTAATCGGCCGTCACGGCGAACGCCGGGCCCGGCAGCAGCAGGATGCCCTTTTTCTCCAGGCCCTCGATGAACCCGGCCAGGTCCGGCAGATCCGGATGCCCGGCCCACAGGAACATGCCGCCGGCGGGCGCGACGTCGAACCGCCAGCCCCGCTTGCGCAGCGCCGCCTGCGTCAGTTGCTGCTGCGTGGCGAGCCGCCGCTGGATGGCGCGCACGTGCCGCAGGTAGGTGCCGTCGGCCAGGATGGTGTGCACGAAGCGCTCGCAGAATCCGGGCACCGCCACGCTCGTCAGCAGCTTCAGGCGGATGAGCGGCTCCACCAGGTCCTTCGGGCACGCCAGGTAGCCGATCCGCAGCGAGGCCGACAGGGACTTTGAAAAACTGCCGACATAGACGACGCGCTCCAGGCCGTCCAGTTCCGCGAAGGTCTGGCGGCCGCCGGGGTGGAAATCCCCGTACACGTCGTCCTCGACGATCAGGAAATCGTGCTCCATGGCCCGCTTCAGCACGCCGAAGGCCGCCTGGGGCGTCAGGCCCGCGCCCGTCGGATTGTGGAAGGTGCTGTTGCAGAAGAAGGCCCGGACGCGGTGCCGCGACAGGACCTCGTCCAGGAACCCCAGATCGGGGCCGTCCTCCCGGCGCGGCACGCCGACCGGTTCGCCGCCGCACAGGCGGATCAACCGCGCCAGGTTGCCGTTGCACGGTTCGTCCACCAGCACCCGGTCCCCGGGGGACAGCAGGTGCCGCGCCACCAGGTCCAGCGCCTGGGTGGCCCCCAGCGTCGTGATGATCCGGCCCGGCGCGGCTTCCAGCCGCACGGTCTGCCGCAGATGCGCGGACAGCAGCTGGCGCAGCGGCACGTAGCCCTGGATGTCGCCGTATTCCACCAGACCGCTCTGGCCGAGCCGCGCGGTCCGGCGGATGGCGCGCGCCAGCAGATCGGTGTCGCGCCAGGGCAGCGGCAGCCAGCCGCAGCCGAGCTTGACGTGGCGGCCGGCCGGCGCCTGCAGCAGCCTGAACAGCGGATCGTCCGGCAGGACCGGTTCCGCCGCGGGCGCGGCCGATGCGGCCGGGGGGACCTGGACCGCCACGAAATAGCCCCGGCCCTGCTGCGCTTCCAGCAGGCCGTCGCCCACCAGGCGGCCATAGGCGCTGATCACCGTGTGCAGGCTCGCCCGCCGCTGCGCGGCCATCGCCCGGATGGAAGGCAGCCGCCGGCCCCGTTCCCACCGGCCCGCCAGCAGGTCCGCCCGGATGTCGTCGTAGAAGCCCATCGCGGCCCGCCCAACTGTTAGAAAAAATACTCGAACAGTTTACGGGAAACCATCGCGGGTGTTTCCGGAAAAGCCGGGCCGGGATGACACAATGCCTGCCAGCGACAACCAACCGGACGGGATTCCATGCGCTCGAAGCTGCCCTTCGCCACCTACCTGTATTTCCTGGCGCAATCCATCAACCTGACCACCGCTGTCATGTCGGTGGCGATGGCGGCCATCGTGGGGGCGTCGCTGACGCCCAGCCTCTGGCTGTCCACCGTGCCCTACGGCTTCCAGTTCCTGTTCGTGATGCTGATGACGGTGCCCGCGTCCCGGCTGATGAAGCGCATCGGGCGCAAGCGGGCGTTCCTGCTGGCGGCCTTCCCCCTGGCGCTCTCGGGCGTTTCAGGCTACCTGGCCGTGGACCGGGGCTCGTTCGCGCTGCTGATCGTGGCGCATGCGCTGCTGGGCAGCTACATCGCCTTCGCCAACTTCAACCGCTTCGCGGCCACCGACGGCCTGGACGCGCGGCTCAAGCCCAGGGCCATCTCGCTGGTCGTGGCGGGCGGAGTCCTGGCGGCGCTGACCGGCCCCCTGCTGGCCGACCGGCTGAAGGACGCCGCCGGCTTCGCGCCCTTCGCCCTGTGCTACGCCGCCTTCACCGGCCTGGCGCTGCTGTCCTTCCTGGTCCACCTGGCGGTGCGGGAAGCGCCCGGCGCCGCGCGGCCCCCGGCGGCCGGGGATGGACACACGGCCGCGGGCGGGCAGGCGGGCGCGGCCTGGCGCGCCGTCCGGCGCACGCCCGCCCTGGCGGCGGCCATCGCCGTGGGCGCGCTGGGCTACGGCATCATGAACCTGCTGATGGTGCAGGCCTCGCTGCACATGGCCGGCCTGCACATGCATTTCTCGGCGGTCGGCACGGCCATCCAATGGCACGTGGTGGCGATGTTCGCGCCCTCCTTCTTCACCGGTGCGATCATCGGCCGCCTGGGGCTCAGGGCCGTCATCGCCGGCGGCATCGCCCTGCTGATCGCCGCCAGCGTCCTGAACCTGCTGTCCGACGACTACGTCATGCTGGTCGCGAGCCTGGTGGTCCTGGGCCTGGGCTGGAATTTCACCTACGTGGGCGGCAGCGCCCTGCTCGCCCGGGTCCTGGGGGAACAGCCCCACGCCATCGAGGTGCAGGGCCTGAACGATCTGGGGCTATCCGTGATGGCGACCGCCGGCGCCTTCCTGCCCGCCCTGCTGCTGCAGGGGCTGGGATGGGCCGGCACCAACCTGGCGTGCATCGGACTGTGCCTCGCACTGCTGGCCTGCGTCCATCGCAGCCTGCGGAACCATCCGGCGGCCGGCGCCGGCCCCGCGGCCGCAAGCGTCTGAACGGCCGGCGGGGCGGGCCGCGCGCCCCGGTCCCGTCAGGCCTTCAGCGCCGCCGCCACGGACGCGGACAGCGGGGTCGTCGGCCGGCCGATCAGACGCGAGAGCTGGCGGCCGTCGTCGAACAGCGCCCCCCGGGACGCGTCGGCGTCCCATCCGGCGATCGCCCGGGCGAGGTCCGGCGGCAGGCCATGGCCCGCCAGGATGGCGGCGTAATCGGCCTCGGGCAGGTCGCGGTAGGGGATCGACCGGCCCGTCTGGCGCGAGATCTCGGCGGCCAGTTCATCCAGCGTATAGGCGGTGTCGCCCGCCAGTTCGTAGGTCCGCCCTTCGTGGCCCGGGGCCGTCAGGACCACGGCGGCCGCCTCGGCGTAGTCCGCGCGCGCGGCCGAGGCGATCCGCCCCTGGCCGGCGCTGCCGACCAGCGCGCCGCCCGCCAGCGCGCCCGCCACCGCGCCCATGTAGTTCTCGGTGTACCAGCCGTTGCGCAGGATCGTCCAGGCCAGGCCGGATTCCTTCAGCATCCGTTCGGTCTGCCGGTGTTCGTCCGCCAGGCTGAGCGGCGAGACGTCGGCGCGCAGCAGGCTGGTGTAGACGATGCGCCGCACGCCCGCCGCCCGGGCCGCCTCGATCGCATGGCGGTGCTGTCCGGCGCGGCGGCCGACTTCGCTGGAGGAAATCAACAGCAGCGTGTCCGCGCCCGCCAGCGCCGGCGCCAGGGTCGGGGGCCGGTCGTAGTCGGCCTCGCGGACCGCGATGCCCAGGCCGGCCGCCTTGGCCGGCGTGCGCGCCAGCGCCCGCAGAAGGCCGGGATCGACGCGGGCCTTCAATTGTTCGACGACGAGGCGGCCGAGCTGGCCCGTGGCGCCGGTGATTGCGATGGTCATGACGGAGTGTCCTTGAAAGTAGAGGGTGACGCCACTCTACCTCACGAACAAACTTTTAGTAAGTACGCACAGAAATGTTAGTGTTAAGATAGCCTCATGAAACAGCCCGCTTCGCCGCCCGCCGCCAGCCCCGCCGCTCCCCTGTCCCTGTCGCAGCGCCTGCGTCCCGGCAATCTGCTGGCCGCCGACTGCCCTTCGCGCGAAGTGCTCAAGCACGTCACCAGCCGCTGGGGCGTGCTGGTGCTGATCGTCCTGGAAGGCCGGACGCACCGCTTCAGCGAACTGCGGCGCGCCATCGGCGGCGTCAGCGAACGCATGCTGGCGCAGACCCTGCAATGGCTCGAAGGCGACGGACTGGTGCTGCGCACCGCCCTGGAGATCGTGCCGCCCCACGTCGAATACAGCCTGACTCCGCTGGGCCGCGAAGCCGCCGAGAAAGTGCGGACCCTGGCCGACTGGATCGAGCTGAACCTGCCCAGGATCCAGCAGGCGGGCATGCAATGAGCGCATCGGAAACCGCCCACTCTCCCGCCGTGTCTCGCCGCGATGCCACCGCATCGTTCTGGCGCGATCCGGTCCTGCCCTTCGTCGAGAGCCGCCGGGCGTGCCGCAGCCGCGCCTGCTACGTGCCGCACCGCCATCCGACCTTTTCCATCGGCGCGGTGGACGAGGGCCGCAGCCTGTTCACCGGCGCCGCCGACGGCCCGGTCGCGCTGAGCCCCGGCACGCTGGTGTTCGTGCCGGCCGAACGCGTGCATGCCTGCAACCCGGTTCCCGACACCGCCTGGAGCTACCAGATGCTGCACCTGGACGCCGCCTGGCTGCGGGCCGTCCGGCGGGAATACGCCCAGGCCGCCCCGGACGAGGCCGAGCCAGTGCGCATCTCGACCGAGCCGGAGACCTATGAACGCTTCGGCCGGCTCAACGCGCTGCTGTTCTCCGACGCCGACCCGCGCGACAAGGAATCGGCGCTGATCGAATTCCTGGGGGACGCCGACGCCGGCGCGGGCCTGCGCATCGCGGCGCCAATCGCCCCGTCGAGGCTGGCCGGGAGGATCCGGCCGGCCCTGGACCGCCTGCGCGCCGCCCCGGACCGCAACGCGCCCCTGGACGAACTGGCGCGCCTGGCGGACATGAGCCGCTACCAGTTGATCCGCGCCTTCCGGGCCGTCACCGGCATGACGCCGCACGCCTGGCAATTGAACCAGCGCGTCAACCTGGCCCGCGAACGGATCCGGGCAGGCGCCGGCATTGCGGAAGTCGCCCTGCAGCTGGGCTTCGCGGACCAGGCGCATTTCCAGAGGGTCTTCAAGGCCTACGCGGGCGTGACGCCCGGCCGCTTCCGGGCCTGATGCCGGGCCGGGCCGCCCCGGAAGCGCGGCGCGGCCGCAATTTCCTTCAATACAGAACGCGCGCACGCCGGCACACTGCGGAAAAACACGCATGTGCTCCGAATGCAGCAATTCCTGATCATCGCCGCGGCGCATTTCCTGGCGCTGCTTTCCCCCGGCCCCGACTTCTTCCTGATCGCCAGGACGTCCCTGTCCGCCGGCTGGCGCGTCGCCAGCGGCGCCTGCGCGGGCATCGCGCTGGCCAACGGGGTGTTCATCGTCACCGCGTTCGCCGGCACCGCCGCGCTGCGGCCCAACGGCCCCCTGTTCATCGGCCTGCAAGCGGCCGGCTGCGCCTATCTGCTGTACCTGGGCGTCCTGTTCGTCCGCCACGCGGGCCGCGGCCGCCTGGACCTGCCGGACGGCCGGGCGGCCGGACCCGCCTGCTCGTCCGCCGCCTGGCGAAGATCCGCCGGCATGGGCTTTCTTTCCGGCATCCTCAACCCGAAGAACGCGCTGTTCTACGCCAGCCTGGCCGCGCTGCTGACCGGCCCGCACGCGAGCGCTGGCTGGAAGGCGGTCTACGGTGCCTGGATGTTCGGCGCGGTGCTGGGCTGGGACGTGCTGGTGGCCATCATGATCGGCAACCAGGCCGTGCTGCGGCGCTTCGCGCGGTCCCTGCCCTGGCTGGAACGCATTTCCGGCATCGTCCTGATCCTGCTCGCGCTGGGCGTCCTGGCGATCCTCCTGCTTCGCTGACAGCCGGGGACCGAGGCACCACCGCGGCGCGAAATGAAAACGCCGGACCGCTCCCCGGCCGCCGCGTCCCGGAATGGACGCGACGAACGGAGGGCGGTCCGGCGCTGCGCGGACCCCGATGCGCCGGCGCTTACTGCAAGGTGCGCTCGAACACGAACTTCTCGCCGTCCCAATCCACCGGCACGACGTCGTGCGGACCGAAGCGGCCTTCCAGGATCAGCCGCGCCACCGGATTTTCCACGTACTGCTGGATGGCGCGCTTCAGGGGCCGGGCGCCGAACACCGGGTCGTAGCCCGCGCGGGCCAGTTCCGTGACCGCCGCGTCGGAGACCTCCAGGCGCATTTCCTGCTGGGCCAGGCGCTCGGCCAGGCGCTTCAACTGGATGCGCGCGATCGGCTCGATGTGCGTGGCGTCCAGGCCGTGGAAGACCACGATCTCGTCGATCCGGTTCAGGAATTCCGGCCGGAACGCCGTCTTCAGCTCGTCGCGGATGACTTCCTTGACCACGTCGTAGGGCTGGTCGGCCAGGTTCTGGATATGCTGCGAACCGATGTTCGAGGTCATGATGATCACCGTGTTGCGGAAATCCACGGTGCGGCCCTGGCCGTCGGTGAGGCGGCCGTCGTCGAGCACCTGCAGCAGCACGTTGAACACGTCCGGATGGGCCTTCTCGACCTCGTCGAGCAGGATCACGCTGTACGGCTTGCGGCGCACGGCTTCCGTCAGGTAGCCGCCTTCCTCATAGCCCACGTAGCCCGGGGGCGCGCCGATCAGGCGGGCCACCGAATGCTTTTCCATGAACTCGCTCATGTCGATGCGCACCAGGTGGCTGTCCGAATCGAACAGGAAGCTGGCGAGCGCCTTGGTGAGCTCGGTCTTGCCCACGCCGGTCGGCCCCAGGAACAGGAACGAGCCGTACGGACGGTTCGGGTCCGACAGCCCGGCGCGCGAGCGGCGGATGGCCTCGGACACCAGGCGCACGGCCTCGTCCTGGCCCACCACGCGCTCGTGCAGCACCGCTTCCATGCCCAGCAGCTTGGCGCGTTCGCCCTGCATCATGCGCGACACGGGAATGCCGGTGGCGCGCGACACGACCTCGGCGATTTCCTCGGCCCCGACCTGGGTGCGCAGCAGGCGCGGCTTGCCGGCCTCTTCCGTCTTGGGCGCGGATTCCGCCGCCTTCAGGCGGGCTTCCAGTTCGGGCAGGCGGCCGTACTGCAGCTCGGCGAGCTTGTCGTACTGGCCCTTGCGCTGCAGCTCGGCCATTTCCGCGCGGACCTGGTCGATTTCCTCCTTCACGGCCTGCGAGCCCTGGACGGCGGCCTTTTCCGCCTTCCAGATTTCCTCGTAGTCGTTGTATTCGCGCTGCAGCGATTCCAGCTCGTCCTCGATCGCCTTCAGGCGGCGCTCGGAGGCTTCGTCCTTGTCCTTCTTGACGGCCTCGCGCTCGATCTTGAGCTGGATGATGCGCCGGTCGAGCCGGTCCATGACTTCCGGCTTGGAGTCGATTTCCATGCGGATGCGCGCCGCCGCCTCGTCGATCAGGTCGATGGCCTTGTCGGGCAGGAAGCGGTCGGTGATGTAGCGGTGCGACAATTCCGCCGCCGCGACGATGGCCGGGTCGGTGATCTGCACGCCATGGTGCAGCTCGTAGCGTTCCTGCAGGCCGCGCAGGATGGCGATGGTGGACTCCACGTCGGGCTCGTCCACCATCACCTTCTGGAAGCGGCGCTCCAGCGCGGCGTCCTTTTCGATGTACTGGCGGTATTCGTCC
Organism: Castellaniella denitrificans; assembly: GCF_042653765.1. Taxonomy (NCBI): domain Bacteria; kingdom Pseudomonadati; phylum Pseudomonadota; class Betaproteobacteria; order Burkholderiales; family Alcaligenaceae; genus Castellaniella; species Castellaniella denitrificans. The sequence continues at coordinate 70,041 of NZ_JBHSEZ010000028.1, read as the reverse complement.
AGGGTGGTGGCGCCCACGCAGTGCAGCTCGCCGCGCGACAGCGCGGGCTTGAGCATGTTGCCGGCGTCCATGGCGCCCTCGGCCTTGCCGGCGCCCACCATGGTGTGCAGCTCGTCGATGAAGACGATGGTCTGGCCCGAATCCTGGGACAGTTCCTTCAGCACGGCCTTGAGGCGTTCCTCGAACTCGCCCCGGTACTTGGCGCCGGCCAGCAGCCCGGCCAGGTCCAGCGCCAGGATGCGCTTGCCCTTCAGGGTTTCCGGCACCTCGCCGTTGACGATGCGCTGGGCCAGGCCTTCCACGATGGCGGTCTTGCCCACGCCGGGCTCGCCGATCAGCACGGGGTTGTTCTTGGTGCGGCGCTGCAGGATCTGGATGGTGCGGCGGATTTCGTCGTCGCGGCCGATCACCGGGTCGAGCTTGCCTTCACGCGCCCGGGCGGTCAGGTCCAGAGTGTATTTCTTCAGCGCCTGGCGGTTGTCCTCGTCCTCGGCGCCCGTCACGGACGCGCCGCCGCGCACGGCCTCAATGGCGGTTTCGAGCGCCTTGCGCTGCAGGCCGGCCTCGCGCAGGGCGCGGCCGACCTCGCCCTTGTCGTCGGACAAGGCCAGCAGGTAGAGTTCGCTGGCGACGTAGGCGTCGCCGCGCTGGCCGGCTTCCTTGTCGGTGCGCGCCAGGGCGGCCTGCAGGTCGCGGCCGACCTGGACGTTGCCCTCGGCCCCCTGGACCATGGGCATGGCCTTGATCTGGCGGTCCAGTTCGGTCTGCAGCCGCGGCACCGCCACGCCCGCGCGGGCGAGCAGGCTGGCCGCGCCGCTGTCCGGATCGGCGAGCAGGGCCGACAGCAGGTGGGCGTTCTCGATGTAGGAATGGTCGTGGCGCACAGCCAGACTTTGAGCGTCGGCGAGCGCCTGCTGGAACTTCGTCGTGAGTTTGTCGAATCGCATGGGTGGAGCCCTTTAGGGGGAAGGGGCGCATACGCCCCGAGATGCGATATATATGCGGCTGGCGGGAGGATTTTCAAGACGCGGCAAAAGCCAGACGGCTGACGCCCTGCAGATCGACCCGCTGCCGTGCAAGCCACAAATCATGCGCATCCTGCATGGCCAGCCAGCTTTCCGGACTGCGCCCGACCGCCTTCGAGAGACGCAGCGCCATTTCGGGCGTCACTCGACTGGAGCCATTCAACACCCGGCTGAGCGTGGAAGCCGCCACGCCCAGACTTTCCGCCAATTCGCGGCCACTGACCCCATTGGGTTCCAGATAAACGGCCGAGATGAACTCGCCTGGATGGGGGGGATTATGCATTGTCATCAATGATAGTCTTCATAGTCCAATATGTAGGCATTGCCGTCCTTGAGACCTTTCAAGAGATGCAGATCAAACCCCGGAATATCCAGGTCGGACAGCCCCACGGCGGTATGGGGCGCAGCCAACTGCAGCCGAAGCCGCTTGCCATGACTTGCCTGGACGCCCGACATGGCCCCTGTCTCGAAGAAGCGCCTCAGCCTTTTGTGCCGGAAAGACTTATCATAACGTAGCACGTTGCGCACCAAGCAACACAGCCAGACCGAAAAATCCCGACGGACGAAACGGTCACAGCATCAGGCCGGCGCCCCGCAACCAGTGCCGCGACAGGTCTTCGGCGGCGAGGTCCAGCGACCGGCCCGGGCCGGATGCCCAGTTGTTCCAGCAGACATAGGGCACCCGGCCCGAGGGCAGACCATAGCGCCGATAGACTTCCGGCAGGATGGGCACGTGATCGCCATACCAGCACAGGCTGGCGGGCCGACCCAGGGATTCCAGTGTGTCGCGCAGGCTGGCGGCCATCTGGTCGGCATGGCGCAGATGGCGCAAATAGATCGTCAGGTCCTCGCAGCCGGGCGGCGGCGGCCGGGTATACAAGGCATCGGCCTCGTCCGGTCGAGCCGCTTCCAGATGCAGGGGGCCATGGTTTTCCATGGTGATGGCCATCACGAACAGGGGCTGCCCGGACTGCCGCAGCAGGCCGGCGACCTTGTCCGCCACGGCGCGGTCTTCCACATACGGCTCGGCCGTGGACACCCCGGCAAAGGCCTGAATATCCAGAAAAGCGTCGAAACCCAATCGCGGATAGACACGATTTCGCTGATAGAAACCGGCCGGATACGGATGCACGCAAACCGTGCGATACCCCAGATCCTTCAGCCAGGACGCCAGCGAGGCCAGCCGCCACCCCGCCACCAGCGCCCGGTAAGGATTGAAACGATGCACCCCCAGCCGCTCCGCCGCGATGCCTGACAGAAAGGCAAATTCGGTGCGGATGGTATTGGCGCCCCATGCAGGCACAGCCAGCCCGCCCTGCAGGACCGCATCCGCACACAAGCGATCGAACTGCGCCAGCACGTCGCCTCGTATGCCCGGCACCACCGCGCGCGGGTCAAAAAACGATTCGCTCTGGATGGCGACCATGTGCGGCAGATCTTGCCTGAACGCCCTGGCCCGCTGAGACGCCAGCCCCGTTGACAATGCCCGCCGGTCGGCCGACTGCACGCCAGAGCCCGGCCCGACCGCCGCCACAAAATCGAAGGGTGACCCCACGCACGGCAGGCGCCCCGCCGCGCAAGCATACCGCCATAGCGAGGCCATGAACCCCAACGCCGCCAGATCGCGCGCCGGCTGGAAGGTCGCCACCGGCAGGCGCCGCGCCCCACCCCACAGCAACAGTGCCCCCGACAGCGCCACCACGCTCAGCCCGCCCAGGTGCCCGGTCCAGTTCCAGCGGTCTTCCAGCGATTCCTCTGCCCACAGACCGACCGCCACGGCCAGCAGCACACCGATCGTCGCTCCCGAGAATTTCGCCCAGCCCAGAAACGGGATATACAGGCGCGGATGACGGACCGCGTCGGTAAAGTATTCGTAATCGTGGAAGACAAAGGGCTCGCGCAGGGATTTGTACTTGGCATTGTTCACCTGCACCAGCACCAGCCAGAAGGCGGACACCACCGCCGCCGCAAACCAGGGCCGCCCCAGCAGCAACGTCAGAGCCGCGTGCGCCAGGCACCAGATGCCCGCATGCACCGCCCAGGCCGCCGCCGGCCGGCTCAGCGGCGGGGGCGGCACCATCAGGCGCTCGATGGCGACGGACAGCGCGACACCCACCCCTGTCGCCGCCAGCATCGAGATCAGATCGGGGTCAAACCCCATAGCCCATCCAGCGCACGATCCGATGCGACAGCGCGGCCGGCAGCACGGCCAGCCACCAAGCACCCCAGTTCAGGGGGAAGGGAAAGCTGATACGCGCCCGATCCCGCGCCAGACCGCGCCGGATGGCGCGCGCGGCGCGGTCCGGTGTCCACAGAAAAGGCTTGGGACCGGGCATGGCGGCGCACATCGGCGATTCGACGTAGCCGGGCATGATCACGCTCACGCGGATGCCCTCGGGGGCCAGCCAGCCGCGCAGGGCCTCGCCATAGGCCTTGATGCCGGCCTTGCTGGCGCTGTAGGCCGGGGTGACCGGCAGACCGAAATATCCGGCCAGCGAACTCATCAAGGCGATCTGCCCTCTGCCCCGCGCCCGCATGGCCGGCAGCACCGCCTGGGCGATCCGCATGGAGGCCTTGAGGTTCACATCCAGCAGGGCGTCCACCTCGTCCCAGGACTCCGGTTCACCACCCGGCCCCACATGCGTGTTCATGCCGGCGTTGATGACGACCAGGTCCAGCGGCTCCAGCCCGGCCAGCCAGGCCTGAAGCGCCGGGCCGTCGCGCACGTCGAGACCATGACACCGCACCATCGCGCCGCGCGCCTCGCAGGCCTGGGCGACCCGCGCCAGTACGTCCTGACGGCGGCCATGCAGGATGAGAGTCACGCCTGGCGCCGCATATTCCCAGGCCAGCGCCGAACCGATGGCGCTGGTGGCGCCGGTGATGAGGATGCGTCGCATCAGGCCTCCAGCAAACGCGGCAAGCTGTTGCGCACCGCCAGGGCAATCCCCTGCGGGCAGTAAAAACCGCCGTTGACCGTCGCCTGGGACAGCACCCGCTGTCTCAAACGATGAAAACGCCCCCCGTCAGGCGTCGCGTCCGCTGTCCAGAAGCTGTCTAAGTCGCCCTGATGCACCAGCCCTGGCTGGGCATACAACGCACGCCCCAGCACCATCAGGGGCAAGCCGGCTTCCAGCGCCAGCGGCCCCACCGTGCTGTTGACGGTCACCACGCCGGCGGCCTGACGCAGCAATCTGGGCAGCTGTCCCGTTTCCATATAGAACACGCGGCCCCGCAGGCCGTGGTGCCGCACCAGGCGTCGCAACACGCGGCCATGTCTGGCCAGACCCGGGTCCAGCGGATGATTCTTGACCACCAGCACCGCATCGGCCGGTGCGCGCCTGGCAAAGGATGCCAGCACCCCGTCCATCAATTCCCGCATGTTGCCGTAGGGCGAATGCTGACGAATCTGGCTGTCCCCATCCAGTTGCAAGGGCAGCACGAAAAAGCGCCTGCGCTGGCGCAACAAGGTTCGGAGCATCCGGTCATCGCGCCCGCGATACCAACGCAACAGAGGCAGGCGCCACGCATAACCCAAGTATTCCAGCGGCGCGATGTAGCGCGCATGATTGCGATAAAACGGAAACAGCACGGGATTGGCCATACCGGCGACGTGGTACGCCACATCGTGCACCGCCCGGCGCCAGAACGGCGACTTGAAGGCGGTGGGGACGGTGGGTGGCGGAAAATCAGTCGCGGCATCCTGATGCAACACGGCCATCAGCGGCGAATGCGCATTGACTCCGCCGCGTTCCAGCGTGATGCGATGCGGACGAAAATAGCCTTCCTCGAACACATGCGCGCGCAATCCCAGGCGCCGGGCCAACGCCACCGCTGGCCGGTGCACGGGGCGGCAATCCCCGAACAGCACCAGGTCCGTCACCCCCCACTGCCGCACATGCTGTTCATAAAAAGACGGCAATTGCGACAAATGCCCTCGAAAAGACACGGCTTGTCCGAGGCGCCAGTACAGCAAATCGCCGGCTGTGAAATTCACCCGGCGCACGCAATGCCCCTGGCCGCGCAGCGCCCGTGCCAATTCACGAAAGAAAGGCGTGCAAGGCCCCTGCAAGAACAAAAACGTACGGCGCATGCCGTAATCCCCTCCAAAACCGGTCAGTCGGCGGTGCGCCACGCCCGCCAAATGGCGTGAAACTTGCGTTGATTGCGGGCCCACCACCCGCGATTGAGGCGTTCCAATGTGCCGTCTCGCGCGCGCCTATCGCGCTCTTCCACCAAGCGGTTCAAGACCGCTTCGCACGTCGTATAGCCCTTGAGCAGCGGATCCCAGTACATGGGATAGTCCAGCAATGTCCCGGCCACCAATTCCGCCAGGCTCAGGCGCCGCCGGCGCCGCGCAAAGGCCGCACCGCCCACGACGAGGTCTTCGGTCAGGCCCCAGCCCGCATAGAACGGCTGGCCGTAGGTCACCACCTTTTTATGCCGCAGCAGCGCATCGAAGCCCGTCAGCGACGTCATCGTGTGCACCGCATCGCAGGCCTCGATGCAACTGATCACGGAACACCGCGTCTCCACATGGTCCGCGTAGGCCAGTGCCTGTGCCTCGGACACCACGCCCTGGCGATTGCCCGAGGCCACATCCGGATGCGGCTTGTAGACGATGAACGCACCCGGATGCGCCTCGCGGGCGGCCCGCAACAGCGCCAGGTTGGTCCTGACGTCCGTACAACCGAAACGGATCGACGCGTCGTCTTCCACCTGGCCCGGCACCAGCACCACCGGACGGCCGCCAGACTGCCAGGACACCGGTGTGCGCGGCTCCAGGTTGTATTTGGTGATGCCATGCGTCACGATGAACTGGCGCACGGATTCCGCGCGCCGCAGATCGTCGGCCGACCAGGTGTGTTGGTTCAACAGATTTTCCAGATCGGATGGCCTGGTCGGATCGAAATACAGGCCGGTCTCATCCAGCACCAGGGACTGCGGCGGAATCATGTCCGACCCCAAGCCCACCGACCGGACAAAGCCATCCTCCATGCGCACCAGACGCGCGCCACTGGCGGCCGCCAATTCCGCGACACCCTTGGGCGGCTCACGCCCCCAGCACACTAGGCTGTCGTCCGGTCCCGGGCGTAGGCGGGCCGCCCGCCGGGCATCCGGCACAAACAGCGCCGGCCCCTGCCCCAAGGACAACAGAGGCCTCAGATTGGCGGCCTTCCAGCGGCGCAAACCCACACAGATCATTCGGCCGCGATACCGGCCATGCACACGCTTCTGCAGGACCAGCCAGTCAATCACATCGAATATCGTACCCGGCTGGTGCGTCGAGGGGTCCAGATAGCGGGTGTAGTGAAAATAGGCCGCCGCGAACAGCTCGTCGACGGACCTGCGGCGCGATCGGCGGCGGCAGATCTGGCGATCATCCGTCACTCCCCAACCGGCATACCAGGGCAGACCGAAGACGGTCACCGGCTTTCCGAGCAGCAAGGCCTCGAACCCCATGGTGGACGACACCACATAGACGCGATCCATTCGCTGGACCAGGTCGATCGGATTCACCGCCTGTCGCAGCAGCACGGTGCGCTCATCCTCGGCCGCATCCGACAAATAGCCGCGCTTTGCGCCCGCAGATACCTCGGGATGGGTCTTCACATAAATAGTAGCGCCGGGGTTCTCGCGGCGCGCCACGTCCAGCATCGACCGGAAGGTCCAGGCCGACGCCCCGCCCAGCGAGACGCTGACATCCCCCTCAGTCTGATCTACGACCAGCACGCGCGCCACATCACTCTGACGCAGCAAATCGGCCGACAGACCCGGAGCATGGTTGTACTTGCTCAAGCCATGCTCCCGTATCAGCGAGCGCGCTCGGGCGACTTCGACCTGAATTCCCAACAGCACATCCCGATCGGACTGCAACAAGGATTCCAGCGCCGATTCCTGGGTGCCGTCGTAATAAATGCCCTGTTCGTCGACGATCAGGGACAGTTGGGGGCAGCCGGAGCCGACGCCATAGGAACGCAGGAAGCCGTCTTCAAGGCGAAGAAACGGCAGGCCGCGCTCGCTGGCGTACCGAAAGGCGTGTCGAGTATTCTGCTTGCAGCCCCAGCCAGCTATTCGACCAACGTCTGGGCGGGCACGGCTCCCAGTTACCCGCACGAAAGAGCTTCGCAGCAAACACTCCGCCACCCGATTGCGCAGGATACCGTTCGAAAAAACACCAATAAACATCAGACTGCCGCACCCATCACGCTGCAACATACTCGAGGAAACCCCTCAGACGCTGCCCCGGTGACTGGTCCCGCCATGCGGGATCGCTGTAGGAAATCAATCGGGACCTGAAGTCCTCGGCCACGCCTCCACCCAAGCTATCCGGCAGCACCGAATCACTCCCGTCCATACGAACGGCTATCTGGCGATATAGCCGCCAATGTTCCGGTGCGGTGTACCGCTCGAGGGATTCCATGTTGCTCGACAGCACATGATAAGGAATGCGCTCATTGACACACTGCGTTTCCATGGCGGAGACATCGATCAAAGCATGCGCGGCCTGAAAGGCTTCCAGGCGATCCGCACTTTCCACACCTGTCGCAGCCAGGCGCATCCGTTGTAAAACTGAAAGCCGGATATTGTTCCTGTGCAGGAACACTTTAAAGCCCTCGCGCCGCAATCCATACGCCAGGGAAAGCAGATGCTCTGTATACATGCCCAGGCGGTGCCCCAGGTTCGGGTGCGGTTTAATCAAAACGTCCGACACACCAGCCAGACCGGCAAAATGCCGCAGCACAGAAAGTACCCGAGGACTGCCCAAGCTGGAGTAATTTTCTATGGGCACTCCGCCTTCCCAGGTAGGGGCATAGAACAGAACCCGACGCCCCGCTTTCTGTGCCAACCCGGTCCTGCCGATGAACGTGTCCCCCGTCATGATCAGTCGCTTTGCACCATAATCATGTGGCTCGAAATGGCCGGACCTGTAGTAGCGCTGCAGACTCAAATAGCCTGCCATCGCCACGTGGTCATAGATTCTCGTGATCGGCTTGATCGATGATACCTTATTGCTCTCACCATGCGTCACGAACACATGCTTAAGCCTACGATTAGCCACTAAGCGACAATTGGATTGTGCATTGAACAAGTAGAAAACCGTTTGATCTTCGAGACGGTCAAGATCGCTGGACTTCATGCACTGAAATGTCAGCCCCTGAGCCGAGAACAATCTTCTGAAAACCCCGAAGCTCCTTTTGTACTTCTTCAGATAAATGATCGTTCTGTCCGGATCGAACACGCCGGTTCTGAAGTACGTGGACAACTGAAAGCCCGCGCCATGAATCTTGCTATCGAGATATACAGCATAAGGATATGATGGCGACAAGCCTACCTCCCATCCTTTCGGACATCGACCACGACCCCCGTCAGATTGGAAAGCAAGGTACGCAACGCGGCCTGCGCAACAGTTCCGGCGTCCAATAGAAACTCGGCGGGCTCAATGCCAAAGTTGACGCGCCGCATGGGCGTGGCCGTCCGTTCCGGGTTGATGCAATTGACCCGGACTTGATCAGTCGCCCACTCCGATGCGAGGCCCTGGGTGAAATTCACAATCGCTGCATTTGACGATGAATACAGGGTATACAACGCACGGCCTCGGGTATACGAACTGGATGTGAAATTCAGCAGCATCCCAGAAGTCGCCTGCAGATACGGTTTGGCTGCAACTGCAACGTTCACAGCGCCTGTGTAGTTGACTCCAATCAGATCCGTGATCTCTTGCACAGACAGCAAATCAGTCGGCTTCTTGATCAGCAAACCGGCCGTGTTGACCACATAGTCGATATGGCCGAATTCCTTGGCGAATTTTTCCAGACAAGCGTGCACCTCATCCAAAGAGCGAATATCAACCCCATTGTGGCTGCGGCTGGCGACCCCGACCTTGGCCCCGTGCAGAAGTGCAATGTTGTGCATCTCCAGTCCAATGCCGCTGGAACCGCCAAAGATAACCAGATGCTTGCCTTTAAGCTGCGCCAACTCTTCAGCTCGGACAGAGCCGACATCGATCCCGGATTGAAGCAGTTTCTCAGCAATGAACAGGTCCACCGGTTGCGTGACTTTCATATTGCGCTCATTGCCCTTCACGGTTGCCACCTGGACGTGTGGCAGCATGGCCCGCACTACCCCGCAATCGCAAGTAAAGGTTCTCCGGCCAGCGTCCAGGGCCTTCTGATAGGCCAGTTGAATACATCCGAGCCGGAAGCCCTGAGGTGTCTGTCCGCGACGCATGAACGAGCGATTTGGAATGTTGTCGATACATTCGTTATCAAACACCTGGACCAGGGTATCAGCAGATGGAATCACCACATCCACCGCCTCGAACTGGGCCAATGCAGCAATGCAGTCAGCGATGATCCTGCCATCCACCAGCGGCCTGACCGCATCATGAAAGAGCACGCGGCTCTCCGGGTCCTCTTCCGACAGAGCATGAAGTGCAGAATGCGTGGAATCGAAGCGCTCTTTTCCACCAGTGATGACCTTGGTGACCTTGGTCCACTGGTTGCGCTTGATGATGTCCCAAGTTCGGCTGACATGCGCCGGTTGAGAGACAATATGGATCTCATCAATATCCGGGGATGCATCAAATACATCAACCGTATATTCAATGATGGCCCTTCCCGCCAACTTGGTAAATTGTTTTGGAAGTGATCCGCCAAAACGGGTCCCGCTACCACCAGACAGAATGACAGAAATATTTCTCATGGTATAAAAACAAGGTATTATCAAACAGCCAGGGAACCACTCTTGATGAGGTCTTTCATTCGCAGCCCCCTGGTCTCATCAAGACCAATAAAGTAATCCACAGCCGCCTTTCTGGAATCAGCTTTCGGATCGCCTTTCGAAATTATTTCCTGGATCTGAAGCTTCAGCTCTTCCACACTGGAGAAAACATAGCAATAATCATCAAAGCTCATTTTTGAACTAGCGAGCTCAATAACCTTATCCTTTGGAAAATACAATAATATTGGAGCATCCAGCGCCAAACACTCAGTGACAACGGAGGATATGTCGCATATGAAGATATCGTAATTCTCAATAATATCCAAAAGAGGGGTGGATATTGAAGTCACAGAAACCTGTTGATTACCCCTAAAAGCGGTAGTCGCCTGATCCCGGATATTCTTCAAACCAGCATCCCTGTGGCCAGTGAAGGGATGAAACTTCACATTAATCAGGGCCAGCTCCGACACGAAAGAAATAATCTCCCGCGATATTGCCACCGACGAATAATCATTTTTGTAATTGCTGCCCTCCCACGTAGGAAGATACAACACCTTACCCAAGGATTTATCGTTCCTCACCCTACCACCAGAATCAATAATTCTTTTAAGCGCAGGACGACCAATCTTCTTAAATTCAAGACCAGAAACATTGAAACTCTTATTCAAAAACCTGTCGATATGAGCTTGGCCGGCCACCCATATCTCGTCAAACATCCGTAACGCCTTGTGAGCGCTGGAAGCCTTATCGCTGTCACCATGCCCTATGAAACAATGTCGAATATCCTCAAACCTGACCAGGTGGATATTGTTTCCCAACGAAGATGGGTACAGCGCCATCCTGATATACGGGAACCGTTCCACCACCTTACCGACATCTCCAGCTCCCTTCGCATACACGACATCCACATTTTGGTATTCACGAATCACCCAGTAATATAATTTCTCGTTCCTGACGATCAATAGAAACGGAATACGAAAACCAAGCAGCAACGGCAGCCACAAATCCAGGTGATTAGCGCCAGCCTCCAAGGACTCCCCAGTATGTAGATAATAGGAAAATTCTCGGAATATATTTACGCCACTGAAATTGATGGTAGAAGAAACCTTACCAACCCCCTGCACGGAGGGGTTTACCACCTTCGATGTCCCAACTTTGGAAGATCTCTTTCTGAAATAATCCTTCCAGTAAAGCACTGGATGCCTAAAAAATTTTGTAAGCTTGCTCATATGACTCTTATTTATTCTTAAAATTCCTGCCGTTCAAATTACCTCGATCCCAAGTGACACCCTCTCTGATAATGCGAGCCGGGCACCCGGCAGCAACGGAATTTTCCGGGATGGCCGTTTTCACTACAGACCCAGCACCAATAACTGATCCCGCACCTATCATGGAACCACCCAACACCATTGACCGCTTTCCCAGCCAGACATGAGACCCGATACAAATGCTCTTGGCAGGATTTATGCGAACGCCACTCAGCTTGTCGTAGATCGGATGCGAATCATGTGTTCTGATATCGATGAAAGTTGAGAGCATGCAATCATCGCCCAGAATCAGCTCCGTGGCCTCCGCAGTGTTCAACATCACTGTATTGTTCGTGGTTACCTTATCTCCAATCCTCACGACGCAGCTGTCCCCGACACGGATATTGAAGCCACCAACCGCACTACCTATATGGCAATTGCCATTATTTCCCCAAAATCGGACACTGAGCGGGAACAAAGAAGCCTCTCCACTTATAAATAACCGATTATTTTTTCCTCGGAAAACCACAAGACCTGGAATTACACTCTTCCCCTCTTCTCCCAGAGTGATCTTATTTCCAAATCCATCCTCATAATTAGATATGCTGGATACCTTTATCTTCTTCAATGACCCTCTCCCAGAAGGCTCATAAGACAAAACATCCGGCACAACCAGCGCTCGCTCTCAATGTATACCTTCTCTGAAAATACGGTTCTTGAATTATATTGACCGTCAATATTCTAAAATAAGACACACCCGGGCCCGGCAACATAATCCTCAATTCATACCATTGGAATATATTGGGCCGATTCTTCTGGAAGCAGCAATCTTATCGTCAAAATCAACACCAGCATCGGGCTCGTCATATGCTGTGCTTAGATTATTCTCACGCAGAAAATCCAGGAATACATTAAATCTATCCTCCATCAAGTCATTGAATTTCTCATAACTGGTATCCCGGAACATATCCTCGGCGAGAAAATCAGAACCGCTATCATATTCTGTGTATGGAATTCCATGATAATTCGCGAGTTCGATTGTTCTGGAATCGTGCGCAATAAGATGCGCGGGAGTTCCTCCCAATATACCGGCTATATTTCCGTGCAAGCGGGTGCCAAATACAAAATCGTAAGTGGACAGATCATCGATCCAGCCCCAGGGGTTCGGATAATATAAAAGCCTTCCCAAGACGAACATGCCGTGCTTCTTGTGAACAGGCGCCCCGAGGTTAACTTTGCTGATATCATAATATTGCTTGTTGTCGAGGATCATTCTTGCGGACATGGAATCCTGACTCGGAGAAAACAGATTTTCATAAATCTGGAAATTCTTATATATCATCCGCTCAATTCCGGGCACTCTGTAGTCGATATTCATGGATATCTTCATGGAAGGATGAAATTCCCGACGCTTACCCGAATAGTCCTTACCGTCTCTGTCTACAATTCTGTGCGATGGCCCCCAGGTAAACAACGACGGACATCCAATAATTCGCACTCGTTCCTCAGGCAGACCAAGAGATAGCAGGTAATCTCGTGTATACGCGCCTCGCACACCAATGGAACGCGATTTTTCCAGCACCGCACTACAGAACTCATACACCACACGATCATGATCTGATCGCGCATCGGGGCTCTTCACGTCGCCCTTCCCCGTTCGGGCCATGCTGTAGGTTCCACTTTTTGCCGACAAGGCAGTTGCCTGAGCCCCTATCCCCACCACGGTGACTGGAATATCAAGATTTCGGACGATCTCGGTGAAACCAATCAAAATTTCGGTCATCCCTGACCTAAAGGCGTTTGATAGGGGCATGACATAGTGGTCATATTTTTCATTGATCGATTCCGCCCAAGACTTCCTATCATTACTTACATGAGCTTTGAAACCGCCGAAACTCAGTTTATTATTCTTTGCATATAACGCCCTAGCTACTGAATTTATATATAGAAGATTCCCGGAATTACCACCAATCTTCTTAGTAGATTCGTAGGCATCATATATTTTTAATGGATCCTGCGGAGATCTGATAAGAATTTTCATCCAGCCCTCTATCGGGAATTTTTATTTTAAAAAAATTGAAATATGTCTTTGAAAACAGCGACCATGAGGTCACAGTTTCCTATACGCTCGTATTCCTTCCCTTACATCATCATAGAAGTAAGTTTTCTGATTATGCAAAAGGACAACCATATCGCATAACGATACGACGTCCTTCATATTATGGGAAACCATCAATATGTTTGCCTTCCCGATTTTCTCTCTGAGAATTTCCTTGCATCTTCTCTTGAATTGGGCATCTCCCACCGACATTGCCTCATCTATAAGGTAATAATCGAAATCAAAGGCGAGGCTCAACCCGAACGCCACACGCCCTCTCATACCGGAAGAATATGCTTTCATGGGTTCGTCAAAATATTCCCCGATATCCGCGAACGACTCCACGTAGGAAACAGCCTTTTTTAGCTCTTCCCCGCGAGCCCCCTGGACTCTGGCAACAAATTTGACGTTCTCTCTTGCTGTCAACGAGCCTTGAAACCCACCCTTCAGCCCGACGGGCCACGATATTTTTTTGTTTGAGAATATCTTTCCGCGATCCGGCACATCAATCCCACCCAGCAAGCGCAGAAGTGTGCTTTTACCAGATCCGTTTCGTCCTAGAATCGCGACATTTCTTCCCTCTGGTATGGAGAATGAAAGGTTCTCGAAAACTCGATAGCGCTTTTGCTGACTGCGATCTCGATAGGATTTATATAAATTGCAGACTCGTATCATCAATTCGCCATCATGTGCAGTCGTCGGGCGCGGTACAGGCCAAACCCGACAAAAAGAGTAGCGCCCGCCCACATAGCTGGATATAGGATATTCAGTTGCGGCATCGAGGGGTACGACGGGCTCGCATGGATTCTGAATAGTTCTATGACATGCAGCCAAGGATTCAACGCCAGCCAGCTCAAGACACTAGGTGGTAGATTCCACACCGGGAATATTGCGCCGGACAGCAAGTACAAAGGGAAGTAGGACAGCTTTATGATGGTCTTTGATTCCGGCAATACTTCTCCGATAGCGCAATAAATCATGCCAAGACCGAAGGCCAATGCTAATCCAACGCCCCATGTCACACCCCATTCAAGAGGCGCATGAATACTGAGGTCATAACCGCCCCAAAAAGCCAGCACAAAGCCCATCAACATCAGCACACTGGCGGATATGCAGAAATTCACGATGAACCTTGCCACCCACGTGTCCATCAACTGGATCTGACGGTATGCAAACAACGCCCGATTTGCCTCCAAAGAATCCATCAGATTAAGTGATATGTTTTTGAATAACAGGAAGGGGAGCACACCAAACAGCAGAAATGCGGGCAACTCCATACCAGGCACGGTTTTGTCCTTCGCATAGGTATAGATCACCATCATCAGCACCAAGTGCAGAATCGGCTCCAGCAACGTCCACACCCCGCCCAGACGGCGTGAACTGAACCGTGTCTGCATTTCCCGCAGCACCATGGCGAACACCACGGCACGGGTAATGTCCAGGGAACTGCGGCGCGAAATCACAACCATGGCCTAACGCCCCAACGCGTCCGCCGTGCGGCCCAGCACCAGCACCTGCACGATGGGCGAAATGATCTTCTGCCATTCATAGACGCCGGCATTGGTCACGTAGATGGCGTCTTCCGGTTGCACCAGAAATTGCCGCGCCAGAAACAGCGCCGAAGGATCCTCCATATTCAGACGAAAGACCTGGGCGACGGGCTTGCCGGGCGCCGCCGCCGGGCTGGCCGATGCGGGATCGGTCAGACGGAACACGAAAACGCCGGTCGCATCGGAGGTGCTGTCGCGCAGGCCGCCCACCACACCCAACGCCTCGAGCAGGCTGGGATTCGGGGCCGGGAAATCATGCAGGCCGGGCTTGACCACGGCGCCCATGGCGACGAAACGCTGGCGGTTGCGATCCAGGATGATCTCGGAATCGGGGGGCACGATGCGATTCTGTCCCTCCAGGATGTCCTGGTAGTTGTAGATCTCGGCATGGTCGCCCGTGCGCAAGGTCACTCGCACCAGATAGGGCTCCAGCACGGCGCCGCCCGCCCGGTTGATGGCGTCCAGCAGGGTCAGTGGTCCATCCAGCGTGGATACGCGGCCCGGATGCTTGACGGCGCCGGCCACCAGGACCGCGCCTGACTGATCCCCCGTCAGGGCGACATGCACTTGCGGATCGACGGACACGCCCTTCAGCCGGCGCCGGATCAGTTGCTCCGTTTCATACGGCGTCAGGCCGGCCACCCGGATATGGCCCACATAGGGCAGCGACAAGCGGCCATCGGCCTCGACACGCAATTGCTGGAACACGGTGCCGCCGGCGCTCAGCGGAGCGAAAATCCCCCCATCGGCCACGGTATCGGCCACCATCAGGCGAATGACATCCCCAGGGGACAGGCGCAG
Organism: Castellaniella denitrificans; assembly: GCF_042653765.1. NCBI lineage: Bacteria > Pseudomonadati > Pseudomonadota > Betaproteobacteria > Burkholderiales > Alcaligenaceae > Castellaniella > Castellaniella denitrificans. The sequence continues at coordinate 54,596 of NZ_JBHSEZ010000028.1, read as the reverse complement.
CTGGGGCATGTGCTTGGCCGTCACGGTGGCTACGGGTTCCGGTTCGGGCGGCCGCATATAAGGCCCGATGGTGGCGGCGCTCAGATCGATCAACTGATAGGGCGGCGTGGCGTCGGGCTGGTCCGGTTCGGACTGATGCTGAATCTGCCGGATGGAAGGCCCCGCCGCGGACAGGAATGCGCCGGCGCAACCGGACAACGCGCCGCAGACCGCCAGGCAGGCCAGAAGACGCAGGGGCTTAATCACGATGATCCTCGATGCTGGCGATGATGAATCGGGTGATGCCATAGACCAGCAGCAGCACGATCATCAGGGTGAACAGGTTGTACAGGCGACGCGGATACAGGGCTTCGTCGGGCAGATTGGGGGACACCACGGTGACCAGGCTGCGGATTTTCTTGCTGGCCTCGATGCGGGCGTTCTGCAAGGCGACCACGGCCAGCTTGTAGGTCTCTTCGGCGATCTTGCCGTCGACCTCCAGCTTGCGGAATTGCGCGGCGACGACATTCAGGTTGTTCTGGCCCTGGTCGGACAGCAGCCGTTTGTTTTCCACGGCCAGTTGCTGTTCCAGCGCCCGGATCTCGGTCTGCTTCGTGCGCACCGCCGGTGCGTCGCTGGTCAGACGGGCCTTCAGGGCCTTCAGCTCCGCATGGGCGGTGACCAGCCGGGATTCCAGTTCGGCAATGATGGTGGCGCGGTTCCTGGCCGCCTCGCCGGCATCCAGAAACTGATTCTGGCGCTGGAAGTCCAGGATCCGGTCGCGCTGGCTTTCGTAATCGCGATGGGCGTTTGCCAGTTCGTCCTCGGCGAAGCGCACTTGCTCGCGTGCCATCCGGTGGGACAGTTCATTGACGAGCCCTTCGCTGGTTTTCAGGATGAAATCCAGACTGTCCTGGGCGAACGCGGGGTCCAGGGCTTCGACCGTGACATTCAGCAGGCCGGTTTCTTCGTCGAACCGGGCATTCACCAGCCTTTGATAGAACGTCAGTTGATCCTCGGCGCTCGCATCCCGTGACAACCAATACAGCGGATCGCGCCAGCGGCCAGCGAAATGCGCGGTCCAGTCCAGCCGGGCGTTCAGGGCGTCGAGCATGTCCTGGGACCGGATGTATTCCCGCAAGTACAGCGTTTCCTCGCGCGATGTCGGGTTGGTGCCGGTCAGCATCATGGCCAGGCCGGGCAATGCCTGGCTGGATTCGCCATTGGTCTGACGCACGGCCACCTGGGCCTGGCTGACATAGCGGCTGTCGGCCAGAAACACGTAATACACGAGGGCCAGCAACATGGGGATGACGACCATGCCCCAGAACAGGCGCCGTTGGCGCCGCCGCTGCGCGGCTTGCGCCTGGGAGTCCTCCAGCTCAAGATCGGTCACGGTGCCGGAAGGCCCGGCGGCAATGGGTACGGAAGGGGATGTAACGGGGGATTGAAGTGTGGGGTCGGACATCAACGATCAGAAAATGGGTTCTGGCCTTTTCAAGCCATCTGTTGGATCAGCCCGATCGTCTCGACGATCTGGGCCTCGGTATGTTCGCTGCTCAGGAAAAAACGCAGGCGGGCGGCTTTCTCCTCGACAGCGGGGTGGATGATGGGCTGCACGTTCACGCCGTGCTCGAACAGTTGGTTCGACAGCCGGACGGCCTTCAGGGAACTGCCCAGAATCACCGGGACGACGGAATAGCCCTGCGACAGACCGGTATCCAGCCCGGCCGCGCGGGCCTGCCGCAAAAAGAACTGTCCCCGCTGTTTCAGCCGGGCGACACGTTCCGGCTCGGCCCGCATCAGCGCCAGCGCCGCCAGTGAGGCCGCCGCCAGCGGCGGCGCGATGCCGACGCTGTAGACGAATCCGGGGGCCGCGTATTTCAACTGCTCGACCAGGGCGCGTTCGCCCGCGATGTAGCCGCCGCAACCCGACAGGGTTTTCGACAAGGTGCCCATCCAGATGTCCACCGCCCGCCCATCGATGCCGCAATGCTCGTGCAGGCCGTAGCCTTTTTCACCGAGCACGCCCAGGGCATGGGCCTCGTCCACCATCAGGAAGGCGTGGTGGCGGCGCTTCAGATCGATCAGCGCCGGCAGGTCGGGCATGTCGCCATCCATGCTGTAGATGCCTTCGACCACGATCAGCACGCGCTCGAACCGGCCACGCAGGTCGGCCAGCAGCCGGTCCAGGGCGTCCACATCGTTGTGGGGGAAGGCGCGTCGCGCCGCGCCTGAAAGCTGGATGCCCACCAGCACGCTGTTGTGGATCAGGCTGTCGTGCACGACCAGGTCTTTCGGGCCGAACAGGTGTCCGATGGCGCTGACGTTGGTGGCATGGCCGCTGACAAAGACCACGCAGTCCTCGGCGCCATACACCTGGGCCAGCGCCTGCTCGAGATCGCGCTGGACGGGGCGTTCGCCCGCGACCAGACGGCTGGCCGACACGGTGGTGCCATAGCGGTCGATGGCGTCCTTGGCCGCCTGATCGACCAGAGGATGCCCGGCCAGGCCCAGGTAGTTGTAGCTGGCGAAATTGAGGTAGTCGCGCCCATCGATCCGCGTCATGGCCCCGGCCCGGCCGTCGTGCACCCGGAAAAACGGATTGTCCAGCCCCAGGCGCTGTGACGCGGCCTTGGAGACCAGCATGCTTTCGTACGCCGGGTGGCGGTCGAAACGGGTCCAGGCATCGGGAATCCTGCGCGCGCCGGAGGCGCGGCGGACCGGAGCCGTCGCGGCCGATCCGCTGTCCCCGGCCTTCTTGCCCAGGATGCGGTCGATCAATTGAAGTCTGCCGACAGGGGCAGGTTCGAGTTTGCTCATCGGATCAGGGAAGTTCCAGTTTCAGCCAGCCTTCGGGTCTCGTCCTCCAGGCCGCGCAATTCATCGGCGTTCAGGCCGGACTCATGCCGGCCCACCACGCTGGCAATCAGATCGGCGGAGCCCGCCGTCACGCCCGGGTCATCATCCGCATCCCCCGTCAGCCGCTCGATGATGCGGGCGGTCACGCCCGCCACGGTCGGCGCATCGTTGAGCATCATCACCGGCAACTGGATGCTGAAACGCTGCTCCAGGCCCAGGGCCAGCTCCACCGCCATCAGGGAATCCATGCCCAGATCGTGCAGGGACTTGTGCGCTTCGATACGTTCGGGGGCGATGGACAGGGTCTGGGCCACTTCGCCGATCACCCGTTCCTGCACGATGCGGATGATGGTGTCCGCGTCCTTGCCCTGGATCAGGCTGCGGATGTCCTGGGTGTCGGCGGCGATGTCCTGGCGGTTGCGGTTCAGCACGGAAAACCGGACGCCATCGGCTGAAGGCAGCAGACGCGACAGGACGTTCCAGTCGAAGTCCGCCACGATGGCATGGGAGCTGTCCTGCGCCAGGAGGCGGCCCAGCGCATCCAGCGCCCGGGCCGCGGTCAGCGGCGGGCGGCCAAGGCGTTGCTCCAGGCTGCCGCGCACGGCCTCATGGCGGGTCAGATATCCGGCATCGCCAATCGGCCCCCAGGCGATGCAGGTGGCGGGCAGCCCCTGGCGCTGACGCAGCGCGGCCAGGCTTTCCAGGCCGGCGTTGGCTGCGACATAATTGCCTTGACCAGGGTTGCCGATGGTGGTGGTGATCGAGCCATACAGCACGAAATGCCGGATCGGGTCGGCCTGCGTGGCCTGGTGCAGATTCCAGGCGCCGGACAGCTTGGTCTCCAGCACGGCGCGCATGCTGTCCTCGTCCAGCCGGCTGATCAGACGGTCATCGAACACGGCGGCCGCGTGCACCACGCCCCGCAAGGGCGGCAGCGTCCGGCGCATTTCGCCGATCAGGACCTGCACGGCTTCGGCATCACGGATGTCGCAGGCGCGCGCATGGGCCTGGACGCCCAGGGCGGCCAGGCTCTGGATCGCCTCGGCGGCGCCCGGGGTGTCCGCCCCGCGCCGGCCCAGCAGCACCAGATGACGCGCGCCGCGCGCCGCCAGCCAGCGGGCGGTTTCCAGGCCGAAACCCGACAGCCCGCCGGTGATCAGCCAGGTCCCGTCGGCGGGGAACGAGGCGACGGACTCGTCGGTCATGGGCGACTCGACCCTGGGCCGGGCGTCGGCCAGGGACACCACGATCTTGCCGATATGGCGGGCCTGCTGCATGACGCGGAAGGCATCCACCACGCGATCGGCCATGAAGCGGCGATAGGGCAAGGGCGCGAGCGTCCCGTCCTCGAACAGCGCGATGACTTCGGCGAACAATCGCGCCGCCAGGGCGGGCCGACCGGTCATCAACTGGTCGGCGTCGATGCCGAAATAGCTGATGTTGTTGCGCAACGGCCGCAGACCCAGGGGCGTGTTTTCAAAGAAATCCCGCTTGCCCAGCTCAAGGAACCGGCCAAATGGCTTGAGCACGTCCAGGCTGCGGCGCATCGCCTCGCCCGCCAGGGAATTCAGGACCACGTCCACGCCCTCGCCCCGCGTGACGGCGCGGATCTGATCGGCGAAGTCCAGGCTGCGGGAATCAAACACATGGTCGGCGCCCAGCAGCCGGACGAAATCGCGCTTTTCATCCGTGCCCGCTGTCGCGAAGATCTCGGCGCCCAGATGGCGGGCGAGCTGAATGGCGGCGATCCCGACCCCGCCGGCCGCGCCATGGATCAGCACACGTTCACCGGGCTGCAGATCGGCCAGCTGTTTCAGGGCGTAGTACACGGTCAGAAACACCGTGGGCACGGTGGCGGCCGCCTCGAAAGACCAGCCATCGGGCAGGCGGGCCACGGCATCGGCCCGCGTCACGACATGGCTGGCGAAACAGGATGACCCGAACCCCATGACCGCATCGCCCGGTGCCAGATCGCGCACCCCGGAACCCACCCGGCTGATCACGCCGGAAAACTCCAGGCCCAGACTGGCACCGGCAAAACCGTTCTCCACGGCCTCGTCGGGCAACAGCCCCATCAAATACATCACATCCCGGAAATTCAGGCCGGCCGCGCGGGTCTGGACTTCGACAGCCTGATCATCCAGCGCGCGCGCCTCGTCCCGCAGCCAGACCAGGTTGCGCAACTTGCCCGGCACATGGAAATCAAGGCGGAAACGGTCCGCATGATTTAACGGCCCAGCCGGCTCTGGGCGGGCTTCGCGCATCACCAGCACCTGGCGGCAATCGCCCCGCCAGAGGACCTCGTCGGCTCCGTCGGGGTGGCGCAACTCACGGATCAGACGCGCCGCATCGCCGCCGCCCAGGTCGATCAAGGTGCAGTTCAGGGCGGGCGCCTCGTTCATCAGGACGCGGCCGAATCCCCACAGGGCGGCCTGGGCCGGGCTGGGGTCGGGGCCTTGCGCCGGATCACCGCCCGGCGCCCCGCCCTGGGTGACGATCCACAGGCGTGGCGCAGTCTCATGGCGAATCCAGCCCTGGACGCGCCTCAGAAGGAAGATCGCGGGATCGGCCGCCTGGTCAGCGGTGTCTCCCCAGCCGATCAAGGATACGCAATGCGTCCAGGCACCGTCCTCTCCGGACGCCTGAGACGCGACATCCCGCAACGTGGCTGAAGATCCCAGCACGGCCAGACGCTCCGACAGCACCTGGCCGAACGCCTGGCTGGCCTCGTCGACCAGCAGCAGCCAGTCGCCGCCGGCTTCGGCCGGGAGAGCCACTGGCGCATCCGTATCCGGGCATTGCGCCAGCACCAGGTACGCGCCTTCGGCCAGGTCTTCGGCGGCGGGCTCGCGCCAGACCGTGCCGTGCATCAGCCCGGCATCGTCCAGCAGCCGGCGCCAGGCATCGGGCTGCCACAGCGGCGCCGCCGGGACGGGCATGGGGCCGGGCCCGGACACACCGTCATCGGTCCGGGTGTCCACCCACCAGTCGGGATTCAGGCCCTCCACCAGATGGGCGCTCCAGTCGGGATGGCGCTCGGCGATCACCAGCAGGCCACCACCTGCCAGTTGCCGGCGCGCCCGGTCCACCTCGGTGTGCGGATCGGCGAACAGATGCAGGCTATGGCGATAAATGATCAGATCGAATCGTCCGGCGCCCAGGCTGTCCCGAAGCGCCTGTTCGTCTTCACCCGTCCGCAGGACACGCACGGCCGGCTGATCCTGACATTCGGCCGCCTGCCGGTCGGCCAGTTCGGGATCCGTGACCGCCAGGACATAATCCACCTGCTCCTCGGGCAGAACGTCCAGCAGCGTTTTGAACAGCCCGCTGGGAGCGGCGGTCCATTCCAGCACCCGCAGGCGGCGCGCGGCGGGCAGCGCCGCCGCGAGAGACCGCAGCAGGGACTCCAGCGCCAGGCGCACGCCCAGGTAGGTGGGGTCGTCCTGGTAGCGGCTTTCGGCCACGGCGGAACGGCGCAGACGATCATGCAGCGACAGGGGATCCAGTTCACCGCGCAGCAAGGCCGGCAACTGGCGGCCCCAATGACCCATCAAAGTGAGTTGCGGCAGATAGGCCGGGTGGTCGCGCAGCAGGTTTTGCCACACGTCCGCCGCCTGTGACCAGTCGGCATCCCGGGCCAAGGCCCAGCCGGTCCCTTCCGGGACCAGCAAGCCCTCATCCCGAAGGCGCACGCCCAGCCAGCGGATCAGGGGGCTGACGTGCGGCGCGTCGAACAAGGCGTACCAATCGGGCGCGCGGGGCGGCTGCGCCAGTTGCCGGCAAGCCTCGAACGCAAAGGACAACACCAGGATTTCGCTCAAGGGCAAGGTTTCGCGGAACCACCGCCGCCGCGCCTCCGATGCCGGCAGGCACCCGGACAAGGACGCGATCAGTCCGGAGAGTGCCGGAATCGCGGCCCGCCGCTCGTCATGTGGGTGGACTTGCAGGAGCGGCACGATCCGCCAATGGCCCGCCGCCTTGCCCGCGTTCGGATTCAAGACTGCGGCGCGAAAGCGGCAGGCCTCGGCCACGGCCAGCGTCCCGCCTTCCCCGTCCAGCAGTTCGCAATCCGCCAGCACGGAGCGCTGACCGCGCCGCAGCAGCCGCACCCGCAGGCGCTGCGCCTGTCCGGATCGACACACGGCCAGCCGACCGACACGCACCGGCAGCATGGCCATGCCCCGTCCCGAAGGAGCCGCATCCTGGAGAAAAGCGATCAGCGCCTGGAAGCAAAGATCCAGCGCGCCCGGGTGCAGCACATAGTCCGTCGAGCAGGCCTGCGTCGGCAGATCGAGCGTGGCGTCCAGACGGTCGTCCTCGACCCGGATGGATCGCAAGCCCCGAAAGACGGGACCATAGTCGAGCCCCAGGCCGGCCGCCAGTGCGTAATGCGTGTCGTAATCGATCACGCGGCGCGCTTCGCCGGGCGCGGCCGGGTCCGTTCCGGCCCACGCCCCGGTACTTTCCAGCAAACGTCCGACCGCATGCGGCGTCCATTCATCGTGGCTCAGGCGCTGACGGCTCTGGATCATGAATCCGCCATCGCGCGGCTGAATCGTCAACCGCAGGCTGCGGGCATGGTCGCCGTCGAAGACCATCGGCGCCAGGATTTCCAGCGATTCCACCACAGGCGTTCCGCCCCGCCAGGCCCGGCCGGCGGCCAGCGCCATTTCGGCATAGGCCGCGCCTGGGAACACGATGGCGCCTCCCACCCGATGATCGGCCAGCCAGGGAAGCACCAGCGTATCCAGTACGTTTTCCCAGGCCGCCTCGGCATCGGGCAGACGCCAGCCCAGCAGCGGATGTTCGCGACGCCGCTGGATGGCCAGCAGGCTCTCGCTGGTCTGAGGATGCCAGTGCCGTTCGCGCTGCCAGGGATAATTCGGCAACCGTACGCGCGGGCGGACCGCTTGAAAACGGGATTGCAGCAACGCCGGGCCGGACAGCAGCAGGCACCGTCCGATGGCGTGCCGGATCGACTGCATGCCATCGTCCTGGCGGCGCAGCACGCCAAGCACCCGGCCCTGGATCGAGAGTGAGGTCAGTGTTTCGGTGACATAGCGCTGCAGGATCGCGTGCGGGCCGATTTCAAGAAAAATCCGGCAACCCTGATCGGCCAGACGGCCGACGGCGGCCTGGAAACGGACCGGCTCGCGGATGTTGCGCCACCAGTAGTGCGCATCCAGGCGCTCGTCAGCCAGGGCATCCCCCGTGACGGTGGAGACAAAGACCGCGGATCGCGGCGCGCGGGGTTCCAGGCCTTGCAACTTGCGCAATACCGGATCGCGGATGGCATCCATCCAAGGGCTGTGGAACGCGTAATCCAGATCCAGCAAACGGAAAAACACGCCCGGCGGCAGATGCGACTCCAAATGCTGCAGGCTTTCCAGATCGCCCGACAGGGTCAGGTTGGCCGGACTGTTGTAGCCTGCGATGGTCACGCGGCCGGTCAGATCGAGATCGGCCAGCAAGTCCGACAGCGCACCGGCCGACAGGGCCACCGCGGCCATACGACCTTGGCCCCGCGTCAGGCCCTGGGCCTGACTGCGGGCGCTGATCACCTGGGCGGCCTGATCCAGGCTGAGCGCGCCGCAAGCCCAGGCCGCCGCGATTTCTCCCACGCTGTGTCCGGCGACGGCGGCCGGCTCGATGCCCTGTTCGCGCAGCAGCAGCGTGACGGCCACCTGAACGGCGAACAGCAGGGGCTGCGCGATCGTGGTGTCGTCCAGGCGCGATGCTTCGGCGGGCGCGCGCAGTTCGTCCAGCATGGAAAAACCGGCCAGCGGCCGCAACAGCGCATCCAGCTCGGCCAGGATGGCGGCGAACCGGGGGGATTCTTCCAGCAGCCGGCAACCCATGCCCTGCCATTGGGCGCCATTGCCCGAATACACGAACGCAATGCTGCCGGGTTCGGGCAGCGTGTCTTCCGTCAGGACCGCATCGGGATCATCGCCTTCCGCAAAAGCCTGCAGCCGATCCACCGCATCGGCGAACGACTCGGGCTGCAGGATCAGGGCTTTGTCCAGCCGGTCGCGCTGGAAAGCCGCGCCCCGGGCGATCGCCTCGTAGGCATCCGGCCCCTGAAGGATCAGTTGGCGCGCATAGGCGTCCGCGAGCGCCGCCAGGGCCGGGACGCTGCGCGCCGACAGCACCAGAGGCGACAGGCCGGAAGCGGCGGCATCCTGTGAACTTTGCCGGGGAGAGACCGCCCCGACGGCCGCCGGCCGGACCGCGGCCGATGCAGGCCCCTGCAGCAGAACATGCGCGTTCGCGCCGCCGAAGCCGAAGGAATTGACCCCCGCGATCAAGGGCCGGCCCGTTTCCGGAAAAGCGCGCCGCGCCGTGGGCACTTCCAGATTCAAGGCCTGGAAATCGATCCGCGGGTTGGGTTTTTCCAGATGCAGGGTTCCGGGCAGGGCGCGATGTTTCAAGGCCAGCACGGCCTTGATCAGCCCCGCCATCCCAGACGCCGCCTCCAGATGCCCCATATTGGATTTCACCGAACCGATGGGCAGCGGCCCGGTATGTGCTTGGCCATAGACTTGGCCAATGGCCTCGGCCTCGATGGGATCGCCCACGACGGTTCCAGTGCCGTGCGCCTCGATAAAATCCACATCGCCAGCCGCCAGACCGCTGCGCGACAGCACGTCGTGCATCAATTCGGCTTGCCCAAGCGCGCTGGGAATGGTGATGCCGGTCTTGCGCGATCCATCCGCGTTCACGCCGCTGGCCAGGATGACGGCCTGAATGTCGTCTCCGTCGGCCAGCGCCTGTTCATAAGGCTTCAACAGCAGGACCGCGCCTCCTTCAGCCCGGACATAGCCGTCCCCTGACGCATCGAAGGGGCGGCAGCGCCCCGTGGCGGACAGCATCGACGCCTTGGTGAAGCCCACGAAGGGATACGGGTGCAGCAGCAGATTGACCCCGCCCACCAGCGCGCAGGACGCTTCGCCCGTCTGGATGGCGCGGCAGGCATGATGCAGGGCCACCAGCGATGAAGAGCACGCTGTATCCACCGCCAATGACGGGCCATGCAGATCGTAGAGATAGGACAGGCGGTTGGCGGCCACGCTGAGCGTATTGCCGGTCATGGAGTTCGAGGACAGGCTGGCCAGATCGTCCAGGCCCCGGGTGCCATAGTCCAGGGCGGCGATGCCGACATAGACGGCGCAATCCGAGCCGGCCAGAGAGGACGGTGGAATGCCCGCGTTTTCCATGGCCTCCCAGGACAGCTCCAGCAGCAAGCGCTGCTGAGGGTCGAGCCAGGCGGCCTCGCGCGGAGAAATGCCGAAGAACGCGGCATCGAACGCATCGATGCGCGACAGCACCCCGGCCGAGAAGGTGATGCTGCGGCCGGGCTCGGCACGCCTGGCGTGCCGCAGCTCGGCGGTGGCCCAACGATCCGGCGGAATCTCGGTGACCAGATCGCGCCCATTCATCAGCGCGGACCAGAATCCGGTCTCGTCGCGGCAATCGCCCGGGAAACGGAACGCCATCCCGACCAGGGCGATGGCGCCCGGTGCCGGGCAGGCCTGTGCGCAGCCGGCTTTCCGCAGGTTTTTTTTCTGACTTTTCTGGACTGGCAAACAGCTTCCCCAACAGCTTTTGTTGTGTTTGTTACTTTTTGGCACGCTACCGCCGTGCCGTGACACGATCGGCAAGCGCTGGCCGGCATTGTATTACATCAGTAATATCATCAACCACGATCAAGGTAAGATGTTTATGGGGCAAAAGACAGGAATCACCACATCGCGGACGATGCGGACCCACGCAAAAAACCCCGCAGATTGAGAAAAGTCAAAGCCATGGGAGATAAAGCCAGGTTTCACGGACGGACGGCGACACCCAGGGTTTACCCGGTGCTACAGTTTTCGGCATCTGATATCAAGCCGCCCGTGCGGCCCTCAAAAGAACCACCATGAACGCTCCCCAGGACTGGGACCCCCGCGCCCCGGAAGTGCTCGCCGACCCGATCGCCGCCTACGACCACATGCGCCGCCGCTGCCCGGTGGCCCACAGCGACTACCTGCATCATTCCGTATTCCGCCACGCCGACGTCATGCGGATCCTGCTGGACCACGAGACCTTCAGCAGCCAGGCGTCGCGCCACGTCTCCGTGCCCAACAGCATGGATCCGCCCGAGCACACGGCCTATCGCCAGTTGATCGAGCCCTACTTCGGCCCGGACCGCATGGCGGCCTTCGAGCCGGTCTGCCGCCGCCTGTGCGCCGACCTGGTCGCCGCGCTGCCGCGCAACGAGCGCATCGAGATCATGTTCGGCCTGGCGCACCCCTTCGCCCTGCGCATGCAGTGCGCCTTCCTGGGCTGGCCCGACAGCCTGCACGAGCCGCTGCGGCAGTGGATCCACAAGAAGAACGTCGCCACGCTCTCGGGCGACACCCACGCGATCGCGGCCGTGGCCACCGAATTCGACGAGACCATCCGCGCCCTGCTGAAAGTCCGCCGCGACGCCGGTGACCAGGCGCCGGACGACGCCACCACGCGCCTGCTGCGCGAGACCGTGAACGGCCGCCCGCTGACCGAGGACGAGATCGTCAGCATCCTGCGCAACTGGACCGTCGGCGAACTGGGCACCATGGCCTCCAGCGTCGGCATCATCGCCCATTACCTGGCGACCCATCCGGACCTGCAGGACCGCCTGCGCAGCCAGCCGGAGCTCGTCCGTCCCGCCAACGACGAAATCCTGCGCATCCACGCGCCGCTGATCGCCAACCGCCGCGCGACCACCTGTCCGGTGCGCCTGGGCGGCGCGCAGATCCCGGCCGGCGAGCGGGTCACGCTGATCTGGGCCTCGGCCAACCGCGACGAAGCCGTCTTCGGCGACCCGGACGAGTTCCGCCTGGACCGCGACCCGTCCCTGAACCTGCTCTACGGCGCCGGCATCCACGCCTGTCCGGGAGCGCCCCTGGCGCGCCTGGAAATCGAAGCCATGATCCAGGCTCTGCTGGCGGGCACCCGCGCCCTGGAACCCGTCGCCGGCCAGCCGCCCATGCCGGCGATCTACCCGGCCAGCGGCTACCGCCAGGCGATGCTGCAATTGCGCCACGACTGAACCGGGACCGGCCGGGGCGCCGCGTCAGCCCCCCCGGCCGGTCGCGTTTCGTGGCGAAGAAAGGACACTGCATAAGCTCATCGCCGATTCTCATACCAAGCGACGGTTATATCCGTTCCGGCAAGACTACAATTCAGGCATGAACCATTCGGGGCGGCATCCGCCCCGGTTTGCTTGGAATCTGCCTGCCATGTGTCAGTTATTGGGCATGAATTGCGCCACGCCCACGGACATCACGTTTTCCTTTGCGGGGTTCGCCGCGCGCGGCGGCGGCACCGACCACCACGCCGACGGTTTCGGCATCGCCTTCTACGAAAACCGGGGGTCGCGCTGCTTCCTGGACAACGCGCCCTGCTGCCGGTCGCCGGTCGCCGAACTGATCAAGCGCTACCCGATCAAGTCCCGCAACGTCATCGCCCACATCCGCAAGGCCACCCAGGGCGCCCTGGAACTGGAAAACTGCCACCCGTTCGTGCGCGAACTGTGGGGCCGGCACTGGCTGTTCGCCCACAACGGCGACCTGAAGGACTTCGAGCCCGACCTGCGCGGCGACCACCTGCCGATCGGCCAGACCGACAGCGAACGGGCCTTCTGCACCATGATGGAAGGGCTGCGCGCCCGTTTCGGCACCCGCGAGCCGGAAGACACGGAACTGTTCGCCGCCGTGGCCGACATGACGGCCGACCTGACGCGCCACGGCGTGTTCAATTTCCTGATGTCCAACGGCCGCTGCATGCTGGCGCACTGCTCCACGAACCTGTACTACATCGTGCGCGCCTGGCCTTTCCAGGTGGCGCACCTGGTGGACACCGACATGTCGGTGGACTTTTCCCAGACCAACGCGCGCGGCGACTGCGTCTCGGTCATCACGACCAAGCCCCTGACCGACAACGAGACCTGGACCGCCTTCCAGCCGGGCGAACTGGTGATGTTCGTCGACGGCCGGCCCCAGTCCGGCCGGACCATCGAGATCCCCGAGGACGTCCGGCGCAGCAATCAGGCCAACCTGGCCTGCGTCTGAGAACGACCCCATGAGCATGCCGGACGGCCCCGCCGACGATCCCCGCCCCGAGGAGCCCGTCGAACCCGATCTCAACGAATGCTGCGGCAACGGCTGCGAACCCTGCGTGTTCGACACCTACGCCGAGGAAAGGCGCGCCTGGCAGCAAGCGGTGAAAGACTGGGAAGCACGCCATCGGGACCGGGCCGGCGCCGCGCCGGAATCCTGAGCAGGATCCGCAGCGGGGCACGGCGCCCACGGCGATGCCGGAAAGCCTCGATTCCCTTCGCCCGCCATGCCGACAACCTTGCTGGGCATAGGGTTCCCGCCGGTTTTTCCCGGGGGCGTTCCTATAATCGGAAGCTCGATCCACCTCTCCAGGAATGACGCACCGTGGCTTCCGACGCTATCCCCATGTTCGCAGAAAACACCTACCCCCTCGATGCGCGCGGCATTGCCAAGCGCTTCCGCCACGCGGCCATCTTCGGCGCGCTGTCGGCGCTGCAGCCGGGGGAAACCATGCGCTTCTGCAACGACCACGATCCCCTGCCGCTGCTGCAGCAGCTGAAGAACCACTTCGGCGAAAACATCCAGTTCGAATACCTGGCCCGCAACCCCGGCGAGATCGTCATCGATTTCCACATCGTGCCCTGAGCGCGCCGGGCGCCTCCGGGCGCGGCCGCCCGCGGCGAGTCCGCCAAGCGACGGCAGGAAAGCCACCCCTGCGACCGCCCCGCTTCCGGGGACCTGTTCACCGGGGTGGCTTTTTCCGTTCCGGAAGCCCGCTCACCGCCGGCCCAGCCCCTGCAGCAGCTGGCCCAGTTCCGGCGGCAGCTGCGTCGGCGGCGCCGGCAGGTCCAGGCTCCCCGGCGCGGGCGGCGTGGCCGCCAGCCGCTCCACGCGGAACTGCTTTTCATAGGCCAGCAGGCCCAGGCCCTTTTCTTCCAGCGTGTCCAGCACCTGCCGCGCGCCGTCCGCCGGCTGCCCGGCGGCGGCCTGCAGCAGGACGGCCATCCGGCCCAGGGCGCGCGTCAGTTCCCGCACTTCGGGCTGCTTGCCCAGGACTCCCTGCCCGGCGCGCTCGCGCCCTTGCTCGTCCCGGTAGGACACGGCGTAGACGGCGCCCGCGCGGCCGGCCACCGTCTCGCGGGCGCCGGTCGGCTCGATCCGGGTCAGCGAGAGGATCATGTCGGGGGCCGCCTGGAGGGAGCCGCCGCCCAGCAACCGCGCCATGGCGCCCCCGTCCATGACCAGCGGCCGGCCTCCGGCCCGCATGACGGAATACAGCTTGCCATCGCGCATCAGCAGGTAGCCCTGCCCGATGCCGCCGACATCGACCCGCGCGTCCGGTCCGTCGAAGGACACCGTCAGCGTCCGGTCGCCCGCCTGCACGGTCGCCACGCCCGCCGCCAGGACACCGGCCGGGACGATCCAGCCCCAGGCCGCCAGCAGCCATCCGATCCAGCGCATCATGTTTCCGTCTCTCCATGGAATCCATACGAATGGGTCCCACGATAGCGGGTTTGCCGGCCGGCGAACAGGCGCGAAGATGGTTCATGTGTGTCAGGATCTTGCCCGCCCGCGGCCTCCGGCAATCTTCGCCCGGCACCCGTTCTTGACCCTCATCAAGGCTATCCAAAAAAGCCCAAGAAATCCTTGATGACACTATATATTGTGTTTACCATTCACGAATACACAATATATAGAGGAACACAGGATGACTCCATCCGCACTCCAGCGCACGGCCGAGACGCAGGCCGACCGCCCCGTCCCGCACGTGGACGTGATCCGTTCCATCGACGAATACCTGCGGCAGCAGGACTGGCGCGTCAACGCCAACGCCAACCAGGGCTACTCGCTGGGCGGCCTGATCCTGAACACCTCGGGCAAGATGATCGCCAACTACTGGCTCAGCCACGTCTACCCCGAAGCCATCGGCCAGGCGCACCGCCAGGCCGACCTGCACATCCACGACCTGGACATGCTGTCGGGCTACTGCGCCGGCTGGTCGCTGCGCACGCTGCTCAACGAAGGGCTCAACGGCGTCCCCGGCAAGGTCGAGGCCATCGCCCCGCGCCACATGTCCAGCGCGGTCGGCCAGATCGTCAACTTCCTGGGCACGCTGCAGAACGAATGGGCCGGCGCCCAGGCCTTCAGCTCCTTCGACACCTACATGGCCCCCTTCATCCGCAAGGACGCCATGTCCTACGCCGAAGTGCGCCAGAGCATCCAGGAACTGATCTACAACCTGAACGTGCCCTCGCGCTGGGGCACGCAGACCCCCTTCACCAACCTGACCTTCGATTGGGTCTGCCCCGAGGACCTGCGCGACCAGGTGCCGCTGATCGGCGGCGAGGAAATGCCCTTCACCTACGGCGAGCTGCAGGCCGAGATGGACATGATCAACCGCGCCTACATCGAGGTCATGATGGCCGGCGACGCGCGCGGGCGGGCCTTCACCTTCCCCATCCCGACCTACAACATCACCCCCGACTTCGACTGGCACAGCCCGAATTCGGAACTGCTGTTCGAAATGACGGCGAAGTACGGCCTGCCCTACTTCCAGAACTTCATCAATTCCGAGCTCAAGCCGAACATGATCCGGTCCATGTGCTGCCGCCTGCAGCTGGACCTGCGCGAACTGCTCAAGCGCGGCAACGGCCTGTTCGGCTCGGCCGAGCAGACCGGCTCCCTGGGAGTGGTCACCATCAACTGCGCGCGCCTGGGCTACCTGTACCGGGGCGACGAGGCGGGCCTGTTCGCGCGGCTCGACGAACTGCTCGAACTGGGCCGCGACAGCCTGGAAATCAAGCGCCGCGTCATCCAGCAGCACATGGACGACGGCCTGTTCCCCTACACGCGCCGCTACCTGGGGACCCTGCGCAACCACTTCTCCACGCTGGGGGTCAACGGCATCAACGAAATGATCCGCAACTTCACCGCGGACGAGCACGACCTGACGAGCCCCTGGGGCCACGCCTTCGCCGTGCGCCTGCTGGACCACGTGCGCGCCCGCATGGTCGAGTTCCAGGAGGCCACCGGCCACATGTACAACCTGGAAGCCACACCCGCCGAGGGCACGACCTACCGCTTCGCCAAGGAAGACCGCGCCCGCTGGCCCGACATCCTGCAGGCCGGCACGGACGACATGCCCTACTACACCAACTCGTCGCAATTGCCGGTCGGCTTCACCGACGACCCCTTCGAGGCCCTGGAACGCCAGGACGAACTGCAGCGCAAGTACACCGGCGGCACCGTGCTGCACCTGTACATGACCGAACCGCTGTCCTCGGCCGACGCCTGCCGCGAGCTGGTGCGCCGCACGCTGGGCCGCTTCTCGCTGCCCTACATCACGGTCACGCCGACGTTTTCCATCTGCCCCAGGCACGGCTACCTGCCGGGCCGGCACGATTTCTGCCCGCACTGCGACGACGAACTGATCGCCCGCAAGCGGCAGGCGGCGTCCCTGCCGGACGCGGCCCCGCACGAAGCGGCGGCCTGATCCGCAGCGCGCCGATTGCCCTTTTTCCACCCACTCTCAACAGGAGCACTCCATGAACCAGACCCCCGTCACCCTGAACGACGCCGAACGCCAGCCCTGCGAAATCTGGACCCGCGTCATGGGCTACCACCGCCCCATGTCGTCCTTCAACATCGGCAAGAAGGGCGAATTCCACGAACGCCGCTTCTTCGTCGAACGCCACGCCGGCCAGGCGCCCGTCCGGCAGGCCGCCTGACGCAGGCACGCGGCGCCCCCGCCCGGGGGCGCCCCGCCCGACATGCACACCGAGCTTCTCCCCCAGCAGCCCGCCGCCCCGGTCCGCATCCGGGCCGGACACGCCCCCGCTCCCCGCCTGAAGGCCGGCGGGCTCGTCCCCTTCACCGCCACGGACTACCCCGGCCTGCTGGCGGCCGTCGTCTTCGTGCAGGGCTGCCCCTGGCGCTGCGGCTACTGCCACAATCCGCACCTGCAGCCGCGCACGGCCGGCAGTCCGCTGGACTGGGACGACATCATGGCCTTCCTGCAACGGCGGGTGGGATTGATCGACGGCGTGGTCTTCAGCGGCGGCGAACCCACCATGGACCCGGGCCTGGGCGCGGCCATCTCCCAGGCGCGGGCGCTGGGCTACAAGATCGGCCTGCACACCGGCGGCACCCATCCGCGCCGCCTGGCGCAGGTGCTGCCGGACGTGGACTGGGTCGGCCTGGACATCAAGGCGGATTTCGACGACTACGCCCGCGTCACCCGGGTGGCCGGCAGCGGCGCGCCCGCCCTGGCCAGCCTGCGAGCGCTGCTCGACGGCGGCGCGGATTTCGAATGCCGCACCACCGCCCATCCCGACCTGATCGACCCCGACGGCCTGCTGGCGCTGGGCCGGCGGCTGGCGGACATGGGGGTGCGGCGCTACGCGGTGCAGGTGTTCCGCCCGCGGGGCTGCGCGGACGAGGCCCTGAACGCCCGCGGCCAATCCCTGCGGGACTGGCCGGGCGCGGCGGTCGCCGATACGTTGGCGGCGCTGTTCGATTCATTCGAGCTTCGGCGCGACGCGTGACATTTCCAGCTCTGGGGACTTGTCCGATCTGTCCAGGCCTCAAGTAAGGAGACATGCGCATGAAATACCCCATCGCAATCGAACCGGGCAACGAAACCACGGCCTGGAGCGTGGTCGTGCCCGATCTGCCCGGGTGCTTTTCCGCAGCAGACGAGGGGATCGACGAAGCTGTCGAAAACGCCAGGGAAGCCATTGCCTTGTGGATCGAGGACTCCATCGAACACAACGAGCCGATTCCGCAACCGTCCCGCATCACCGATCTGCAAAAACTGAAGGTCTACGAAGGGTGGATATGGGCCATCGTCGAGGTCGATCCCGCGCTGATGGACGATACGACGGAACGGGTGAACATCACGCTGCCCCGGCGCATCCTGAAACGGCTCGACGACCGCGCGCGCGCCGCTGGCGAGAGCCGCAGCGGCTACATCGCTCATCTGGCCCTCCTCCACTAGCCGCACCGCCCGACGGGCGCGGTGCCCGGCCGGGGACTCATGCCACCGGCCGGGTTCACCGGACGACAGAGCGCCCGCGAGAGACTCCCCGGAGGCCAGGATTCACTCCCGCATGGCATCGAGCAGCATGCGCACGGTGTAATCGGCGAAACTGCGCCGCACGATCAGCTCCCAGCCATCCCCTTTCTCGTCCAGGGGGCGCAGCAGCACGCTCGCCTTGAAGAAATGGGACTGGGCGCACTGGCCGAGCGTGAGGACGCCAGGGTGCAGGTCCAGCGGGCATCCCGCGTTCAGCACGTCGCGCGTCCCGGGTCCGTGCAGCCGCACCACGGAATAGCCGCTGGTCTGGTCGGTGACGGCGAACCAGTGGCCCGCCAGGGCGGCCTCCACGTGCGCGGCCAGATCGGCCGGACCATCGGACGACGCCCGCAGCAGCCATTCGTCGGGAGCCAGCCACAACGCCATCGCGTCCCGGCCCTGCGCCACGGTGTTGGGCGCGACCGGCAATTCCAGCCCCAGGCCGGCGCGCAAGGCGTCCAGGATCGCCCCGGAGCCCGGATCGACGCGCAGGTTCGCCAGGCCGACCAGGGGCAGTTCGCTCAGGAGGACCCGCCCCGAGGTGCGGTGCCGCAGCGGCTGGCCATAATCGGCCTGCAGGCTCGCCAGCGGGGTCTGCTGTTTGATTTCACTCGACATTCTGACGGGCTCCTTCGGGATCATAGAACACGGGACTGCAGACGCGCGCCGGCATGAACCGGCCGTCGGCGGTGGCGACGGTGACTGACTGGCCCATCCGCTCCTGGCCATCCTTCAGCAGGGCCAGGGCGATCGAGCGGCCCAGGACCGGGCTCATGTAGCTGGACGTCACGTGGCCGAACATGGGGGCGATGGCGGCCTGGGTGGGCCCTTGCAGGATCTGGCCGCCTTCGGGCAGGACGCAGGCCGGGTCGTCGGCCAGCAGGCCGACGAACTGCTTGCGTCCGGCGCCGTTCGTATGGCTGCGCATGAGCGAACGCTTGCCCAGGCAGTCCTTGTTCTTGGCGACCATTCCGCCCATGCCCAGGTCCATGGGCGTGACGGAACCGTCGGTGTCCTGCCCGACGATGATGTAGCCCTTCTCGCCGCGCAGCACGTGCATGGTCTCGGTGCCGTAGGGCGTGATGCCATAGGGCTCGCCGGCCCGCATCAGCCGCTCGACGACATGGCGGCCCATGTTGGCCGGCGTGTAGATTTCATACGACAGTTCGCCGGAGAAACTGACCCGCAGCACGCGGGCGAACACGCCGTCGATGGTGCCTTCCCTGAAGCTCATGAAGGGGAAGGCCTCGTTGCCGAAATCGATGCCGTCGCACACGGCACTCAGCACCTTGCGCGCCTGCGGTCCGGCCACGGTGGCAACGGCGTACTGGTCGGTCACCGAGGTCAGGTAGACCCGCAGGTCGGGCCATTCCGTCTGCAGCCAGCGCTCCATCCAGCTCATGATGCGCGCGGCGCCGCTAGTGGTGGTGGTGAGCAGGAAATGGTCCTCGGCCAGCCGGATGCTGACGCCGTCGTCCATCACCATCCCGTTCTCGTCGAGCAGCAGACCGTAGCGGCAGCGGCCGGGCTGCAGCTTGGTCCAGGAATTGATGTACAGGCGGTTGAGGAATTCCACCGCGTCCGGGCCGCGCACGTCGATCTTGCCCAGCGTGCTGTAGTCCAGGATGCCGACGGCGTTGCGCACGGCCAGGCATTCGCGCCGCACGGCGGCGTGCATGTCCTCGCCCGGCTTCGGATAGTAGTGGGCGCGCTTCCAGTTGCCCACGTCCTCGAACACCGCGCCGTGCTCCACGTTCCAGTCGTGCAGGCAGGTCTTGCGGATCGGATCGAAGCAATCGCCCAGCTCGCGCCCGGCGATGGCGCCGAAACTCACCGGCGTGTAGTTGGGACGGAAGGTGGTCGTGCCGGTCTCGGGGATGCTCTGCTTGAGCGCCTCGGCCAGCACCGCCATGCCGTTGATGTTGCCCAGCTTGCCCTGGTCGGTGCCGAAGCCCATCGCCGTGTAGCGCTTGACGTGCTCCACCGAATGGTAGCCTTCGCGCACCGCGAGCAGGATGTCGGACACCGAGACGTCGTTCTGGTAGTCGATGAACTGCTTGGGGCCGCGGCTGGCCTGCGTGCCCTTGCCGACCGACCACAGGGGCATCAGGGGCGAAGTCTCGACGGGACGGGCCGTCCAGGCCGGCGCGTCGACCCGGCGGGCCGAGGCGAGCCCGGCGACCGCCTCCAGGCCGGCCCGCACGCCGCCGTCCAGCGCCTCCTGCAGGCCGAAATCACCGTTGGCCGCGCCGGCGCTGCCTTGCGGCTGGGCCGGTTCGCCGGGCACGAAGCACGCCCGCCCGTCGCACCAGCGCGGCTTGCCGCGCGATTGCGCGTACAGGTGGACCACCGGATTCCAGCCGCCGGACATCGCCAGCAGATCGCAGGCGAGCGTGTCCGCGCCGTCGGGCAGGCGCGCACCCAGGCCGCGCAGCCGCACTCCGGAGACGTGCTTGCCGCCGCGCGCCTCGGCGACCACGGCCTGGTGGATCACGGGGATCCCCAGCCGGACCGCCTCGCCCGGCAGGGTGCCCTCGCTCATGACGCGCGGATCGACGATGGTGACCTCGGCGCCCTGGCGCTTGAGGTCGATCGCACACTGGTAGGCGCTGTCGTTGTTGGTGAACACCACGGCGCGGCGGCCGGGCAGCACGCCGAACCGATGGATGTAGGCGGACACGGCGCCGGCCAGCATGATGCCAGGGATGTCGTTGTTGCCGAAAACCAGCGGACGCTCGTGGGCGCCGGTGGCCAGCACGACGTGGCGCGCGCGGATCTTCCAGACGCGCTCGCGCGTGCCGGCGCGCTGCCGGATCGGCAGGTGGTCGTGCAGCCGCTCGCAGGCGGTGACCAGGTTGTGGTCCTGGTAGCCGAAGGCGGTCGTGCGCATCAGCACCCGCGCGTCCGGCAGCGCGGACAGCTCGGCCACGCGCTCGGCCACCCATTCGGCCGCCGGCTTGCCGTCGATGATCTCCTCGGTCCACAGCAGGCTGCCGCCGGCCTCGCCGCGGTCGTCCACCAGCATGACGCGCGCGCCGCTGCGCGCGGCCGCGCAGGCCGCGGCCAGGCCCGCCGGCCCGGCGCCCACGACCAGCACGTCGCAATGGGCGTAGCGCTTCTCGTAGCGGTCGGGGTCCGGCGTCTCGGGCACCGAGCCCAGGCCGGCGGCGTCGCGGATGCGTTCCTCGTACTTGCCCCACCAGCTGCGCGGCCACATGAAGGTCTTGTAGTAGAAGCCGGCCGGAATGAAGCGCGCGAACCGCTGCATGACGGCCATGCGGTCGTGCTCGATGTCGGGCTTGGCGTTCACGCTGGTGGCGCGCAGGCCTTCGTAGAGCTCGACCTCGGTGGCGCGCGCGTTGGGCACGGTGTAGGGGCCGCTTTCCAGCTGCACGATGGCGTTCGGCTCCTCGACGCCGGCGGTCAGGATGCCGCGCGGGCGGTGGTACTTGAAGCTGCGCGCCACGAAGTGCACGCCGTTGGCGAGCAGCGCCGAGGCCAGGGTGTCGCCCTCGAAGCCCGCGTAGGCCTTGCCATTGAAGGTGAAATTCACCGGGACGCCGCGGCGCACTCGCCCCCCCTGGGGCAGACGGCAGGGCTGGTTCATGTTGTCTCCTTGTTCTGGCCGAAGGTTTCGTAGCGCTGGAACTCATAGGAACGCGTGTCGCGCTCGGCGATGAACCAGCGGCGGCAGCCGTGGGCGTGCACCCACTGCTCGCGGAACGGTCCGAAGGTGTTGCGGCGCATGAAGACGTAGTCGCCCCATTGCCGGTCGTCCATCGATTCGTTGTCCACGGGCCGGACGATGCCGGCCTCGCCGCCATAGCTGAATTCGCTCTCGGCGCGGTCGCCGCACCAGGGGCATTTGATCTGCAGCATGATGTCTCCTCAGTGGGCCACGGCCGCGGCGCCGTGCTCGTCGATCAGGTGGCCGCTGTAGAAGCGGTCGATGGAGAACGCCTTGTTCAGGGGATGCGGCTCGTCGCGCGCCACCGTGTGGGCGAACACCCAGCCCGAGCCCGGCGTCGCCTTGAAGCCGCCCGTGCCCCAGCCGCAGTTGAAATACAGGCCCTTGATGTCGGTCTTGCTGATGATCGGGCAGGCGTCGGGCGAGACGTCGACGATCCCGCCCCACTGGCGGTTCATGCGCACGCGGCTGAGCGACGGGAACATCTCGACGATGGCCTGCAGCGTGTGCTCGATGCTCTGGAAGCTGCCGCGCTGGCCGTAGCCCAGGTACTGGTCGATGCCGGCGCCGATCACCAGGTCGCCCTTGTCGGACTGGCTGATGTAGGCGTGCACGGCATTGGACATGATGACGGTGTGGATGCAGGGCTTGACCGGTTCGGACACCAGCGCCTGCAGCGGATGGCTTTCGATCGGCAGGCGGATGCCGGCCATGTCGGCCAGCACGCTGGAATGGCCGGCCACCACCACGGCGACCTTCTTCGCCCTGATGAAGCCCTTGCCGGTATCCACCCCCTCGACCGCGCCGTCCTTCCTGCGGATGTTGGTGACGGGGCAGTTCTGGATGATGTGCACGCCCAGCCGGTCGGCGGCGCGGGCGAAGCCCCAGGCCACGGCGTCGTGGCGCGCCACGCCGCCGCGCCGCTGGAACGAGCCGCCCAGCACGGGATAGCGGCTGTCCAGGTTGATGTTGGGGACGATTTCCTTGACCTGGGCCGGGGTCAGCCATTCGCCGTCCACGCCGTTGTAGCGGTTGGCATTGATGCGCCGCTGGGTGTCGCGCACTTCCTGCAGGGTGTGGGCCAGGTTCATGACCCCGCGCTGGCTGAACATGACGTTGTAGTTCAGGTCCTGGGACAGGCCTTCCCAGAGCTGCATGGCCTTCTCGTAGAGCTGCGCAGACTCGTCCCAGAGATAATTGGAACGCACGATGGTCGTGTTGCGCGCGGTGTTGCCGCCGCCCAGCCAGCCCTTTTCCAGGACGGCCACGTTGCGCACGCCGTGGACCTTGGCCAGGTAGTACGCGGTGGCCAGCCCGTGGCCGCCGGCGCCGACGATGACGACGTCGTATTCTTTCCTGGGCTCCGGGCTGTGCCATGCCCGGCCCCAGTTTTCGTGATGGCTCAGCCCGTTGCGTATCAGGCTGAAAATCGAGTAGCGGTTGCTCATGGTCTCCTCGCTTGGATGTCTCCGTCCCCCATGCAGGCGGGTCGCATGAGGCGCAGTACATCAAAAGCGAAGCGGCCGAGCTAGAACTTTTCCGCCAACCCGTTGGAAGAATCCGGCGGTTCAGAAGAACTCGCGGCGATCGGGAAAGACTTCGCTGACGTAATCGGCCTCGCCGCCCCGAGGCGGCAGCAGGGCGTCGGGCAGTTGCGCGCGGTCGCGCCAGGCGCTGGGCGACATGAGGAAGGCGGTGCGAAACTCGCGGCCCAGGTGCGAGGCGTCGGAAAACCCGCACTCCGAGGCGATGGCGGAAATGGTCTTCTTGGTGTGCGTCAGCATCCAGGCCGCCAGGCGCAGGCGGATGCCGCGGGCATAGGCCTGCGGGCTCTGGCCGGTGGCTTCCTTGAAGAGCCGCTCCAGGTGGCGCACGGAGATCCCCAGCCGGCCGGCCAGCTCGCCCAGGCCCAGCGCCCGGCCGACGTGCTGTTCCATGAGCAGCACCGCGCGGCGCACCACCGGATGCGTGGCGGGCTGGGCGCCCGGCGGCAGGGGCTGGGCGGCGTTGGCCCGGCCGGCGTCGTCGACCTGGAGGATGCGCAGGGCCTTCTGCACGATCGGCCGGTCGACGTGCCGGCCCAGGATCTCGGCGGCCACGTCGATCGAGGCGCGCCCGCCCGAGCAGGTGATGCGCCGCCGGTCGAAGACGTACAGCCGGTCGGCGCACACCTGGCCGGGATCGGTCGCCGGAAAGCGCTCCAGGAAATCCCAGTAATGGAACCAGCTGATGCAGATGCGGTGCCCGGCGAGCACGCCGGCCTGCATCAGGGTGAACACGCCGGTGCACAGGCCCACCAGGGTGACGTCCGCGCGCGCGGCCTGGCGGATGAATTCCAGCAGGCCGGGATTGACGGGCGGACGCTTCAGCAGGCCGCCGACCACCACCAGGTAATCGAAACGGGACGGATCGCCCAGCGTTTCCGAGGGCACGACCTGGATGCCGCTGCTGGATCGGACCGGCGTCAGGGTCTCGTCGATCACCTGCCAGGAACAGCGCAGGGGACGGCTGTGATCGCCCTCGTCGCCGGCCAGGCGCAGCACGTCCAGCATGCCTGAAAAGGCCGTCAACGTGAAATGCGGCAGCAGGATGAAGCCGAAGCGCACCGGTCCCTTGTCCATTCGATCCTTCCTCCTGCCAATCGGTTCAAGCGCCATGACGCTTCCATTCTAGTCAGGCGCGCGGCTCGATGGTGTAGTGGGTCCATCCGCCATACCGGCGGACGCCCGGGGGCGGCACGCATGGCGGCCCCCCGCGCGCATACCAAAGGAGACCTCTCGATGCACACTTCCCCGATCCCCGCGGGCGCGCACGCCCATCCCCCCCGCTTCTGCCTGACCGTCTCCTGCCCCAGCGCGGCGGGCCAGGTCGCGGCCATCGCATCGTTCCTGGACCAGCGGCAATGCTACATCGACGAGTTCGCCGTCTTCGACGAAAAGAGCACGCGGCAATTCTTCGTGCGCGGCGTCTTCCATGCCGAAGGCCAGGCGCTGGAACGCGCATCCCTGGAGCGGGACTTCGCGGATCTCGCGCGGCGCTTCTCGATGCGCTGGAACATTCACGACCTGTCCCTGCGCCCCAAAGTGCTGATCCTGGTGTCGAAGCTGGAACACTGCCTGGCGGACCTGCTGTTCCGCACCCGCATGGGCGAACTGCGCATGGAGGTCGCGGCGATCGCGTCCAACCACGACGCCCTGCGCGGCCACGCCCAGGCCGCCGGCGTCGCCTTCCACCACCTGCCGGTCGGCAACGACAACCGCCGGCAGCAGGAAGCGGCCATCCTGGAACTGGCGGACGCGACCGGCGCGGAACTGGTCGTCCTCGCCCGCTACATGCAGATCCTGGGACCGGACACCAGCAAGGCGCTGGCCGGCCGTGCGATCAACATCCATCATTCCTTCCTCCCGGGCTTCAAGGGCGCGCGGCCCTACCACCAGGCCTACGAACGGGGCGTCAAGGTGATCGGCGCCACGGCGCACTTCGTCACCGACGACCTGGACGAGGGCCCCATCATCGAGCAGGTGGTCGAACCCGTGGACCACACGCAGGATCCCGACCAGTTGCTGGCCATCGGCCGCCACCTGGAATGCCAGGCGCTCGCCCGCGCCGTCAAGATCTACACCGAGCGGCGCGTGTTCATCAGCGGGCACCGCACCATCGTGCTCTGAGCCCGCGGCGCGCGGCACGTGCCGGGCCATGCGGCCCGGCGCCGTCCCCGGCAAGCCGGGGCGAAAGCCGCTCATCATGCGGGCAACAGGCGGCGCAGCAGGCCGGGCAAGGCCGTGCCCGTAATGTCCTTGATCAGCATGAACGCGAGCAGGCAGATACCCACATAGCCGTTCAGCACATACACGATATTGATGAGCCGGTCGAACGGCACCTGCAGGGCGATGAGGGTGCCCGCCGCGGCCAGCAGGACCGTCGCGGTCTTGAACGCCCGGCTCTTGTCGTCCGGAACGACCCGCGCGACCACGAGCCAGAGCAGGGGCACGGCCGTCGTGTAGATCGCGGCATAGACGGCCAGGGAAAACAGGGTGCCGATGAGCGGATGGAGCTTGCCGGCCAGCGCCAGGGAAGGCACCAGGCTGCCCGCGACCAGATCGATGTTGGCCATCAGGCCCAACGTGATGACGACGACCGCCAGAGAAAAGCCGAAGGCCCCCAGGACGGCGCCCAGACGGGCCTCGCGGCCGGTCCGGGCGTTCTTCCCGATCTGCGACATGAAGGCGGCCAGCCACAGCATGCAGAATCCGACATAGGACATGGCAGCCGACAGCCAGTGGGGCGAGGCCCGGAGCAGGTCCATCCCGGCAATGGCCTCGTCGGCCGAGGCCAGGCCCGAGGGATTCAGCAGCATGCCGGCGACTCCCAGCAGAATCGTCCCGACACAGATCACCGGCGCGATGGCGCCGATGACGTTGACAATGTTCGACAGGCCGAACAGCACGGTGACGCCGGCGACGACGGCGATCCCGATACCTCCGTAATGAACCGGGAGATCATATTGCTGATGCAGGGTCGCCCCGGCGCCACCCACCATGACCATGAAGGACATGTAGATGAACACGACCGAGAAATAGTCGTAGAACCTGCCGACATATTTGCCGCAATAATGGGCATAGACGTCGTTGCCCTTCTGGAATTGCTGGTGATGGCCGGCCGACACGAAGCTCAACCCCACATACACGAAGACCGCGAACACGATCCCCGCGCCAAGAACGCCGGCGTACCCATAGCCGACGAAGTACTGCATGATTTCCTGACCGGTTGCGAAGCCGGACCCGACCAGAAAGGCAATGAACGCCCCCGCGATGAGCAAGGCGCTCCTCACGCTCGATACCTGAGCCATATTTTGTCTCCAATCTTTCTTATATATAGAGGCACTGAATCGGGCTCCGCCCGACGGATCGAATGATTCCTTCAGCCCCTGCGGACGATTCTATAGAGTGGAAGAAGCGAGGCTTGTATGGTTCCGACATTTGCCTGGGACACGCATGCCACGGTCCGCGCGCAATCACTCGAACGCATGCCTCCGCCCACCGGACACCCGCGCATAGGCGGAGTGGTTGTGGATCGACTCGAAGTTCTCGGCCTCGATTTCGTAGGCGGCCAGGCCCGGCAGCCGTTCCAGCGTCAGCGCCACGTCGCGCACCAGGTCTTCGACGAATTTCGGATTCTCGTAGGCGCGCTCGGTGACGAACTTCTCGTCGGTGCGTTTCAGCAGGCCCCACAGTTCGCACGAGGCCTGGGCCTCGACGCGCCGGATCAGCCCCTCCAGGTCGGCCGCGCCGGGCGCCTCGTACGCCACGCGGACCAGGATGTGCGACCGCTGGTTGTGCGCGCCGTAATCGGAAATGGCCTTGGAGCAAGGGCACAGGCTGGTCACAGGGACCTGGACACTCTGGGAGAAGCGCGCGGGCTCGCCGCGCCGGGCCCGCGCGCTCCAGCGCACCCGATAATCCATGAGGCTGCGCACACCCGACGCGGGCGCCGCCTTTTCCACGAAATACGGAAACTCGGCGGCCACGTCGCCCGCCCCGGCTCCCAGCCGCTCCAGCAGCGCATCCGCCAGGCCGCACAAGCCCTTCGGCGTCATGGCCTCGCCGCGCCGCGTTTCCAGCAGGGCGATGAAGCGCGACATGTGCGTGCCCTTTTCCTCGGCCGGCAGCGCCACGGTCATTTCCCATCGGGCGACGGTCGCCTGGGGCTGGCCGGCGCCAGCGGCCACCAGCAAGGGATGGCGCACCCCGCGCACCCCCACCCGCTGGATGGCGATCCCGCGCATGTCCAGCCCGCCCTGCACATCCGGCAAGGCGCAAACCAGCGGGTCGGCGGGAATGTTCATGCGTTGCCCCCTCTAGTCCTGCAGGGGCTGGCGGGACGTTTCCTTGCTCAGGATCATGGCGATCAGCGCAACGCCCGCGGCCACCACCAGGTACCAGGCCGGCGCGAGCTTGTTGTCCGTCAGCTGGATCAGCCAGGTGGCGACGAACGGGGCCGTGCCGCCGAAAATCGCGTTGGCCACGTTGAAGCTCAGGGCAAAGCCGCTGTAGCGCACCCGGGTCGGGAAGATCTCCGACAGGAAACTGGGCAAGGTGCCGTCGTTCATGGTCAGCATGGCGCCAAAGGCGATCTGGATCAGCACGATGCCCATGAAACTGGCCGAGGCCAGGCCGCTGAACAGCGGCACGGTCAGCCAGACGAAGGCCAGCGACGCAAGGATCAGCATGGTCTTGCGCCCGAGCAGGTCCGACAGCACGCCCATCAGGAAGATCAGGCCGATGTAGGCGGTCAGGGCCACCGTGGTCGCCAGGAAGGACTCGGATTCGCTCACGCCGAGCTCGACGGACATGTAGGTGGGCATGTAGCTCAGGATGATGTAGAAGCCCACGGCGTTGAGCATCGTCACGCCGACGGCGATGATCAGGGCATGGCGGTGGCGCGACAGCAGCAGGCCGATGGGCGCCTGGGGCACCTGATGCGATTCTTCCAGCTCGCGAAACTTGGGCGAATCTTCGAGATTCATGCGGATGTAGCGGCCGATGTAGCCCAGGGGCGCCGCCAGCAGGAACGGCAGGCGCCAGCCGAAGGACTGCATCTGCTCGGGACTGAGGAACAGGTGCATACCGGACACCAGCAGGGACCCCAGCAGCAGGCCCGAGGCCGTGCTGGCCGGCACGATGCTGGCGTACAGCCCGCGCTTGTGAGGCGGTGCATACTCGACCAGAAAGGCCGACGCGCCCGCATACTCTCCCGACGCCGAAAAACCCTGGACCAGCCGCAGGACCAGGAGCAGCACGGGCGCCCAGATGCCGATCTGGCCGAAATCGGGCAGCAGGGCGATGGCGAAGGTCGCCAGGGACATGATGATGATCGACAGCGACAGGGCCTGCTTGCGGCCGATCCTGTCGCCGTAGTGGCCCCAGAACACGCCGCCGATGGGGCGGACGACGAAGGACAGGGCGAACACCCCGAAGGTGGCCATCAGGCCCGCCGTCGGCGAGGCCTCGGGGAAGAACACATGGGCGATGATGGTCGCCAGATAGGCGTACGACGCATAGTCGAACCATTCGACGAAATTGCCGATGAAGCTGGCGGCCGCGACTTTCCTGATGACGCGGCGCTCGCCATTGCCCGGCATGGCACTGGCCTGAATGACGGCAGAGTTCATTGTCTTGTCTCCATATGCCCTCTGTACGACCAGCCTTTCGCGGGCCATACCTATCGGAAGTGCAATTTTTCTAGTGAGGGTGATCGTGCAGCCTTCCGCTGCCCGTGCGAATCATCTTAGAGACCCGGGGCTGCCCGTCCTTTTTCAAAAGCGACCCGTAATTTCCTGAAAGCGAAGGTCCTCGCAGCATGGACGGGCGCGACCGCCGGCAAACAACACATCCGCCAACACCAAAACACTGGATGAGAATTTCATTCTCATCCGGAAGGACCGATCCGCGCATCCGGCAGATCAATCAAACGCTGTTTGCAATGCCCCCGATATCCCCTGCACGCAAACACGCAAAATCAGCTCGCCATGTTCCGCCCTGGCCCGTTTGGCCGAGGACAGGCATCCCGATGCCGGAGTCCACTCAGGTTTGATCGGGAAGAAATCGTAGGGAGGGAAGGCCGCGGGCGGATGGTCATGAACCAGACTCATATCGACCAGATCCGGATGCAGATGCAGCATCAGAGAAGTCTCCAGGACCCCGCCATGCTCGACCGCCCAGCCAGGGAAATCACCCTGATAGATCTCGTCGATCGTGGCCTGATCGATGAAATCCCAGTAAGACAGGATGATGCAACGAAAATCCGCAATACCGTCCCAGCGTAATTCACGCAATGCCAGGTCGACCCCCTCGGTGATGAATGCGGAATTCTCGTAATGGCCATTGATCAGAACCGCCTTGCGCACACCATGGCGTGCCAGTTCCCTGAGCACGTCGCGGATGATGCTGGTAACCGTTGAACCATCCAGGCTGGTCGTACCGGGCATGTGGTTGCCGCCGCCACTTTTTTGCTGGGACTTGTATCCATAGGCAATGGCCGGCGCCACCAGCCCGTCGATATCGGCCGCCACGCGCTCGGCGATTGCGGTCGGCAGCAGCACGTCCGGATTCATGCTCATATGTGGGCCGTGCTGCTCCAGGGCCCCGACCGGAATCAATACCGGCGCCCCGCTTCCGACTTTCTCCGCATAGACCGGCCAAGACAGTTCAGCGATACGGACTTGATTCATGAATTACCTCGTTCCATCGATGAATTTCATTGATGGCCAGCACCCCGCAAATTCCGTAAAGGGCTGCCGGCCACATTCGATCCGCTCAAAGACGCCGCAAGACGCGCTAGACAAGACGGGTGCGTCCCATGTTGAAACCCAGCGTCATAACCAGATAGCTGGCCGCGGTCATCGCTATTGCGGGAAAGGACGCGGTCCAAACCGCCGCGACATCCGGCAGGCCATAATGCAGCAGATAAAACACGCCCAGGCCCAGCGCCATCGCGATCCACCCGGAGGAATTCCAGTCCCCCAGCCGGCTCTTGGTGGATCCATCGGCATTGGTTCCCGCGAACATATCCTCATCCTGAACACGACATTTACGGACGATGAAGTAATCGATCACCACCAGGGTCCACAACGGAACAAAGATGCCGCCGACAATTCCGAGGAAGAATTCGAAATATTCGATGAATTTTTCAAAGGCCAACGGCAGAAAGCACATGGCGAACTGCAGAATGGCGATGAACAGCAGGTAGCGCTTGGGAGAGTGGCTGCGAGTGGCGCCGACCAGGCCCATGCCAGCGCCATACAGCACGGTCACATTCGTGCTGACAGTCGCAAAGAAAACCACCAGGAAAGCGATGGTGCCCAGCCCCAGGGAAGCAATCGTGGAACTTGGATCGGAATTATTAGGGTCGAATACACCGGTATCCAGCACAACGCCGATCACGCCGATGGCCCCCACGATCATGAACCAGCCCTGGCCCAGGTTGACTCCCAGCCAGCTGCCGGCCGTGGCAGCACCTGGCCCTTTGGCCAGACGGGCGAAGTCTCCGATCATCGCCCAGCCCCAACAAAACCCGAACGCCAGATCAAAATAGAACGCTGGAGTATGCTGAGCCTCCGGCAAGGTCAGATTGGCAATCCTGGCATAGTCCCAGTGTTGCAGCACCACAATGGTTTCCCAGATCCCCAACACGATCAGAAGAACCACCGAGATCCATTCCAGGTATTTGATCGCGCGATGCCCTATCACCACGACCAGGCCCTGAACGACGGCGGTCACCAGAATCCCCAGGATAAGCGGCATGGTGGAACCAGGCTGACCGTACGTCGCCCACCCCCACATTTCATGAAAGACATAGGTCAGTGAAATGGCGGCGATAAAGGTATTGATGCTTGGCCAGCCAATCATGCCCAGGAATTCACCGACACCGGCCCAGCGCGAGCCTTTCACCCCCAGGGCAGGCACTGTGCAGGAGACAGTCGATGCGCCATGCTTCCATGCGATCCACCCGATCATGGCCCAGGGGATCATCATCAGAGGCAGATAGATGAATGCGTACTGCCAGACGAAGCTCATGCCAATGGCAGCCGCCATTCCACCAAAGTACCAGGACCCGGTATTGACACCGGAACCGAACCAAGTCACAACCTGATCGAAAAATCCATATTCGCGTTTATCATGCGGAATTCTGGCTGTGCCGTATTCCATGGTGTTGTCTCCTCGAAATATGCCGACCTCCCGTTATAGATCGAGAGTGTGGCAGCATGAATTGGATATCCCTCGTGATGGCGCCGCAACAGCGCCACCGAATTTTGAATCCGATCTCCGACAACCTTTTTTCCATACGAAGAAGGGGCAAGGCATGGACCTGCGGAGCGCCTCCCGGAAATGGACCGGGATCAGGCGCCCCGCAGTATCGATCAGCGCTTCACGATGTTGTGCTCGGGGCCATACGGGAATTTGGTGATGTTCTCGGCCCCGTCCGCGGTCACGACCAGGATGTCGTGCTCGCGGTAGCCGCCGGCGCCCGGCAAACCCTCGGGCAGCATCAGCATCGGCTCCATCGACACCACCATGTTCGGTTCCAGCACGGTTTCGATGTCCTCGCGCAGTTCCAGCCCCGCCTCGCGGCCGTAGTAATGCGACAGCACGCCGAACGAATGGCCGTAGCCGAAGGTGCGGTATTTCAGGACGCCGTGGCGGTGGAAGATCTCGTTCAGTTCGGCCGCGATGTCGCAGCAGCGCGCGCCCGGGCGGATCAGCTTCTGCCCCGCCTCGTGCACCTCGACGTTGATCTCCCAGATCTTCCGATGCGCGTCCGAGCACTCTTCGGCGAACAGGGTGCGTTCCAGCGCCGTGTAGTAGCCCGCGATCATGGGGAAGCAGTTCAGGCTCAGGATGTCGCCCCGCTCGATGCGCCGCGAAGTCACCGGATTGTGCGCCCCGTCGGTGTTGATCCCCGACTGGAACCAGGTCCAGGTGTCCATCAGCTCCGCATCCGGAAAGGTGCGCGCGATCTCGCGCACCATCGCCTGCGTCGAGGCGAGCGCCACCTCGTATTCCGGCACGCCCACGGCGATCGCGTCGCGGCAGGCCGCGCCGCCGATGTC
This sequence comes from Castellaniella denitrificans, assembly GCF_042653765.1. Taxonomy (NCBI): domain Bacteria; kingdom Pseudomonadati; phylum Pseudomonadota; class Betaproteobacteria; order Burkholderiales; family Alcaligenaceae; genus Castellaniella; species Castellaniella denitrificans. Next base: position 22,302 of record NZ_JBHSEZ010000028.1, on the reverse strand, counting down.
GGCGATGCGGGCGCCCTGCTTGATGAGCGCGATTTCCTCGTCGGACTTGATCATGCGCATGCGCATGCAGGCCTTGCCGATGTCCACCAGTTCGGCGCCCGGCAGCGCGTCGCGCAGCTTCTGCAGGTTCTCGGCCGTGATGTGGTCCATTTCCACGCCGACCCGCTTGCTGCCCTTCAGCAGGGTCTGCACGGCATGGAAGTAGTTGTCGCGCTGCCAGTCCGTATAGACGATGTTGTCGCCGAAGCTGCGGCGCGCCGGCTGGCCGGCATCGATGTTGGCGCTGATGGTGGTGTGCTTGTCCTGGGTCAGCGCCAGGCCATAGAAGCGCCCGAAGTGGCAGAACAGGAAGTCGGCGTAATAATTGATGTTGTGGTACGACGTGAACAGCACGCCATCGATGCCGTTGCCGGCCATGTACTTGCGCACGGCATCGACGCGCCGCTGCATTTCGGCGGCGGAAAAGGTCGGCTTCGCATGGGGGCCGTTCGGGATCTGCAGCAGGCGCGTCTCGCGCATTTGCTGGGCGGCCGAGGCGGCATTGGAAAATTGCAGGTTGCTCATCGCTGTCTCCTGTGGGTTTCGTGATCTGGTTGCGGTCGTGCAGCTTTCCGCTGTCTGTGCGAATCATCTTAGAGACCCGATGCCCCCCGGCCTTCTTCAAAAGCGACCCATAATTGCCTGAAAGCGAAGAACCGCACAGAATGCACGAGCGGAACGCGCGGGCGATCCCGCATCATCCACGGACACGAATCATTTCCAGAAGGAGACAAGCAGGATGGTCACATCCGCGCCGTCGGCCGGGCCCCACGCGCCTCCGGCCCCACCCTTGCGGCACTACGGGTTCCTGCTGGTGCCGGGATTCACGCTGATCGGCTTCGCCTCGGCCATCGAGCCCCTGCGCATGGCGAACCGGGCCGGCGACGCCCCCCTGTTCCGCTGGAACACGATCAGCCAGGACGGGGCGACCGTCATGGCCAGCAACGGGGTTCCGGTCCAGCCGGACTGGTCCCTGGATCAGGCGCCCATCCTGGATGCGGTGTTCATCTGCGGCTCCAACCCCATCCCCGCCCGGATCGATCCCCATTGCCTGAACTGGCTGCGCCGCCAGGCACGGCTGGGGGTCGCCCTGGGCGGCATCGATACCGGCAGCTACTGGCTGGCCAGGGCCGGCCTGCTCAATGGCTACCGCTGCACCTCGCACTGGGAAGACACCGAACAGCTCCTGACCGACTTTCCGGACATCATCGTATCCAGGCGGGTCTTCGAGATCGACCGGGACCGCTACACCTGCAGCGGCGGCATCGCTCCCGTCGACCTGATGATCGCCCTGATCGGCCAGCAGGCCGGCTGCCACGAAATCGCCCCCAAGGTCTCCGAACTGATGGTCTGCGAACGGGTCCGTTCGACCCACGATCCCCAGCGCATTCCGCTGCGCCAGCGGATCGGCACCAGCCAGCCCAAACTCACGGAAGTCGTGACGCTGATGGAAAACAACCTGGAGGAACCCCTGACCAAGGAAGAACTCGCCCAGTGCATCCAGGTGTCGGTGCGCCAGCTCGAACGGCTGTTCCAGGAACATCTGAAATGCACGCCCAACGCCTATTACCTGGAGCTGCGGCTGCGGCGGGCCCGGCAACTGCTGCTGGGCACGGCGCAGCCCATCATCGACGTGGCGGCGGCCTGCGGTTTCGTCTCCGTCACGCATTTCACGCATCGCTACCGGGAATTTTTCGGCGTGCCCCCCGGCCGCGAACGCCGCGCCACACCCTCGCCGGCCCCCTGACGGCCTGTCCATCCCTGCACTATGGCGCGAACGTACAAGCCGAAAATCCCGCCCTCCCTAGAATGGAGCCCATAAAAAACCATTCTGACAGGAGACATCATGTTTTCAGGCAACGAACGCATCCAGGGTTTCGATGACGCGCTGTGGGCCGTCATCGAGGCGGAAGGCCGCCGCCAGGAGCAGCACATCGAGCTGATCGCGTCGGAGAACTACGCCAGCCCGCGGGTCATGCAGGCCCAGGGCACCAAGCTGACCAACAAGTACGCCGAGGGCTATCCCGGCAAGCGCTACTACGGCGGCTGCGAGCACGTGGACGTCGTGGAGCAGATGGCCATCGACCGCACCTGCGAACTGTTCGGCGCGGACTGGGCCAACGTCCAGCCCCATTCCGGCTCCCAGGCCAACGCGGCCGTCTACCTCGCCCTGATGCAGCCCGGCGACACCCTGCTGGGCATGAGCCTGGCCCACGGCGGCCACCTGACCCACGGCGCCAAGGTCAGTTCCTCGGGCCGGCTCTACCACGCCGTCCAGTACGGCCTGGACGCGGACGACCTGATCGACTACGACGAAGTCGAACGCCTGGCCATGGAACACAGGCCGAAGATGATCGTCGCCGGCTTCTCCGCCTATTCGCAGGTGCTCGATTTCCCGCGCTTTCGCGCCATCGCCGACAAGGCGGGCGCGCTGTTCATGGTGGACATGGCCCACTTCGCCGGCCTGGTGGCGGCGGGCCTCTACCCCAACCCGGTGCCTCATGCCGACGTGGTGACGACCACGACGCACAAGACCCTGCGCGGCCCGCGCGGCGGCCTGATCATGGGCCGCGCCAACCCCGAGATCCAGAAGAAGATCCAGTCGGCCGTGTTCCCGGGCGCGCAGGGCGGCCCGCTGATGCACGTCATCGCGGCCAAGGCCGTGGCCCTGAAGGAGGCCATGCAGCCGGAATTCCGCGCCTATCAGCAGCAGGTCCTGGACAACGCCCGGGCCATGGCCGAGGTCTTCGTCGAAAACGGGCTGCGCATCGTTTCGGGCGGCACGCACGACCACCTGTTCCTGGTGGACCTGACGGCCAAGGGCATCACCGGCAAGGCCGCCGACGCGGCGCTGGGCGCCGCCCACATCACGGTCAACAAGAACGCGGTGCCCAACGACCCCCAGCCCCCCTTCGTGACCAGCGGCATCCGCATCGGCTCGCCGGCCATCACGACGCGCGGTTTCAAAACCGAAGAGGCGCGCCTGCTGGCCGGCTGGATCTGCGAGATCCTCGACGATCCGGAGAACGCGGACACCATCGCCCGCATTCGCGCGCAGGTGATCGACCTGTGCGCCCGCTTCCCGGTCTACCGCGGCTGACGGCGATCCCCGCCACCCGGCCCCGCCTCGCCGGCGGCGGCCGGGCCATGCCCGGGCACCGGGACCCCGCAAAGGGGATTCCATGACGCACCACGACTCGCAAGCCATCGGACAACGGCTGACGCTGTGCGCGGCGCTGTTCGCGGTGGCCTACGCCGCGCAGACCGTCTCGCCGGTCATGCTGTTCTATACGTTCGACCTGCGCCTGTCGACCACCGACCTGACGCTGTTCTTCACCGTCTACGCCGCCGGCCTGATGGCGGCCTTCCTGGCCGGCGGACCGCTGTCGGACCGGTATGGCCGCAAGGCCATCGTGGCGCCATCCACAGGGGTGCTGGCGCTGACGGTGGTGGCGCTGCTGGGCGCGGCCCTGTGGGGCAAGCCGATGATCCTGGCGGCGCGATTCCTGCAAGGACTGGCCAGCGGCGCGGTCTTCACGGTCGGCACGGTCTGGCTGCGCGAGCTGGCGGGCGAGGTCGGCGCCCGGCGCGCATCGATGCTGGCCAGCGGCGTGATGGCGTCGGGATTCGCGGTCGGCCCGTTCGTCTCCGGCATCCTCGTCCAGTGGCTGCCCTGGCCCCGCATCCTCTCCTTCCTGATCGCGCTCGTCCTGGTATCGGGCGCCGCCGCGGCCGTGCGGACACTGCCCGAGACAGTGGCCGGACACGGGGCCGCCCGCATCCGCATCGGGCTGCCCCCCGGCACGGCGGCCGGCTTCCTCTGGTTTCTGGCGCCCTGCGGGCTGCTGGTCTACACCTTCACGATGCTGTCGCTGGTCGCATTCCCGATCCAGCTCGGCAAGGCCGGCTTCGGCCAGGTCTATTTCATCCTCGGGCTGAGCGCGATGCTGGTCCAGGGATTCGCCGCATTCGCGGCGCTGCAGGCGTTTCGCCTCGGTCCGGCCGGCGCCGGCTGCCTGGCCGGCCTGTGCGGGGCGGCCGGTTGCGCGCTGGGCTACCTGGCGGTGCAACCCGGCGGCTGGCCCTGGGTGATCCCGGCCTCGGCGGCGATCGGCCTGGCCAACGGCCTGTCGCTGGCCGCCGGCGTGGCCGTGTCGGACACGCTCGCGCCGCCCGACCGCCGCGGCGCCCTGATCTCGATGTTCTATCTCGTCGTCTACGCCGGCTACTCCAGCCCGACGGCGCTGTCGCTCCTCTGGGGCCGGCAGACGATGGAGCGCAGCGGCACCCTCATCGCCCTGGGTGTCTTCGCCCTCGCGGTCACGGCGGTCCTGGCCACCGGGGGGCGCATGGCCGTGCGCCGCCATGGCGCGCGGCGGGCGGCGCCGGAAAACGGCTGACAGGATCGGACGCGCGGACCGCCTGCCGCGCTCCGGGCAGCCGGCGGACTCCGGAGCCGCCCCGGCCGCGCGGATCGGGGCCGGTTACCGGTCCCGGGCGATCCCGGCCCCGGCCGCGATCGGCCTGGCGCGCGGCACCAGCCGCTGCCGCAGCGCCAGCGCGACGTCGCGCAGCACGGTGCGCGGCTGGAATACAGCCATGTCGATGGAGTCCAGCGTGTTCTTCACCATCAGGCCCAGTTCCGTGTCGCCCTCGATCACCAGGCGGCGGCTGAAGAACAGCGTGTCCGGGTCTTCCCGGCGCTGCAGCAGGCAATGGAAATCCCAGGCGTCGGCGCGGAAGGTCAGGTCGGGTTCGGCCACGTCGTGCCGGGCCGCCCGGAAGGCGCCGTCGCGCCAGGTGTAGTCGAAGCGCAGCCCGGCATCCGCCACGTGGATGCGCAGGGAGCGGCCTTCCAGCATGTGCAGGGTGTCGGGATGCAGGTGGCGGGCCAGCACCAGGTTCAGCCCGGTGACGAAGAGCACCGAGCCCGGATAGCGGGGCAGGTGCCCGAGCACCCGCGCAAGGGGTTCGGGAATGCGGTAGGCGGGGGTCGAGGGATTTTGCATGGTCGGGCTCATGGGAGGAAATCGGAAAATGGCGGGGCGTCAGGCGGCGCTGCGCGCCTTGACCCCCGGCGTGCGCGCATCCGGGGCCTGCGACACGACGACTTCGCCGGGCAGGACCATGTCCAGGCCCGCGCGGCCATGCCAGTAGCCGTTGCAGGGGCCGGCCGGCATCAGCGGCACCAGGCGCCGGTGCGCCTCGTCGGCCGTCTCGCGGCCGTCGAGCACGGCGCGGAAGGCCGCGACGACCTGGTCCATGTGCTGCGACTGGGGACTCAGCCGCACCACGTCCACGCCCAGGCCGCGCAGTTCGTCCAGCGCGTGGATCAGCGTATGGACCAGCGCCGACTGGGTCTGGATGCCGTTGATCGTCAGGAAGGCCTGGGATTCCTTGGTTTCGAGCAGCAGGCCGTCCGGGTGGTCCATGCAGACGTACTGGCAGTTGTCCTTGGGGAAATTGCGGTTGCGGGCCGTGAAGCAGCGGGCGGAGAAGGCCAGGGGCATGCGGCCGTAGGCGAAGACCTCGGTCTGCAGGCCGGCGGGCCGGTCCCGCTGCAGCTGCTCCAGGCCGGCGCGGCCCATTTCCAGCGGCATGACCCAGCGGATCGCGCCCTGGCCGGCGATCACGTCCAGGGTCGGCTTGCTGTAGATGTTCAGGAACGGGCCGGCGACGAAGGGCCTGCCCTTCATCTGCTGCACCGCCCCCATGTCGTTGGCCTCGACGCCGTAGCGTTCGTTCTCGGTGATCTTGCGCAGGGTGTTCAGGTCGTTGCCCGATTCCAGCAGGACCTGGGTGGACAGCACGGGCGTCTTGCCGGCCTCGGCCAGCATGTCGGCGATCTCGATCCAGTCGGGCAGGCGCAGTTCATGACGGCGCGAACAGACGGTTTCCCCCAGGTAGACGATGTCCACCGGCCAGTCGCACACGGCGGCGTAGAACTCCAGGGTGGTGACGCGGGGCCAGTAGTATTGCAAGGGGCCCAGGGCGATTTTCATGACGGTTTCCTTGTGCGCAATGGGCGGGGCGGCCCGCGCCTCCGACGAGGGAGCCGGGCGCGGCGCCCCGCGCGGAATCATTTCCAGGGCCGGTGGTAGGCGCCCAGCGTGTGCTGCTGGCCTTCGGCGACCTTGTTCAGTTCGGCCATCCAGGACGGATGCACCGAATAGCGGGATGGGCTGTTGCGGGCCTGGTCGATGGCCTGGCGCCAGACCCGGGTGACCTGGGCGGTGTAGGCCGGGCTGCGCTGGCGGCCTTCGATCTTGATCGCCCGCACCCCCATGGCCATCAGCCGGGGCAGCAGTTCCAGGGTGTTGAGGCTGGTGGGTTCTTCCAGCGCGTAGTAGTTTTCGCCCGCCACGTCGAAGCGGCCTTTGCACAGGGTGGGATAGCCGGCGTTCTCGCCGTCGTCGTAGCGGTCGATCAGCACGCCGTTCAGGCGCGATTCCAGGCCCCGTTCCGTCTGCTGCCAGCGCACGTGCTTGGCCGGCGAACAGACGCCGTGCGTGTTGGGCGATTCGCCCGTGGCATAGGACGACAGGGCGCAACGGCCCTCGGCCATGACGCACAGGCTGCCGAAGCCGAAGACCTCGATCTCGACCGGGGTGTTTTCGCACACCTGCTGGACCTGGGCCACCGACAGCACGCGCGGCAGCACGGCGCGCGCCACCCCGAAGCGTTCGTGGTAGAAGCGGATGGCCTCGTAGTTGGTGGCGGAGCCCTGCACCGACAGGTGCAGCCGCAGGCCGGGATGACGCTCGCGGGCATAGGCCATCAGTCCGGGATCGGCCATGATGACGGCGTCCACGCCGGCGCCGGCCGCACGGTCCACGGCGTCCCGCCACAGTTGCCAGGCATCGGGCTGCGGATAGGTGTTCAGGGCCAGGAGGACCTTGCGCTTGCGGTCGTGGGCGTAGCGGATACCTTCGGCGATGGCGGCGGCGTCGAAGTTCAGGCCGGCGAAGTTGCGCGCGTTGGTGGCATCGCGAAAGCCCAGGTAGACGGCGTCGGCGCCTTCGTCCACGGCGGCCTTGAGGGCGGGCAGGCTGCCCGCGGGACAGACGAGTTCGAAGTCCGACTGATCGTGGCGCGGCACCACGCCGGGACGGTGAGATTCGGGGAGGGCTGACATGGGGGACATCCAGGGGATTTCGTGGCGGGGCGCACCGCCGGGCCCCGCTTCGGCAATACCGGAAACTATGCACTGTCGGACGGCATCGGACCTTAATCCGGATCAAGAAGCGTGCATCCTGACCCTGGCGCAGGGTCTTTCCCCTCCCCCGCCTCCGGACCCGGCGCCAAGGGGAAACAGCACCTCGGACACGGTCTTGGCCCACACCGGGCCGGGGATCGTGTAAGGTAACGGCACCGATGCCGCGCGCCCATTCCCGGACCCTCATGGCCCCTCCCGACCTGACCCTCGACGTACGCTCGCTGCCCGCCCCCGAGCCGCTGGAGCACTGCCTGGAAGCCCTGGCCGACCTGGCCCCCGGCCAGCGCCTGCACATGCTCATCGACCGCGAGCCGTATCCGCTGTACACCATCCTGGACCGCGACGGCTTCCGGCATTGCTGCACCTTCGAGGACACGCACTTCCAGGTCACGATCTGGTACGACGCAAAATAAAACCATGCAGCGCGCCCTGGATTTCGACAAGACGCCCGCCCTGGGCGTGCCCCTGCCGTTCTTCCTGAATGTGCCGCTGTTCGCCCTGTTGGCCGGCCTGCTGGCCGCCTGGGCCGGGCCGCAGGCCTTCGCCTCGCGCTGGAACGGCGCCGCCCTGGCCCTCACCCACCTGTGGACCCTGGGTGTCCTGGGCAGCGCCATGCTGGGCGCCCTGCTGCAGATCCTGGCGGTGGCCTGCAACGTCCCGGTGGGCGCCGCCCGCGTGGTCGCCGGCCTGACGCACGCGCTGCTGACGGCGGGCACGCTGCTGCTGGCGGCGGGATTCCTGGGCTGGTGGCCGGCGGCCTGGATCGGCGCCGCCGCCCTGCTCGGCCCGGCCTTCGCGCTATACCTGGCGGCCGTGGCGCGGGCGCTCTGGCGGCATCGGCGCCAGGTCTACAAGGGCGCCCGCGAAATCCTCGTCCCGGTGCGCGGGGCGCTGATCGCCCTGTCCTGTACGGTGCTGATCGGCCTGGTCCTGGCGCTGTCCCTGGGCCTGGGATGGGCCCCGCCCGACTGGATCGACGGCCACGTGCTGTGGGGGCTGGCCGGATGGGGCGGCCTGCTGCTGATGGGCATGTCGTTCCAGCTGCTGCCCATCTTCCAGGTGACGGAACTCTATCCCAGGCCCCTCTCGCGCTGGCTGCCGCTGCTCGTCCCCGGCCTGCTGCTGGCCTGGACGGCGCTGGACGCCTCCACCGGCCTGCCCCGGCTGATGCGGGAGACGGCGGAACTGCTGCTGGTCGGCGCCTACGCGCTCTGGGCCGGCGTCACGCTGCGGCTGCTGTGGACCCGCAAGCGGCCGGCCCCGGAGGCCACGACCCTGTTCTGGTACGCGGGCATGCTCAGCCTGCTGGCCTGCGCACCGCTCTGGGTCTGGATGACGCACGGGCAGTCCCCCCGGGCGGGCCTGGTGCTGGGCGTGGTGATGATCGCGGGCGTGCTGGGCTCGGTGGTGAACGGGATGCTGTACAAGATCGTGCCCTTCCTGCTCTGGAAGCACGCCCAGGACGCGATGGTCGTGCCGGACCGGGATCCGGCCCAGGCCCGCGTCTACCTGAAGGTCCTGCCCAAGATGGCCGCCTACATCGGCGAGCGTCCGGCCCGGTGGCAATGGGCCGCCCACGTCGCCGTCATCGTGTGCTGGGCGCTGGCGGCGGCCGGCTGGACGCCGGCGGCCCTGGCGGCCGGCCCGCTGCAGATCGTCTCGGCGGCGGGCCTGGCCTGGAACATCGGCCGGGCGCTGCGGCTCTACCGCAAGACGCTGCGGGCGATGGCGGCGGCGGCTCTGTCCGTCTCCGCTTGAAGCAGCTCTCCACCTCGCGGCTTGCACGCCGCTCGGATTCGTCAGGCACGAAATGATCCGCAGGGATCATTTCGTGTCCTGCCTCATCCCTTGTAATTCCTCAGCCCGTCGGGGTCCAGGATGGTGTATTCGCGGCCCCGGACGCGGATCAGGCCGCGGTCGCTCAGCTCGCGCAGGATGCGGGAGAAGTGTTCCGGGGTCAGGTTCAGGCGCGAAGCGACGATGGCCTTGCTGATCTCGATGCGGAAGGGCTCGCCGGCCTCGCCGCGCCACTCGCGCAGCAGGTAGGAGATCAGGCGCTGGGCGCCGGTATGCAGGGTGTAGGCCTCGACGTCGCCCATCAGGCTGTACAGGCGCCGGCTCAGGCCGGCCAGCATCTTGCGCGCCACGCCCGGGTTGCGGTCCAGCTGGTCGAACAGGGCGTCGCGCCCCACGTGCAGCAGCAGGGTGTCGCGCAGGGCCTCGGCGGTGACGATGTAGTCCTGGCCCATGAACATCAGGGCCTCGCCGAACCCGTCGCCCGGTCCGATCAGGCGCACGACGCGCTCCACCCCCGAATTCGAGACGAACAGCAGCTTCACCTGTCCGTAGACCACCACGTGGAATCCCACGCACGGGTCGCCGCGGCGGAAGATGATGTCCCCGCGCACGGCGCTGATCTCGCTGGTGCCCCGGGCGATGGGGTCCAGGTCCTGCGGCGGCAGTTCGTTGAACAGCGGCACCTGGGACAGCAGGTCGCGCATCCTAGCGTGGCGCGAGCGGTCGTCCCCGCCGCCCCGCAGGCGCCACGGATTGATAGAATCCCCGGTACGATGATCCGCGCCCTCTTTACCCTCCTGGGGTTCGTGGCCCTGGCCCTGGGCGTGCTGGGCATCTTCCTGCCCCTGCTGCCCACCACCCCGTTCCTGCTGCTGGCGGCTTTCTGCTTCCTGCGCGGCTCTGCGCGCATGCATGCCTGGTTGATGTCCCATCGCATCCTCGGTCCGTACATCCGCGACTTTCAGGCGGGGCGCGGGATCCCCTTGCGCAGCAAATGCATCGCGCTGGCCCTGATGTGGCCCTCGCTGGCCCTGTCGGCATGGATCATGCCGGTGCCCTGGGCGCGCTGGCTCCTGCTGATCCCGGGCATCGGCGTCACGATCTACCTGTGGCGCCTGCCCACCCGGCCGGGCGGCGAAGCCGGCGGCACGCCGGCCGGCCCCGACCGGCCCGGCCCCGATCAGATCAGCCGGGAATAGGTCGCCACCCGGGGGCGGCGCACATACTGGTCGAACACCATCGCCAGGGCGCGCACGAACACGCGGCCCTTGGGCAGCACCCGCAGTCCGCGGGCATCCAGTTCCAGCAAGCCGGCGTCCGCATACGGGCGCAGGCGGTCCAGTTCCTCCTGGAAACAGGACTCGAAGGAGCGGCCGTGGCGCGCCTGGAAGGCGGCGAAATCCAGCGGCATGCTGCACATGACGGTCATGATGACTTCCCGGCGCAGGGCGTCTTCCGGGCTCAGGTCGAAACCCTTGGCCGTGGGCAGTTCGCCGCGCTCGAGACGGTCGCGGTAGGCGTTCAGGGAATGGTGGTTCTGGATGTAGGCGTCGCCGATCTTGCCGATCGCGGAAATGCCGAAGCCCACCAGGTCGCATTCCGCGCGGGTGGTGTAGCCCTGGAAATTGCGGTGCAGGCTCTGGTTCAGGCGCGCCTGGTTCAGCTCGTCGTCGGGCTTGGCGAAATGGTCCAGCCCGATGTAGACGTAGCCGGCCGCCAGGAGGCGGCGCACCGACATCAGGAAGATCCCCATGCGCGTGTCGGCGCTGGGCAGGTCTTCCGCGTGGATCAGGCGCTGGGCCTTGAAGCGGTCGGGCAGGTGGGCGTAGTTGTAGAGGGCGATGCGGTCGGGGGACAGTTCGATCAGTTGATCCAGGGTGCGGCTGAAGCTGTCCAGCGTCTGCTTGGGCAGGCCGTAGATCAGGTCGGCGTTGATGGACTGGAAGCCGTTGTCCCGGCTGGCCTGCAGGGCCGTGCGCACCATGTCGTAGGGCTGGATGCGGTTGACCGCCGCCTGGACCAGCGGATCGAAGTCCTGGACGCCGAAGCTGGTGCGGTTGAAGCCCAGCCCCGCCAGCATGGCGAGCGACGCGGGCCGGACGGTACGCGGATCGATTTCCACGCCCAGTTCGGCGTCGGGGGCGAACTCGACGTGGCGCCGGATCCGGTCCATGAGCGCGGTCAGCTCGTCCGCGCTCAGGAAGGTGGGCGTGCCGCCCCCCAGGTGCAGTTGCACCGCGCGGTTGTGGCGGCCCAGGAGCGGGCCGACCTGGTCCATTTCCCGGTACAGGATGTCCAGGTATTCGGCCGAGCGGCTGTGATCCTGGGTGATGATCTTGTTGCAGGCGCAGAAATAGCACAGCGATTCGCAGAACGGCAGGTGCACGTAGACCGACAGGGGCGGCGCCTGCTCGGCCGCGGCCCGCGCCTGCAGGCGCGCGATGTAGGCCGAGGCCGGGTAATCCTGCTGGAAGCGGTCGGCGGTCGGGTATGAGGTGTAGCGCGGGCCGGACTGGTCGAAGCGGCGGATCAGCGCTTCCGAGATCTCCAGGTCGGGAAAGGCGATGGTCTCCGGATCGGAGACCATCGCGGGCGTTTCTTGGGTCGTCATGCGGCAAGCTCCTGCGACAAGGCCGCGCCGGAAACCGAGGGGACCGGTGCTTCAGGCGGCATTGTTCTACATTTCAACATAGTCTCCGGCAAAAATCGCCCATCCGGCTTGACTCAAGTCAAGCCCTCGTCTTCGCGTATCATTGAGGGACTTCCAGGCGGATGCGCCCGGCCGGTCGCACGCGCCGGCCATCCCGCCCGGAAAGGCCCGGCGGGCCGCGCTTCCCCGATTCCCGTATCATCCACTCCATGCTCCTGACCCTGATCCTCGCGATCCCGTTTGCCGGCAGCCTGTGCGCCTCGCTGCTGCCCGCGACCGCGCGCCGCACGGGGGCCTGGCTGGCGGGCGGCAGCGCGCTGGCCTGCCTGATCCTGACGCTGTGGCTCACTCCCGAGGTCGCCGCTTCGGGCGTCGTCAAGCTCAGCCTGCCCTGGATCCCGACCCTGGGGGTGGACCTGACCCTGCGCATGGACGGCTACGCGTGGCTGTTCTCCGTGATCATCTCGGCCATGGGCGCCCTGATCGCCCTGTACGCCCACTACTACCTGTCGGCCCAGGATCCGGTCCCCCGGTTCTTCACCTTCCTGCTCAGTTTCATGGGCGCCATGCTGGGCGTGGTGCTGGCCGGCAATCTGATCCAGCTGCTGGTGTTCTGGGAACTGACCAGCCTGTCCTCGTTCATGCTGATCGGCTACTGGCATCACCGCATGGACGCCCGCCGCGGCGCGCGCATGGCCCTGCTGGTGACCGGCACCGGCGGCTTCTGCCTGCTGGCCAGCATGCTCATCATCGGCCACATCGTCGGCAGCTACGACCTGGACGCGGTGCTCGCGGCCGCCACGGCGATCCGGGGCCACCGCTGGTATCCGATCCTGCTGGTGCTACTGGCCCTGGGCGCCCTGACCAAGAGCGCCCAGTTCCCCTTCCATTTCTGGCTGCCCAACGCCATGGCGGCGCCCACGCCGGTGTCGGCCTACCTGCACTCGGCCACCATGGTGAAGGCGGGCGTCTTCCTGCTGGCGCGCTTCTGGCCGATCTTCTCGGGCACCGACTGGTGGACCTGGATCATCGGCGGCGCGGGCCTGTGCTCGCTGCTGCTGGGCGCCTACGCCGCCACCTTCCAGCGCGACATGAAGGGCGTGCTGGCCTATTCCACCATCAGCCACCTGGGCCTGATCACGCTGCTGCTGGGCATGAACAGCCGCCTGGCCCTGGTGGCCGCCGTCTTCCACATCATCAATCACGCCACCTTCAAGGCGTCCCTCTTCATGGCCGCCGGGATCGTCGACCACGAAAGCGGCACCCGCGACCTGACCCGCCTGTCCGGCCTGCGGACCCTGATGCCGCTGACCGCGACGCTGGCCATGGTGTCGGCCGCCGCCATGGCGGGCGTGCCCCTGCTCAACGGCTTCATCTCGAAGGAAATGTTCTTCGCGGAAACCGTCTTCGTCACCGGCCATTGGGCCAGCCGCTGGGGCCTGCCGACCGCCGCCGTGGTGGCCGGCGCCTTCAGCGTGGCGTATTCGCTGCGCTTCATCCTGCAGGTATTCTTCGGCCCGCCGGCGACGGACCTGCCGCGCACGCCGCACGATCCGCCCCGCATGATGCTGATCCCCTGCGCGGTGCTGGTGCTGTTCTGCCTGGCCGTGGGCATCCTGCCCGGCCTGTTCCTGGAACCCGTCCTGACGATGGTCATGCGCGCCCTGCTGGGCGACCGCGTCCCGGCCTACGACCTGCAGCTCTGGCACGGCCTGAACCTGCCCTTGCTCATGAGCCTGGTCGCCATGGTCGCTGGCATCGGCCTGTACCTGGCGCTGCGCGAGCGCGACCGCCGCACGCCGGGCCAGGTGCCGCTGATCTACCGCCTGGACGGACGCCAGTCGTTCGAGGCCCTCCTCGAGGCCATCGACGCCGGCTCGGCCCTGCTGCTGGCCCGGCTGCAGACCCAGCGGCTGCAGCCCCAGGCGCTGCTGCTGGTGGTGGCCACCGGCGCGGTGGCGCTGCTGCCGCTGCTGCCGGGCGGCTGGTGGCCGCGCGCCGCCGCCGCCACCCCGGCGCAATGGTCCTTCGGGCTGATGTGGCTGGCGGGCGGCGCCTGCGCCCTGGCCGCGGCCTACCAGGCCAAATACCACCGCGCCGCCTCGCTGATGCTGGCCGGCGCGGCCGGCCTGGTCACCTGCGTCACCTTCGCCTGGCTGTCGGCCCCCGACCTGGCCCTGACCCAGCTCGCGGTCGAGGTCGTCACCACCGTGCTCATCCTGCTGGGACTGCGCTGGCTGCCGCCCCGGATCGAGGAATTCCCCGGCCCCACCCCCAGGACGACGCGCTGGCGCCGGCGGCGCGACTTCCTGGTGGCCCTGTCCGCGGGCGCCATGATGGCGGTCCTGGCCTACGTCATGATGACGCGGCCCTCGGCGCACGACAGCATCTCCGCCTATTTCGTCCAGCAGGCCTGGCCCCTGGGCGGCGGCGCCAACGTGGTCAACGTGATCCTGGTCGACTTCCGCGCCTTCGACACCTTCGGCGAAATCACCGTGCTGGGGGTGGTGGCCCTCAGCGTCTACGCGCTGCTGCGGCGCTTCCGCCCGCCGGCCGAGACCATCGCCGCGCCGCTGCGCCACCGCGGCGGCGCGCCCGCCGCCTTCGAGGAACCCGACCTGCAGGCGCCGCTGCCCGAAGGCACGATGCGCGTCCCCGCCGTCCTGGTGCGGCTGCTGCTGCCGGTCTCCACCCTGATCTCGCTGTACTTCCTGCTGCGCGGCCACAACCTGCCGGGCGGCGGCTTCATCGGCGGACTGATCATGGCCACCGGCATCATCCTGCAATACCTGGTGGGCGGCATCCTCTGGGTCGAGGCCCGGCCCCTGATCCGCCCGCAGGCCTGGATCGCCCTGGGCCTGCTGGTGGCCGGCGCCGCCGCCATGGCGGTGTGGTGGGCCGGCAAGCCCCTGCTCGCCGCCCATGCGCTGGACCTGGCCCTGCCCCTGGTCGGCACCCTGCACCTGTCCAGCGTGCTGCTGTTCGACCTGGGCGTGTACATGCTGGTGGTGGGCGCGACGGTCCTGATGATCATCGCCCTGGCGCACCAATCCCTGCGCTTCTACCGCAAGCTCACCGAGGCGGCGGACACCGCCCTGGAGACCTGACCATGGAATGGATACTGGCGCTGGCGATCGGCGTGCTCGCGGGTTCGGGGGTCTGGCTGCTGCTGCGGCCGCGCACCTTCCAGTTCATCATGGGCCTGGCGCTGCTGGGCTACGCGGTCAACCTGTTCATCTTCGCCATGGGGCGGCTGCGGGTGGACGCCCCGCCGGTCATCGACCCCGCCTGGGCCGATCCGGCGCGCTACGCCGACCCCCTGCCCCAGGCGCTGGTGCTGACCGCCATCGTCATCGGCTTCGCCACCACGGCGCTGTTCCTGGTGGTGCTGCTGGCCTCGCGCGGGATGAGCGACACCGACCACGTGGACGGCGAGGAACACCGCCCATGAATTTCTGGCTGCAGCACCTGCCGGTCCTGCCGGTCCTGATCCCCCTGCTCGCGGCGGCGCTGATGCTGCTCACCCGCGACAGCCAGCGGCGGCTGCGCGTGGCCCTGGGCGCGGTCGCGCTCGGCCTGATGGCGCTGGCCGCCCTGATGCTGGTGCGCGCCACCCAGGGCATCGGCGCGCCGCACTGGCCCGACGGCATCGGCGTCTACCTGCTGGGCAACTGGCCCGCGCCCTTCGGCATCGTGCTGGTGGCCGACCGCCTGGCCGCGCTGATGCTGGGCCTGACGGCGGTGCTGGGCCTGTGCGCCTGGATCTACGCCACGGCCCGCTGGGACCGGGCCGGCAGCCACTTCCATCCCCTGTTCCTGCTGATCATGATGGGCCTGAACGGCGCCTTCCTGGCCGGCGACCTGTTCAACCTGTTCGTCTTCTTCGAGATCCTGCTGACCGCGTCCTACGGCCTGATGCTGCACGGCTCGGGCAAGCGCCGGGTCGGCGCCGCCCTGCACTACATCGCCGTCAACCTGATCGCGTCCTTCCTGCTGCTGGTGGCCATCGCCCTGATCTACGGCCTCACCGGCACGCTGAACCTGGCCGACCTGTCGGTGCGCGCCCTGGCCCTGCACGGCGCGGACCGGCAGCTCTTCGACAGCGCGGCGGCGATCCTGGGGGTCGCCTTCCTGATCAAGGCCGCCGCCTGGCCGCTGAACTTCTGGCTGCCGAACACCTATTCCGAGGCCGCCGCCCCGGTGGCCGCGCTGTTCGCCATCATGACCAAGGTCGGCATCTACGCCCTGCTGCGCATCGGCTCCCTGCTGCTGCCGGCCGGCGCCCCGGCCGCCTTCGGCGGCGCCTGGATGTTCCCCGCCGGGATCGCCACCCTGGCCTTCGGCACCCTGGGCATGCTGGCCAGCACCCAGGCGCGGCGCATCGCCGCCTACGCCATCATCACGTCCTCGGGCACGCTGTTCGCCGCCCTGGGCATGCCCGGCGCCACCCTCACCGGCCCGGCCCTGTACTACCTGCTCAGCTCGGTCCTGGCGCTGGGCGCCCTGTTCCTGCTGCTGGAACTGACCGAACGCAGCCAGACCTTCGGCGCGGACATGCTGGCCATCACCCAGGAAGCCTTCGAAAGCGACGACCCCGACGCCGCCGACCTGAGCGGCCAGGCGGTGGGCGTGCCGCTGCCAGCCACCATGGCCTTCCTGGGCCTGAGCTTCTTCGCCTGCGCCCTGCTGATCATCGGCCTGCCGCCGCTGTCGGGCTTCGTGGCGAAATTCTCGCTGCTGTCGGCCGCGCTGCGCACCGCCGAGTACGGCGCCCCCACCGTCAACGTCTGGCTGCTGGTGGCGGCCATGCTGTCTTCCGGCGTGGCCGGCCTGATCGCCCTGGGACGCTGCGGCGTGCGCCTGTTCTGGGTGCCGGAGGACCTGCACGTTCCGACCCTGCGGCTGAACGAGGCCATCCCCATCCTGGTGCTGCTGTCGGCCTGCGTCCTGCTGACGGCGCGGGCCGGATCCGTGATGGCCTACCTGGAGGACACCGCCTGGTACCTGGATCAGCCGGGCCGCTACGTCGAGGCGGTGCTGGGCCGGGGCCCGCACGCATTCCCCGCCCCGGCCGCCGGGCACGGAGGCCCGCGATGAAGCGCCTGCTCCAGTCCCTGCCGCTGGCCTGCCTGCTGCTGATCCTCTGGCTGGTGCTGAACGACAGCCTGTCGGCGGGCCATCTGGTCCTGGGCTCGGCCATCGCCCTGACGCTCGCCCTGCTGGCGCCGATCCTGCGCCCGGTGCGCGCGCGCCTGTCGCATCCCCTCGTCGCCCTGCGCCTGGCCGGGCACGTGGCCGCCGACATCGCCCGCTCGAACCGCGACGTCGGGCGGATCATCCTGCTCGGCCCCCGGGCCGGCGCCCGTCCGGGCTTCCTGGACATCCCGCTGCGCATCCGCGACCCGCACGGCCTGGCGGCGCTCGCCTGCATCGTCACCTTCACGCCCGGCACCGTCTGGTCCGGGCACGACACCGAGCGCAACGTGCTGACCCTGCACGTGCTGGACCTGAGCGATCCCCAGGGCCTGACCCGCATCATCCAGGACCGCTACGAACGCCCCCTGATGGAGATCTTCGAATGAGCGCAACGATACTGTACTGGGCCGGCGGCTTCGCCCTGCTGTGCTTCACCCTGGGGCTGGGCTGCGCCGCCGTCCGCCTGATCCGGGGCCCCGGCGCCGAGGACCGCGTCCTGGCCCTGGACACCCTCTACATCAACGGCATGCTGATCCTGCTGGTGCTGGGCCTGCGCTTCGAGGCCGGCCTGTATTTCGACGTGGCCCTGCTGATCGCGCTGTTCGGCTTCGTCGGCTCGTCCGCCCTGGCCAAGTTCCTGCTGCGCGGCGAGGTGATCGAACCATGACCGAACTGCCCCTGTGGGCCGCCGTGCCGGTGGCCCTGCTGCTCGTCCTGGCGGGAATCGTGACCCTGGTCGGATCCCTCGGCCTGCTGCGCCTGCGCAGCTTCCGCGAGCGCATGCACGCCCCGACCATGGGCATGACGATGGGCGCCTTCTGCGTCGCCCTGGCGGCCACCGTGGTCGCCAGCCTGCTGCAGCACCGGCCGATCGTCCACGAATGGCTGATCTGCCTGTTCCTGTTCATGACGGCGCCGGTCACGGCCATCCTGCTGATGCAAAGCGCCCGCCGCCGCCAGCGCAAGCGCGCCGACGAGCCTGAATGATTTGGTCACACTTGACGCTAGGGGAAACCCGTACACTGATTCAAGGCCCGTTCGCGCGGATCGAGCAGACCGCATGAACGGCACGCGAATCCCTGGACCGGGCCGGGAAACGCCCGGGATCCACTCTCAAGGAGTGTTCACCATGCATCGAGCCATACATACACCGCTGCGCACCGCGCTGCTGGCCGCCGGACTGGGCTGCGCGGCCCTGTTCGCCTCCGGGGCGCAAGCCGCCGGTCCGCAGGCGCAAACCCAGTACCAGCAGGACGTGGCGCGCTGTCACAGCACTCCGGGCATCGACGTGCAGGCCTGCCTGAGGGAAGCCGGCGCCGCGGCCCAGGCCGCCCGCCAGGACACGCTGACCCAGCCCTCGGCCCAGGCCGAGATGCGCAACCGCAGCGAACGCTGCGACCGCCTGCCCGCCGACCAGCGCCAGGACTGCATGACCCTGATGAACGACGCCAACGCGCGCATGCAGGGCTCGGTCCAGTCGGGCGGCGTGCTGCGCGAAACCACGATCACGATCCCGGCGCCCGCGGCCGGATCCTGATCAAAGCTCCATCTGCATGCCCATCTCCACCACGCGATTGGGCGGAATCTTGTAGAACCGGGTGCTGCGGCTGGCATTGCGCGCCATGAAGGCGAACAGATGCCGCCGCCAGCTCTGGTACCACGGCAGCCGGCGCACCACGATCACGGTCTGGCGCGACAGGAAATACGAGGTCTGCATGGGATCCAGGTTCAGCTCCGGGACTTCCTGGCCGATCTGTTCCACGACCTGGGGCACGTTCGGTTCCTGCTTGAAGCCCCAGCGGGCCACGGCCTGCCAGCTGCTGCGGCTGACCCGCTCGACCCGCAGCCGCTCGCCGAAGGGCACGTAGGGCACGTCGGCGACCTCGATCGTCAGGAACAGCGCCTGTTCGTGCAGCACCTTGTTGTGTTTCAAATTGTGCAGCAGCGCGGGCGGCACCGTGCCGACGATCATGCTCATGAACACCGCCGTGCCCGGCACGCGGGTCGGCGGATAGGCCTCCAGTGATTCCATGAAGCTGGCCAGCGGCTGCTGGTCCCCCGCCAGGGTGTCGTGCACCCGCTGGCGCCCCTGCTTCCAGGTCACCATCAGCGTCAGCAGGCCGATGCCCACCACCAGCGGCAGCCAGCCGCCCTCATGCAGCTTGAGGGTGTTCGAGGCGAACAGCAGCACGTCGATCAGCAGGAACAGGGCGATCAGGACCAGCCAGGCCAGGCGGCGCGTACCCCGCGCATCCCGGGGCAGCACGGCGAACGCCAGCAGCGAAGTCATCAGCATCGTGCCGGTGACGGCGAAGCCGTAGGCGTGCGCCAGGCGGTCGGACGAGCCGAACGCCAGCACCAGCACCAGCACCGCGATCAGCAGCAGCCAGTTCACGCGCGGCAGGTAGATCTGCCCTTCCTCGCGGGCGGACGTGTGCTGGATCACCATGCGCGGCCAGTAGCCCAGCTGCACGGCCTGGCGCGTCACCGAAAACGCGCCGGAGATCACCGACTGCGAGGCGATCACCGTGGCCAGCGTGGCCATCGCCACCAGCGGGATCAGGCCCCAGTCGGGCGCCAGCAGGAAGAAGGGATTGCGGATGGCCTCCGGGTCGCTGAGCAGCAGCGCCCCCTGGCCGAAATAGCACAGGAACAGCGCCGGCAGCACCACGGCGAACCAGGCGCGGCGGATGACCGAGCCGCCGAAATGCCCCATGTCGGCGTACAGCGCCTCGGCCCCGGTCAGCGCCAGGACCAGCGCGCCCAGAGCCAGGAAGGTCTCCCAGGGGGCGTCGCCGATGAAGCGCAGGGCCCAGACCGGGTTGACGGCCCGCAGGACCTCGGGCTGGCCGAGGATCCGCCAGGCGCCCAGCCCGCCCAGCACCAGGAACCAGCACAGCATCACCGGGCCGAAGAGCTTGCCCACGGTGCCGGTGCCGCGCGACTGGAACATGAACAGGGCCAGCAGCACGACCACCGCGATCGGCACCACCCAGGCATCCAGCCGGTGCGAGACGATGCCGATGCCTTCGACCGCGGACAGGACGGAGATCGCGGGGGTGATCATGCTGTCGCCGTAGAACAGGCTGGCGCCGATCAGCCCCAGCAGGGCCAGGCGCCAGCGGGCCGCGCCGGAGCGGCCGCGCAGGGCGAGCTCCATCAGCGCCAGCGTGCCGCCCTCGCCCCGGTTGTCGGCGCGCAGGATGCAGGTCACGTACTTCAGCGACACCACCAGGATCAGCATCCAGAACAGGATCGACAGCACCCCGAGGATGTGCTCGACGTCCGGCCGGCCCGCGCCCGACAGCGCGACCTTCATGGTGTACAGCGGGCTGGTGCCGATGTCCCCGTAGACGACGCCCAGGGCGCCGATCAGCAAAGCCGCCCGCGGATTGTCTTTCTGCATGTCCATACCATGTGCTATTCAGCCCGCGTGAGGCAGGCGCCCAGCCGGGGGCCGGGGAAAACGAGGGAAACCCGCGTGCCGGGAAACGCGGGCCGGCTGGCGACCTTCCACCAGGCGCCGTGGGCGCGCGCGATCTCGCGCACGATGGCCAGCCCCAGGCCGGAGCCGCCCTGGCCCGCGTCGGCCGCGCGGTAGAACGCTTCGAAGACGCGGTCCAGGTCTTCGGCCCGGATGCCGGCGCCGTCGTCCTCGACGGAAAACGAGGGAGGATTGGCCATGACGCGCAACACGATGCGGCTCGCCCCCTGGCCGTAGCGCAGGGCGTTGTCGATCAGGTTGCCCAGCAGTTCCCCCAGCAGCACCGGATCGCCGTCCACCCAGACCGCGGCGTCGGGCGCCACCAGTTGCAGGTCGACGGACCGGTCGCGCGCGCGGCCCAGCCATTCCGCGCCCGCCTGGCGCATCCATTCGCACAGGTCCAGGCGCACGAAGCCGTCCCGGGGCCGGGCCGCGTGCTCGGCGCGCGCCAGCACCAGCAACTGCTGGCCCATGCGGATCATGTGGTCGGTCACGGACTTGATGCGCCCGGCGCGCACGCGGATGTCCTCGGGCAGATCCTGGCCGAGCATGAGCTCGGATTCGACCTTCAGGCCGGCCAGGGGGGTGCGCAGCTGGTGCGCCGCATGGCCGATGAAGCGGCGCTGGGCCTGGACGGAATCGTCCAGCCGCACGAGCAGGTCGTTGAAATGCAGGACCAGGGGCGCGATCTCGCTGGGCAGGCCGGCCAGGTCGAGCGGCTGCAGGTCCTCGATGGAACGCTGGCGGATGTCGTCGGCCAGGCGGTTGATGGAGGCCAGTTCGGAGCGGATGCCGGAAATCAGCACCCAGACGAACAGCGCCACCAGCAGGCCCTGGGTCAGCATCATGGCCCAGAACAGATCGCGCAGCAGCCAGGGCTGGGGACGGATCACGCCGGTCATGAACCAGGTGGCCAGCAGGTCGATGGCCACCAGGATGAAAAAGGCCGGCAACAGCCGGCGCACCAGGCGGCGGGCGAGCGAATCCCGGGGCACCAGGCGCTCGACCAGGCCCGGCGCGCGATCGGAGCGCGGGCCGGACATGGGAGACTCAGGCGGCACGGTCGACGTCGAGCAGGTAGCCGAAGCCGCGCACCGTCTGGATGCTGGTCCCGGTGCCGTCGAGCCGCTTGCGCAGGCGGTAGACATAGACTTCGACCGCGTTCTCGCTGAAATCGGCGTCCCAGGCGGACAGGGAATTGACGATCTGCTGCTTGGTCACCACCCGGCCGGGCCGGGCCATCAGCATTTCCAGCACGGACAGTTCGCGCACGGACAGCGCCAGGCGCTTGCCGTCCACCCGGATCTGGCGGCCCACGGTGTCGAAGGACAGGGGGCCGCATTCCAGGATGGTCTGGGCCTGGCCCGCGCGCCGGCGGGCGAGCGCCCGCACCCGGGCGGCCAGTTCGGGCAGTTCGAAGGGCTTGGTGACGTAGTCGTCGGCGCCGGCGTCCAGGCCCGCGACCCGGTCGTCCAGACCGTCGCGCGCCGTGAGGATCAGCACCGGCACCTGGGAACCGCCTTCGCGCAGCCGCCGCAGGACTTCCAGGCCGCTCAGGCCGGGCAGGTTCAGGTCCAGCAGCAGCAAATCGTAGATCTGGCCGGCGAGCGCGCCTTCGACGCGGTCGCCGGACTGCAACCAATCGACGGCATAGCCCTGGCCGCCCAGGAATTCCTGCAGGGCGTGGCCGAGGGTGGCGTCGTCTTCGATGACCAGGACTCTCATGACGGTGATTCTAGCCTGAAGCGGTCACGCCGCGTCACCGCTGAAGAGCCTGTGTTACATAGTTGACGATTGCTTGAACGCCCTCAACCGCCGTTCGCGGCGGCGGGCGGCGCGGCGGGCGACGGTGCGGACGGCTGCGCGGACGCGGCGGGAGCCGGCGACGGCGCGGCGGGCGCGGGCGAGGCGGGCGACGGC
>NZ_JBHSEZ010000027.1:420-505 GCF_042653765.1 Castellaniella denitrificans | reverse complement strand
GAGGGTCCAGGACGCGCACGGCAACACGTTTGATGTGCCGGTGAAGGTGGACATCGTCGATGACATTCCGACGGTGACGCTGGGC
>NZ_JBHSEZ010000027.1:0-374 GCF_042653765.1 Castellaniella denitrificans | reverse complement strand
GAGGGTCCAGGACGCGCACGGCAACACGTTTGATGTGCCGGTGAAGGTGGACATTATCGATGACATTCCGACGGTGACGCTGGGCGGTGACCTGGCGGTGGACTCGGGCGAAGCGACGGCGGCGACGGCGGCAGGAACCTTCGGGTTTGACTTGGGTGCGGATGCCGGCGCGGGTGCGACGGCGACGGTGGTGGCCAATGGCGCGACGACGACGCTGACGCAAGGCGCGGTGAACACCATCGTGGGCCAGTACGGGACGCTGGTGATTGCCGCTGACGGCAGCTACGTGTACACGGCCAACGCCAACACGGGGGGCAAGACCGACAGCTTTGCCTTCACGGTGACCGATGCCGATGGAGACAAGGCCGAAGACA
>NZ_JBHSEZ010000026.1:0-518 GCF_042653765.1 Castellaniella denitrificans | reverse complement strand
GAATGTAGTGGTCAGTGACAGCTCCAACCGGGGCATCAGTGTCGACAATCCGAACTGGAACAGTTCTGGTTCGGATGACCGGTACATCCAGAACAATACCCAGTCGGGCAGTGCTTCGGACGGAACTTACGGCGAGAAGCTGGTGCTGGACTTCAGCGCCAATGCGGCCGATGGCCGGCATATTACCGAGGTGGCCCTGACCCTGAACCAGTTTGGGGACCGTCAGGCGGATGGTCGGACGAGTCAGTCCAGAGGCGATGAAGATAAGGCCCACATCACCGTGTTCTATACCGATGGTTCGTATGAAGACGTGGATGTGACCGCGGCATGGCGATCCCGGTCGGATGGCTCAAACAGCGATTCCGGGACCCAGGATGTCACGATCCAGGCCTCGGGCGGCAGAAGTATCGACCACATCGTCATCGGCGCCGGCGATACCTCCAGCCAGTTCTCGGTGGACGAGCAGATTTCCGTGAAGTGGCATACCGATCCCAAGGATGTGATCCATACCGTCGACC
>NZ_JBHSEZ010000025.1:0-530 GCF_042653765.1 Castellaniella denitrificans | reverse complement strand
ACAGCGTCTTGGAGGCGATGTCCCCATCAGCATCCTTCACGGCAAATACAAAATTGTCCGTTCCGCCCACATGCGGCTTGGCCGTGTACACGTAGCTGCCATCGGCGGCAATCACCAGCGTCCCGTACTGGCCCACGATGGTGTTCACCGCGCCTTGCGTCAGCGTCGTCGTCACGCCATTGGCCACCACCGTCGCCGTCGCACCCGCGCCGGCATCCGCACCCAAGTCAAACCCGAAGGTTCCAGCCGCCGTCGCCGCCGTCGCTTCGCCCGAGTTCACCGCCAGGTCACCGCCCAGCGTCACCGTCGGAATGTCATCGACGATGTCCACCTTCACCGGCACATCAAACGTGTTGCCGTGCGCGTCCTGGACCCTCACCGTCACCGTGTCGGCATCGTCGGCCGTGTTGGCGCCATTGTTGCCACCCGTGTGGCCGATCGGACCGTTCAGCGTATAGACCCACTGGCCCCCAACCTGCGACACCGTCCCATGATCGCCCTGCGTCACCACGCTGACGAACGTGAAGCCC
>NZ_JBHSEZ010000024.1:0-527 GCF_042653765.1 Castellaniella denitrificans | reverse complement strand
GAATGTAGTGGTCAGTGACAGCTCCAACCGGGGCATCAGTGTCGACAATCCGAACTGGAACAGTTCTGGTTCGGATGACCGGTACATCCAGAACAATACCTATGGTCCCGGTAACAACAACAGCAGGTCCGATGGCAGCTTTGGGGAAAAGCTGGTGCTGGACTTCAGCGCCAATGCGGCCGATGGCCGGCATATCACCGAGGTGGCCCTGACCCTGAATCAGTTTGGGGACCGCGAGGCGGATGGCCTCCTCTCCTCCAGGGGTGCCGAAGATACGGCTCACATCACCGTGTTCTATACCGATGGTTCGCATGAAGACGTGGATGTGACCGCGGCAGCGCGATCCTGGTGGGATGGTTCAAACGGCGATTCCGGAACCCAGGATGTCACGATCCAGGCCTCGGGCGGCAAGAGTATCGACCACATTGTCATCGGCGCCGGCGATACCTCCAGCCAGTTCTCGGTGGACGAGCAGATTTCCGTGAAGTGGCATACCGATCCCAAGGATGTGATCCATACCGTCGACC
>NZ_JBHSEZ010000023.1:0-1513 GCF_042653765.1 Castellaniella denitrificans | reverse complement strand
GTTGAACATGGTATTTTTCATGGTATTGGAACTTGTGCCACAACTGAGAGCCGCGTAAATGCTGGCTATGTTCCTCTTGTTGATAATTGAGTGGGAGTGAGGTTGTTTTATAACTAATTGATTTTGTTTTATAAAATGAATGCCATTGATGATGTTTTTTGCATTATCAATGGCATTTTTCATGGTATGTAAGAAGCATGCTATGGCAATATTTTCCGATGTCATGTGATGATTTTTGTTTATCACATAGCATCGAGCCGAGGTCATGCTCGTGCGCCCTTGGCGAGGTTATTTTGCTTGGTCAGCTTTGATTGCGGGCAGAGTAGGCATGTGGAGCGTGATTGGATCCGGATAAGATTCGTGATCTGTCCTCGCAGATGCAAAGGTTGCTTATGAGTGAAATCGTCATATTTGAAGGTGGCAGCCAATCGGTAGAAGTCAGGTTGGAGGGGGAGTCGCTGTGGCTTAGTCTGCAGCAAATTGCCGACTTGTTCGGACGCGATAAGTCCGTGATTTCGCGCCACTTGCGCAATGTTTTCACTACAGAGGAATTGGAGCGTGAAGCAGTTGTTGCAAAAAAAGCAACAACTGCCGCCGATGGCAAAATTTATCGGGTGGAGTACTACAACCTGGATGCCATCATCTCCGTAGGTTATCGTGTCAACTCCAATCGTGCCACACGGTTTCGCCAATGGGCTACCCGCGTGCTGCGTGATCACCTGACTCAGGGCTACTGGGCTTGCCCTATCACTCCGGACAGGTTGTTTAACCTAACAAGCCGCCGCCTCGAACTGCATGGGGCTGACGTATCCCAACGTTGAGTGCTGGCGCCGCGCGTTGTAGAACCGCTCGATATAGTCGAACACCTCAGCCCGGCATTCGTCCCGGGATCGGTGGATGCGCCGACTCAGCCGCTCGGTCTTCAGCGTGGAGAAGAAGCTCTCCATGGCGGCATTATCCCAGCAGTCCCCTTGCTTACTCATGCTGCACACGATCCCGGCGTCGGCCAACAGCGTCTGGAACTGCTCGCTGGTGTACTGGCTGCCTTGATCGGAGTGGTGCAGGACTTCGCGCGGCCGGCCGCGACGATGCAACGCCATCATGAGTGCGTCAGTCACCAGTTGCGAGGTCATGGTGGCCTGCATGGACCAGCCGACGATACGCCGTGAGTACAAGTCCATGACCGCGGCGACGTAGAGCCAGCCCTCTGCCGTCCAGACGTAGGTAAAGTCGGCTACCCATTTCTGGTTCGGCGCACTGGCCGTAAAGTCGCGATCCAACACGTTGGCGGCAATGGAATGGGCCGACCTGGATCCGGTATCGGACGGATGACGACGACGCTTGGCCCGGGCCACAACGTTTGCGTGGCGCATCAGACGTGCCACGCGATGCCTGCCGCAGTGCTCGCCCCAGGCGCGCAGATCCCGCCATACCCGAGGGCTACCATACGTCTGGTCGCTGGCCAGGAAGCTCTCGCGGATTCGACCCAGCAGCCGCTCGTTGGCCCGTTGAC
>NZ_JBHSEZ010000022.1:0-6233 GCF_042653765.1 Castellaniella denitrificans | reverse complement strand
CCCGATTCGAGCACCGTGCCCGTGCCGGACTGCGCAACCGGATCACTCGGCGTGACCTCGATCTCCGGCTTGGAGTCGCCCTGCAGCGTGATCGTCACCGCCGCTTCCGACGGATCCCCGTCGCCATCGGTGATCGTGTACTTGAACGTCACCGTGCCTTCCTCACCCGCGCCCGGGGTGTAGGTGAAGGTGCCGTTGCTGTTGTAGACCAGATTACCGGTGCCGTTCAGACTCCCAGGTACCAGGTTCACGCCCGTTTCCAGATCCACACCATCGGCGCCAGCCGTGTCAGCCCCATGGCCGTTGTCCGCAAACACATCCACTGTCACATCAGCGTCCTCCGCCGATTGCGTCACCGAATCGTCCTGCGCCTCAGGTGTCGTGTCCGTGATATTCGCCACCAGATCAGACGATACTGTCCGCCCTTGATTGTCCATCACGGTAATTCCGATGGTATCGAAAACGGACTCGCCATCGCCCTGACGATGGTCCTGCCAACCATCGGAAACATACCGATAGCTGACTTCACCAGTCTCGGTGTTATAGCCATTGATGATCAGAAGACCACGATCGGTATCGATTTCGATCGGCATCGTTGCCGAAGCCTGCAGATCGCTCAACGTTACCGTACGGGGAGCTGCATCAGCAGGGGCAGCAGCGCCACCACTCGTACCCGTTTCACCGGAAAAATTGAAGATCAGCGCCTGAAGACCACCCGCAGCGCTGAAGCTGAAGGTGCCCACGATACCTGTTTCGGTATCCGTCTCGGAAATGGTGAAATTGCCCGGCACCGTCACAGGCGCCTGCTCGTCACCGCCCGGAATATCGTTTATATCCGGGACATTGATCGTCGGCCCGGCCGGAACCGGCGCGGCAGTATCATCCGCCGTGGCGGCAACCCCGCCCAGTTGCACAAATTCCGGCGTTTCCACGCCCGGGCGCGGATAGGCCAGGCCCAGGGGCGAAGTGGTTTCGAGCACGCTCGCCAGACGGGTGAAATTAAACCCGCCGCCTTCGCCGCCGAACAGCACCGCGGCGGTCGGGTCCAGGATCTCGAAGGGGTCTTCGCCCGCCTGCAGCGCGGCCAGCACCTGGCCGGCGACGTCGGCGGTGGGCGGGGTCACCGCGTGCTCGGCCGGCTGCGGCTGCGCCGCGGCGATGTCGTCGGTGACCACCATGTCGGTATTCTCACCAATAACCACCGGCGGCGTGCCATCGGCCTGCAGCGTCACGGACGCGCCTTCCTCCGTCAGGATGTGGGCGTCGGCCGGCACACGCATCCCTTCGCGCAAGGCGACGAGCGTGCCGTCGGATGCGCGCATCCAGGCTTTGCCAACGACATGAGAAATCAGAACGGTATCGGTCGCCATATATATGCACTCCTCAGAACAACATCACAGCAACTATTGCCTATGCAGCGATATGCATTTAGCAACATTTATGATTTAAATGACTCAAATCTTACAGATACTTGTAACATTGCCCTATTGGCGGTGCCGCCATATCACAGGGTTAACACTAGGTTTCCTTGTGTGACATCAACAAAATCGTAAATATCCCCCTATAAAACATACAAATAGATACATAGAGTGATGCCATGAAGTTACAAATAGCGGATGGCCACATCCACAAACGCACACCGCCCGCCCCGGGCAATGCCTGAGGCGGGCGGTGTGCAATACGCTGGCCGGGACTGAACCCCGCGCCCCGGACTGGCGCCCGGAACAGAAGGCGGCGGGCCGGGCCGGCTCCCGTCAGCCGGCGTCGACTTTCAACTTGCCATCGTGGATCAGGTTGCCGATCAGCTCGTGCTGGTCCGTGGGGCCGCCGGCCGTGAGATCGACGTTGTCGATGATGATCTGCCGGTCATGGCCGGTATCCACGTGCCCCGTGGTGCTGACGTTGATCACGGTCTGATGGCCGTCGCCGCTGATCTGGAGATAATGCGTCAGATCTTCGCCTTCGGCGCGGTCGGAAAGCAGCTCGCTCAAATCGATGCGGTCCCGGCCGTTGGGATCGCTGCCGCCCATGCCGAAATCGGCGATGTGATCCGCGGCGGGAGCCTGCCCGGCGCCCCGGTCGGCGAAGGTCCAGACGAATACGTCATCGCCGGGACTGCCGGCGAGGGAAATGGGGCCGACGGGATGCGGCGGATGGTCATCGACGCGCGGCGCCGCGTCCGTTCCGGCCGCGAAAGCGGCGGCGAGAACGGTATCGTGAGCCGCATCGCCCGGTGCGGGCGCCGCGCGATCCGCATGGGGGTCGGCATCGCCGCCCGTGCCGGTGATCGTGATCACGAGCTCGGCGCTGGCCTTGTCGCCATCGCTGTCATAGATGGTGTAGCCGATCGAGAAGGATTTGGTCTCGCCCGCCCGCAGCGCCTGCGTATGGGCGCTGTCGTTGTTCAGATCGAAACGATAATTGCCGTCGGGATGGAGCGTCAGCGTGCCATAGTCGGACAGCGATTCCCCATCCCCGGAGTGCGCGTCGCCGCCCGCCCACTCCATCTTGTAGTAGCTCTGATCGCCCGCCATCGGGCCGTCTCCCCCCCAACTGCCATGCTGCGCCTGGTTGTCCGGATCGCCGGAGCCGCCGGCGATGATATCGAAACGTGCATCGTCCATGATGTTGCCCTGGACGGGCCGGGTGTCGCCCTCGGTGACGCCGATCTCGATATCGGCCGCCAGCGGGCTGTCGTCCTCGACCTGGACGTCCAGATAGTACGTACTCGACGCATTCGCGGCGCCTGACGGATCGGTCACGGTGATCGGGACCTTCATGCCCAGGACGTCTTCGCCGGCCTGGTCGGGATGCCCGATCGGCGCGCGCAAGACGACGTCGTAGCGGTAGGACCCGTCGCCATTGTCGGTCAGGGTGGCCTGGAGCACGGTGTCGACCACGGCCTGGGCACCGCTGCCATGCTCCACCGTGCCCCGCAGCACGTGGCCGGTTTCATCGACGGACCACTGGATGGTCTGGCCGCTGGACGTCCAGTCGGTCGGCAAGCCCTCGGTCCCGAGCGACACGGTCAGGCGGCCCGCGGCATGGTCCGCATCACTGACGGAAAACGTCCCGCTGGAAGTCGCCGAGTCGGTGGTGTCGGCGCCATCGCCCCGGCCGTTTTCATCGGCCACGCCCGCGCCATGAAGATTGCCGTTGTCGGTCGGCTCATTGTTCACGTAATTGCTGGACAGGCCTTCTTCCGATACGGCCGCGTGCCCGCCCTGGCCATCGAATCTGAGTGTGGGGGCGTTGTTGGCCCCGACCACGGTGATGGTGATCGAGCCAAGCGCGGAATCCCCGTCGCTGTCGGTGACGCGATAGGCGAAATTCTCTTTCGCCTCGTCTCCTTCGCCCAGTGCCTGCAATGCCGCGTACCGCGGATCGCCTTCCACGGCCAGGGTGTAGGTATAGGTTCCATCGGCGTGGATGGTGAGATCGCCGTAGCTGCCAAAGAGCACGAGTTCCCCGCCCGGCGGCATCGGGCTGAGATCGTCGCCCACCGGCTCGTCCCCCCCGTCGGCGCGCGCACCCGTGATCGTGACGGGGTCGCCGCTGTGCGCGTCATTGTCCAGGATATTGCCGCTGACGGTGGCCTGCTCGCCATCGGTGATGGTGTCGTGGTCGTCGACGGGACGCGGCACGGTATCCAGGATGTTGGCCACCAGGTCGGACGACGCGGTCCGGCCTTCATCATCCACCACGGTGATGCCGATCCGGTCGAACACGGATTCGCCATCGGTGGCCGGTCCATGGTCCTGGGGACCGTCGGACCGATACGTGTAATCGACCCGGCCGCTGTCCCGGTCATAGCCCGTGATGAGCAACTGGCCGCGATCCGTATCGATCA
Organism: Castellaniella denitrificans; assembly: GCF_042653765.1. Lineage (NCBI taxonomy): Bacteria > Pseudomonadati > Pseudomonadota > Betaproteobacteria > Burkholderiales > Alcaligenaceae > Castellaniella > Castellaniella denitrificans. The sequence goes on along the minus strand of NZ_JBHSEZ010000022.1, from coordinate 2,383 downwards.
CGACAGGCGCGTCGGCCGACGCGCCCAGCAAAGCATCCAGCGAGACGAGCTGGGATGCCGGCGCGCCATCGGCGCCGGTGACGTCAAACACCAGATGGGACAGCCCCGCCGGCGCGGTGACGGTCAGCCAGCCGGGGACGCCTTCTTCCGTATTGTTTTCCTCGATGCTGAGCGTCCCGGGCAAGACATGATCCGGTCCATCGTCATTCATGTCGGCGATCTCGATCGTCGGCCCCGGCAGGCCGGGTTGATCGGGCAAGTCCGGCTGGCCGGGCCCGGGCACCAGCGGGTCGCCGCCGATCACGCCCGCGCCGCCGCCCGTCAAGGGCACGGCTTCCAGGGCCGCCACGCCCGGCGCCGGGAAATCCAGGCTCAGCGACGCGGTCGTCTCGGTGACGCTCGACAGTCGCGTGACATCGGTGCCGCCGCCACCGCCGCCCGTCAATACCGCCGCGGTCGGGTCGAGCACCGCGAAAGGATCCTCGCCCGCATCGAGCAGCGCCAGCACCTGGTCGGCCACCGACTCGCCCGCCTCCATCAACGCCGGCTCCGATTCCGGCGCCCGCGCGCGCGTCTCGGCGACTTCCGCAGCGATCACCACATCCGCATCCTGGCCCACCACCATCGGCGCCGCGCCCTCGGCCTGCAGCATGACCTTTGCGTCCGCGCCCGTCACGATGCGCGCATCGGCCGGTATCCGCATGCCCGCGCGCAAGGCGACCTGCTCATCGTTGGGTGTTTGCAGCCAGGCCTGGCCGGCAACGTGGGTGATCAGGACGGTATCGGTCGTCATGCGCATGGAATCCCTGGTAGTGGTCAACAGCGCCCAGCGCCGGTGCAGATCATGCGTCCGGCGAAAAGCAGACTAGGGATACTACCAATGCACAAACCGATTTTTTATGACAGTGACAGGCCTTGTTACCGGCTTTTCTTGCTGTACATCAAATTTTAATGACCGCCTGGCTGATCTTGGAGCCACTGGATGGCCTCCGGCATACGCCGCACCGCGGCTGCACGACGGCCCGCTGATCCATTTGAATGCAACCCATGCGCCAGGGATGCCGGATCAATCGCGGAAGACGTCTTCCAGCGTCGTGGCGTCCACGAAGTTCAGCGACCAGGTTTCCAGGTCGGCGGATTGGGCGGACTGGATACGTTGCGTGGTTTTGGCGTCCACCGGGCCGAAGCGGCGCTCGATCTGGCGCAGCAGCAACCGGATCTGGTCACGCGTGCAGCCGTACTCGTACAGCAGCCGCGCCAGCGAAAGGGTCGGCCCGACCCGCTGTGCCCCGTGGTGCCGCAAGGCCTGCAACTGCGCCATGATCACCACCGCGAACGGGTTCGTGCGGGCCCGCGATTCCAGTTCATCCCAGCGGTCCAGCCACTGGGATACGTGTACGACGGGAAAGGAAAAACTCACACTCTGACCGAGGAATTCGCGCCGGTATTCCAGGCAGTCCGGACCCGAGCGGCTGGCGACCAGGATGCACAGGCTGAACAGGGCGGGCGGGGGCTGTCCGGCCTGGGCGCTGAGCGTTTCGTGCCGGTCTTCGATGCGCGTCCGGTAGCGGTACATGCGATGCGCGATCCGGGCGGTTGCCTGAGGACCGGTGTCACCGCCCTGCACTTCGACGTGGACCAGGATCCAGGCGTCGGCGTCGTCCCGATGGCGGACCTGGACCATACAGGCCGGGACTGCAGGAGCAATGAGAGAGCGCTTGCGGGCGGACATGGCGGCTTCCAGGTTCGGGAAGCCTTATTCTGGGGATACCCGCCCGCTCCGCCAGACTGGGATCTACGGACGGATCAAATGCTCATGCTCTGCTGTCGTACCGCCTTTCCGGGATGGGCCGATGTAAAACGCCCGCTCCCCGGGAGAATCCGGAGAGCGGGCGAAAGGGAGACGGAATAACGGTTTAGCTGTGATCGACCTTCAGCTTGCCGTCGTTGATCAGGCTCTGGATCAGCGCAGCCTGATCGCTGCCATGACCCGCCGTCAGATCGACGTTGTCGATGACGATCTGCTGGTTATGGCTGTTGGCCACATCTCCATCCGTGCTGACGTTGATGATGGTCTTGCCCGCATCCGCGCCGGTGCCGCCGCTGATGTGGAGGTACTGCGTCAGATCGTTGGCGTCCGTATGGCCGCTCAGCAGTTCGCTCAGGTCGAGAGTATCCTTGCCCAGCGTACCGCCGCTCGTCACACCGAAGTCCGTGACGTGATCCACCGCGGGCGTCGCCGTGGAACCCTGGTCGCCCAGCTTCCACACGAACACGTCGTCACCCGCACCGCCGGTCAGGAAGTCGTTGCCAGCGCCGCCATGCAGGTGGTCGTTGCCGGCGCCACCCACCAGAGTGTCGCTGCCCTGGCCTCCAAACAGCG
>NZ_JBHSEZ010000021.1:0-1194 GCF_042653765.1 Castellaniella denitrificans | reverse complement strand
AATTACTTGATGATTTTGGCGACGACGCCGGCGCCCACGGTGCGGCCACCCTCGCGGATGGCAAAGCGCAGGCCCTCTTCCATGGCGATCGGCGCAATCAGGTTCACCGTCATCGACACGTTGTCGCCCGGCAGCACCATCTCCTTGTCGGCCGGCAGCTCGATCGTCCCGGTCACGTCCGTCGTGCGGAAGTAGAACTGCGGACGGTAGCCCTTGAAGAACGGCGTGTGGCGACCGCCCTCTTCCTTGGACAGAATGTACACCTCGGCCGTGAAGTTCGTGTGCGGGTGGATCGAACCGGGCTTGGCCAGCACCTGGCCGCGCTCGACTTCCTCGCGCTTGGTCCCGCGCAGCAGGATCCCCACATTGTCGCCCGCCTGGCCCTGGTCCAGCAGCTTGCGGAACATCTCCACGCCCGTGCACGTCGTCTTGGCCGTGTCGTGGATCCCCACGATCTCGATTTCCTCGCCGACCTTGATGATCCCGCGCTCGATACGCCCAGTCACCACCGTGCCGCGACCCGAGATCGAGAACACGTCTTCCACAGGCATCAGGAACGTGCCGTCGACCGCGCGCTCCGGCGTCGGGATGTAGCTGTCCAGCGCCGCGGCCAGCTGCATGATCGCCTGCGAGCCCAGCGGGCCTTCGTCGCCTTCCAGCGCCAGCTTGGCCGAACCCTTCACGATCGGCGTGTCATCGCCCGGGAAGTCGTACTTGGAGAGCAGCTCGCGCACTTCCATCTCGACCAGTTCCAGCAGTTCCTCGTCGTCGACCATGTCGCACTTGTTCAGGAACACGATGATGTAGGGCACGCCCACCTGGCGCGCCAGCAGGATGTGCTCGCGCGTCTGCGGCATCGGGCCGTCGGCGGCCGACACCACCAGGATCGCGCCGTCCATCTGCGCAGCACCCGTGATCATGTTCTTCACATAGTCCGCGTGACCCGGGCAGTCCACGTGCGCGTAGTGACGGTTGGCCGTCTCGTATTCCACGTGCGAGGTGTTGATCGTGATCCCGCGCGCCTTCTCTTCGGGCGCGTTGTCGATCTGGTCGTAGCCCTTCGCCTCGCCGCCGCCTGCCTTGGCCAGCACCGTCGTGATCGCCGCCGTCAGCGTCGTCTTGCCGTGGTCAACGTGGCCGATCGTACCCACGTTCACGTGCGGTTTGGTCCGTTCAAACTTGCCTTTTGCCATG
>NZ_JBHSEZ010000020.1:0-2727 GCF_042653765.1 Castellaniella denitrificans | reverse complement strand
CGCTGTTTGGAGGCCAGGGCAGCGACACTCTGGTGGGTGGCGCCGGCAACGACCACCTGCATGGCGGCGCTGGCAACGACTTCCTGACCGGCGGTGCGGGCGACGACGTGTTCGTGTGGAAGCTGGGCGACCAGGGTTCCACGGCGACGCCCGCGGTGGATCACGTCACGGACTTCGGTGTGACGAGCGGCGGTACGCTGGGCAAGGATACTCTCGACCTGAGCGAACTGCTGAGCGGCCATACGGACGCCAACGATCTGACGCAGTACCTCCACATCAGCGGCGGCACCGGCGCGGATGCGGGCAAGACCATCATCAACGTCAGCACGGATGGAGATGTGGCCAACAGCCATAACCAGCAGATCGTCATCGACAACGTCGATCTGACGGCTGGCCATGGCAGCGATCAGGCCGCGCTGATCCAGAGCCTGATCAACGATGGCAAGCTGAAGGTCGATCACAGCTAAGCCCTCTTTTTCGTAGGCTCTTCGCCCGCGCTCCCGGTCTTTCCGGAGCGCGGGTGTTTTGCATCTGGCAGCCGCAATCATGCGTGGTCGCATGGTGTGATGATGGGCTGGGAGCCTCGACCTGGGAAAGCTCCGAGTTTTCCCTGAGCATCCTCCTGCTCGCATTGTCTTTTCCGCCAATACGAAGTCCATCGCCACTCGCGTAGCATCCCGACACATGATTGCCGTTGCTGCGCGCCTTTGCGCCGGCCGGTGCCGCCGAATTCACCACTGGGAATCCCAAACATGGCTACCGATACCGTCCTGATCACCCACGTCACCGGCAAGGCCTGGATGCGCGCATCCGACGGCACGATGGTTGCGCTGCACGAGGGCATGCGCGTGCCCGTCAACGCGCACATCATGACGGACGAGGGCGCCAGCGTGACCCTGCAGGCCACCGGCGTGCCGCCGGTGATCGTGGGCCAGAACACCGACATGCTGGTCACCGACGACCTGGCCGCGGCACAGCCGCAGCCGGCGGACAACGCCGTGACGCCTCCGGCCGACCCGGTGGTCGATCAGGTGCTGGCCGCGCTGGATGCAGGCCAGGACCCGTTCGCCATTCTGGACCCGACCGCGGCGGTGCTGACCGGCGGCGGTGGCGGCGGCGCCAGCTTCACGCGCTTGTCCAGCGTGGTCGAGACCACCTCGCCCCTGGGCCTGGCCTACCCGCGCCCGGGTGTGGAGACGCCTGAATTCGTGCAGTTGGGTGGCGTGGCCGCCACGGCGGATGATACGGTCGCGCCGGTTCCGGCCGGGCCGACGATCGATGTCAGCGACGACCCCGATGGGAGCGAGGGCGGCCCCGAAGTGCCCGCCGGTGTTTTCTCCATTCCCGAAAACAATACGGAAGGCGGAGTGTCCGGCTCGTTCGCTTTCACCGCGGCTGCGGGGCTGAACAGCCTGCAATTCACCTTCACCCCCGAAGCCGGCCAGCCCGGCGGCGTGACCGTGACCCAGGCGGAACTGAACCTCCTGTCTTCCCCGGGGGCTACGCCGATCGTCATCGATACGGAAAAGGGCTCGTTGACCCTGACCCACTATGACCCAGCCACCGGGACGGTGGATTACACCTACCGGTCCGACGGCGCGCTGGACCATCCCCTGGACCAGGATGCGCTGCCTGATGGCATCACCATCATCGTCAATGACAGCCAGGGCCGCTCGACCTCGGCCGATCTGGTGGCGAACATCACGGACACGGAGCCGATGGCGCATGATGACGCCAATGCGATCGGCGAAGACGGCACGTCGGTGGCCGGCAATGTCCTGACCGTCGACGGCGCCTCGGCGGACGACCATGTGGACGATCAGGGAGCCGACGGCTCGACGGTGACGGGCATTCAGGCTCCGGGGGCCGTGGATGGCGAGACGGTGCCGGCCAGCGGGACGACGGAGGTGCAGGGCAAGTATGGCGACCTGATGATCGATGCCGAAGGCCACTATATCTACACGCTGGTGAGTGATGTCGAAGATCCGCGCTACCTGGCTCTGCAAGCGCTGAGCGAGGGCGAGGAAGCCGTCGAAACCTTCAAGTACACGTTGACCGACGGCGACGGGGATACGTCCCAGGCGGACCTGGTGATTACGGTCACGGGGGCCGATGATGGCGTGACGGTGGACGTGCCTCCGGGCAAGACCGGCGACAACGACCAGCCGGTATCGGGCGATACGACCGACCGCGTGGTGTACGAAAGCGGCCTGCCTTTGGGCAGCGATCCGAAGCCGGCCGACCTGACCGCTGAGTCCTACTTCACGATCAAGGCGCTGGATGGGCTGGACGATACGAACGCGGTGACGCTGGGCTATACCGATGCCGGCGGCCACCCGGCCACGCTGGTGCTGAGCAAGTCGGAACTGGAGGCCTTGGGCACTGAATCCAAGACTGTGGACACCCGGTACGGCACGATGGAGCTGCATGGCTACAGTCAGGACGCCGACGGCACGATCACGATCGATTACACCTATACGCTGGTCAATGCGCCGGAGGTGAGCGGGATTGCCACGACCGATGGCTTCACGGTCGTGGCCAAGGATGCGGATGGCGATACCGACAGCCAGAATCTGGATATTCGGATCGTCGATGACATTCCGACGGTGACGCTGGGCGGTGACCTAGCGGTGGACTCGGGCGAAGCGACGGCGGCGACGGCGGCTGGAACCTTCGGGTTTGACTTGGGTGCGGATGCCGGCGCGGGTGCGACGGCGACGGTGGTGG
>NZ_JBHSEZ010000019.1:0-15047 GCF_042653765.1 Castellaniella denitrificans | reverse complement strand
AGACGCAGACGCAAAAAAGCCCGCATTTACGCGGGCTTCAGGGGTGTTTAGTGCTTTTATATGCCAGTCATTGCCAGACGCGGGATCACTCCCACTCAATCGTAGCCGGCGGCTTGCTCGACACATCATACGTCACCCGATTGATTCCCCGCACCTCGTTGATGATGCGCGAGGACACCTTCTTCAACAACGCATAAGGCAGTTCCGCCCAGTCCGCCGTCATGAAATCGGTGGTCTGCACGGCGCGCAGGGCGACGACGTAGTCATAGGTGCGGCCGTCGCCCATCACGCCCACGGACTTCACCGGCAGGAACACGGTGAAGGCCTGGGACGTCAGGTCGTACCAGGACTTGCCGGATTCGGGCTCGATGGTGTTGCGCAGTTCGGTAATGAAGATGTCGTCGGCGCGGCGCAGCAGGTCGGCGTATTCGCGCTTGACTTCGCCCAGGATGCGCACGCCCAGGCCGGGGCCGGGGAACGGGTGGCGGAACACCATTTCGGGCGGCAGGCCCAGGGCCAGGCCCAAGTGGCGGACTTCGTCCTTGAACAGTTCGCGCAGGGGTTCCAGCAGCTTCAGGTTCAGGGTCTCGGGCAGGCCGCCGACGTTGTGGTGGGACTTGATGGCGACGGCCTTGCCGGTCTTGGAGGCGGCCGATTCGATGACGTCGGGGTAGATGGTGCCCTGGGCCAGCCAGCGCGCGGACTTGAGCTTGCCGGCTTCGACCTGGAAGACCTCGACGAATTCGCGGCCGATGATCTTGCGCTTGGCCTCGGGGTCGGCGACGCCGGCCAGCTTGCCCAGGAACTGCTCGCTGGCATCGACGTGGATGACGCGGATGCCCAGGTTCCGGGCCATGGTGTCCATGACCTGCCTGGCTTCGTTCAGGCGCAGCAGGCCGTGGTCGACGAAGACGCAGGTGAGCTGGTCGCCGATGGCCTTGTGGATCAGGGCGGCGGCCACGGAGGAGTCGACACCGCCGGACAGGCCCAGGATGACTTCGTCGGAGCCGACCTGCTCGCGGATGCGAGCGACCGCCTCGGCCACGTAGTCGGGCATGTTCCAGTCGCGCGCGCAGCCGCAGATCTCGGTGACGAAGCGCTCCAGGATGGCCTGGCCCTGGACGGTGTGGGTGACTTCGGGATGGAACTGGACGGCGTAGAAGCCGCGTTCCTCGTCGGCCATGCCGGCGATCTCGCACGAGGGCGTGGAGGCCATGCGCTTGAAGCCCGGCGGCAGGGCCGTGACGCGGTCGCCGTGACTCATCCAGACCTTCAGCATGCCGTGGCCTTCGGGGGTCTCGAAGTCCTGCAGGCCGGTCAGCAGGCGGGTGTGGCCGTGGGCGCGGACTTCGGCGTAGCCGAATTCACGATGGTCGGAAAATTCGACCTGGCCGCCCAGCTGCAGCGCCATGGACTGCATGCCGTAGCAGATGCCGAGCACCGGTACGCCGGCCTGGAAGACGGCGGCGGGGACTTTCAGGGATTCCTCGGCGTAGGCGGAGGCGTGGCTGCCCGACAGGATGATGCCCTTCAGGCCCTGTTCCTGCTGTTCGCGGATGAAGTCGTCGCCCACGTCGCCCGGGTGGATTTCGCAATAGACGCCGGTGTCGCGCACGCGGCGGGCGATGAGCTGGGTGACCTGTGAACCGTAGTCCAGGATGAGGATGCGCTGGTGGTGCATGATGGATGGGCGATCGGGAGGGCTGTTCAAGGCGTTAATGTAACCCAGGCACGCCCCGGGTGTCCCGGCGCGGCAAAGCGATCCCGGAAGGCGGATCGGCAGGTGGCCGGCCACGCGCGAGCGGACCCCGGCGGCATCCGGACGCCCGGCGGCGCCTGGATGCCTTGGCCTGACCGGCGCGGGCCGGTTACAGTACAAGCCTAAAGGAGACAACAGAACATGGCACCCCGCCCTTCCCGCATTCCCCTGCCCCTGGCCGGACTGCTGGCCCTCGCCGTGGCCATGGGCATCGGCCGCTTCGCGTTCACGCCCGTCCTGCCGATGATGCAGGCGGACCTGGGACTGAGCCTGGCCCAGGGCAGCTGGCTGGCCAGCGCCAACTACCTGGGCTACCTGCTGGGCGCGCTGCTGGTCACGCATCTGAGCTGGTCGCCCGCGACCCTGCTGCGGCTCGGCCTGTGGATGGTGGTGCTGATGACAGCGGCGATGGGGCTGGACAGCCACTGGCTGGGCTGGCTGGCGTGGCGGCTGCTGGCCGGGGTGGCCAGCGCCTGGGTGCTGATCGGCACGTCCGCCCTGTGCATCGCACGCCTGAACGCCACGGGACGGACGGAACGCAGCGGCGTGGTGTTCGCGGGCGTGGGCTGCGGCATCGCGTTCGCCGGGCTGGCCTGCATGGGCCTGACCCTGGCGGGGACGACGGCCTCGCAGGCCTGGCTCTGGCTGGCGGCGGCGGCGCTGGGCGGGCTGCTGGGCGCGTCGATGCTGTGGCGGACGGTGGACGACGCCTCACCCGCCGCGGCGGCCGTGCCGACCTCGCACGTGACGACTGCGGCGGACCCTGCCACGGCGCACGCGGCGGCTTCCGGCGAGCCGCCTTCGGGCAAGCCGCCGGCTGCCCAGGCGGCCCCCGCCCGGCAGGCCGGCGACGCTTCGGCCCACGCCGTCCCGCCCCTGCACTGGGGCCTGATCCTGTGCTACGGGGTCTACGGCTTCGGCTACATCCTGCCGGCCACGTTCCTGCCGGCCCAGGCACGGATGCTGGTGCCGGACCCCTGGCTGTTCAGCCTGGCCTGGCCGGTCTTCGGCCTGGCGGGCGCGGTGTCCACGGTGACGGCCAGCCGCCTGGCGCGCCGCTACACCCGGCCGCAGATCTGGGCCGGCGCCCAGGTGGTGATGGCGGTGGGCGTGCTGGCGCCCGCCGTGTGGCATGCCCTGCCGGCGATCCTGCTGGCCGCCTGCTGCGTGGGCAGCACCTTCATGGTGATCACGATGGTCGGCCTGCAGGAGGCCCAGGCCGCCGTCGGCCAGGCCGGCGCCAAGCGCCAGATGGCGGCGATGACGGCCTCGTTCGCCCTGGGCCAGCTGATCGGTCCGATCTTCTTCAGCCTGACGCACGCCTGGTTCGGGGCGTCGCTGGAATTCGCTCTGGTGCTGGGCACGCTGGGCCTGCTGGCCGGCGCCGTTCCCATCCTGCGGCTGCGGCATCCGGGCCGGACTCCGGCCGTCCGGCCGGAAGGACAGCGATAGGCGGCCTTCCGCGCGCCCTCAGCCCGCCAGCCGCTGATGGACCAGGGTGGCGAAGATCGCCGCGCCCTGCGCGAGCAGCGCATCGTCGAAGTCGAATTCGGGATGGTGGCAGGTCAGGCCGTCATGGCCCAGGAAGAAATACGCGCCCGGGCAATGGTCCAGCAGGTAGGCGAAGTCCTCGGACGCCATGAGCGGCGTGACGGGATCGACGATCCGGTCCGCGCCCAGCACGGCGGCCGCCGCGCGCTTGACGTGCTCCACCGGCCCGGCCTGGTTGACCGTGGGCGGGGAACTGAGCAGGTGGCGGAATTCGACTTCGCAGCCGTAGCCGCGCGCCGCGCCTTCGCACAGGCCGCGCAGGCGCTCCAGCACGCGGGACTGTGCCTCGCGCGAGAGGGTGCGCACGGTGCCGCGCAGCACGGCGTGGTCGGCGATGACGTTGATGGCGCTGCCGGCCTGGAACTGGCAGACGCTGAGCACGGCGGTGTCGAAGGGGCTGACGTTGCGGCTGACGACGGACTGCAGGGATTGCACCAGCGCCGCGCCGGCGACGATGGGGTCGTTGGCCTGGTGCGGCATGGCGGCGTGACCGCCCACCCCGCGGATGCGGATCTCGAACAGGTCGCAGGCCGACAGGATGGCGCCGGTGCGCACGCCCACCTGCTCCGGGCCGATGCAGTTGTTGTTGTGCAGGCCGTAGACCTCGTCGCAGGGGAAGTCGCGGAACAGGCCGGCGTCCACCAGCGCCCGGGCGCCCGTCAGGGGTTCCTCGGCCGGCTGGAAGATGAAGACGACGCGGCCCGCGAAATCGGGATCCGCCGCCAGATGGCACGCGGCCCCGAGCAGGATGGCGGTGTGGCCGTCGTGGCCGCAGGCGTGCGCGACGCCGTCATGGACGGAGCGGTGATCATGCGCGCCCGCGTCGGGCATGGGCAGGGCGTCCATGTCGGCGCGCAGGCCCAGGGCGGGCCCCGCGCCCAGGCGGCCGTCCAGCACGCCGATCACGCCGGTGGTGCCGCCATAGCCTTCGTGCACGGCGATGCCCCAGGACCGCAGCAATTCGGCGACGCGAGCCGCCGTGCGGTGTTCCTGGTGGCCCAGCTCGGGGTGGCGGTGGAAGTCCCGGCGCCAGGTCCGCATGGCCTGCGCCAGTTCGTCGCCGATGCGCGCGGGCGCCTGCGCGGCGGCCGCGCCCGGGATGCCGGGGATGGAATCGCTGGCCGCCACCCGGTCAATCCGCCCGGTAGTTGGGCGCTTCCTTGGTGATCTGCACGTCGTGGACGTGCGATTCGCGCACCCCGGCGGCGGTGATCTCCACGAATTCGGCCCGGGCGTGCAGGTCCTGGATCGTGGCGCAGCCGCAATAGCCCATGGAGGCCCGCACGCCGCCCACCAGCTGGTAAATGATGGCGATGACGCTGCCCTTGTAGGGCACGCGCGCCTCGATGCCTTCGGGCACCAGCTTGTCGACATTGTTGTTGGGGTCCTGGAAATAGCGGTCGGCGGAGCCGTCCGCCATGGCGCCCAGGCTGCCCATGCCGCGATAGGACTTGTACGAGCGCCCCTGGAACAGCACGACTTCGCCGGGGGCTTCCTCGGTACCGGCGAACATGCCGCCCATCATGCAGGTGGACGCGCCCGCGGCCAGGGCCTTGGAGACGTCGCCGGAATAGCGGATGCCGCCGTCGGCGATCAGAGGCACGCCCGTACCTTCCAGGGCCTGGGCCACGTCGGCGATCGCGGTGATCTGCGGCACGCCCACGCCCGCCACGACGCGGGTGGTGCAGATGGAGCCCGGGCCGATGCCGACCTTGACCGCGTCGGCGCCGGCTTCGACCAGTGCGCGCGCGGCGGCCGCGGTGGCGATGTTGCCGCCGACGACCTGGATGTTGGGGTAGTGCTTCTTGACCCAGCGGACGCGATCGATCACGCCGGCCGAGTGGCCGTGGGCGGTGTCGACCACGATCACGTCCACGCCGGCGGCGGCGAGTTTTTCGACACGTTCGTCCGTGCCCTCGCCCACGCCGACGGCGGCGCCGACGCGCAACTGGCCCTGGGCGTCCTTGCTGGCCAGGGGGTGTTCGGTGTTCTTGACGATGTCCTTGACCGTGGCCAGGCCGCGCAGCTGGAACTTGTCGTTGACGATCAGCACGCGCTCCAGGCGATGGCGGTGCATCAGGGCCTGGGCTTCTTCCAGGGTGGCGCCCTCGGTCAGGGTGACCAGGCGTTCCTGCGGCGTCATGACTTCGCGCAGGGACACGTCCAGGCGGTCCTCGAAGCGCAGGTCGCGGTTGGTGACGATGCCCACCAGCTTGCCGCCTTCGACCACCGGCAGGCCGGAGATGCCGTGCTGGCGCTGCAGCGCGATGGCGTCGCGCACTTTCATCGTGGGGGTGACGGTGACCGGATCGATCACGATGCCGAATTCATGGCGCTTGACCCGCGCGACCTCGCGCGCCTGCTCGTCGGCGCTGAGGTTCTTGTGGACGATGCCGATGCCGCCTTCCTGGGCCATGGCGATGGCCAGGCGCGACTCGGTCACGGTGTCCATGGCGGCGGACACGAGCGGGATGTTGAGCTGGATGCCCCGGGTCAGCTGCGTGACGAGGCGCGTATCGCGCGGCAGGACCTGGGAATAGGCCGGGACCAGGAGGACGTCGTCGAAGGTCAGGGCTTTCTTGATCAGACGCATGGATGAACTCCGCACAAAGATCGATTATAGCGTCTCCGTCAAGGGTTTTCCCGCCCCACCCCGCCCCGAGTCCTGGATCGTGGCCGCGCCCGGGTCAGGCCAGGTAGGCCCGCGCGTTGCGGAACATGCGCATCCACGGCGTATAGCCGCCGTGCGCGGTGTCGTCCCCGCCCCGGTCGGCCGCGCCCCAGCGTTCGGGCCGCCAGGACATCATGACGTTGCGGGTGACGCGTTCGGGATGCGGCATCATGACGGTGTAGCGGCCGTCGGCCGTGGTGACCGCCGTCAGGCCGGCCGGGCTGCCGTTGGGGTTGGCGGGATAGGTTTCCGTGCGCGCGCCCCGGTTGTCGACGAAGGCCATGGCCTCGGCCACCCGGGCGGCATCGCCCTGGCGGCTGAAATCGGCGTAGCCTTCGCCATGCGCCACGGCGATGGGCACGCGCGCGCCGGCCATGCCGGCGAAAAAGATCGACGGCGAATCCAGCACCTCGACCAGCGACAGGCGCGCCTCGTATTTCTCGGACACGTTGCGCGTGAAGCGGGGCCAGGCGTCCGCGCCCGGGATGAAATCGGCCAGGGCCGCCATCATCTGGCAGCCATTGCACACGCCCAGCGCGAAGCTGTCCGGGCGGGCGAAGAAGGCGCCGAACTGGTCGGCCAGCGCCGCGTTGAAGCGGATGGTGCGCGCCCAGCCCTCGCCCGCGCCCAGCACGTCGCCATAGCTGAAGCCGCCCACCGCCACCAGGCCGCTCATGCCGTCCAGGCGGATGCGGCCGGACAGCAGGTCGGTCATGTGCACGTCCACGGCCTCGAAGCCGGCGGTGTCGAAGGCCCAGGCCATCTCGACCTGGCTGTTGCAGCCCTGCTCGCGCAGGATGGCCATGCGCGGCCGCGCGCCGGTGGCGATGAAAGGAGCCGCCACGTCGTCCTGGGGATCGAAGTCCACCCGCGGCGACAGGCCCGGGTCCTCGACGTCCAGCCAGGCGTCGTATTCGGCCTGGGCGCAGTCGGGATGGTCGCGGCGCGCCATGATGCGCCGCGTGGTTTCGCTCCAGGCCCGGCCGAGTTCGGCCAGGGGGCGCTGGTAGACGATGGCGCCGTCGCGGAAGACCTGCAGTTCCCGGCGCGTGTTGGGCATGCCCACCACGTGAGTGCAATTCGACAGGCCCGCCTGGCGCAGGTGGCGCAGCACGTCGTCGCGATGCGCGCGCGGGACCTGCAGCAGCCAGCCGGCCTCTTCGTTGAACAGGGCCGCCAGGTTGCGTTCGTGGTGCTGGACGGCGACCTGGTCGGCGCGGATCTTGTAGTCGCCGGCGTCGGCCGTGTGCGGGTCGATGGTCAGCATGTCCAGGTTCAGCGACACGCCCAGGCGCCCGGCGAAAGCCATTTCGGCCGCCGCCGCCAGCAGGCCGCCGTCGGAGCGGTCGTGGCACGCCAGGATCCAGCCCTGGGCGGCCAGGTCGCGCAGCGCCAGGAAGGCCGCGCGCAGCAGGGCCGCGTCATGCAGGTCCGGGGTTTCGGTGCCGATGACGCCATAGGCGTGGGCCAGCACCGAGCCGCCCAGGCGCTGGCGCCCTTCGCCCAGGTCGATCAGCAGCAGCACGGAGCCTTCGGCCGCGTCGCGCAGCTGCGGCGTCAGGGTGGCGCGCACGTCGGCCACCGGCGCGAAGGCCGTGACCACCAGCGACACCGGGGACACGACCTGATGATCGCCCGCCTCGTCGCGCCAGGCGGTGCGCATGGACAGGGAGTCCTTGCCCACCGGAATCGACAGTCCCAGGCTCTGGCACCAGTCGCTGACGGCGGACACGGTGTCGTACAGGGCCGCGTCCTGGCCGGGCGCGCCGCAGGCGGCCATCCAGTTGGCCGACAGCTTGACGTCTTCCAGGCGGGCGACGCCGGCGGCGGCCAGGTTCGTCAGAGCCTCGGCCACGGCCATGCGGCCGGAGGCAGCCGGGTTCAGGACCGCGATCGGGCTGCGCTCGCCCAGGGCCATGGCCTCGCCCGCCACGCCTTCGTAGTCGCGCAGGGTGACGGCGCAGTCGGCCACGGGAACCTGCCAGGGCCCGACCATCTGGTCACGGGCCGTGAGGCCGCCCACGGTGCGGTCGCCGATGGTGATGAGGAAGGATTTGTTCGCCACGGTGGGATGGCGCAGCACGCGCTCGATCGCGTCGGGCAGTTCGATGCCGCCGAGATCCAGGGCCTCGCCCGCCACGGCGGCGCGCCCGGCGGCGCGCTGCATGCGCGGCGGCTTGCCCAGGATCACGTCCACCGGCACGTCCACGGGCCGCAGCCCGGCCGGGACGATCTCGCCCGCCGGGCGGTCCAGGCCGGGCAGGCCCTCGTCCAGGGTGACGCGCAGGCGGCGTTCCTCGGTGGCGACGCCGACCACCGCGTAGGGGCAGCGTTCACGGTCGGCGATGCGCGCGAAGCGGTCCAGGTCTTCCGGGCGGATGGCCAGGACGTAGCGTTCCTGGGACTCGTTGCTCCAGATCTCGGCGGGCGACAGGCCGGATTCTTCCAGCGGCACGCGCCGCAATTCGAATTCCGCGCCACGCCCGGCGTCGTTGACCAGCTCCGGGAAGGCGTTGGACAGGCCGCCCGCGCCGACGTCGTGGATCGCCAGGACGGGATTGGATTCGCCCTGCTGCCAGCAGCGGTCGATGACCTCCTGGGCGCGGCGCTGCATTTCGGGATTGCCGCGCTGCACGGAATCGAAGTCGAGCTCGGCCTGGTTGGTGCCCGCCCCCATGCTGGAGGCCGCGCCGCCGCCCATGCCGATGCGCATGCCCGGTCCGCCCAGCTGCACCAGCAGCGCGCCCGGCGGCAGCGGGTCCTTGTGCGTGAGCCGCGCGTCGATCTGGCCCAGGCCGCCGGCCAGCATGATGGGCTTGTGGTAGCCCCAGCGCGTGCCGCCGGCCGTCTGCTCGAAGCTGCGGAAATAGCCCAGCAGGTTCGGCCGGCCGAATTCGTTGTTGAACGCCGCCCCGCCGATGGGGCCCTCGATCATGATGTCCAGCGGTGTGGCGATGCGCCCGGGCGCGCCGCCCGCGTCTTCCCATGGCTCGATGGCGTCGTCCACGCGCAGGTTCGACACGGTGAAGCCGGTCAGGCCGGCCTTGGGCTTGGAGCCGCGCCCGGTCGCGCCCTCGTCGCGGATCTCGCCGCCCGCGCCCGTCGCCGCGCCCGGGAAAGGCGCGATCGCCGTGGGATGGTTGTGGGTCTCGACCTTCATCAGCGTGTGGGCCACGACGTCGTGGCGCCGGTAGACGGTGTCCTGGGCGCCGCCCGCGTGGAAGATCCGCGCCGGCCCGCCGGCCATGATGGCGGCGTTGTCCGAATAGGCGACGATCGTGCCTTCGGGCTGGGCCGCGTGGGTGGCGCGGATCATGTCGAACAGGGTGTGGGGCTGGGCCTGGCCGTCCACCGTCCAGTGGGCGTTGAAGATCTTGTGGCGGCAATGTTCGCTGTTGGCCTGGGCGAACATCATCAGTTCGACGTCGGTGGGATCGCGCCCCAGGTCGCGGTAGGCACGCAGCAGGTAGTCGATCTCGTCGTCCGACAGGGCCAGGCCCAGACGCGCGTTGCAGGATTCCAGGGCGGCGCGGCCCTCGGCCAGCACCGGCACGGCCTGGACGGGCTGGCCATCCAGGGGAGCGAACAGCGCCTGGCCATCGAAATCGTCCGCCACCACGGTTTCGGTCATGCGATCGTGCACGCAGGCGGCCACGGCGGCCAGTTGGTCCGCGTCCAGCGCGCGCGTGCCCAGCAGGCGGCGTTCGGGCACGATGGTGTAGCGCACCCCGCGCTCGATGCGACGCACCTGCGGCAGGCCGCAATGGCGGGCGATGTCGGTCGCCTTGCTGGCCCAGGGGGAAATAGTCCCCAGGCGCGGGATCACCAGGAAGCGCGCCGCATGCCGCTCCGCGGCCGGAACCTCGACCGCCCGGCCGTCGTCCAGCAGCGCCTGCAGGCGCGCCTGGCCCGCTTCGTCCAGCGCGCCGTCGATGCCGACGAAATGGCAGGCCTGCGCGCGGACGTCGGCCACCGGCAGATCCCGGGCGGTCAGGGCGCGCAGCAGGCGTTCCCGGCGGAAGTCGGACAGGACGGAGGAACCTGGGATGATCAGTACGGTAGTCACGGCGGGACGGCTCGGGGACATGGAAAACCATCCATTTTAGCCGCGATCGGCAGCCGCGATCAGGGATCCGGATAGCGGACGTCCAGGACGTCGAGTTCCTCGATTCCCGAGGGCGTGCGCAGGGTCACGGTGTCGCCTTCGCGCGCCTTGATCAGCGCCCGGGCCACGGGCGAGACCCAGCTGATCCTGCCGGCCAGGGGCTCGGCCTCGTCCACGCCGACGATGGTGACCGTGCACTCCTCGCCGCGGCTGTCGCAATAATGCACGGTCGCGCCGAAGAACACCTGGTCGCGGTTGGGCTGCTGGGCCGGATCCACGACCTCGGCCGACTCCAGGCGGCGCGTCAGGTAGCGGATGCGCCGGTCGATCTCCCGCAGCCGCTTCTTGCCGTACAGGTAGTCGCCGTTCTCCGAGCGGTCGCCGTTGGACGCGGCCCACGACACGACGGACACCACCTCGGGGCGCTCGACGTTCATCAGATGCATCAGCTCGTCGTTCAGCGCCCGGTAGCCGGTGACCGTCATGTAGTTCTTGGTCCCGGCGGGCAGCGCCCGGGACTCGGGCAGGTCGTCGTCCTCGTCGCCCTCGGGTTCCTTGACGAAAGCCTTGTTCATGGCATCACTCCACTAAATCCAGTCGCGCCACACCGGCGTCAGGCATTCCGGCAGCGGCGGCACCCGGCCCAGGTCCGCGCGGGGAATGCCCGGCGCATGGAAATCCGAACCGCGCGAAGCCTCGAAGCCATAGTCCTGCGCCACGCGGGCGTAGCGGTCGCACTGGGCGGGCGTATGGCCGCTGGAGACGACCTCCAGGCCGGCGCCGCCGTGCGCCTTGAACGCGTCGAACAGCGCGTCGAACTGCTGCGGCGTGTAGCGGTAGCGCCCGGGATGGGCGATCACCGCCTTGCCGCCGGCCGCGCGGATCCAGGACACCGCCTGCTCCAGGCCGGGCCAGCGCATCGGCACGAAGGCCCGCTTGCCCTCGCCCAGGTAGCGGTCGAAGGCCTGCTGCAGGGACTTGCAATGCCCCTGCTCCAGCAGGTGGCGGGCGAAATGCACGCGTCCGATCAGTTCCGGGTTTTCCACGTGCCGCAGGGCGCCCTCGTAGGCATCGGCGATGCCGCATGCCCGCAGCCGTTCGGCGATCTCACCGGCGCGCTCGAAGCGGCTGCCGCGGATGCCGGCCAGGCCCGACCGCAGATCGGGCTGTTCCGGGTCGATGTTCAGGCCCAGGATGTGGATCGTGCGTTCGCAGAACGTCACGGAAATCTCGACCCCGGGGATGAAGCCCAGGCCCAGTTCGCGCGCGGCGGCGGCCGCCTCGGCCAGGCCGGAGGTTTCGTCGTGGTCGCTCAACGCCCACCAGTCCACCCCCTGCGCATGGGCGCGCGCGGCCACCTGCGCGGGCGGCAGGGTCCCGTCGGAGCGGGAAGAATGGCTGTGCAGGTCGACGTTCAGCGGCATGGTTCCGATGCGCGAAGGCGCGGTGCGGGCGGCCGGCGGACCGCCTCCGGATTCAGGAAGAGGACGCGAGCAGGAAATCGCGCACCGCCGCGATCTGCTCGTCGGAGCGCAGGGTGGGCGCGTGCCCCACCCCGTCGAATTCCACCAGGCGGGCGCGGGGATTGCGCTCCACCATGCGCCGCGCAGTCTCCGGCATCAGGATGTCGGACTGCGCGCCGCGCAGGATCAGGGACGGCACGGGCAGATGATCCCAGGCCCGCCACAGCAGGGCCTCGGCGGCGGCCGTGGCTTCGGGGGTCTGAAGGGCGAACGGCTGGGCCAGGCGCGGGTCGTAATGCTTGATCCACCGGCCGTCCCGTTCGAGGAACACATGCCGGGTGAGCGCGTCCCAGCCGGCGTCGTCATGCGGCCCGAAGCCGGCGGACACGGTCCGGACATAGTCCACCGCCTGCTCGTAGCGGTCGAAACTCAATTCCTGGCCGACGTACGCGCCGATCCGCGCCAGGCCACCGACGTTCAGCGCGGGGCCGATGTCGTTGAAGACCATGCGGCCCAGCGGCACGTCGGGCGCCGCGCCCAGGCCCAGCGGCCCCCTGGGGGGACGCAGGGCGGGCGACGCCGCCGCCATGCCCGCCAGCCCCAGCCCGATCAGCCCGCCCATGGACGTGCCGACCCAGTCCAGCCGCGCCGGCCGCAGCCGGGCGACCAGCGTCACCAGGTCCGCGACGTACTGGGGGATCACGTAGCCGGCCGGATCGATCAGCCAGTCCGAACGCCCCCGCCCGACGACGTCGGGGCAGACGACGCGGTATTCGCGGTCCAGCGCGCGCGCCAGCGGATCGAAATCCCGGCCGGTGCGGGTCAGCCCATGCGCGCAGACCAGGACCTTGTCGTTGTCCGGATCGCCCCATTCCCAGTACGCCATGCGGTGCAGGCCCGCCGGACTGGCGCAGGCGACGAAATCCAGGCGGGGCTCGTCGGCGGGTCGGGGGCGAACGGCGGGGGAAGCGGAAGACATGGGGGCACCTCGTGTCGGACGGACACCCTATTTAAACATGACGGGCGGGAACCCCCGCCCGGCGCGCGGACCGGGCGGCCTTGCCCGGTGCGGTTCGATGCCCGCGCCCGCGCCGGAGGGGGCCGTACCCGGCCCGCGGCGATGCGCTCAGACGTGCAGCGCCTGCCCGAGCGCCCGCAGGGCCGCTTCCTGGATCGCCTCGCCCTGGGTCGGGTGGGCATGGATCGTGTGGCCCACGTCCTCCAGCCGCGCGCCCATCTCGATGGACTGACCAAAGGCGGCGGCGAATTCCGACACGCCCCGGCCCACGGCCTGCCAGCCCAGGATCAGGTGGTTGTCGCGCCGCGCCACCACCCGCACGAAGCCATCGGTCGATTCCAGCGTCATCGCCCGGCCGTTGGCCGCCAGGGGGAAGGACGCGTCGATGGCGTCGATGCCGGCCTGGGCCGCCTGCTGCGGCGACAGGCCCGCCGTGACGACTTCCGGATCGGTGAAGCACACGGCCGGGATGGCCGCCGGCACGAAGCGCCGCGTGTGGCCGGCGATCTGCTCGGCCACGCACTCGCCCTGCGCCATGGCGCGGTGCGCCAGCATGGGCTCGCCGGTCAGGTCGCCGATGGCCCAGACCCCGGTCATGGAGGTGCGGCAGCGATCGTCCACGCGCACCGCCAGGCCGTCCATGTCGAGCATCAGGGAACTGAGCCCGAAACCTCGGCTGCGGGGCTTTCGGCCGACGGCCACCAGCACCTGCTGCGCGGGCAGCACGTCCTCGGCCTTGCCCGACTGGATCCGCAGGCCCTTGCCGTCCTCCGCCAGGCCCAGGACCTGGGTCTGCAGGTGCAGGCCCACGCCCAGGGATTTCAGCGCGGCGTGGACCGGCTTGACCAGGTCGGCGTCGTAGGCGGGCAGGATGCGGTCCTGGGCCTCGATCACATCGACCTTCACGCCGAGCTTGCGGTAGACCGTACCCAGTTCCAGGCCGATGTAGCCCGCGCCGACGATGGCCAGGGATTTCGGCAGTTTTTTGGGCGACAGCGCCTCGGTGGAGGAAATCACCGGGCCGCCGAAGGGCATGAAGGGCAGCGCCGCCGGCTCGGATCCCGTGGCGAGCAGCAGGTGCTCGCAGCGGATGCGCTGCGGCGCGCCGGCCTTGCCCTTGACGACGGGATCGATGTCCACGGTCTTGCCGTCGACGATGCGCGCCCAGCCCTGGACGACCGTGACCTTGTGCTTCTTCAGCAGCGCGCCCACGCCGGCGGTCAGCTTCTTGACGATGCCGTCCTTCCAGGCGACGCTGCGCGCCAGGTCGAGTTCGGGCGACTGGACGCGGATGCCCAGCGGCGAATCGCCGGCATAGCCCTGCAGCGCGTGGAACTGCTCGGCCACGTGGATCAGCGCCTTGGACGGGATGCAGCCGATGTTCAGGCAGGTGCCGCCCAGGGCGGCGCCTTCGACCAGCACGGTGGGGATGCCCAGCTGGCCGGCGCGGATGGCCGCCACGTAGCCGCCGGGGCCGCCGCCGATGATGAGCAAAGTGGTGTTGATGGGATTGGACATGCTGCTTACTCCACGAACAAGAGCGCCGGGCACTCCAGGTAACGCCGGATGCACTGGATGAACTCGGCGGCGTGCATGCCGTCGACCACGCGATGATCGAAGGACGAGGACAGGTTCATGAGCTTGCGCGCCACGACCCGGCCTTCCTGGAACACCGGCCGCTCGACCACGCGGTTGACGCCGACGATGGCGACTTCCGGATGGTTGATGACCGGCGTGGACACGATGCCCCCGAGCGCCCCCAGGCTGGTCAGGGTGATGGTCGAGCCGCTCAGTTCGTCGCGCGCCGCCTTGCCCTGGCGGGCCGCCTCGGCCAGGCGCGCGACTTCCGCCGCGCACGACCAGAGATCCAGGGTTTCCGCGTGATGCAGCACCGGCACCATCAGGCCCGACGGCGTCTGCGCCGCCACGCCCAGGTGCACCGCCCCGTACTGGGTCACCACCCCCGCGTCGTCGTCGTAGCGGGCATTGATCTGCGGGAATTCGCGCAGGGCCAGCACCATGGCGCGCGCCAGGAACGGCAGCAGGGTCAGCTTGCCGCGCTCGGCGCTGTGCAGGGCGTTCAGGCGCGCGCGCAGCGATTCCAGCTCGGTCACGTCGATTTCCTCGACGTAGGTGAAGTGCGGGATACGGCGCTTGGATTCCTGCATCTTCTGGGCGATCTTGCGCCGCAGGCCGATCACGGGGACCTGGATCTCCTCGTCGTGGGAGGCGTAGAGCGTGCCGGTGGTGCGGTTCGAGGTCGCATTGCGATCGCGCGCCAGCCAGGCGTCCAGGTCGCCGTGCGTGATCCGGCCGGCGGGGCCGGTGCCCGGCACGTATTGCAGCGTGATGCCCAGGTCCCAGGCGCGGCGGCGCACGGCCGGCGAGGCCAGCGGGCGCTGGCCTTCGGGGCGCGACGGCGCATGCGAGGCCGCGTGCGGCGCCGACGCGGCGCGCGCGGCGGCGGCCGGGGCCGCGGG
>NZ_JBHSEZ010000018.1:0-2029 GCF_042653765.1 Castellaniella denitrificans | reverse complement strand
TTGTGTCACCGCTATCCTTGATGCCATTGGTACCTCCCTTGTCGAGGAAGGCCGTCAACGTCAGCTTCACACCGCCCTCGGTATCGCTGATGCTCGCCCGGCTGCTGTAGTCAGCGAAATCGAACTTCGCAGTCCCGCTCGCGCCAGGCACCGTCTCGGTATACGACGTCACCGGATCCAGCGTCCCGGTCATGTGCACGGCATAAGTGCCGTCCGCCGCCGAGCCGGAAACCTCGAACACCGAATGCCACGCGCCACCCGACTGATACCCGGCGGACAGCGTGCCGTCCGGATTGGCCTTGTAGCTCAATTCGTGTCCACCCGAAGTCAGGGTGATCGACTGCGGCACGCCATCCACCAGGATGCTGGCCGTCACGGGCGAACCGTTCAGGCCGGCCTTGTCGGCGCCGGTGATGGCGATCGTGGCGCCGGACGCATCCTTGCCCACGTCGATGCCGGTGTCCGCAATGGTCACCAGGCCAGCCTCGTTGGCCAGCACGGTGCTGTCCGCCACATGATCGATCGTCGGCACGCTCGGGATGTTCTTGTAGCCGCTCAGGTCGATCGTGATGTGCCCGACCTGGGTATCGCCATCGGCGTCCGTCACGGTGTAGTTGTAGGTCAGGGTCTTGTCGCCGATCTGGAAGTTGTCCCGCGCGGCCCGGCTCATCTCGAACACGTAATGCCCATCGGCGCCCACCGTCAGGGTGCCGTATTGATTCGTGATGACCGTCGCGCCGCCGGTCCCCGCGACCCCATTTTCCCAGGTCACCGACCCGGCGCCATCGGCGCCATACTGCCACGTCGTGATATCGGAGTGCTGGTCGAACAGGTCACCCTCGACCCGCGGCAGCGCATCCGTGGAAGAAATCGTGGCATACAGGTCGAACGAATTCGCCTGGTTCTCCTTCGTATGGATCGACGAAACCAGATTCCCGTTCGCATCCAGGAAGCCCTTGATGTCCAGCACATAGGTCCGATCGCCTACCGTGAACGTCTGTGTCGCCGTCGAATTGGCGATCGTCACGATATCGTCGTCGCGCGAATCCCCGTAATCGTTCGGCGTCTCCGTATGGCTGAGCTTGATCGTGTGCTGGACGACGTGCTCGACGCCATCGATCGTCACATGGATGGAGACCTGAAGATCGACCGAGGTCAGCGAATTCCCCGAAACCGGGAAATTATTGTGGGTGAACGTCCCCAGCTTGAAGGTCGTGTCCAGAAGATTGGAATCCGCTCCACGAAGGCCCTCGTTGTCCACGAAGGCATAGCCGGAACCCTGGGTCTTGTCGCCCCAGACGATCCGATCGATGCCAGGATCGCTATCGTTATTGATCGTCTGGGTCAGGGAACCATTGTTCTCGAGTTTCCAGTTCGCAAAGCCGGATTCCAGGCCACCGACACTGATGACACTGACCGGAATACCCAGGTCGCTGTCGGCATTGGGATTGTTGGCCGGGCTGTCGTCCTCGACATTGACAGTCAAGGTGGACGTTCCCGTGGCCCCATGGGAATCCTTGACCTGGACGCCGACATCAAAGGACTTCACATCCTCGGAGGTCGTATCCGCATGCTTGATCGGCTTGAGCAGATTGACGTGATACTCCCCACCATTGTCGATGGTGATCGTCATCACGGTCGAGCCGCCCGCCGTCCCCGTCAGGGTATGGCCATTGTCCGTCAACGCCCAGTGCACCGACTGACCACCGGACATGAAGGTGCCATCGGCCGGCTTCACCAGGCTGACGGAGAACCCGGACGTATCGTCCGCATCGGCAATGGTCAGGGTGCCCGTCGCCGTCGTGGCATTGGAATAATCTCCAGGATTGCCCACGCCATCCTGAATGCCGTGAACGAAACCTTCTTCGGAGACCGTCGCCACGCCGTTGGTGATCGTGGGAGTAGCATTTATTTCATTCACCACGACAGACAGCGTCTTGGAGGCGATGTCCCCATCAGCATCCTTCACGGCAAATACAAAATTGTCCGTTCCGCCCACATGCGGCTTGGCCGTGTACACGTAGCTGCC
>NZ_JBHSEZ010000017.1:0-6119 GCF_042653765.1 Castellaniella denitrificans | reverse complement strand
GCCATAGGGCGCCTTGTCGCCGCCCCATTTTG
Source organism: Castellaniella denitrificans (assembly GCF_042653765.1). NCBI lineage: Bacteria > Pseudomonadati > Pseudomonadota > Betaproteobacteria > Burkholderiales > Alcaligenaceae > Castellaniella > Castellaniella denitrificans. Next base: position 6,087 of record NZ_JBHSEZ010000017.1, on the reverse strand, counting down.
CCGCCGCCCCAAAGACAAAGCCCCCGCAGAGGATCTCTGCGGGGGCTTTGCGGTATAAAAGCCTGACGATGACCTACTTTCACAGGTGTCCACCCACTATCATCGGCGCGAAGGCGTTTCACTGTCCTGTTCGGGATGGGAAGGAGTGGGTCCACCTTGCTATGGTCGTCAAGCATAACTGGTTGCACTCGAGTCTCGGGCCACGCGGGCCTGGGACTGGAGCGCCAATTTGGAAGAAGCACTGCGCTGCGGGCCTAGCTGGGCCTGCGGCGCTTGCAGTGTTTGACGCGACGGGCTGCATTGTAGCAGATCCGTGGCGCGGGGCACTGGGGTTGCGTTGTTTCGTTCAATTGTGTCGGCTACATACACACGACCTCTATGTCCCGTTGCGGTACTCCGCAAGGTTATAGGATCAAGCCGCACGGGCAATTAGTACTGGTTAGCTGCACGCGTTACCGCGCTTCCACACCCAGCCTATCAACGTCCTGGTCTCGGACGACCCTTCAGGGGGGTCAAGCCCCCGGGATACCTAATCTTCAGACGAGTTTCCCGCTTAGATGCCTTCAGCGGTTATCTCTTCCGTACATAGCTACTCGGCAATGCCATTGGCATGACAACCGATACACCAGTGGTACGTCCACTCCGGTCCTCTCGTACTAGGAGCAGGCTCCGTCAAGTATCCAACGCCCACGGCAGATAGGGACCAAACTGTCTCACGACGTTTTAAACCCAGCTCACGTACCTCTTTAAATGGCGAACAGCCATACCCTTGGGACCGGCTACAGCCCCAGGATGAGATGAGCCGACATCGAGGTGCCAAACACCGCCGTCGATATGAACTCTTGGGCGGTATCAGCCTGTTATCCCCAGAGTACCTTTTATCCGTTGAGCGATGGCCCTTCCATACAGAACCACCGGATCACTATGACCTGCTTTCGCACCTGTTCGACTTGTCAGTCTCACAGTCAAGCACGCTTATGCCATTGCACTATCAGCACGATTTCCGACCGTACCTAGCGTACCTTCGTACTCCTCCGTTACACTTTAGGAGGAGACCGCCCCAGTCAAACTGCCCACCATGCACTGTCCCCGACCCGGATAACGGGCCAAGGTTAGAACCGCAAACAGACCAGGGTGGTATTTCAAGGTTGGCTCCACCGAATCTAGCGACTCGGTTTCAACGCCTCCCACCTATCCTACACAGGCCGGTTCACAATCCAATGCAAAGCTACAGTAAAGGTTCATGGGGTCTTTCCGTCTAGCCGCGGGTAGATTGCATCATCACAAACATTTCAACTTCGCTGAGTCTCAGGAGGAGACAGTGTGGCCATCGTTACGCCATTCGTGCAGGTCGGAACTTACCCGACAAGGAATTTCGCTACCTTAGGACCGTTATAGTTACGGCCGCCGTTTACCGGGGCTTCGATCAAGAGCTTGCACCCCATCACTTAACCTTCCGGCACCGGGCAGGCGTCACACCCTATACGTCGACTTTCGTCTTTGCAGAGTGCTGTGTTTTTAATAAACAGTCGCAGCCACCGATTCTCTGCGGCCCCTTCATGCTCTAGGCGCGAGCCTATCACACTACCAGGGCATACCTTCTCCCGAAGTTACGGTATCAATTTGCCGAGTTCCTTCTCCTGAGTTCTCTCAAGCGCCTTGGAATATTCATCCCGTCCACCTGTGTCGGTTTGCGGTACGGTCTCGTGAGACTGAAGCTTAGAGGCTTTTCCTGGGACAACTTCCAATCAGTCCAGGAACCGAAGTTCCTGTCCAGCCACACCCTTGAATTACGCGCCCGGATTTACCTAAGCGCCTTCTATGATGCAGCAACGGGGACATCCAACACCCCGATGACCTTCTGCCATCCGTCCCCCCATCGCATCTCACGACGGTGCTGGAATATTAACCAGCTTCCCATCAGCTACGCATCTCTGCCTCGCCTTAGGGGCCGACTCACCCTGCGCCGATGAACGTTGCGCAGGAAACCTTGGACTTACGGCGAGGGGGCTTTTCACCCCCTTTATCGCTACTCATGTCAGCATTCGCACTTCTGATACCTCCAGCAGCCTTTACAAGCCACCTTCGCAGGCTTACAGAACGCTCTCCTACCGCGTGCACTTGCGTGCACACCCGCAGCTTCGGTAACTGGCTTAGCCCCGTTACATCTTCCGCGCAGGACGACTCGATCAGTGAGCTATTACGCTTTCTTTAAAGGATGGCTGCTTCTAAGCCAACCTCCTGACTGTCTATGCCTTCCCACTTCGTTTCCCACTTAGCCCGTTTTAGGGACCTTAGCTGGCGGTCTGGGTTGTTTCCCTCTTGAGTCCGGACGTTAGCACCCGGTGCTCTGTCTCCCACACTGTACTTGCCGGTATTCGGAGTTTGCCATAGGTTGGTAAGTCGCCATGACCCCCTAGCTATAACAGTGCTCTACCCCCGGCAGTAATCATGTGAGGCACTACCTAAATAGTTTTCGGAGAGAACCAGCTATCTCCAGGCTTGTTTAGCCTTTCACCCCTATCCACAGCTCATCCCCTAACTTTTCAACGTTAGTGGGTTCGGTCCTCCAGCACGTGTTACCGTGCCTTCAACCTGGCCATGGATAGATCGCCTGGTTTCGGGTCTACACCCAGCGACTGAATCGCCCTATTCGGACTCGCTTTCGCTACGCCTTCCCTATCCGGTTAAGCTTGCCACTGAATGTAAGTCGCTGACCCATTATACAAAAGGTACGCAGTCACCCCACAAGGAGGCTCCTACTGTTTGTATGCATACGGTTTCAGGATCTATTTCACTCCCCTTCCGGGGTTCTTTTCGCCTTTCCCTCACGGTACTGGTTCACTATCGGTCGATCACGAGTATTTAGCCTTGGAGGATGGTCCCCCCATCTTCAGACAGGATTTCACGTGTCCCGCCCTACTTATCTGACGCCTAGTCCCACACATTCGATTTCGTCTACAGGGCTATCACCATGCTGCGGCCGGCCTTTCCAGACCGTTCGACTATCGACTGTGCTAACTCGTCAAGGCTGCTCCGGTTTCGCTCGCCGCTACTTCCGGAATCTCGGTTGATTTCTTTTCCTCGAGCTACTGAGATGTTTCAGTTCACCCGGTTCGCCTCGTTACCCTATGTATTCAGATAACGATACGGCATCGCTGCCGTGGGTTTCCCCATTCGGACATCTGCGGATCAAAGCTTGTTTGCCAGCTCCCCGCAGCTTTTCGCAGGCTACAACGTCCTTCTTCGCCTGTGATCGCCAAGGCATCCACCATATGCACTTATTCGCTTGATCCTATAACTTTGCAGATTACAGGAACACTTGAGTTTGCGTGTTTGTGCCGTTCAATTCCATCAAGGCTCATCAAGTATCGGTCCTTGCGGACTTCTCTTGACTGAATCTTAAGAACTTTTGAACAATTGATTTTGCAATCACAACCCGTAAATTACCCATCACGACAATCAAGTCGATCATGATATTTACATTGTTGTGCTTCTTCCAGATTGTTAAAGAACATGGTACTGCACCGAAGGGCTCCTTTCGAAACCCCGTTCAGTCAGCAGCATCCTGGTCGCCCAAGACACTCTTGACTGAAGATCTGTCGTCCGCATCGATCGATCGGCTTGCGCCAACCCGCCGCACGAATCGCTGGTGGAGGATGACGGGATCGAACCGACGACCCCCTGCTTGCAAAGCAGGTGCTCTCCCAGCTGAGCTAATCCCCCAGAACCCATCGCCAGGTCACCCCGACAATGAACCGTGGTGGGTCAAGATGGATTCGAACCATCGACCCCCGCCTTATCAAGACGGTGCTCTAACCGACTGAGCTACTGACCCCTTGAGTCTGCTTTTCATGCAGGCCTGGACTTCAGACCATGTACCAAACAGCCGATAAGCGTGAGCGCTTCAACAACAGGCTTTGCTGTGAGCTCTTAAAGGAGGTGATCCAGCCGCACCTTCCGATACGGCTACCTTGTTACGACTTCACCCCAGTCATGAATCTCACCGTGGTAAGCGCCCCCCTTGCGGTTAGGCTACCTACTTCTGGTGAAACCCACTCCCATGGTGTGACGGGCGGTGTGTACAAGACCCGGGAACGTATTCACCGCGACATGCTGATCCGCGATTACTAGCGATTCCGACTTCACGCAGTCGAGTTGCAGACTGCGATCCGGACTACGATCGGGTTTCTGAGATTGGCTCCACCTCGCGGCTTGGCAACCCTCTGTCCCGACCATTGTATGACGTGTGAAGCCCTACCCATAAGGGCCATGAGGACTTGACGTCATCCCCACCTTCCTCCGGTTTGTCACCGGCAGTCCCATTAGAGTGCCCAACTGAATGTAGCAACTAATGGCAAGGGTTGCGCTCGTTGCGGGACTTAACCCAACATCTCACGACACGAGCTGACGACAGCCATGCAGCACCTGTGTTCCGGTTCTCTTGCGAGCACTCCCAAATCTCTTCGGGATTCCAGACATGTCAAGGGTAGGTAAGGTTTTTCGCGTTGCATCGAATTAATCCACATCATCCACCGCTTGTGCGGGTCCCCGTCAATTCCTTTGAGTTTTAATCTTGCGACCGTACTCCCCAGGCGGTCAACTTCACGCGTTAGCTGCGCTACTAAGGTTAATAAACCCCAACAGCTAGTTGACATCGTTTAGGGCGTGGACTACCAGGGTATCTAATCCTGTTTGCTCCCCACGCTTTCGTGCATGAGCGTCAGTATCATCCCAGGGGGCTGCCTTCGCCATCGGTATTCCTCCACATCTCTACGCATTTCACTGCTACACGTGGAATTCTACCCCCCTCTGACGTACTCTAGCTCGGTAGTTAAAAGTGCAGTTCCAAGGTTAAGCCCTGGGATTTCACACCTTTCTTTCCGAACCGCCTGCGCACGCTTTACGCCCAGTAATTCCGATTAACGCTTGCACCCTACGTATTACCGCGGCTGCTGGCACGTAGTTAGCCGGTGCTTATTCTGCAGGTACCGTCAGTCGCCCGGGGTATTATCCCAGGCTGTTTCTTCCCTGCCAAAAGTGCTTTACAACCCGAAGGCCTTCATCGCACACGCGGGATGGCTGGATCAGGGTTGCCCCCATTGTCCAAAATTCCCCACTGCTGCCTCCCGTAGGAGTCTGGGCCGTGTCTCAGTCCCAGTGTGGCTGGTCGTCCTCTCAAACCAGCTACGGATCGTCGCCTTGGTAGGCCTTTACCCCACCAACTAGCTAATCCGATATCGGCCGCTCCAATAGTGAGAGGTCTTGCGATCCCCCCCTTTCCCCCGTAGGGCGTATGCGGTATTAGCCACGCTTTCGCGTAGTTATCCCCCGCTACTGGGCACGTTCCGATACATTACTCACCCGTTCGCCACTCGCCGCCAAGTTAAGCAAGCTTAACTCGCGCTGCCGTTCGACTTGCATGTGTAAAGCATCCCGCTAGCGTTCAATCTGAGCCAGGATCAAACTCTTCAGTTCAATCTCTGTAATCGTATTTCCTCAACCAATAAAGGTCGGTTCATACGTCGCTATGCTCAAAGAAAGACGAAGTCTGGTTAATTAAAACCTTACTTCTTCATTTCTGTAGTATGAGCACTTGGTTTGTTGCTTTGCTTCTCCGGTCTACAAAGAATCCGTGAGAACCCTTCGCACCGGTCAGCGCCGCTTGTCATCAAGCGCCCACACTTATCGGCTGTTAAGTTTTTAAAGAGCAATTCTGCGTGAAGCAGAAAAACGAGATTATGAAGAACTTTTTACGTCGTGTCAAGTGGCTGTTTTTCGCTGTTTCTTTCGAACCGGCCCGAACTTCGTTCAAACCACATCCAAAACCGCGCAACCTCTTGACCGACAAGGCCTTCATGCCTCGCTGTCGAGCCCGAAATTAAAACACATCAGCATTTCAATGTCAAGCCCCTTACTGCCCGGCGTCGCCGCCGTCCCTCGCCACCGGCCCGGTCTCCGGATCGGGCCAAAGGCCTGCAGATCCGGGCACCTCCGCCTGGCCCCGAACCCTTGAATGCATCGGTAAAACCGAATCATCTAGGGGTTAACCCGAGTGCCTGGCGGCGAAGAAACGAGACTATAGCA
>NZ_JBHSEZ010000016.1:0-28242 GCF_042653765.1 Castellaniella denitrificans | reverse complement strand
CCCGCGAGGCCGTGCCGGGCGCCGCGCCCGCCGCCGAAGCGCCCGCGCCCGCCGCGCCCGTCGCGCCGCCCGCGGCGGAACCCGCCCCGGCCCCGGCTGCGGCCCCGGCCCCTGCCGCGGAAGCCGCCCCCGTCCACGAAGCGCCGGAACCGGCCGGTTCCCGGGACGCCGCCGAATCCGCCGACAAGGCCGGCGGCGCGGGGAGCGCCAAGGCCGCCAAGCCCAAGGAAAGCGGCACCATCCGCGTGGGCGTGGAAAAGGTCGACCAGATCATCAACCTGGTGGGCGAGCTCGTCATCACCCAGGCCATGCTGCTGCAGACGTCCCAGACGCTGGATCCGGTGCTGCACGACCGCCTGCTCAACGGCATCGAGCAGCTGGAGCGCAATGCCCGCGACCTCCAGGAGGCCGTGATGTCCATCCGCATGATGCCCATGGACTACGTCTTCAGCCGCTTCCCGCGCGTGGTGCGCGAAAACGCCACCAAGCTGGGCAAGCGCATCCGGCTGGTCACCAAGGGCCAGGCGACCGAACTCGACAAGAGCCTGATCGAGCGCATCATCGATCCGCTGACCCACCTGGTGCGCAACAGCCTGGACCACGGCCTGGAAACGCCGGACGTCCGCATCGCGCAGGGCAAGGATCCGGAAGGCACGCTGATCCTGTCGGCTCAGCACAACGGCGGCCAGATCATCATCGACGTGATCGACGACGGCGCCGGCCTGAACCGCGAGCGGATCCTGAAAAAGGCGATCTCCTCCGGCTTCCCCGTGTCCGAGGCGACGCCCGACGATGAACTCTGGCAGTTGATCTTCGCGCCGGGCTTCTCCACGGCGGAAAAAGTCACGGACATTTCCGGCCGCGGGGTCGGCATGGACGTGGTGCGGCGCAATATCCAGAGCATGGGCGGCCACGTCCAGCTTGCCTCGCGCAAGGGCGAGGGCACCACCACCCGCATCGTCCTGCCCCTGACGCTGGCCATCCTGGACGGCATGTCGGTCAAGGTCGGCGAGGAAACCTTCATCCTGCCGCTGTCCCACGTCACCGAGTCCATGCAGGCCACGGAAGAGCAGATCCATCGCATTTCCGAGACCGAACAGGTCCTGCACGTGCGCGGGGAATACCTGCCCATCGTCGCGTTGCACGAGGTTTTCAACGTGGCGCAGGCCGAAACCGACCTGACCCGGGCTATCGCCGTGATCCTCCAGGCCGAGGACCAGCGCTTCGCCCTGATGGTGGATCACCTGATCGGCCAGCATCAGGTCGTGGTCAAGAATCTCGAAACCAACTATCGCAAGGTGCCGGGCATCTCGGCCGCCACGATCCTGGGCGACGGCAGCGTGGCCCTGATCGTCGACGTGTTCGCCCTGCGACGCACCACCTCGTTGCGGGCCGGCGCGGCCGCCTGACCCACATTCCCATCCGGAGCCATCATGAATCAAGCCACCCCCACGCAGGCGCAGGGAGAAACCCAGGGCAAGGAATTCCTGATCTTCACCCTGGCCAGCCAGGAATACGGGATCGACATCCTCAAGGTCCAGGAAATCCGGGGCTACGACAGCCAGACCGTCACGCGCATCGCCAACGTGCCGTCCTTCGTCAAGGGCGTCACCAATCTGCGAGGCGTGATCGTGCCCATCGTCGACCTGCGCCTGAAATTCAACATGGACAACGTGGAATACACCTCGCAGACCGTGGTGGTGATCCTCAACGTCCGCTCCAGGATCGTAGGGGTGGTGGTCGACGGCGTGTCCGACGTGCTGATCCTGCAGGCGTCGCAGATCAGCGCGGCGCCGCAGTTCGGCTCGGCGTTCTCCACCGAGCACCTGACGGGCATCGGCACCGTGGGCGAGCGCATGCTGATCCTGGTGGACATCGAAAAGCTCATGACCAGCGAGGAAATGGCGCTGGTCGAGGACGCGGTCGCCTGAGCGGGCGGCTCCTTTTTCCCATGCCCCCGGCGGGTTTCATTCACCGAGTTTGATCTCTATGCAATCAGGCGGAAAATCGCTCATCGGCGCGCTCAAGGTCCGCACCAGCCTGGTCCTGGTGCTCGTGTTTTTCTTCTTCATGCTCATTTCGGGGGCGCTGCTGGGCGTGCTGTCCCTGAAGATGAACAATGACGCGCTGCGGGAAATCGCCGCGGACGACGAAGCCGTCCGGCTGCTGGACGAGTCCGTCGGCCGCTACCGCGAAGTCCAGGTGCTGATGGGCCGGGCCCTGGGCAGCATCGTCATCAACAGCGACCTGGCCAACAGCGCCATCCTGTCCGACTGGGGCTCGGGAGGGGATGCGTCGGCCGGCGCCAGCGCGCTCAGCGACGGCTCGCGGGCGCTGATCACCCAGGCCGAGACCCGCCTGGGGCAGGCGCACGAGACGCTCGGGCGCTTCCGCGAGGCCGCCCGGGCGCACATGACCGATGGCGAGCAGGTGAGCCAGGTCGACCAGATCGTCCAGTCCTACACCCACCTGCTCGACCAGGAGCTGCCGGCGGTGCTGGCGCAGCTCAAGGCCGGCCGCATCGAGCAGTACGAGAAGCTGCAGTCCGAAAACGTCGAGCCGGCCGAACGCCGCTTCGAACAGGCCGCCCAGGCGCTCAAGCAGCGCCAGCAGGAGCAGACCGCCCAGGCGGTGGCGGACGAGGCCGCGCACCTGCGCCTGGTGATCCTCATCGTGGGCGTGTCCATGGGGGTGGCGCTGCTCTTCGCCGTGGCCGCCTACCTGTTCCTGCAGCGCGTGGTGCTGCGGCCGCTGCGCGTGGCCGGCCAGCATTTCGACCGGATCGCTGCGGGCGACCTCACCGAGACCATCCAGGTGCCCTCGCGCAACGAGATCGGCGTGCTCTACCTGGCGATGCAGCGCATGCAGGAAAGCCTGGTGCGCATGGTGTCCTCGGTGCGCAACGGCGTGGGCGAGATCCGCCTGGGCGCCCAGGAAATCTTCGCCGGCAACACGGATCTCAGCAGCCGCACCGAGCAGCAGGCGGCTTCCCTGCAGCAGACCGCCGCCAGCATGGAACAGCTCGCCAGCACCGTGCGCCAGAATTCCGACAACGCCGCCCAGGCCGACCGGCTCGCCAAGACGGCGGCGGACGTGGCCCAGCGCGGCGGGGCCGCGGTCACCAGCGTGGCCGAGACCATGGCCGGCATCACCCAGAGCTCGGGCAAGATGGCCGAGATCGTCAGCGTGATCGACGGCATCGCCTTCCAGACCAACATCCTGGCCCTGAACGCGGCGGTGGAAGCCGCCCGCGCGGGCGAGCAGGGCAAGGGCTTCGCCGTCGTGGCCGGCGAGGTCCGGTCGCTCGCCCAGCGCAGCTCCCAGGCCGCCAAGGAAATCAAGGGGCTGATCGACGACTCCGTCGAGCGGGTGCGCGAAGGCTCGGATCGCGTCCAGGACGCCGGGCGGATCATGGGCGAGATCGTCCGCTCGGTGCAGGGCGTCACCGCCATCATGGACGAGATCTCCTCGGCCTCCCGCGAGCAGGCCGACGGCATCAGCCAGATCAATGCGGCCGTCAACGACATGGACCACGTCGTGCAGCAGAACGCCGCCCTGGTCCAGGAGGCGGCCAGCGCCGCCGGTTCCCTGCAGGACCAGGCGGAGCATCTCGGCACGGCCGTCGCCGCCTTCCGGCTCCAGGAAGGCGGGCGCGTGATCGACGTCCAGGGCGGGCAACTGGGCTATACTCCGCGCGCCGGGCAACCGGCCCTGGCGCTGGGCCAGGCCTGATCCAGCACGCCCCGCCACCGACATCGCCATGATCCACGACGCGCCTTCCGCCTCTTATTTCTCGCAGCCGGCCCTGCCCAAGGCCGATGCGGCGGACCTGGCGCGGGCGGTGCAGGTGCTGCACCGGCGGGCCGGAATCATCCTGGGCGATCATAAAAGGGACATGGCCGCCCGCACCCTGGGCCTGCGGGCCCACCACGCGGGATCGGCCACGGTGCGCGGCTACCTGGACCACCTCGAGCAGAATCCCCAGGACGACGAGTGGGACCGCTTCATCAGCGCCTTCACCATCAACCATACGGCCTTCTTCCGCGAGCAGCACCATTTCCGCATCCTGGCCGATTTCGTGCGCACCCGCCGCAAGCCGATCTCCGTTTGGTGCTGCGCCTCGTCCACCGGCGAGGAGCCCTACACCCTGGCTATGACGCTGCACGATGCCTGCGGCCAGTCCGAGGCCGGCCTGTCGGTGCTGGCGACGGACATCGACACCCAGGCCCTGGCGCAGGCGCGCAAGGGCGTCTACACCCTGGACCGCGTCAAGCCCGTGCCCCCGGAGTTCCTGCGGCGCTATTTCCTGCGCGGGGCCGGCCGCCAGGCCGGCATGGCCATGGTCAAGCCCGTGATCCGCAACATGGTGACCTTCGAGGAGCTGAACCTGGTGGCCCCCAGCTGGCCGATCAACCAGAAGTTCGACGCGATCTTCTGTCGCAACACCATGATCTATTTCGACAAGCCGACCCAGACCCGGATCCTGGAGCGCTTCGTGCCCTTGCTCAAGCCGGGCGGCCTGATGTTCGCGGGCCACTCGGAAAACTTCACCTACCTGACAAAATCCCTGCGCCTTCAGGGGCAGACGGTCTATTCCGTCGCCTGATCCGGGGAAGTCCTGCTGAAAATGGCCGTCAACAAGAAAATCCGCGTGCTGTGCGTCGACGATTCCGCCCTGGTGCGCAGTCTGATGACGGAAATCATCAACAGCCAGCCCGACCTCGAGGTCGTGGCCACCGCGCCCGATCCGCTCATCGCGCGCGAGCTCATCAAGCAGCACAATCCCGACGTGCTGACCCTGGACGTCGAAATGCCGCGCATGGACGGCCTGGACTTCCTGGAGCGGCTGATGCGCCTGCGGCCCATGCCGGTGGTGATGGTGTCCTCGCTGACCGAGCGCAACTCCGAGGTCACCATCCGGGCGCTGGAGCTGGGCGCGGTCGATTTCGTCACTAAGCCCAAGCTCGGCCTGCGCGACGGCCTGATCGACTACGGCGACATGATCGCCGACAAGATCCGCGCCGCCGCCCATGCCCGGCTGCGCCCGCGCCCGGCCCAGCAGGCGGGCGAGACCCCCAGGCCGCGCCTGTCGGGCAATTTCTCCACCACCGAGAAGCTCGTCATGATCGGCTCGTCCACGGGCGGGACCGAGGCCATCCGCCACGTGCTCGAACCCCTGCCGGTCAACAGCCCGGCGATCATGATCACGCAGCACATGCCGGCCGGCTTCACCAAGTCCTTCGTCCAGCGCCTGGACGGCCTGTGCGCCGTGCAGGTCCACGAGGCCGAGGACGGCCAGCGGGTGCTGCCCGGCCACGTCTACCTGGCGCCGGGCGGCGTGGCGCACATGAAGCTCGCCCGCTCCGGGGCCAACTACGTGGTCAAGCTGGAATACAGCGATCCCGTGAACCGCCACCGGCCTTCCGTGGACGTGCTGTTCCATTCGGCCGCCCAGGTGGCCGGCAAGAACGCCATCGGCGTCATCCTGACCGGCATGGGCAAGGACGGCGCCCAGGGGCTGCTGGCGATGCGCCAGGCGGGCGCGCGCACCTTCGCGCAGGACGAAGCCAGCTGCGTCGTCTTCGGCATGCCGCGCGAGGCGCTGCTGATCGGCGCCGCCGAAGAGGCCGTCCCGCTGGACGAACTCAGCGAACGCATCCTGAAAAGCGCGGGCGCCTTCGGGAACCGGGTTTGACAGGTTTGAACAGAGGCATCGGGTACCCGAATACCCTGCTTTATTTATTGATTGGAGAGTGATCCGTGGTACAGAAAACGATGAAAATCCTGGTCGTCGACGACTTTCCCACCATGCGCCGGATCGTCAAGAACCTGCTCAAGGACCTGGGGTTCGAGAACGTCGACGAGGCCGAGGACGGCGCCCAGGCGCTGGAAAAATTGCGCAACGGCGGCTTCGAGTTCGTGGTGTCCGACTGGAACATGCCCAACATGGACGGGCTGACCATGCTGCAGAACATCCGCGCCGACCCCAACCTGGCCAGCCTGCCCGTGCTGATGGTCACGGCCGAGGCCAAGAAGGAAAACATCATCGCGGCGGCCCAGGCCGGCGCCAACGGCTACGTGGTCAAGCCCTTCACGGCCGCCACCCTGGAAGAAAAACTGAACAAGATCTTCGAGAAACTCTGATCGGAGGCGCACCATGACGACGGATCAATCTTCCGGTCAGCAGGATTTCGTGGAACCTTCCATGGACCTGATCCAGCGCATCGCGCAGCTCACCCGCACCCTGCGCGTGAGCATGCGCGAGCTGGGCCTGGACCAGGCCATCAAGGACGCCGCCCACGCCATCCCCGACGCGCGCGACCGGCTGCACTACGTGGCCCAGATGACCGAGCAGGCCGCCAACCGGGTGCTCAACGCGGCCGAGCAGATCCAGCCCTGGCAGGAATCGATGCAGCGCGACGCCAAGGCCCTGGATGCCCGCTGGCAGGACTGGTTCGACCATCCGGTCGAGCTGGACCAGGCGCGCGAGCTGGTGGACGACACCCGGGCCTTCCTGAAGGACGTCCCCGAGAAGACGCAGTCTTCGCAGAACAACGTGATGGAAATCATCATGGCCCAGGACTTTCAGGACCTGACCGGCCAGGTGATCATGAAGATGCTGGGCGTGATCGGCGCCATCGAGACCGAACTGGTCCAGGTGCTGATCGACAACGTGCCCCAGGAAAAGCGCGAGGAGACCAAGACGCTGCTCAACGGTCCGGTGGTCAATGCCGCGGGCAAGAGCGACGTGGTCACCAACCAGGACCAGGTCGACGACCTGCTGGCGAGTCTCGGATTCTGATTGGGGGTTTTCCCTGGACTGTGTGACAGCGGGATGATATGTAAGTCCCGCGTAAGGTCTGAAACCCAATATGAACCGAACCGGGCGGGGAGGCGGTGATCCGGGGGTTCGTGGCCGATGTCGGCCTCTTCTTCACAAGGAGGCAGCATGTCCAATATGCGCGGAAGATACCTGGGGCTGGGCCGCCTGATGCGGCAGTTGCGCCGCGGCCGGGCCACCCTGAACGACCGGGCCTGGACCCTCAGTCCCCTGGCCCTGCCGGTCGGGCGCTTCCTGGGGGCCTTGCGCGAACGCTTCGTCGTCATGCGCCAGTCCAGCATCCGCATCGCCATCAACGCCGCCCGCCTGCAGGCGCACACCCAGGCCTGCGAGACCATGGCCGACGAGCAGGCCCGCGAGGCCGAAAGCCTGTCCGCCCAGGGCACCCAGATCGCCAGCCTGTCGCAGCAGACCAACGACACCGTGGCGGGCGCCGCCGGCGTGTTCCGCCAGCAGCTCGGGAACCTGCGCTCCACCCAGGAGCAACTGGCCGACCTGCACCGGCGGGTGGCCCGGGTCACGACCCAGATGCAGTCCTTCGCCGAAGTGATCGCCCAGCTCAGCCATCGGGCGCGCTCGGTCGAGGACACTAGCCGCCTGATCAAGGACATCGCCCTCCAGACCCATCTGCTGGCCCTGAACGCGGGTGTCGAAGCCGCCCGCGCCGGCGAGGCCGGGCGGGGCTTCGCCGTGGTCGCCAGCGAGGTCGGCAAGCTGGCCGAGCGCGTCAACGCGGCCACCGGCGACATCGTCCAGCACACCGGGGAAATCCTCGGCCTGGTGTCCGACACCGAGCGGCAGAGCCAGTCCATCCATGCCGACATGCGCGCGTCCGACCGCCTCGTGGACGATTTCGCCGGGCAGTTCGACGGCCTGGTGCGCGAGCTGGGCAGCATCGGCGCCCAGCTCGACGGCGTGGCCGACCACGTCGCCCAGGTCAACCAGACCAACCAGGACATGAGCCGGTCCATCGGCCGCATCGCCGATCACAGCGCCATCCTGCGCCAGCGCATGCAGTCCATGCGCGAGCAGGTGCACGGCGTGCGCACCCAGACGGAAAGCCTGCAGGAAATGCTGGCGGCCTGGCGCACCGGCGCCACGCCCTTCGACGACCTGGCGGCCCGCCTCGGCCAGTTGCGCGACCGCTGCGCCGGGCTGCTGCGCCAGGCCCGCGCCGACGGCCTGGACGTCTTCGACAAGGCCTACCGCCAGATTCCGGGCAGCCAGCCGCCGCGCTACCACGTGGCCTACGACCAGGCCATCGACCAGTCCCTGCAGGGCATCCTGGACGCGGTGCTGGACCAGGTGCCGCACGGCTATTACGCGATCCTGGTGGACACGAACGGCTATGCGCCGACGCACAACCGCCGCTATTCCCGCCCGCCCACCGGAGACGTGGCGCACGACACGCTGCACGTGCGCGACAAGCGCCTGTTCGACGACCAGATCAGCCAGGGCGCGATCGGCAACCGGGGCGGGGTGCTGTGCCAGACCTACATGCGCGACACGGGGGAAATCATCACCGACGTCTCCGTGCCCCTGGACCTGGACGGCGTGCGCTGGGGCGCCGTGCGCATCGGTCTGGACTACCTGCAGTTCGAGCAGGCCGCGGCGCCCGCCGCCGCGCCGGCCGCCACGCCCCGGCTTGCAAGCCCTTGAATTGCCGCGCCTAATGCGCTTTTATCCGTGCTTCGCCCCGACGGCCTGGACACTACAATCCAGGCTGTCTGCATTGTCGTCGGCTGAGCATGGCCCAGGATAGCGATCTCGAAAAAACAGAACCAGCGACTCCCCGGCGCCTTGAAAAGGCGCGCGAGGAGGGGCAGGTCGCGCGCTCGCGCGAGCTGGGCACCTTCCTGGCCCTGATCTGCGGCATCGGCGCCCTGTGGTTCGGGGGCGATTCGATCTTCCGCACGCTGCGCGGCATCCTGCTCAACGGCCTGTGGTTCGACACCCGCATCACGCGCGATCCCCACGTCATGCTCAGCGTGGCGGGCGAATCCGCCTGGCACGGCCTGCTGATCGTGTTGCCGTTCATGGCGCTGCTGCTGGCGGTCGGCATCTTTTCCTCGGTGGCGCTGGGGGGCTTCCTGCTTTCTCCCAAGGCCCTGGAACCCAAGTTCGAGCGACTTAATCCGCTGTCCGGGATCAAGCGCCTGTTCGCCGTGCAGACCCTGGTCGAACTGATCAAGACGCTGGCCAAGGCGGGACTGGTCGGCTTCGTCGGCGTCAAGGTCATCTGGTCCTACCGGGACGACATGCTCGGGCTGTCCCACATGGCGCCCACCGAGGCCCTGGCGCGCGGCCTGGACCTGGCCGCCCTGTGCTGCCTGCTGATCGCCTCGTCGCTGATCATCATCGTGCTGATCGACGTGCCCTGGCAGCTCTGGAACCACGCCAAGCAGTTGCGCATGTCCAAGGACGACGTCAAGCAGGAGCACAAGGACAGCGACGGCGATCCCCACGTCAAGGGCCGCATCCGCCAGCAGCAGCGCACCATGGCGCGGCGGCGCATGATGAGCGCCGTGCCCGAGGCCGACGTGGTCGTCACCAACCCGACCCATTACGCCGTGGCGCTGCGCTACCGCGAAGGGCAGGGCGGGGCGCCCGTGGTCGTGGCCAAGGGCACCCGCCTGATCGCCGCGCAGATCCGCGAACTGGCCAGCCAGCATGGCATCGCCCTGCTGGAAGCCCCGCCGCTGGCGCGCGCCCTGTACCATCACGTCGAGATCGACCGGGAAATCCCCGCCGCCCTGTACGCCGCCGTGGCCGAGGTCCTGGCCTGGGTCTACCAGCTGCGCAGCTGGCGGCACGGCTCGGGTACACTGCCGCAGGCGCCGCAGGACCTGCGCGTGCCGCCTGAACTCGATCCGCAACACGGCCCCGACCCGGTCTCCGCCCCCGCCTCATGAACAGCTTCCTGGATTTTCTCAAGACCCACGGCTCCGGGCATGCCCGGCTGATGGCCGGGCCCGTGCTGATCCTCATGGTCCTGGCCATGATGATCCTGCCGCTGCCGCCCTTCATCCTGGACCTGCTGTTCTCCTTCAACATTTCCCTGTCGGTGATGATCCTGCTGGTGGCCATGTTCACCCGCAAGCCGCTGGATTTCGCCGCCTTCCCCTCGGTGCTGCTGTTCGCCACGCTGCTGCGCCTGTCCCTGAACGTCGCCTCCACCCGGGTGGTGCTGCTCAACGGCCACAAGGGTCCGGCCGCCGCCGGCCAGGTCATCGAGGCCTTCGGCCACTTCCTGGTGGGCGGCAATTTCGCCGTCGGCATCGTGGTGTTCATCATCCTGGTGATCATCAACTTCACCGTCATCACCAAGGGCGCGGGCCGCATCGCCGAAGTCGGCGCGCGTTTCACCCTGGACGCCATGCCCGGCAAGCAGATGGCCATCGACGCCGACCTGAACGCCGGCCTGATCGGCGAGGACGAGGCCCGCCGCCGCCGCGCCGAGGTTTCCCAGGAGGCCGAGTTCTACGGCGCCATGGACGGCGCCAGCAAGTTCGTGCGCGGGGACGCCGTGGCCGGCCTGCTGATCATGGTGATCAACATCATCGGCGGCCTGATCGTCGGCATGGCCCAGCACGGCCTGTCGGCCTCCCAGGCGGGCACCGTCTACACCCTGCTGACCATCGGCGACGGCCTGGTGGCGCAGATTCCGGCGCTGGTGATCTCCACCGCGGCCGGCGTGGTGGTCTCGCGCGTGGCCGACGACCGGGACGTCGGCCAGCAGATGATCGGGCAGCTGTTCTCCAATCCCAACGTGATGTTCATCACCGCCGGGATCCTGACGCTGATGGGCCTGATCCCCAACATGCCGCACGTGGCCTTCCTGCTGCTGGCGGCCATCCTCGGCGGGGGCGGCTGGCTGCTGCTCCAGCACCAGCAGCGCGATCTCCAGGCGGCGGCCGCCGATCCGGGCCAGGAACAGGCGGCCGCCGTGGCCGCCGCCGCCGAGGCCAGCTGGGACGACGTGGCGCCCGTGGATCCCCTCGGGCTGGAAGTCGGCTACCGCCTGATTTCCCTGGTGGACCACCAGCAGAACGGCGAACTGCTGCACCGCATCCGCAGCCTGCGCAAGAAGTTCGCCCAGGAAATGGGCTTCCTGCCGCCGGTCGTGCACATCCGCGACAACCTGGAAATCAAGCCCACGGACTACCGCATCCTGCTGTTCGGCGTGGAGATCGGCCGCGGCGTGGCCCAGACCGGGCAATGGCTGGCCATCGATCCGGGCGGGGTGACGGGCACCGTCCAGGGCACGCCGACCAAGGACCCGGCCTTCGGCCTGCCCGCGTTCTGGATCGATCCGGCCCTGCGCGAACAGGCCCAGATCGCCGGCTATACCGTGGTCGACACCGCCACGGTGGTGGCCACCCACCTGAACCACCTGATGCACCGCTACGGCTCGCGCCTGCTGGGCCGCCAGGAAACCCAGCAGCTGCTCGACCACATCGCCCGCGACGTGCCCAAGCTGGTCGAGGACCTAGTGCCCAAGACCATCACCCTGCCGCAACTGCAGAACCTGCTGCGCAGCCTGCTCGACGAGGATGTCCCCATCCGCGACATGCGCAGCATCCTCGAAACCATCACCGAACACGCGCCGCGCCTGGCCGCCCTCAACCCCGCCGGCACCGGTCCGAACCTGGACGAACTGCTGGCCCAGGTCCGCGTGGCGCTGGGGCGGGCCATCGTCCAGCACTGGTTCGCGGGCGAGACGGAACTGCGCGTCATCGGCCTGGACGCCCGCCTGGAGCGCGTGCTGATGCAGGCCCTGGGCAGCAGCGGCGCCCTCGAACCCGGGCTGGCGGAAAACCTGCTGAGCGACGTCGAGCGCATCGTCCAGGGCCAGGAAGACCGGGGCGACGCCCCTGTGCTGGTCGTGCCGCCGGTGCTGCGGGCTTCGCTGTCGCGCTTCCTGCGCCACCACCTGCCGCACATGGCGGTGCTCTCCAGCGCCGAGATCCCTGAGGAGCGTATCATTCGGGTCACTGCGGTCGTCGGCGGGAGTCCTGCGTGAACATCAGTCGTTTCTTCGGTGCCACGAATCGCGAGGCCATGCGCCAGGTGCGCCTCGCGCTGGGGCCCGATGCCTTGATCATTTCCAACAAGCGGGTCAACGGCGGGGTGGAAATCCTCGCCACCGACCAGACCTCCCTGCCGGATGGCGGGGCGGCCGCCGCGCCCGCCCGGCCGGCGGCGCCGCCAGCCGGGCCCCGGTCCGCCGCGCCCCAGCCGCCCATGTCCCATCATGCCCCTGCGGGGCATCCGTCCGTCGCGCCGGGCGCGGACCTCATGGGCGCCATCGGCGAACTCAAGGGTTCCCTGGAAACCCGCATCGACGAGCTGCTGTGGGGCAGCCAGCTGCGCCGTTCCCCCCAGGCGGTCACGCTGTTCCAGAACCTGCTGCGCTTCGGTTTCAGCACCGCCCTGCTGCGGGCCATGCTCAAGCGCATGCCCGAACAGGCCGCCACCCGGGCCGCGTTCCAGTGGGCGCGCAATGAACTGGTCCGCCACTTGCCGGTGCTGGAGTCCGAGGACGCCCTCTGGCGGCCCGGCCTGGCGCTGGCCCTGGTCGGCCCCACCGGGGTGGGGAAGACCACCACGGTGGCCAAGCTCGCCGCCCGCTGCGTGCGCCGCGGCGGTCCGGGCAGCCTGGTGCTGCTGACGACCGACACCTACCGGATCGGCGCCCACGAGCAGCTCAAGATCTATGGCCAGATGCTGCGCGTCCCGGTGCACGTCGTGCAGGACGTCCACGAGATGCGCCGCATCATGCAGACCGTGCGTCCGGACCAGACCCTGCTGATCGACAATGTCGGCATCAGCCAGCGCGACCGCTACATCCATGAGCAGGCCGCCCTGCTGGCGGGCGCCGGGCGCACCGTCGAACGCCTGCTGGTGCTCAACGCCGTCAGCCATGGCGACACCCTGGACGAGGTCGCCCGGTCCTATGCCGGCGACGGCGGCACGCCCCTGCGCGGCTGCATCGTGTCGAAGATCGACGAGGCCTCGCGCCTGGGCGCCGCGCTGGACACGGCGATCCGCTACCAGTTGCCCATCCATTACGTGTCCAATGGACAGAAGGTTCCGGAGAACCTGCTGTTCCTGTCGGCCGCCGAACTGGTGGACCGGGCGCTGGCGCCGGCCCAGGCCAACCGCACCCTGTACGCGCCTTCCGAGGCCGACCTGGCGGCGCTGCTTTCCATGACGCAGCCGGCCGACAACCCCGGCGCCGCCGCCGAGCGCCGCCGCCAGCAAGTCCTGCTGCCGCAGCTGCTGACCGGCTCGGCGCGCGGGGATGCGCTGGACATGGACCAGCTGCGGGCCGCCGTGGCCCTGCAGGACGAGGATCCCGTGCTGTCCGAGGCCTACGACCTGTGGCGCAGCCGCGCGGCGGGCGACCTGCCGCCGGCCGCCGAGGCCATCGAACATCTGCGCCGGGTCGCCCATGGCGGCCTGGACGAAACCCAGCCGGCCCTGGTCGTGCACGCGCGCCAGTCCCTGGACTGGCAGGGCCGGCGCGGCGCCTGGTCGGGGGCCGCCTGGTTCGACGGCCAGGGGCGGCCGCTGGCCGCGGCCACCCAGCAGATCGGCCTGGCGGACGGCTGGCATACGCCCCAGGGGGCCTGGTTCTTGCCGCCGGGCCGCCCCCAGGCGAAAAACGCCTCCCCGGGCGGGATCCAGTCGCCCTCGGCGGCCGATGCGCTGTTGGCGCAGATCGAAGCCGAGACCGAGGACGCGCCCGCCGCGGTCCTGCACGTGTTCGACGGCGGCAGCCAGACCCTACTGCGCGCCCTGAGCGCGCGCGACCGCCGCTGGCTGGCCGCCTGCAGCCCCCGCGCCCGGGTCTTCCTGGACGACGAGCCCGGCGTCCTGTCGGCCGCCGCCCAGTCGCTGATGTATCAGCCGCTGGATGCGCAGGCGTTCTGGCCCCTGCTGTCGGCGGCCGGCCTGGAGGATGCCCGGCCGGCCTGGTGGGCGGCCACGGGCCAGGCCGAACTGCGCGCGCGGGGCGAACCCGCGCTGCCGGTGCGGATCTTCAGCCTGCGGGCGGTGGATCCCCGGGACGGGCGGCTGCTGAAGGTCTGGCATGCCGTGGCCGGCATGGCGGTGGATCCCGATCCCGTCCGGATCGCCCGCGCCCTGATCCTGCGACAGGAATGCCATGCGGCCTGGCGGCAGGCCGCGTCGCTGCTGGCCGATACCGGGCGTGAGCCCCTGGTCGACCGGGCGGTGTTCGCGGCGCAGATGGGGCTGGCGGCCTGGCGCCTGGCCCAGGATCCGGCCCTGGCGCCCGCGGCCCGCGTCGCGGCCCGCATGCTGGGCGCCGACCGGCTCTCGCCGCGCTACGCCCATGCCGGGCTGCTCAAGCTGTACGCGCTGAAAGAGCTTTTGGCGAACTAGCGTCGGGGCAAACGCCCGCGCGCGTCGTACAGATCCTGGTTGATCAGGGAATGCAGGGTGTCCAGCGCCCGCTGGTTGTGTTCCATGTAGGTGCGCAGGATCTGGCCGTTGTCCTGGTTCAGCCGGCCGGCGCGGCCTGCGCGCTCGAACAGCGCGTCGAAGATCGCGCGCAGTTCGGGGTAGACGGCGCAGACCGCGTCGATGCCGGCGGCATCGTCGCTCTGGTCCAGTTCGTTCAGGATGCGCGCGCGGTCCTGATCCAGTTGCGCCAAGCGTTGCGCGTAGTCGTTCTTGCGCTGGGTCAGTTCGGCCAGCGCAAGATTCGTGGGGTTGTCCAGCAAGGCGGCGGATTCGGCTTCCAGCGCCTGGATGAATTCATCCAACAGGTCCGACTGGGCCTGCACGCACTGCAACAGCTTGTCGCCCGGATTCATTTCAGTAGGTCACGCACGCTGGCCAGCAGGCCGTCGGCGATCTTGCCGGGGTCGATCTTCAGTTCGCCGGAGGCCAGCGCGTCGCGGATCCGCTGGACGCGGGCGGCCTGTACGTCGGCGTCGCTGTCGTTCAGGGCGGCCAGATGACGGGCCGCCGGGCTGAGGTCGACCGCCGTGCGGCCGCTGGCGGCCGTGCCGGACGCGGCATGGGAGGCCGTGTCGCCGCGCGTTCCCCCGGCCACCCCGTTCAGCAGGGGGTTGGACGAAGTGGAATTGATCTTCAAGACTCGTCTCCGGGTTGGGTGGGAAGGATCATTGGTGCATCCCTCGTAACGGCGGCCCGGGCGGATTCTTTAGGCACGCCCGGAATGTTTACATCATAACCTGGACCGTGTGGGCGTCGATCACCGTGCCGGTGATGATCTGCCCTCCGCGGGTGCGGACCTGGATCCGGGCGCCGGGGCCGCCGGATTCCAGGGCCTGGCCCTCGCTGGTGGCGACGAAGCCGACGCCGCGCGCGACGGTGCGGACCTGCTGGCCGCGCTCGATGGCGTTCGGGTCGCGCAGGGCGCCGGATTCGATCGCGCCTCCGGCGCGGATGCGGCGCGTGGCGATCCAGCCGACGATGTGGGCCGGGTCGCCGATCAGCCGGCGGTTGCGCAGCAGGTCGCCTTCCCGGGTGTCCAGGTCGTCCAGGCTCAGGACCTCGTCGCGCCGGATCAGGCGGTTGGCGACGAAATAGGTGCCCAGGATCTGGACGCTGGCCTGGACGTAGATCGTCCAGGGCTGCGGCGCCAGGCAGCGCACTCCGACGGGCGTGCGCGGCTGCAGGCCCGATCCGGACAGGAAGGCCTCCATCCGCTCGCAGGCCGGCTGGTTCACGATGCGGGGAGGCTCGACGCTGATGACGGCGCGGCCCGGCCAGGAGGCCGCCCGGTCCTTCAGCAGGGCCTCGGCCTGGGCGACGACGGCGGCCGGATCCTGCAGGGCGGGACGGACAGGCTGGGCGCGCGCCGGCCCCGGCAGGACGGCGGCCAGCAGCAGGGACGGCAGGAGTCGGAATGCGCGCATGGCCTCATTGTAGTGTCTTGTCCGGATGCCCGGACCCGCGGGGCGGGGCGCCGCGGGCCGCCGGCGGCCGGAAGCCATCGGGGCCGCCGGGCCGCATCGGCCGAATAGGGCTTCAATCCCCGCTTTGTTTTGGCGTTTATCCCCCCGATGGGGACCGTACTATGGTGGCGTGCGAGAAAGCCGCGAATGGTCGGGGGATCATTTGGTGCACGGTGGCGGCGCACACTGCCCATCCGTTTCAGTGTAAAGCCATGATCGATCGAATCGGGAAGGACTTCGAGTTCTACCAGAAAGCCCTGGCCCTGCGCCAGCAGCGGCAGGAAATCCTGGCGTCCAATATCGCCAATGCCGACACGCCCAACTACAAGGCGCGCGACATCGACTTCAACGCCACCCTGCGCGAAGCCATGGGCGAGGGCGGCCTGCCGCGCCTGCCGGACACGTCCCTGACGCTGACCTCGGCGCGCCACATCCCGGCCAGCGCCCACACCAGCGGACCCGCCCAGGAACTCTACCGCGTGCCGTCCCAGCCCAGCCTCGACGGCAACACGGTCGAAATGGACGCCGAACGCACCCAGTTCGCGGACAACACCATGCGCTACCAGACCGATCTGCAGGTCCTGAACGGGCGCATCAAGTCCCTGCTGGCCGCGATCCAGCAATAACCGGCCGCGCCACGGAAACCGCCATGTCCACTTTCAGCATCTTCCAGATCGCCGGTTCCGCGCTGTCGGCCCAGTCCCAGCGCATGAACGTGTCGGCCAGCAACATCGCCAACGCCGACAGCGCCGTCGGCCCCGACGGCCAGCCCTACAAGGCCCGCCAGGTCGTGTTCCAGATGACGCCCTCGGCCCGTTCCGAGGCCGTCGGCGGCGTGCGGGTCGCCTCGGTCCTCGAAAGCAACGCGCCCCCGCGCATCCAGTACGATCCCGGCAACCCCCTGGCGGACGCCAAGGGCTACGTCACCCTGCCCAATGTCGACGTCGTCGCCGAGACCGTCAACATGATTTCCGCCTCGCGGTCCTACCAGGCCAACGTGGAAGTGATCAACACGGCCAAGTCGCTGATGGCCAAGACCCTCACACTGGGTCAATAAGGAGTCCCGCCATGACCACCGTCAACGACGTCTACGGCTCGAACGCCGCCTCCGCGCTGGCCAATGCCCAGACCAGCAACCTGATGGGCGACACCCAGGACCGCTTCCTGACCCTGCTGGTCACGCAACTGCAGAACCAGGATCCCCTGAACCCCATGGACAACGCCGAGGTCACCTCGCAGATCGCGCAGCTGTCCATGGTCAACGGCATCCAGGGACTGAACAACACCCTGCTGGCCCTGTCGGGCCAGATGGACATGTCCCAGTCCCTGCAGGCCGCCGGCCTGATCGGCAAGGACATCCTGTACCCGGGCGAAAAGATCTCCCTGGGCACCGATCCCGACACGGGCGCCAAGGCCGCCACGCCCTTCGGCATCGACCTGATGTCCGGCGCGGCCAAGACCAAGGTCTCGATCCTGGATTCCTCCGGCAAGGTCGTGCGAGACATCGAGCTCGACGCCAAGGACGCCGGCATCTATCCGATGACGTGGGACGGCCTGGACTCCGCCGGCGCGCCCGTGCCGGACGGCGCCTACACCGTCCAGGTGGCGGCTTCCGACGCCGACGGCCAGCCGGTCTCCGCCGAGGCGCTCACCTCGGGCCACATCAACAGCATCGCCTACACCTCGGAAGGCCTGAAGCTGAACCTGGCCCTGGGGCAGAAGATTTCCCTGCTGGATATCCGGCAGGTCATGTAATTGCGCGGCGGGCGCCGATCGCGCCGCCGTTTCCACGAATCAACGCACCACGCACTGAAAGAGGTCAACCATGGGTTTCGGACAAGGTCTCAGCGGATTGAACGCCGCCTCGCAAAACCTGGACGTCATCGGCAACAACATCGCCAACTCCGGCACCGTGGGGTTCAAGTCGGGCACGGCCACCTTCGCCGACGTCTACGCCAGCTCGCGCGTGGGCCTGGGCGTGCAGGTCGCTTCGATCAACCAGCGCTTCACCACCGGGATCGTGTCCACCTCGGGCAACCAGTTCGACATGGCCATCGACGGGGCCAAGGGCCTGTTCGTGGTGACCCAGCCCAACGGCGCCACGCTCTACACCCGCAACGGCCAGTTCCTGGCCGACAAGGACCACAAGATCGTCAACGCCCAGGGCCAGCAGCTCATGGGCTACGCCCCGGGCGGGACCAACCTGATCGGCATGACCGTCCCGATCGGCAACATCGCGCCGCAGGCGACCAGCACGATCACCAACAAGGTCAATCTGGATGCCGATGCGGATGTGATCGATGGTACGGCCAACCCGTTCGATCCGACGCAAGATAGTAGCTTTTCCAAGATGGTCCCTTTGACGGTGTATGACTCATTGGGGAACTCACATGAAGTTCAACAGTACTATGCCAAGCGGGATGTGACCGTTGGTCCTCCGGATGTCAATAACTGGGACGTTTACGTGCTGGTCGACGGAGTCGTGGTGGATGGCGCCGGGGCTCCCGCAACGGCTCCTTATACCCCCTTGCATAGTCTGGAGTTTGATACGGCTGGCCGTTTGGATCCTGCAACGGCCAGCTATACCTTGAATTTTCAAGTCCCGGCCTCGGGGGGGGCTGCTGCTGCGGATCTGGCCATTGACGTCAGTTATGCCAATTCCACCCAGTTCGGCGGCAGCTATTCCCAGGACTTCGTCCAGAACGGCTACGCCACCGGCGAATATGCCAGCATGTCCATCGGTTCCGACGGTTCGCTGATCGCCAACTACACCAACGGTGCCAAGCAGACCATGGGCACGATCGCCCTGGCCGACTTCGCCAACCTGCAGGGCCTGCAGCCCGTGGGCGGCAACGCCTGGGCGGAAACCGCCAATTCCGGCCAGCCCATCGTGGGCACGCCGGGCAGCAACGGCCTGGCCACCCTCAAGGGCCAGGCGGTGGAAGAGTCCAACGTGGACATGTCCCAGGAACTGGTCAACATGATCATCGCCCAGCGCACCTACCAGGCCAACGCCCAGACGATCAAGACGCAGGACCAGATCCTGCAGACCCTGATCACCATGCGCTAAGCGGACAGCCCGGCATGGATCGCATCCTCTACACCGCCTCCAACGGCGCGGCCCGCATCCTGGAGCAGCAGACGGTCATCGCCAACAACATGGCCAACGTCTCCACGACCGGGTTCCGCGAGCAGATGGCGATCTACCGGTCCGTGCCGGTGGTGCCCCAGGCGGGCGAGCTGCCCACCCGGGTCAGCACCGTGGCGTCCACCCCGGGCAGCCACTTCCGCCAGGGCATCATGGCCGAGACTGGCCACGCCCTGGACGCGGCCATCGCCGGCGACGGCTGGTTCGCCGTGCGGACCCCGCAGGGCGAAGCCTATACCCGCGCGGGCGAATTCGCCGTCAACGAGCAGAACCAACTGGTCACGCACACCGGCCTGCCGGTGCTGTCGGCCGACGGCGGCCCCATCGAGATCCCCGAACGCGGCAGCGTGACCTTCGCCACGGACGGCCAGATCAGCGCCCTGGGCGCGGGCGACAACCCGCGCGACATCCAGTTGCTGGCGCAGTTGAAACTGGTCAATCCGCCCAAGGACCAACTGGTGCGCGGCGACGACGGCCTGTTCCGCCTGGCGGGCGGCCAGCCCGCGCAGCCCGATGAGACCGTCAAGATCGCGCCGGGCTTCGTCGAGAAAAGCAACGTCAACCCGGCCGCCATGATGGTGTCCATGATTTCCAACGCCCGCCAGTTCGAACTGCAGATGCAGGTCATCAAGAACGCCAGCACCAACGAAGAGCGCGGCAATTCGATTCTTTCGGCGGCGGGCTGAGCCCGGCGCCCCTTTGAACAGGCACGACTGACATGATACGTTCCCTGTGGATCGCCAAGACCGGTCTGGAAACCCAGCAGACCAGCATGGACGTGATTTCCAACAACCTGGCCAACGTCAACACCACGGGCTTCAAGCGCAGCCGCGCCGTGTTCGAGGACCTGATGTACCAGACTCTGCGCCAGCCCGGCGCCAGCGTCGGCGCGGCCAACCAGCTGCCCTCGGGCCTGCAGATCGGCACCGGCGCGCGCACCGTGGCCACCGAGCGCATCCACACCCAGGGGAACCTGAAGGAAACCGGCAACACGCTCGACGTCGCCATCCAGGGCAACGGCTTCCTGCAGGTGGAAATGCCCGATGGTTCCTTCGCCTACACGCGCGACGGCAGCATCCAGCGCGACCAGAACGGCATGCTGGTGACGGCGGGCGGCTATCCCATCCAGCCGGGCATCAACATTCCCGACAACGCGCTCACCATCACGATCGCGCGCGACGGCACGGTGTCCGTGACCCAGCCGGGCGCCACCGGCACCAACGTCGAGGTCGGCCAGCTCCAGCTGGCGACCTTCATCAATCCGACCGGCCTGCAGAGCATGGGCGAGAACCTGTACGCGGAGACCGACGCCTCGGGACCGGCCAACCTGCTGCAGCCCGGCCTGGACGGCGCGGGCGTCCTGCTGCAGAACTACGTGGAAACGTCCAACGTCAACGTGGCCGAAGAACTGGTAAACATGATCACCACCCAGCGCGCCTTCGAGATGAACAGCAAGGCGGTGCAGACGTCCGATCAGATGCTCGCCCGTCTGACCCAGTTGTAATCGGGATGTCCATGAAGGGATCGAGTCGTTTGGCGTGGGCGGCGGCGCTCGCGCTGGTGCTGTCGGGGTGCGCGCTGGTGCCGCCCGAACCGGTCGTCACGGGGCCGCTGACCGCGCCGCCCCCGCCGCCGGCTCCGCCGGCCGCGGAAGCCAACGGATCCATCTACCAGCCCACCGCCTATGGCAACTATCCCCTGTTCGAGGACCGGCGGCCGCGCAACGTGGGCGACATCGTCACGATCGTGATCCAGGAAAAGACCAACGCCGCCAAGAACGTCAACACCACCACCGATCGCAGCGGCACCGCGTCCATGGGCATCGGCCTGGCCCCGGCGATCCTGCCCACCGACCTGGGGGCGAAGCAGAATTTCGATGCCACCGGCGGCAATCAGTCCAAGGGTACGGGCTCCAGCAGCGCGACCAACGTCTTCACGGGCACGCTGACGACCACCGTCATCGGCGTGCTGCCCAACGGCAATCTGCAGATCGCCGGGGAAAAGCAGATCGCCATCAACCGCGGCAGCGAATACGTGCGCTTTTCCGGCGTGGTGGACCCGCGCTCGATCACGGGCAGCAACACGGTGTCTTCCACCCAGGTGGCCGACGCCCGCATCGAATACCGCAGCAAGGGCGTGATGGACGAGGTCCAGACCATGGGCTGGCTGCAGCGCTTCTTCCTCAACATCGCCCCGTTCTGACGCCATGGCCGCATCGCTGATCCCGACTTCCTCCCTCGCGCGCCGCCTGGCCGCCGGCGCCCTGGCCCTCTGCTTGGGGGCGCTGCTGCCCCTGGGCGCCGCGCAGGCCGAGCGCATCAAGGACCTGGCATCCTTCACCGGCGTGCGGGAAAACCAGTTGATCGGCTACGGCCTGGTCGTGGGCCTGGACGGCAGCGGCGACCAGGTGCGCCAGACGCCGTTCACGCAGCAGAGCCTGACCAACATGCTGTCCCAACTGGGCGTGACCGTGCCCCAGGGCACCAACATGCAGGTCAAGAACGTCGCCGCCGTCATGGTGACGGCGCGCCTGCCCGCCTTCGCCCAGCCCGGCCAGAGCCTGGACGTGGTGGTGTCGTCGATGGGCAACGCCAAGAGCCTGCGCGGCGGCACGCTGCTGATGACGCCGCTCAAGGGCGCCAACGGCCAGGTCTACGCCCTGGCCCAGGGCAACCTGCTGGTCGGCGGCGCTGGCGCGTC
The DNA here is from genome assembly GCF_042653765.1 of Castellaniella denitrificans. Lineage (NCBI taxonomy): Bacteria > Pseudomonadati > Pseudomonadota > Betaproteobacteria > Burkholderiales > Alcaligenaceae > Castellaniella > Castellaniella denitrificans. The sequence continues at coordinate 6,599 of NZ_JBHSEZ010000016.1, read as the reverse complement.
CCAGGGCGGGGCCAGCGTCCAGGTCAACCAGTTGAACGGCGGCATCATCCCGGACGGCGCCATCGTCGAACGCGGCGTGCCCACGACCTACGCCCAGGACGGCGTCGTGCGCCTGGAACTGAACACCAGCGACTTCGGCATCGCCCAGAACGTCGTGGCGGCGCTCAACCGCCGGTTCGGCGGGCAGACGGCGACCGCCGTCAACGGTCGCACCATCGAACTGCGCGCGCCCACCGACCCCAAGGCCCAGCTCGCCTTCCTGTCCCAGGTGGAGAACCTGCAGGTCGGCCTGCCGCCCGCCCGCGCCCGGGTGGTCATCAACGCCCGCACAGGCTCGGTGGTGATGAATCGCACCGTCACCATCGACGAGGCCGCCATCGCCTACGGCAACCTGTCGGTCACCATCAGCCCGCAGCAGCAGGTCAGCCAGCCGACCACGCCTTTCGGCGGCGGCGAGACCGTGGTGACGAACAATACCCAGATCGAGATGCGCAGCGAAGGCGGCGCCATCCAGCGCGTCACCACCAGCGCCAACCTGGCCGACGTGGTGCGGGCGCTGAACGCCCTGGGCGCGACGCCGCAGGACCTGCTGTCCATCCTGCAGAACCTCAAGAGCGCCGGCGCCCTGCGCGCCGACCTGGAAGTGATCTGAGGCCGCCATGGGATTCGTGTCGCATACGCCTCTGCTCAGCGCCGACGCGACGCCTTCGGCGCTGGACTTCAGCAGCCTGAATGCGCTGAAGCAGGGGGTGCGGGCCGGGGGGAACGCCGCGCAGGACCAGCAGCGCGAAGTCGCGCGCCAGTTCGAGGCGATCTTCATCCAGATGATGCTCAAGCAGGTGCGCCAGCAGTCGGCGCAGATGCCGTCCCTGTTCGATTCCCAGGCGACACGCATGGCCCAGAGCATGAGCGACGAACAGGCCGCGCTGGCCATGGCCAACCCCGGCCTGGGACTGGCCGACGCGCTGATGGCGCAGATGCAGGGCGGGGTGCTGAAGCAATCGGCCGATCCCCTGGCCAATCCGCCCGAAGCAGCCCGCTCGCGCCTGCCGGGCCTGCAGTCGCGCATCGGCGAGGGCCGCCGCGAAATGGCCGACTCGATCGACTCCCTGATCGACCGGCTGGCGCGGCGCGGCGCGGGCGACCGGATCGGCGGCGCCATCCAGGGCGCGCCGGAACACATCCGGTCCTTCGTGGACCGCATGGCCGCCGCCGCGGAGCTGGCGTCCAGGCGCAGCGGCGTGCCCGCCAAGCTGATCCTCAGCCAGGCGGCACTGGAATCGGGCTGGGGCGAGCGCGAGATCCTGCGCCCCGATGGCCGCAGCAGCCACAACCTGTTCGGCATCAAGGCCGGGAGCGGCTGGCGCGGCGAAGTGGTCAACGTCATGACCACCGAGTACGACGAGGACGGCGCGGCGCACCGGATGCTGCAGCCGTTCCGCGCCTACGGGTCCTATGCCGAATCCTTCCAGGATTACGCCGAGCTGATCGGCAACAGCGGTCGCTACGGCAAGGTCGCGACCGCGCCGTCGGCCGAGGCCGCCGCCCGCCGCATCCAGGAAGCCGGCTACGCCACCGACCCGGGCTACGCCGACAAGCTGATCTCCATCATGGGGTATTTCAACGCGCGCTGAAGGCATGCCGTTTCCGCGCCTGGCCTAAATTTCCGGGCGGGCATGCCGTTATGATCAGGGAAGAATTCCGGAACGCGCCCATCCGGCGCGTCCGCAACCGATAGGATTGCAGCATATGAATCTGGCGAATCTCGGCAAGGCGGGCCTCCTGGTCGCGCAGAACCGTCTGCAGACGGCCGGGCACAACATCAACAACGCCGCGACCGCCGGCTACAGCCGCCAGACCGTCCTGTCGCAAACCGCGGGGGCCACGCCGACCTCGGGCGGCTGGATCGGCCGGGGTGTGCAGGCCGTCAGCGTGCAGCGTTCCTACGACAACTTTCTGCAGAACCAGCTCACCAGCTCCCTGACGCGCGGCGCCGCCCTGAAGACCTACGGCGACCAGATCAGCCAGGTCAACAACCTGGTGGCCGACCGCACGGTGGGCATTTCCCCGGGCATCCAGAAGTTCTTCGACGCGCTGGACGCGGTGGCCTCGGCCCCCGCCGACATGGCCGCCCGCCAGGAACTCATCGGCCAGGCCAACAGCCTGGCGGGCCAGATCCGCGACGCCAACGCCTTCCTGGACGGCCAGCGCGCCAACGTCAACACCCAGATCGACACCACCGTCACCCAGATCAACAGCTACCTGGACCGCATCCAGGACCTGAACCGCCAGATCACCACCGCCAAGGCCACCAACCCGGACCAGCCGCCCAACGATCTGCTGGACCAGCGTGACCAGCTGGTCAGCGAACTGGGCCAACTGGTGGACGTCAAGGCCTACGAACAGGACGACCGCGTCAGCCTCACCATCGGCAACGGCCAGACCGTGCTGGGCGGGGATTCCGTCTACTACCTGGAAGCCCTGCCGTCCAAGGCCGACCCGTCCCGGCTGGCGGTCAACTACACCACGAAGGATGCGGCGGGCAATACCATTCCCATCGAGATGGACGACAAGCGGATCACCGGCGGCAAGCTGGGCGGCCTGCTCACCTTCCGCTCCGACGCCCTGGACGCCACGCAGAACGACCTGGGCCGTATCGCCCTGGGGATCTCCATCGCCATCAACGACCAGCATGCGAAGGGCTTCGACCTGTCTGGCACGCCGGGCGGCGAGTTCTTCAATGTGGGCACGCCCAAGGTCGTCGGCAACGAAAAGAACAGCGCCACGGCCGGTACGCCGACGGCTTCGTACGTGCCGGGCGAACTGTCCAAGATCACCAACCAGGATTATCGGGTCGAATTCGACGGCACCAATTACAAGGTCACGCGGGTGCCTGAAGGCACGGCGATATCGCCCGCGGTCAACGGCACCAAGCTCAGCTTCGATGGCGTGGAAATCGACACGGCGGGGATGACTCCCACGGCGGGCGACAGCTGGCTGATCCAGCCCACGCGCGACGCGGCGGCCGCCATGACCGTGACGATCACCGATCCGGCCAAGGTCGCGGCGGCGGGATGGGATCCTGACGCTAATGGCGGCGCCGGCGGGCCGGCGGGCACCGCCAACGGCGACAACGCCCTGGCGCTGGCGGCCCTGCGTTCCCAGAAGATCCTGGCCAACGGGTCCATGGGCATGAACGAGGCCTATTCCCAACTGGTCAACACCGTGGCGGTCAAGACCCAGCAGAACACCACCGCGCAGAAGGCCCAGGAAACCCTGATCTCCCAGAATTATTCAGCGCAGCAGGCCGTGTCCGGCGTCAATCTGGACGAGGAATACATCAACCTGCAGCAATACCAGGAACAGTACCGTGCCGCCGCGCGCCTGATCGACACGGCCTCGACGCTGTTCGACACCCTGCTCGCCCTGCGCAGCTAAGCCGCGCCCGTACCAGGAATTCATCATGCGCATCAGCTCCAGCCTCGTTTTCCAGACCGGCCTGAACACCATCAACATGCAGCAGTCCGATCTGATGCACCTGTACCAGCAGATCGGCACGGGCCAGAAGATGGTCACCCCGGCCGACGACCCCCTGGGCGCCTCGCAGGCCATCAACCTGTCGCAGTCCCAGGCCCAGAACGCCCGCTACGCGGACAACCGCGCGGTCGCCAGCCAGAACCTGGGTACGGAGGAAGACGCGCTCAGCAGCCTGACGCTGCTGCTGCAGGACGTGCGCACCCGGCTGGTCGAGGCTTCGAACGGCACGCTGTCGGACGCGGATCGCGCGACCCTGTCCAACGTCCTGAAGAACGCGCGCGATTCCCTGATGGGCATCGCCAACACCACGGACGGCAACGGGCAGTACCTGTTCTCGGGTTCCCAGGGCGGCACGCCAGCCTATGGCTCTGCGGGCAACTACCAGGGCGATGCGCTCCAGCGCAACATCCAGGCCGACCAGACGCGCCAGATCGCCGGCGGCGACGTGGGCTCGGACGTCTTCCAGCGCGCCCAGCCGGGCACGCGCGCGTACGTGTCCTATGCGGATGGGGGCAACGGCGGCACGGCCGTGCTGGGGCAGCCGGCGGTGACGGACAACACGCAGGGCAACGCCTCGGCGAATTACAGTTTCAGCGTCAATTTCACAACCCCGACGACCTATGAGGTCGTCGTGACCGACGTGACGGGCGCAACTACGCCTACTTCGCCCCTCAGCCGCACCTTCACGGCAGGCCAGACCACGCTCGACCTGGGCTATGGCACCACCGTGCAGATTTCCGGCTCACCGGCCAGCGGCGACCAGTTCGACGTCAAGCCCCTGCAGCACGAGGACGTCAACCTGTTCGAAACCTTCGACAGCGTGATCGCGGCCCTGAACACGCCTGCCGGTGGCGACGACCAGGCGACCGCGTCGCTGCGCAACGTCCTGAACACGGCCATGCAGCGCATGGCCACCAGCTACGACAACGTGCTGACGGTGCGCGCCTCCGTGGGCGCGCGCATGAATGAACTGAGCGCCCTGGACAACACCGGCGCCCAGCGCAACCTGGGCTATGCCAGCGCCCTGTCCGGCATCGAGGACCTGGACTACTACGAGGCCACCACCCAGCTCAGCCTGCGCAAGATGGCGCTGGAAGGCGCGGGCCTCGCGTTCCAGACCATCCAGGGCCTGAGCCTGTTCAACCGGAACCAGTGATCCGGCCGCGGGACTCACGGCCCGGCATGCGATACCCCGGGGTTGCCTCGGCAATCCCGGTCCGCTCCATCCTCCCGACCAGGGGGCGGAGCAATCCCGACGAATAGGGCCTACAAGGCCCTATTTTCTTTGGAAGCATCCTGGCGCCGGCATGGCATGCTGGGAGACCGATGAGGTAGAGGCGACATGAAGAAGATTTCCGTGACTTTGTCCCTGCGCGCCCGGCTGACGCTGGTCGTGGCGCTGCTGTCCCTGCTGACGTTCGCGGCCGTGGGCAGCGCCTGGTTCGTCCAGCGGGAAAGCCAGCGCACGGTGGGGCAGCTGTCGGCGATCGGGGTCCAGGCGAACTCCGACGTCAAGAACGCGTACATCTACGCCCAGCAGGCGGCTACCCAGGTCGACGGGGCGCTGGGCATCGCCAACGAGAAGCAGCGTCTCTGGGAACTCGGCCAGGCCGACCAGTTGCTGAAGCGTTCGCGCGACAGCATGCAGTCCCTGCAGGCCTCGGCCGCGCTGACCGGTTCGGACGGGGAATCCCTGCAGCACATGCTGACCGCGTCCTTCAACGATTACTGGACCCAGGTCGGGCAGTTGCGCGATTTCGCGGCCCGGCAGGACGCCAAGGGCTTCGAGGCCGTGAAGCGCGGCCGGCTGCGCAGCGCGGCGCGGGGCATGGACCGGGTGTTCGGCCAGTTCGACAAGTTCATCCAGGACCGCAGCTCGGCCTCGCGCGGTGAACTGGCGCAGCTGTTCCATCGGGCCAACATCGGCATGCTGGCGCTGCTGGCCGTGGCCGTGGTGCTGGCGCTGTTCGCCTACCGGACCCTGATCCGCACCGTGCTGCGGCCCCTGCAGGCCGTGGGACGCCATCTGCAGCGCATCGCGGGCGGCGACCTGCGCGTGTCCATCGTGCCGCGCTCCAACGACGAGATCGGCGCCCTGCTGCGCGGCCTGAAGACGATGCGCGACAGCCTGGAGACCATGATCGCCGGGGTGCGGAGCCGGATGGGGCAGATGGCCGGCGGCGTCCAGCGCATCGCGGCGGGCAACCTGGACCTGAGCAGCCGCACGGACGAGCAGGCGGCGGCCCTGCAGCAGACGGCGGCCAGCATGGAGCAGCTGGCCAGCACGGTCAAGCAGAATGCCGACAACGCTCAGCAGGCCAACCAGCTCGCGCATACCGCGTCCCAGGTGGCTTCGCGCGGCGGCGAGGTGGTGGGGGAAGTCGTCGCCACCATGGAAGGCATTTCGGGCAGTTCGCAGAAGATCGCCGACATCGTGGGGGTGATCGACAGCATCGCCTTCCAGACCAACATCCTGGCCCTGAACGCGGCGGTGGAAGCCGCCCGCGCCGGCGAGCAGGGCCGCGGCTTCGCCGTGGTCGCCGGGGAGGTCCGTGCCTTGGCCCAGCGCTCGGCCAGCGCCGCCAAGGAAATCAAGACGCTGATCGAGGATTCCGTCAGCCGGGTCGGCGCGGGGTCGGCGCAAGTCCAGCGGGCGGGCGAAACCATGCGGGAAATCGTCGAGGCCGTCACCCGCGTGTCGGACATCATGAGCGAGATCACCGCCGCCACCATCGAACAGTCCTCGGGCATCGACCAGATCAATCTGGCGGTCGCCCAGATGGACTCCGTGACCCAGCAGAATGCCCTGCTGGTGCAGCAGGCGGCGGAATCGGCCGGATCGCTGGAGTCCCTCGCCGCCGAGGTCGGCCAGGCGCTGGCGGTGTTCCAGGTGGGCGATGCCGACGACGATCATGGCGCGCCGCCGCTCGCCGCCGCGCCGGCGCTGGCGGTGGAACCGGTCGCGCCCGCCGAACCCGATCCGGCGCCCGCTCCGGCCGCGGCGCCCGTCCGGGCGGCCCGGCGCGATCGTTCCGCGGGCGCCGCGCCGCGCCTGCCCGCCG
>NZ_JBHSEZ010000015.1:0-509 GCF_042653765.1 Castellaniella denitrificans | reverse complement strand
CCCGATTCGAGCACCGTGCCCGTGCCGGACTGCGCAACCGGATCACTCGGCGTGACCTCGATCTCCGGCTTGGAGTCGCCCTGCAGCGTGATCGTCACCGTCGCTTCCGACGGATCCCCGTCGCCATCGGTGATCGTGTACTTGAACGTCACCTCGCCTTCCTCACCCATGCCCGGGGTGTAGGTAAAGGTGCCATCGGCGCCCAGCACCAGCGTGCCGGTACCCGTCAGCGAGTCCGCAACCTCCGCAACCGTGCCCTTGCCATCGGCGCCGAACACATCCGCGCCGCTGCCGTTGTCACCCAGCACGTTGCCCGTCACCACCGCATCCTCCGCGGTCTGCGTGAAGGCATCGGCATGGGCCGTGGGCACATCGTCCACGATCTCGACCGTCAGGCCCGCCGTGGCCTCATCGCCATCACTGTCGGTGACCTTCACCGTGAAGTCGTCGCTCTCCACGCCGACGCCATCGGTCGTCGCCGAGGTCAGCGTGTAGCTGTAGCTGTACAC
>NZ_JBHSEZ010000014.1:33567-67254 GCF_042653765.1 Castellaniella denitrificans | reverse complement strand
CTTGAACTCGTCCGTGAAATGTCTTCTGTTTCGTGCCATCGCTTTGCTCTCCAGGCATGATCATGCCATCTGATCTGTCCGGAGAGGTGGGGCAAGCCCAGATTGCCGGGGAAAGCTACCGACTCAAGGACAAGCGCAAAGCAGGGAATATCAAGATCAGGAACTAGGTTTTTTGGACGCCGGGGTGGGTCAGTTTTACTCCGACGATTCCGACGAAAGTGGGTCAGTTTTCAACCGGCGTTGACAGAGAAGTTGATCCCGCACATGCTGGAGGCGTTCATGGCGGGGGATCGGGGGTTCAGGCGGGGCAGGGGAGACGACGCTCGACCGGCTTCCCGCGCGGCTGTTTCCAAGGGGTGAGTATTTGGATATGTTGTCAGTATCGTATCCAGACTACGACTGGAAACGCCATATCAAATTGACTTCAGCTTGGGAAAGTTGTAGAAATCGTAGTATGGCTACGACTACTTCAAGCAAGTTAAATGCCCTCTACACCCGGCTGGCACCGGGAACTCCGCTGACCTCGGAGGACTTGGCGGCGCTGAGCATCTCTGCCGACCTAGCCGTCCACTACGTCCGGGCAGGCTGGCTCACGCGCCTGGCCCGCGGGGTGTACGGCCGCCCGAACGACACTCTGGCGCTCCATCCCAGTTTGTTGCTGCTGCAGCGCCGGTTCGAGGGGTTGCACGTCGGCGGCAAGTCGGCGCTGGACTGGTACGGCATGCGCCAGTACGTGTCGCAGCAACCCGTGTTGCATCTGTATGGCTGGACGGCAGCCCGTCTGCCGGAATGGTTCACCGAACGCTTCCCGGCCGAGTACCGCCGCAAGCGCCTGTTCGACGAGCAGCCGTCCGCCTTGCTACACGTCGGCCCATTCGAGAAGCGCAGCGGGGCGCCGCAGGTGTCGGCGCCGGAACGCGCCTTGCTGGAGCTGTTGAGCGAAGTCGGGGTGCGCCAGCCCTTGCAGGAAGCCCGCGAACTTGTCGAGGGCGCTTACAGCTTGCGCGCCGACGTGCTGCGCGAGTTGTTGCAACACTGCACGAGCGTCAAGACCGTGCGGCTGTGTCTGCAACTCGGCCGCGAGGCGTCGTTGCCTTGGGCGGCGAAGCTCGATCCAGCCACGCTGCCGACCGGCAGCGAGCGGCCCTGGGTGTCTCGTTCCGTCGAGGGCCTGTTGGTGCTCAAGCCATGAATCAGACCTATCTCGATACCGCGCGTCTGCTGACGCAGGTGGCGCCGCTGGTGTTTGTGGATGACACCTTTGCCTTGAAGGGCGGCACGGCGATCAATCTGTTCGTGCGCGACATGCCGCGCCTGTCGGTCGATCTTGATCTGGTCTTCCCCGATCACACGCTGCCGCGCGGCGAGGCGCTGGCGCGCATCAACGAGGCCATCCGGCAAGCAGCCGCGTGCTTGAAGAAGCGCGGCTTCCAGACGCATGCGCCGGCCGCCGCCGCAGGGGAGACCAAGCTGCTGGTGCAGCGCGGCCCGATTCAGGTCAAGGTCGAAGTCAACTTCGTCATGCGCGGTACGGTGCAGCCGGTGCGTCGTGCTTCGCTCACGCCGACCGCACGCGACACCTTGCTGGCCGATCTGGAGATTCCGGTGGTGTCGCTGGAGGACGTGTACGGCGGCAAGCTGGTGGCGGCGCTGGATCGGCAGCATCCGCGCGATCTGTTCGATGTGATGCAGCTCTTTGCGCATGAGGGGATCACGCCCGGCATCCGGCGTGCCTTCGTGGTCTACCTGGCCAGCAGTAACCGGCCGATCCATGAGGTGCTGTTCACGCCGCTACGGGACATCCGGCATGACTACGAGCACAACTTTCGAGGCATGACGGCCGAGCCGGTGCCGCTCAATGCGCTGCTCGCCGCGCGAGAGCGCATGGTGCGCGAAATTCAACGGGGCTTGGACGACGACGAGCGACGCTTCTTGCTGTCACTGGCTGGAGGCAAGCCGGACTGGTCGCTGCTTGGCATCGCACACCTCGAACACCTGCCGGGCATCCGCTGGAAGCTGCACAACCTTGCGCAGTTGCAGAAGGCCGATGCCAGGAAGTTCGCAGAGCAGACAGACCTGCTCGCCGAGCAGCTATCTGCGCTATCCTAGACGGCGATTGATGATGGTGCCGCCGGCGTCGTTACCCAACAAATCGTCCCATCTCCCGCGCCAAAAAAAGGTGTCCGTTGCAGACGGTAAACGCGACGGTAAGGCTCATTTCGATCACCGCAAATCCCTTTATCCATGCGGGCTTACGAGCCCCGTTGATGATCGAGTGGGGGGGGATGATCCCGCGTCTGGCACCGGCCGGCACCAAATAGTGGGAATGAGGTTGTTTTATAAAATGAATGCCATTGATGATGCGTGTTGCATTATCAATGAAAAAAGAGTCGTTCACATCTCCATGAGTACGCCGGCCGCGATGGTCGCTAGTACAAGCGTCGCAATCGCGGTGTAGGCGTAGTCATGCTCTCGTAGGAATAGGGTCAACATCAGCATGACCCGCGTGACTGGCAAGAGAATGAACACTGCAATGCCAGCTTCCACCGCGTCATGACCGTTTAGTGGAAGGGCGGGTGAGCTCAGGAATGGTGCGGCGGCGGTCAAGAGAACCCCGACGGCAATCAGTGCGGTCGCGAGCCATGTTCCATACCGGAGTAGTCCGGCGATGATCTGATCCCGCCGTTCAAAATGGTCTGCCCCAGGTGTCATGCAGTCCCTCCTAGAATTTTGATGCCAAAGGTGCTCATGAGCATCTGAATCGCCAGCAGCGTCAGGACGATCACGAAAAAGACACGCAACTTGTCGGCAGGCAGTCTCATCAGCAGGCGTGCGCCGACGAGCGCACCAATAACCGAACCGAGGGCGATTGGGCCCGTAATGCCAATGTCAATATCGCCGCGCACGAAGTAGGCCCCCGCGCTGGCAGCTGCGGTCACTCCGATCATGAAATTCGACGTGGCGGTCGAGACCTTGATGGGTAGTCGCAAAGCGGTGTCCATCGCTGGAATTTTCAGAACGCCTGAGCCGATTCCCAGCAATGCGGAAATCAGGCCGGCCCCATACATCAGCATCATGCCGAGCGGAACGCGGCTGACTTGATAGGACACTTCCCGTCCGGACACGCGATCAGGAAAGCTGGAATGCAAGCGTAGGATCGTGGCCCAGCTCTTTCCGTTCGGGGCGCTCGCGTCGATCGCCTCGCGCCGCCGTGCAAGCATCTGTTTGGCCGAAATCGCGAGGATGGCCGCGAAGAGGCCATACAGGACAGGCGTCGAAATGATCCCGATGAGAAGCACCCCTGTCAGTGCGCCGAACGTGGTGGCCGTCTCAAGGACGATGGCAAGCCGGACATTGGTCAGGCGACCTTTGAGGAACGGGGACGCGCTGCCGCACGAGCAGGCGATGACCGAAACGATGCTGGCTCCAATGGCGGTATGGATGTCCACGCCAAAAAACAGCGTGAGGATCGGCACGATGAAGATGCCACTCGCCATGCCAAGCACTCCGCCAAGAGCGCTGGCACCGAAAGCGGCCGCGAACAGCCATAGAGATTCCACTTCTTGGACTCCGGGTCACGAACGGTCGCGTGCGCGACGGGCCAAGCGTGTGACGAAGCTGATCAGATCGCCGCGGTAGTGGAGCTTTTCGTAATCGATGGGCCGATGCCCTTCGGTGTAAGACGTACGCTCGATCAGAAAGACGGCGCTGCCGGAATCGATGGCGAGGGCCTGCGCTACACCAGGAGCGGCGGTGACGGCTTCAAGCCGATACTCCGCCTCGGTCAGCGGCAAATCGTATTTGCCTTCGAGCAAAGAAAAGATTGGCTCCGCATCCAGATCGTGCGTGACGATCTTTTCTCCGATCTCGCGGGGCAGATAGGTTTCATCGAACGACATGGCGACGCCATCGGCAAGGCGGACGCGCTGAATTCGCATCACCAAGCTGCCTGGAGGCACTGCCAGTTGCCGGGCAACAGCCGCGTCAGCGGGCACGATTTGCTTGTCCAGAAGCCGGGCGGTCGGAGTGCGGCCGAGTGCCTGCATGTCCTCGACGAAGCCGGTCAACTCGGTCAGTTCCTGGCTTATCCTGGGCTGCGTGACAAAGGTGCCTTTGCCGCGCCGGATTTCAACCTGTCCGCGCAATACAAGATTCTCGATCGCCTTGCGCACTGTAGTGCGGCTGGCGCTAAATCGCTCGATCAGGCGATCTTCCGGTGGTAGCTGGCTACCGGGAGGGAGGATGCCGTCCGAAATGTCGGTGGCCAGCGCCGCTTCGATTTTTGCATAAAGGGGCCGGTGGTCAGGATCGATGTGCATGCTAGGTATCATGACATCATGATGTCTCTATGTCAATAGGGGACTGCGTAAATCTCAAGTTGTGCGGCCGGATAATGCATGGCGTGCGGCGCAAGCGGCACAACCTGGCGGAGCATTGTTTTTTAGCCGGAACTCCAATCCGCAATCATTTTTGGTGTTCTCCATCCGAATTCATGTGACAATGTGGCATCATCGTTTTTCTTGAATTATCACTGGAAATAAGCGTTTTTAGTGACTCGTCACGGGTTTTCATAACATGCAGATCGGTTTCAAAGCCCTGGAAGCCAAGTTTGGCGTCATGCTGGCGCAGCCGCTGCGTGTGACGTCGATCATCGGTACCTCCCGTGCGACGCGAGAGTCACTCCGGGGCATCGAGAACCAGTATCCGGCCGTTTACCGGCCGGCCGATACCTTTGCCGGGCACTTCGAGTTTGGGCTGAAGTACGAGGAGATCGATCTCGAATTCTTCACTCGGTTGTTCGCTGCCTGCGGGCCGCAACCGCTGGAGGAGTGGTGCCGCGCCGAGCCGTTCGGGCAGTATGCGCGCCGGGCTGGATTTTTCTACGAGTGGCTCACCGGCAATCGGCTTGACGTCCCGGACCTGACCGGCGGGACCTACGTCAATGCCGTCTCCGATGATGCCTATCTTACGCGGACCAAAGCCGTTCGCGAGCGTCGCTGGCGCGTCAACAACAATCTGCCGGGCACGCCGGCTTTCTGCCCCATCATTCGGCGCTCTCCGGCGCTGACCCAAGCGCTGCAGTTCAACCCGCTCGATGCGCTCGCGGAGCTGGATCACCAGTTTGGCGAGGATGTGCTGATGCGTGCCGCCGCCTGGCTCACGCTCAAGGAGTCGCGTGCGAGCTTCCTGATCGAGCGCGAGGCCGATCAGACAGATAGGGTCAAGCGGTTCGTCCACGTCATGGCCGAGTACTGCGGCAAGCTGGACGAGCCGCTTGGCACCGATGGGCTGGCCGTGTTGCAGAAGGGCATTCTCGGCGCCGCAGCGCTGCGGCTGGGTGTGCGCCGATCGCCAGTGTTCGTCGGACAAGCCACCATTCGCGAGGATGTCGTCCACTACATCGGTCCACATTTCTCGGTGCTTGGCGACATGCTGGCGGGGCTGCAAGCGTTCGAGCAGGCGACCCGCGGGCGCGAGTCGCTGGCGCGGGCGGCCGCTGTCGCGTTCGGCTTCGTTTATCTCCATCCGATGAGCGACGGCAACGGGCGCATCCACCGCTTTCTGATCAACGATACGCTTTTGCGTGACCAAGCCATTCCGGCTGGGGTGATCCTGCCCGTGTCCGCGACCATCACCGGAGTGCGTGAATTTGGCCACGGCTACGATCGTGTGCTGGAAGTGTTCTCGCGGCCCTTCATGCGGCGGTACGACGCCGCCTATCGCTTCGGGGAAATGGTCGAATACGAGGACGGCGTAAAGTCGAACTTCGTATTCGATGCCTACGACGATGCCAACGCTGCCTGGCGCTATCCGGATCTCACCGAACATGCGATCTACACCACCCATCTCGTCGCCCACACGATCCGCCATGCAATGGCGGACGAGGTACGTGTGCTGGTGCGGCTGGAGTTGGCGCAGCAGCGCATCAAGGACGTGCTGGAAATGCCGGATATGGACGCCGTGCGTATGATCCGGTCGATCAAAGAGCATGGGTGGCGCATCTCCGGCAAACTCGTGAAGGAGTACCCGATGCTCGACGACAAGACGAGGGCCTTGCGTGTCGTCGAGGCCGTACAGTCCGCGTTCGAGGATCGGGAGCCGTTGCCCATTGTCGAATGACGAGGGGCATGCGAAGTCCCGTGCCGGTGCGGGCAACTGACCGGAGGTGGCCTGGCGCCGGCGATCGCGCACCGGCACCCCGGGCCTCATTTCGCATTCCCCAGTGCCCGGTCGGCCTCCTCGCCTTCCAGCATCAAGGTCGTTTCCTCGATGCGCCGGAAGCGTCCGCGGGCGTCCAGCTCCGCGAACAGGTAGACCTCCTGCACGATCCGGCCGCCGTCGCGCTTGACGACATGGACGCGGTGGCGGTCGGCGTAGCGCGTGCCGTCGCGCAGTTCGTCCAGCACTTCGATTCGGGCCGACGCCACGACCTCGCGCAGCTTGCTCGCATGGCGGAAGAACGCTTCGCGGTCGTCCCATTGTCCGTTGGTGCGCTGCCGGTAGTCGGGGCTGAAATGGCGTTCGAGCACGTCCTCGAGCGGACGGTGGGGCTGGTTGAGCAATTCGTCCAGGGCGGTGCGGATGTCGGTGGCGGGCATGTCGTGTCGTTCCTTGCGGTGGGTCGATGTGTGGCGAGCCCTCACTGTAGATGGCATGCGGTGGCCTGACTGCGGTATAAATGTCATTCAATATCGATTCAAGGCCATCCATGACCGATCCCCTGATTCCGCCGGCGCAAGCATCCGCCGCGGAAGGTCCATTGCTGCTGGCTGTGGCGCGCGAGGCGGGCGCGGTCCGTGTGACGCGCCGCCATCGCCATGCACGCGGACAACTGCTCGGCGCGGCGCGGGGCCTGCTGTCGGTCGACGCGGGCGGCGGCCGCTGGGTGGTGCCGGCCACGCATGCCGTCTGGATCCCGCCGGACGTGCCGCACGGGCTGCGTTCGCACGGGCCTTTCTCGGGCTGGAGCGTCTACGTGGCCGCATCCGCCTGTGCCGAGCTCCATCGGCGGCCGTGCGTCCTGGCCGTCTCCGGCTTGCTGCGCGAGGCCGTGGCGCGCGCGGTTTCATGGACGGAGAACGATCCGGATGCGCCGAAGGCGCGGCTGGCGGGGGTGATTCTCGACGAGATCCGTTCGCTGCCGCACGCCGCGCTGGGCCTGTCCATGCCGCGCGATGCGCGCTTGATCAGGATCGCGCGGGCGCTGTCCGATCGGCCCGATGATGGACGCCGGTTGCGGGAATGGGCGGCGTGGGCGGGCATCGCGCCGCGCACGCTGACGCGGCGGTTCGTCGCCGAAACCGGGTTCACATTCACCGAATGGCGCCAGCGCGTGCGCCTGCTGAAGGCGCTGGAGTGGCTGGCGGGCGGCAGGCCGGTGACGGCGGTGGCCCTGGATTCCGGCTATGACAACGTGAGCGCGTTCATCACCGTGTTCCGGCAGGTGTTCGGCGTCACTCCGGGGCGGTATGATGCGGCGATGCGCCGAAACGGCCAGGTATCATGAGACGGGCCCGCCTCATCGGGGCTGGGCATGAACTCAACCGGAAAACAGGGGGTTCCATGCGATTCGTACTGGGGATGCGACTGAAGCTGTTGATCGCGATCGGCTGTCTTGTGCCAGCCATTGCGCATGCGCAGGATGTGCAGCCGACCGTCGTGCTGTTCGAGAACGTGCGAATCTTCGACGGCAAGAGCGACACGCTTTCCGCGCCGTCGAATGTCCTGGTGCGGGGCAATGTGATCGAACGGATCGCCACCGGCCCGATTCCCGTCGACCGTCGCGCCGATACGCGAATCATCCAGGGCGGCGGACGGACGTTGATGCCCGGCCTCATCGATGCGCACTGGCATGCCATGATGGCGGCCGTTCCTTTGCCGGTGCTGTTGACCGGCGACATCGGCTACATCAACCTGGCGGCCGGCAAGGAAGCCCGCGACACGCTCATGCGGGGGTTCACCAGCGTCCGCGATCTCAGCGGCCCCGCCTTCGGGCTCAAGCGGGCCATCGACGAAGGCCTGGTGGACGGACCGCGGATCTGGCCTTCCGGGGCGATGATCTCGCAGACGGGAGGGCACGGTGATTTCCGCATGCCGTACGAGGTTCCCGCCGGACGGAATGCTCCGCTCAGCCGTGGCGAGGCGATCAATGGCGGCGTGATCGCCGATGGCGTGGACGAAGTCCGCAAGCGCGTCCGCGAGCAGCTCATGCTGGGCGCATCCCAGATCAAGCTGGCGGCGGGCGGCGGCGTGTCGTCGCACTACGACCCGATCGATGTCGCCCAGTACTCCGAGGAAGAGTTCCGCGCCGCCGTCGAGGCCGCCGAGAACTGGGGCACCTATGTCACGGTTCATGCTTACACGCCGCGCGCCATCCAGGCGGCCGTCCGCGCCGGCGTCAAGGTCATCGAGCATGGCCAATTGATGGATGAGCCGACCGCCCGGCTCATGGCCGAACGGGGAGTCTGGCTGAGCGCCCAGGCCTTCATCGACAACGAGTTTTCCAATCCGAAGACCGGCGAGTCGCGCGCCAAGCAGCTCGAGGTGTACGCCGGAACCGACAACGCCTACCGGCTCGCAAAGAAATATGGTCTCAAGGTCGCCTGGGGCACCGATATCCTCTTCGACCCCGGCATGCCCGTCCACCAAGGGGCGATGCTGGCGACGATGACGCGCTGGTATGCCGCGCCCGAGGTGCTGCGGATGGCCACCAGCACCAATGCGGAACTGCTCGCGCTGTCGGGCCCGCGCAATCCCTACCCGGGCAGGCTGGGCGTCGTCGAAGAAGGCGCGCTCGCCGACTTGCTGCTCGTCGAAGGCGATCCGACCGCCGACATCGGCCTGATCGCGGATCCGGAGAAAAACTTCGCCGTGATCATGAAGAATGGCAAGTTGTTCAAGAACGCCCTGCCGGGATGAGCCTTGCCGGTGACTCCAGGCAGGCGCGCAACCGCGGCAGCAGGCCGGCGGGCTCCGCGCGCCTCACGTGCACCTCGGGCGTGCCGTGCCAGTCCGCGCATCGCTGGATCGCCCGGGCCACGGCCCGCAGCGCGGCGTCGTTCAGCGTGACGCCTTGCTCGATGCGGTAGTCGAATCCCCACAGCGCCGAGGCGCGTTCGCGGTCCCACACCAGCGGGTCGAAAGGGGACAGCAGCGTGGTGTGAGTGGCGCGCAGCCGGCCCTCCAGGGCCTTTTGCAGCAGATCGGCGTGCCGCCGGTGCACATAGCCAGGGCTGGACCAGCCGTGCACATCCACGCGCCGCAGCACGTCCCGGGCCACCAGCGTGTCCAGGTCGGTGTCCTTCAGGCAGGGTTTCTGGCGACTTGACCGGGCCGTGGGCTTCGATGCGGGCCAGCAGCGCGTCGCAGGTCTTGCGGAGCGGCCTTGCGGCGCGGCGTCGTCAGCAGGCCCTGGGCGGCGAGCTGCAGGTTGCGGGCCTGGAGGAGGGACAGTGCCCGGCTCAGAACTCTTCCAGAAATCGCATGCGGAACCGGCGCCCCTTGATCGTGCTGCTGGAAAGCCGCGAGAACGCCTGCCTGGCGATCCGGCGGTCCAGCGCCACGTAGGCGCTGAATTCGGTGATGTTGATCTTGCCGACCTGCTCGAAAGCCAGCCCGCCGTCGCCGGTCAAGGCACCCAGCAGGTCGCCGGGGCGCAGCTTGTCCTTCTTGCCGCCCTGGACGCACAAGGTGATCATGGGGGCGCGCAGCGGGCGGTCGGACCTGGGGCGCAGCGACTTGAGGTCGGCCCATTTCAGCGGGGCGCCCTGGTACCGCTCGACCAGATCGGCCCAGCGCATTTCCTCCGGCGAACACAGGCTCAGCGCCAGCCCCTTCCGGTCGCCGCGGCCACTGCGGCCGATGCGGTGCACGTGGACCTCGGTGTCCCTGGTCACGTCCACGTTGATCACGGCGTCCAGGTTCTGGATGTCCAGGCCGCGGGCGGCCACGTCGGTCGCGACCAGGACGGTGCAGCTCTGGTTGGCGAACTGGATCAGGATCTCGTCGCGCTCCCGCTGCTCCAGGTCGCCGTTGAGCGCCTGGGCCCTGATGCCTTCGGACCGCAGGCGTTCGACCAGGTCGTGGCTGCGGGCCTTGGTGTTGCAGAATGCCAGCGTGGAGACCGGGCGGAAGTGGGCCAGCAGCGTGGCCACGGCGTCCAGCCGTTCGTCTTCCTCGATTTCGTAGAAGATCTGTTCGATGCGGCTGGCATCGTGCAGGACCTCGGCCTTGACTTCGGCGGGGTTGCGCAGGAAGCGGGCGCTGAGCTTGCGGATGTTGTCGGGGTAGGTCGCCGAGAACAGCAAAGTCTGGCGCTTGACCGGGCAGTGCGAGACGATCGCAGCGATATCGTCGTAGAAGCCCATGTCCACCATGCGGTCGGCTTCGTCCAGCACCAGTGTGTTCAGGCCGGACAGGTCCAGGCGGCCGCGTTCCAGGTGATCCTGGATGCGGCCGGGCGTGCCCACCACCAGATGGGCGCCGCGGGCGAGCGATTCGGCCTGGGGGCGCGCGGCGGCGCCCCCGCATAGCGTCAGCACCTTGACGTTGGGGATCAGGCGGGCCAGCCGGCGCAGTTCCTGGGCGACCTGGCCCGCCAGTTCGCGGGTGGGGCAGAGCAGCAGGGCCTGCGGGACCAGGCGGTTGACGTCCAGGCTCCGCAGCACGCCCAGGCCGAACGCGGCGGTCTTGCCGCTGCCGGTCTTGGCCTGCGCGATCAGGTCGCGGCCTTCCAGGATGAGCGGCAGGCTTTGCGCCTGGATGGGCGTCATCTGTTCGAAGCCCAGGCCTTGCAGGTTGTCCAGCAGGGCGGGGGAGAGGGGCAGGGAGGAAAAGGCCGTGTCGGTCACGATGGGGCGGTTCGCGGAACCGCGAAAAGTTGGATCGACCGTCAGTGTATGCTTTTGCCGCGTCCGGCGAGCGATCGATCGGCCGTCCGCGGCTATACTCTTGCGCATGCCTACCGCTCAGAACCTGCACCTCGGCCACGCCGGCGAGTCCTGCCCGGACGCTTACTACGTCCGCCGCGGGGAAACCGGATTCCTGTCCACCTTGCATTCCCAGGGCGCCTGGCAGCCTGGCGAGCAGCACCTGGCGGTGGCGGCCGGGCTGGTGCTGGCCGAGGCGGAACGCCGCCTGCCCAGCGACAAGCTGGTGTCCCGGGTGTCGTTCGACGTGCTGGGGGTCATCCATTCCGGCCCGTTCACGATCGACGTGCGGATGCTGCGCCCGGGCCGCTCGATCGAGCTGATCGAGGCCAGCATGCGCCATGGGGACCAGGTCAGCGTCCAGGCCCGGATCTGGCGCCTGCTCGCCAGCGACACGTCGCGGGAGCAGGGCGGCGAATGGGCGCCGCTGCCGCCGCCCGAGGCCATGCGGCCCTGGGTGTTTTCGAAGGTCTGGGGCGGGGGGTTCATCGGCTCGCTGGAGGCGCGCCGGGCCGCCGATGCCCGCCCGGGCCGGGGGCAGAGCTGGATTCGTACCCCTTATCCGCTGGTCGAAGGGGAAATCGACCCGCCCGTCGCCGGCTTCGTGAAGCTGGTCGATACCGCCAACGGCCTGGCCGTTCGCGCGGATCCGGACGCGGTGTTCTTCGCCAATGTGGACCTGACCATCCACTTCACGCGCCAGCCCGAGGCCGGCTGGGTCGGTTTCGACACGCGCGTCAGTTTCGGCCCGACGGGCCTGGGCGAGACTTTCTCGGTCCTGAGCGACGCCGGCGGGCCGGTGGGCACGGCGGCGCAAAGCCTGACCGTGCGCATCCGCGATCGGTAGGCGTCTTCCGGCGCCTCGGGTTCAGGCGATGGATCCGGGACGCTCCGCGGCGCCTTTCTCCATGGCGTCCGCGTAGAAGCGTTCCAGGGCGGCGATGATCTCGTCGGCGTCGTCGGCGTATTCGAACAGTCCGGTGTCCCCCGCCGCGATGTAGCCCTCGTCGATCAGGTAGTCGAAATCGATGACGCGGCGCCAGAACGCCCGCCCGACGAGCACCACGGGAATCCGGGGCATCTTGCCGGTCTGGATCAGGGTCAGCACTTCGAACAGCTCGTCCATCGTGCCGTAGCCTCCTGGAAAGGAGACCAGGGCGCGCGCATGGATCAGGAAATGCATCTTGCGCAGCGCGAAGTAGTGGAAGCGGAATGCCAGTTCCGGCGTGATGTAGGAATTGGGCGCCTGCTCGTGCGGCAGGGTGATGTTCAGTCCGATCGAGCGCGCGTTGGCCTCGAACGCGCCCCTGTTGGCCGCCTCCATGATGCCCGGCCCGCCCCCGGTGACGACGACGAAATCGCACCGCTTTTCCTGCTGGAAGCGTGCCGAGATCAGCCGGGCGAAGCGCCGCGCCTCTTCGTAGTATCGCGCCTGCTCCACGCGGCGGCGGGCCAGGGCCAGTTCCCGTTCCAGGGACGGATCCGCCGGTGCGGCGTCCCCGCGCCTCTCCAGCGCGGCGAGCCGGTCGCGCGCGGTGGCGGCGTCGCGCACGCGCGCGCTGCCGAAGACCACCACGGTCGAGTGCACGCCCTGCTCGTCCAGCCCGCGCTCGGGCTTGAGCAGTTCGAGCTGCAGGCGCAGGGGGCGCAGGTCTCTTTGGGTGAGCAGGTCCATGTCCTCGTACGCGAGCCGGTACGTGGGCGAATCCATGATGGCTCGCAGGCGCTCCCCCTCGTCCCGTGGCGCTCCTCCGGCGAATCCGCCGGGAGGGCAGCAGTCGCACGGTTCGGGGGAAGTGTCCGGCTGTCGTGGTCGCCGGCTGGAGGATGAGTCATTCATGGTGTCCACCCTGGATGTGGTGATTGCGGCCAGTGTGCCGTCTGGCCGTGTTCGGGGATCGTCACCCGCCAGCCGGGCTTCTGGCGCAGCCTGTCGGCCAATACCTGCGCCGCCTCCGGTTCGCCGTGCACCACGAAGGTCAGGGCCGGCGGCCGGCGGAAATGGCCCGCCCAGTCCAGCAGGGCGGCCTGATCGGCGTGCGCGGAGAGGCCGCCGATGCTGTGGACCTCGGCGCGCACGGGGATGTCCTCGCCGAACAGGCGCACCCGCTTCGCGCCGTCGACCAGGCGCCGGCCCAGCGTTCCCTGCGCCTGGAAGCCGGAAATCAGCACGCCGCATTCGCGTCGCGGCAGATTGTGGCGCAGGTGGTGGCGGATGCGTCCGGCGTCGCACATGCCGCTGGCGGAAATGATGATGGCCCCGGAGCGGATCTGGTTCAGCGCCATGGATTCCTCCACGCTGGCGGTGAAGTGCAGGTAGGGAATGTCGGCGCCGCGTTCGTGCCAGCCCGCCAGGTGCCGGGCCTCTTCGTCGAAAAGCTCCAGGTGCCGGCGGGTGATGCGGGTGACTTCGGTGGCCATCGGCGAATCGACGAACACCTGGGGGCGCCGCAGCCGTCCCTCGCATACGAAGCGGTGCAGGTGATAGAGCACCTGCTGGGTGCGGCCGACCGCGAACGCCGGCATGATGACGTTGCCGCCGCGCTTGAACAGGGTTTGCTCGACGAAGGCGATCATCTCGTCTTCGGTGGCCGCCAGATCCTGGTGCAGGCGATCGCCGTAGGTGGATTCCATCACCAGGATGTCGGCTTCCGGGATCGGCGTGGGATCGCGCAGGATCGGCCGCCCGGGCTGGCCCAGATCGCCGCTGAACACCAGCCTGGTGGCGCGGCCATGCTCCGTGACCGAAATTTCGATGATGGCCGAACCGAGGATATGTCCGGCGTCGCGCAGCCGGCAGCGTATATCGGGGTGGGGTGCGAATTCGTGGTCGTAGCCGATGCTCCGCACCCGTTTCAGGCATTCCTGCGCATCCTGCAGGGTGTACAGCGGCGGCATCGGGTTTTTTCCCCTGGGGTGCCTGGCCTCGCGCCTGGCGTCGGTTTCCTGGATGTGGGCGCTGTCGGGCAGCATCACTTCGAGCAGTTCGGCGGTGGCTCCCGTGGTGTAGATCGGCCCCTTGAATCCGGCGCGGGCGAGCTTGGGCAGCAGGCCGCTGTGGTCGATGTGGGCATGGGTGAGCAGGACGAAATCGATGGCCGGCGGATCGAATCCGAAGGGCTTGCGGTTTCGGGACTCGGCCTCGCGGCCGCCCTGGATCATGCCGCAATCCACCAGGAAGCGGGCATTCGCGGTTTCCACCAGAAAGCACGAACCGGTGACTTCGCGGGCCGCTCCGAGAAAGCTCAGTTTCATAGGGCATTCACTCCGGTGTGCGCAACGGACAGGGGCTCGGGCCGGCCGCCGCGCCATCGGAGCGATGCGGCGGCGGTAGATGGAGAATACACCGGGCACGCCGCGGCGGCCACGCGCCGCGGCTTCGCGGGAGTGTTCAGTAAACCGGCGCCTCGCCGTGCGGGCGGCGCTTGAACCGGCGGTGCACCCAGTAGTATTGATCGGGCGTCTCGCGGATGCGCGCCTCGAGGAATTGGTTCATCGCCAGCGCATCGGCCCGTACGTCGCCGCTCGGGAACTCCGGCAGGGCCGGATAGATGCGCAGCTTGTAGCCGCGGTAGCCGGGAAGCACCTGCGAGACGAAGGGCACTACGCGCGCGCCGCTCAAGTGCGCCAGGCGCGACACGGCGGTCAGGGTGCAGGCCGGCACGCCGAAGAACGGTACGAATAACGAATCGCGCAGCCCGAAGTCCATGTCCGCGGCCAGCATGATGGGCCTGCCGGATTTCAAGATGCCCAGGATGTCGCGGGCGCTGCCGTGGCGCGGGATCATCGTCGTGCCGAATCGCGAACGCCGTTCCCTGGAGATCGCATCCGTCGCGCCGTCCGACATCGGGGTATAGATGGACGCGACCGGGTGCCGTATCGAGTAATACATGCAGGCGGCCTCGATGGCGACGAAATGGAAGCCGAGGAATATGGTCGGCTGGTCGTAGCGGTCCCGCAGGTCGATGGCGCTGTCCAGTTCCACCAGGCTCGTGATGGTTTGCTCGCTGCCGTACCATTGCAGGCCGCGTTCCAGGTAGCTGCGGATGACGTGCTGGAAGGTGGCGCGCGCCAGACGCCTGCGCTGGTCCTCGGATTGTTCCGGAAAGCACAGGCGCAGGTTGGTGTGCAGGATGTGCCTGCGTTTTCCCGGGATCAGGTACAGCAGGGATCCCAGCGTTTCGCCCATCCGGGCGACCAGCCCGTAGGGCAGGGCGGAAAGACCTCGAAGCAGGCCCGATGTCAGGGCGGTCTGGGTGCTTTTTTTCATGGGGGCGGGCCGGTCCCGGGCGGGGAGCCCGCATCGGGCCGAAGTCTCATGCTAGCACGAGGGCCCTGGATCAATGCCGCGGACGACGATCCGGGAAGGTCCGGATCTCCGCGCCGGTTCGTGCGATGGATGGCGTCCCGCCACGAACAGGCGGATACTAACAACGTAACAACGACATTCCGAAAAAATCTTCTCCTGACGACCCATGGAGAGATCCATGCCACAAGCACCTCGCGTGACGCGCGCATGGCCGATCAGGTTCGTCATCGCCGGCATCGCGGTCGCGGCGATGGCGCTCGTCGCCGTGGCGTTGATCGCGCTCAGCTGGTATGGCTCTCGGGCCATCCTGCTGGACATGGCCGCGATGGCGGCGCGCGACACGAGCCAGATCGTGGCCGAGCGGGCGCGCCGCATCGTCGAGCCGGGCTCGGCCTCGTTGCGCATCCTGGCATTCGATCCGGTGATCGATGCGAAACGGCTCGAAGACCGGCTGGCGCGGCGCAGTGTCCTGGCGGCCGAACTCACCGAGAATCCCCTGGTGTCGGCCATCCACATCGGCTATGAGAACGGCGACTTCCTGCTGATGCGGGCGCTGGACCGGCGCGACATCCGCGAGCAATTCCAGGCGCCGCCCCAGGCCAACTATCTCGTGCAGTCGGTGACGCTCGGCGAGGACGGCGAGCGCCACGGACTGTTCCTGTTCTACGATGCCAGGCACGACCTGGTGCTGCGCCGGCCCGAGCCCGATTACCGGTTCGACCCGCGCGAGCGGCCCTGGTACATCGGCGCGATGGATACGGTGTCCACCGTCACCTCCAGGCCCTATGTCTTCTTCTCGACCCGCCAGGTGGGCATCACGCTCTCCCGCCTGGCTCACTCGGGGCGGGCCGTCGTGGCGGTGGACGTGACGCTGGAGGACCTGGGCGAGGCGCTGGGCAGCCTGCGCATGACGCCCGGCGCCGAACTGGCGTTGGTGGATGAGGATGGCGCGGTGATCGGCTACCGCGACATGGAGGCGCTGCTGACACGCCGGAACGCCTGGGACGATTTCGACGTGCGCACGCTGGATACACTGGGCGTCGGCGCGCTGACGCGCCTGCGGCAGGTCGCCGCCGCCGACGGCCGGGTCGTCTCCTACGAGTCCGGCGGACGCGAGTGGATCGGGGTGGCGTTGCCCTTCGATGGCATCGACGGCGTGGACATGCGGCTGCTGAGCGCCGCGCCCGTCGACGAGCTGCTGGGCGTGCTGGCGCTCAACCGCACCCGCATGATCCTGATATCGGTCGCGCTGATCCTGCTGTTCCTGCCGCTCGGCTGGCTGGTCGGCAGTGCCGTGGGGCGCGCGCTGGAGGGGATCGCGGCGCAGGCGCTGCGCATGTCGCGGTTCAACTTCCGCCGCCGGAAGGAACGGTCCGCCTCGGCGCTGCGCGAGGTGGAGGCGCTCAACGGCGTGATGGACAAGGTCGCGGGCTCGATGGAATCGCTGCTCGACATCAGCCGGGTGCTGGGTTCCGAGCCCCGGATCGAGACCATGCTCGCGCAGGTGCTGGAAAAATTCGTCCATGCCACGCGCTGCAAGGGCGGCGCCGTGTATCTGTCCGACCGCGAGCGCAGCCGCCTGGCCCGCGTGGCCGCGTTCGGGGAGCAGGACGCGCTGCCCGATTCGATGGATGCGCACGAGGGCGACGCGGCGCTGGCTGGCGGCGGGGGCCAGGATCAGGGCAGGCATCACCGCCGCGTCGTTTTCGCATTGCGCGGCCGCGACAGCCAGTCGCAGGGACTGCTCATGCTGATCCTCGACGAGGACCGGGACCATGCGGCGCCCGCGTTCCTGGCCTTCGCCGAGCGCCTGACCGGCATGCTGGCCGTGGCCATCGAGACGCGCCAGCTCATCGAGGCGCAGCGCCGGCTGTTCGAATCCATCACCCACATCCTGGCCGACGCCATCGACGCCAAGAGCCCCTACACCGGCGGGCACTGCGAACGGGTGCCGAAACTGGCCATCCTGCTGGCCGACCGCATGGAGGCCGAGGCCAGCGGCCCGTACGCCGATTTCCGGCTCGACGAGGACGAGCGCGAAGCGTTCCGCCTCGCGGCCTGGCTGCACGATTGCGGCAAGGTGACGAGCGCCGAGCACATCATGGACAAGGCCACCAAGCTGGAAGTCATCTATAACCGCATCCATGAGATCCGCATGCGCTTCGAAGCGCTCTGGCGCGACGCCGAGATCGACTGCCTGCGGGCCCGCCTGGACGGCGAAGACGCGCACGCTGCCGAATCCCGGCGCGATGCGTGTCAGGTGCAACTGCGCGAAGACTTCCGTTTCGTCGCGCAATGCAATATCGGCGGCGAATTCCTGTCCGACGGCGCCATCGAGCGCCTGCGCGCCATCGGCGCGCAGACCTGGCGGCGCCATTTCGACGATACGCTGGGCCTGGACGCGCAGGAGGGCGCGCGGCTCGCCGGCAGCCGCCCCGCGCCGCCCTCGCTGCCCGCCACCGAGCGCCTGCTGGCCGACCAGTCTCATCACGTCGTGCCCTGGGACGATGCGCGGCGGCCCGCCGTGGAGCGCGGCGATCCGCGCAACATCTGGGGGTTCGACATGACGCTGCCCGAACACCGGCGAAACATGGGCGAACTGCACAACCTGGCCATCCAGCGCGGCACGCTGACCGACGAGGACCGCTTCGCCATCAACGACCATATCGTGCAGACGCTCATCATGCTCAAAAGCCTGCCCTGGCCGCCCCATCTGGAGCGGGTACCCGACATCGCGGCCAATCACCATGAACGCATGGACGGCAACGGCTATCCGCGGCGCCTGCGCGGCGAGCAACTGGACACCACCGAGCGGATCATGGCGCTGGCGGACGTGTTCGAGGCCCTCACGGCGGCCGACCGGCCCTACAAGCCGCCCAAGTCCCTGTCCGAATCGCTGGGCATCATGGCCACCATGTGCCGGGGCGGGCATCTGGACCCCGAGCTGTTTCAGTATTTCCTGCGCAGCCGGGTGTGGCTGGACTATGCGCGGACCTTCATGCGTCCGGAGCAGATCGACGACGTGGATGCCGAGGCGCTCGCGCGCGCCGCGCGGGCGGAGGAATCGGCATGAACGCCTTCCCGCGCCGCAAGCCGCAAGCCCTGCGCGGGCGCCGCCATCGCCGGGTGGACGGCCGGCGCCTGGTATTGCTGGGTGGGCTTTACCTCGTCTTGCTTGCGGCCGTGGCGGTCCTGGTCGCGGCCTTCATCCACCCACGGGAAATCGCGGTGCACGCGCAATCGGAATCCCCCGGCAAGATCGTGCTGACGGTGGAGAGCCAGGGCCGCCGGACGCGTTTCGACATGCGCGCACTGGAGGCGCTGCCGCAACGGACCTACAAGGTGACCACCCCCTGGTATCTGCGCCCCGTGTCGTTCCAGGGGCCGCTGCTGCGCGACGTGCTGGCCGCCGCGGGCGCCCACGGCACCCACATCGAAGCCGTCGCGGTCAACGACTACACCGCCGACATTCCCTTCGAACATGCCGAGGCGTACGACGTGATCATCGCGCTGCGCATGGACGGCAAGCCCATGTCCCCGCGCGACAAGGGGCCGCTGTTCGTGGTGTATCCCTATGACCGGCTGCCGCTGGGGATGCGCGAGAAGTCTTTCGACCTGTCGGTCTGGCAGCTGGATGGGTTGAGGGTGAGGTGAGGGAAATACGTCTAGCGCTGCCGCCAATTCCCCTCTTTTCCCGCCATTGCCCGCCTTTGTCTCCTGCTATTCTTCCTCACTAGGAAAAAACAGGCTCTATCGGCCTGGGTATGGAGAGCTGGCCGTGCAGAATCATGAGGTCGATGGCCCACAGGCAACTCCCTCGGTCATTCTATTGGCCGCGGGGCGGGGCAGCCGCATGGGCTCGTCGACCGAGCGGATCCCCAAGGCGCTGCTGGAAGTCGGCGGAAGGCCTGTCCTCGATTGGATCCTGGATGCGATCCTTGCCAGGACGACCGGAGAGATCGTAGTGGTCCTGGGCCATGGCGCGCAGTTGCTGTCCGGGCACCTGGCGGCCCGGTACGGCGATCGGGTGCGCACGGCGGTCAATGCCCGTTACCGCGAGGACGTCAACATCCTGTCGGTCGAGCTCGGGGTCCGGGCGCTGGCTCATCCCGAGCGGGGCTACCTGGTCGTGGAAACCGACCTGCTGGTCGATGATCGCGTCTGGGATCTGGTGTTCGAACGGATGCGGGTATCATCCGATTCGTTCTGGGTGTGTCGCGGCGCGTATGCCCCCGGGTTGACGGGCGGGATCGTTCGCACGCGCGTTGGCGATGCCATCGATGCCATCGACTACCAGCCCGTGTACCGGCCCGAATTCGAAGGGTGGCGCAAGATGCTCGGCATGCTGTATGTCGGCCCGGGCGAAGTCGACTGCGATCGGCGGTTCCGCCAGGCGATGCTCGACGACGTGGGGCAGTACTACATGCGCCCATGGATCGTCCATTTGGGAGATCTGCCTTGCCGGGCATTGCAGGTGGATGAGGGATTCGCGGCGTCGTTCAATACGCCTGCCGAACTCGATGCCGCGGCCCGGGCATTCCTGGCGCAGGCCGGTGCCGACGGCGCATGGGCGCATCACGAGAGATAGTCTTTCAATTACAGTCGGTTATCCATGAGTACAGAGAATTCGGCCTTGATCGTTCGTGTCCCGGTGGAGCGCTTGAGGCACATCGAGGGGTTCAGCAGAAAACGGGTTCAGGGCCTGGTCGACAAGATCCGATCCGAAGGGGTCTGGATCAAGCCGCTGGCGCTGGACGATGCGCATGACCTGGTGCTGGACGGCCAGCATCGCATGGAAGTCGCCCGGATGCTGGGGCTGAAGTGGGTTCCGGCGGTGCGCTACCGCTACGCCGACGTCGAACTCTGGAGCCTGCGTCCGAACCATGCGTTCGATTGGCGCGAGGTGACCCGGCGCGCGCTGGCCGAGGATCCTTATCCCTACAAGACCGTCAAGCACCGGTTTCCCGACGGCGGCCTGCCTGCCTGCCGTTTTCCCTTGGCGGAGCTGTTCGAATGAGTGCGGTGGAGCGTGTCATCATCCTGGCGGCCGGCAAGAGCCTGCAGCTCGACGGGATCAGCAAGATCCTGATCCGGCACCCGGCCGACGGCCGGACGATCCTGGATTGGGCCATCGAGGCCTTTGCGGGCAAGCGCATTATCGTCGTCGTGGGTTTCAGGGCGATCCAGATCATGCAGGCTTATCCCGATCTGGACTATATCCACAATCCCGAATGGGCACTGACCAACAATGCCATGAGCCTGGGACTGGCCCTGACCGAGGAGCCCGCCTATGTGGT
The DNA here is from genome assembly GCF_042653765.1 of Castellaniella denitrificans. Lineage (NCBI taxonomy): Bacteria > Pseudomonadati > Pseudomonadota > Betaproteobacteria > Burkholderiales > Alcaligenaceae > Castellaniella > Castellaniella denitrificans. Next base: position 46,720 of record NZ_JBHSEZ010000014.1, on the reverse strand, counting down.
TTCGGGCGATATCTTCATCGAGCGGCGCCTGATCGAGCGCCTGGACCGGGACGTCCCTGATCTGGTGCTGACTTCCCGGCGCGAAAAGCGCAGCCTGTCGGCCGTGCACTGCGTGCTCGATGACGCGGGCCGCGTGATCGAACCCTACCAGGGGCCGGTACGCGACATGGCGCATCCGGAGTCGGTCGGACTGTTCAAGGTCTCCTCTCCCGAGGTGCTGCGGCAGTGGCGCAGGCGCTGCATCGAACATTCGAACCTGTTCGCGGGCCAGTTGCTGCCCTGCAGTCCGCCTTGCGTGCAATCCGTGCCCTTGGAGGACGAACTGTTCTTCGAGGTCAATACGCCCACGGACTACATGGAACTCATCCGGAGCCGCGCGCGGTCATGATTCGTTCCCTGACGATGGGTGTGCCCATCTATTCCCGTTCGAAGCAGGCGCTGGCCCGCCAATTGGAGGCCTTCGGCGGCCACTTGGCCCGTCTGGGGCAGGAGCTTGGCATCCAGACGCGCACGGTGCGGCTGACCCTGCCCGTGGCTCCTTCCGGTGGAGAAGGCCACCAGCCCGGCGCCTTGTCCTCGGTCATGGATGGCGTGCGGGATCTCGCCGACGTGCTGGGCGCGCGCTGGTATTGCCTGCCGTTGGACTTGCTGCGGCCGGGCGCGCATGGCGCCGTGCTCGATGAGGCGCAGACTCTGGTACTGCGGGATTCGCGCCTGTTCGTCAACCTGATCGCGGCCGATCCGGATGTCATTTCGATCGAAGGGGCGCATAGCGCCAGCCGTTTCATCCTGAGCCTGGCCCGGCGGGGCAATACCGGAATCGACAATTTCAGAGTGGGCGTATCGGCCGCCTGCCCGGCGGGCACGCCCTTTTTCCCGTTTTCGCGCCACGAGGGGGATGAGCCCGGGTTCAGCCTCGCGCTGGAGACCGCGTCGCTGGCGCTGCAATGCGCCGAGCGCGCCCGGGCGGAACAGGGCTCGTTGCTGGAATTCCAGGAGCGGCTGATCGAGGCCTTGGCCGCCGAGATGCGCCGTGTGGATGCCTTCGGACGGGTACTGGAGGAAGCGTCGGGGGTCGAGTACCGGGGCCTGGATGGTTCGCTGGCGCCTTTCCCCGACGGCGTGACCTCCATCGGCCGCCTGGTCGAATTGCTGGGGCCTTCGCCCGTGGGCGCCCATGGCACGATCTTCATCACCAGCGTGCTCTCGGATGCGATCAAGACCGCGTGCGTCCGGGCGCAGGCCAGGACCGTGGGGTTCAACGGGGTGATGTACTCCCTGTTGGAGGACAACGGCCTGGCCGGCGCGAACAACCTGCGGGCGGTGACGATCGAGAAGCTGGCGGTGTTTTCGACGGTGTGCGGGTGCGGCATCGACATGGTGCCGGTGCCCGGCACCATGTTCGCCGAGGATCTGGCCGGCCTGGTGCTGGATATTTCCGCGCTGGCGGTGCGGCTGCGCAAGCCCCTGGGCGTGCGGGTCTTGCCGATTCCGACGCGGACGGTCAATGAGATGACCCAGTTGAATCTGGATTTCCTGTGCGACAGCCGGGTGATGGATGTGGGGATCAGCGCCTCCGCGCCGATGCTCTCGGGCGGCGCATGGCGCTATGCGGCCAATCGGGCCGAGTCGGAGAAAAAATGATTGATGCGGATAAGGTGAAGGCTTTCTGGGAAGGGCGGGCCGATGCCTATCGGAAAGTCGCGCTCGAGTCGGTGGCGAATCTGGAACAGGACGAAAACAACCTGCACCTGAAGATCAACGACGAGACCCGGAAGGTCTTCGACTGGCTGCCGCCCGTCGACGGGCTGGAGGTTCTGGATCTCGGTGCCGGTGTCGGCCAGTGGAGTTTCCGCTTCGCCGAGCGCAACGCCCGCCGCGTCCTGGCCGTCGAGTACGCGCAAGGGCTGGCGGAGATCGGCCGCAAGGAAGCGCGGGATCGGGGCCTGGAGCAGGTCGAATTCCACGTACAGGCGGCCGAGGCTTTCGAGGCGGATGCGCCGTTCGACCTGGTGCTCATCTCGGGCCTGTGCGTCTACCTGAACGATGACCAGCTGGCCCGGCTGCTGGCCCACGTACCGGGGTTCCTGCGTCCCGGCGCCTTGCTGATGCTGCGCGACGGCATGGGCGTGGCGGGGCGCCATGAGATCAACGATCGGTTCTCCGAGCACTTGCAGGAACAGTATTCCGCCACTTATCGCACGCGGGACGACTATGTCCGGCAATTCGAGTCCGCGGGCCTGTCCCTGCTGCGCGACGAGAACATGTTCCCGGAAGGCCATCCCCTGAACAAATATCCGGAAACCCGGCTGCACCTGTTCCTGTTCGAACGGAAGCGCTGATGCCCCGGATCCAGCCGTTGAACCAGGAAGTCGATTGGCCTCGGGAGGAGGGGGCCATCGGCGTGGTGGGCGTGGCGCCCTGGGCGACGCTGGATTTCCTGCGCGCGCTCTACGATCTGGTGCCCGCGACCAAGGATTGGCATTACCCCCGCGTGCTGGCCGATATCAATACCAAGCTGCCCAGCCGGGGGCGCCACCTGGAACTGGGGGAGCGCAACCCCGCGCCCTACATCCGGGAGACCATCGAGGAACTGGCCGCCCAGGGAGCCGATTGCGCGGTCGTGCCGTGCAATACGGCGCACATCCTCTTCGATCAGTGGAGCAGCGGGACCTCGATCCCGGTGCTGAGCATCGTCGATTCGGTACTCGATGAACTGGTCGGGACGCAGGGGCCCGTGGCCGTGCTGGCCTCGGCCTCCATTGCGCGCTTCGGCCTGTACGAGCGGGCGCTGGAAGCCCGGGGGATGGCGTTCATGGGCCTGTCGCAGGCCCAGCAGTCCGTGGTGAACCAGGCGATCGCCGAGGTGAAGGTCGATGGCCGGGCCTCGGTGTCGTGCATGGAACGAGTCGAGAGCATGCTCGACGAATTTGCCGCCCGGGAAGCGGGCGGGATCGTGCTCGGATGCACGGAGCTGGCGGGGCTGCTGGCCGCCTGCAAGGCGCGTGTGCCAGTGGCCGTGGAGTCCAACGCGGCGCTGGCCCGGCGGGCATTGCAATTTGTCGGCCTGCCGCCGGGCGGTGCCGGATGCGGCTCGATGCCATCGGGAACTATCGAGGAATGAAATCTTGAAGCCACGCAACAAGCTCCCCCGGCGCCTGGTCATTTTGTATCAAATGCCCGAGTCCTGGCTGAACGTGCATTCGATCTGGGAAGCGGCGTCGGCGGATTCCGCCTGGGAAGCCCGGGTCGTGGTGCTGCCGTTCCTCCACAAGGATTACGACTGGAAGCGCGAGAAATCCAAGGATCACCTGGACGGCCTGGGTGTCGCGCATGAATTCTGGGACGCCTTCGACCTGCGGGCGGCGGCCGGCGCGGTGTTCCTGTTCACGTCGCCCTACGATTCCACGCGCCCGCCGGAATATCATTTCGAGAATATCCGGCAACTGGCCGGGGCGACGGCGTACGTACCCTACGGGCTGGAAACGGGCGGCGGCGAAATCAATCATCTCTATCAGTACGGGCAACCCATTGCAAAGGGCGCTTCGGCCATTTTCGTCCGGGGGGCGGATGCCCGTGAAATGTATGCCAGGCATTGCCCGACGGGTGCCGGGCACGTCCTGGTGACGGGGCTGCCCAGGATGGACGGTTTTGCCGGCCTCGATCGCTTTCCCGTGGATCCCGGGCTGCGGCAGCAGATCGGCGATAGAAAAGCCGTCCTGTGGAATGCCCATTTCAGTTTCGACGCGGATCTGTGGTCGACCTTCGATCTTCTCGGAGAGGGGATTTTCGACGCTTTCGAAAGCCGGCCGGATCTGGCCCTGCTGTTCCGGCCCCATCCTCTGTTGTGGAAGCAACTGACCAACATGGGGATTCTGGATGAGGCCGGCGTGCGCGCGTTCAAGCGCGAGCTGGAGGAAAAGGGCGTCGTCGTCGACGAGCGGCCGGATCACCGGCACGCCTTCGCGGCCAGCGCCGCCATGCTGAGCGACGTGGGCTCCTTCTTGCTGGAATACCTGGTGACGGGAAAGCCCGTGCTGTACCTGGAAAACCGGGATGGCCTCGGCGTCAATGAAGTCGGGGAATCCTTGATATCCTTCTATGACAAGGCTTCAGACATGAACGCGGTGCGGGATTTCCTGGACCGGGTTTCCAGTGGCGACGATCCGGGAAGGCAGCGGCGGATCTCCGCGATCGATGGATTTTTCCCGCAGCTCGACGGGAAGGCTGGCCAGAGAGCCCTGCGGCATCTTGGCAGCCTGGTGCGGTAGGCCCGTTCCCGGGCGTGCCGGTGTCCGCCAGGAGCGATGAGAACCATGGCGATTGATTCAGTGGGGTATGGCCATCATGTCGATCCGGAGTGATCTGTTCCAGCAACTGACCTTGATTCGGGAGCGCCGGCGCGCGGGCCTGCCCGTCGACAAGCGGACGATGGCGGCGCTGAGGCCGGCTCCCGCATTGACGCTCGTCCTGGAAGGCGATGCACCCGAGAAGACGCGGAAGACCTTGCTCAGCCTGGATGCCCAGACATGCCGGAAATTCGAGGTCGTGCTCGTCGGCAGGGGGGGGGTGCGGCTCGAGGGGCTGATTCAGGACATCGGGTTGCCCGTCGCCTATCTGCACGTCGGCGACGCGGCGGGACGGGAGGCTTCGGCCGGGGATCTGGCCGCGCGCCTTGCCCGTGGAAGACGGATCGTCGGGATCGAGGCGGGCCGGGTCTATCCGCCCGGGCATTTCGCCGGCCTGATCGAGGGTGGAGCCGCGTCATGACGGGCCTGGTCGAATGGGTGGACTTTCCCCCCCTGGGCGACGAACGCGGTTCCCTCGTCGCCCTGGAGGGCCAGAAGACCGTCCCCTTCGCCATCCGGCGGGTCTATTACCTGTTCGGAACGAAAGAGGGGGTTTCCAGGGGATTCCACGCCCACCGGAACCTGCTGCAGGTCGCCGTCTGCGTGACCGGAAGCTGCCGCATGGTCCTGGACGATGGCCGGTCGCGCGAGGAAGCGGTGCTGGACTCCCCGACCAGGGGCCTGTTCATCCGGAACATGGTCTGGCGGGAAATGCATGACTTCACGCCGGATTGCGTCCTGCTCGTGCTGGCCAGCGAGCATTACGACGAAGCGGATTACATCCGCAACTATGACCTGTTCCTGGAGGCCGTCTGATGGAAGCCTTCATCCACGACCTGGCGGACGTCCAGGCGGACCGGATCGGCGAAGATACCCGAGTCTGGCAGTTCAGCGTGATCCTGCCCAGGGCGGTCATCGGACGGGATTGCAACGTGTGCGCCCATACCTTCATCGAGAACGACGTGGTCGTCGGGGATCGGGTCACGATCAAGTCAGGGGTCTATCTGTGGGACGGCACCCGCATCGAGGACGATGTGTTCATCGGGCCGAATGCAACGTTCACGAACGACCCGTTCCCCCGGTCCAGGCAGTATCCGGCCTCTTTCCCCCTTCTGCGCGTATGCCGGGGCGCCAGCATCGGCGCGCATGCGACGATCCTGCCCGGCTTGCGGATCGGAGAATTCGCCATGGTCGGCGCGGGGGCCGTCGTGACGGCGGACGTGCCCGACCGCGCGGTCGTCGTGGGCAATCCGGCCAGAATCATCCGGTATCTATGATGGACGTTCCTTTTCTCGACCTGAGGCTTCTCAATGCCGCGCATCGCGCCGAGCTGCTGGATCGGCTGGCGCGGGTCGTCGATTCCGGCTGGTACATCCAGGGCGCCGAGCTTGCCGCGTTCGAGGACGAGTTCGCGCGGTATTGCGGCGTTCCACAGGCGGTCGGCGCGGCCAACGGCCTGGATGCCCTGTGGCTGGTGCTCGAGGCCTGGAAGCGCCAGGGGCGGCTGCGGCCCGGCGATGAGGTCATCGTGCCAGCCAACACCTATATCGCGACGATCCTGGCCGTCTTGCGCGCCGGCCTGGAGCCCGTGCTCGTCGAACCCGACCCGTTGACGTGCAATCTGGACCCCGCGGCCGCCGCGCGGGCCGTCACGCCCCGTACCCGGGTCGTCCTGCCCGTCCATCTCTATGGCCGGCTGGCGGACATGCCGGGAATCTGCGCCTTGGCGGCGGCGCATGGCCTGCTGGTCCTGGAAGACGCGGCGCAAGCGCATGGCGCGTGCCTGGACGGCCGCAAGGCCGGGGCCTGGGGCGACGCGGCGGCATTCAGCTTCTATCCGGGGAAGAATCTCGGCGCGCTCGGCGATGGCGGCGCGGTGACGGCCAAGGATGCGGAAACCGCCCGCATCGTGCGCGCCCTGGGCAACTATGGGTCGCACGAAAAGTACGTGCATGAAATGGAAGGCGTCAACAGCCGCCTGGATGAAATGCAGGCGGCCGTGCTGCGCGTCAAGCTGCCGCACCTGGATCGGGAGACCGCCGCGCGCCGGCGCATCGTCGCGGCGTACCTGGCGGGCATCCGGCATCCGTCGATCCGGCTGCCGGACACGGCCGGCCTTCCTCCCGCCGATTGCCCATGGCATGCATGGCATCTGTTCGTCGTCCGCTGCGAGCGGCGCGATGCCTTGCGCCAGTGGCTGGAGCGGCAGGGCGTCCGGACGCTGATCCACTATCCGACGCCTCCCCACCGCCAGCAGGCGTTGAAGGGGCGGTTTGACGCGTCTCTTCCCATCACGGATCGGATTCACCGATCGGTGCTGAGTCTGCCCCTGTGGCCCGGCATGACGGACGAGCAGATCGGGCACGTGATTTCCGCATGCAATGCCTTTGACCTCTGACGGCAAGCGTCGATGAGGCTGTGAGCCAAGGACTTCCTGTCTACATGAACAGCACCCACCAGAATCAGCCTGTCGACGTGACCGTCGCGGTCATGTCCTACAACAATGCCCGCTTCATCGGGCAGACGATCGATTCCATTCTCGCCCAGGAAGGCACGGCCTTCGAACTACGGGTGTTCGACGATTGTTCGACCGATGATTCCGTCCGGGTGCTGGAACGCTATGCGGACGATCCCCGTTTCCACTACGAAGTCAATGAGCGGAACCTGGGGCTGAACGGCAACTACAACCGGTGCCTGCGCGCCGGCCGGGGCCGCTACGTCGTCGTCCTCGGGTCGGACGACATCCTGTATCCCGATCATTTGCGCTCCCTGTGCGCGGCCATGGATGCGGCGCCTCGGGCCATGCTGGGCTACGTCCAGTGCAATTGGATCGACGAGTCGGGCAACCTGATCCGCCATGCCGTGCATCCGGGCCATCGTGACGCGTCCTATGCCGGCGGGCGCAATGAGATCGCCGGCCTGCTGAGCCACGACAATTACATTACGCCTTCGGCGGCCATGCTGCGCCGCTCGATGCTCGATACGGTGGCCCTGCCGGACGGGACACTGGCACGGGATCACTTGCTGGCCCAGGACTGGGATCTTTGGCTCCGGGTGGCCGGCCGCCATCCCGATTTCGTGTTCTTGCGCCAGGCGACGGTCGGCTACCGCATCCATGGCGGGCAGGTATCGCAGAAGTTCTATGCCGATGCGCGGCCCTTGCGCGAGCATGCGGAAATCCTGGAGCGCTGCCTCGACGACGAAGCGATCGCGCCGTGCATGCGGCCGGCCGCCCTGGATATCTGGCGCTTGTATCAAAATCGCCTGAACGCCTATCCGGAGGCCGATCGGAAGGTGTTTGCCGAGCGGACGGAGCGCATCCGCGCGCGGCTGTTCGGCCCCTTGGCCGGCCCGGCCCCCGCCGGCGGACCGTTGTTCTCCGTCATCGTCACGACCTATGACCGGCCCGGCCTGCTGCGCGATGCGCTGGCCAGCCTGGAGGCGCAGACCTGCCGTGATTTCGAGGTCATCCTGGTGAATGATCACGGCGAGCCCGTGGAACACCTGCTCGAGGCCTGCAACCTGCCCCTGGTCTATCTCAACCAGCCGAGCAACCAGGGGCTTTCGGCCGCCCGGAACGCGGGCCTCAAGATCGCCCGCGGGCGCTACGTCGCCTACCTGGATGACGACGACATCTACCTGCCCGACCATTTGCGGCTGCTGGCGGAGGCTTTCGGCAAACACCCGGACTCCGTCGTCTACACCGATGTCGTCTACATCCAGGAGCAACTGGAAGATGGCCGGCGCATCGAACTGGGCAGGTCCTTTCCCACGGCCCATGACGCCTTCGACCGCGACAGGCTCTTCGTCCAGAACTACATTCCGGTCAATACCTGGGCGCATCCCCGTGCCGCCATCGGCCTGGTCGGCAACTTCGATACGGAGCTGACGGCGTTCGAGGACTGGGACATGCTGCTGCGCCTGGTGCAGCGCTATCCCGTGCACCGGATCGAGCGGATCACGGCGGAAGTCCACCAGCGTGTTTCCGGCGGGGGCGACCACATGCTGGCGCGGGAACAGGACAAGCTGCTGCCGCTCTACCGGAAACTCTATGCCCGCTACCCGGAAACGGAGAGCGATCGCGTGCAGGCGGGCCGCCAGGCCGTACTGGCGGCTTCGGCCCAGCAGGAAAAGCCCTGGGGCGTCACCGAATGGCTGGCCGAGCGCGCTCCCTCGGCATCCCGCGTCCTGGCGATCCAGGCCCTGCTGCAGGCGAACCCGGACGTGGGTACGCTGGGCGTGGCCGTGATCGTGCAGGACGGTGCGGATGTGCAGGCGCTGGCGGCCACGCTGGAAAGCCTGGGCGTGCAGCATCGGCCGGTGGATGGCGTCTGGCTCATCGGCCGCAACATCCCGGACGAGGCGGCCGGCAACGGGATCGAATTGCTGCGATCGGATGCGCATTGGACGAAGCAGTTATCGGATCGGATTGGCCAGGGCGGGGTGCCCGATTTCCTGTGGATCCTGCACGCGGGCGACCGGCTGGTCCCGCATGCCACGCTGGCGATGGGCGAGTATCGCCTGCGCAAGCCCGACCCCCTGGTCTGGTATGCCGACGAGGCCGTACTGAAGGCCGGCGCGCCCGCCAATCCGATGCTGAGGCCCGACTTCAACGTCGATCTGCTGCGCAGCTATCCCTATGTCGGCCGGAATCTGGTGGTCAGCACGGCCGCCGTCCAGGCCGTCGGCGGCCTGGACGAGCGGGTGGCGGACATGGCGCTGATCGATCTGATCTGGCGCCTGGTCGAGCAGGTCGGCCCTCCCGTGGTGGCTCACGTTCCCGAGGTGCTGTCCCACAATGGCCGCAGCCTGATGGATTGGGTGCAGGGTGCGGAGGCGATGACCTGGTTCCCCGCCGTGACCCAGGCGCATTTCGTCCGCATGGGCCTGGAGGCCAGGATCGAGCCCGGGCTGGTGCCCGGCCTGCAGCGCATCGAGTACCCCCTGGCCGCGCAGCCGCTGGTCTCCGTCGTCATTCCCACGCGCGATCAGCTGACCGTCCTGCGGGCCTGCATCGAAGGGCTGATGGAGCGCACGGCCTATCCCCATTACGAGCTGCTGATCGTGGACAACGGCAGCGTCGAGCCGGACGCGGTGGCATTCCTGGCCGGCCTCGAAGGCATGGGAACGGACCGGGTCCGCGTCCTGCGCTGGCCCGGGGCGTTCGATTTCGCGGCCATGAACAATTTCGCCGTCTCCCAGGCGCGCGGAGACGCGCTGCTGTTCCTGAACAACGATGTCCAGTTTTCGCCGCGTACCCGGACGGACTGGCTGGAGCGCCTGCTGCGACATGCGCTGCGGCCCGAGGTGGGGATGGCCGGCTCGCGCCTGGATCTGCCCGATGGGGGCGTGGAGCAATGCGGCCTGGTGCTGGGCATGGACAACAGCGTCGGCGCCGCGTTCCGGGGCCTGCCTTCCGATCGGCAGGGCTACATGAGCCGCCTGATCGTCCAGCAGAACGTCAGCGCGCTCAGCGCGTCGTGCCTGATGATGCGGCGCGAGGTCTTTGACGAACTGGGAGGCTTCGATGCCGGATCCTTCCCGGTCTACTACGCGGACGCGGACCTGTGCATGAAGGCGACGCAGGCGGGGTATCTGCTGGCGCTGGAGCCGGATACGGGCCTGTTGCACATGGGCGGCGCGACCCGCCTGCTGACCGAAAAATTTGGCTTGAAATCCAGCCCCGACGACGAGCAGCGCGATCGCCTGTATCACCGGTGGCTGCCGCGGCTGGCGCGGGATCCGAACTACCATCCCGCCTTCGGCAAGCGGTCGCCGGGCTTCGACCTCAGCCCCGACGCTTCCCGGATCCAGGAACCGCTGCCGGGCAGGCCCTTGCCCGTGGTGCTGGCGGCCCATGCGGACTGGCAGGGTTGCGGCCACTATCGGATCCTGCATCCCTTCAGGGCCATGGCCGGCGAACTGCGCCTGGAAGGCGGGCTGAAGCATGGCGATTTCCATTTCACCGACGCGGCCCGCATCCAGCCGGATGTGATCGTGTTGCAGGGGGCGTGGCTGAACGAGGGGATCCTGACCCAGATCCGGCGCTATCGGGAGATCACGGGCGCCAAGGTCGTCCTGGAGTTCGACGATTACCTGCCCAACATCCCGACGCGCAGCATCTATCGCAAGAAACTGCCCCAGAGCGTGATCAAGAACATGCGCCGCGCGATCGAGCAGGTCGATTGGCTGGTCGTTTCCACGCCGGTGCTGGCCCAGGAATATGCCGATTACCACGGCGATATCCGCGTGGCCCTGAATGGCTTGCCCGTGGACCCCTGGCGCGACCTGTCCAGCCGGCGCCGTGCGGGACGGAAGATGCGCGTCGGCTGGGCCGGCGGCATCAGCCATACCGGCGACCTGGCGGAAATCCGCTCGGTGGTCCAGGATCTGCAGGACGAGGTCGAATGGGTCTTCATGGGTATGAAGCCCGACGGCGTGCAATGCGAATACCATCCGGGGGTCGCGATCGACCGGTATCCGGAAAAACTGGCCGGCCTGAACCTGGACCTGGCCGTGGTGCCGCTGGAACTCAACCAGTTCAATCGCTGCAAGAGCAACCTGCGCCTGCTCGAACTGGGCGCTTGCGGGGTGCCGGTGATCGCCACGGCGATCGAGCCGTATCGCTGCGACCTGCCCGTGACGCTCGTGCGCAACCGTCACCAGGACTGGGTGGAAGCCATCCGCGCGCATCTGGCCGACCCCGATGCCCTGGAGCGGAAGGGCGACGCATTGCGCGATGCGGTTCTGCGGCACTGGATGCTGGAAGGCGAGTTCCTGGACCAGTGGACCCGTGCCTGGGGCGTGGCGCCGGCGGCCGATTGAGCGCGGGAGAGGGATGCGCCGCGCGGCCTATCCGGCCAGTATCCGCCGGATGCCGGCCATCACGTCTTGCGCCGGCACATCCATGCAGGCGTAGTCCCGGCCGGCGGGACAGCCGCGTTGGCAGCAGTACTGGCAATCCTCCGTCCGGCCCATGGTGTGTTCCGCCCCCAGGATGGCCGGATGCATGGCGCCCGGCAGCATCAGGGAAGGGCAGCCGACCAGTTTGGCCAGCCATTGGGTCGAGGTCGCCACGGTCACCAGCAGGTCCGTCGCGGCCAGCCGCGCCAGGGTCGTGCGCATGGGCAGGCTGCCGTCGAATCCGGTCCAGACGTGGTAGCCCGCCTGGCGTAGGAGACTGGTCAGGTCATCCGCCTGTTTGTAGTGCTTGATGGCCGTAGTGCCGCGAAATGACGCGGCCACGATCGGGCGCCCCGCCGCGGCTTCCTGGAACGCCGCGTCCGGCTCGATGGGCAGGCGCGCGTCAATGCTGTCGCCCAGGCCGCAGCAATGGATCAGATAGTATTCCGGATAGTTGGCATGGGGCTGGGGTGTCAGCCACCAGGGCCGCAGCCAGTCTCTCATTCGAGGATAGCTGCTGGCCATGAAGGCCGTGCCGAAGTAATCCGCCGGCAGCTTTCCGGCGTGCAGCGCGGCGAAGAAGTCGCTCACCGGGCGGTCCAGGTGGTTGCCTTCCACGTTCAGCCCGATATCCATCAGGATCTGTGCCAGGAAGCAGGGCATGAACCAGGTATCCAGGCAGATGATCCGGTCGTAGCCGCGTGGAGCAATCACCTGGGCGATGTCCAGGAAACTTTGGGTCGCGGGGATCAGGTCGCGCGGCCATTGCTCCTGCGTGATGCCCAGCACGTCGCCGACTTCTTCGCACAGGGACATCAGTTCGATACCCGCCGCGTAGGTCAGCACGTCGATGGCTGCGTCCGGTTCTCGCTCGCGGACCAGCCGGACGGCGGGGATCAGGATGGAGGCGACGTCCCCCAGGCCCGCCAGGCGGGTGATCAGGATTCTACGGGCCATGGTGAAGTTGGTGCGTTGCGGTGCGAGAGCTCAAAAAAAACCGCCGGAAGTGATCCGGCGGCCGTGATGCGCGAGGCGGAACGAGTCCGCCCCGATGCCGTCTCGCGAATTAACGCAGCAGGGACAGCATGGTCTGCGGGACCTGGTTGGCCTGCGCCAGGACGGCGGTGCCGGCCTGCTGCAGGATCTGGGCCCGCGTCATGTTGGACACTTCCACCGCGTAGTCGGCGTCTTCGATGCGCGAGCGCGAAGCCGACAGGTTGGTGATGGTGTTGTTCAGGTTGGCGATGGTCGATTCGAAGCGGTTCTGGATCGCGCCCAGGTCGCTGCGCATCTTGTCGACGCTGTTGATGGCGGCGTCGATTTCCTTCAGCGCGCCGCCGCTGACGGTGGTCACACCGCCGGAGGTCACGAGCGACAGGCCGCCGGAGGTGATGGCGGAGGTGCCGCTCAGCAGCGTGTTGACTTGAGCGTCAGTGCCCGAGATCGTGATGGTTTCGTTGTCGTTGGCGCCGACCTGGATGGTGATGCCGGACGCGGCGGAACCGTTCAGGACCTTGGTGCCGTTGAACTGGGTCTGCTCGGCGACGCGCTGGATTTCGTCCAGGCGCTGCTTGATTTCGGCGTTGATCGAAGCCAGGTCGTCGGAGGAGTTCGTGCCGTTGTAGGCCTGGACCGTCAGCTCGCGAATACGTTGCAGGTTGTTATTGATTTCGTTCAGGGAGCCTTCCGTCGTTTGCGCCATCGAGATGCCGTCGTTGGCATTGCGGGCGGCTTGAGTCAGGCCCTTGATGTTGGCGGTGAAGCGGTTGGCGATGGCCTGGCCGGCGGCGTCGTCCTTGGCGCTGTTGATGCGCAGGCCCGAGGACAGGCGCTGGATTGCGGAGTTCAGGGAGGATTGGGACTTGTTCAGGTTGTTCTGGGAGACCAGAGCAAGGTAGTTG
>NZ_JBHSEZ010000014.1:0-33557 GCF_042653765.1 Castellaniella denitrificans | reverse complement strand
CGCAGGCCCGAGGACAGGCGTTCGATCGCCGAACCCAGAGCGGACTGGGACTTGTTCAGGTTGTTCTGGGAGACCAGAGCAAGGTAGTTAGTGTTGATAATCGTTCCGCATGGATTTCCATGAACTAATCACCATCTATGGATACATTTTGTTTCTTTGAGAGGGAAATCTATTGAGAGAATGCCTGACGCAAACGCCTTGCAGAGAGTCCTCGTGTATATGAATGTGTATATCGCCATGTCGATTTATATCATTGATAAATAAGGCATTCTGTACAAATACACTTATCTGGGCAAAAAGCAATGTGTATATATCTGTGTGCTCTTTTGTAATGGAGAAAGCAGCACATGGCTCAGAACCTTCTATCAACCCGTGCAATCAACTCTGCCAAGGCGGCAGGCAAGCCCTACCAACTCCGGGACGGCGGCAGCCTGTTCCTGTCGGTACAACCCAGTGGAAGCAAGCTTTGGCGCTACCGCTACCGCCTGAGCGGCAAGGCCCAGGTATACGCCATCGGACGCTACCCGGACGTCACGCTCGCCCAAGCGCGCCGGGAACGCGACCGGGTGCGGGACCTGATCCTTCAAGGCATTCACCCCCTGTGGGAGCAAAGGCCCGCCTCGCATGCCGAACCATCCGCGCCTCCCTCGTTCGAGACGATCGCGCACGCCTGGCTGGCCGCCAACCCGCAATGGAGCCCGGGCTACTCCCGCCAGATACGGCGGTACTTCGAAAAGGACATCCTGCCCGCCATTGGAAACGAGCCGGTCGCGGATCTCACCCCCATGGACATCCGCGCGCTCATCGCGTCGATCGCGGAGCGCGGCGCCCGTTGCGCCGCGCTGCTCGCGCAGCAGTGGATATCCCAGGTCTTCTCCCATGCCATCCTGCAAGGACTGCGCGAGGACAACCCGGCCAGCCTGCTCAAAGGCCTGGTCAGGCGGCCGACCGTGCGCCATCATCCGCCGCTGGGCTGGTCCGACATCCCGGAATTCTTCCAGCGCCTGGACGCCTGGGACGGGTACCCCGACATCGCCATCGGCCTGCGCCTGCTGGCGCTGACGTTCGTGCGGCCTTCGGAGTTGCGGCTGGCCCGCTGGCAGGAATTCGACTTCGACAACGCGGTCTGGATCGTTCCGAAGGAACGCATGAAGATGCGCCGGCCGCACATGGTGCCGCTGTCCCGGCAGGCGCTGGCGATGCTCCACGCCCTGCGCAAGCTGTCCGGCCTCGGTCCTCTGCTGTTTCCCAACCACCGGAATCCGGGCGGTGCGCTTGCCGCGAGCAGCTTCAACCACGCCATCGGACGCCTGGGATACAGTGGACGGTTTTCCGCGCACGGATTCCGGGCGACCGCCACGACCTTGCTCGGCCTGCTCGGCTATCCCGACAAGCTGGTGGACCTGCAGCTTGCGCACCGCCGCCGGGACGCCTCCCGAGCGCCCTATGACCATGCGCGTTTCGTCGGCTCCCGCACCCTGCTGATGCAGGACTGGGCCGACATCCTGAGCGCCTTGGCCAACGGCGAGCGGTATGCGCGCCTGTCCCAGGCGTTCGGTCCCCTGTCGGAGCGCAGGACCCGGATGCTGAGCGTGATCGAGCGGGAGTGACTCCACTCCCGGCAACCGTCTGCGCCGCGTAGCCCGCGGCCGCCCGCCGCCCTTCGGGAGATATCCTTTCGCCCTGGGGCGGCCTGGCGGCAAAAAAACTCGCACATCACCCTAAAGTTCCTCCTGGTCCCTCCGTTAACGGGGCAGAACAGGAGGTCACTCGGTTTGTCATCCTGGGCAAAAAGGGCGAATCCTTCGCCGAATCTCTTAGGAGTCTCTCATGGCTGTTATCAACACTAACTACCTTGCTCTGGTCTCCCAGAACAACCTGAACAAGTCCCAGTCCGCTCTGGGTTCGGCGATCGAACGCCTGTCCTCGGGCCTGCGCATCAACAGCGCCAAGGACGACGCCGCCGGCCAGGCCATTGCCAACCGCTTCACGGCCAACATCAAGGGCCTGACCCAAGCCGCACGCAACTCGAACGACGGGATCTCCATCGCCCAGACGACGGAAGGCGCGCTGACCGAGATCAACAACAATCTGCAGCGCATCCGCGAACTTTCGGTTCAGGCGGCCAATGGAACGAATTCGGACTCCGATCTCAAATCGATCCAGGACGAAATCACCCAGCGCCTGGACGAAATCAACCGCGTTTCCGCGCAAACGCAATTCAACGGCGTCAAGGTCCTGGCCAGCAACAACGAACTGACCATTCAAGTCGGCGCCAACGACAACGAGACCATCAGCATCAATCTGAAGGAAATCACCGCCAATACCCTTGGATTGGATAGCCTGACGGTTGCCAAGAACTCCTTGAATGTCAGCGATCCGATCACGACGGTTTCTGCAGGCGGCGGCGCTCCTATTGATGTGGATCTGAGCGCTGTCGCCACCTCCCTCGGCGTGGATGCCAAGGATCTTTCGCTGCATAGTTCTGGCGGAACCCAGTACGTAGTCAAGTCGGGCAATGATTACTATGCCGCTTCTGTTAATGACACAACTGGCGCCGTCGAACTCAACACTGTCGACATCTCTTTTGCCGATGCTGCTGGTGGCATTGCCACTGCTGATGCTGTCAAGGTCACTGGCCAGTTCGTGAAGGTCGGAGCTGACGCTGCTGGCTCCGCGACCGGCTACGTCGAACTGCAAGGCAAGACCTTTGCAGTTGCAGCAACTGCCCTTGTTGATGGTGGAGCGGCTCCGACTACCGATGACCAGACTACCACGATTATCGAGCTGAGCACCAAGGGAGGAACGACAGCGACGGCTGAGTTCCAAGGTGTCGCGACGGCCGATCCTTTGAAGCGCATCGATGACGCCCTGGCTCAAGTCGACAGCCTGCGCAGCGGCCTGGGCGCGATTCAGAACCGTTTTGAATCGACCATTGCCAACCTGAATAACACCATCACCAATCTGTCAGCCGCCCGTTCGCGCATCGAGGACGCCGACTACGCGGTGGAAGTGTCCAACATGACGCGCGCCCAGATCCTGCAACAGGCCGGCACCGCCGTGCTGGCGCAGGCCAATCAGGTCCCGCAAACCATGCTGAGCCTGCTGCGTTAATATCCTTGATATCACAGTAGCAATAATGGCTGGCATCGATGATGCCGGCCCATGAGCAAACAGCCTCTGGTTCTCACGAGTCAGAGGCTGTTTCGCATCGATGAAATAGATGATAGAGACAATCGCACATGAATATCACATTGGAGTGGCAAGATCCCATCAAGCTGATACGATCCCAACATCCAGGCAAAATATACGATGACAGTTTTCTCTCAGACATATCGGAAGAGTATGGCATTTATATATTTTCCCGTGTATATGGCGGAAAATACACTCCCATATATATAGGAAAAAGCATTAATCTGCGCGGAAGACTGAAGAGTCAGATGAACAATCTGAAACTTATCAGTCAGGTTAAAGACTGGCATCCCAATCCGAATAAGGTCGAGGCAAAAAAAATCATCAATGGAAAGCGTGTACTGCTCGTCGGGCATGTCAAGGCCGCTTCGGCTGCAAGCAAGGAAAAGGCTATTACATTGGCGGAAAAGGGTTTGATTGAGCATGCTTTAAGCAATGGCACACGACTTCTTAATATTCAAGGAACCCTCATAAAATATCACGAAATTTATTCTGAAAATTGGCCAAAGATGGATGGTTTCGAGCAAGAATATTTATATCTTAGAAGATCAAAATAATAGCAAGCATTCAAGCGGTTTGCGTGAGTATTTCGTGATTGAGAATTGCTGGATCTGAGATCATCAAATCTTGTATTGACCCAGTAAAAACCTGCTCAGGTGATAATTGAAGAGGAAATCATCATGAGCATGAAGATGGAAGACGAGATCAAGCGATGGACAGCCAAGCGCAAGAGCGCGCTGGTGCTGGACATCATCCAGGGTAAGACGACCGTATCCGAGGCCAGCCGCGCCTATGATCTGTCGCTCTCCGAAGTGGAGAAATGGGTCGATGACGCCAAGCGCGGCATGGAGAACGCTCTGAGGGCCAATCCGCTGGACGTCAAAGAGCAGTACGAGCGCCAGATCAAGGACTTGCAAGAAGCCTACGGTGAAGCGATGCTGGAGCTCAGAGCAAGAAAAAAATTGCAGTCCCTGTTGGGAGAGGACGAGAAATGATCGAGACGATCCGCCAGGGACTGAAGGAAGATGGATTCACCGTCTCGATCTCCAAGCTGTGTCAGTGGTTCAACATCCCCCGGCGCACGGTGTATTACAGGCCGACCCAGGCCGCGCCCAGGGTCAATCCCAAGTATGCCGAGCTGATCAAGGCGATGATTGAAGAGTCGCCGTCGTTTGGCTACCGTACGGTGGCTCACCTGCTGGGGTTCAACAAGAACACGGTGCAGCGGATCTTCCAGCTCAAGGGCTGGCAGGTGAAGAGGCGTGCCATCGGGTTGCGGCCCCGGATCGAGACGTTGCCCTCAGTGGCCACAGCGCCCAATGAACGTTGGTCCACCGATCTGTGCCGGATCTGGGCAGGCCGTGATGGCTGGGCGGCTCTTGCGCTGGTGATCGACTGCCATACCCGTGAACTATTGGGCTGGCACCTGTCGCGCAGCAGCAAGGCCACCACGGCCAGCAGGGCGCTGGAACACGCCCTGATCGCCAGGTTTGGGACGCTGGGGCGTGTGCCTGAGCCGTTTTTACTTCGATCGGACAACGGGTTGATTTTTACCCGTCGCAGCTACACCGCACTGGTGCGCAGCTATGGCCTGCGCCAGGAGTTCATCACGCCACATTGCCCGCAGCAAAACGGCATGGTTGAGCGTGTCATCCGGACGTTGAAAGAGCAATGTGCTCACCGCCACCGATTTGAATCGCTGCAGCATGCCAGCCGGGTCATTGGCAGCTGGATCAGCTTTTACAACCACCGGCGCCTACACCAAGCGCTGAAGATGAAAACCCCGGCTGAGGCCTTTGCATTAGCCGCCTGACCTGTGCAGGTTCCGCCGGGTCAATACAGAAATGAGTAAATAAGGTTCAACCATTTAACTATTAGAATATTAAATGAATATCAATTATATTTTTTCAGCAAAGCCGGAAAACTCCGGTTCTAGAATATGTTTTTTTCTATTATTATCAATCTGGGGAATTTTATTTTTCATACCGGAAAAAGCCATATTGATTATTTCGATAGTAATATTTTTTGGATTTATATATTTTATCTATTATCTGGCATCTGAGGGGTATCTGGTCAAAATCATAGCGGGAGTCATTGCAAGCATTGTTATAATGGTGATTGCTGCTGCAATTCCGGTTATTGGTTGGGCTATTTTATTTTTTTGGGTTATGTATAATTTAATCCAGGCATTTGATGGTATTAGAAACTTGTTGCCGGAGGCGTGTCTGAGTGCGGTCCTTTATGCCAGCCTTTTGATACCTATTTTTAGCAGTCTGGACAGTCCCTATATCAGCGGTGCTGTCTTGTCTATTTTGTGTGCGGCTTCATATATCTTTTCTGCCTTGTGGCTTTGTTCTCGCATTGGTCAGCGTTCAGATACGCCAAAAAACAGTCTTTTTTTACTCTCAATATCACTTCTTTCGATACCCATAATAGTTCTGCTGCTTGTTTCGGTCATAACTTCTCTACGGGCTGCTTTCCAAACAACTCTGACGGGTGCTGTAACAAAAGTACCTCAATCAGTCAGCGGATATGTGACTGCACGAGGGACTGTTGTCGAGGACTATACGCGTACTATTACTCAAACTGCGATAAAGTCAACGATTACTCCAGGTGTGGGTGCTATCGGTGCATCACTTACGGGTTCAATGGGAACATTAGTTGGATTGGACGGTAAAATATCTGAAAGGATTGCGGTTCATGAAAACGAAAGCTATGCAACGTGCAAAAGGCACAATTTTTATCGGTATGACGATTTGAATGATAAAAAAGTAGAAAATTTTATTAATTCATTTAATTCTAGGAAGAAATTTCCTGCACTCAAAAAAGAAAATATTATTTTTTACTTTGATGAGACATTATTGGGAAAAGGAGACCGAGGGGTGGTGCTGACGAATGATTATGTGTACTGTCTCCTGGGGGCGTTCAGTGATGAAAAAGAACTATGTATTAAATTTGATGATATAGCGGGTGTCGGTATTTCAGGGGTCCTGAACAAAGAAATAACGCTGCGTTTGGTCAATGGTAAGCAATATATAATTCCACTTACTCAATCAAACAGCGGTGCTGAGAAAATTCACAAATTAATAGGGTGCGCATCAAGAGTATAGTGTGCTGCATCAGTGCAGCCCCCAGCAGCCTCCGAAGTTTACTTTGATGTCCCGAGTGGATTATGCGGTTTTGCGTCGCAATATCTGTACATCAGAAGCTGAAATTCTCTGATCGGAGGATGTTTTCCTCCGTCCGTATTTCCCAGTCTGGCAGGACCAGCATCGTCTGCGCAGAATGAGGCTTCCCGAGCCAGGAAGCCCGCCATGTCCGCCCGCAATGCATCGTCGCCCGCTTTCGCGGACGATCACGACAGTCCGTGGAAGGACGCGCTCGAACTCTATTTTCCCCAGGCGCTGGCCCTGCTGACCCCGAACCTGTATTCCCTCATCGACGGGTCGGTGCCGGTCGAATTCCTGGACAAGGAATTGCAGGCGGTCTTGCGCGCCAGCGCGCCCGGCCAGGGCCACCGCCATGCCGACAAGCTGGCCCGGGTTCGCCTGCGCAGCGGCGATGACGCCTTGCTGCTGGTGCACGTCGAGATTCAGGGGCGCCTGTCCGGTCCACAGGCCCTGCAGGTTTTTGGTTGGCGGATGCTGGAATATAACGTGCTGATCCGGCAGCGGGAACGGCGCAGGGGCAGGGCGCTGCTGCCGCCGCAGGTTTATAGCCTGGGGGTTCTGATCGACCAGCCGCGGCGCGCGCCCCATGAGGCGCCGGCCGCCAGCCTGACCTATCGAAACGATTTTCTGGCCCAGCGGACCCGGTTCACCTTTCCGATTGTAGAATTGAACGACTGGCGGGCTCGCTGGGACGAGCTGGATGCGCTGGCGCCGGTGAATCCGTTTGCCGTGGTGATCATGGCGCAGTTGCAGGCGGCAGGGCATCCGGACAAGGCCAGCCGGCTGGCGCCGCTGCTGGATCTGACTCGCCGCCTGTATGGCTATGGCTACACGCGGGATGGGATCGGCCCTTTGTTGCGACTGGTGGAATGGATGCTCCGCCTGCCGGCGGATCTGGAGACGGACTACTTTCTGGCCGCCCAGCGGCTGGAACAGGAGCATGAAATGAGTTATGTGACGATTGCCGAGCGCCATGGGATGATACGCGGCCAGGCCGACCTGCTGCTGCGCCTGATCCAGCGCCGCTTCGGGCCGGTGGACGAGGCGGTCGTCCAGCGCATCCGCGCCGCCGGCACGGAGGAACTGGAAACCTGGTCGCTAAATGTCCTTGACGCTGCTTCGCTGGAAGAGGTGTTCAAGGATTGATCGGGCATGTGCGCCGTCCGGGGCGTTGCTCGGTACATTCCGATGGCGGTGGGCCGGGGATTGGGGCATGATCACGGCTGCCCCTGTTTGCGAGTCCGTGTGATCCGATGAACCCTCCCACCATTGCCCTGGTCATGATCGTCAAGAACGGCGCGGCCACGCTGGCCCGTTGCCTGTCCAGCGTGCAGGGCCACGTCGATGAATTCATCGTGCTGGACACCGGATCGACGGACGATACGATCGCCATCGCCCGGCGCTTCGGTGCCCGGGTGCATCATTTCGAATGGATCGATGATTTCTCCGCCGCCCGGAATGCGGCGCTGGATCATTCCTCGGCGGATTGGAACCTGATCCTGGACGCCGACAACTGGCTGGAGTCGGGGCACGAGCAGTTGCGCCGCCTGGGCTCGGTGCCGTTCCTGGGGCAGGTCGCCATCCTCAATCGCTTCATGCAGGGCGGCGAAGCCCGCCAGGCGACGGAATGGACTACCCGCGTGCTGCCCAGAGGGGTGCGCTATATGGGCCGGATCCATGAGCAGGCGGCCAACTCTGGCGATCTGCCCCGCAAAAGGCTGGATATTCGCGTTGGCCACGATGGCTACATGCCCGAGGGACTGGAGGCCAAGAAGGGACGCAACGAGGCGCTGCTGCGCGTGGCGCTGGCCGAAGCGCCGGAAGATCCCTATCTGCTCTATCAATTGGGCAAGGAACTCGCCCTCTATGACCGGCATGAGGAGGCGGCCGATCACTTCTCCCGGGCGGTGTCGCTGTGCGCCCGCGATCAGTCGTTCCGGCACGACCTGGTCATGCGCTCGTTGTACTGCTTGAAGCGGGCCGGCCGGCTGGAACAGGCGATCCTGCTGGCCGAGGAGGAATTCCCGTACTGGCCCGATTCCCCGGATTATTTCTTCTGCGTCGCGGACGTTTTCCTGGACTGGGCGGTCCGGCATCCCGCCGAGGCGGAATCCCAGTTCCTGCCGATCGTGGAATCCAGCTGGCTGAAATGCCTGGAGATCGGCGAGCGCCCGGACCTGTCGGAATCCGTCGCTGGCCGGGGCAGCTACCTGGCTGCGCAGAACCTGGCGGTGCTGTACGAGAACACGGGCCGGGCGGCGCTGGCGGCCGAGTACCGGGAAAAGGCCGAGACGATGCGGGATCGCCTTGCCGGGCAAGAAAGGCCGCCGCTTCATCGATAAACTGGTGCAGGTGCGCCTGCGCGCCGGCACCGAGGCCTGGCTGCTGATCCATGCCTCGAACATCCTGGATGCCGCGACATTGAATGATGTTTTTCGTGACTGATCGCTGGCGGCGCGGGTCAATATAGATATTTCCTGGAAAATAATATCTAATATAGAAAAAATATAAATTCCATAGAGATTTTCTTGGATGGCTATTGCGCTCGGCTACAACGCACTCGTGACCCGCTTCAACTTGGCGGTGCCGCCGCTGCGCCAGACCTTCTGGCTGGGGGCGCGAGCGGCTGAGTCCCGCACGCAGGCTCCTGACGGGACTGAACGGATCGAGCTGCCGCGCGGCCGGGTCTCGGCCGAGCCGTCGACGGTGGAGCAGCTCACCTTCGCGCTCAAGCGCGAGCACCTGAACCTGACCGTGCTGGGCGCGCTTTTCGAGCATCGTCCGGTTCTTGCGGACATCCAGGAATGGCTGAACAGCCGGCCGACGTCAGGCTATGCCCGCCGGGCGGGGTACTTGGCGCACTGGCTGGCCGGCGCGGACTTCGAGTACCGGGCGCCGGCCGGATCCCCGCGCGTGCGCTTGCTGAACGCCGATGACTACTTGGTGGGCCCGGAAATGTCCAGCCCGCAGTTCGCGGTGGTCAACAACCTGCTCGGCAGCCGGGCGTTCAGTCCGCTGGTGCGAAAGACCGAGACGTTGCGTGGGCTGCTGGCCGAAGATCTGCGCGCCAAGGTTGCAAGGGCGATGGATGCCATCGAACCCGAGATGCTCAGCCGGGCAGTGGACTATTTGTACCTTTCCGAGACCCGCTCGACCTATGGCATCGAAGACGAGGTGCCCGACAGTTCGCGCGCCGCCAAGTTCCGGCACTTGCTTGAAATGGCTGGTGAGTCTGGCGTGTTCGATGAAGAGAAACTCTGCGAGTGGCAGAATCTCATCGTGACGCCGCTGAGCGCCGAATCCAGTTATCGGACGGCGCAGAACTGGCTGTCGCGCCCGGGCCGTTTGCGCAATATGGCCGATTTCATTCCCCCTCCCGTCGAGCAAGTGAGGCCGATGATGGAAGCCGTCGGCCGGGTGGCGGCGTATGCGGCGGAAGGCATGCTCGACCCAATGGTGGCTGCGACCTGCGCGGCCTTCGGCCTGGTCTTCGTGCATCCGTTCTTCGATGGAAACGGGCGGTTGCATCGCTTTCTGCTGCACCATGTCTTGCGCCAGTCGGGCTTCACGCCGGCGGGTGTGGTGCTGCCCATTTCGGCACGCATGCTGAAGCGGCTGGACCACTATTCGTCGTTGCTGAAGTCCTATTCGAAGCCTCGCACTGAACTATTGGACTATCAGTTGGACGGCGACAGCGCCACCATCCGGGTGATGTCTCCGCAACCCCTGTGGCTCTATGCTTATTTTGATGCCACCGAGATGTGCGAGTTCATGCTCCAGTGCTGCAAGCTGTGTGTCGAGGAAGATCTGGCAGCGGAAGTGGAGTATCTGCGCAGCCATGATCGGACAGTGCGCGAACTCGAGACCTGGCTGGACATGCGCCAATCGAAATTGAACTCGCTCATCGACATCATCGTGCAAGGCCACGGTGCTTTGTCCCGACGCAAACGAAACTTTGTCGAGGAACTCACCGATGAGCAGGTGGCGCGTATCGAAGAGGTCGTTGCTCGTCATTTCGCCAAATACATCGATCACCAGGTGTAGATTTTTTCTTTTATGAAGCCAAATAAGTAGAAATTTTTTAAGTTCTATAAAAATTGAATCAATCCGCAGCGCGCACATAGAAGAATCTGCAGCATGGGTTTCCATGACCTGGCGCAAGCGCCGGGCCGGGGCAAGCCGATACGATGAAGGCATCGCCTGCAGGCGGGCAGGCCACGAGCCCGCCGACCTCATCGAAGGAGAACCCCATGGCCGCCACAATGAAAGCCGCCGTGTTCGTCGAACCCGACCGGATCGAGCTGACCGACAAGCCCATCCCGGACGTCGGCCCCAACGATGCGCTGATCCGCATCACCACCACCACGATCTGCGGCACCGACATCCACATCCTCAAGGGCGAATATCCGGTCGCCAAGGGCCTCACGGTCGGCCACGAGCCCGTGGGAGTCATCGAAAAGCTGGGCAGCGCGGTCACCGGCTACAAGGAAGGGCAGCGCGTGATCGCCGGGGCGATCTGCCCGAACTTCGGCTCCTATGCCGCCCAGGACGGCGTGCCGTCGCAGGACGGCAGTTACCTGATCCCCTCCGGGCGTTGCGGCTGCCATGGCTACAAGGCGACCGCGGGTTGGCGTTTCGGCAACCTGATCGACGGCACCCAGGCCGAATACGTGCTGGTGCCGGATGCGCAGGCCAATCTCGCGCCGATTCCGGACGGGCTGACCGACGAGCAGGTGCTGATGTGCCCGGACATCATGTCCACCGGCTTCAAGGGGGCGGAAAACGCGAACATCCGCCTGGGCGACACGGTGGTCGTCTTCGCGCAGGGCCCCATCGGCCTGTGCGCCACTGCCGGCGCGCGCCTGCTGGGCGCGACGACCATCATCGCGGTGGACGGCAACGAGCACCGCCTGGGGATTTCTCGAAAGCTGGGCGCCGATGTGACCCTCGATTTCAATACCTGTGACGTGGTCGCCGAGGTGATGCGGCTCACTGGCGGGCGCGGTGCCGATGCCGCCATCGAGGCGCTCGGCACGCAGACCACGTTCGAGCAGGCCCTGCGCTGCCTCAAGCCCGGCGGCACGCTTTCCAGCCTGGGCGTGTATTCGCAGGACCTGAAGATTCCGCTCGACGCCTTCGCCGCCGGCCTGGGCGACCATCGTATCAACACCGCTTTGTGCCCGGGCGGCAAGGAGCGCATGCGCCGCCTGATGAACGTGATCGCCGCCGAACGCCTGGATCTTGGCGTGCTGGTCACCCACCACTACAAGCTGGATGACATCGTCGCGGCCTACGATCTGTTCGCCCACCAGCGCGACGGTGTGCTGAAGATCGCCATCAAGCCGTTCTGAGCGGGGGAGGGGCGCGGGTCGGGGTTTGGAGAAATTCGTTCACCCCGGCCCGGCGTAGGGCGCCGGTGTGACCTGGAATTCACGGCCGGAATGCTCGGCCTGCCACAAGTCGTAATCGGCTTGCATCTGCAGCCACATGATGGCGCTGGGTGCGGGAATCCATCTGGACAGGCGCAGCGCCAGTTCCGGCGTGACGCCCGATCGGCCGTTGATGAAGCGGGAAAACTGCACGCGCGAGACGCCGAGCTGTGCGGCGGCTTGCGTGACCGTCAGGTCGAGTTCGGGCAGGACGTCTTCCTTCAGGATGCTGCCCGGATGAGGGGGAGTATGCAACTGCATGGTGGCTCTCTCAGTGATAGTCCTGATAATCGACGAGAATTGCGTCCCGGCCATCGAACATGAAGGTCAGCCGCCAGTTGCCGCTGACCCGGATTGACCAATGTCCTCGGAGTTCCAGTCCTTTCAGGGGATGCAGTCGCCATCCGGGGACGTCCATGTCTTCAGGTTTTGCCGCACGGTTCAGCGCCAGGAGCTGGCGTTTGAGCCGCGGGGCATGAGCCGCCTGGATCTTCGCCCTTGAACCGGTTTCAAAAAACAGCTGAATCCCTTTATGCCGGAAGTTCTTGATCATCTTGGATTGTATCCCGTATAGATACACGAATCAACATGAGGCTATCTGCCGCTTTGGACAGTATGGCGAGGTTGGGGCTTGATTTGGAGTACTGCGCGCGGAAAAGTCCGTTAGGGAAAGCAGCACCGGCTCGCCTCTGCGCGGGGATGGTGGCAAGGCGCGGCTGAGCGCCGTGTTGGGCCGTGCTGTCACGCGCTCGGATCACGGGCCGATGCGTGGCAGGCCGTGGTTGGGGAGTCCGTTGACTTCGTTCGCTATGGTGGACTTCAGCGTGTCTGCCGCAGTGTGCTCGGGTTCAGCCCGTAGCGCTGCCGGAAACGGATGGCGAATCTCGATGGGCTGGCGTATCCGCAGTCGGCGGCGATGTCGGCGATAGGGCGGGACGTGCTTTGCAGGGCGTCCAGCGCCTGTCCGAGCCGGATGTTGTCGAGCAATTCCCGGAATCCCGTGTGTTCCCGCGCCAGCCTGCGGCGCAGCGTCGCGGCGCTGCAATGGAAATCGCGCGATAGCTGCGCGAGCGTGCGCCGTTCGGGCGGCAGCAGCGACAGGTGCTGTTCGATGCGGGCGCTCAAGGGGTCGTGTCGATCCCGCAGCAGCGGTCCGATGGCCTGCTGCAGGTTCAGCGCCAGCAACAGGCTTTCGGCGGCTTGCCATTGCAGAGCTCCGGGGGCGTCAGCGGTCATGCATTCCCGCAGATAGCGCCAGGCGCGCAGCGAATCGGGGCCGGGCTGGATGGCAAGCACGCACGGGGCGGCGCCGGGGCCGGCGCCCAGTCCGGGATTGCGCCGTCGGAAACGCTCCAGCAATGCGGGAGGCAAGGCGATCGATTCAGCCAGATACGTGCCGTCGATCGGGTGGTTCTCGATGTCCAGTTCCGTGCCGGCCGCCACCAGCAGCCAATGGCCGGCGGTGCAGCGCAGCCGCCGGCCATCGGCGTGGACGTGCTTTTCGCCCTGGCGGATGTCGAAAAGACTCGCCTGGGGGATCCGGACCCGCCGCAATTGCTGCGGGGCCCGGCACTGGAAATGGCCGGGCTGGATCCGGCGTTGCTGGCGGGCGAGGGGTGGTTCCATGGGCCGCGCGGCGATGTTTGCGTCAGCGGCCGAAGACCGGAGTCAGCCGGGCCTGGCCGATGCTGTTGGCGCGCAGCATGAAACCGACCATCGCGCCGCTGGCTTGGGCATCCAGGGGCAGTGTCGCGGTTTTCAGCGCCCAGACGGTGAATTGGTAGCGGTGTGGCGCATCGCCTTCGGGCGGGCAGGCGCCGCCGAAGCCGCTGGTGCCGAAGTCCGTGCGGCCCTGGATGGCGCCGGTCGGCAGGCCTTTGCCATCGGGGCCGATGCCCGCCGGCAGTTCATGGACGGTCGCCGGGATGTTGAAGACGGTCCAGTGCCACCAGCCGCTGCCGCTGGGCGCGTCGGGATCGTAGGCTGTGACGGCGAAACTTTGCGTCCCCGCCGGCGGGTTGTGCCAGGCCAGCGCGGGCGAACGGTTTTCGCCATGGCATCCAAAGCCGTCGTAGACCTGGACCTGGGTCAGCGGCTGGCCGTCCCGCATGTCGGGACTGGACAGTGTGAATTCGGCGGCCTGGGACGTGGCCGCCAGGCCGCATAGCGCCAGTGCGCAAAAGAGGGTACGCATCATGAGGTTGCCTCGGAAACGAAATGGATGCGTCCAGTATAGGGAAGGGGGCTGTCGCGGGTGATGCGCAAACGCGCATCGATGGTGCCGTTGCGCGCATTCCGCGCGGCGGGCGCGGGTGTCGGCCGGCCGTCCCCGCCGGGGGCCGCTCAGGCCCGCGAGGAGGGCAGCAAGGCTCGGCTGAGCGCCGCGCTGGGCCGCGCCGTCACGCGCTCGAACCACGGGCCGATGCGCGGCAGGCCGTGGTCGAAGGGCTGGTTGACGGATTCGCCGAAATCCAGCCAGACATACAGCCAGATGTCGGCGGCGGTGAAGCGCTCGCCGCACAGGTAGGGGCCGGGGCCGAACAGGCCGTCGAGCCATTGCAGGCGGTCCCGGGCCACCCGCTTCAGGCCGTCGGCCGCCTCGGGGGCGACCGGGATGCGGGGCTCGAAGCGGGCCAGCCCCTCGGCGTAGTGGTAGGCGTTGTGGATGAATTCCGTGATGTTGAGCTCGACCCGGCGCCACCATTGCCGGGTCTGCGCGCGCTGTTCGGGCGTGCGGCCGATCAGCGCGGGTTCGGGATGGCGTTCTTCCAGGTATTCCGCGATGGCGACCGCCTCGGCCAGGGTGGTGCCGTCGTCCAGGCGCAGGGCCGGCGTCTGGCCCGCCGGATTGATGGCGAGATAGGGCGGCTGGCGGTTTTCCCCCGTCATCACGTCGATGGTCGTGGCGGGCAGCCGCAGTTGTTTTTCGAGCAGGAACATCCGCAGGCAGCGCGGCGCGGGGCTCTGGGCATCGTAGATCAGCATCATGGCACGGGGGTGGGGTTCGAAGAAGGACAGCCGGGGCGGTCGGACCGGGACGATCACTCAAGTGTACTCAAGCGGCCCCGTCCACATACACCCACATCCCGTCCACCCGCGTGAACCGGCTGGTTTCATGGATGCGGGTGGCGCGGCTGTGGACGCGCACCCGCGCGACGAATTCCACGACCTCGTGGTCGGCGTCCACCCGGACGTGGCGGCGCACGTCCAGTCCCAGCCAGCGGGTGCCGGGCTCGTTGGGTTCCAGCGCGGCCGGCCGGGTGTCGGGGTGCCAGGTCCGCAGCAGGTAGTCCAGTTCGTCCAGCACGTAGGCGCTGTAGCGCGAGCGCATCAGGGCCTGGGCGTCGGGCGCTTGCAGGTGCAAGGAACCATGGTGCCAACGGCCGCAGCAATCGGCGTAGGCTGCGGGAAGGCCGCAGGGGCAGGGGACGGGCTGGTCGGATGCGCGCTTCATGCCGGATGTTCTACATTGGAAAAGAGGTATCGTCGGCGCGGGTGCCTGAGTCCAGCGCCTTTTCCACCACTCGCAACAGGCCTTGGACTTCGTTGGTCAGGAAGGTGCCAAATCCGTTCCGGTGCAGCGTCCTGTCCTGTACGTCCTGGGGGATGAAGCGCGACATTTCTTGTGTGAATGGCGTGCCACGCACGATTTCGCCGAGCCGGTCGATCATCGCCCGCAGCTTGTCCAGGTAGTCGGCTTCGCCGTAGTCTTCGATCTTGCGCTCCACCAGGGCAACGTCGGGGCTTGCGCCTTGTTGTTTGAGCCAGCGCAGGTCCCAGATGTCCCGGTGCCGCACGTAGCGGACACAGGCTGGCAGGGAGACCAATTTGTCGGCCATGATTTCGTCAAGAGACTCAA
The DNA here is from genome assembly GCF_042653765.1 of Castellaniella denitrificans. NCBI lineage: Bacteria > Pseudomonadati > Pseudomonadota > Betaproteobacteria > Burkholderiales > Alcaligenaceae > Castellaniella > Castellaniella denitrificans. The sequence goes on along the minus strand of NZ_JBHSEZ010000014.1, from coordinate 17,907 downwards.
CGCCCAGCAGTACATCCGCGTAACCATCGGGCAGGAACGGGTAATTGCGCGCCAGGCTTTTGATGTCTCGCGTGTAGGCGGGGATATCGGCTACTTCGAGTTTGATGCGCTGCCTGGGAAGATTAGGGCGAGAGGGAGCGGTCTGGATGCTGATCCGCCATTTTGCGATCTGCGTGTGTCCGGGCTCTGCCGGCCCGTCATCCATTCCCCGGATTTGCGGGGCACGAACCCGGACATCCAGGCCATAGCGGCTTCCCAGGTAGTCTTCCAGGCATTGTTTGATGTCCTGCAGCTTGCGCGTATCCAGCCCCGGTCCGCCTGCGAAATCCAGGTCTTCGGAGAAGCGTGGAGCACCATGGCATAGGCGCAGCGAAGTCCCGCCTTGAAACGTCAAAGTGTCGAGCAGCTTGGCTTCGCTTAGGGCGAACAGGATGTCATAGTGCAGCAGTTCTTTTTCGATGACGGGACGCATATGGGCGCGCCCCGCGTCCCGCATGGCCAGTTCCACCAGATGATCGAAGTTTTCTTTCATGGTTTGGCCAAGGCCTCCTGGAGGGCTTCTGGGTCGATCAAATGCAGATTGCGGCCGACACGCCGCAAGTCGCGGATGGCCGTGTCGATCTTGGCCATGCGCAAGGGATGATCGGAAGAAAGCGTCGCTTGGCGCAGATCGGCCGGATCGCGCTTGGTGTGCACAAACTCGATGGTGCCGTAAGGGGTCCGGATTTCACCTTCGCGTCCGGTGGTCATGAGGGTGATGCGATCGATGGGGATCTGCGAGATGACGCCGTATTCCGCCAGGGCGGATTCCAGGCTGATGTAGCTGAGCTCGGCGGGACGCAGGGCGATGGCGATGCGTTCGATCGTGTACCCGTCGCGGGATTTTGCCGCGTCATGAACGTAGACGGCCCGGGCCGCGCGGGTCAGGATGCTGGTATCGACCAGGCGGGCCAGCCCGGCGGCAAAGGTCTTTTCCGAATCCTCGTGGAAGCAGGCGCGCAGATGCTGGCGCCGGAATACATAGCGGCCGGTGTCGTCCAGGGCACGGAGAACGCGAATGGCTTGGCGCTGGTTCATGGGATTAAGTATACATCAGCACCCTGCTTATATGGTGTTTACGTAGACTTATGAGCCACTCTGGCGCTGCATGTCCCTCCGCGGATTTCGAAGGGGTGGCGGCCTGCGATCCTATTCCCCCGTCCGGATCCCCAGCCTGCGCTCCACCAGCCAGGCGCAGCCGAGCAGCGTGACGTTGATGGCCAGGTACAGCATGCCGGCGATGATGAAGGTTTCGACGATCAGGTAGCTCTGGCTCATCAGGCGCCGGGCGAAGCCGGTGAGCTCCATGACGGCGATGGTGGAGGCCAGGCTGGTGCCCTTGATGGCCAGCACCAGCTCGTTGCTGTAGGCCGGGAAGGCCTGGCGGATGGCCAGGGGGAAGCGGATGCGGCGGAAGATCTGCAGGCGGCTCATGCCGCAGGACGCGGCGGCGTCCAGCTGGCCGGCCGGCACGGATTGTAGGCCGCCGCGGATGGCCTCGCTCATGTAGGCGCCGCTGTTCAGGGCGATGGCCAGGATGGCGCAGCGCGCGCCGTCGGAGAACAGCCACCACAGGGCGGGCTGTTCGCGCACGAAGCCCAGGGTGCCGATGCCGTAGTACAGCAGGAACAGCTGGATCAGCAGCGGCGTGCCGCGAAAGACGGTGCTGTAGGCGAAGGCCGCGCCCGAGACCAGCGGGTTGCGCGCGGTGCGCATCAGCGCCGCGCCCAGGCCCAGCAGCGAGGCGAACAGGATGGAGAACAGGCCGATACGCAGGGTGATCCAGAAGCCTTCGATCAGCACGGGAACGGCGTGTTCGAACAGTTCGATCATCGTCCGGCCCCCCGCATGCCGCGCCCGAAGTGGCGTTCGGCCCAAACGAACAGGCCCTGGCTGCAGGCGCCGATCAGGAAATACAGGATGCCGGCCAGCAGGTACAGGATCAGGGGCGCGCGCGTGGCGGCCGAGCCCAGGACGGCGGCGCGCATCAGTTCGACCAGGCCCACCAGGGAGACCAGAGCGGTGTCCTTCAGGGCGGCCTGCCAGACGTTGTTGGCGCCGGGCAGGGCGTACCAGAAGAGCTGCGGCAAGGTGATGCGCCGCAGGCACTGGCCGCGGTCCATGCCGATGGCGCGGGCGGCTTCGAGCTGGCCGGGATCGATGGCCTTGAAGGCGCCGCGGAAGACCTCGACGCTGTAGGATCCGGAGATCAGGGCGATGGCCAGGATGCCGATCAGCATGGGGAAGACGGTGCTCATCAGGTCGTCCCATTCCAGCCAGTCGGCCAGGTCGGCGGCGGGCTGCACCGCGCCGAAGAACAGCAGGTAGATGATGAGCAGTTCGGGGACGCTGCGCACGATCAGGGTGTACAGGCCGACGAGCGCGCGCGCCGGGCGGCTGGCGCCGGTCTTGGCGACCGCGCCGGCGATGCCGATGGCCATGCCCAGGCCGATGCCGCACACGCTGATGAAGACGGTCATGGCCGCGCCACGCAGCAGCATGGCGCCCCAGCCGGCGCTCAGGATGTCGTGCAGGGTCTGGATCATGGAATCGATCGAAAGCCCCGGGGCGGCGCCGGCGCGTGGCGGGCGGCGGCCCCGGGGGAGTGACGCCGGCGCCCGGAGGCGCCGGCCGCGTCGTCGGGCATTACTTCTTGCAGGCGGCGTAGTTGGACAGGTCGACGCCGAACCACTTGGTGCTGGAGGACTTGATGGTGCCGTCGGCGATCAGTTCGCACAGGGCCTTGTCCACCTTGGCCTTCAGCTCGGTGTTCTTCTGGTTGATGCCGGCCCCGATGCCCAGGCCCAGGATGTCCGGGTCGGCGCTGCTCTTGACCACGGCGTCGGCCATGACGAACTTGCCCTTGCCGGTGGTGTCCAGGAACTGGCTCTGCGGGGTGACTTCGGAGAAGGTCGCGTCCAGGCGGCCGGCCGACAGGTCCATCTGCATCTGGTCCTGGGTCTCGTAGGTCTTGAGCTTCAGGTCGGGCGCGTATTTCTGCAGGAAGGCGCCCTGGGTGGTGCCGCTCTGCACGCCGACGGTCTTGCCCGCCAGGCCGGCCATCAGGGCCTTGGGATCGGCGGCCTTGAGCAGCGCGTCGTCCTTGGGCAGCACGAAGGCGGAATCTTCCGTGGCGTAGGGGATGCTGAAGGCGATGACCTTGGCGCGCTCGGCGGTGACGGACATGCCGGAGATCACCAGGTCGAAGCGTTCGGCCTGCAGGGCGGGGATCAGGCTGTCGAAGGCCTGGACCACGAAGCGGCACTTCATGTCGAGCTTCTTGCACAGGGCATGGCCGACGTCGGCGTCGAAGCCGGTGACCTTGCCGCTGGCGTCGACCATGCTCCAGGGCGGGTAGCCGCCTTCGGTGCCGATTTTCAGCGTGGCGGCCGAAGCCGTGGTGGCCAGGCCGGCAAGGCCGAGAGCGGCGCACAGCGCCGCCTGTCGTGCGATGGAAATCACCATGGACGGGATCCTAATGAGAGGTTGGGTCTGGGAAAAAAAGTAATAGTAGTACATGAATCACCCTATCTGCACCACCGTTTCCGGGTATCGCACCCGGCTGCGGCGCTGCGTACCCAGGCTGTAGACCAGGGTCAGGGGCCCCAGGCGGCCGACGAACATCAGCAGCATCAGCACGATCTGGCTGGGCAGGGTCAGGGCGCCGGTCAGGTCGGGGCTGATGCCGGTGGTGCTGAAGGCCGACATGACCTCCATGACCACGGCGATGAAGGGCAGGTCCTCGAACAGGCTGACCAGGAAGATGCCCAGGCACACCAGCAGGCCCGACACCATCATCAGGGCCAGGGCCTTCTGGATGGATTCGGGGGCGATGGTGCGGTGCATCAGCACGACTTCCTTGCGCTGCAGGATGTAGGCCCGGACCACGGCCAGCAGGACGATGAAGGTGGCGAGCTTGATGCCGCTGGCCGTGGACAGCGAGCCGCCGCCGATGAACATCAGGCAGGTGAGCAGGAAGCGCGAGCTGTCGTACAGCTGGTCGACGTTCACGCTGGCGAAGCCGGCCGTGCGCGCGGCGACGACCTGGGTCCAGGCGGCCAGTCCCTGGCCGGCGGCCGGCAATGCGCCCAGGGTATGCGGATTGCGCGCCTCGATCAGCCAGAACAGCGCGAAGCCGGCCAGGTTCAGGACCAGCGTGCCGATCAGCATCAGCCGCGTGTAGTAGGCCAGCGTGGCCCAGCCGCGCTTCTGCTGGATGTCGGCCAGCACGCTGAAGCCCAGCCCGCCCAGGATGACGCAGCCGGTGATCACGAAGGTGGTGACCGGATCGCCGGTGAAGCCGGCCAGGCTGCCGGGAAAGAGCGACAGGCCGGCGTTGTTGAAGGCCGAGACGGCGTGGAATCCGGCCAGCAGGAAGGCATGCCCCAGGCTGTCGTGGCGCCACCACCAGAGGGTCAGGATCAGGATGGCCGCGCCCTCGATCGCCAGGGAGAATTTCAGCACCGTCAGCGCCGTCTGGCGGATGCGGACCACGCTGGTCTGGTTGAAGGCCTCCAGCGCCAGGGCCTGGTATTTCAGGCTGACACGCTTGCCCAGCGTCAGGGTGGCGATGATGGCGAAGGTGACGAAGCCGATGCCGCCGACCTGCACCAGGGCCAACACCACGGCCTGGCCGAAGAAGCTCAGGTCGGTGGCCGGGTCGATCAGCATCAGGCCGGTGACGGTGACGGCGGACGTGGCGGTGAACAGCGCCTCGAACACGCCGAAGGGGTGGCGCTGCGCCACCGGCAGGGACAGCAGCACGGTCCCGATCAGGATCAGGACGAGGAAGCTGCCGGCCAGGACCGCGGGCGGGCTGGCCTGCAGCTGCCCGGTGCGGCGCGCCTGGCGGTAGGCCAGCAGCGGATGGATGGAAAAGCGGGCCATGCTCGGGTCGGGGCGGTCAGCGCAGTTTCGGCGCGGCGTTCTTCAGGTAGTGCAGCGGGCCGAAGAGGATCAGGGTGTCCTTGGCGCGCACCACGAACTGGTCCGTGGGGTGCACGGTGGTCTCGCCCTTGCGCTTGACGGCCAGGGCGTGGATGGCGCCCGGGGGATCGGTGGTCAGGGCGTCGCCCAGGGTGCGGCCGTCCAGTTGCGCGCTGGCTTCGATTTCGACCACGAAGTCGCCGTTGCCCAGCGAGATGTAGTCGTTGACCATGGGGTAGCTGAGCACCTGGGCGATGCGGATGCCCATCTCGTCTTCCGGATGGATGATGCGGTTGACGCCCAGCTTGGCCAGAATCAGGTGGTGCGCGCGCGAGGACGCCTTGACCCACAGGACCTTCACGCCCAGCGCCTTCAGGTGCACGGTGCAGACCAGGCTGGCCTGCAGGTCCTCGCCGATGGCGACCAGGACCACGTCGTATTCGGGCAGCCCCAGTTCGGCCAGGGCGTCGCGCTCAGTGACGTCGGCGATGGCGGCGCGGGTCAGCCGGTCGGCCATCTGGTCGACGACGCGGCCGTCGGCGTCCACGCCCAGGACCGAATGGCCCAGCCGCATCAGTTCCAGCGAGGTGGCGCTGCCGAAGCGGCCCAGGCCGATGACGGCGAATTGTCCCATGGTGCTCCTTGGTACAGGTCCCGGATGGCGTTTCAGCCATGGTCAGGGACATGAAAATCTGGTAAAAACCCTGATGGATTTTTACATGAATCTGATATCTGGATGGTGCGTTGCAGCAAATCGAGACAGGGAATGCGCTGAACCAGCCCCGCTTTTTCCCGCATGATATGACAAGTTTGTTCGATCCGGTCAGGCTGGGGGAAATCGAGCTGCCCAACCGCATCGTCATGGCACCCTCGTCGGGCGCGCGGGCCGCGCAGCGCCGCGTGCCCGACGACGGCATGCGCGCGTACTATGCCCAGCGCGCCGGCGCGGGCCTGATCCTGGCGGGGGCGGCTTCGGTGTCGCCGCTGGGCATCGGGCATCCCGATACGCCGGGCATCTGGAATTCCATCCAGGCGCAGGGCTGGCGGGCGGTGACGGACGACGTCCATCGGCGCGGCGGGCGCATCGTCCTGCAGCTGTGGCATGCCGGCCGGGTGTCGGACCCCGAATACCTGTCGGGCGAGATGCCCGTGGCGCCCAGCGCCATCGCCTGCGGCCGGGGACCGTGTCCGCAGGCCGGGGGCTTCGTCGTGCCGCGCAGCCTGCGGCTCGACGAGATCCGGCGCGTGATCGCGGATTTCGAGCAGGCGGCCCGCTACGCCTGGCTGGCGGAGTTCGACGGGGTGGAAGTGCATGCCGGCGACGGCTACCTGATCGACCAGTTCCTGCACGATGGCTCCAACGGCCGGCAGGACGACTACGGCGGCTCGGTGTGCAAGCGCAGCCGTTTCCTGCTGGAAATCGTCGATGCCTGCGCCGGCATCTGGGGAGCGGGGCGCGTCGGGGTGCACCTGTCGCCGCGCGGCGACCGCTACGACATGCGGGATTCGGATCCCGCGGCGCTGTACCGCCACGTGGCCCGCGAACTGGGCCAGCGGCGCATCGCCTTCATCTGCGTGCGCGAGCACGAGGGCGCGGACGCGCTGGCCCCGGCGATCCGGGATGCCTTCAGCGGCGCGCTGGTGCTGAGCGAGGGCTACGATCCCGATTCCGCGCTGCGCGCCGTGCAGGCGGAACGCGGCGAGGCGGTCGCCTTCGGCCGGGCGTTCGTGCGCAATCCCGATCTGGTCCGGCAGATCCGGGACGGTCTGCCGCTGGTGCCGGAGGCCGCCGTCGGCTGAATCAGCCGGGCTCGCATTCGGCCGGAGCGCGAGGCGAACCAACGACGTGATCCGGCCGGATGCGGGTCCGGCTACAGCCGGGCGCGGACCTGGGCCGATACGGCGGCCATGTCGGCGCGGCCGGCCAGCGCCTTTTTCAGTTGTCCCATGACCGCGCCCATGGCGGCGCCCCCCTGCAGGCCCTGGCCGGCGGCCTGGGCGAGGGCGGCATCGATGGCGGCCGCGATTTCCTCGGGTGAAGCGCCCTGGGGCAGGAATTCCTTCAGGATGTCCAGTTCGGCGCGTTCCCGGTTGGCGCTGTCGGTGCGGCCGGCGGACTCGAAGGCCGCGATGGACTCGCGGCGCTGCTTGACCTGCTTCTCGATGATGGCCAGGATCGCCGCGTCGTCGGGTTCGACGCGCTCGTCCACGGCTTTTTGCTTGATGGCGGCCTGCAGCAGCCGCAGGGTGCCCAGGCGGGTGCTGTCGTGCGCGCGCATGGCGGCCTTGACGGCGTCGGTGATCTGGCTGGCGAGCCCGGTGCTCATGGGATTGTCCTGTGGGGCGTGAAAAACGGCATTTTAGCGCGCGCCCCGGAGCCATTATCCGGTCCGGGGCGTCGCGCGCGGGATCCGGGCCGCCGCGGCGCGGGCCGGCCTACAGCCGCCAGTCGTGGCGTTCGCGCAGGCGCCCCGAGGCGTCGTAGCCCTGTTCGCTGAAGAAGGTCCGGCCGTCGGCGGCCCCCGCCAGGACCGTCGAGCAGCGGGTGCCGTAGTCCGGGCTGATGATGAAGGGGCTGCTCAGCAGGCGTTCGCGTTCCAGGGCGAGACCGGTGGCCGGCAGCCGCGCGTCCTCGGCCGGCGTGGTGTCGCGCAGCCGTTCGAATACCTGTTCGGGTTCGGACGCCCAGGCGGCGGGCGGCAGGGCGTCCAGCGAGGCGCGCAGCCGCGCGGCCTTGGGCCAGGGGGTATCGAGCAGGTGGTTCGTCAGTACGTAGCGTCTGGGCCCCAGGCGGCGGGGCGCCCGGGCGGGATCCCGGTTGCCCAGGTACCAGGCCTGGCGCGCATCGCCCGCGATCAGGTTGAAGCCCGCCCAGTTGTCCGCCCGGGCCGCGATCGCGGCGATCCAGTCGGCGGGGTCGTCCCCGCCGAGCAGGAAGTCGCGCACCAGCAGGCCGCGCGAAGGGGCGCCGGGCGGCACGGGGTTCGCGGGCTCGCGGTAGTTGGTCAGCAGGGCGTAGCGGCCGGCGGCGGTCGCGCCCATCCAGGTGCCGCCGCCTTGCAGGTCGAGGCCGGCGACCAGGTCCGGGGCCTGCGGCCAGGGGCCCGCCGCCCGGGTCGGGCGGGCGTGGAATTCGTCGCGGTTGGCGGCGATCAGCAGGGGCCAGCCGGGGGCCCCCAGGGACAGGTAGGCGATGCACATGGATGTGGGGTCGGCGGGACAGGAATCCCGGGATATGGCCTTTTTTCTGCGGCTTGGACGGAATTCTTCAATCGTATACTGGTTTCGCGACCGCGCTGTGATCCGCTGGCGGCCGCCCCGAAGTGGGTCGCGGGCGTATCCGGATTATGGATGAGAAGAAAAGAGGAAGACATCATGTCACGGTCATTGCAGGCCTGGACGCGTTCGACCGCGTTCAAATTTGCCTTGTTCACCCTGGTGGCGATCATCGGGATCGTCGTGCTGACGGCGTCGCTGCTGTGGATGGAGCGCGGCGCCCTGCTGCAGGAACGCCAGATCGGCGCGCGCCAGGCTGTCGAGACGGCCTACGGGGTGATCACCTATTACCACCGCCAGGCCGAGACCGGCGCCCTGACCGAGGAGCAGGCGAAGAAGCAGGCCATGGACGCCATCCGCGGCATGCGCTACAGCGGCGAGGAATATTTCTGGATCAACGACATGGTCCCGCGCATGGTGATGCACCCGATCAAGCCGGAGCTCGAAGGCAAGGACCTGTCGGGCATGCAGGATCCCAACGGCCTGAAACTGTTCGTGGCCTTCGTCGACACCGTCAAGGCCAGTCCGGCGCATGACGGCTACGTGTTCTACCTGTGGCCCAAGCCGGGCGTCGACCAGCCGGTGGAGAAAGTCTCCTACGTGAAGGAATTCGCGCCCTGGGGCTGGATCCTGGGCTCGGGCGTGTACCTGGACACGGTCGACGCCGTCGTCTGGGGGCAGGCCGGCGGCTTCGCGCTGGCGGCGGCGATCCTGGCGCTCATCCTGCTGGTCGTGGGCACGGCCCTGTCGCGCCGGCTGGTGCGGCAACTGGGGGGCGAGCCCGATGCCGTCATCCAGATCGCCGACCGCATGTCGCAGGGCGACCTGCGCGTGGACATTCCGGTGCGTCCGGGGGATCACGCCAGCCTGATGCATGCCATGCGGGTCATGCGCGACGGCATCGCCCAGGCCGTGGCCCAGGTCCGTCAGGGCACCGAATGGATCGGCCAGTCCGTCGGCCAGATCGTGCATGGCAACCTGGACCTGTCGGCGCGCACCGAGGAGCAGGCCGCCTCGCTGCAGGAAACCGCCGCCAGCATGGAGCAGATCACCAGCACGGTGGGCCACAACGCGGCCAATGCCCAGCAGGCCAACACGCTGGCGGCCACCGCCTCCGAGGTCGCCTCGCGGGGCGGCCAGACCGTGTCCCGTGTGGTCGAGACCATGGGCGAGGTCAACGCCTCGACGCGCCAGATGTCCGACATCGTGGGGGTGATCGACAGCATCGCCTTCCAGACCAACATCCTGGCCCTGAACGCGGCGGTGGAAGCCGCCCGCGCCGGCGAGCAGGGCAAGGGCTTCGCGGTGGTGGCCTCCGAGGTCCGCGCGCTGGCCCAGCGGTCCTCGAACGCCGCCAAGGAAATCCGCGGCCTGATCGATTCCACCGTGCAGAAGATCCAGTCCGGCGCCGAACTGGCCAATGGGGCGGGCCAGACCATGACGGAAGTCGTTTCCAGCGTCCAGCGGGTGGCCGACATCATGTCGGAAATCACGCTGGCGAGCCGCGAGCAGGCCTCCGGCATCGAGCAGATCAACCTGGCCATCGGCCAGATGGACCAGGTGACCCAGCAGAACGCCGCGCTGGTGGTCGAGGCGGGCACGGCCGCCCAGTCCCTCAACGACCAGATGAACGGCCTGAACCGGGCCGTCGGAGTCTTCCAGCTCAGCGGGCCGGGCACGCCCGCCTTGCCGCAGGAATGAGGATCGCGGGCCGGATCCCGCGCGGCGCGGCGGTGGCCGGGGCCGCGCTGATCCTGGCCGCGGGCGCGGCGCGGGCGGGCGACCGGGCCTGGACGCGGGACCGGGTCAGCCAGGGCCTGCAGGCGCAGGGCCGGGCGGTGGCGGTCCTCTACGAACCCGGGGCCCGGGATCCGGCGGTGCCCGCGTCCGCCCGCATCACCCGGGTCTACGCTTCCCGGGACTACGACAGCGCCGCCCGCATCTCGACCCGCCTGTGCTGGGGTTCCGAACGGGGACCATGCGTGCCGCTGGAGGGCCGCAGCGTCGAAACGGACGCCTTCGACGGCCGCGCGGCGCGCGGCCCGCTGCTGCTGGTGCACCGGGTCGAAGGCTGGGGCGGCGATCATCCGCCGGTGTTCGTCCGGGGGACGGTGACGGTGTGGTTCGATGGCCGATAGTCCCGTCAAGCGCGCCGCCTGGCGCGGCATCGGCTGAAAATATATCGGGTTATACTAGCAAGCTTACCTAGTTTGTGGGGCGCCTTTGCGTCCGGAATGGCCGCCGAGCCGGGGATCTCAGACGGAAAATCATGCAAAAGAACAGCTATAGCTACGACGAACTGCTGGCGTGCGGGCGCGGGGAACTCTTCGGCCCTGGCAATGCCCAGCTGCCGCTGCCGCCCATGTTGATGCTCGACCGGATCACGCATATCGATGACAAGGGCGGCGCGCACGACAAGGGCCAGATCGTGGCCGAGCTCGACATCCGTCCCGACCTGTGGTTCTTCGACTGCCACTTCAAGGGCGATCCGGTCATGCCGGGCTGCCTGGGGCTGGACGCCATGTGGCAGCTGGTGGGCTTTTTCCTGGGCTGCTGCGGCGGCCAGGGCCGGGGCCGCGCCCTGGGCGTGGGCGAAGTCAAATTCACCGGCCAGGTCCTGCCCACGGGCAAGCTGGTCCGCTATACCATCGACATGAAGCGCGTCATGATGCGCAAGCTGGTGATGGGCATCGCCGACGCACGCATGGAAGTCGACGGCCACGAGATCTACGCGGCCCACGATCTGCGCGTGGGTTTGTTCACCCGCACGGATAATTTCTAGGAGGTTCGATCATGCGTCGTGTCGTCGTCACCGGCATGGGCATCGTGTCCAGCCTGGGCAACAACCAGTCCGAGGTCCTCGACAGCCTGCGCCACGGGCGCTCCGGCATCACCTTCCAGCCGGAATACGCCGAACAGGGCCTGCGCTCGCACGTGGCGGGCTCGGTGCGCCTGGACGCGCTCGACCGGATCGACCGCAAGCTCGGCCGTTTCATGGCCAACGGCCATGCCTATGCCTGGCTGGCCATGCAGGAAGCCATCCAGGACGCCGGGCTGACGCCCGAACTGGTGTCCAATCCGCGCACCGGCCTGATCGTCGGCGCCGGCGGTGCCTCGCATTCCTCGATCAACGACGGCATCCAGACCCTGCACGAAAAGGGCGTGCGCCGCGTCGGCCCCTACATGGTCACCAAAGCCATGGCCAGCGGCGTTTCCGCCTGCCTGGCCACCGGCGCCCAGATCAAGGGCGTGAACTATTCCATCAGTTCGGCCTGCTCCACCAGCGCGCATTGCATCGGCAACGCGGTCGAGCAGATCCAGCTGGGCAAGCAGGACATCGTCTTCGCCGGCGGCGCGGAAGAAGAACACTGGTCCCTGTCGTTCATGTTCGACGCCATGGGGGCGCTCTCCACCCGCTACAACGACACGCCGGAACGCGCCTCGCGCACCTATGACGCCGACCGCGACGGCTTCGTGATTTCCGGCGGCGGCGGCATCCTGGTGGTCGAGGAATACGAACACGCCAAGGCGCGCGGCGCCCGCATCCTGGCCGAGATCGTCGGCTACGGGGCGACGTCCGACGGCTACGACATGGTGGCACCGTCCGGCGAAGGCGCGGCGCGCTGCATGCGCCAGGCGCTGGAGGACGTGAACACCCGCGTGGACTACATCAATACCCATGGCACCAGCACGCCGGTGGGCGACGTGAAGGAACTCGAGGCCATCCGCGAGGTCTTCGGCGACGACCAGCCCTGGATCGCCTCGACCAAGTCCCTGTCCGGCCACGCGCTGGGCGCGGCGGGCGTGAACGAGGCGGTCTACACCCTGCTGATGATGCAGCACGGCTTCGTCGCGGCCTCGGCCAACATCGACACGCTGGATCCGGCCGCCGAGGGCATGAACATCCTGCGCGAAGCCCTGCCGCAGGCCCGCATCGAGACCGCGCTGTCCAACAGCTTCGGCTTCGGCGGCACCAACGCCACCCTGGTGTTCTCGCGCGCGGGGCTCTGAGCCCCGGGGCCGTTCCGGCCTTCCGATCCCTTCCCGAACGGCCCGCCGCGCCTCCCCGCGCGGCGGGCCGTCGCGGTTTTCAGCGGGACGACTCCTGGACGACGGTCGCGCGCACCAGCGCGTTGCGGCCCGCCCGCCAGCCGGCCAGGGCCGTGCAGATCCCGAGCACGGCCAGCAGCCCGGTCGAGGCCCGGAAATCGCCCGCCCAGTCGTGCAGCATCCCGATCAGCAGAGGGCCGCTGGCGGCCAGCACATAGCCCGTGGTCTGGGACATGCTGGACAGGTGGGCGGCCACGTGGGCGTCCCCGGACCGCAGCACGATCAGCATCACGGCCAGGGCGAACAGCCCGCCCTGGCCGATGCCCTGGACCACGGCCAGCGGCCAGATGCCCCAGCGCGGCCCCAGGATCATGCCGATCAGGGCCAGGGTGGCCGCCGCGGACAGGAAGACGGCCAGGCCGCGCTGGTCCCGGCATCGCGAGGCCGCCATCGGCGTCAGCAGGCAGGCGGCGACCTGCACCAGGATCGACAGCGAGGTGGCGAGGCCGGCCTCGGTGCCGTCCAGTCCGCGGTCGCGCAGCATCGGCGCCATCCATCCCAGCACGCAATAGGCCAGTGCCGATTGCAGGCCCATGAACAGGGTGACGGCCCAGGCCAGCCCGTCGCGACGCAGGCCTTCGACCGGCAGGATGTGGCGGCCGCCCGCGCGGCGGCCGGCGGCGCGCAGGGCGATCGGCGCCCAGGCCGCCAGGGCTGCCACGCCCGGGACGGCCCACAGGGCCAGGCCCAGGTCCCAGCGGCCGCCCAGGGCCCGGGTGAGCGGCAGCGTGACGGCGGCGGCCAGGGCCGCGCCGCCCACGAGGCTCATGGTGTACAGGCCGGTCATCAGGGCCGCCCGTTCGGGGAAATCCCGTTTCACCAGGCTGGGCAGCAGGACGTTGCCCAGCGCGATGCCCGCGCCCGCCAGGCCGGTGCCCAGGAATAGGCCGGTGACGCCCAGGGCGCCGCGCAGGGCCGTGCCGGCGACGATCAGCGCCAGCACCAGCAGCAGGGTGCGTTCGATGCCGGTGCGCTGCGCCAGGTGGGGGGCGAGGGGAGCGAACAGGCCCATGCACAGCACGGGCAGGGTGGTCAGGTAGCCCGCCTGGGCGCCGGTCAGGCCCAGCGCCTGGGTCAGTTCGGGCAGCAGGATGGCCGTGCTGGGGAACAGGGGGCGCAGGTTGGCGGCCAGCAGCAACAGGCTGGCCGCCGTCAGCCAGGCGGCCGCGCGGGTGGCGGGCGGCCTCATGCGGCGCGGCGCCGCGTGTCCGGCAGGAAGAAGGCCGTCAGGCCCAGCAGGGGCAGGAAGGCGCACAGGTGGTAGACGAAGGCGATGCTGGTGGCGTCGGCCAGCCGGCCCAGCGCGGCGGCGCCGATCCCGCCCATGCCGAAGGCCAGGCCGAAGAACAGGCCCGAGACCGTGCCGGTCTTGCCGGGCATGAGTTCCTGCGCGTAGACGATGATCGCGGGGAAGGCGGAGGCGATCATGAAGCCGGCGCAGAACACCAGGATCAGGGTCCAGTGCAGGTTGGCGTAGGGCAGGGCGAGGGAGAACGGCGCCGTGCCCAGGATCGAACCCCAGATGACGCGCTTGCGGCCGATGCGGTCGCCGATGGGGCCGCCCGCCAGCGTGCCGGTGGCCACCCCGGCCAGGAACACGAACAGGGAATATTGCGCCTGCTGGATGTCCAGGCCGAAGCGGTCGATCAGGAAGAAGGTGAAATAGCTGTTCAGCCCCGCCAGGTAGAAGTATTTGCTGAAGATGAGCAGCAGCAGGATGAACACGGCCCCGCGCACCTGGCGCGCCGACAGGCCGTTGTCGGTCTTGCGCAGGGATGCGCGGCCGCGCACGCCGGACAGGTTGGCGGCGTACCAGCGGCTGACGCCGAGCAGGATGCAGATGCCGGCCAGGGCGGCCAGCGACACCCAGGCGACGCTGCCCTGGCCGTGGGGCACGATCAGCAGCGCGGCCAGCAGGGGGCCGATCGATGAGCCGATGTTGCCGCCCACCTGGAAGATCGACTGGGCCAGGCCGTGGTGGCCGGCCGAGGCCATGCGCGCGACCCGCGAGGATTCCGGGTGGAACACCGAGGACCCGGCCCCCACCAGCGTGGCGGCCAGCACCACCAGAGGGAAGTTCCAGGCCTGGGACAGCAGCAGCAGGCCGCAGAAGGTGAACCCCATGCCGATCGGCAGGGAATAGGGCATCGGGCGGCGATCGGTGAGCCGTCCCACCACCGGCTGCAGCAGCGAGGATGAGAACTGGAAGGCCAGGGTGATGACGCCGACCTGGGCGAAGCTGAGGTCGAAGCGGCCCTGCAGCACCGGATAGATCGCCAGCAGCACCGACTGCATCATGTCGTTGAGCAGGTGGGTCAGGCTGATGGCCCCCAGGACGGGGAAGGCGACGCCGGGTTCGGACTGGGGCGCGGCGGAGGGCGCCGTGGCAAGAGTGTTTTTCATTGATGATCGTGGTCGTACGACGATGGCATCCGGACGATTGTACGCCGGTCCGCGACATGTGCCGGCCGTTATGGACGCCATGCCGCGCGGCGCATCCCGCCGCGCCGTTCCCGCAGTACGATCGCGGATGCCGGGCCCGGTCCCGGGCCCCATCCCCGGACTTCTTCATTTCATCAGGTATCGCCATGCCCTTGCGGGATCATGCTTCGTTCGGCGCGGCCTTCGTCCGCATGCTGCTGCGCGGGATCGGCCAGGTGTACCTGCTGCCCAGCGCCCGGGCCGGCGCGGTCCTGCTGGGCGCCGTGGCCTGGCAGTCCTGGACGCCGGCGGGTGCCTGCCTGCTGGGCGCCCTGGCCGGGACCGCGTGGGGATTGGCCGCCGGCGATGCCGCCGGCGGCCGCGCGGGCCTGGACGGCTACAACGGCGCGTTGACGGGGCTGGGGGTCATGGCCGTGCTGGCGCCCGGGCCGCTCGCCTGGTCCCTGGTGGCGCCGCTGGCCTGCCTGGCCACCTGGTTCGCGCAGGCCTGGCGCGGCCGGTGCGCCGTGCCGCCCTATACGGCGCCGTTCGTCCTCGTGACCTGGCTGCTGATGGCGGCGGCCGCCGGCCTGGACCTGTCGCGGGCCGTGGTGCGGGTCGCCGCCGATCCCGGCTGGAACGGCGCTGCGCAGGGCCTGTTGCGCGGGGTCGGCCAGGTGATGTTCCTGGACGATCCCCGGGCCGGAGCCCTGTGCCTGCTGGGGTTGGCGCTGGGCGCACCCCGGGCGGCGCTGTCCGCCGGGCTGGCCTCGGGTCTGTGCCTGCTGGCGGCCTCGTGGGCGGGCTTTCCTGCCGACGCGGCCCGGATGGGCCTGTACGGCTTCAACGCCGTGCTGGCGGCCGAGGCGCTGCGGACGGTCCGCCCAGGCCGCTGGGCGTGGCCCTGCCTGGGCGCGCTGCTCAGCCTGGGCCTGGTGCGGGGCTTCCAGGCGCTGGAACTGCCGCCGTTGACGGCGCCGTTCCTGCTGGCGACCTGGACGGTGCGCCAGGCCGCCCTGCGCTGGACGCCTCAGGCGCGGGCGGCCTGATCGACGGGATTCCTTCCGGCGGCGGGGCCGGTGGGGACCGGTCCGGCGGCCGGCCGGGCCTCCAGCGAGGCGAGGAATCGCCAGACGAACAGCAGCGTGACCAGCAGCAGGCCCGGGTAGCCCAGTCCGGCCAGGACGTAGGGGATGGTCGGGTCACCCTGGGCCACAGCGTCCAGGTTGAAGCTGAGCAGGCCCAGGGTGATGAAGGCGCCGAAGATCCACATGCTCATCAACCACAGGCCGGCCTCCATGCCGTGCAGCGCGCGGCCCCAGCGGCCCGGATCGGCCGCCCTGAAGGCCGCTCGCGGCCGGGGGGCGTTGCGGGCGCGCAGTCCCAGCGTGAGCAGGTCGTAGATCAGCAGGCCCGCGCCGATCAGGAACACCAGGCCGAACAGCGGTACCAGGATCTTGTAGAACTGCATGGCGGGGAAGATCTGGCCGCCGAACCAGCTCAGCCCCATGGCGCGGTACAGGAAGACCTGGATCGTGCCGCCGATCGCGAAGGCGAAGGCGATGCCCAGCATGCCGGCGAAGACCAGCCAGAAGGCGATCCGGCCCAGCCGCTGGTCGAAGTCCTTGACGCCGCGCAGCAGGGGGATCGCGTAGTAGGCCGCCGCGATGCCCAGCATGCCGAAGGTGCCGAACAGCGCCAGGTGGGCGTGGCTGGGCGTGACCCAGGTGCCGTGCGACCAGGCGTTGGTCAGGGCGAAGGTCATGGTGAAGCCCAGGATGCCCGCTCCGACCTGTTCCAGCACCACCGAGCCCAGGATGAAATAGAAGGCCGGGGCGTTCTCCAGCGGCCGGCGGTCCTGGTGCGCGTCCAGGTAGATGTGCCAGAAGCAGAACACCAGGGGCAGCGGCTCCAGGGCGCTGAACAGCGATCCCCAGAATTGCCAGAATTCCGGCGTGCCGATCCAGAAGTAGTGGTGGGCGTTGCCGATCAGGCCCGACAGCCAGACCATCGCGACCCCCCAGAACACGGCGTAGCCCACGGCCTTGACGTCGGCCTTGAACATCAGCACCAGCAGGAAGCCCACCAGGCTGATGTGGATGACCTCCCAGACGCCCTCGACCCAGTAGTGCACCACGTACCAGCGGAAGTATTCCTGCAGGTCCAGGCGTTCGACGAAGAACACGCCGAACAGCCAGACGAAGGTCAGTGCGCTCACGCCGATCGCCAGCCCCCAGTGGATCTCGTTCCAGTCACGGCGCGCCGGGAAGGTGCGCAGCACCACCCAGGCCAGGATGGCGAAGCCGACGAAGATGACGATGTCGGCGGCGCGGCCGGCCTCGAGGTATTCCAGGCCCTCCTGCAGCCAGGGCTGTCCCAGCCACCAGCCGGCGATGCCGCGCGCCGCCAGGGACTGGGTGGCGACGTTCCACAGCGTGACCGCCAGCAGGGCCCGGAACAGGAAGCGGATCAGCCCCGGAGCGGCCAGCTCGCGGCGCGACAGCAGGGGGCCCACGAACAGGATGGTGCCGATGAAGCCCGACAGGATCCAGAGGATGCCGAGGTTGGTGTGCTCGGCGCGCAGGATGTTGAAGTTGAGGACGCCCGAGAGCAGGTGCGGGTCCACGTGCTGCACGGCGATCAGCAGGCCGAACAGGACCTGGAACCCGAACAGGACCAGCATCAGCAGGAAGAAGCGCAGGCTCAGGCGCTGCGTTTGATAGTCGATCTTGATCATGATGGCTTCCTTTTCACAGGCTGCGCAGGTAGGCCACGATGGACTTCATGTCGGCCTCGTCGATCAGCGCGTCGTAGGACGGCATCACGTGCGGCGGGTAGCCCGCGACGGTCTGGGCGTCGGGCTGGCGGATCGAGCGGATCAGGTAGGCCTCGTCCGCCGTGACGGTGGTGCCGTCGGCCAGCTCGACCTCGTGGCCGGCCAGGCCGCCCCAGCCCGGACCCACCGTGCGTTTCCGGTCGGTGGCGTGGCAGGCCACGCAGCCCAGGTCCGAGACGAGCTGCCGGCCGCGCGCCACGGGGTCCTGGGCTGGCGCGGCCGGAGCGGCGGCCGCGGGCGGAGCCGCCGGGGCGGCCGCGGCGCCGGCCTGGCCGGCCCCGGCACCGCCGCCGGCCGCC
>NZ_JBHSEZ010000013.1:0-12929 GCF_042653765.1 Castellaniella denitrificans | reverse complement strand
CCCCCCCCCCTGGAAATATATACAGGGTTTTGATGAAATGCGGGGCTCCGGGGTTGGCCGCGCGGAATATCCGGCGGACGGGCGTCGATCATGACGCGCCGCCTGAAGCGCTGGAAATGGACCATCCCGGTCATCGTCTTCCTGGGGGGGCTGGGCCTGGCGATGGTGTTTCTGCTGATGCAGCGCGTGCAGGGGCTGCTGACCTCCGACCTCGGGATCAGCCTGGCTGAAATCGCCACGCAACACAAGAACATCGTTTCGGCCCGGCTGCAGGCCGATTTCCAGGACCTGGGGCTGGCCGCGAGCCGATGGGCCTCGGACGTCCGGCAGCGGGTTCCTTCGCTGAAGCCCGACGCGGTTAGGGCCGACATCGCCCGCCTGGGCGCGGAACACAATGATGCGCGCCGCTTCATCGCCGACGACCGGGGAATCGTGACGTTCGCGGATGGCAGCGTGCTGGACGTGGCCGGCCGCGCTTATTTCCGCGAGTCCATCCGGGGCCTGAAAAACATTTCCAGCCAGCCGGCCGAGAACCGCCCGGGGGACGACAGTTTCGTCGTATCCGTGCCGGCACAGATCGGCAGCCGCGTGATCGGCACGTGCCAGGCCGTCCTTTCGTCCGGAGAGATTCAAGAGATCCTGGCGGCGCCCTTGTTTTCCGGGAAGGGGAGCGCGCTCATCGTGGACCGGGACGGCGGCCTGGTGGCCGGCGGGCATTCGCCGTCGGGGAATTATTTCCGGGATCTGCTCGAATCCGGCGACCAGCGGGCCGCGAGGCGGCTGGCACAGGATTTCCAGAGGCATCGCAGCGGTTTCATCGTGACGGAGCAGGGCGGACGGCGGATATACGCCGCCTACACGCCGGTCGGCCACACCGAGGATTGGTTCCTGGTCGCTTCGGTGCCGGCCGAGGCCGTTTTCCCGAACGGCCGATCGGTCGTCAATCTGTTCTATGCCATTTTGCTCCTGGTCACGGCGGTCTTCGCGCTGGCGCTGGCCTATTTCACGTGGTACCAGGACCGCCAGCAGCGCCGCCTGCGGACCCTGGCCTTCGTCGACCCCGTCACCCAGGGGCACACCTATGCGAGATTCCTGGACGACGCCCGCCGGTTGCTGGCGGGGCGGGCCTCGTCTTCCCACGTGATCGTCAAGGCCGATGTCGATAATTTCAAGTACATCAACAAATTCTTCGGCTTCGAGGCCGGCAACCAGCTCCTGAGTCGGATTCATCATCGCTTCGCGCGGCGGATGGGCGCGGATGAGCGGGTGGCGCGGATCGCCGGCGACAACTTCGTGCTGCTGCTGGCGGATGCCCGGCCGGAACGCCTGGCCCGGCTGTTCAGCCCCATGCCCTATCGCGACATCACCGTCTATTTTTCAGCCGGGGTCTACACGATCGAGTCGCCGGGCGAGGACCCGGCCCTCATGATCGACAAGGCGAACATCGCCGCCAAGCGGATCAAGGGCCTGGTCCATGAGTCGGTCTCGTATTACACCCGGGCCCTGGAAACCGAGTCGATTCATCATGAAACCCTGAAACAGAAGATCCGGCAGGGGCTCGACCGGCACGAGTTCGTCCCGTTCTATCAGCCGAAGATCGATATCCGGACCAACCGGGTGATCGGCTGCGAGGCGCTGGCGCGCTGGCGGACCGGAGAGGGCCGTTTCATGTCCCCGGCGGAATTCATCCCCGTGTGCGAGCAGACCGGGATGGTGCTGGAACTGGATTTCGTCATCTACGAGCAGGTCCTGCGATTCCTGAGGGATTGCCTGGACCGGAACCTGCCTTGCGTCCCCGTGTCGGTCAATTTTTCCAGGCTGCACCTGCTGGACCGGGACCTGGCCGATGAGCTCGGGCGCCGCGCGCAGGCCCTCGGCATACCGGCGGGCCTGATCGAGATCGAGCTGACCGAAAACATCTTCTTCGACAATTTCGAGCAGATGGTCGCCATCACGCGGCGGCTCCACGATCATGGCTTCCTGATTTCCATGGACGATTTCGGAACGGGCTATTCATCCCTGAAGATGCTCAAGAACATCCCGATCGACGTGCTCAAGATCGACAAGACCTTCCTGGAACATTCCGCCGACGAAAGCCGGCGCAACGTGATCTTTTCCGGCATCGTGGCGATCGCCAAACAATTGGATTTGCGCGTCGTGGTCGAGGGCGTCGAAACGGCCGAGGACATCGCCCTGATGCGGGACAGCGGCTGCCGGATCGCGCAGGGATATTTCTTTTCCAGGCCGGTGCTTCAGGAGAGCTACCTGGAGCTGATCGAGCGGCATGGCGTGGACGCGTGCGGGTATTGCGGCGCCCCTTGCGCGAGGGATGCCGGCGCGCTTCCCGGGGATGCCCTACCCGAAGACGTCGATCGCCTTGCGGATGATGACGAACAGGGCGACCAGGAAGCCGGTGCCCAGCAGGATGATGCCCGGGTTCCGGTCGCGGAACCCGAAGCCGATGAACATCGCGATGATCCCCAGGATGAAGAGGACCAGGAGCAGGTTGCTGTGAAAGAACATGGCGGCGCGCTCGATAAGGACTGATGCCGGGATCATAGGCGATCCGGGGCGCGCCGGTGTTGAGGCAGGACAATGGCCGCGCGGCCCGGCCGCGATCATTCGAATGGCCGGCCTTCGCCCGTTTCCTCGTGGGTGGCCCCGTCGCGGATGCGGTAGATCCGCTTGAAGGTCGGGATGATCTTTTCGTCGTGCGTCACCACGATGATGGCCGTCCGGTACTGCCGCGCCATGTGGTGCAGGATGCGCACGACCGACAGGGCGCGTTCGCTGTCCAGCGGCGCCGTCGGCTCGTCGGCCAGGATGACCGGCGGGCGGTTGATCAGCCCGCGCGCGATCGCGACCCGCTGCTGTTCTCCGCCGGACAGTTGCGGAGGCATGGCCTGCGCGCGGTGTTCGACTTCCAGCGAGGCCAGCACTTCCAGCGCGCGGGCGCGGGCTTCGCGCTTGCCCGCGCCCGCCAGCATCGGCAGCAGGGCCACGTTGTCGGTGACGTCCAGGAACGGGATCAGGTAGGGCGCCTGGAAGATGAAGCCGATCCGGTCGCGGCGCAGCGCGCGCAGGTCCCTCACCCGCCAGCCATTGTCGTAGATGACCTCGCCGCCCAGCGTCATGCGCCCGCCGGTCGGATCGATCACGGCCCCCAGGCATTTCAGCAGCGTGCTCTTGCCCGAGCCCGACGGGCCGATCAGGCCGACGACCTCGCCGGGGGCGACCGTCATGTTGACGTCGCGCAGGGCCAGGACGGCCGTGTCGCCCTGGCCGTAGCGCTTGCTCAGGCCCTCGATCAGGATGCCGGAACCGGTCATGACGTTCATCCGATGGCGTTGGCGGGATCGACCCGCAGGGCGATGCGGATGGCCACCAGGCTGGCCAGGGCGCAGATCAGCAGGATGGCGGCCAGGCCCGCGATGGAATCGGCCGGCGTCAGCAGCACGTATTTGGGAAAGATGGGGGCGGAGAACGTCGCCGCGATCTTGCCCACCATGAAGCCGATCAGTCCCAGGGCCAGGGCCTGCTGCAGGATCATGCCGGCGATGGTGCGGTTGCGCGTGCCGATCAGCTTGAGCACGGCGATCTCGCGGATCTTGTCCATGGTCAGGGTGTAGATGATGAAGGCCACGATGGCTGCGCTGACCAGGGCCAGAATGACCAGGAACATGCCGATCTGCCGCGCCGAAGAAGCCACCAGCTTGTCCACCAGGATGGTTTCCATCTGCGCCCGCGTGTAGACGGACAGGCGCGTCCAGCGCCGGATGCGGCCGGCGACCTCGGCGGCGTCCGCGCCGGGGGCCAGCGTCACCAGGACGGCGTTGACGAAGGGGTTGGCCGCCTGGCTGTCGAGCACGGCCCGAAGGGCCGAGTCGTTGCCGGGCCGGTTCAGCCCGGGATTGGCGGCGGCGCGCCGGCGGCTCTGCCGGATGGCGTCGTTGTCCTTCTGGAATTGCGCCTGCTGCGCGTCCTTCAGGGGGATGAAGACCATCGGGTCGCCGCTGGAGGACACCGTGCGCCGGGTCTGGCCGACGATGGCGTATTCGTGGCGGCGGATGGTGATCCGGTCGCCCAGGGCGAAGCCGGCCGCCACGTCCGCCACGGCTTCATAGTGGCCCAGGACGATCTGGCGGCCGGCCACCAGGCTGCGCGGCCAGCCCGGGGTCGCGCCCGGCGTGCCCGGGGCCACGCCCACCACCATGATGCGCACGTCGCGGCCGAGATGGTGCGCCTGCATGGTCAGGTAGGTGACGTTGGCCGCCTGGTCCACGCCTTCCAGCCCCAGGATGCCGCGGTAGGCGTCGTCGGGCAGGCTGGAGTTCTCGGCGTAGGGCCCCTGGGTGTCTTTCTGCACGACCCACAGATCGGCGCCGCTGTTGTCCAGCAAGGCCCGCGCATCGGCCACCAGGCCCCGGTAGACGCCCGCCATGATCAGCGTGACGCCGATCAGCAGTCCCAGGCCGATGCCGGTGAACAGGAATTTCCCCCAGGCATGCAGGATGTCGCGGCCGGCCAGGCTGATCATGCGGCGGGCCCTTGCGGTGCCGGACCGGTGGCGCGGATCCGGCTGCGGACCGTCAGCGGGCTGGCGCTGTGGACGACGACGAGGTCGCCGGCGCGCAGTCCGTCCAGCACCTGGACCATGCCCCGGACGTCGGCGGCCCCGACGCGGATGGGAGCGAAGACCGGCCGGCCGTCCTCGATGCGCCAGACCCCGGGCCGTCCGTCCTGTTGGTGGATGGCCGCGTTCGGAATCACGGGGCCCGGCGGGGTGGCCGGCAGTTCCACCGTGGTTTCGGCCAGTTCGCCCAGGGCGGGCGGCGGCGCGGGCGGGGTGTCGAAGGCGATCTTGGCCAGCAGTTCCTCGGTAATGGCGTCGGCGACCGGTTCGACGCGGGCGACCCGGCCCTCGACCGGCTCCAGCCCGCGGGACCGCAGCACGATCCGGACCGCCAGGCCTTCCGACAAGCCGGCGGAGCCGGCCTGATCGAAGCGCGCGTCGATCCAGAGCGTGCCGGGCGCGATCACCTGGACGACGGCCTGCCCGGCCATCAGGGTCGTGCCCGGGTCCGCGTCGCGCGTGAGGACGAAGCCGTCGATGGGCGAGACCAGCGCCAGGTTGCGCCGCTGGGCCCGCAGCGCGGCCAGTTCGGCCCGCAGCCGTTCGATGTCCCGCGTGGCGGCCTGCAGGGCGGATCGAGCCAGCTTCAGTTCGTGGCGCTTGTCGCTGGTGGTTTCCTCGCTGATGGCCGATGCCTTCAGCAGCGTTTCGTAGCGGCGCAGCTGGACCTCGGCACGGTCCTGGCGGATGCGGGATTCCTGCGCCAGGACGCGCGCGCGGGACAGCGCCGCCTCCTGGGCCTGGATGCGGTCGTCGAGATCCACGGGATCCATTTCGCCCAGCACTTGGCCGGCCCGCACGGAATCGCCCACTTCCGCGTCCAGCTGCAGCAGCCGGCCCGTCAGGGTCGGGCCGATCCGGTGGATCTGGCGGGCCTCGACCGTGCCGATGCCGAAGCGCACCGGATGAATGGAGGCTTCCTGGACCCGGGCCGTGGTGACCGGGATGCGGGCCAGCGGCCCGGACCTCAGGGCGACGTACAGGAACAGTCCCAGCAGGACCAGGACCAGCGCGGCCAGCAGGGCGCGTTTCCCGTCGAAGGGCGGGGCCTTCATGGGCGGGTTCCGATTCCCTGGCGGAACAGGGTGAACAGGGCGGCCGCCTGGCGCTTCATGCGCCGGATGTCGCCGGCCAGCATGGACTGGATCACCAGGCCCTGGATCATGCCCACGAACAGCACCGGCAGGGCGTCCAGGTCCAGCGTGTCCCGCAGTTCCCCCCGGCCGATGCCCAGGCGGGCCTGTTCCAGCAGCCGTTCGCGGTAGTGT
Source organism: Castellaniella denitrificans (assembly GCF_042653765.1). NCBI lineage: Bacteria > Pseudomonadati > Pseudomonadota > Betaproteobacteria > Burkholderiales > Alcaligenaceae > Castellaniella > Castellaniella denitrificans. Next base: position 7,028 of record NZ_JBHSEZ010000013.1, on the reverse strand, counting down.
TCCAGCAGGGCCAGCACGCGGGTCTTGGCGGGCGTCGCGCGATCGAGCTGCAGTTCGGCGAACAGGATGCGCGGCACCCCCGGGTGGCCGGCGATGAAGTCCACGTGGGCCTGGAACATGGCCTCCAGCGCCGCCAGCGGGCCGTCGGCCCCGGCGGCGGCCGCGTCGATGCGCGCCAGCAGTGTCTCGCTGGTATGGGCCATCACCGCGTCCCAGATGGCTTCCTTGTTGGGGAAATGCCGGAACAGGGCGCCCTGGGTGAGCCGCATGTGCTGGGCGATGGCGGCCGTCGTGATGTCGGCCGGATTGCGGTCGGCGGCCAGTTCGATGACCGCCTGCACCGTGGCCGCCCGCCGTTCGTCCGCCGGCAGATGTTTCGGAGTGGGTTTCGACATCCCGTTCCTCATTAAGAAAGTAATTGATTACTATCTTATCATGGGAAGCGCGGAACGGGCGGTTTGTTCGGCGGGCATGCGGATGCCGAGCACGCCGCGATCCGGGATCAGCTCCGGAACACCTCGTCCAGCGTCGCGGCGTTCACGAAATTCAGCGCCCATGTCTTCAGTTGCGGGACCGGCGCGGCCTGGATGCGCTGCGCGACTTCGTCGGGCACGGGCCGGTCCGCCCGCCGCCGCGGGTCGTTCGGAACGGATTTGTCATTGCGGGAAAACCCCCGCTTCGGGTCGCCGATCAGTTCGGTGTGTCGGTCGCCAGGCTGAGGCGGCTGGCCGCTTCCATTTCCGTGCAGCCGGCCATCCGCCTGGCGGCCGCGCTACTTCGCTCCGCGAACCGTTTCGTAGAAGGTCGGGTCGGGGTCGCCTTCGAAAATATCCCGGGACAGAGCCCGCAGTTCGGCCTGCGCGGGGCTGTGGTGCATGGCCATGAAGGTTTCCTTGCTGTCGTGCTCCACCAGACCGAGGTAGGCGCCCGTCTTGGGGGATTGCAGCAAAACGCGCCGAATGAAGCCGGGAAACACGGAGAAACGGCGGGTCGATTCGTCGAACCAGTCCAGGAACGCGGCTTCCTTGCCGGGCTTGATGGGGGGGAAATGGATCAGATTGACGAACATGGGGCGCCTCCGGTGAGCGGTGATGGAAGCCGTCGGCCTTGCGCCGGCGGCTTCCTGATGGGTTCAGTATCGCGCCCCCGGGAAAGAAAGTAATTGATTACTATCAAACCAGGCCGTCTCCGTTTCAGCCCAGCAGGCCCAGGGCGTGCCGGGCGGCGATCCATTCCTCGTTGGTGGGTTCCATCGCGACCAGCACGGCGCTGTCCGGCGTCGACAGCGTCGTGGCCTGGGCCGCGTTGGCGTCCGGATCCAGCGCCACGCCCAGCCAGTCCAGACGTTGGCAGATCCGCTCGCGCAGCGCGGCATTGTGTTCGCCGACCCCGGCGGTGAACACCAGCATGTCCAGCCCCCCGAGCACGGCGGCCAGCGCCCCGATCTCGCGCACGACGCGCTGCACGTACAGGTCCAGCGCGAGGCGGGCGCGGGGCTCGCGGGCCTCGACGGCCAGCAGGTCGCGCGGATCGGGCGAGATGCCCGAGACGCCCTTCAGGCCGGACTCGTGATACAGGATGCGGCCGACTTCCTCCAGGCTGAGCCGCTCGATCTCCATCAGGTAGAGCACGGCGCCGGGGTCCAGCGATCCCGTCCTCGTTCCCATCATCAGGCCGTCCAGCGCGGAAAACCCCATGGTGGTGGCCTGGCTGCGCAGGTCGCGCATCGCGCACAGGCTGGCGCCGCTGCCCAGGTGGGCGGCGATCACGCGGCCGCGCGACCGGTCGCCGTGGCGCTCGGGCAGGGCGATGGACAGGTATTCGTAGGACAGGCCGTGGAAGCCATAGCGGCGCAGGCCGCGTTCCCAGGCGTCGTAGGGCAGCGGCAGCATCTGCTCGACCTGCGGGACGGTATGGTGAAAGGCGGTGTCGAAGCAGGCGATCTGGGGCAGGCCGGGCCGTTCGCGCAGCAGGATGTCGATGGCCTCCAGGGCGAAGGGCTGGTGCAGCGGCGCCAGGGGGATGTAGCCGCGCAGGTCCTCCAGGACGCCGGCGTCGATGCGCACCGGTGCGAAATACTTGCTGCCGCCGTGGACGACGCGGTGGACGACGGCGACCAGGCGTCCGTCGCCCAGCCGGGCGTGCACGCGCCGCAGGATCAGGTCCAGGGCGCCGCCGTAGGGGTCCTGCGGGTCGAGCCGGATGGCGAACGGCGCGACGCCGGTCTCGCCGAAGTCCGGCCGTTCGCCGCCGATGCCCTGGACCTTGCCGTTCCAGGCCGGGCGGCGCGGCAGCGGGCTGGCCGAGGTGTCGAAGAGTGCGAACTTGATGCTCGACGAGCCGCAGTTCAGCACCAGGATCAGGGCTTGCCCGGACGTGGAAGTCTGGCCGATGGTGGTCATAGGGGAGTGCTCCGGTAATGGTGCGCCAGCAGCAGGGCCAGGGCGCATGAGGCGATGCGGGATTCGTAGGTGTCGGCCCGGCTGGTCAGGATGATGGGCACGCGCGCGCCCAGGACGATGCCGGCGCTGGCCGCGTCGCCCAGGTACATCAGTTGCTTGGCCAGCATGTTGCCGCTTTCCAGGTCGGGCGCCACCAGGATGTCCGCGCGTCCCGCCACGTCCGAACGGATGCCCTTGATGTGGGCCGCGGCTTGGGAGACGGCGTTGTCGAAGGCCAGCGGGCCGTCGAGCTGGCCCCCGCCGATCTGGCCGCGGTCGGCCATCTTGCACAGCGCGGCCGCGTCCAGGGTGGCCGGCATCGACGCGCTGACCGTTTCCACGGCGGCCAGGATGGCCACGCGCGGCCGCTCGACGCCGATGGCGTGGGCCAGGTCGATGGCGTTGCGGATGATGTCGGCCTTCTGTTCGAGGGTCGGGGCGATGTTGATCGCGGCGTCGGTGATGATGAAGGGGCGCGGGTACTGGGGCGTCTGCATCAGGTAGCAGTGGCTGACGCGCCGCTTGGTGCGCAGGCCGTCGGCGCGCACCACCGCGCCCATCAGCTCGTCGGTGTGCAGGCTGCCTTTCATCAGGGCTTCGACCTCGCCCGTCCGGGCCAGGGCCACGGCCAGGTCGGCCGCCGCGTGGCTGTGCGGCACGTCGCGGACGTCCAGGCCGTCGAGCGACGCGCCCAGCGCCTGGGCGGCCTGCTCCAGGCGCGTGCGCGGCGCCACCAGGATCGGGTCGATCAGGCCCTCGCGGCGGGCATCCAGGGCCGCCCGCAGGCTGATCTCGTCGCAGGGGTGCGCCACCGCCACCCGGATCGGATCGCGTCCGCGCGCGTGTCCCAGCAGGGTGCGCAGCCCGTCCTGCGCGGCGTCCTGGATGCGGATCTCGGGCAGCGCGCCGCGGGCGCATTCGATGGACTGGTCGGGCGCCTGGACGCAGGCCTCGCCCTCGATGGCGACCGTCCCGTCGGGCAGGGTGCAGGCGCAGGCCAGGCGCACGCGGCGGCGTTCGGGCTCCAGTTCCGTGACCCGGACTTCGACGGCGACGCGGTCGCCGACGCGCACCGGCGCCAGGAACGACAGGCTCTGGCTCAGGTAAAGGGTGCCGGGGCCGGGCAATTGGGTGCCCAGCACGGCCGAGATCAGCGAGGCCCCCCACATGCCGTGGGCGATCACGCCCTGGAAAGGGCCGTGCGCGGCGAAGTCGGGATCCAGGTGCTGCGGGTTGACGTCGCCCGAGACGGCGGCGAACAGCTGGATGTCGCGGGTGGTCAGCACCCGCTCGATGCGGGCGCGGTCCCCCACGGCGAGTTCCGCGAAGGTCCGGTTGCGCAGGGTGTTCAGCGGGGAATCGGTCATGGAGGCCTCAATACATGTGCTGGCCGCCGTTCATGGCCAGGTTGCTGCCCGTCATGAACGCCGCCAGGTCGCTGCACACGAAGGCGACCAGGGCGCCGATCTCCTCGGGGCGGCCCAGGCGGCCGACGGGGATCTGGGCAATGATCTGGCTTTCCAGCACGTCGCGGGGGACGGCGGCGACCATGGCCGTGTCCATATAGCCGGGCGACACCGTGTTGACGGTGACGCCCTTGCGGGCGAGTTCCAGCGACAGGGACTTGGTGAAGCCGTGGATGCCGGCCTTGGCGGCGGCGTAGTTGGTCTGGCCGAACTGGCCCTTGCTGCCGTTGATCGAGGAGATGTTGACGATGCGGCCCCAGCCGGCCTCGACCATGCCGTCGACGAAGGGATGGGTGACGTTGAACATGGAGTCCAGGTTGGTGCGCAGCACGCTGTCCCAGGCGGATTTCTGCATTTTGCGGAACGTCCCGTCGCGGGTGATGCCGGCATTGTTCACCAGGATGTCCACCCGGTGGCCGTCGGCCCGGATGCGTTCGGCCATGGCCAGGCACGAGGCTTCGTCGGCCACGTCGGCGCCGTAGGCGTGGAAGGTGTAGCCGTCGTCGGCCTGGGTCCGCAGCCAGGCGGGGACGTGGTCGTTGCCGGGGGAGTGGGCGACCAGGACGGTGTGGCCCTGGTCGTGCAGGGCGCGGGCGATGGCCTGGCCAAGTCCGCCGGTGCCGCCGGTGACGAGTGCGGTATGGGATGTGGACATGAGGGACTCCTGTGAGGTGTGGACGCTCAGGCCATGCTGCCGATCGCGGATCGGAAGCGGCGCAGCGACAGGTGGAACATGAGGGAACCGATGACCAGCAGGGCCAGGAACGAGGGCCAGACCACGTCCAGGCCCGCGCCCCGGTACAGGATGGCCTGCCCCAGTTCGACGAAATGGGTGGTGGGCGCGGCCAGCATCAGGTCGCGGGCCAGCAGGGGCATGCTTTCGCGCGGCGTCGTCCCGCCCGAGAGCATCTGCATCGGCAGCAGGATCAGGATCATCAGCATGCCGAACTGCGGCATGTTGCGCGCCAGGGTGGCCAGGTAGATGCCCATGGCGGTCATGGCGAACAGGTGCAGGGTCGCGCCGGCGAAGAAGAGCGGCAGGGAGCCGTCGATCGGCACGTGCAGCAGTCCCCGCACGATGCCGTTGAGCGACAGGGCGGCGGCGACCAGCACGACCAGGCTCATGGACCAGACCTTGGACAGCATGATCTGGGTCGGCGTGACCGGCATCACCAGCAGGTGTTCGATGGTGCCGTGCTCGCGCTCGCGGATCAGGGCGGCGCCGGTGAGGATCAGCGACAGCATGGTGATCTGGTTGATGATTTCCATCAGGCCGCCGAACCAGGACTTTTCCAGGCCGGGGTTGAAGCGCGCCCGCAGCACCAGGTCCACGGGCGGGCTGACGGCCTGGCCGCGGCCGCGCATGAAGTCCGTGATCTCGCCCTGGATGATCTGCTGGATGTTGCCGTTGCCGGTGAAGGCCTGGCTCATGCGGGTGGCGTCGACGTTGATCTGGATTTCCGCGCCGCGCCCGGCCAGCACGTCGCGCTGGAAATCGGGCGGAATGTTCAGCACGAAGGAGTACCGGCCGATGTCCATGCCCGGATCGACCTGCTCGTGGTTGATCATGGCGGGCGGCATGAACTGGGGCGGATAGAAGGCGCTGGTGATCTGCTGCGACAGGGGGGAGTGGTCCTCGTCCACGATGGCGATCGGGACGTGGTGCAGGGTCTCGGGGACGGCCGTGGCGGCGGTGTAGACCGAGACCGTGAAGGAAAAGGCGATCAGCACCAGCATGACGGGATCGCGCCACAGGCTCCAGAGCTCCTTGACGCCCAGCCGCCAGATCGTTCCCAGGGATCGGTTCTTCATGTCAACGGTCCTGCTTGCGAAGGAGCGCGATCGCGCCGCCCAGGATGACCGGGATCGACAGCGCCAGGGGCCAGATGGACGGCCACAGGTCCTGGAATCCCAGCGCCTTGTTGAAGACGCCGCGGCTGATGGTGAACATGTAGGCGGCCGGGTAGGTCTGGCCGACCAGCCGGCCCAGTCCCTCCAGGGAGCTGACCGGATCGAGCAGCCCGGAAAACTGGACTGCCGGGATCAGGGTCGCGATCATGGTGAAGAACATGGCGGCGATCTGGCTGCGCGTCATGGCCGACGCCAGCAGGCCCAGGCCGGTCGAGGCGACGCAGAAGACCACGGCCGACAGCGCCAGCGTGGGCAGGCTGCCCTTGATCGGGACCCCGAACACCGTCACCGCCAGCAGGCACATGGCGACGAAGTTCACCAGGGCCAGCCCGATGTAGGGGATCTGCTTGCCCAGCAGGAATTCGGCGCGGGACACCGGCGTGACGTACAGGTTGATGATCGAGCCGATCTCTTTTTCCCGCACCACGGCCAAGGCCGTGAGCATGGCGGGCAGCATGATCAGCATCAGCGGGATCACCACCGGCACCATGGCCGGCAGGCTGCGCACGTCCGGGTTGTAGCGGAAGCGGGTTTCCAGGCCGACCGGCTGGGCGACCGACATGCCCAGGCGTTCGCGGGCCTGCTGCATCAGCCAGAGCTGGTGCATGCCCTGGACGTAGCCCTTGATGGTTTCGGCGCGCTGCGGCATCGCGCCGTCGATCCAGGCGCCGATGTCGGCGGTGCGCCCGTGCAGCAGGTCGGCGCCGAAGCCGGGCGGGATCTCGATGGCCAGCGACAGTTCGCCGCTGCGCATGCGGCGGTCCATGTCGGCTTCGTCGAGGATCGGGGGATGTTCGACGAAATAGCGCGAGCCGGAGAGGTTCAGCGCATAGTCGCGGCTGATCGTGGTGTTGTCCCGGTCCAGGACGGCGAAGCGCAGGTTTTCCACGTCCATGCTGATGCCGAAGCCGATGACGAACATCAGCACCAGCGAGCCCAGCAGGGCCAGCGTGCCGCGCACCGGATCGCGGCGCAGTTCCATGGATTCGCGGCGCGTGGTGCTCAGCAGCCGGGCCAGGCTGAAGGCCGGGATGCGGGGCGCGCGGGACGCGGGGCGCGGCGCCGGCGCGGCCGGTTCCTGGCCGCCGGATGCGGGCGGGGCGGCGGGCGGGGCGCCGTCGGCCGCGGAGGGCGCGCCGTCGGCCGAGGCCATGGGAGCGGCCCGTGTGCCGGCTCCGGGCGCTCCGGACACGGCGCCCGCGGGCGGCGG
>NZ_JBHSEZ010000012.1:0-25812 GCF_042653765.1 Castellaniella denitrificans | reverse complement strand
ATTGAGTGGGAGTGATCCCGCGTCTGGCAATGACTGGCATATAAAAGCACTAAACACCCCTGAAGCCCGCGTAAATGCGGGCTTTTTTGCGTCTGCGTCTGGAATTTACCGGCAACTGCTGGCACCCCCAAGCACTGTTTTTTTATGGTATAGCCAATGGTATTATTCTGGCTGATGCCATGATTGGCGCTTGATACCATGCCACGGTTTTCCGCTGGATCATGGTATGAAAATAGCGCAAGTCGTTGATTTATATTGGTTATAGAGGAAAAAAGACGGCCCCTCAAATCATGGTATTTCGCACCCAAAAAGGACGAATACCATGCTGACCGATACCAAGCTACGCAATCTCAAGCCGCAAGACAAGCTCTACAAGGAGAACGACCGCGACGGCCTCTACGTGGCCGTCACTACAGCCGGGACGATCTCGTTTCGCTACAACTACTCCATCAATGGCAGGCAGGAGACGGTCACATTCGGGCGCTACGGGGTGGGGGGGATTACCTTGGCGGAAGCGCGCGAGCAGTTGAGCGAGGCCAAGAAGATGATCGCTGCCGGGAAGTCCCCGGCCAGGGAGAAGGCGCGGGACAAGGCCCGCGTGAAGGATGCAGAGACGTTCGGCGCCTGGGCTGAAAAGTGGCTGCGTGGCTACCAGATGGCCGATTCGACGCGCGACATGCGCAGGTCGGTCTATGAGCGCGAGCTGAAACCCAAGTTCGGCAACCGGAAGCTGGTCGAGATTACACACGAGGACTTGCGGAACCTGACCGATGCCATTGTGGAGCGGGGCGCTCCGGCTACGGCGGTGCATGTGCGCGAGGTGGTCATGCAGGTGTTCCGGTGGGCTATTGAGCGCGGCCAGAAGGTCGAGAATCCGGCGGAACTGGTGAGGCCGACCAGCATTGCGAAGTTCGAGCCGCGTGACCGGGCGCTGACGCCTGAAGAGATTGGGGTGATGTACCAATACATCGAGCGCATCGGCACCACCCCATCCATCCGGGCAGCCGCCAAGCTGCTGCTGCTGACGCTGGTGCGCAAGAGCGAGCTGACGAATGCGACGTGGGGAGAGGTCAATTTCACCGATGGGGTCTGGACAATTCCGAAGGAGCGAATGAAGCGGCGTAACCCGCACAACGTCTACTTGTCCAGGCAGGCGCTGGATATTTTCATCGCGCTCAAGACCTTCGCCGGCGGGTCTGACTACGTGCTGCCATCACGGTACGACACCGACCTACCGATGAGTAGCGCCACGCTGAACCAGGTGCTGACGCTGACCTACAAGCTGGCCCAGAAGGAGGGGATGGCACTGGCGAAGTTTGGGCCGCACGACTTGCGCCGCACGGCCAGTACCTTGCTGCACGAGGCCGGCTATAACACCGACTGGATTGAGAAGTGCCTTGCCCATGAACAGAAGGGCGTCAGGGCGGTTTACAACAAGGCGGAGTACCGCGAGCAGCGTGCGTCCATGTTGCAGGACTGGGCTGACATGATCGACGAATGGACGATCAAGCGGCAGCGGCCATCTGCGTGAGGCCGGGGCGGGAAGCCTGACCACCGGCCTGCCGCCGCGCCTCTATCCATGCTTCGACCTCTTCAAGATCCCACGCCACATTCCTGCTGGTGAGCGCGATTCGTCGCGGGAACTCGCCTCGTTGCTCCATGTTGAAGATGGTGCGCTCCGACAGCGGAATCATCGAGTGCAGCTTCTTCCGGTTGATGAGGGTCTTGGACATAGCCACACCCCTTACGCCGCCTTGGCGCCGGGTGCGGCAGCCTGGCGACGCTCTTTCTTGCGGGCGGCAATCCATGCTTCCACTTCGTCCGCATCCCAGCCCACGCGACGCGGCGACACGCGGAAGCGACGGGGGAACTCGTTGCGCTTCTCCATGTTCAGGATGGTGCGGGCGCACATGGGCACCTTGGCGAGCACTTGCTCGTGGCTGTAGATGCGCTGGCCTTCTTGGCCCGCGCCTGCTTCATTCTTTGTTTCGGTCATTTCGGAATCCTTATAGTTCGTGTAGTTGCCTGCTGATGCCCATGATTGCAAACGTGCTGGGCACCAGCGGGCCATGATTTCCGATTACGCGACTTGCCCCATGAAGGCCGCTTCGTGGCGGAAGTTGGCCCGCACAAGGGCCTCGGCCTGCGCCGGCGACACGCTGTTTCCGCACATGCGAACCTGTGCGGTGACGGTCAGCGGGACGCGGGGGATAGCCAGGGGGTCGGCAACCTGCACGCCCTCCTTGAAGAGCAGCAGCGGGTCGGGGATCTCGTGGATGATGTAGCTGTCGGGGAACGCCTGGGCGCGGTACAGCTCGCGCGCTTTCAGCATCCGCAGCGTGATGTCCACCAGCACCCACCAGATGCCGTCGTAGCTCATCAGCACCAGGTCGGCGGGCTCTGGGAAGTGCTCGGGCAGATGTTCATGCAGCAGTTCGGCGCAGCGGCGGGCCTTCGCCCGATGTTCCGGTGACAAGCAGTCCGCCGGCACCTGCACCGACTGCACCAGGCCCATACGGCCCTTGGTCGGCAGAGTGTGCATCGGTTCGTCCGCCTTCTGCCACTGGCCGCCGCTGCTGTAATACTTGACCAGGTAGGCCGTTACCAACTGCTGATTGCTGCCCGACGAGGTGATGGTGGACATGGGCGCTTCCGCAGCCCGCCCAGAGCCGTCGTAGAACCCGCCGTTGGCCTGCTCGAAAAAGGCCGACGCCAGGGCGCTCGGGACGCTGCTGGCCGTAACCGAATTGAGCGGAGTTTCCAGGGAGCGGACGCCGTTGCTCCACCGCTTCGCGCCGGTGCTGCACGATTCGCCATGCCCCATATCCACCAGGTTGGCGACGATCAGGGCCTGCTCGCCACGATGTGCGCCCGTGACCGTCGGCAAGGGCTCCGCCGGCGTCGTTCCAGCGCGCTCGCCGTGGTGCGTCAGGTGGGCCAGATGCGCGGCCACCAGGGCCTGCTTCACCCCACCAGCTACGACGGTTCCCAGTGGGGCCTCGATGTCCTGCACGCGCGGCTGCTGGCCCTCGCGTTCGCCGTAGCCGATGGTGACGAGGTGCGCGCCTACCATCGCATGGTGCGTGCCGCCGGCGGAGATAGTCGAAAGCGGCTGCTCGATGCTATGACCGCCCATGTGGGCATCGCTGGTGCCGCGCAGCGGGGCCAAGGTCGGGGCGACGACGGAGAAGTGGCCGCCCTTCACCTGGGCGCAGACGGTGCGCAGCGGCGCGTCGGCGGGCATGGTGCGCTGGCTGCTGGCATTGGCATGCTCGGTAAGGAACGGCACCAGGGCCGGCGCCACGATGGCGCGATGGTTCTCCGTGGTGAGCGTGCCGAACGGCTGGTTTGCAGCCACGGGCTTCCCGGAATAGGCTGGGCCGCCGGCGCCAGCCATGAACGGGGCGAGCACGGGCGCGCCCAGCATGTGGTGATTGCCGGTCGTCACGGTCGGCAGCGGTTCATCGGTGGCCGCGCCAGCATGGCCGGTGGTGTTGGTGACGATGAACGGCTTGGCGCTCGTCAGGACGTGGCGGTACAGGCCCTTGGCGACGCGCCGCTGGGTATTCACGGCCAAGGGCTTCTTGCGGTCGAAGATGCTCTCGGCGGGAAGGCTGAAGTCGATGCACTCGGCGGCAGTGCGGTACGGGGCCAGGGAGCCGGCCAGCACTTCGCGCGAGGTCGGCTCGCCGTGGGTCTGCTCGGGCCAGATGATGGGCAGGCCGTCGCGGCGCGCCACCAGGAAGAGGCGCTTGCGAATAGTCGGGGCGCCGTTGTCGCACGCGCGCATTTCACGCCAGTCCACTTTGTAGCCGTGCTGGCGCAACTGCCGGATGAAGCTATCGAAGGTCTTGCCCTTGCGCTTCGGGTCGGGGTAGAGCTTGCCGTCCTCTCCGACGATGACCGGCCCCCAGGTCTGAAATTCCTCGACGTTCTCCAACATGATGACGCGCGGGCGGCAGAGCGCAGCCCAGCGCATCGTGACCCAGGCCAGTCCGCGAATCTCCTTGGAAACAGGCGTTCCGCCCTTCGCCTTCGAGAAGTGCTTGCAGTCCGGCGAAAGCCAGACCAGGCCCACCGGCTGGTTGCCGGTTACTTCGATGGGATCCACATCCCATACGCTCTCGCAGAGGTGCTTGGTGTAAGGGTGGTTGATCGCGTGCATCGCCAGAGCTTCGGGGTCGTGGTTGATGGCGATGTCCACGGGGCGCCCGAAGGCTGCTTCCAGTCCGGTGCTGGTGCCGCCGCCACCGGCGAAGTTGTCGATGATGAGTTCTCCGGGGAACGGCAGGGCGAGTTGCGGGCGCAGCATCTGGCGGGCTCCTTGCAAAAAATTGGGGCGCTCGCGGCGCCCCTTGTAGGTGATGGTGTTGGGTAGGCCCTCGTCGGGGCCTGCACGTTGATGAAGCAGTCGTGCGCTGCTCAATCAAAAGGGATGTCGTCATCCATGTCGGCGAAGCCACCGCCACCGGACGGCGGTGGAGCTGGCTTAGAGGCCGGGGCACCGCGCGCGGGCGCGGAACGCTGCTGCTGGCGCGAAGGCTGGGCCGACGATTCGCCGCCATACTGCTGGCTGCCACCGTCGCCACCGCCACGCTGGCCCAGCATCTGCATTTCCGTGGCCTCGATCTCGGTCGTGTAGCGGTCTTGGCCGTCCTTGTCCTGCCACTTGCGCGTGCGGATGCGGCCCTCGACATACACCGACGAGCCCTTGCGCAGGTATTCGCCGGCGATTTCGGCGAGGCGGCGGTAGAACACCACGCGATGCCATTCCGTGATTTCCTTCTTCTCGCCGCTGGCCTTGTCCTTCCAGCTATCGGTCGTCGCCAGGCGGACGTTTGTCACGGCGTCGCCGTTCGGCATGTAGCGGGTTTCGGGGTCGGCTCCAAGGTTGCCGACGAGGATTACTTTATTGACTGAAGCCATGCTGTTCCTTCTCTCATTCTGTGGCCGTCAGTGCGCGCGCTGCCTGCGCACGAACTCATGGGCCAGGTTGCGGGCAGCGCCGTCGATGGGGAGCCGCCCCTTGTCCATCATCCCGTTGCGCCAGCCGTGCCAGTAGGACTTGCTCTTGTCGCTGCCGGGTTCGGGCAGGCCGTCCAGGCCGGCGAGATAGCCCGCCATACAGTCGTCCTCGTCCAGCACGTCCAGGTCGCGCACCGATGAAAGCGGCTGGTACTCGCTCACGTCACGCGCTCCCAGATGGAATCCAGCGTGTCCGCCTGCTTCTGGGAAAGAGCGCGATCCTGCGCGAGCTGGCGCTCGATGCTGTCGATGAAGCTGCGCTCCCAGTCGGTCAGCTTGGCCTCGCGGTCGATGCAGTCCTTCACCATCTGCTGGTGCTCGTCGTGGGCGCTCATGGCATCAGTCCTCGTCGTCGCCGGAGCGTTGCAGGCACTTGATCGTCACGCCGTCGGGCGCTTCGATGACAAGGGACGGCTGGAACCCGTTGCGGTAGTCCTGCGCCTCGATGCGCATGGGCCAGCGCGGGAAGTCGCGGTCTTCGCTGTCCGGGTCGTGGTTGGCGACGCCGATCAGCCAGCTACCGCTGTTGCCGGGGCAGTGCTGGCCGGTCACGATGATGCCAAGTTGGGGCTGGCCGTCGATGGCCGGGCCAAGCACGAGGTATTCAATCGGCTTGCCGCTGGCGCAGTTGTCGTAGTCGTCCTTGAAGTGCTGGACTTCGCCGAAGGTGTCGTCGCTGTAGCCCTCGAAACGCAGGATAGGCATGGTGGAGTTACTCCTTGGAATGGGGTTGATGTTGTGGCGCAGTTCGCGCGCTGTTCTTCAGTTCGGCAATCAGGCGGCGCACGCCGCGCTTCTGCCTCGACGTGCCGCGCTCTATCCAGAGGCCGGTGCCGGGCCAAAAATCAACCGTGCGCCCGTTCGCCATCACGATGAGGTGCGCGCCCTCGTTCTTCGCCTCGAAGGCGATGCCGGCGGCGGCAAGCATCTTGGCCGACGATTCGCGGTTGCTCGCCCGCTTTTGCCGGCTTTCTTCCTGCATGGCGGGTCGCACGTCCCGCCAGTAGTCGCCCATGTCACCCATGACGCGCCTCCTGCTCGGTGCGGGATTCGTCCAGGCGCAAGCACGATTCCGCCACGGGGAACCAAGGGCAGTCCCAGTCCAGCAGATAGCGCGCGCCATTGGCGTACATACCATCCGGCGACGCCGGGCGCTCATAGAAGCCGGTCACGCGCAGGGCGAATTCGATGCCTGCCGGGTTCGTGTAGATCACTGGGTCGCCAGCCTTGAACTGCAAGGGCTGGCCGTTCTCCGGGGCGAATGGCTTTTTGGCGTCGTGCCGGGCGGTGACTTCCTTGGCCCATTCGTAGTGGCTGCTCATGGTCGGCGTCCCCCTACAGGCTCTTCAGGATGGATTGGAGCTGCTTCAACTTTTCAAGGCTCTGGGCGTTTCCTTCCTGTTCCTGCTCGATGGTGAGCGCAGCTTCCTCGACCTGGGCGGCCAGTTGCTTCAGGCGGGTGCTGAAGTCGTCGGCCAGCGCCGTGATCTGGCTGGACAGGTTGCCCAGGATTTCGAGGGGAGACTTGCTCGCCGGCGCGGCGCTGGCGGGTGCTGCTGATTGGACGGCTTGAGGCGCCACGGCGGTCTTGTGCATGGTGATGATTTCCTTCTTCGGGGTGGGCTGGGGCGTTCTGATGGCGTGGCGCTGGAAGCAGCCGGGTTCGGGCTCGCGGACGAGGCCGATTTCGCGCAGCGTCGCCAGGCAGCCACGCACGGTATGCAGGTCGGCGTTGCTGCGCTCGACCTCCTTCAGGGAGTGCCGAATTTGGCTCGCGGGCCAGGCTTCCTTGATGGGGACGACCTCGAAGACCTTACGCGCCAGCGCCGTTTGCCCCTGAAGGATCTTGTTGAGCTTGCCGGGGGTCATGGTTCAAGCCCTCCCGTGCGGGGGGGGGCGACGCTGCGCGCAATCACCCGGTAGATGTCCTCGATCACGGTGGCGTCCTCGATGGCGCCGCCGAAGACTTCATCCACGACCTGGCCCAGCAGTTCGCGCGAGATTTCGGGCGGCAGGACACCCGCCGGCGCGTCATCGGTCGGCTCCGTGAGCGCCAGCAGCAGGGCCGCGTTGGCTTGCGTGAGCGCGGTGGTCAGCGCGGCGACGCCGTGCTGGCTGGTTTGCACCTCAAGGCGCGATTTCGCTTCCACGATGTCATCGCGCATGGACTTGAAAACTTCTTTGTCGGTCATTGAGCTATCTCCGGGTATCCGTCATGCAGCAGGCCGTCCAGCGTCCGGCCCGATTTCGATTTGCCGACACGCAGCATCACCGCGCCGCCGTCCTTCGTGCTATCGTTCTCGAAGCAATGCACGGTTCCGGCGTCGGCGACGATGAACGCTGGCACGCGCTGGGCGCGGCCCATCGACGTGTCGTATTCCTCGTCCTCTTCAGGTGGGCGCCAGTCGCCCCATTGCTTGAAGTGGAAGGCGACGCCGCCGGCGCGGCACTGTTCGCGCAGCGCGCGCACCCAGTCGGGGTTCATCGGGCGGGAATCGGCGGAACCGCTCTCGCCACCGACGATGACCCAGTGCAGGCCGCCGTCGGCAGGCTTGCGCAGCTCCATCTGTCGCTTGCCCGCGTGGGTGCGGAAGTTGCCCGTCGGCTCGCTGAAGATGTGGAACCGAAGATCCACGCGGCCCAGCAAGGGCTCCATCGACAGGAACCGCACGGCTACCGGCAGCGCCAGCAGCTTCGGAATGTCGCGGTCGGCTTCTTCCTGGCTGGTGATGGTCGCGCCCACCCAGACGTTATCGGGGATGCCCTCGGGGAACATGGCGGCCAGCATCTTGTCGGCATTGCCGATGCGCTTGGTCAGCAGCAGCCAGTCCAGGTGAGGCGTGGCGAGGATGAGGGCAGCCAGGTCGCGGCGCCATTCGTCCGGCACCTGGTTGTCGAACACGTCGGCCAGCGAGGCGCAGAAGACGCGGTAGCGCACGCCCAGACGGGCCGCCGTGGCGTTCCACTTCGCCGGCTGCGCCCAGTTCGATGCACTGGTGCGGCGGCGTGGTGCGCCCGGCCCCCAGTTGATCGCCACGCCGCCACCGAAGCGGGCATTGCGCGTTTCAGCGTAGCAGTGATCGCAGCCAGGCCCGACTTTCTGGCAGCCCTCCCAGGGGTTGAACGTGTGGTGCGTCCATTCGATTTTCGAGTTTTCAGCCATGAGGCCCTTCCTGTTCTTGTGTTGGGTCGAAGAACCCCAGGTGCCCGCGCACGGCCTGAAACGGCAGCGTCACCGCATCCTTCAGGACGAATCCATGCTTCCCGAAAAACCAGGGTGAAGGACTGTCTTCGACGCATCCGACGATGGTTGCGCGCCCGACGATGCCGCCGCGCTCCAAGTTGTCGAAAGGGGGAATCGTGATTCCGAGTTGCGCGGCCAGGTCGGCCCCGTCTTCGTACTCGGCGCGGGTCATGCCCTTGGCGGCATGAATCAGGAACTGCCCCCGGTATCCCGTCGGCCATGACCTGTTCTCGATGTCCTTGTAGCCGTTTGCAATCAGCCATGCCCAAGGCTGGCGGATGGAGAGGGCCTTCATGGTCAGCCCTCTTTGCCGGCCTGCTGCTGGGCCTCGATCTGCGCGCGGCGCGTGTCGTAGTGCTCGCGGCAGCAGAAGCCCTGCCCCATCCAGAGGCTGTTCGACGGCCTGCCGCAGTAGCAGGCGGGGAACGGGTCGGAGCGGTTGGCGTCGAAGTACGCCTGCGCCTCCTTGCCGTAGGGCTCGTCTTCGTCTGGGATGAAGCCGGGGCCGACGAGGCCGTTGTGGATCCAGCTCATGGCTTCTTCGGCACCCTTGCCGTGCTGCCATTCAATCCATGCGGCCTGCTGGGCCACTGTCATGTCGTGGATGATCTTGCCCAGGTCGTTGAGGGTTTGCTTCAGGCGCGCGATTTCGTCGCTTTCCTTGGGCTGCGCCGGGTGTTTCGGCCAGCCCGGCAGGCCAGTGGCCACGGCGCCGCCGGCGGTCGCGTACCACTCGATCATTTCCGCCACGCGGCGCACGGCGCGCTTGTCCTCTTCCTGCTCGTCGCGGGTTTGCGGGAACATCGCGCCGCGTCGCGCGGCCTCGTCGCCCACGGCGCGGATGGCGGAGACGATGCCCTGATAGGCCACCGGCGCGCCGGGTTCTTGCTCGCCTTCGGGCTTCAGCAGCGTGGGCAGCGCGCAAATCAGCAGGAAGCGCCACACGCTGCGCCAGTCGTCGAAGCCGACTTCGGCGCGCACCTTGTGGTACTGGTTGTTGTAGGCTTCGTGGCAGGCTTTCTCGTCATTGGCGAGGGCTTCGCAGCGTTGCGCGAAGGCGGGCTTGTTCTGTTCCATTGGGGTGTCCCTATCGTTTTTCGGTTGCAATCCTGGGGAACTGCATCGGCAGGATGTCGCCCGGCATCGTGCGTCCGTCCAGGTCGGTGTCGATCACGACGGCGCCGCACTTCGAGCACCACCGGACGACGGTGTAGGCATCGGGGGCCATGCTGTACGGCTGTCGCCCCACCTCGCGCAGGTCGTGCGCGCCACGGTCGAATGCGCAGGCCATGAGCTATTCCGCCTTGACGCAGATGTGCTTGCCCTCGGCGTCAAGGCGCGGCGTGATACCGCCGCCCGGCGAAACGAGGTATTGGCATCCGGTCAGCGCGTCCGTGACGGGCTTGATGCCGCTGCGGCCACCGCCCCATGAACCCTTGTCGGTGTCGTCGCGTCCGATGGGCGTGAGGGAAATGACCCATGAGAAAACAAGGCCGACGACGAACAGCCAGAACAGCCAGAGGGCAAATTGCTTGAGTGTTGCGAGTTCCATGTGCGGGGCTCCTTTCCCGCCCAGGCTTGCGCCCAGGCGGGGCGCTGGTGGTTACGGCTTGCCGGAGACGACAGGGAAGCCGGTCGCTTCCTTGATGCGGCCCAGCTCGTCGGTGACGGCGGTCTTGAACACGCGGTCGGGGCGGATGAGCTCGTACCAGAAGGTCAGCTTGCCGTCCTTCTCCCGGTACTTCAGGCGCGCTTCCAGCGGGTAGGCACTGGTGCTGCCGTCGAACACCGGCAGGCCCAGGGTGAAACGCTCGAACGCCTGCATGGTCGTCCGGGTTTCCTGCGTCGAATCATCGACGAACTCGAACTGCACGCCGCCGTCTTGCAGATTGACCTTGCTGCGCAGCTTCTTGTCGGAGTTGGCCTCGAAGCCCAGCGCCATCTTCAGGATGTCGGCACCGGACGGCATACCGGCCACGCTGGCGATGTCGGACAGGTTTTCTTCCAGCCAGGCGGCGAAGTCGATCTGGCTGAAGTGCTGCTTGTTGCGGGACAGCCAGCGTTTCCATTCCACGGCTTGCGCGGGCTGGAACTTGCACTGGTGGTCACGCCACTGGGCCGCACCGGCGTCGGTGCCGTGGTCGTTGAGAACGCCGATCAGGTTGAAGCGGCTGGCCTCGGCGTCGATGTCCGCGAAGATGGTGGTGGTGTCGGTGACGCCGTGCTTCTTCGTGTAGTGGATGAAGCTATCGGTGTCGGTGATCGTGACCTCGGCGCGCTTGCGCGTGGGCACGGGCAACAGGCTCTCCAGGTCGTGGACTTTGTAGCCGTCGGGCACGGCCACGAAGGGGATGCCGCCGTGGCTGGTCACGGGCTGCACGCTGGCAGCGCCGGCGGCGAGCGCGGTCTGGATGTTGTCGGTGGTTTGTTACATGAGGAATAGGCTCCTTGGTTGCGGGTGGTGGGATTACTGGACGGCCTTCAGCTCGCGCACCGGGTCGGGTGCGACGGCCTTGAGGTCGAGCTTGGTTTGGCGCGGGTCTTCGCCAATGAGGTTGCCTTCGGGCGTCGCCCAGAGCAGCGATTCGGGCGGCAAGCCCTTGGGCTTGGTGATGCTCACGTCCGCCTTGACCGCCATCGCGCCGGCGGTGGAGGGCTTGACGGCAATCTTCAGCGTCAGCGTGCCGGCCTTCTGGTGCGAAGCGACGGCGTTGATGAGTTCGCTGAACTTCGCGCCCGCCACGTCCATGATGGGCAGCAGGTCGCCGTCCTCGGTTTCGAGGCGGACGGATGCGAGGTTTTCGTTAAGCGGCTTCGACATTTCGGGATTTCCTTTCAGGTTGGTGGGTGAAGCGGGCTACGCGGCCAAAGCCACGGCGTCCGCCGGGGCCTGGATGTCCGTGGCGTCCAAGATGTCGATGCCGACGCGGTGGGCGACGTGCATTTCCAGATGGGCGCCCTCGGATTTCTGCCAGCCGGGCAACATGGCGATGGCGTCGCAGCCCAGCAGTTCAAGCAAATCGACCCGCAGGCAGTCCTTCCAGCCCTTGCCGGGGTCAGGGTTGAGGTCGGCGGGATTCACCGCGTCGTAGCCCAGGTCGCGCAGGCGCGCGGCTTCGGCGTGGAAGGCCGGGAAGTTGTGCTCCGGCAGGCCGGACATCGGGCCGCTGATGTAGATGCGGCGCTTCTTCGGCTTGCTGTGCTCGATGGCCTTGTTGGGGTCAGAGGTACGCCAGTCCGGCCAGTCGCGGGCCTCGTTCTTGGCCTGCTTCGCAGCCAGCGTGCGGATGATGACTTTCGGCGACGCGCCGGCGCGCCATGCGCCATCGAGGGCCAGAATCACCACGTCGATCCACTCTTCGATGTCGTCCGGCTTGCTGCCGATTTCGCGCAGTTCCTTCTTGATGTGGTCGATCACGCCCTGGGTGCGGCGGCCCGGCCCGAAGGTCTTGCGCGAGAACTCGGCCTGGCGCTCCAGGTGCGCGTAGAAGTCGAAGGGCTTGCCGCCACGGCGCGGGTACATGGTGTCGGGCATGGCGCGCCCGAACAGGGCGTAGGGGCCATCCTCGGTGTCGTAGATTTCCAGCAGCATCCAGCCATCGCCGTCGGGCGGTGTGGGCGTCCAGTAGCTGCAATCCGGGTCGCCGGAATCGAAGTAGCGTTCCGAAACGTCGTGGGGTGCATCGGATTCCATGCTGACGAAGGCCGATTCGATGCCGAACACGGCCAGCAGGTCGTCGTAGCGCACGCCCTCGTCGCAGGCGGGCAGATCGGGATGGGTGAGGTGGCCGTTTTCATCGCGCACGATGGCGCGCGGTGCCAGCAGTTTTTCACGCAGGTCTTGCAGGTCTGGGCAAGTGGATTTGCTCACGGGCAGTCCTTTCTTGGGGATAGGGATGTGGCCCCGCGCTCGTCCAGCTCCCGCCTCATGCGCGCCCAGGTGTCCGGGTGCATGATGAGAAAGTTGCCGACGAGCATTGCGTGGGGGTCGGGGATTTGCGGGATGACGGTGCGGGTTGCTCGCCACGGCTTCCACGGGCGCGAGAACAGGCGTTCCCGCCACGCGCGGCGAACCTTGACCGGCGGGCCGGCCACGGTGAGCAAGGGGTTTGTCCGCACCTGCATCCCAATGAGGGAGCCGGGCGGGTAGTTCATGGCTGCGGTGTTGCGCCCATGAAGTCGAAAAGGGCGATCAGTTCCGCGAATTCGCTCTGGCCGCCACCGCCGGGGTTGAGAAGCCCCGTATCGTTCACGCTGGCAGGGTCAAGGAAGCAACTGTCGGCGATCAGTCGGCGTAGCTTCGCTTGCTCGCGGCTGCTGGCGTCGAGCCGGTCGATAAAGGCTTTCGCCTCTTGCCAGTCGCGCTCTTCCATCTGGAATCGGTTGCTCCGGCGCCATGCGAACCCGCCAAGTTCATAGGCCAGATAATCGGGCTCGGAGCTCCATGCACCTTCCAGCAGCGCCCCGGTGATGTCGCAGGTGTAGAGCGCGTAGCTGTCCTCTTTCCCGAAGTAGATGCGCCCATCGTTGGAATATCGGTCATATCCCAGTTCTTCGAGCTTCTTGTCCAGGGCGGAGGAAGATAGCGTCATTGATTCGACGCTTCCCTTGTCGCCCTCGATTTCCAGCCAGTAGGCGTCTTCGAGCGGCTTGACGCATTGCCTTTTGATGAAGGCGATACGGCCCTTCAGCGATTTCGGCGGCTGATCGCCCCACGCTTTCACGGGATCCGGCAGCGGTGCTGGCGGAAAAGCCTTGTTGTACGCCTCGATGCCAGCGTCCGTGAGCGAGTAGCCGAAGCTCTTGAAAACGGGGTCATGGCGCTGAAGCAGGCCGGCATCGGCCATGCGTTCGGCTTCCTCCCAGTCCTTCTCGTCCAGCAGCATCGGGGCGCCGAAGTTCATCATGCTGGTGGCAACCTGGCTAAGGATTCCGGTGCTGTTCCCGCTCATGCTTCACCCCTTTCCTCGCTATCGGTGGCCACCAGCGGAACCGAATCGACGATGCCCAAGATTTCGTTCAGGGCGTCATACTTGCTGATGCCGTTCGGTTCCAGGTAGCGGTGCAGGACGCCCAGCACCTTGCGCAGCGCCTGCTTGGCTTGTTGGCCGTCGGCAGTCGGCGGGGAGTTCTGGCTAACCAAGTAGGGCGCGGCGGCCAGCAGGCCCGCTTCCGTGCTGATGGACGGGTCGATCAGCCGGCCAGCGGCGGCGTGCCGCTCCGCGCATTGAGCCTCGGCAATCTGGAAGGCGTCGGTGGCGCGCTCCATGCGCGGGCCGCCGGCCAGGGTGATGCGCTCGCCGCGCTCCCAGAGGAACATGCAGAAGTTCGCCACGTCGCGCGGGTCGCCCTTCCAGAGGTGGCCCACCAGCATGTCGGTCAGTTCGTCGCCGGACACTTCCGCCTTGTCCTCCCAGCCGCCGCGCCCCTTCGCGCGCGCCACGGCCAGCTTGTCCTTCAGCACGGCGGCGAAGCGATCCACGGCCTCATCGTCGGGATGGATGGCCTTGGCGTGCTCTTCGCTGTGCCCGAGTTCGCCGCACGGCTCCCAGCACTGGGAACGGTTCGTGCAGGCGTGCTCGCCCATGTGAGCGCCGTCGGGGCAGACCGCCGGCGCAGCTTGTTGAACGGTGCTCATGGACTTCCCCTATGCGGCCATGCTGTCGGCGATGCGCTGGCTGGCGGCTTCGAGGTCGATTTCGAGCAGCCAGGCCACCACGGCGGATTCATGGACGCGGAAATGCAGCGCCAGCACGTCGATGATTTCGTCGTCGCTGGGGCGGCTCTTGCTGGTGGGCGCCGGGTTGGCGCGGGATACCGCCGGCGCGGTGGAAGGCCGGGCCGTGGTGGTGGGTTTGGCCGTAACCTGGGGCGTCGGGTCGGCCAGCGGAACGGCGGGCGTGGCGGCCTGCTGTTCTGCACGCAGCTTCGCTTCGGCTTCGGCCTTCGCCTTGGCCTCTTCCTCCTGCCGGATACGTGCGCGCTCCGCTTCCAGGCGGTCGGCCTCGGCCTTCTTGTGCGCGTCGATGCGCGCCGTTACCGCCAGCTTGAAGTCGTCGAACGGCTTGGCCGCGAGCTGTTGCAGGTCGGCCAGCAGCGCGCGGTATTCGGCGGCGTTGGCCTCGATCCAGCCCAGCTTCGTGCGTAGGTCGGCGGCCTGTTGCTCGGCGGCGATCTTGCCGTTCGCCAGAGCCGTGTCGAGCTTGTCCTGCATACTTTCCAGCGTCTTCAGGCCCTTGATGGCGCCCGCGAAGTCCGGCGTGGCAACGTCCATGCGCAGGCCAGCGATTTCACGCTGAAGCTCGGCGACGTGGGCGACGTAAGCCTTGCGGGCCGTTTCCACCTTCTCCGCGCGCCGCCGTGTCTTCTCGCTTTCCAGCAGCTTTTCGGCCATGAGGCGGTTGTCGCGCGTCAGCTTGTAGAGCATGTCCTTCTGACGCTTGGCTTCATCGACGGTCTGGATTTGCGCCAGCATCATCGTCTCGGCGGAGTTGAGTGCGTCCTCGGCCTTCTTCAGCGCCTTGATTTGCGCATCCAGGTCGATGAAGTCCTTGTCGGTTTCCGGCTCGCGGATGAGGCGGTTTTCAAGGAAGTCGCGCAAGGCAGCCTCGAACACCTTGAAGTTGTCCCGCACCGTGATTTCGCCGCTGATCTGCACCGCTACTGCCGGCAGCGCCTGCACGACCTCGGCGACGATGACCGGCTTCGCCTCGGGCAGCACGTAGTCGGCCAGGTCACGGTCAAACTGTGCCCAGCCCGCCTCGATGCGGACGAACCAGGCAGGATCCGGCAGCACTTCGACATGCACGCAGTTGTCGGGCGTGCCGTCGGACACGGTGAAGATGACGCGCTTGGCGCCAGTCACCAGCATGATTTGCTGGCACTGGGGCATGTGCTCTTCGGGCAGCACGCCGCCAGCCACGGATGCGGCCAGTTCGGTGTTCCATTGCTTATGCTCGAAGGCGGTGTCGTAGCCCATCGTCAGGCCGTCGCACGATGCGGAGAGGATGCCGCCGGTGTCTTCGTTGGAGCACGTAACCGGGTAGAGGTCTTCGCCGATCAGGTCTTCGATGATGGGCCGCGCCATCGCTTCGACTTCGTGGCCGTAGTCGAGGATGTTCACCCGCACCCAGTCGCTGAACTCTTTGGGCGTGCCGGTGTGCTTCATGCGCAGCAGTTCGGAGCGCGTCGTTTTCTTCGACAGGCCCAGCATCGCGGCGGCCTCGCTGGCGCCGTGGTGGGTCAGGCGGAAGGCTTGCCACTCGGGGCTGCCTTGCTGAAGGTCATGGATTTTCATTCTTGAGCACCCCCGTTGGCCCAGCCCGCAATCTCCATCTTCTGGTCGGCGGTGAGCAGTTCCTTGGTTTCGATCATGGCGATGAGGTCATTCACCTTCTTGCCGGCTTCGACCTGCTTCTTCCAGCCCGGCGACTTCTTGGCGAAGTTCTCGGCGCTGCACGTCGGCAGCGTCTTGCCGCCACCGGTGTTGCCCGCACCGGCCCCGGCACCCTTGCCGGCCTGCTGTTCGGCCTTGTTCTCCATGACGCTCTTCCACGAGGATTCGCCGTCGCGGATGGCACCGTAGATGCCGCGCAGATTGACCAGTTCGGCAGGCGAGCAGGTGTCCAGCGTGTGGCCCAGGTATTCGGTCAGGTCGGCGGCCTTGACGCCGATTTCGTTGAAGGAGTCGGCGATGCGCTTGCGCTCGGTGTCGGGGTCGCGCGCTGCCTCGTCCAGGCGGATGGCCTTGATGATTCCTTCGGCCTCGTCCTGCATGTCACCAGGGATGATGCGCAGTCCCAGCGTGCGGATAGCCTTCGAGATTTGTGCGGCGCGCTTGTTCAGCAGGTCGTCGTCGGTGGCGGGCACCGTATAGACGTTCTTGCCGTAGCTGTTCTTGCGCACGCTGACGTAGCTGCCGTCATCGCCGGGCTTCGAGCGTTCGACGGTCTTGGTCACGCGCACGTCAAGCGGATACGTGAGGTTCGATTCCAGGTCGGTCACGCTGACACGGTGAATTTCCTTGGTCTCGTCCTCGAAGATCATGGTGGTTTCCACCAGGACATTCGTCATGCAGCGCAGCGCGACTTCGACGAATCGGATACCCAGACCCTCTACGCCATCGCCGATGGGCTTGCGGTAGTAGGCGCTCTTGTTGTGGGCGAAGCTGGGGCGGCGGCATTCCTTGAGCAGGTCTTGGCGCACCTGATCCCAGTTGCGCGGGCGGCGCAGGGCCATGACGTAGCGGGCTTCGACCACGGCCTTGGCCTGGGCGGCCACGTAAGCAGATGCGGTTTCGGTGGTGGCGTGCGTGGCGATGGAGCCGCCGAACTCTTGGCGGGTGGCGAGTGCGCCGCCCGAATGCGTGTTGTCCATGAATTTCTCCTTGATGATGGGATGGGCGGCGGTTACAGCGTGACCTTGGCGAGGCGCCAGGACTTGCGGATGCCGTACCCGCGTTTGAGGTAGTAGTGAAAATCGGCCAGCAGCTTCAGCGTCTTCTTCATTGGGCCGGCTCCACGCTGATCTTGGAAATGCCGAACCGTTCGAGCGCGTCGATGGCGGCGTCGCAGGTGCTGGCGAAGAGCGCGGCGTAGTGGAAGCGCGCGCCCGTTTCCGTCGTCACCTTGACCTGGCACTTGATGAGCGGCTTAGGGCGTGCGAAGTCGCCCGCCAAGGCCGCAGCCTGCGGTGTGCTCATGGCTTTCCCTTTCAGATGGTTCCGAACGGATGCAGGCATCGCTTGGCGTTGATGTACGCCTGCTGGGCCTGCAATGGGTCGGAGAAGTTGCCCAGGAATTGACGCTCCCGGTTGAGCGTGATGTGGGCGCGGAACGTGCCCTCACGGCGGCCTTGGCTGACGCCTATCAGGCCGGTGCTGCTATGCCGCGCTGCACGGCGGCGGTTCTGCTGGTTCTCGGTATTCGAGAGCTCGCGCAGGTTGCCGATGCGGTTGTCGTCGCGCCTGCCGTTGATGTGATCGACCAGCTTTTCAGGCCAGACGCCGAACACGTAGAGCCAGGCGAGGCGGTGCGCGTTGTAGTCCTTGCCCGCGATGCGGATGCGGACGTAGCCGTTTCGCATTGTTCCTGCCGGACTTCCGGTGGGAGCGCGGTTTGACTGGGGGACGCGCCAGGCGAAGACGCCGGTGTAGGGGTCATAGTGCAGAAGGAGCCGAAGCACTTCCGCCGTGATCGCCGGAGTGCCATTTTTCGCGCCGCGAAAAAACCGGGCGGCCTGCTCGGCAGGCTCGCCCGGATACATGACACATGCCGACATGACCCATTACACCTTTGCGAGGCGACCGCCGACAGCCGCGCGGACGTCCGACGCGGGACCGCTGACGTACAGGCAGAAGAGCCCGCCGATCGCGCCGCTGCCCCAACCGCCGCCGTGGTAGGCGACACCGCCAGACCAGAACCACGAGTAGTTACCGTAGGCCGCTTCCTCTTGCTCGTCGCGGGTCTTCTTCGGCACGAACACTGCGCCCAGGTCGAAACCCTCTCCGACATTGCGCAGGCGCTTGTGGATCCAGCCATGCTCCGGCGCTTCGATGCCGGTGTTGAGCAGGTTGCGGTGGCCGTCCTTGTCCCAGATGAGGAACTCGCGGTTCGCGCCGGTCTGCAAGCCGTCCAGCATCTGCCAGACGTTGCCCCAGAGGCCCGTGATACCACGGTAGGCGGCCTGCACCACCTCGGCGTCATCAACCTTGCGCACGCCGTTTCCGTCGGTGTAGCCCTCGCCCAGAATGGACTTGACGTTGGGCGTGCCGCACTCGATCAGGGCCAGCGCCTGGATGGCCGCGAGCTGGTAAATGCTCCACAACATCCAGCCCTCGCCGCGCGCGGCGGCGCGCGCCTGCATGGTGGGGAAGTCGATGCGCGCCAGCGGCATCAGGCCGGCTTGCGAGCCCAGCTTGTCGTCGCCGTCCGGCGTGCCCTGGTACTTGCCCAGCCAGTATTGCGCGAGGTCGGCGCCGTTGTTGCGGAAGGCCGGATGCAGCGCGTAGCCCTCGGCGGGTTCGTCGCTCACCCAGAGCGCCTTCTTGCCCAGCAGCGGGCCGTCGCGCACGATGTCGGAGCGGTAGTAGAAGGCCGGCACGCGAACCATGCTCTGGCCGTCGATTTCCTCGTCGGCGATACCGGCGAAGGTCGGGTGGTTGCTGAAGAAGCTGGCGTCGGGGGTGATGATGGCGCCGCTGTTGTCGATGCGCGTCCAGGGCGTGTGCTTCTTGCCGAAAACGATGCCGATTTGGCTCATGTTGATGTCCTTTGGGTTGATGGGGTGCTTGATGGGCGGGGCGGGCAAGATCAGGCTGTCTTCCTGATCTTGTTGTTCACCACCAGCGACACGTAGCCGGTGCCGTTGATAGAGAATTTCGTTGCGATTTCAGCGAGCGGCACGCCGCTCTGGCGCATCGCTCGCATTTCGGTGATTTCTTGGAAAGAAAACCTGTGATGCCGATTTCTTTCCCCGGTAGCCTTGTTGGCTCTGCCCTTTCCCTCGCGGTCACGCATGTTGTCGGAGTGCGTGCCATCGAAAAGGTGAGCTGGGTTGATGCAAGACGGGGTATCGCAGGTATGGCAGACATCGTTTGCAGGGATGCCCTTGAAAACCTCGAATGCAACCCGGTGTGCGCGGCGGGCTTTCCCATTCACGAAGATGCGTCCATAGCCGTCTCGCGTGAGTGCGCCAGTCCATATCCAGCACCCAGAAAACGGGATGGCCTCGACGCCGCGCATCAAGCGTTCCGCGATGTCGCTCATCGTCATGCCTTTGAATTGGTTGCAGCGGCTGGAATCGAACCAGCGACCTCCGGCTTATGAAGCCGACGAGATACCGCTTCTCTACGCTGCGATAGGGTTGATGGCGGTCGGGCTACCTGCACCATTTGCAAGCGCGCTGTTCTCGCCCGTGTGTGCGGGGTCATCGAGGCTCGTCCGCCGCCTGCCCATCCTCATAGGCAGGGGATTCGGTCATGCGACCGCCATCAAGGGGCGCCCCGGAGACGGGCTCCAACTTGCCCGTGGGTGCTTCGCTCTGGGGTTGGTCGGCGCTGGATTTGCCCAGGGCGCCTCTTGATGGCCCCGGCCTTTCACCGGGGTGCGACTGTTGGCGTCGTCCCTCCGCCTATCGCGCGGCGGCGCGGGCATGGATTACGCGGTGGCGGCCTCGGCGTTCGCCGGCGGCTCGGCCACGCGCAGGTACGGGTGCTTCTCGGTTTCCTTCTTGATGTGCTGGCTGAAGTGCGTGCCCAGCGATTCGGCGCTGTCGAAGGTGGCGAATTCCTCGGCGTTGAAATTGCCGTAGTGGTACAGCGCGCCGTGGCTGCCGTCGGCCCGCTTGAAGCGGATGGCGAGGGTGTTGGTTTCGGCGTTGTGGCCGATTTCGGCGATGCGCGAGGATTCCACCGCCTTCATGGCGATGGGCGAGGCGTCAACTTGTGCGGTCATGGTGGGCCTTTCGGTTGTGGTTGAGGGGGAACATCAGCACCGGCGACTGGGTGCAATCGGCGGTGGTGATGGCCCTGTTGCCAGGGCATCACTCCGGCCAGACGCTGGGCCTGGCCGGTTGCGGCATTGATGCGACGTAGTGCGCGCGCCGCACCCCTGCTGTGCCTGCTGTCACGGGCGTCTCGCCCCGACTTCGCGGGGCCTGGTTGCAGGGGCTTCTATTTCTGCCCGTCGTTACCTGCGCCACGGACGGGTGGGCGTTCGCAGTTCGCAAATAGCGAACGTGCAAACCGAACCTATGGTTTCAACGCAGCCCCACGGGCCACTCCCCCAGGGAGATTCGGGTTTCGCGCACTTTTGCTTCTACCGTGCGCGCCACGGGGTAGGGCGCTTTCTCCTAAGTGCGCCTGTTCATCCATTAGCAGTTTTAAAGAGCATCACGCGCTGGTAGTTGCCTGCCGTTGCGTGCTTCGATGGATGAACTTTACCGACAGGTAATTTACGTGTCAATACCAATCGGTAAATATTTTTGGCAAAATAAAACCCGGCCATGTGGCCAGGTCGAGGAGGCGGGTATGGAAGAACAGGAAGGTTGGAGCTCAAAAGTCGGCGCTGGCGAGACGGCAGCGTGTCATCAGTGCGGCAGGCCGTTCGCTCTGGCACTTGGCGAAACGAGCGCGTGCCAGTGTCCCGGCGGATTGGCTGGACGTAACAACGACAAGGAAACCGTCGAATGGTTGGCGCGGGCGATGAACGAAATGAGGGAGCGCGATCGGGCCGTACTTGCGGGACTTCACGCTAGAACTGATGCTGCGGCAATGAAGATATGGCGGCGCTACCGGCTGCGGCAGGTTCTGGTGTTTGTGCTGGGTGTCGTGTTCGGCGGTGCGCTCACCGCCATTTACTTCATGGAGATTTTGAAATGAGACTGCTGGAATGGATTTGGAAGCGGGAAAAGAAGGATTCCGACGAGAAGCGCCCGCTGCTGTCGGACGACAAGGTAGCCGTTATGCGGCCAGGGGATACGGTTCTTTTGCTGCTGCCGCTGGACGGTATGACGCTGGATCAGCAGGCCAAGCTGGTTGATGCCACAAAACGGATGGCCGAACGCGCGCGGGCTCTGGGCATTGAGTTCATCGTCATTCCCGATTGGGGCCAGAAGGCGGTTGTTGTTGCCCGAAGCCACCTATCGGAACATTCCGCCGGGAACGACGCCGACGTAAGGTAGCCTTGTGCGTCAAGAGAGAACCGGAAAGGAACACCATGAGCCACCAACTTGAACAAGACGGAATCGTGTACGGCTTGGCCCAAGCGTGCGTCGAAACCCTGCACGTCATTGCCGACAAGGCGACCCCCGAGGGCCTCATTCAACAAGCCGCGCAGATTGTTGGCGATGACAACCCCGAGCGCGTTGCCAATTGCCTGCACTCGATGCTGGAAGGGCTGCACAAGTATTCGGGTGGGGCCGGTGCGGTGAAGGTAAAGCTGTGAGCACGGAAAGCACGCGGCCCAGCTTGGTCAATCCCATTCTGCACTCGAAGTGGGATGGGCTTTCTCCGCACCTGATCGCCAGCTTCTGGCCTGTGGAGCGCGCCGGAAGCGGATCGCACTACTGGCGAAAGATCGAAGGCCGCCCCACCATTCAAGCCCCCTTGACCGAGGCGAACATCGAAATGACTTTGGGGTGGCAGAGCCCGTTCGAGAACGCCGGGGCTGATAAGGGCGTTCCCGCTATCTCGTCCATGCTGCAATCGGGGGCGATTCAACCGTGGGTGGGCGACGGCAAGGGAAAGGACTTTGTTGGAAAGTTCGAGGGCCGTACCGGCATCACCAAGCTCAATAGCACGCAGGTGTTCGCAGGAATGCCGCCGGTAAAAATTCAAGCCGTAGCCTTGTTTCGCGCCTGGAGCGATCCGGTGGCCGAAGTGATGAATCCCGTGATGCAGCTCATTCAATGGGCGCTTCCCCAAGAGCTTGCCCCGGACGGCCCAATCATGAGCCTCTTGAGTGCGGCTAAGGCGGTTGCCGAAGGAAAGCCGCTGGATGAGGCTTCCGCGCGGGCGCTGCTGCCGTCCATCGCTCCGGCAAAGATTGCCATGAAATACAAGGGAACGCTGTATTCGCCGATGGTGATCGAAAGCATTGGCTATCCCATCGGATCGCCGGTGGACAGCAACGGCAACCATGTCGAACTGGTCGTTCCCCTGACGTTGTGCAGTCTGGCCGCCATCGACCGCGCCGACTGGCAGAGGGCGACAAGCGGCAGGCAGGGTTTTACTGTCTAAGTACTTACTGGCCGCTGCGCTCCTTGTTCCAGGTGAGCAGCGGCGGGGGGAGGTCTTGTTCAGATTTGACGCCAGCCCACTTGATGGTTTTGCCCTCTACTAAGATGATGGCAAAGACCTTGCCCGTGCTCTTGTTGATGGCGAACGCGGCCTCTTCGACGCCGCCAAGATGGTCTGCCTGACCCTCGCCAAAATAGAATCCATCCTGCTCCTTGACGCCGGAAGCAACGGACAGGTTATTCAGGAAGTGCTCATGCTCGGCCTTGTCGCCACTGAACAGGGCCGCGAATTTCTCCTTGACGGATGGATCATTGAGCATCGCACTCGGAGATTCCCCGAGGTATTTCGACAGATCCTGTGCGACGGGTGCTGGCGATGGCGTGGCTGCTTGGGCGCTGGGCGCTGATGGCGCTGTCGAATCCTGTTTTGCAAACATGGCGCGCACCTGCTCGACGCCATAGACATGCACCCAGAACTCACCCTTTTCCTTGTTGCCCATTTCGATGGTGTAGCCGACCTCGCCTTCACCGTTGTTGCGCTTTACTGTGGCCTCGCAGGCACGAATGGCCGGGTCGGAATGAAGCTCTTTTGCGCCGGATATTGAAATAGCCCTTGCTCCGCCGGCAATCATCGCCGCGAACGGGTTTTCTCGAACCTGCTTGTTGAGCAACTCGACCACCATGTTGCTTGCCTGGCTGCTGCCACACGATGGCAAGTCTCCACCGGCCAGAGAGCCGTACTTGATGACCTGGTAGCCGCCAGCGATGACTGCGGCAAGAATCCAGAGGCCAGGTGAGCGCAAAGAGAAGAACGATTTTTTCTTCGGTTCCGGGCTGCTTGGTTGCAGCAGTTTTTTCTTTTGCTCCGCGAACTCTTCTTCGGTGAGCGCGCCGCTCGCCTTGAGTTCGTTCAGCTTCGTCAGTTGCTCGATGCTATCGCTCATGGGTTCCCTTCCATCAATAGAATTGTTTGAATGTCATCGGCAGTGCGGCCAATACGCGCCCAATGATGGCGTCTGATTCTCGCTTGTCCTTCCACTTCCAGTCCCGCGCAACCGGGTTATCTGATGTCACCAGCAGCGTGCGTCCGGCCATCGAAAGCCGCTTGCAGGATAGGCCGTGGTCGCGGCGAATCAGGTAGATGCCATCCCCTGAAAACTCCCTGACGGCAGTATCGACAAAGAGCAAATCGCGCGGCTGGATAGTTGGCACCATGCTGTCGCCCGTCGCCATGATGACCTGAATACTGCCCGACTTGTTCAGGCTTCCGATGCGATCCCTCGCCTCGTCATCCGATAGAACGATAGCGCGGACAATCTCCGGGTAGTCCACATTCTGCCTCCCGTCGCCGCAAGCCGCCTCTACATCAAGAAGGTGGAAAACTGTGCCGCTTGGGGCTGGGGTGGGCTTTGGTTTAGTCGCTGCTGGCACGTCTTCGCCCGATGCAATGCCAAACCATCCGAAGTACCCGGTGTTGCCCTCGATCTTGGACACCATGTCTTCGCCAATCCCCTTCGTTCCCTTGATGTAGCGCGAAACGAGCGTCGCCGAAATATCTGCGGCGTTGGCGAGGGCGATCTGCTGTCCGCCGTACTTCTCATTGAGCAAGGCGAGCAGTCGTTCTTGGCGGTGTTTTTTTCGTTCTTCTGGGGTCATTGGCAAATTTTGCGTGTCATTTACTTATTGGTAAATGACCGATTGGTATTGACGGATGATTTACCGATAGGTAAAGTCGCGGTCATGGATACCCTCAAGACCTACCTCAACAGCCTGGCGCCGCCGGAACAGCAGGACTTCGCTGCCCGTTGCGGAACTTCGCTGGGATACCTCCGCAAGGCCATTTCGACGGGCCAGCGTATCGGCGAAAGCCTCTGTATCAACATCGAGCGCGAATCCGCTGGCGCCGTGACGTGCGAAGAGCTACGCCCCGACGTGGATTGGGCCTACCTGCGCGGCTCTGGCGCTGCTGCAAATAACGAGACGACTGGAAGCGAGGCTGCGGCATGACGGGTTTCCTTTCTTTCGACGAAGCCAGTTTCCACCACCGCCAAGCGCGGGACTAGACGAAAAAAAGGAGACGTTCGCCAATGCGCCGCCCCATCAAACAAGCCCACCGCGCCCTGTTTCTGGCCCTTCAGGCCGACGCCAAGGAATACCCCGGCGGCGTCCGCGCCATCGCTGAAACGATGGGTATGAACGGCAACACCCTCGCCAACGGCATCAACCCCGACCACGAGGCCCCGCCGCCATCCTTCAGCGTCATCCTCGAAATCGTCGTCGTGGCCCAGGCCAAGCGTGCCATCTTCGCGCTGGCCCACCTCGTCGGGCAGGTTCCGATGAACTTTGAACTGGAAGAGCGCCCGCCTGCCGAGGCCGTGCGTCTGTTTCTGTCCTTGGTTGCGTCGGCGTCCAGCCTGTTCGGCGCCGGATCTGAAGCTGCGAAGGATGGCCGCTTCGACGCCACCGAGCGCCGCGCGCTGGAACCTCTGCTGCTAGCGCTGATGAAGGCCAGCGGCGAGCTCTTGCAGGCCATTCGGGGGAACTGATCATGATGGCCGCTGAAACCCTGCAACACCCGTCGCACGCCCGCCGCGCCGCTACCGCCCGCCGTCTGGGTGAGCAGCAGATGCAGCTTTCCTTCGATGCGGCCACCTCTGCCGACCCCAGCTTCGGCGAGCGGGCTTATGCCTTCATCGTGGCCTACGTGCGCGAGCAGGCCGCCGCGCTGGGCAGCGTGCCCGGTGAGCAGGTGACGCTTGCCGCGCGTGCCGCTGGCATCCGGCCTGCCGATGATCGTGCCTTTGGTGCGATTTACGCGAAGGCCGTGCGTCGCGGTGAAATCAAGGTCGTGGGTTATTGCGCCCGTGTTCGCGGACACGGCACCAGCGGAGGGAAGCTCTATGCCGCTGGTTGATGAAAAATGGCTCCCCGTGGCTGGATTTAGCGGCTATCTCGCTTCGCCCGATGGGTGCATCGTTTCGGTCAAAAGGAAGCGCCCGGTTCTGCTGCGGGCGTGGCTGGACAAGGATGGATATGCAATGGTTCCGCTGCGGTGTGACGGTGTGCAAATCCAAAGTTCGGTAGCAAGAATCGTCTGCGAGACATTCAACGGCCCGCCACCGTCAAGCGCCTATGTGTGCTGCCATAACGACGGGGATAAATCCAACAATTCGGCGGCGAACCTGCGGTGGGCGACGCAAGCCGAAAACATCGCCGACAAGCTGAAGCACGGGACGCATCAGGCCAACCAGAAGCATGGCATGGCGACGATAACCGACGAGCAGGCAAGGGCTGTCAAAAAAGCCATTTTGGAGTTTGGAAAACATCACGGGAAGTTGCTCCATGCCGTAAAGGTCACTGGCGTTCCCTACCACATCGTTGCCAGCATGTCGCGCAGCAATCCTCACTGGAGGTCTGTCTGATGGATGTTTTATTCGAGACAGGCCAAGGGGGTTCTGTTGCCACAACGCATGATTGGCTGACGCCGCCGGAGCTGTTGCAAGCCCTTGGGTCGTTCGATTTGGATCCTTGCGCGAGCGAGTTCCAGCCGTGGCGTACCGCCCGGCAGCAATTCACCATCCGCGACGACGGCCTGACCCGCGAATGGGCTGGCCGTGTCTGGTGCAACCCACCCTATGGCCCGTTCGCTGCCCGCTGGCTGGAACGCTGCGCGGCCCACGGCAACGCCATTTCCCTGGTGTTCGCCCGCACGGAAACCGCCGTCTTCCAAGACCACGCTTTCCAGAAGGCCGACGCCATGCTCTTCCTGCGCGGTCGGCTGTCGTTCAGACTGCCGGGGGGGGGGG
>NZ_JBHSEZ010000011.1:0-18357 GCF_042653765.1 Castellaniella denitrificans | reverse complement strand
CGTGATCGCCGCCGTCAGCGTCGTCTTGCCGTGGTCAACGTGGCCGATCGTACCCACGTTCACGTGCGGTTTGGTCCGTTCAAACTTGCCTTTTGCCATGATGTATCCCGTATTTCCTAGGAAATGAAAAGTGGTTGCCCGGCCATGCGGCCGGGCCGTGCGTTACTTGCCGCGAGCGGCGATGACTTCGTCGGCGACGTTGCGCGGCGCCTCGGCGTACTGCTTGAATTCCATCGTGTAGGTGGCGCGGCCCTGGGTCTGCGAACGCAGGCTGGTCGAATAGCCGAACATCTCGGCCAGGGGCACCTCGGCCTTGATGATCTTGCCGCCGCCCGGGATGTCGTCCATGCCCTGGACCATGCCGCGACGGGACGACAGGTCGCCCATCACCGTGCCGGCGTAGTCTTCCGGGGTTTCGACTTCGACGTGCATCATGGGCTCGAGCAGGACCGGGTTGGCCTTGCGCATGCCATCCTTGAACGCCATCGAGGCCGCCATGCGGAACGCGTTTTCGTTCGAGTCCACGTCGTGGTACGAACCGAAGAACAGCGTGACCTTGACGTCCACGACCGGGTAGCCGGCCACCACGCCCGCGGGCAGGGTTTCCTGGATGCCCTTGTCCACCGCCGGGATGAACTCGCGCGGCACCACGCCGCCCTTGATGGCGTCGACGAATTCGTAGCCGCCGCCCGCTTCCAGGGGCTCGAGCTTGAGCACGACGTGGCCGTACTGGCCGCGGCCGCCGGACTGCTTGACGAACTTGCCTTCGACTTCCTCGCAGGTCTTGCGGATGGTCTCGCGGTAGGCCACCTGGGGCTTGCCGACGTTGGCCTCGACGCCGAATTCACGCTTCATGCGGTCGACCAGCACTTCCAGGTGCAGTTCGCCCATCCCGGAAATGATGGTCTGGCCGGATTCCTCGTCGCTGCGCACGCGGAAGGACGGATCCTCGGCGGCCAGGCGCGACAGGGCGATGCCCATCTTTTCCTGGTCGGCCTTGGACTTGGGTTCCACGGCCTGGGAAATCACAGGCTCGGGGAATTCCATCTTTTCCAGCAGGATGTGGTCGCCCACGTCGCACAGGGTCTCGCCCGTGGTGACTTCCTTCAGGCCCACGACGGCCGCGATGTCGCCCGCGACCACTTCCTTGATTTCGGCGCGGTTGTTGGCGTGCATCTGCAGGATGCGGCCGATGCGTTCCTTCTTGCCCTTGACCGGGTTGTAGACGGTGTCGCCGGAGGACAGCACGCCCGAATACACGCGGATGAAGGTCAACTGGCCCACGAACGGGTCGGTCATCAGCTTGAACGCCAGCGCCGACATCTTTTCCTTGTCGTCGGCCTTGCGGCTGACTTCGTTGCCTTCGTCGTCGGTGCCCTTGACCGGGGGAATGTCCACCGGGGAGGGCAGGTAGTCGATGACGGCGTCCAGCATGCGCTGCACGCCCTTGTTCTTGAAGGCGGTGCCGCACAGCATGGGCTGGATTTCGCAGGCGATCGTGCGCAGGCGGATGCCGCGGTCGATCTCCTGCTCGGTCAGCGAGCCGGTCTCGAGGTACTTGTTCATCAGTTCCTCGTTGGCCTCGGCGGCCGATTCCATCAGCTTTTCGTGCCATTCATTGGCCTGATCGGCCATGGCGGCAGGAATATCCATGTACTCGAACTTGGTACCCTGAGAGGCTTCGTCCCAGATGATGGCCTTCATCTTGGTCAGGTCGATGACGCCCTGGAAGTTGTCCTCCGCGCCGATCGGGATGACGATGGGCACGGGATTGGCCTTCAGGCGCAGCTTGAGCTGATCGTAGACCTTGAAGAAGTTCGCGCCGGTGCGGTCCATCTTGTTGACGAAGGCCAGGCGGGGCACGCCGTACTTGTTGGCCTGGCGCCACACGGTTTCGGACTGCGGCTGCACGCCGCCCACGGCGCAATACACCATGCAGGCGCCGTCGAGCACGCGCATGGAACGCTCGACTTCGATGGTGAAGTCGACGTGGCCCGGGGTGTCGATGATGTTGATGCGGTGCTCATCGTACTGGTGCTCCATCCCGCGCCAGAACGCCGTGGTGGCCGCCGACGTGATGGTGATGCCGCGTTCCTGCTCCTGCTCCATCCAGTCCATGGTGGCCGAGCCTTCATGGGTTTCGCCAATCTTGTGGTTGACGCCGGTGTAGAACAGGATGCGCTCGGTGGTGGTGGTCTTCCCTGCGTCGATGTGCGCGGAAATGCCGATGTTGCGGTAGCGCTCGATGGGAGTTTTGCGGGCCATGATGTATTTCCTGGTGATTGACCGGCTGGATTACCAGCGGAAGTGGCTGAAGGCCTTGTTGGCCTCGGCCATCTTGTGGGTGTCTTCGCGCTTCTTCATGGCGCCGCCGCGGCCTTCGGCGGCATCCATCAGCTCACCCGCGAGACGCAGGTCCATCGACTTCTCGCCGCGCTTCTTCGCGGCTTCGCGCAGCCAGCGCATGGCCAGGGCCAGGCGGCGCACGGGGCGCACTTCGACCGGCACCTGGTAGTTGGCGCCACCGACGCGGCGGGACTTGACTTCGACCACCGGCTTGATGTTGTTGATGGCGGTGTTGAAGACTTCGATGGGTTCCTTGCCCGTCTTGGCCTGGATCTGGTCCAAGGCGCCGTACACGATGCGTTCCGCCACGGCTTTCTTGCCGGACAGCATGACGACGTTCATGAACTTGGCCAGCTCGACACTGCCAAATTTGGGATCGGGGAGGATTTCACGTTTCGGTACTTCGCGACGACGAGGCATTTCGATTTCCTTGTGACGATTCAGTTGAGCCGCCTGTGCGGCCACGGCTTCCATCCGGAAAGCCACTTACGTGCCACAGCCCCATGGCTGCGGCTGCACGGCCGATCTAAAGCGATCGGGATACTGCTGAGAAGCGGGGAATTACTTCTTGGGACGCTTGGCGCCGTACTTGGAACGGGCCTGCTTGCGGTCCTTGACGCCCTGGAGATCCAGGGAGCCGCGGACGATGTGGTAGCGCACACCGGGAAGATCCTTCACGCGGCCGCCGCGCACCAGGACCACCGAGTGTTCCTGGAGATTGTGGCCTTCGCCGCCGATGTAGGAGATGACCTCGTAGCCGTTGGTCAGGCGCACCTTGGCGACCTTGCGCAGGGCGGAGTTCGGCTTCTTCGGGGTGGTGGTGTAGACACGGGTGCAGACGCCGCGGCGCTGGGGGCAGTTATCCAGCGCCGGGCTCTTGCTGCTCTCGCGGCTGACTTGGCGCGGCTTGCGCAGCAGTTGAGCAATGGTAGGCATGACCTTTACGCATCCTTTGTACTTGCGTACGTTTTACGTCGATATCCAGAATGCCCGGGCCTGCTTGGCCGCGCAAAGCGCGCGGCGGGGGCATTTTCAGGCGATGTGCGCAAAATCCGCCTGAAACGAATGACGTAAAGAGCGGGTCTTGCACAAGGTTTTGCACGCCGAAGGCCGCTGGCCTTCGGTGTCGCCGGGCGCAAAGACAGGCACAAGATCATGCGGCGCATACCGCGACCAGATGCCATTAACCCAGCAAGCCAAGAAGTTTAGCACGATTTGTTTTTGCAGGGCAAAGGGTTATTGCATTCCGGCGGATGAATCTCCCGGCCGAAGCCGGGCGGGGCCGCACCAGTTATGATGCTGCATGGTTTCCACACGTCCATCGCCCCCATGAACATCCTCGTCCTGCACGGCATCAACCTGAACATGTTCGGCCAGCGCGACCCGGCCCAGTACGGCTCGATCACGCTGGCGCAGATCGACGCGCGCCTGCAGGCGCTGGGCCGGGAACTGGGCGCCGAAGTCGCCTGCTTCCAGACCAACCACGAGGGCGAGCTGGTCGAACGCATCCATCGCGCCCATACCGACGGCACCGATGCGGTGCTGATCAACGCCGGCGCCTGGACGCACTACAGCTACGGCATCCGCGACGCCATCGCCATCCTGCGGATTCCCGTCGTCGAAGTGCACATGTCGAACATCCACGCGCGCGAAGCCTTCCGCCACGAATCGGTACTGGCGCCCGTGGTGCAGGGCCAGATCTGCGGCTTCGGCGCCGACAGCTACCTGCTGGGCCTGCGCGCGGCCCTAACGATGGCCGGTGAAGCCGCGCCAGGCTGAAGCCCCGCGCCGCAGCAGCGGCCCGGACGACAGCAGCAGGCCGCCCGCGGCGATGATCAGCATCCCCAGCCAGGTCATGGCGTCGGGCACGGACGAGAAGGCCAGCCAGCCCAGCAGGGTCGCCCAGAAGATCTGGGTATAGCCGTACGGCCCGAGCGAGGCGGCCGGCGCGTGCAGCAGGGCGTGGGTCATGATCAGATGGCCCAGCGCGGCCACCGTGCCCAGGCCAATCACCAGCAGCAGGTCGGCCCAGGCCATGGGCGCCCAGTCCATGACGCCCCAGGGCATCAGGACCAGCGCGCCGATCAGGCCGGTGTACAGGTTGCTGGTGGCGGGATGCTCGGAACTGCGCGAGAAGCGCGTGACGAGCTGGTAGCACGCGTTGCAGACGGCCGATCCCACGGGGAACAGGATGGCCCAGGTCAGCAGGCCGCCGCCGGGCCGGGCGATGATCAGCACCCCCGCGAAGCCGCAGGCCACGGCGATCCAGTCCAGGCGGCGGGCCTTTTCCTTCAGCACCAGCCCCGACAGCAGGGTGATGAGCACCGGCGCCATGAAGACGATGGCGGTGGTCTCGGCCAGGGGCAGCCGCGCCAGGCCGTTGATCACCATCACGCTGCCGCAGCACAGGCACAGGCCGCGGAACAGCTGGATGCCGTACCGGCGGGCGCGGAACAGGCCGCGCCCCATGCGCGGCTGGAAGATCAGGAACACGGCCAGCGCCTGGGCCATGTAGCGCACCCAGACGATCTGGTTCACCGGATAGCCGGCCGTCAGGTATTTGGTGCCCGTGTCCAGGCAGGAGAAGAACAGGCTGGCCACGCACATGAGCAGCGGCCCCAGCCAGACCCGGGCGGGACGGTTCGCATCCATGGGGTCAGGCCAGCTTGAGCCGCTCCAGGACGGGACGCACGTCGGGCAGCACGCCGCGCCAGACGCGATAGGACTCGGCCGCCTGGCCCACGAGCATGCCCAGGCCATCGACCACGAGGGCGGCGCCCCGGCCGCGGGCCTGGCGCATGAAGGGCGTGTCCTCCCCGTAGGCCAGGTCGTAGGCCAGGCCATCGGCCGCCACGCGATAATCCACGGCGGGCGCTTCCCCTTCGTTCAGGCCGGCCGAGGTCGCATGGATGACCACGTCGTATTCCCGCCCTCCGGCGGCTTCCAACGGCCCGCCCTGGATGCGGCCCGCGGATTCCAGCGCGCCCGCCAGCGCCCTGGCGCGGGCGGCGGTACGGTTGACCACCAGGATCCCGGCGGGCCGCGCCTGCAGGAGCGGCAGCAGGATGCCGCGCGCCGCGCCGCCCGCGCCGATGACGAGCACCCGGCGCCCGGCCAGGGACACGCCCAGCCGATCCTGGATGTCGCCGACCAGTCCCACGCCATCGGTGTTGTCGCCCAGGATGCCTTCGGGACCGAACTTGAGCGTATTGACGGCCCCGGCCGCGCGCGCGCGTTCGGTCAGGGTATCCGCCAATTCAGCCGCCGCCAGCTTGAACGGCGCGGTGACGTTCATGCCACGCCCCCCGGCGGCGGCGAAGGCCAGGACGGTTTCGCGGAACGCGGCCGGTTCGGCCAGGATGGCCTCATAGCGCAGGTCGTGGCCAAGCTGGCGGGCGAACGCCGTGTGCAGCAGCGGCGACTTCGATTGAGCGATGGGATTGCCGATGACGGCGTAGAGATCAGTCATATGATGTCCAGGCGAGACAATCGAGACTATAGAACAAGAATGCCCTCTCCTGGGCCGCTTCGCGCGCCTTTTGTGCGTCTCAAACGGGAAAAGGTAAAAAAAAACCCCACTCCTGGAAGGGAGCGGGGTCTGGAAACGCATGCCGGGCAACGGGCGGCCGGGCCGCCCGCCGCCGCGATCAGTCCTGCGCCGGCGCTTCGCCGTCGGCCGACGGTTCGGCGTCCGGACCGGCGTCCTCGGAACCCACGTGGGCCATCTCCGACGGTTCCCCGAACGGATTGGCCAGTTCGCGGGCCGCGGCGCGCTCGGCGGCCTCGAAGATTTCCTTGTCGTGGCGGGCGATGTGGTAGGACATGCCCGTGCCGGCCGGGATCAGGCGGCCCACGATGACGTTTTCCTTCAGGCCGCGCAGTTCGTCGCGCTTGCCCATGATGGCGGCCTCGGTCAGCACGCGGGTGGTTTCCTGGAAGGACGCCGCCGAGATGAACGAGTCGGTCGACAGGGACGCCTTGGTGATGCCCAGCAGCACGTTTTCGTACGTGGCCGGGATCTTGCCTTCGGCGTCCATGCGGTCGTTCTCGTTCAGCAGCTCGGAGCGCTCGACCTGCTCGCCGGTGATGAAGCTGGTGTCGCCGGAGTTGGTGATGTTCACGCGGCGCAGCATCTGGCGGACGATCACTTCGATGTGCTTGTCGTTGATCTTCACCCCTTGCAGGCGGTAGACGTCCTGGACCTCGTTGACGATGTAGGAGGCCAGCGGCTCGATGCCCTGCAGGCGCAGGATGTCGTGCGGATCGGCCGGACCGTCGACGATCAGCTCGCCCTTGTTGACCACCTGGCCGTCGTGCACCAGCACCTGCTTTTCCTTGGAGATCAGGAACTCGTGGCTGACGCCGTCCATGTCGGTGATGACCAGGCGCTGCTTGCCCTTGGTGTCCTTGCCGAAGGAGACCGTGCCGGTGACTTCGGCCAGCATGCCGGCGTCCTTGGGCGAACGGGCCTCGAACAGCTCGGCCACGCGCGGCAGACCGCCGGTGATGTCGCGGGTCTTCTGGGATTCCTGCGGAATCCGGGCGAGGAAGTCGCCCACGCCCACGGCCTGGCCGTCGCGCACAGTGATCAGCGCGCCCACGGGCAGCGAGATCGCCACCGCGTGGTCGGTGCCGGCCACCTTGATTTCCTGGCCCTGCTCGTCGAGCAGCAGGATCTGCGGGCGGGCGGCGGCGCCCTTGGTGCCGCGCGTCTTGGGCGTGATCACGACCAGGGTCGACAAACCGGTGATCTCGTCCACCTGGCGCGCCACCGTGACGCCTTCCTCGATGTTGGCGAAGCGGATCGTGCCGGTGTACTCGGACACGATGGGGCGCGTCAGCGGATCCCAGGTGGCCAGCTTGGCGCCGGCCTTGACGACGTCGCCGTCGCCCACGGCGATGGTGGCGCCATAGGGAACCTTGTGGCGCTCGCGCTCGCGGCGGTTGTCGTCATAGATGACGATTTCGCCGGAGCGGGACACGGCGATGCGGTCGCCCTTGGCGTTGGTCAGGTAGCGCAGGCCGATGGCGAAGCCCACCGTGCCGGCGGACTTGGTCTCGACCGAGCTGGCCATGGCCGAACGCGAGGCGGCGCCGCCGATGTGGAAGGTCCGCATCGTGAGCTGCGTGCCGGGTTCGCCGATGGACTGGGCCGCGATGACGCCGACGGCTTCGCCCTTGCTGACCAGATAGCCCCGGCCCAGGTCGCGGCCGTAGCAGTGCGCGCACAGGCCGTGGCGGGTCTCGCAGGTGAGCGGGGTGCGGATCTTGACCTCGTCCACGCCCACTTCGTCGAGCAGCTCGACCAGGTTCTCGTCCAGCAGGGTGCCGGCCGGGATGACGGTTTCCTGGGTGTCGGGATTGACGACGTCCGTGGCCGTCACGCGGCCCAGCACGCGGTCGCGCAGCGGTTCGATGACTTCGCCGCCTTCGACCAGGGCCTTCATCACGTAGCCGTGGGTGGTGCCGCAATCGTCCTCGGTGATCACCAGGTCCTGGGTCACGTCCACCAGGCGGCGGGTCAGGTAGCCCGAGTTGGCGGTCTTCAGGGCGGTGTCGGCCAGGCCCTTGCGCGCGCCGTGGGTCGAGATGAAGTACTGCAGCACGTTCAGGCCTTCACGGAAGTTCGCCGTGATGGGCGTCTCGATGATGGAGCCGTCGGGCTTGGCCATCAGGCCGCGCATCCCCGCCAGCTGGCGGATCTGGGCGGCGGAGCCCCGGGCGCCGGAGTCGGCCATCATGTAGATGGAGTTGAACGATTCCTGGCGGGTTTCCTTGCCGTGGCGGTCGATGACCGGCTCGGTGGAGAGCTGTTCCATCATCGCCTTGCCGACGCGGTCGCCGGCCTTGCCCCAGATGTCCACCACGTTGTTGTAGCGTTCCTGGGACGTGACCAGGCCGGAGGAATACTGCTTGTCGATTTCCTTGACCTCTTTCGAGGCCTGGGCCAGGATTTCGTTCTTGACGTCGGGCACGACCATGTCGCCCATGGCGATCGACACGCCGCCGCGCGTGGCCAGGCGGAAGCCCGACTGCATCAGCTTGTCGGCGAAGATCACCGTGGCGCGCAGGCCGCAGCGGCGGTACGACATGTTGATCAGGCGCGAGATTTCCTTCTTCTTCAGCGCCTTGTTCAGCACCGCGAAGGGCAGGCCCTTGGGCAGGATCTCGGACAGCAGGGCACGGCCCACGGTGGTCTGGAAGCGGCCGACCACGGCCTTCCATTCGCCGTTCTCGTCCTTGACGTATTCGGGCAGGCGGGTGGTGATGCGCGTCTGCAGCTCGACTTCGTGGTTGTCGTAGGCGCGCTGGACCTCGGCCAGGTCGGCCAGGAACATGCCTTCGCCCTTGCCGTTGACGCGTTCGCGCGTGGCGTAGTACAGGCCCAGCACGATGTCCTGGGACGGCACGATGGCGGGTTCGCCGTTGGCCGGGAACAGGACGTTGTTGGAGGCCAGCATCAGGGTGCGGGCTTCCAGCTGGGCTTCCAGCGACAGGGGCACGTGCACGGCCATCTGGTCGCCGTCGAAGTCGGCGTTGAACGCCGCGCAGACCAGCGGGTGCAGCTGGATAGCCTTGCCTTCGATCAGTTGCGGTTCGAAGGCCTGGATGCCCAGGCGGTGCAGCGTGGGGGCGCGGTTGAGCATCACCGGGTGTTCGCGGATGACCTCTTCGAGGATGTCCCAGACCACCGGTTCCTGGCTCTCGACCAGCTTCTTGGCCGCCTTGATGGTGGTCGCCAGACCCATCATTTCCAGGCGGTTGAAGATGAAGGGCTTGAACAGTTCCAGCGCCATCAGCTTGGGCAGGCCGCACTGGTGCAGGCGCAGCTGCGGACCCACCACGATGACGGAACGGCCGGAGTAGTCGACGCGCTTGCCCAGCAGGTTCTGGCGGAAGCGGCCGCTCTTGCCCTTGATCATGTCGGCCAGGGACTTGAGCTGGCGCTTGTTGGCGCCGGTCATGGCCTTGCCGCGGCGGCCGTTGTCCAGCAGCGAATCGACGGCTTCCTGCAGCATGCGCTTTTCGTTGCGCAGGATGATGTCCGGGGCCTTCAGTTCCAGCAGGCGCTTGAGGCGGTTGTTGCGGTTGATGACGCGGCGGTACAGGTCGTTCAGGTCGGACGTGGCGAAGCGCCCGCCGTCCAGCGGCACCAGCGGACGCAGGTCCGGCGGCAGCACCGGCAGCACTTCCATGATCATCCAGTCGGGCTTGATGCCGGACTTCTGGAAGCCTTCCAGGACCTTCAGGCGCTTGGAGATCTTCTTGATCTTGGCGTCGGAACCGGTGGCCTTCAGTTCGGCGCG
The DNA here is from genome assembly GCF_042653765.1 of Castellaniella denitrificans. Lineage (NCBI taxonomy): Bacteria > Pseudomonadati > Pseudomonadota > Betaproteobacteria > Burkholderiales > Alcaligenaceae > Castellaniella > Castellaniella denitrificans. The sequence continues at coordinate 8,704 of NZ_JBHSEZ010000011.1, read as the reverse complement.
CAGCTTTTCGACCTCGGAGTCGATGTCGATGTTGCGCAGCAGCTCACGCACGGCCTCGGCGCCCATCAGGGCGTGGAAGTCGTCGCCGTATTCCTCGGTCTTGGCCAGGTAGTCGTCGTCGGACATGATCTGGCCGCGCTTGAGCGGCGTCATGCCCGGCTCGATCACGCACCAGGCCTCGAAGTAGAGCACGCGCTCGATGTCGCGCAGCGTCATGTCGAGCACCATGCCCAGGCGCGAGGGCAGGGACTTCAGGAACCAGATGTGCGCCACCGGGCTGGCCAGCTCGATGTGGCCCATGCGCTCGCGGCGCACCTTGGCCACGGTGACTTCGACGCCGCACTTCTCGCAGATCACGCCGCGGTGCTTCAGGCGCTTGTACTTGCCGCACAGGCACTCGTAGTCCTTGATCGGGCCGAAGATCTTGGCGCAGAACAGGCCGTCGCGCTCGGGCTTGAAGGTGCGATAGTTGATGGTCTCGGGCTTGCGGACTTCGCCGAAGGACCACGAACGGATCTTTTCCGGCGATGCGATCCCGATGCGGATGGCGTCGAATTGCTCGTCCTGGGAGACTTGCTTGAAGAGATCGAGTAGCGCTTTCATTATTTACGCTCCAGATCCATGTCCAGGGACAGGGATCGAATTTCCTTGACCAGCACGTTGAACGATTCGGGCATGCCCGCGTCGATCACGTGATCGCCCTTGACGATGTTCTCGTAGACCTTGGTCCGGCCCGTGATGTCGTCGGATTTCACCGTCAGCATTTCCTGCAGGGTGTAGGACGCGCCGTAGGCTTCCAGTGCCCAGACTTCCATTTCCCCGAAGCGCTGGCCGCCGAACTGGGCCTTGCCGCCCAGCGGCTGCTGGGTCACCAGGGAGTACGGGCCGGTGGAGCGCGCGTGCATCTTGTCGTCCACCAGGTGGTGCAGCTTCAGGAAGTGCATGTAGCCCACGGTCACGGGACGCTCGAACTGCTCGCCCGTGCGGCCGTCGGTCAGCCAGGCCTGGGTGCGGCCGCTGGTGAGCTTCAGGCGCTCGGCGACCTCGTCCGGGTAGGCGATTTCCAGCATGCGGGTGATGTCTTCCTCGGTCGCGCCGTCGAACACCGGCGTGGCCAGGGGCACCCCTTTGCGCAGGTTGTTGGCCAGCGTCAGCACCTCGTCGTCGGTCAGTTGGTCGAGCTTCACCGAGCCGCCGCAGGCGTTGTAGACGGTCTCCAGCGTCTTGCGCACGGCCTTGACCTGGACGCCGCGCTCGTCGTCGAGCATGTCGGCGACGCGCTGGCCCAGGCCCTTGGCGGCCCAGCCCAGGTGGACTTCCAGCACCTGGCCGATGTTCATCCGCGAGGGCACGCCCAGCGGGTTGAGCACGATGTCCACGGGGGTGCCGTCGGCCATGTGGGGCATGTCCTCGATCGGGGTGATGCGCGAGACCACGCCCTTGTTGCCGTGGCGGCCGGCCATCTTGTCGCCCGGCTGCAGGCGGCGCTTGACGGCCAGGTAGACCTTGATCATCTTCAGCACGCCCGGGGGCAGCTCGTCGCCCTGCGTGAGCTTCTTGCGCTTTTCCTCGAAGGCCAGGTCGAACTGGTGGCGCTTCTGCTCCAGAGCGTCCTTGACCTGCTCCAGGGAGACGGCGGCGTCCTCGTCGGCCAGGCGGATGTCGAACCACTGCCAGCGGTCCAGCTCGTCCAGGTACTCGGCCGTCAGGGCGGTGTTCTTGGCCAGCTTGCGCGGGCCGCCGTTGGCGGTCTTACCGATCAGGGTCTTGCGCAGGCGGTCGAAGGCGTCGTTCTCGACGATGCGCAGCTGGTCGTTCAGGTCCTGGCGGTAGCGGCGCAGTTCGTCGTCGATGATGGACTGGGCGCGCTTGTCGCGCTCGATGCCCTCGCGGGTGAAGACCTGCACGTCGATGACGGTGCCGACCATGCCGGAAGGCACGCGCAGCGAGGTGTCCTTCACGTCGGAGGCCTTCTCGCCGAAGATCGCGCGCAGCAGCTTTTCTTCCGGCGTCAGCTGGGTTTCGCCCTTGGGCGTAACCTTGCCGACCAGCACGTCGTCGGCGCGCACTTCGGCGCCGATGTGCACGATCCCGGAATCGTCCAGGCGGTTGAGCTGGACTTCGGCCAGGTTGGAGATGTCGCGCGTGATTTCCTCGGGTCCGAGCTTGGTGTCGCGGGCGACCACGGTCAGCTCTTCGATGTGGATCGACGTGTAGCGGTCGTCGGCGACGACGCGCTCGGAGATCAGCACCGAGTCCTCGAAGTTGTAGCCGTTCCAGGGCATGAACGCGATCAGCATGTTCTGCCCCAGGGCCAGCTCGCCCAGGTCGCTGGAGGCGCCGTCGGCCAGCACGTCGCCGCGCGCGACCAGGTCGCCGCGCGACACGATGGGCCGCTGGTTGATGTTGGTGTTCTGGTTGGAGCGGGTGTACTTCTTCAGGTTGTAGATGTCCACGCCGACTTCGCCGGCGACGTTCTCGTCGTCGTTCACGCGGATCACGACGCGCTCGGCATCGATGAAGTCCACGATCCCGCCGCGCACGGCCTGCACGGTCGTGCCCGAGTCCACCGCCACGGTGCGCTCGATGCCGGTGCCGACCAGCGGCTTTTCAGGCCGCAGGCAGGGCACGGCCTGGCGCTGCATGTTGGCGCCCATCAGGGCCCGGTTGGCGTCGTCGTGTTCCAGGAAGGGGATCAGCGAGGCGGCGACCGACACGATCTGCGACGGCGCGACGTCCATGTAGTGCACGTTGGCCGGAGCGGTCAGCATGGTTTCGCCGGCTTCGCGGCAGGCGACCAGGTCATCGGTGAAGCGGCCTTCCTCGTCCAGCACCGCGTTGGCCTGGGCGATGACGTACTTGCTTTCCTCGATGGCCGACAGGTATTCGATCTGGTCGGAGACCTTGCCGTCGATGATCTTGCGGTAGGGCGTTTCCAGGAAGCCGTATTCGTTCAGGCGCGCGTACAGGGCCAGGGAGTTGATCAGGCCGATGTTCGGGCCTTCGGGCGTTTCGATCGGGCAGACGCGGCCATAGTGGGTCGGGTGCACGTCGCGGACCTCGAAGCCGGCGCGTTCGCGCGTCAGGCCGCCCGGTCCCAGGGCGGAGACGCGCCGCTTGTGCGTGATTTCCGACAGCGGGTTGGTCTGGTCCATGAACTGGGACAGCTGGCTGGAACCGAAGAATTCCTTGATCGCGGCCGAGATCGGCTTGGAATTGATCAGGTCGTGCGGCATCAGGTTTTCGGTTTCGGCCTGGCCGAGACGTTCCTTGACGGCGCGCTCGACGCGCACCAGGCCGGCACGGAACTGGTTCTCGGCCAGTTCGCCCACGCAGCGCACGCGGCGGTTGCCCAGGTGATCGATGTCGTCGATCTGGCCGCGGCCGTTGCGCAGTTCCACCAGCAGCTTGATGGTGTCGAGGATGTCCTCGTTGGTCAGGGTCAGCGGGCCGGTATTGCCGGCGTCGCGGCCCAGGCGGCTGTTGACCTTCATCCGGCCGACGCGCGACAGGTCGTAGGTTTCCTCGGAGTAGAACAGGCGCTGGAACAGGGCCTCGACGGCTTCCTCGGTGGGCGGCTCGCCGGGGCGCATCATGCGGTAGATCGCCACGCGCGCGGCCATCTGGTCGGCGGTGTCGTCGGTGCGCAGGGTCTGCGAGATGTACGCGCCTTCGTTCAGCTCGTTGATGTAGAGCGTCTCGATGTCGCGGATGCCCGCCGCGCGGAATTCCGCCAGCAGGGACTCGGTGATCTCGTCGTTGGCCTGCGCCAGGACTTCGCCGGTGTCCGGGCTGACGACGTTCTTGGCCAGGACGCGGCCCAGCAGGAAGTCCTCGGGCACCGAGATGTGGTCGACCTTGGCGGCGGTCAGGTCGCGCAGGTGCTTGGCATTGATGCGCTTGTCCTTCTCGACGATGACGTTGCCCTTCTTGTCGGTGATGTCGAAGCGCGCGACCTCGCCCTTCCAGCGCTCGGGCACGAATTCGAGCATGCCGCCTTCCTGGTGGAGGGCGATGTGGTCGAAGCTGGAGAAGTAGGCCAGGATGGCTTCCGGCGTCATGCCGATGGCCTTCAGCAGGATCGTCACCGCCATCTTGCGGCGGCGGTCGATGCGGAAGAACAGGATGTCCTTGGGGTCGAACTCGAAGTCCAGCCACGAGCCGCGGTAGGGAATCACGCGCGCGGAGAACAGCAGCTTGCCCGAGCTGTGGGTCTTGCCGCGGTCATGCTCGAAGAACACGCCCGGCGAGCGGTGCAGCTGGGACACGATGACCCGCTCGGTGCCGTTGATGACGAAGGAGCCGGTGTCCGTCATGAGCGGAATTTCGCCCATGTAGACTTCCTGTTCCTTGACTTCCTTGACGGTGGGCTTGCTGACCTCGCGGTCCATCAGCACCAGGCGCACCTTGGCGCGCAGCGGCGACGCGTAGGTCAGGCCGCGCTGCTGGCATTCCTTGACGTCGAACACGGGGGTGCCCAGCACGTAGCTGACGAATTCCAGCCGCGCCATCTGATTGTGGCTGACGATCGGAAATATCGAATTGAAGGCCGCCTGCAGTCCTTCTTCCTTCCGTTTGGACGGGGGGACGTCCGATTGCAGAAAGGTCTTGAACGATTGCAGTTGCGTCGCCAGCAGGTAGGGGACGTCCTGGACGTCCTCGCGCTTGGCGAAGCTTTTGCGTATGCGCTTCTTTTCGGTGTACGAATAAGGCATGAGCACTCCGACTCGAGGGTTGCTTAGGCCGTCAACCACGGCCATGGTTTACGACTCCGGAAAACCCGGCTCGGCGTGATGCGGCGGGGCATCGAACGCGGGTTTTCTGGAAACGCAAAAGCCCGGGAGGCTTTGGAAAGCGCCGGGAGGGCCCGAAACGGGTGTCCGACGCTTCCCCGGGCTTCCCGGGCGCGGCGATGAGGTCTTACTTGAGTTCGACCTTGGCGCCGGCTTCTTCCAGCTTCTTCTTCGCGTCTTCGGCCGTGGCCTTGTCCGCGCCTTCCTTGACGGGCTTCGGAGCGCCGTCGACCAGGTCCTTGGCTTCCTTCAGGCCCAGGCCGGTGATTTCGCGCACGGCCTTGATGACGTTGACCTTGTTGGCGCCGACTTCGGCCAGGACGACCGTGAACTCGGTCTGCTCTTCAGCGGCGGCGGCAGCGCCACCGGCGGCCGGGGCGGCGGCCACGGCGACAGCGGCCGCAGCGGCGGACACGCCGAACTTCTCTTCCATTTCCTTGATCAGCTCGGACAGTTCGAGCACGCTCATGGCGGCGATCGCGTCCAGGATTTCAGCTTTAGTTGCCATTTTTTAGAACTCCAGATGATTGAATAAGCCAGGTTTGGTTGTCGCTTCCAGCAACGAAGGGATGCCGGCGGGCCGCTTAGGCGGCCTGCTTCTGGTCGCGCACGGCCGCCAGGCCGCGCACGAACTTCGTGGGCACTTCGTTGAGCGTACGCACAAACTGAGCGATGGGCGCCTGCATGGTGCCCAGCAGCTTCGACAGCAATTCCTCGCGGGACGGCATGGTGGCCAGGGCCTTCACGCCATCCTGGTTCAGCAGGCTGTTGGGGAGGGCCCCGCCTGTGATGACCAGCTTGTCATTGCTTTTCGCGAAATCGGACAGGACCTTGGCGGCCGCCACCGGGTCGGTGCTGATCCCATAGATCAGCGGACCGGTGAGCTGGGCGGACAGACCCTCGAAGGGGGTGCCGGCCAGCGCGCGGCGCACCAGCGTGTTCTTCAACACGCGCAGGTAGACGCCCGATTCACGCGCAGTCTTGCGCAATACGGTTACGGAGGCGACGTCCAGACCACGGTACTCGGCGACAATGATCGATTGGGCGCGACCGACTTCGGCCGAGACTTCCTCGATGACGACCGCCTTTTCTTGGCGATTGAGACTCATGGTTGAACACTCCATCTAACGACGCCGGGGAAACCCCCGGCATCAACCGAATGCGGCGCGCCTGGTCGAGTTCATGAATGAATTCTTCCTGGGCGCCGTCTACGCTGGATCCGGCGATACGGCCCGGGATTAAGCGTCACGCCAGGGGCGATCGGCTCCAGCGGTCTTTGACAGCGGCGCCCGACCCGAAGGCCGGGCGCAGCCCAAAGTTCAATATGCCGGCCTTACGCGGCCAGCGATGCCACTTCGACGCGCGCGCCGCCACCCATGGTGGAGGACACGGCGACCTTGCGCAGATAGATGCCCTTGGCCGCCGCGGGGCGGGCCTTGTTCAGGGCGTCGATCAGCGCGGCCAGGTTGGCCTGCAGCTTTTCGACATCGAAGGACGCGCGGCCGATCGTGGCGTGGATGATCCCGGCCTTGTCGGTGCGGTACTGCACCTGGCCGGCCTTGGCGTTCTTGACGGCGGTGGCGACGTCGGGCGTCACGGTGCCGACCTTGGGGTTCGGCATCAGGCCGCGGGGACCCAGGACCTGGCCCAGGGCGCCGACGACGCGCATCGTGTCGGGCGAGGCGATGACCACGTCGAAATCGATGTTGCCGGCCTTGATGCTGGCGGCCAGGTCGTCCAGGCCGACAATGTCGGCGCCGGCGGCCTTGGCGGCCTCGGCCTTCTCGCCCTGGGCGAAGACGGCGACGCGCACGGTCTTGCCGGTGCCGGCGGGCAGCACCACGGAACCGCGGACCAGTTGGTCGGACTTCTTGGGATCGATGCCCAGTTGCACGGCGACGTCGATGGACTCGTCGAACTTGGCCGTGGCGGTTTCCTTGACCAGCGCGATGGCTTCGGTCACGGGATACAGCTTGGTGCGATCGATCTTGGCCGCGATGGCGGCGACGCGTTTGCTCAGCTTGGCCATGATCAGACGACTCCTTCCACATCGATACCCATGCTGCGGGCGCTGCCGGCGATGGTCCGCACGGCGGCGTCCAGGTCGGCGGCCGTCAGGTCGGGCTGCTTGGTCTTGGCGATTTCCTCGGCCTGGGCGCGCGTCAGCGTGCCGACCTTGGCCGAGTTGGGCGTCGCGGAGCCCTTCTGGACGCTCGCGGCCTTCTTGATCAGGATCGTGGCCGGCGGAGTCTTCATGATGAACGTGAAGCTCTTGTCGGCGAAGGCGGTGATCACCACGGGGATCGGCAGACCGGGCTCCATGCCCTGGGTCTTGGCGTTGAACGCCTTGCAGAATTCCATGATGTTCAGACCGCGCTGACCCAGCGCCGGACCGATCGGGGGAGAGGGATTGGCCTTACCAGCTGGCACTTGCAGCTTGATGAAGCCGACGATTTTCTTCGCCATGCGATGCTCCTGTCGGGTACGTGCGCCGATTCCTTGCGGAACCGGCTCCCCGGGTTGAATAAGACCCCCACGCTGCGCCTTCGGCTTGCGTCCACCTCGCAGCTTGCATGCTGCTCGGATTCGTCAGGCTTGGAACAGTCCGCAGGGACTGTTCCGTGTCCTGGCTCATCCCCCAAGGGGGAGGCGCTTTACCGTAGCACGGCCTGGCGGCAAAAAAATCAGACCTTTTCGACCTGACTGAAATCCAGTTCGACCGGGGTGGCACGACCGAAGATCGTGACCGACACGCGGACCTTGCTTTTTTCGTAGTTGACTTCCTCGACGCTGCCGTTGAAGTCCGCGAACGGGCCTTCCTTGACGCGGACGGTTTCGCCGATCTCGAAGAGGACCTTGGGGCGTGGCTTTTCCACGCCTTCTTCCATCTGGGAAAGGATCTTCTCGACTTCCTTTTCGGAGATGGGAGCGGGGCGATTGCCGGAACCGCCGAGGAAACCCGTGACGCGGTTGGTGCTCTTCACCAGGTGCCAGGTCTCGTCGGTGAGATCCATTTCGACCAGGACGTAGCCCGGGAAGATGCGGCGCTCGGAAATCGACTTGCGGCCGTCCTTGATTTCGACGACTTCCTCGGAAGGCACGAGAATGCGGCCGAAGGCGTCCTGAAGCCCGGCGCGCTCGATGCGTTCGGCCAGGGCCTTGTGGACGCTTTTTTCCATGCCCGAATAGACATGGACGACGTACCAGCGCTTGCTCATGCGGTTTTCGTTCCTTAGTTCCAGCCCAGCAGCAGGCCGTAGATGATCCAGCCCAGCAGCTTGTCGGCGATCCACAGCAGAGCGCCCATGGCCAGCACGAAGGCGAATACGATCGCGGTCATGCGCGTGGTTTCCTGGCGTGTGGGCCAGACGACGCGGCGCGTCTCGTTGTACGATTCGCGGCCGAAGGCGAGGGTACGCCGGCCGGTGTCGCTGAACCAGACGATGATCGCGGCCAGGATCAGGCCGGCGATGAAAGCGCCCACGCGCACGTAGCCGGGCTGATCCACGAGGGCCGAATACGCCACGATACCCGCAACGATCACGAGCACGGCCAGGCCGAGCTTGATGCGTTCGGCGGCGCGGCTGACGGTTTCTACGTTCTGGTGAGACATATACGGGTGTTCGACGCCGCTGCTGCGGCAATGAGATCGGTGGCAGGGGCAGAAGGAATCGAACCCTCAACCTTCGGTTTTGGAGACCGACGCTCTGCCAATTGAGCTATACCCCTAAACCTCGAAAAACGGTGGCGCTGCCGCACCCCCGTTTTTTGAAAAGCGTTGGTGGGCGGCCAGCCCACCATTGTACTACAGAATTACTTGATGATTTTGGCGACGACGCCGGCGCCCACGGTGCGGCCACCCTCGCGGATGGCAAAGCGCAGGCCCTCTTCCATGGCGATCGGCGCAATCA
>NZ_JBHSEZ010000010.1:0-46859 GCF_042653765.1 Castellaniella denitrificans | reverse complement strand
GGCACCTCCGCCTGGCCCCGAACCCTTGAATGCATCGGTAAAACCGAATCATCTAGGGGTTAACCCGAGTGCCTGGCGGCGAAGAAACGAGACTATAGCACGCTTTTTTAAATCCGTGCAAACGGCTTCTTGAAAAGGCCGAAAAAAGGCGGCGGCCGCCGCGCGATGCGACGGCCGCCGCCCGGTTCACATCCGCAAGCCTATGCCTGCAAGGCCTTGATGGCGGCGGCCACTCCCGCGCCGTAGGCGGGATCCGCCTGGGTGCAATGCTCGATGTGGAGCGCCTGCACGTCGGGCGTGACCCCGGCGATGGCGCGGGCCGTATTGTCGAACAGGGCTTGCCGCTGCTCGGGCGTCATCAGGCGGAACAGCGCGCCCGGTTGCGAGAAGTAGTCCGTGTCCTCGCGGTGGTTCCAGTGGTCGGCCGCGCCTTCCAGGCTGAGCGGCGGTTCGCGGTAGTCGGGCTGTTCGGCCCATTCCCCGGAACGGTTGGGCTCATTGCCCGTCAGGCCGCCATGGTTGCCGTCCACCCGCATCGCGCCGTCGCGGTGGTAGCTGTGGAAGGGACAGCGCGGCGCGTTGACCGGGATCTGATGGTGGTTGACCCCCAGGCGGTAGCGCTGGGCGTCGCCATAGGAGAACAGGCGGGCCTGCAGCATGCGGTCCGGCGAAAAACCGATGCCCGGGACGACGTTGGCCGGGGTGAAGGCGGCCTGCTCGACTTCGGCGAAGAAGTTTTCCGGGTTGCGGTTCAGCTCCAGGACTCCGACCTCGATCATGGGGTAGTCGCCATGCGGCCAGACCTTGGTCAGGTCGAAGGGGTTCAGGTGGTAGCCGCCGGCCTCTTTCTCGGGCATGACCTGGATGTACAGCGTCCAGCGCGGGAAGTCGCCCTTGGAAATGCTGTCGTACAGGTCGCGCTGCGAGCTTTCGCGGTCGCGGCCGATCAGTTCGGCGGCCTGGGCGTCGGTCAGGTTGCGGATGCCCTGCTGCGACTTGAAGTGGAACTTCACCCAGAAGCGCTCGTTGGCGGCGTTGATGAGGCTGAAGGTATGGCTGCCGAACAGGTGCATGTGGCGATAGTCCGACGGAATGCCGCGATCGCTCATGACGATGGTGATCTGGTGCAGGGCCTCGGGCAGGCCGGTCCAGAATTCCCAGTTGTTCTGGGCGCTGCGCATGCCGGTGCCCGGGTCGCGCTTGACCGCGTGGTTCAGGTCGGGGAATTTCAGCGGGTCGCGGAAGAAGAACACGGGGGTGTTGTTGCCCACCAGGTCCCAGTTGCCCTCTTCCGTATAGAACTTCATGGCGATGCCGCGGATGTCGCGCTCGGCGTCGGCGGCGCCGCGCTCGCCGGCCACCGTGGAGAAGCGGGCGAACATCGGGGTCTGCTTGCCGATCCCGGAGAACAGCGCGGCGCGCGTGTAGCGGGTGATGTCGCGGGTGACGGTGAAGGTGCCGTAGGCGCCCGCGCCCTTGGCGTGCATGCGGCGCTCGGGGATCACCTCGCGGTCGAAGTGGGCCAGCTTTTCGAGCAGCCAGACATCCTGCAGCAAGGCCGGACCGCGCGGACCGGCGGTCTGGATGTTCTGGTTGTCGACGACGGGCGCGCCGGCGGCGGTGGTCAGTTTCTTCATGAGCATCTCCAGTGCGGGAGCGGCGCCGCCAGGACGGCGCCAGTTCGGGGAACCATGGATCCCGCATCGGCGGGTTCCTCATGAAAGACAGTCTAACGAGGCCCGTTGAATAAATAAAATTGAATATTGCTCTTGATTTGATAGTGATCAGCTATTGATCAGGAATCCGCTTCCGGATCCCCATCCATTCCGGCGCCCGGGCCGCGGCCGGGTGTCAGGCCGGCAGCTCGGTCGTTTCCTTGATGGACTGCAGCGCGAAGCTGCTGCGGATGTCGACGACGGCCGGATGCCGCATCAGGGTATCCATGGCGAAACGGGAAAAAGCCGCCAAGTCCTGGACCTGGACCCGCAGCAGGTAGTCCATGTCGCCCGACATGGCGTAGCACTGGACGACTTCCGACCAACTCTGGACGTCGCGGGCGAACGCGGACATGGCGCCGTGCTCGGCGCGGTGCGACTTGTCCAGCCGGACGAAGACGTAGGCCAGCAGTCCCAGGCCGAGTCTTTCCGGATCCACGAGCGCGACGTAGCGGCGGATGTAGCCCTGGTCCTCCAGGCGCTTGACGCGCCGCAGGCAGGGGCTGGGCGACAGGGCCACCCGCTGGGCCAGGTCCTGGTTGCTGATCCGGCCGTCGCGCTGCAGATGCATCAGGATCAGGCGATCTGTCCTGTCCAGGTCGTCGATAGGCATCATATTGTCTCAACCATGAGTTATTAGATGAATGATTGCGTCACGGTAGGGGATCGTACCGCATGTTTGCAATCTTTCCCCACGCTGTTTTCCCTAGAATTCCAGAAAAGACCCCACCGGCAAAGGGCATGCTCAACTACAGGAGACACTCATGACCGAATCCTTCGCCCCCTGGGACAATCCCCTGGGCACCGCGGGCTTCGAATTCGTGGAATACACGGCGGAAGATCCCGCCGCGCTGGGCCGCGTGTTCGAGGCCCTGGGCTTCCGGGCCATCGCCCGGCACCGCAAGAAGGCCGTCACGCTGTACCGCCAGGGCTCGATCAATTTCCTGGTGAACGCGGAACCCGACTCCTTCGCGCAGCGCTTCGCGCGCCAGCACGGCCCGTCGATCTGCGCCATCGGCCTGCGCGTGCAGGACGCGGCCCGCGCCTACAAGCTGGCCCTGGAGCGCGGCGCCTGGGGCTTCGATTCCCACAGCGGCCCGATGGAACTGAACATCCCCGCCATCAAGGGCATCGGGGATTCGCTGATCTACCTGGTGGACCGCTGGCGCGGCAAGTACGGCCACGGCGGGATCGGCGACATCGGCATCTACGACGTGGACTTCGAGCCCCTGGACCACGCCACCGCCCGGGACGACCTGCGCCACGAGGGCGCCGGCCTGCTCGCCATCGACCACCTGACCCACAACGTGCATCGCGGCCGGATGGGGGAATGGGCCGAATTCTACGAGCGCATCTTCAATTTCCGCGAGATCCGCTACTTCGACATCGAGGGCCAGCTCACCGGCGTGAAGTCGAAGGCCATGACCTCGCCCTGCGGGCGGATCCGCATCCCCATCAACGAGGAAGGCGGCGAGACCCCCGGCCAGATCCAGGAATACCTGGACCAATACCGGGGCGAAGGCATCCAGCACATCGCCCTGTCCACCGACGACATCCACCGCACGGTGGAACGGCTGAGCGGCCGGGTGAAGTTCCTGGACACCCCGGGCACCTACTACGAGCTGCTGGACGGACGCCTGCCGGGCCACGGCGAAGACGTGGAACGCCTGCGCCGCAACCGCATCCTGCTGGACGGCGCCCCGGGCGGCGGCCTGCTGCTGCAGATCTTCACCGCCAACCAGATCGGGCCGATCTTCTTCGAGATCATCCAGCGCAAGGGCAACGACGGTTTCGGCGAAGGCAATTTCAAGGCGCTGTTCGAGTCCATCGAACTGGACCAGATCCGCCGGGGCGTGCTGCGGACCTGAGGCGCGGACCGGGCCCATCCCCCCGCGCAGCCCGCCCCCCCGGCCCGCGACGCATCGCGGACGCGCGCGTGCATCGGGGGCGCCCTACAATGCCGGGATGCGGCCTGCCCGACGGCGCCGCGATCCTCCCGGAACCCTGGCATGCTCCACTACCTGAACACCATCCGGCTGCGCAGCACGCGCATGTTCCTGACGATCACGCGCATCATGCTGCCGGTGATGGTGATCGTCTATGCCGCCGACCGCCTGGGCCTGGTGCGCATGGCCGGCGAGGCTCTGACACCGGCCATGGCGCTGCTGGGCCTGCCGCCCGAAGCGGGGATCATCTGGGCCACCACCATGCTGACCAACATCTACGGCGGCATGGCCTCGATGGCCGCGCTGTCCGACGGCATGCACATGACGGCGGCCCAGGTCAGCGCGCTGGGGGCGATGATGCTGTTCGCCCACAACATTCCGACCGAGCAGTCCGTCGTGCGCCGCGCCGGCGCCAGCGCGCTGGTCACGGGATCGCTGCGCATCGCCGTCGCCATCGTCTACGGCGCCGCCGTCAGCTGGGCCTGCCGGGCGCTGGACGTGCTGCAGGCCCCGGTCTCCCTGGCCTGGATGCGCCAGGACGCCGGGCTGACCCAGGGGCCTCCGGACTTCTGGCCCTGGGTCCTGTCCACGCTGCAGTCGCTGGCGCTGGTCCTGGCCGTCATCGTCGGGCTGGTCGCGCTGCTGGACGTGCTGGAACGCCTGGGGATCACGCGGCTCGTGACCCGGCTGCTGACGCCGGTGCTGCGCCTGTCCGGCCTGGAGGAGCGCGCCGCGCCCCTGACCACGGTCGGCGTGCTGCTGGGCCTGGCCTACGGCGGCGCGCTGATCATCGAAGCCGCCGAGCGCGAGGACTACAGCCCGCGCACGCGGCTGCTGGCGCTGTCGTGGCTGTCGCTGTGCCACGCCCTGATCGAGGACACGCTGCTGATCCTGGCGCTGGGCGCCAATCTGTGGGTGATCCTGGTGCTGCGCGGTCTGGTGACCCTGGGCGTGCTGGCGGCCCTGGCGGCGCTGACGCGCCCTGGCACCGCCTGGGGCCGCAGGCTGGCGGCCTCGGCGCAGTAGGTCCGGACGGCACAGGTCTCGTCGAAGCGGCCAGGGGGCCGACCAGGGGCGGCCGCCAGGGCGCCTCAGCGCAGCAGGTGCGCGTAGCGCTGGCGGAACTTCGCCAGCTTGGGCGCGATGACGAACCGGCAGTAGCCCTGCTCCGGATTGCGCCGGTAGTATTCGCGATGCAGTTCCTCGGCCGACCAGAAGGGGCCCGCCGGCTCGATCCGGGTGACGATCGGGTCGTCGAAGGCCGCCTGCGCCTCGGCGCGCACGGCCTCGGCCAATGCGCGCCGGGCCTCGTCCTGGCAGAAGATCACCGAGGCGTACTGCGGCCCCGCGTCGCTGCCCTGGCGGTCGAGCGTGGTCGGGTCGTGCGTGCCGAAGAAGACTTCCAGCAGGGTACGGTAGCCGACCCGCTCCGGATCGAAGGCGACCCGCACGACCTCGACGTGGCCGGTGTCCTGGCGGCAGACCTGCTCGTAGGTCGGATGATCGACGTGGCCGCCGCAATAGCCGGGCTGCACGTCCAGCACGCCGTCCAGGGCGCGGAACACGGGCTCCAGGCACCAGAAGCAGCCGCCGCCGAAGATCGCGGTTTCGAATGCGGCGTTCCCTGAGTTTTCCATGCGATTCTCCTCGTCTCGCGCGGCGGACCGGTCAATCCAGCGCGGGGGCTTTCTTCAGCGACAGGATCCACAGCGCCAGGCGCCGCGCATCGATGTCGGACAGGCGGGTCTGGGCCGGCATGGGGATCGCGCCCCATTGGCCGCGGCTGCCTTCGCGCATGACGCGGGCCAGGTGGCCGGCCGCCTCGGACCGGCCCTGGAAGCGCTCGGCGATGGCCCGGAACGGCGGCCCCACCCGACGGGCGTCGACCTGATGGCAGCCCAGGCACTGGCGCTGGCTGGCCAGCGCCAGGCCGTCGCCCGCCGTGCCGCCGGCCGCGCGGGCGCCCGGCGCGCACAACGCCAGCGCCGCCGCCAGCACGATCCCGATCGCCTTGCCGCATCCCGCCATTGCCCGATCCTTCCTCCAGGGAACCTTTGCACAAGCCCGCGCACCGCCCCGGCATCAAGCGCCGGACAGGCGTCCGCCGCCCCGATCACGGTATTATCCATGATTGTCTTCCCACCCGGCCGCGCCCCATGCCCTACCCCCACATCGACCCCATCGCCCTGCAGATCGGTCCCATCGCGATCCACTGGTACGGACTCATGTACCTGGCCGGCTTCGGCCTGGCCTGGCTGCTGGGGCGCTGGCGCATCCAGCACCACCCCACTCCGGCGGGGCTGACGCTGCGCGACCTGGAGGACATCATCTTCTACGGGGTGCTGGGCGTGGTGCTGGGCGGGCGCCTGGGCTACGTGCTGTTCTACAAGTTCGACGATTACCTGGCGCACCCGCTGTCGGTCTTCGAGGTCTGGCAAGGCGGAATGTCCTTCCATGGGGGCCTGATCGGCGTGACGCTGGCGATGCTGCTCTTCGCCCGCAAGCGCGGCCAGCCGCTGCTGGCGATCGGGGATTTCATCGCTCCCCTGATCCCCCTGGGCCTGGCCGCCGGGCGGCTGGGCAACTTCATCAACGGAGAACTGTGGGGCCGCCCCACGGACCTGCCCTGGGGCATGATCTTTCCCGGCGCGCAGGACGGCACGCCGCGCCACCCCTCGCAGCTCTACGAAATGGGGCTGGAAGGCTTCGCCCTGTTCGCCCTGGTGTGGTGGTTCGCCCGCAAGCCCCGCCCGACGGGCCAGGTGAGCGCCGTGTTCCTGATGGGCTACGGGCTGTTCCGGTTCCTGGTGGAATTCACCCGCGAGCCGGACGATTTCCTGGGACTGCTGGCGGGCGGGCTGTCGATGGGCCAGCTCCTGTCGCTGCCCATGATCCTGATCGGACTGGCCCTGTTCATTTGGGCAGCAAGACGATCGTCCCCCGCACCGACACGCTGACCCGTTCGCGTCCGCCCTCGACGGGCGCGGCGGCCTTGTCGGCGGCCATGGCGCTCATCATCATGCGGGGCATGGGCGCGGGCGGCGCGGCGCCCTGGCCGCCCAGATCGACCGTGCGGAACCGGTAGCCGGCGAAACCCAGGGCCTGGGTGAGCGCCTGGGCGCGGGCCTTGAACGCCTCGACGGCCTGGCCCAGGAGCTTCTGCTCTTCGGCCGCGCGCCGTTCCCGCGAAACCGAGAACGACAGGCCGGCGATCGGCATGCGGTCGCCCAGGCTGGCCGCCAGCTTCGAGACGGCGGGAAAATCGCGCGATTCCAGCAGGATTTCGGCCTGGCCCCGCCATTCGGCGATCTTGCCGTCGCGGTCGGTGGTCGGCCAGATCCGGTAGGACCCGCTGCGCGCTTCGATGCCCTGGTGTCCCTTGGCCTGTTTCATGACCGAATCCAGGCGCTGGTTCAGGGCCTCGGCGACCTCGGTCTGCGACGCGCCGGACAGCTCCGCCGCCAGGGTGATTTCCACCGTGTCCTGTCCGACCTCGGACGAGGCCTCGGCCGACAGCGAGGCCCGCGGCTCGGCGGGCTCGGCCTCGCGGGCCAGGGCGGGCAGGGCCGCGACCGACGAAGCCAGCAGCAGGCCGGCCAGAAGATGCTTGCGATTGCGCACGCCTCGATACATATTTCCCCCTGAAAAAGACGAAAGCCCGTCGCGATCTCACGACGAGCTTTCTGGTAATGCCCCGCCTGTGCCGTCTAGGCCGGCATCCCGGAACCGAGGGTTCACGGTGGTCGCCATCAGTCAGGCTTCGGGCCGTCCAATGAAGGCAGCGCTCCCATCTGTCAATCCGGCAACCTATGCCTATAGCATTGGTTCAAGGAATGTATGGCCAGGTCACGAACACGGCAGGGACTTAAACGACCGGATGACCTGGCGCATCCGGAAAGTAACTGATCAAACGGCGGTGCCCAGCACATCGTCGAGCATGTCGTTCATGGATTCGATTTTACCCTTGAAATCACCCAAGGCAATATTTCCGAGGGGACCGTCGGGCGCGCGCATGCTGAGCAGCTCGTTGGCGATCTGGATGGCGGCCATCACGGCGATGCGCTCGTTGCTGGCGATCTTGCCCACGCCCTTGATGGCCAGCATGCGCTGATCGACCAGCCGGACGGCGGCCAGCAGGGCGTCCTTTTCTTCGGGGGGGCAGGCCAGCGAATAATCGCGGCCGAGGATGGCGATGTCGACGCGTTCCATGCTGCGCGGCTCCTTGATCAGTGTGGGCGGGCCCTACTGGGCCTCCGCGCCGGGCAGGCGCTCGAGGATGAGTTCGATCTGCCGCTGGGCGCCGGAAGCGGCCTCGCGCAGGCTGTCGCGTTCGGATTCGACCTGGACCAGGCGGCGCTGCAGGGAATCCGAACGGATCTGGTGGTCGCGCACCTCGGATTCCAGGGCGGCCCGGTGCTGGCCGGATTCCTCGCGCACGGCCTGGAGTTCCTGGTCGTGGCGCGCGAGCCGTTCGGACATGCGGGCGAATTCCTGGCCTTCGCGCACCTGCTGGTCTTTCAGGGCCTGGCATTCCTGCTCGAGCTGCCTGACCCTGGCCTGCAGGGCGGCGCGTTCGGATTGCAGGCCCCGCGCAAGCTGGACGACTTGGCGGATGCGCTGGGACAATGCGTCGAGGTCTTGGAGCATGCGGTCAAACCTTCTGGAGTGCCGGCGCGATGCGCCACGAAAGGGATTGAATCATACTTGTTCGGGCCGTGATGTTTTCGGGGCCGGCGCATCCGCCGCCCGGGCGGCGGAATCGTCATGCTGCCCCGCGCCCCGGGGGCCGCGGTGGCGCAGGTAGCGGTTTTCCCGGCCCTTGCGGAACAGCAGGCCCGCCAGTTCGTTGAGCGCCAGGGAATAGACCTCGCGCTTGAATTCGATGACGGCGTCCAGCGGCACCCAATAGGCGTTCCAGCGCCAGGCGTCGAATTCGGGCGTATCGGTGGCGCGCAGGCTGACGTCGCTGTCGCGGCCCACCATGCGCAGCAGGAACCAGATCTGCTTCTGGCCCTTGTAATGGCCGCGCAATTCGCGGCGCACGTAATGATCCGGCACGGTATAGCGCAGCCAGTCCCGGGTCCGTCCCAGAATGCGCACATGTTCGGCGCTCAGGCCGGTCTCCTCGTGGAGTTCGCGGTACATCGCCTGCACGGGGGTTTCGCCGTGCTTGATGCCTCCCTGGGGGAACTGCCACGCGTGTTCCCGGATGCGCTTGCCCCAGAAAACCTCGTTTTTCTGGTTCACGAGAATGATGCCGACATTCGGACGGTAGCCTTCGCGATCCAACATGGGGCCACCTCGGTTGTGAATTCAATACAATTACCGTCGATTATACGTACCAACCGGAATCCCTACCATGCGCGCCAGCCAGTACCACCTGAACACCCTGAAGGAAGCCCCCGCCGAGGCGGAAGTCGTCAGCCACCAGTTGATGACGCGGGCGGGCATGATCCGGAAGATCGCCGGAGGCATCTACACCTACATGCCGATGGGCCTGAAGGTCCTGCGCAAGATCGAGGCCATCGTGCGCGAGGAAATGAACCGCGCCGGCGCCATCGAGCTGCTGATGCCGGTGGTGCAGCCGGCGGAACTGTGGCAGGAATCGGGCCGTTGGGAACAATATGGCGCCGAACTGCTGCGCATCAAGGACCGCCACCAGCGCGACTTCGTGCTGCAGCCGACGTCCGAGGAAGTCATCACCGACATCGCCCGCAACGAAATCCACAGCTGGCGCCAGCTGCCGGTGAACTTCTACCACATCCAGACGAAGTTCCGCGACGAGCGCCGGCCGCGCTTCGGCCTGATGCGCGGGCGCGAGTTCACCATGAAGGACGCCTATTCCTTCGACCGCGACGAGACCGCCGCCCAGGCCAGCTACGACGCCATGTACGCCGCCTACCAGCGCATCTTCACGCGCCTGGGCCTGACGTTCCGCGCCGTGGCGGCCGACACCGGCTCGATCGGCGGCACGCGCAGCCACGAATTCCAGGTGATCGCCGACACCGGCGAGGACCTGATCGTCTACAACCCGGATTCGGACTACGCCGCCAACATCGAGCTGGCCGAGGCGCCCTGCCTGCTGGCCGAGCGCGAGCCGGCGCGCGAGTCCATGGAAAAACGCGCCACGCCCGACGCCCCCAAGTGCGAGATCGTGGCCGAACAACTGGGCCTGCCGCTGTCGCGGACGGTCAAGTCCGTGGTGCTGGCCACCGACCCCGCGGACGGCCCCGCCCGCCTGTGGCTGCTGCTGATCCGGGGCGACCACGAAACCAACGAGGTCAAGGTCGGCAAGCTGCCGGGCCTGGGCGACGGCTACCGCCTGGCGACCGAGGCCGAGATCGACGCGGTCTTCCACTGCGCCCCGGGCTATCTGGGGCCCGTCGGACTGGACCCGGAGGCCGTCACCGTGATCGCCGACCGCACGGTCGCCCACATGGGCGATTTCGTCTGCGGCGCCAACGAGGCCGGCTATCACCTGAGCGGCGTGAACTGGGGGCGCGACCTGCCCGAGCCGGCCCTGGTCGCCGACCTGCGCAACGTGGTGGCGGGCGATCCCGATCCGCGCGGCGGCACCCTGGCGATCCAGCGCGGCATCGAGGTCGGCCATGTGTTCTTCCTGGGAGACAAGTACTCGCGCGCCTTGAACGCGACCTTCCTGGAAACGGACGGCAAGCCGGCCGTGCTGCAGATGGGCTGCTACGGGATCGGCATCAGCCGGATCTCGGCCGCCGCCATCGAGCAGAACCACGACGAGCGGGGCATGATCTGGCCGCGCGCCATCGCGCCGTTCGAGGTCGTGCTGTGCCCCATCGGCATCGGCAAGAGCGAGGCCGTGCGCGAAGCCGCCGAATCCCTGTACCAGGCGCTGCGGGCGCAGGGCGTGGACGTGATCCTGGACGACCGCGACGCCCGGCCCGGCATCATGTTCGCCGACTGGGAACTGATCGGCGTGCCGCTGCGCGTGACGCTGGGCGACCGCGGCCTGAAGGAAGGCATCGTCGAAATCCAGGCGCGCCGCGACGAGCAGGCGCAGCGCATCGCCCCGGCCGACGCCCTGGCGCACGTCCTGGAGCGGCTAAAATCCCTCTAAACCAAGTCGAGCGCAAAACGGGCGCTGTGGATCGGAATGGAATGCAAGGCGCGAACCGCCCGAATCCGCAGATGCGCGCGGCGCCCGTGTCACAAGGCCTCACTAAAAAATGCCTCCGGATCGAACCAATCCCCCCGGCGAGCTGTCCATTCGCGTATATTACGAGGACACCGACACCGGTGGCGTCGTGTACTACGCGAACTACCTCAAATTCTTCGAACGCGGTCGCACGGAATGGCTGCGCGCGCTCGGGATGGATCAACACACTCTCGCAACACAGGAACGGATGATGTTTGTGGTCAAGCATGCGGACATTGCCTACCGGCAACCGGCCCGCCTGGACGACCGCATCCTCGTCCGGACCGCCGTGACCGGGCTGGGCGCCTCGACGATCCGGTTCGGCCAGCAGGCCCTGCGCGACGACACGCTGCTCGCCAGCGCGGACATCCAGGTCTGCACGGTGCACGCCCTCAGCTTCAAACCCATCCGTCTCTCCCCCTCCATCAGGGATCTACTGGAAAAGGCCCTTCATTAACCATGCAAGCCTCTAGCGATTTGTCGCTGCTGTCCCTCATCGGCAACGCCAGCCTGCCCGTGCAGATCGTGATGCTGATCCTGCTCGGCGCCTCGGTCCTGTCCTGGACCTACATCTTCAGCAAGCGCGCGGCCCTGCGGCGCGCCGACGAACAGACCCGCCGCTTCGAGGACGATTTCTGGGCGGGCGGCGACCTGACGGTCCTGCAGCAGGCCATCGCCAGCCGGCGCAACGAGCACGGCGCGCTGGCGCGCATCTTCGACGCGGGCATGACCGAATTCGTCAAGGCGCGACGCTCGTCCAGCCGGGGCGACACCCTGCTGGACGCCCCCCGGCGCGCCATGAAGGCCGCCTTCCAGCGCGAGATGGACAGCCTGGAATCGCACCTGAACTTCCTCGCCTCGACCGGCTCGGTCAGCCCGTACATCGGGCTGCTGGGCACGGTCTGGGGGATCATGCACGCCTTCATGGGCCTGTCGACCATGCAGCAGGCCACCCTGGCCGCCGTGGCGCCCGGGATCGCCGAGGCCCTGATCGCGACCGCCATCGGCCTGTTCGCCGCCATCCCGGCCGTGCTGGCGTACAACCGCTACACCAATCAAATCGACCGGCTGTCGATCCGCTTCGAGAGCTTCGTCGAGGAATTCCTGAACATCCTCCAGCGCCAGGTGCACTGAGATGAGCACATTCGGCAGCCGTCGCTCGCGTCGCTTGAAGAACGACATCAACGTCGTGCCCTACATCGACGTCATGCTGGTCCTGCTGGTGATCTTCATGGTCACCGCGCCCATGATCACGCCGGGCCAGATCGAACTGCCCTCGGTCGGCACGGCCTCCGACGTGCCCGTCCAGCCCATCGAGGTCCAGATCGACGCCCAGGGCGCGCTCGCCCTGCGGGTGCGCGAAGGCGGCGCCTCGTTCCGGCCCATCGACAAGGCCAATCTGCTCGCCGAGGTCCGCGCCGTCGCCACGGCCGACACCCCGGTGGTGATTTCCGCCGACGGCAAAGTGCCCTACGAGTCCGTCATGCAGGTCATGGACCAGTTGCGCAACGGCGGAATCGGCAAGCTGGGCCTGCTGGTCAACCAGAACGCCCCGGCCGCGCGCTGACGCCCGCCCCATGAATCTGTTCGACCGTTTCTTCAACTCCGGTTCCGACGACGACGCGCCCCCCGGCGCGCGCGACGACCGGCGCGGCCTGGTCGTCTCCCTGGCCGCCCACGGGCTGCTGATCCTGCTGATGGTGGTGGGCTTCTCCACCGCGCCCGACAATCCCGGCCCCGTCCAGGTCGAACTCTGGGCCCAGGGCACGGTGGCCGACGCCGCCGCGCCGCAGGAACAGCCCGAAGAGCAGCAGCCCGAGCCTCAGCCGGAACCCGAACCCAAGCCGGAACCGGAGCCCGAGCCCCAGCCGGACGACAGCGCGCGCCTGGCCGCCGAGCAGGCCGCCCAGGCCGAAGCCGCGCGGCAGGCGCAACTGGCCGAGGCCCAGGCGAAGGCGGCCGCGGCCGCCCAGGCCAAGGCCGACGCCGAAATCGCCCTGGCCAAGGAACGCAAGGCGCGCGAGGACATGGAACGCCGGCTGGCCGAGCAGGCCGCCAAGGAAAAGGCCGAGAAGGAAGCCGCCGCACAGGCCGCCCGCGAAAAGGCCGCCCAGGAAAAGGCGGAGAAGGAAAAGGCGGAGAAGGCGGCGGCGGAAAAAGCCGCGGCCGAGAAGGCGGCGGCCGAAAAGGCGGCCAAGGCAAAGGCGGAAAAAGAAGCCGCCGAGCAGGCCGCCAAGGAAAAAGCCGAAAAGGAAAAGGCCGAAAAGGCGAAGGCTGAAAAAGCCGCCGCCGAAAAGGCCGCGGCCGAAAAGGCGGCCAAGGAAAAAGCCGCGAAGGAAAAGGCCGCCAAGGAAGCCGAGGCCAAGCGCCAGGCCCTGAAGGCCGCCATGCGCGGCGACGCCCTGGAAGCCGCCGGCATCCCGAACGGCAACGCCGACCGCAACCAGCGCGGGGGCGGCGGCAACGACGGCTACGCGGCCAAGGTGCGCGCCTGCGTCCAGCCCGGCGTGGTCTACAACGTGCCCCCGCGCAGCGGTTCCGCCAATCCCACGGCGAGCTTCCGCACCCGGCTGGGGTCCAATGGGCAAGTCCAGGGCGTGGACCTGACCCGATCCTCGGGCAATCCCCGTTTCGACGATGCCGTCCAGAAGGGGATCCTGGCCTGCTCGCCCTTCCCGAAACCGCCTGGCGGCAAGTATCCGTCGTATATTGACGTGGACTACCGCATGTACGACTAAGGAGATCGTCACCATGACAGTATTCACAGCCTCCGGCTTCATCGGACGCCTCCGGCGGCACGCCGCCATGGCCGGCCTGGGCCTCGCGCTGGCCGCCGCGGGCGCCACGGCGGCCCATGCGCAATTGCGCGTCGACATTTCCGGCGTCGGAGCCACCCAGTACCCGATCGCCATCGCGGATTTCGCGGGCGCGGCCAGCGCCACCTCGGCGCCCGAGGTCATCCGCGCCGACCTGACCCGCTCCGGCCAGTTCCGCCTGATCGGCGCCTCCGGCGCCGGGCTGGACGTCCAGAGCAAGATCGACTACGGCACCTGGCAGGCGCGCGGCGCGGACTACCTGGCCTACGGCACGGTCGCGCAGAACGGCGGCCAGTACACGGTCAGCTATCGGCTGGTGGACAACGTCCGCAAGACCGAGCTGGACCAGGCGTCCTACAGCGGCACCGAAGCCGAGATGCGCCGGATATCCCACCGGATCGCCGACCGGATCTACGAAAAGATCACCGGCGTGCGCGGCGTGTTCTCGACCCGGATCGCTTACGTGTTGCAAACCGGCAACGGATATGAGTTACAAATTGCTGACGCCGACGGGCAAAATCCGCAGGTGATGCTGCGCTCGAAGCAGTCCATCATCTCGCCCGCCTGGTCGCCGGACGGCTCCCGGTTGGCCTACGTCAGCTTCGAATCGGGCAAATCCGTGATCTACGTGCAGACGCTCGCGACCGGCCAGCGCCAGCCGGTTTCCAATTACAAGGGCAACAACAGCGCGCCCGCCTGGTCGCCGGACGGCCATCGCATGGCGATCGTGCTGTCAAGAGATGGCATTTCCCAGATTTACACCATCAACACGGATGGATCCGACCTGCGCCGGGTGATGCGCTCCCCGCTGATCGACACCGAGCCGCGCTTCACCCCGGACGGCCAGTCCCTGGTGTTCACCAGCGACCGGGGCGGCAGCCCGCAGATCTACAAGGTGCCGGTCGGCGGGGGCGACGCCCAGCGCCTGACCTTCTCCGGCAGTTACAATATCTCACCCAGGGTATCGCCGGATGGACAACAACTGGTGTACGTTACTCGCAGAAACGGTGCCTTCAGGATTGCAAGCCTCGCCTTGAACTCGGGTTCCGAGCAGATTCTGACGGACGGCCCGGACGACCAATCCCCCAGCTACGCGCCCAATGGAATGCAGGTGCTCTACAGCGCCATCCAGAACGGCCGCAGCGTGCTGGCGGTGACCTCGATCGACGGGCGCGTGCGCCAGACGCTGTCGGTGCTCAACGGCAAGGTCCGCGAGCCGGCCTGGGGCCCTTTCACAGACTGATTTTTCCGTGTGACTCTTCTTTCATCTAAAGGACATTAAATGAGCTCGCGCATCACCAGGACTCTGACCATCGCCGCCATCGCCGCCTCGCTGGCCGCCTGCAGCTCCGTGCCGCTGGACCAGAACGGCGCAGCAGGCAACGGCTCCGATTCGGCGTCCGCTGGGCAAATCATGGATCCCTTCAATCCGCAAAGCCCGCTCGCGCAACAACGCTCGGTCTACTTCGATTTCGACAGCTACACGGTGCCCGAACAGTACCGCAGCGTCGTCGAGATGCATGCCAACTACCTGACCAGCCACCAAGGCCAGAAGGTCCGCGTGGAAGGCAATACCGACGCACGCGGCAGCACCGAATATAATCTGGCCCTGGGCCAGCGCCGTTCGGACGCCGTGGCGCGCATGATGACCCTGCTGGGCGTCAACGCCAACCAGATCGAAGCGATCAGCTTCGGCAAGGAACGTCCCAAGGCCCTGGGCAACACCGAAGCCGATTACGCCGAGAACCGCCGCGCCGACATCAACTACCAGCGTTGATCTCAGCCAGGCTGTGACAGCGCCGTAGCGGCCCCCGCTACGGCGTTTTTTCATTTTCACGGCGTTTTTCACGGCGTTTTTCATTTGGACCCGAGACCCATGATCGCATCCACTCCCCGCCTGCACACCCTGGCCGCCGCCCTGCTGGCCCTGACGCTGGCCGCGCCCGCCGCCCAGGCCTTTTCCGACGACGAGGCGCGCCAGGCCATCCTGGAACTGCGCACCCAGATCAAGCAGATGAACGAACAGAACCAGCAGGCCCGGCTGCAACTGGCCGACCAGATGGATCTGCTGCACCAGGAAATCGCCACGCTGCGCGGCCGCGTCGAGGAACTGAGCCAAAGGGCGCCCGCGGCCGGCGGCAATGGCAACGCGCCCCAGACCCCGCAGGCCGGCGATCCGCAGGAGCAGGCCGCCTACGAGGCCGCCGCCGACCAGTACCGGAACGGCCGCTACAAGGAAGCCGCATCCGGCTTCGCGACCTTCATCCAGTCCTATCCCGACAGCGACCTGGCCGGCGACGCCATGTTCTACCTGGGCAGCAGCCAGTACGCCTCCAAGGACTTCAAGGGCTCCATCCAGACGATGCAGTCGCTGGTGAAGAACCGTCCCGGCGATCCCCGCGCGCCCGACGCCCTGCTGGTCGTGGCGGCCGACCAGATCGAGCTCAACGACATGAAGGGCGCCAAGGCCAGCCTGCAGCGCATCATCAAGGACTACCCCGGCAGCCCTTCCGCCGAAACGGCCAAGAGCCGCCTCAAACTGCTGTAATGCCGGCGCAGCCCCCCGAGCCGCCGCACCACGTCCTCGCCCTGCCCGACGGCGGCCTGCACTACACCCAGGCCGGCGGGGACGCGGGCGCGCCGATCCTGCTGATCCACGGCTCGCTGTGCGACTACCGCTACTGGCGCTGGCAAGTCCCGGCCTTCGCCGAAACGCATCGCGTCATCGCCCCCAGCCTGCGCGGCTGCTGGCCCGATGCGCGGTCCCATCCCCGGGCGGAATACGCCGTCGGCCGCCACGCCGACGACCTGGCGCGCCTGCTTCGGGCGCTGGACGAACACGGCGGCGCGCACGTGATCGGCCATTCGCGCGGGGCCCAGGTGGCCCTGGACCTGGCGATCCGCGCGCCGCAATTGTGCCGGTCGCTGACGCTGGCCGATCCCGGGTTCCGCTTCGCGGACGAGCCGGAAACACCCGTCTTCTACGCCGACGCCGTCCAGCGCCTGCGGGACGGGGACGAGGAAAAGGCGATCGAGGAGTTCATCGACACGGTGAACGGCGCGGATACCTGGCGCAAGATGGTCGGCTGGTTCAAGGACATGGTGCGGGACAACGCGGCGACGCTGCTGTCGCAGATCCGCGAGGCCAACCTGCCGGTGGACCCGCGGGATGCCGCCGCCCTGTCCTGCCCGGTCCTGCTGGTCGGGGGCTCGCAGAGCCCCGCCAAATACGGCACCCGCCAGGACCGGCTGCAGCAACTGCTGCCCCAGGCCCGGCGCGCGCGCATCGCCCTGGCCGCCCACGGCATGAACCTGGCCAACCCCCGGGCATTCAACCGCGCGGTCCTGGACTTCATCGCGGGCGTCTGAGCCCGCCGCGCACCGACCGCCGACCGCGAGGATGGACGCGGCGCCGATGCCGCCCGCGCGGACGCGCGCGACACCGCGGCGCGCGCGAGGCGCGCCGCGAACACCCGCTGACGTCAGTGCTTCATGTGCTTGGGCATGTCGTGCCCGCCCATGCCCGACATGGCCTTGGGAGACTTGACCTCGCAGGTCGCGGAGAAGCCTTCGCCGTTGGCCAGCGTGAAGTCCACCCGCACGGAATCGCCGACCTTCAGCCCGGCGCGGGGCTGTTCCAGCATCAGGTGGTAGCCGCCCGGCTTGAACGCCAGGTCCTTGCCCGCCGGAATGGCGACCTTGTGGACCATGGACATCTTGCTCATTCCGCCGGATTCGGTGGTTTCGTGCAGCATGATCATGCCGTAGTCGGGCGAATGGGCGCCCGTCAGCACCGCGTCTTCCGACCCGGCATTGTGCGCCACGAAGAACCCGCCCGAAGGGGCCGGGGACGGGATCAGGCGGATCCAGCAATCGGACGCCGTCACGGCGGCGGAAACCTTGGCCGGCGCGCCTTGCGCGGCGCCATGTCCCTGCGCCCAGGCCGAGGCCGACACCGCCAGCAGCAAGCCGGCCGAAATTCCCAGTGTGCGCGTCAAAGATTTCTTCATTTCACTACCCATGATGTGGCCCGCAGTCCGCCTGGGCGGCCCTGCGGCAGGACCGGCCGGAACGCCGGCCGGCGCGGCCGGGAGGCATCCGCCTGCCCGGCCGGACCAGTGTACTATGGGCTTTTCGACTCTTCTTTGCGCCATGTCCAAGCCGCTCGAAATCGTCGCCGCAGCCGAAACCGCCGACGCCGGGACTCCGGAGGCCCGCATCGGCCTCGAAGAATTCCGCGAACTGCTGGGCCGGCTGCATCCTTTTGCCGCCGTGCTGGGCATCGAGATCCTGGACATCCAGTATGGTCAGGCCACCCTGCGCCTGCCCCCCAGCCCGGCCAACCAGCGGCTGGGCGGCATCGTGGCCGGGCCGATGCTGATGGGCCTGGCCGACCTGGCCCTGTACGCGGCCGTGGTCGGCGCCACCGGGGTCGCCGAATCGGTCACCGCCAGCCTGACGATCAATTTCCTGCGGGGCGCCCAGGCCGGCGGGATCATCGCCCGGGCCCGGATATTGAAAACCGGCCGCATGACGGCCGGTGAAGCGCTGCTGCTGCCCGAAGGCGGCGGGGACCCGGTGGCCCAGGTGGTCAGCACCTGGTCGGTGCCTCGAAAGTCGGGCTAAGAACCCTTTTTGCCGCCGGGATGAACCCGGCCATGGATCAGTCCCTGCGGACTGATCCATGCTTGGCGAATCCGAGCGGCTTGCAAGCCGCGAGGTGGGGAAATACCGCGATCCGAAACCACCTGCGCGACATAGGCTCTTAATTCTTCGTCAATTTCCCGACCACGCCTTCGACGTAGTAGTCCATCGCGTTCAGGCCCTTGTCGTCCAGCGCGCCCTCGGCCAGGACCACCTTGCCTTCGTTGGTCTTGATCGGCGCGGCGAAGACGTTCAGGGTGCCGTTGGCGATGGCGTCTTCCTTGGCCTTGAGGTCGGCCTTCAGGGCGTTGTCCACGGCCGGGCCGAAGCCTTCGAGGGCGACCATGCCTTCCTTGAAACCGCCCCAGACCTGATCGGACTTCCAGGTGCCGTCCAGCACCGCCTGGGCCTCGCGGGTGAAATACGGACCCCAATGGTGGGTGACGGCGCCCAGCTGGGCCTTCGGGCCGAACTTCAGCATGTCGGAGTGGTAGGCGATGGCCCACTTGCCGCGCTCCTCGGCCGCCTGGACGGTGGCGGTGGAATCGGTGTGGTGGGTGACGATGTCGGCGCCCTGGTCCAGCAGGGCCAGCGCGGCGTCGCGTTCCTTGCCCGGATCGAACCAGCTGTTGACCATGATGACGCGCACCGTAGCGTCGGGCTTGACGCTGCGCAGGCCGCGCGTGAAGGCATTGATGCCCTGCAGGACCTCGGGGATCGGATAGGCGCCCACGTAGCCGACCACGCCGGTCTGGGTCTTGCGCCCGGCCAGGATGCCGGCGACGTAGCGCGCCTGGTAGAAGCGGGCGTTGGTGGTGGCGACGTTCGGCGCGGTCTTGTAGCCGGTGGAGTGCACGAACTTCACGTCCGGGAACTGCTTGGCGACCTTGATGGTCGGGTTCATGTAGCCGAAGGACGTGGTGAAGATCAGCTTGTTGCCCTGCTGGGCCAGGTCGCGGATGACGCGCTCGGCGTCGGCGCCCTCGGGCACGTCCTCGACGTACTGGGTCTTGATCTTGTCGCCCAGCTGCTGCTCCATGTATTTGCGCCCCAGGTCCTGCTGCCAGGACCAGCCCGCCTCGCCCACGGGGCTGACGTAGACGAAGCCGATCTTCAGGGGTTCGGCGGCGGCGGGGCCGGCGGCCCAGAGGCACGCCGCGGCGGTGGCGGCCGCCAGGGTTTGACGAATCAGACGGGTTTTCATGGGAAGGGTCTCCGTGGACGACAACGATCAGTGATTGGGATTGAACACGCGCCCCAGGGACGCGGGCATGTTGATGCGGATCCAGTTCACGTTGCGCGAGATCAGGACCAGCACCAGGATGGTG
Source organism: Castellaniella denitrificans (assembly GCF_042653765.1). Taxonomy (NCBI): domain Bacteria; kingdom Pseudomonadati; phylum Pseudomonadota; class Betaproteobacteria; order Burkholderiales; family Alcaligenaceae; genus Castellaniella; species Castellaniella denitrificans. Next base: position 27,239 of record NZ_JBHSEZ010000010.1, on the reverse strand, counting down.
GCCAGGTAGGGCAGCATCGACAGCAGCTGGGAAGCGATCGGCACGCCCAGCGCCTGCATGTGGAAGGTCAGGATGGTGATGCCGCCGAACAGGTAGGCGCCGGCCAGCACCCGCAGCGGGCGCCAGGTGGCGAACGGCGTCAGCGCCAGGGCGATCCAGCCGCGGCCGGCGACCATGTTCTCGACCCACATCGGCGTGTAGACCAGCGACATGAAGGCCCCGGCCAGGCCGCAGCAGGCCCCGCCGAACAGCAGGGCCGCCAGGCGGATGCGGCGCACCGGGTAGCCCAGGGCATGGGCGGATTCGGGAGATTCGCCCACGGCGCGCAGAACCAGCCCGGCGCGCGTGCGGTACAGGAACCAGGTCAGCCCGACGGCCAGCGCCAGGGCTCCGTAGACCAGGGGATGGTGCTGGAACAGGGCCGGGCCGACGAAGGGCAGGTCGGCCAGCCCCGGCACCGACCAGGAGAACGCCTGGATCGTGGCGCCGACGTAGGGCATGCCGATGAAGGCGGACAGGCCGACCCCGAACAGGGACAGGGCCAGGCCGCAGGCGACCTGGTTGGCCCCCAGCCAGACCACCAGCCAGGCGAAGACGCCGGCCAGCAGGGCGCCGGCCGCGGCCCCGGCCAGGAAGCCCAGCCCGGTGCTGCCGGACTGCACGGTCACGGCGAAACCCAGGGCCGCCGCCACCAGCATCATGCCTTCGGAACCCAGGTTGATGACGCCGGATTTTTCGTTGACGAGCAGGCCCAGGGCCGCCAGCATCAGCGGCGTGCCGGCGTTCATGGCGGCCGCGATCAGGGGAGCCAGTACGTCCATGGTGTCAGCGCCTCCAGCGCGGGCGTTGGTGGATCAGGACATCGCAGGCCAGCAGCGAGAACAGCAGGATGCCCTGGAAGATGCCGGTGATGGCGTCGGGCATGCCCAGGCGCGTCTGGGACAGTTCGCCGCCGATGTAGAACAGGGCCATGACGAAGCTGGCGAAGATCACGCCGATGGGATGCAGCCGCCCCACGAAGGCGACGATGATGGCGGCGAAGCCGTAGCCCGGCGAGACCGAGGGCGTGAGCTGGCCGATGGGCCCCATGATTTCACAGGCGCCGGCCACGCCCGCCAGGGCGCCGGAGCCCAGCATGCAGCCCCACAGCGCGCGGCGCGAGGAAAACCCGGCGTAGCGCGCGGCCAGCGGCGCCAGGCCGCCCACCGTCAGGCGGTAGCCGGCGAACAGGCGGGACAGCAGCAGCCAGGCCGCCAGCGCCGCCGCCAGCGCCAGCCCGAAACCCAGGTGCAGGCGGGTGCCCGGCCATGCCGGCAGCAGGAAACCGTCGTCGAACAGCCGCGACTGAGGAAAGCCGAAACCGTCCGGATCGCGCATCACGCCGTGCACCAGGTAGCTGAGCAGCAGCTCCGCCACGTACACCAGCATCAGCGACACCAGGATCTCATTGGCGTGGTAGCGGTCGCGCAGCCAGGCCACCAGCCCCGCCCACGCCGCGCCGCCCAGGGCGCCGGCCAGCAGCGTCAGGGCGACCATCAGCGGCCCGCCCCCGCCGCCCGTCCCGTCATCGAAGCGCAGGATGAACGCGCCGGCCACGATCGCCCCGACGACCAGCTGGCCTTCCGCGCCGATGTTGAAGATGTTGGCGCGGAAGCACAGCGCCAGACCGACCGCGCACAGCAACAGCGGCGCCATCTTGACGCCGATCTCGGCCCAGCCGTGCAGGCTCGCGAGCGGCTCGACGAAGAAGACGGCCAGGCCCTCCAGGGGCGGCTTGCCCACGGCCATGAACATGAGCACGCCGCACAGCGCCGTCAGCGCGACCGCCATCAGGGGCGACAGCCACACCATCCGGCGCGACGGCTCGGCGCGGGGGACGAGCTCAAGCATGGACGGCCTCCGGGACGGCGCGGCCCGCGGATGGCGCGGCCGCATCGGCCCCGGGCCACAGGCCGCTCATCCACTGGCCGATCCGTTCGCGCGTGGCCTCGGCGCGGGCGATGGAAGGCGACAGGCGCCCCTTGGCCAGGACGACCAGGCGGTCGGACAGTTCGAACAATTCGTCCAGTTCCTCGGAAATCAGCAGGATGGCGCAGCCCGCGTCGCGCAGCGCCAGGAGTTCGCCCCGGATCTGCGCCGCCGCGCCCACGTCCACCCCCCAGGTGGGCTGGGCGATGATCAGCAGCCGGGGCTGGCGCACGACCTCGCGGCCGACGATGTACTTCTGCAGGTTGCCCCCCGACAGGCTGCCGGCCAGGGCCTGGGGACCGGGCGCCTTGACGCGGAAGCGTTCGATGATGTCCGCCGTGATGCGGCGCACGGCCCCGGTGCGGATCCAGCCGTGCCGCACGGTCTCCGGTCCCTGGTGCGAGAGCAGCAGGTTGCGCGCCAGGGACAGTTCCGGCACGGCGCCGCGCCCCAGGCGTTCCTCGGGGACGAAGGCCATACCGCGCGTGCGCCGCCAGGCCGACGAACGGTGGCCGACGGGCTGGCCGTCGAACAGGATGCTGTCCCGGGCCGCGCGGGTGTCCTCGCCCGAGAGCGCGCCCATCAGTTCCTGCTGGCCGTTGCCGGACACGCCAGCCACGCCCAGGATTTCGCCCGCATGCAGGTCCAGGTCGACGCCCGCCAGCGGCGTGGCGAAGGGATGCGCGCGCGGCAGGTCCAGGCCGCGCACCTGGAGCAGCACCGGCCCGGCCGGCCGCGCGTGGTGCTCGTGCACCGGCAGGTCGGCGCCGATCATCAGGCGCGACAGGCTGGCCTCGGTTTCCTGGCGCGGATCGCAGACCCCGGTCACCCGGCCGGCGCGCATCACCGTGCAGCGATGGCACAGGGCGCGGATCTCGTCGAGCTTGTGGCTGATGTACAGGATGCTGCAGCCTTCGGCCGCCAGCTGGCGCAGGACGTCGAACAGGCGCAGCACCGCCTGGGGCGTGAGCACCGAGGTCGGCTCGTCCAGGATCAGCAGGCGCGGCTTGCCCAGCAGGGCGCGCACGATCTCCACCCGCTGGCGCTCGCCCACCGACAGGGTATGGACGTGGCGGCGCGGTTCGACGTCCAGGCCGTATTGCGCCGCCGTGGCGGCGATCCGCGTTTCCAGGGCCTGCATGTCCGTGTCCGGCGGCAGGCCCAGGGCGATGTTTTCCGCCACCGTCAGCGTGTCGAACAGGGAGAAATGCTGGAACACCATGCCCAGGCCCAGCGCCCGCGCCGCCGCCGGGTTGGCGATCCGCACTTCCTGGCCGTCCCAGTGGACCGAGCCTTCGTCCGGACGGACCACGCCGTAGATGATTTTCATCAGGGTGGATTTGCCGGCGCCGTTCTCGCCCAGGATGGCGTGGATCTCGCCGGGTTCGACGGTCAGGTCGACCGCGTCGTTGGCCCGGACCGCCGGATAGGATTTGCTGATGTTTCGTAAGGCCAGTCGCGGGGGCATGCAGGCATCCTAGTTCGAATCGTTCGTGAAACACCCGGGATGCGAAAAATTCTACTCAGGATGCGCAGGGCCACCTAAAGGGGATAAACCCCTAGCCTGGCCGGACACGCGCGATCCGCCCCCGCCGCGCCAGAGGGGCGATGGACGGGCGACACCGGAACATCACTCGATATGAATGACCGGTATTATCGCACGATGATGAGCCCCCGTGCCGAAGGCGGCACCGGGATGTTTCAGGCCTCGAAGGCCATGCGGCCGGCGAACCACAGGAACAGCATGCCCACCAGGCCGCTGCCGGCGCGCGCCAGGCCCTGGCGCCGCCGGAACGCCGCCGCCAGGCGCGAGCCGCCGAAGATCAGGGTGGACAGGTACAGCAGGCTGCACGCCTGCAGGATCGCGGCCAGGATGAAGAAAGGCAGGGCCGGATGCGGATAGGCCGGATCGACGAACTGCACGAAGAACGACAGCAGGAACAGGATGGCCTTGGGGTTGAGCAGACTGAGCAGCAGGGCCTTGCGGAAAGGGCTGCCCGGGCCGCCGGCGACCGTGTGGACTTGCGCCGGCGCCGGCCGCCAGGCCGACATCAGCAGCCGGATCCCGAGGTACGTCAGGTACACCGCCCCTGCGGCCTTCAGGGCGAGGAATACCATGGGCAGCAGCCGCAGCACCGAGGCGGCGCCGGCCGCCGTCAGGGTCATCAGGATGGAATCGCCGACGAACACCCCGAAGGCGGCCTGGTAGCCGGCGCGCACGCCGCGCCCGGCGCCGGTGGCGAGCACGAACAGGGAATTCGGCCCCGGCAGCAGGACGATGAAGATCGTCCCCGCGAGATAGGTCCAGACGTCCAACACACCATATTGCGCCAGCATGGCAGGCCTCGCTACCGGGGAGAAGGCGGTATTTTATCGCCGCCGTTCATCGCTGGCGACGAACCGCGGACGGCGACGCGGCGGCCGCCGGGGGCTCGCGCCCCGGCCGCCGCCGCGTTCAGGCACAGGCCATCTGCTCGCTGCGCATCGATCCGGTGCGGGCGTGGCGCTCGTGCCAGGACAGGGCCTCGCCGATGAGGTGCGGGGTGTGGCCTCCCTGCGCGCGGGCGCGCTGGAAGTAGTCCATCAGTTCCTCCCGGTAGTCCGGGTGCGCGCAGCATTCGATGACGCGGGGGGCGCGCTCGCGCGGCGCCAGGTTGCGCAAGTCGGCCAGGCCCCATTCGGTCACCAGGATGTCCACGTCGTGCTCGGTGTGGTCCACGTGGGCCACCATCGGCACCACGCTGGAGATGTCGCCGCCCTTGGCCACCGACTTGCTCACGAAGATCGACAGGTGGGCATGGCGGGCGAAGTCGCCCGAACCGCCGATGCCGTTCATCATCCGCGTGCCGCCGACGTGCGTGGAATTCACGTTGCCGTAGAGGTCGAATTCCAGCGCCGTGTTGATGGCGATGACGCCCAGGCGGCGCACGATCTCGCAGTGGTTGCTGATTTCCTGGGGACGCAGCACGATCCGCCTGGCGTATTCGTCCAGGCGCTCCATGAAGCGCCGGTACACCGGTTCGGACAGGGTGATCGACGAGGCCGAGGCGAACGACACCCGGCCCGCGTCGATCAGGGCGATGGCGCTGTCCTGGAGAACCTCGGAATACATCCGCAGGTCGCGGAACGGCGCGTCCACCAGTCCGTGGACGACCGCGTTGGCGATGGTGCCGATGCCCACCTGCAGCGGCAGCAGCGTATCGGACAGGCGGCCGGCGGCCACCTCGCCTTCCAGGAAGCCGATGATGTGGCTGGCGATCGCCCGGGTGTCCTCGTCCGGCGGCTGGACGTTGGAGGGGCTGTCGGGGTGGTTGGTGACGACGATGGCGGCGATGCGCGACGGGTCGACGGGAATCACCGGCGTGCCGATGCGCTGGTCCGGCTCGGTCAGGGGAATGGGCTGGCGCCCGGGATAGGCCTCGGGCGCGTAGATGTCATGCATGCCCATCAGGCCCGTGGGCATGCTGGTGTTCAGCTCGACGATCACGCGGTCGGCCTGGGCGACGAAGCTGGCGGAATTGCCGACGGACATGGTGGGCACGATGCCGCCGTCGGGCAGGATGGCGACCGCCTCGACCACGGCGATGTCGATCTTCGGAATGTGGCCCGCGCGCAGCTGCTCCACGGTCTCGGACAGGTGCTGGTCGATGAACATGACCTGCCCCTCGTTGATCTTGCGGCGCAGCCGGGTGTCGGACTGGAACGGCAGGCGGCGCGCCAGCAGGCCGGCGTCGGCCATGATGCCGTCGCTGTCGTTGCCCAGCGACGCCCCCGTGATCAGGTTCAGCCGCAGCGTCTCATGCCGCGCCCGCTCCGCGAGCGCGGCGGGCAGGGCCTTGCAGTCCCCGGCGCGGGTGAAGCCGCTCATCCCGATCGTCATGCCGTCCCTGAACAGGGCGGCGGCTTGCGTCACCGTCATGATCCTGGATTTCAACTCGGCGCATTGCAGGCGTTCCATCATCATGGTCTCCTCGTCTATTGGTGCGATGATGAGCCGAGAATATCATCGCCAATATTCATGAAATCCATAGGTACAATTCTATTCATTCATGATCATGGGAGCCGACCACGATGGACATGCGCGCACTCAGCTATTTCATCGAGACCGCCAGGCGGCAGAACTTCACCCACGCCGCCACGGCCCTGGGCGTCACGCAATCGACGATCAGCAAAATGATCCGCCAGCTCGAGGACGAGATCGGCGCCCCGCTGCTGGACCGGGAACGGCGCCCGGCGCGGCTCACCGACATGGGCCGCGTGGTCCTGGCGCGCGGACAGGACGTGCTCGCGGCGCACCGGGCCCTGCTGCGCGACATCGCCCGCACCCAGGCCCTGGAACTGGGCCGGCTGGACCTCGGCCTGCCGCCGATGATCAACCACCTGTTCACCGCGCCCCTGAAGGAATACCGCCAGCGCCATCCGAAGATCGAGGTCGCGCTGCACGAGGACACGGGACGGGCCATCGAACGCCAGGTGGCCGAAGGCCGGCTGGACCTGGGCTTCAGCCTGATGCCAGTGGCGCCGGAACTGGGCCTGCGCCCGCGAGTCGTCGCCCGCCACCGGATCCTGGCCGTCGGCCAGCCCGGCCTGATGCGGCCGCTGCCGCCCACGCCCCAGATCCGGGACCTGCGCGGCCAGCCCCTGGTCCTGCTCGACGACGACTTCGCGCTGTCCCGCCTGCTGGACCGGCAATTCCAGGCCGCCGGCTTCGAGCCGCTGATCGCCGCCCGCAGCGGCCAGTGGGACTGGACCCTGTCCATGGCGCAGGCGGGGATGGGCATCGCGCTGCTGCCCGAGCCCTTCATCCGGAACCCGGATGACCTGGGACTCGACGCCCGCCCCCTGGGGCCCGACGCGCTGAGCTGGGACATCGCCCTGCTGGCGGCGGCCTGGCCGATGCTCAGCCACGCGGCCCAGGCCTGGGTGGACCTGTGCAGCAAGCACATCGACGGCCCCTGGCCGCGGATGGAAGGCGGCGTGCCGGACTGAGGCGCGGCGCCCATGCGGAGCGCGCCAAACGAAATGCGGCGGGCCGGATCGCTCCGGCCCGCCGCATGGATCACGCCCGGAGGGGTCAGGCGACGGCCTTTTCCTCGGCCGCGACCGAACTGCGGATCAGGTGGTCGAAGGCGGCCAGGGCGGCCTTGGCGCCTTCGCCGGCGGCGATGATGATCTGCTTGTACGGGACCGTCGTCGCGTCGCCCGCCGCGAACACGCCGGGCACCGAGGTCTGGCCGCGCGCGTCGACGACGATCTCGCCGTGCTTGCTGAGCTCGACCGTGCCCTTGAGCCACTCGGTGTTGGGCACCAGGCCGATCTGGATGAACACGCCTTCCAGTTCGACGCGGTGCGCGGCGCCGCTGGCGCGGTCCGTGTAGCTCAGGCCGGTCACGCGCTTGCCGTCGCCGTGGATCTCGGTGGTCTGCGCCGAGGTGATGACGGTCACGTTGGCCAGGCTGCGCAGCTTGCGCTGCAGGACGTCGTCGGCCCGCAGCGCGTCGCCGAACTCGATCAGCGTGACGTGGCCCACGATGCCGGCCAGATCGATCGCCGCCTCGACGCCGGAGTTGCCGCCGCCGATCACCGCCACGCGCTTGCCCTTGAACAGCGGGCCGTCGCAGTGCGGGCAGTAGGCCACGCCGCGATTGCGGTATTCGTTCTCGCCGGGCACGTTGATCTGGCGCCAGCGCGCGCCGGTCGAGAGGATGACGGTCTTGGCCTTCAGGACGGCGCCGCTGGCCAGTTCGACCTGGATCGACTTGCCCGGCACCAGGCGGCTGGCCCGCTGCAGGTTCATGATGTCCACTTCATAGGCCTTCACGTGCTGCTCCAGCGCGACGCCGAACTTCGGCCCTTCGGTCTCCAGCACGGAGATGTAGTTCTCGATCGCCATGGTGTCGAGCACCTGGCCGCCGAAACGCTCGGCCACCACGCCGGTGCGGATGCCCTTGCGCGCCGCGTACACGGCCGCCGCGGCGCCCGCCGGGCCGCCGCCGACCACCAGCACGTCGAACTCTGCGCGGGCGTTCAGGGACTCGACCTTGGCCGCGTCGTCGCCGGCGTCCAGCTTGGCCAGGAATTCCTCGACCCCGGCGCGGCCCTGGTGGAACAGCTCGCCGTTCAGGAACACGGCGGGCACGGACAGGATTTCGCGCTTCTGGACTTCGTCCTGGAACAGGGCGCCGTCGATGGCCACGTGGCGGATGCGCGGATTCAGGACCGACATCGCGTTCAGCGCCTGGACCACGTCCGGGCAGTTCTGGCACGACAGGGAGAAATAGGTTTCGAACACATAGTCGCCCGGCAGCTTGCGGACCTGTTCGGCCACGGCGTCGTCCAGCTTGGGCGGATGGCCGCCGACCTGCAGCAGGGCCAGCACCAGCGAGGTGAACTCGTGGCCCAGGGGGATGCCGGCGAAACGCACGGCCACATCGGTTCCGGCGCGGGCGATTTCGAAGGACGGCACGCGCGCCCCGGGGGCGTCATCCGTCAGGGTGATCTTGTCGGACAGGCTGGCGATGTCTTCCAGAAAGGCCCGCAGCTCCTGCGACTGGGCGCCGTCGTCCAGCGACGCGCGCAATTCGACGGGCAGCGTCACGCGTTCGAGATAGGTTCCCAATTGTCCTTTGAGGCTTGCATCCAGCATATTCATACCTTTTTGGAAAAAACCGTCCCCCCGGGCGACATCCATATGGTATCGCCCGATCAGAAAGCGCGGGGGAGAAAAATCGGCGGCCCGCGGGCGGACCGCCGAGGCATCACGGGGCGCGCATCCCGATGGCGCGCGCCGATCCGGTGATGGAAAGGATCAGATCTTGCCGACCAGGTCCAGCGAGGGGGTCAGCGTCTTGGCGCCTTCTTCCCACTTGGCCGGGCAGACTTCGCCCGGGTGGCTGGCGACATACTGGGCGGCCTTGACCTTGCGCAGCAGTTCGGACGCGTCGCGGCCGATGCCGTTGTCATGGATTTCCAGGACCTTGATTTCGCCGGCCGGATTCACCACGAAGGTGCCGCGCAGCGCCACGCCTTCTTCTTCGATGAGCACGTCGAAGTTGCGCGCCAGCAGGTGGGTGGGATCGCCGATCATCGGGTAGTTGACCTTCTTGATGGCGTCGGACGTGTCGTGCCAGGCCTTGTGGGCGAAATGGGTGTCGGTGGACACGGAATAGACTTCCACGCCCAGCTTCTGGAATTCGGCGTAGTGGTCGGCCAGGTCTTCGAGCTCGGTCGGGCACACGAAGGTGAAGTCGGCCGGGTAGAACACGAACACGGACCACTTGCCGGCGACGGTCTGATCGCTGACTTCGACGAACTTGCCGTTGTGGTAGGCGGTGGCCTTGAAGGGCTTGATGGTGGTGTTGATCAGGGACATGAAAAAAGCTCCTTGTTCAGAGGTTCAGTGAAAGGGCCGCGAGGGCAACGGAAACCAGTGTAGGCGAGCCTGTTTGATAAGTAAAATTGATTGTTTAAATAGAGCCGATTGTCATCGACTATCAAAACCGCATCCTGCGTGCTGAAACGCGATCGAAGCGTGTTGTTTTATGCCTATAACGCATCATTAAACATGCAAAAAAATCATGCAGCCCGAGTATGATGCACGTTCGTTGGAATATTTACCGTAAGCCATTGATACAAAAGATATTTTAGACCTTAACGATCCCGGGGATCACCATGCGCAAGAACCTGCCCATCACCCAACAGGAATACGATTTTCCCGACGGTGAAACGCTGTTGTCCGCCACCGACCTCAAGGGCCGCATCACCTACGCCAACGCCGCGTTCGTGCGTGTGAGCGGCTTCGAATACAACGAGCTGCTGGGCAAGGCCCACAACATCGTGCGCCACCCCGACGTCCCGCCCGAAGCCTACCAGGATCTGTGGGACACTCTGAAGCAGGGCCGTTCCTGGACGGCGGTGGTGAAGAACCGGCGCAAGAACGGCGATCACTACTGGGTGCGCGCCAACGTCGCCCCCGTCTATCACCAGGATACCCTCAGCGGCTACCTCTCGGTCCGCACCAAGCCCAGCCGCGCGGAAATCGACGCCGCCGAGCGCGTCTTCTCGACCTTCCAGGCCGGCCGTCCGGCCATACGCTTCCATCGCGGCCTGCTGCTGGACACGGGCTGGCGGCGCTGGCGCAATGGGCTGCGCACGCTGTCGCTGCGCCAGCGGCTGGTGCTGGTCCTGGGCTGCCTGATCCCGCTCTGGGCCGGCGTCGCCTGGCAGGCCGGGCTGCGGGACACGGCGTGGCTCGACGCCAGCATCGGCGGCGCCGTCCCGGTCCTGCTGGCCGGCCTGCTCCTGGACCAGCGGCTGGTGAAGCCGCTGCGCGCCATCCAGCGCCAGGCCGTCCAGGCCGCCACGGGCCAGCCCGTGGACGACTGGCATCTGCCCCGCCTGGACGAAATCGCCTCGATCCAGAAAGCCATCGCGCAATCCAGCCTGAACCTGCGGTCCTTCATCGACGACGTGCATGGTCAGCTGGGCGGCCTGCGCCACGCCTCGACCGAGATCGCCCAGGGCAGCCAGAACCTCAGCACCGAGACCGAACTGGCGGCCAGCCGGCTGGCCGAAACCGCGACCGCGATGGACGGGCTGGCAGGACTGATCGAGAACAACGCCGGCAGCGCCCGGCAGGCCGTGAATCTGGCCCAGGCGTCGGGGGAAGCCGCCACCCGCGCGGCCGACATCGTGCACCAGGCCGCGCGGCAGATCGAGCGCATGGACGAGGCCAGCCAGAAGATCGGCGACATCGTCCAGGTGATCGACAGCATCGCCTTCCAGACCAACATCCTGGCCCTGAACGCGGCGGTGGAAGCCGCCCGCGCCGGCGAGCAGGGCCGCGGCTTCGCCGTGGTCGCCGGGGAGGTCCGGGCGCTGGCCCAGCGGTCCGCGGCGGCCGCCCGGGAAATCGGCGGCCTGATCCACGAAACCGTGCAGATCGCCCAGGGCGGCGTGGCCCGCACGCGCGAGGCGACCGAGGCCATGGGCGACATCCTCGAGCAGAACCGCCAGGTGGGCGAGCTGATCGGCCAGATTCACCAGGCGGGCGAGGACCAGGCCCGGGATCTGGCGCGCATCCAGCAGACCTTCGTCCACCTCGGCGACCTGACCCGGGGCAACGCCGCGATGGCCGAGGAATCCTTCACCGCCGTGCAGACCCTGGACGGCCAGACCCTGAACCTGGCCAGCGCCACCGGAGTGTTCCGGCGGGACGGGGCCGCCGCGCCCGCGCTGCCCCGGACGGAATCCCCACGGCGCCTGGCGGTGTCATAGCCCGCGCCGATCCCGCGGCAGGCGTGCCCTGCCGCGGGCGCCGGAACGCGGCGGGGCAGCCTCCCCGCCCGCCACGCTCCGGCACTACACTCGCAGGCATGGCCCCGCCGTCCCGGAGGACCGCTTCCTTGGCTTCCTTGGCATCGACATGCCCCATCCGCGGGCGCTCCGCGCGCCTCCTGCTCGCCAGCCTGCCGGCCCTGTGCTGCGCCTGGCCGGCGCACGCCGCGCACGTGCTGGTGGATGCGGGCCATGGGCCGGAACACCCTGGCGCGACGGGCGCCAGCGGCCGCGCCGAGTATCTGTACAACCGGGACCTGGCCACCGCCCTCGCCCGCGCGCTCGCGGCGCTGGGCGACCGGACCACCCGGGCCGAGGGCATCGGCGCCGACATCCCGCCGGCCCGGCGCGCGGCGGGCGCGCCGGACGCCGATCTGCTGGTGTCGATCCACCACGACTCGGCGCAGGCGCGGTATCTCCAGGCGGGCCGCCAGGCCGAATTCGCCGGCTATTCGATCTTCGTCTCGACCCTGAACCCGCACCCCGCCCGGAGCCTGCGGTGCGCGCGGGCCATCGGCTCATCCCTGCGGGCGGCGGGCGAACGGCCGTCGGGATACCATGCCGAACCGGTCGAAGGCGAGAATCATCCGTTCATCGACCGCCGTCTGGGCATCCACCGCTACGACGCCCTGGCGATGCTGAGGGCGGCGCCCATGCCCGCCGTCCTGGTCGAGGCGGGCGTCATCGTCAATCCCCGGGAGGAAGCCCGCCTCGGGAAGCCCGGGACGATCGCGCGCCTGGCGCAGGCCATCGCGCGAGGGGCGCACGCCTGCCTGGAAAGCGGGCGGGCCAGGGACTAGCCCCGGGATTCTCCCCGATGCGGGGCCCGGGTCCGCGTGCCGTCGCCGCCCGGCGCCGGGCCCTGGCCGCCGGGCATCACCCGCATCCGACGCAGCAGCCATTTTTCCAGTTCCAGCAATCCCATCAGGACCGCGCCGCACGCCACGACAGCCAGCAGATCCACGAACGCCAGGGGCCGGGTATCGAACCATCCCTGGACGACCGGCACGTAGGTGAATGCCAGTTGCGCCAGCGTCACCAGCGCCACCGCGATGAGCACCGCCGGCGTCCCCAGCGCCCCGCGCAATGAAAACGAAGTCCGGTGCAGATAGCGGACGTTGAACAGGTAGGCGATTTCGAAGGCGACGATCGCGTTGACGACCAGGGTGCGGCTGGCCGCCAGGTCCAGGCCCCGGGCCTGCGCATAGGCGAAGACCGCGAAGGCGCCGGCCGCGAACAGCGCCGAAACCAATACGATCCGCCACACCAGGAAGGGCGACAGCAGCGCCAGGCCCGGCGCGCGGGGCGGCCGGCGCATCACGCCGGGCTCGCGGGGTTCGAAAGCCAGGGCCAGACCGAGGGTGACCGAAGTCACGAGGTTGATCCACAGGATCTGCACGGCCGACAGCGGCATCGTGACCCCCAGCAGGATCGCCAGGATGACCGTCAATGCCTCGCCGCCATTGGTCGGCAGCGTCCAGGCGATGACCTTGCGGATATTGTCATAAACGGTGCGCCCTTCGCGCACGGCCGCCACGATCGAGGCGAAATTCTCGTCGATCAGCACCATTTCAGCGGCCTCCTTGGCCGCCTCGGTCCCCTTGCGCCCCATGGCCACGCCGACGTCGGCCTGGCGCAGGGCGGGCGCGTCGTTGACCCCGTCGCCGGTCATGGCCACGACCGTCCCCCTGGCCTGCAAGGCCCGGACGATGCGCAGCTTGTGCTCGGGATCGGCACGCGCGAACACCGCCACATCCGCGGCCCGATCGGCCAGCGCCGCATCGTCCAGGTCCTGGATGTCGGCGCCCGTCAGGACCCGGTCGCCATCGGCCATGCCGAGCTGCCGCGCGATCGCTCCGGCGGTGACGGCGTGGTCGCCCGTGATCATCTTGACGTCGATCCCGGCGGCGCGGCACTGGCCGATGGCTTCGACGGCTTCGGGACGCGGCGGGTCCATGAAACCGACGATCCCGAGAAAGACCAGCCCGCCGGCCAAATCCCCGTGGGTCAGCGCGCCCGGCGCCGCCCGCGTCTTGCATGCGAAGCCCAGGACCCGCTCGCCCGCCGCGCCGGCCCGCGCGATCTCCGCTTCCCAGGCCCGGACATCCAGGGGTTCCTCCCCGCCCGCCGCCCCCATCTGCCGATGGCAGAGGGTCAGCAGGGCCTCCGGCGCGCCCTTGACGCACACCACGGCATCGCCTTCGGCCGGCGCATGCAAGGTGGCCATGTAGCGGTACTGGGCGTCGAAGGGAATCTCGTCGGCGCGCGGCCAGCACGCCCGGACGTCCCGCGGGTCCAGCCCCGCCTTCATGGCCAGGCAGGCCAGCGCCCCTTCCATGGGATCGCCTTCGGAACGCCAATGCCCGTTTTCCTGGCGCACGTGGGCGTCGTTGCACAGCAGCCCGACGCGCACGAGCCAGAGCACCGCCGCCGACGGCTTGCGGCCGTCTTCCGCGGACAGGTCGCCTTCCGGCGCGTAGCCCATCCCGCCGACGCGGACGGTCTGCCCGGCGGCCACGATCCGCCGCGCCGTCATCTCGTTCAAGGTCAGGGTGCCCGTCTTGTCGGAACAGATGACCGATACCGCGCCCAGGGTTTCGACCGCCGGCAGGCGCCGGATGACCGCCTGCCGGGCCGCCATGCGCCGCACTCCGATCGCCAGCGTGATCGTGATGACGGCCGGCAGTCCTTCGGGCACCGCGCCGACCGCCAGCGCCACCACTGCGATCAACGCATCGTGCCAGACGTAGCCGCGCACCAGGACGGCGAAGGCGAACACCATCGCGGCCGCGCCCAGCGCGACCCAGGCGAAACTCCGCCCGAACGCGTTGACCTGCCGCAGCAAGGGGGTCGTCAAGGGCTCGACCGCCCCCAACAATCGGCTGATCCGGCCGATCCGCGTCGCCTCGCCGGTTTCGACCACCACGCCGGCGCCCTGGCCGGCCGCCACCAGCGTGCCGGAAAAGGCCATGCCGCGCCATTCCGCCAGAGGCGCCGGGACGGGAACCGCCACCGTGTCCTTTTCAGCGGCGACGGACTCTCCCGTCAGCATGGATTCGTCGATCAGCAGCCCTTTGGCGCGCACCAGCCGCACGTCGGCGGGCACCCGGTCGCCGGCTTCCAGGCAGACCAGATCGCCGGGCACCAGGTCCGCGGCGGGCACGGTCCGCCGGCGGCCGTCCCGGATCACCACGGCGCCTGGCAGGATCAGCCGATGGATGGCGGCCAGCGCCTTTTCCGCCTTGTCTTCCTGAATGAAACCGATCACGGCGTTGATCAGGACGACGGCCACGATCACGGCGGCATCCACCTCGTGCCCCAGAAACCACGCCGCGCCGGCGGCCAGCAGCAGGAAGTAGATCAGCGCGCTATGGAACTGGGCGGCCAGACGCGCCAGCGGCAGACGCCGGGCCGGACCGGGCAGCGTATTGGGCCCGTGGCGTGCCCGGCGGGCCGTCGCCTCGCCGGCCGTCAGGCCGCCGGGTCCGCTGCCCAGCTCGTCGAGCGCGGCCTGCGCGTCCCGCGCATGCCACGGCCGGCCATCGCCCCGTGCGCCGTTCACGTCCGCCCGCCCGCCGGGCACACCGATATCCTCGCGGTCATTCATGGCCGTGGGTTCCTTCGCATCGCATCGGTTCCGCGTGCCGCCCTCCCGGGAGACGCGCCCTTCATTTTTTATTTTGCGCAACGATGGCCGCCGCATCCGGACGGCGCACGGCACTTTTTGCGGCAGATCAAACCCCGCCCCATCCACTTGGCTTCTGTCGAACGCCACTGAGGCCCGAACCACCACCTCTTTTAAATCAATGAGTTACGAAAAAACCACCATCAAGTCTCGAACAGTTTAGTCGTTCAGTTCTGAACTTTCCGTACTTTCCACCGCTTAGTTTTGAACTTTCCGGGTTATTCAACGTATGCAGCTGCTTTCGGCCAAGATCGGCTATAGATGAATGGCCGCGTTCGAGTAACCTACTCGGACCTGAATTAAGCTTGCTCGATAACTGGATAAGGAGTATCACCGTATGCGAACACCTGTTGCCATCCGCGACGAGTATCTGGATTCATTGACCCACATCCGCGTCGCCTACAACAAGGTGTGTCAGGAGGTCGGGAGGGGGCACCTATTCACGTTCCCTGATGTGCACAAGCTGTCCGAGGGACTGTTCATCAGTGCATTGACCTACTGGGAGGCGTTCTGTAAGGACGTCATCACGACAGACCTAGCGACGCGTACTGTCGGAACGCTTTGTTCGGAAGTCAAGACGTTCAGAACAAAGAATGCTCCATATCGATTGGCCGAGCGGATATTGAACCATCCAGACCACCCCACGCGGTTCGTTGAGTGGTCCAGCTTCCAGACGTTTGTGGATCGTGCGAATGCCCACCTTGGGAGTGGCTATAGGTTCGCTCTACCGCAACCCACAGTGCAGAACCTAGCCATAATAAAAAAGATCCGAAACGCCATCGCCCACAAGTCCGACAAAGCTTGGACTGACTTCTCGACCATGATCCGAAAAACGCCGTTTAATCTCACGAGTTCACAGTGCAAGGGCGTAACTCCGGGACGGTTCATTTACGCGACTCCGTGGTCCGGAACAACCGTGATGCTCCATACCTTAGCGACATTGGAGAACGCAGCGAACACCATAGTTCCGTAGGGGGCTTGTGCCACAGCCCCTAGAGGATTGAGAGCATACTTAGCATGATTGATCTGATCGTCACTTAACCCGAAACGAAGGGAGAGCGCCGGGCATCACGATACATTGGGATCACAACACCCAATGCACGCGCCCCCGTCGAACCCAAAAGTGCGAACGGCAACCGGTATTTCTCCATACCGAAGGATGCAGGGTCGGACGGCCAGCCTCAATTCCAAGTGTCCAGTAAGTCTTTGAATCTGGCGAAAGCGATAGCTCAATCACCTCACCGCAGCCACAAGGACACATCATGACAGCGGCCCAAGGCTCGCCCTCATCGATCATACGAATTAGTCGACGTCGTGCAATCTTTCCTGGTGGCTCATCACCGTGCGCATCGACACAGACCAAGTCGCCTCGGAACCAAGCTACCAAACTCTCCCAAGGGCGTGAGACCAACTGCATCAACGACATCGCATATCCTCAAGTGCGGGCAAACCAAGAAGAGGGAATTCCAACCCACAGCCCGCGTACGCATGGGGCGTAGCTTGAAACGACTCTTCGGCGAAGTAATCATGCTCTTCGGCGGCCAGATCAAACTTGGTTCTGGCATAGTGTGAATTGGATTCTAAGCGGTAGCTGTAACGCCTTGCGATGAACTCCTGCACGACGGCGCTAGCTGCACGCATGTTGACTGAGATTACTGACGGTGCCTCTTCGTTGGCACCAGACATATAGCCCTCCCCTACCAACTGCCTGTAAGCTTCCGGGTCTCGCTCGCGCTTTTCCTCTGCTGCCAAGTGCTGGGGCGTGTAAACGCCCCGATCGCCCAGGCTCGAGCACTTGGGCTGGATATAGTCTATGCGGCCGTTGACATTGGAGATCGCCATTTTTCCGTCAGGGTGATAGACGGGAATGGAGATGCCCACGTCGAATAAGGGTTGGACCATAGCAGCCGCAAGTCGGTCAGCAATGTGCCTGCCGCCAAAGCTATCCACACAGGAAAAGATGATGTCGGCCTCGGCCACTGCTTCAATTGCCTCAGGCGTGCCGATCCGAAGCGGGAGAACTTTGACATATGCGGAGGGATTGATTCGCTCCGCTACATCCTTGAAGACATCGACCTTCAATCGGGCCGCATCAGCATCAGCCTTCGTGGAATTGAGGATCCGGTTGAGATTCTTGTCCTCAATACGATCGTCGTCGATCACGATAAGCTCGCCGACGCCCATGCGAAGGAGTTGCTCAGCTACTACGCTTCCCGTGCCAGAGATGCCAATAATGGCGACGGAGATGTGGGCGAGCTCTTCACGCATTGCAGCGGAAAAAGCCAAGGGCGCAGCGGCATCAGGTGCCGCATACCAGCACAAGCGTAGATCGTCACCATAGATCGCAACAAGGTCGATGGGGTGGGGAAGCATCGTATCGTCGTAGAGCCGTGCTTTGACCCCGCCGCCCGGCAACATGATTGCCGTGCCATGCCACAGGCCGTCAGTGTGGCCGTAGGGATGGAGATAGGGCATGAGCTCTCCATCAGACGCGTTATCAAGCGGGGAAAAGTCGGAGTACCCGCTTGGGTGTGAATGGATCAGAACCAGGGATAGTTCGCCTTGTGTCGCGCGAGCGAGCCAGGGGTCTAGGACCGTGCTTGGCCAAGTGATGTGATCATCCTCTCGCACGCACAACTCGTACTGCACAAGGGCAACCTCACGCACCAGAAGCTTCAAGCGCCTCCCGCGCACCCTTGTGCACACCAAGATAGCGGCGGCTTCCTTACCGTCCCCTGGGAATAAGTGGCCCATGATCCGAGCATGATCCACACCCGCCATTACCAGGGTGCCACCGCGGTTCACGCGCCGACCTCCCGGGTGATCGCGTGTTCAATCAGGGCGAAGTGGGACTGAAGGTTATCAACCCCAGGCACCCATTCACTCCCTGCACCACGATGGCGCGACCACCGCTGGAATTCGGTGCCCGCGATCACCTGTCGATGCTCTGTCTGGGGTGGCGTAGCCCCGTTGGCAGTGAGATGGGGACTACAGAAGAACATGTCGAGCTGAGCGCTCGGATAACCTTCCGGTATCTCAACAGCGACCGTGCAGCAGGGTGCATTGTAACCAGCCGGAAGCGTATAGCCCTCCACAACCAACCAGCGGCCACCTTCAATGATAGTCCGCCAACGCAGCCCAGCCCTCGCGAGGAAAGAAACATCGTCCGGGAGCAGGCTGAAGTCGCGGCGCGTATCCTGGGTTCCATCGCCGTTGTTGACGTTTGCGGGCGCAACGCGTAGGCGCTCGACACCTGGCTGGCTCAGATCAAGGACATCATTCATACCGACCGGACGGATTGCATGGTCCTTGACTTTGAACTTGACCTCCCACGACTTGGAAACGTCGAAGCCAGCACGGATCAGTGCATCCCGAACGATGACTTGGGACTGATCGAACTCGTAGTCCTTGTCACGGATCTGTAGGTGCCAGCTCGGCTTCTTCGTGTAGAGACGCTCAACACCAGGAGCCGCCAGGTCGATTACATCCCCTGGTGTCAGGAGGAAATCTGCTTCATCGGTGAGTTCGAGCCACAGGCCCATCCGTTCGTCGATGCGACCGATGCGGCGAACAGTTTCGACATCGAGAGGCCCCGCCCAGGCGTAACGCTCCTCGTCCAGAGTGAAATAACGGACACCATCGGCCTTAATGGCGAAGAATTCGGCCAACGGGCCATGGCGGGGCAAGTCGATCACATCGTCGAGCGCAACCTCGTTCGTTGGTCCGCTCTCCGGCCAACGGATAAGTGCATAGTCGGAGGCCGGGCGCAGGCGTGCTGCGGCCAGGATCTGCTCGCCGGTCGGCGTCCGATCATCCAACTCGACAACTTCATTATTAACGTGCACTGTGGTTCGGGCACGCTCTGCTGCGTGATCGGGCGGTTCACTGCTGTTGTGCTGGGTCATATCATTGATCTCGTATGGGGTGGTTATTCAGCCCTTCGGCGGGAAAGGGTCGTTGCCATAGCTGTCCGAGTCGCGGATGCGGCCGTCGGGACGATGGATGACAACTTCCCCGTGTTCGCGGATTGCCTGTTTGCGGGCCGCCTCTGCGGCCTCAGCCTGGGTGCGATGAGTGCCGCCGACACGACTGGCGCCCTCAGAACGAGTGGCCCAACCGGAACCGTGCGGAACAACGTGAATACGCTTACTCATTGAATCTCCTAGTAGACCTATGCTGCATTTCTGACCCTGATCAAAAGGCAGGGAGTGCTCATGCAGGGGAGGAAGTTTCTGGTTCAAATTACACTATATGCAAATAGAAAGTTCGGAATAACGAACAAAATGTATGTTACGCCAACTGTTCCTAAAGTCAAACAGGAAGTTCGGTATCGTGGTACATTAGACACACCTATTCGACCTATACATAGAGTTCATGGCCACACGTCTTGGCGAAAAATTGAGGGGGCTGCGCACGGAGAAGGGCCTCACCTTAGAAAAACTGGCAAGCCTTGCCGGACTAAGTAAAAGCTACCTATGGGAACTTGAGAACCGCGAGTCCCAGCGACCTTCAGCGGAAAAGCTCACTGCGCTTGCCGATCAGCTTGGAGTTTCCACCAGCTACTTCATCGAAGATGACGTCCGCTCACCACAAGAGCAGCACCTCGATGAGGCGTTCTTTCGCAACTATCGGCAACTAGACGCTGGCGCGAAGGATCAACTGCGCAAGATCCTGGACACCTTCAAAAAGGGCTCATGATGAGCGAAGCATGGAGTCCACAGCGGGCCGCGAACCGGATTTCACACATATTGAATGCGTTTAGCGCTGCCCAAGGAACTCCTCGCTTTCCGATAGATGTTCCATCTCTCGCCCTAGAAGCTGGAAAACTCTTCAACTGGGACGATCACATCACAAGCGTTACGGCCGCGAACATAAATCAGTTCGAGGGTGCCCTGTATCCTGACGAAGATAAGAAGCGCTGGCTATTACTCTACAATGAGGCAATGCCATCGCTTGGCCGCGTGCGCTTTACACAGGCGCATGAGCTTGGGCACTACATCCTGCACAGGCAGCGAAAGGACAAGTTTGAGTGTACTGGGCACGACATGCTTGATTGGTCCGATGAGACGAATATCGAAGCTCAAGCTGATCTCTTCGCCTCCTACCTCTTAATGCCGATTGATGACTTCCGCAACCAGCTCAACGCCGCAGTCGATCTGGACATCCTCGGACATTGTGCAGACCGCTATGGTGTTTCACTAACTGCAGCAATCCTCAAGTGGCTGCAATTCACCGAAGATAAAGCCGTGCTAGTCCTGTCTCACGACGGCTTCATGGATTGGGCTTGCTCTAGCAAGCCTGCTTTGGGGGCAGGCGCGTATTTTGCAACGCGCAAGAGCATCATTGAAATACCAGAAAGCTCCGTTTGTGCAGACGCCGATACCCTCCATGACAGAAGGGGCAGGGTCATAGCTGCATCAACATGGTTTCCCTATGCGGAGCAGGCGCTGACAGTACGCGAAATGAAAATCACAGCAGAGCAGTACGGCACCACACTCACCCTGCTGCATCTACCTCATTATGCTGATGTCTGGCCTTCACGCGAAGAAGATGCGTGATCCAACTCTGGACTTCCCCCACAATGACGGTCGGTTCGGTGTAAGCGTCAGCACCGATGAACACACATTAACGGACGGTCGCATTTGCGGCTGTTAAGTTTTCTGAAGGACCTGTTAACGACGTTAACTATGCCGTTTCCGATTGCCAGCGATGGGGCAGCAACTCCTTGACCTGGTGGTTCAGGGGGTTAGTTCATTACAGCATGACTAGGTTTAGAGGACAGCGCTTCGTGCTTGTCAGTTGGATAATTGGGATTCATCTTGTAACGCGTGATAGTGTACGATTAAGTCATGTATTTTTAGGCAAACCTAAAAAATCCAAGATCAAGGCCAGTGATGCGCATAAGAAATCAGCGGAAAAATGACTGCGCCCGGCCGACTGCCGCCCGATGTGGCCGACTCTACTAGACCCGGACCGGGTTCAATCAGGTGCCTATCGGGAATCGCCGAGCCCACTTCACTACTGCTTTCTCCAGGTCGTCAAGCTGTGCGTCAATGCCTCGCGCCCAATGCTTGTACTCGTCCGCGGGAAGGCAGGATGCACTGTAAAGAAATGCGCGTCGTAACCAAGGACTCATCTGCTGATAGCTCTGTTTCTTACTGCGAAACCAAAAATCTTGCTTGCTTCTTCCCATGGCCAGTAGGATCTCGCGAGCAGAAAAATCGTCGATGGAGTCATTGAATAGCGGGATATATTCTTTTTCGGAATTCCAACCCGGATCCTTTCCAAACGGCATCAACGTGTACATACGGGCGTATTCCAAGTGCGATGCAGTTTCCGCCGAGTCACGATATATCTCAATAAGCCGGCTTCCAATTTCTGCTTTGTTGGCCGTTGGTATGTCATCGAGCCCGAGCAGGTACTCGATCGCCTCGCGAACAACCGGAACGAACTTGCTGAAATTATCCAGAATGATAGGCACTGCATCTGCATCCTTCAGTTGCCTAAGTCTTCTGAGAGCAAATTTAACGAGAGAAAGATCGGGCTCCGTCTCAGCAATTTGCTCTTCAAGTATCCCTTCCAAATTCAGTTGATCGACGGCCTCTTTGTGCGAATCGTCAAGCGAGTCGTAGTCGATCTCGCCGTAAGCATCATCGACACCGAGTTCCGACAGAAGCTCGTGGAAGCGCTCGGACAAAGTGTCCAATTCACGGTTTTCGTTCTCTCTGAGATATTGTTGCCGAAAAACCTCTGTCGACACAATGCGGGTCTTGTGCTGCTGGAGGGTAAGCCCGTGATTATCAAACAGCCACCGCGCGAGATGGGTCAGAAACTTGTACGCTTCCGCCTCGGAACTGCAGAACACCCGAAAATCGTCAGAATACCGAACGTAGTTTGCGCCCTCTGACAGCAATAATTGGTCGATATCCGAAATAG
The DNA here is from genome assembly GCF_042653765.1 of Castellaniella denitrificans. Lineage (NCBI taxonomy): Bacteria > Pseudomonadati > Pseudomonadota > Betaproteobacteria > Burkholderiales > Alcaligenaceae > Castellaniella > Castellaniella denitrificans. The sequence continues at coordinate 5,314 of NZ_JBHSEZ010000010.1, read as the reverse complement.
TGATCTCTGCGACCAACCGCGATGCAGCAGAGCCTACGGGAAGTCCGTACGAATACGATCCCGCCCAATGGTTGATCAGTTTCTGCAGGGCGATGGCGTGCATGTGGCCTGTGCCCAGGGCAGATTCGAGAGCATTATCGACACGATGTAAATACAGCCGTGGAAAGAAGTCAGCGACATCCGCAATGAGAACATGCGAAGGCTGAGATGCATTACAGCGCTCTTGCGATGCCTGCTGAAAACTTCTGTATGAAAACGCATCGTCAAACATCCGACCGTCAGCACCCGGCTTGAAACGATACGAATGGACGTTTCCGTCGCTCGCAGGAATGCGCCGCGCTTCCAACTGGGCGCCAATCTCATGCACAAGTGCTGTGAAAACCAGAAAATCAAAGGGGTCGAGCTGCGTAGAAAGGCGGAATCCATATTGATGCTTTGGCGCGAATGACGTACGGCTGGCTCGGATCGTCCAGGCAAGAATATCTGTGTTTCTTATCGTTGTTTTAACCACATCCCAATCGTGTCGAATTGCGGCGAATTCAAATACAGCAGGGAAGATATCTGTATCGCCGTAGTTCTCGGCGTTTAGCAATGCCCAATCAAGTGACGCTTCAGAAATGTTTAAGGCCATAATCTGCTTCGCTTTTATTTTGTGCCGGATGTCATGTTTGAAGTGTTTCAGTGCCCCGCAACCCTACGGCTTTTGCAAGAGTGGAAAACTTTGCCAATGTTACCGAGTGGCCGATTAAAAGGCAATAATCGCCTCCCGAATGCCTCAGCGATCCAGCCGTTGGATGACGCATTCTGGCCGAAACCAGCCATCCGCGTTTTTACACGTAAGCCCCAGACTGCATACGAGCCAATGTATCACTGAGCAAACTGAAGCCTGCTGCCGTATCCATGTACTCACCCGGAGAAACACCACCCAATGCACGATTTGGCACCGCCAACCAGTTGTCAAGCCAAGCAGCAGCGTCAAAATCTTCTGGAGTGCCGGACTCATTGACCATTCGCTGGACCTGGCTAATGAGCTGAATCACCGAAAAAATCTGGCCTCCGGCTGATTTGCTCAGTGCAGATCGAGCGCGAATCTTGCGCTCAACCGCCGCGACCGGCCACCCCATCCTCGTTATCAGCCAAGTCGTCGACACTCCCATCCCACGAGCAAGGTCATCGACGGCAAGCGCAGGGACGCCCTTGCGCACAACCTTGATAATCTCGACGGACTCAAGAGTTATGTATTCATTCATTCGGATTTGCTGCATACCAAAATCAATCACTCCAAAGGTATTTCTGCTGGGGGCACCTTCCATCTATAACTGGAGAAGATACCCCCTCCGGGGTTTCCAAGAAAATTCAATAATGGGACCGAGGCATCACCTTTAAATCAACTATTGGCACAAGAGGTGTGCACACCGTCCACCTGCAGAATCTGATCAATCACGTCGAAAAATCGTACCCGCCAGGCCCTATCTGCTGATTGGCAAAATTCGTCATCATGAAGGCCAACTAAAGTCACCACCCTCTGGGCGCTACGCGCCCTCCCTTTCTCCAGCTGCCCATCCTTATTACCTATAACCGGCTGTAAGCGCTGCGCTACACCCCCCTCCCGCCATGCAGCATTGCCGCATGCCCTACTGCGCGAGGCCCCCATCATCAATATCCTAGGCAAATCCTCCAGCCTGAACCGACCTGTCACTCCCGAAACAGAGAGATAACCATGCACCAAGGCTGCCGTCACCGCGTTCTGTAAACCCAGCACATCCCGCAGCCTCTTACAGTCGGACAGGGACTCCGCATGAAATTGACCAAGGTCATCACCACAGGTAAGACAGAAACGACAAATAGGTCGATCTGCCCCCTCAAAAAAACCTCGGCGCATGGTTGGAAGCGCCTCCAGCACAGCATTGCAAGTAAGGCATCGATCCAGCATCACACAGCGATGCTTTGGACAAACCAGGAAATAAGCCATCCTCCAAGGAAAACGCCAATACGGTACAGGGTCTTCGCGCAAACACTTGGGACAATAACGATAAGATGAATACCCGTGCGGTGACCGGTTAAGCAAAAAGGCAGCCTGGCGCTGCTCACATGACCTAATGTGCAGGAACATGCTATCCAGGCAAGAAAGGCTCGCCTGACTAACTGCAGTCCCATATGACAGCTTGAGCAACAGATCTAGCGTCAGTTGCACATCAAAATCCGTGGTCTTTCCTAGCCCAAAGGAGTCACATATCTGATTGGGCCAAGACTGATGGTACTGACATAATCGCAGCATCCACGATGCAGGAGACTCGTCCAATATTGGCTCAGGGAGAACCAAGAGCGAAGGGATTTTGGTCATTGCTCCTCCGCGAACAGAAGCAGTTGATGACGACCTAGATCAGGGATACGCTGCTTCTGCTCCATCCGCACGATGCGAGTCAGCAGATCGTTCAACACACCAGATTGAACGCCGAGCGCACTCGCGCACAGACTGCGGGCCTCCCCCACGGGGATCGGCGCAACCCCAGGCGACAACCGCCCCTCCGTCAACATCAACCGCAGGCGTGAAAACGCGCGTACTACGACACCCGCCGCTTCCGTGCTAGTCAACAACCGCGTCATTCTTCCTGGAACGATATCTAGCCGCCCACTACCCGCAGCGATGCCCAGAGTGCGGACCACACGAAGCAAAGCATCAAGGCCCAGTGGCGTCAGCAAACACTGGGCGTGGTCAAGACTACTCACACGGGTCTGCGCCTCACCAAATAGCAAACCTTCAATGCGATCACTGATCCAGACCTCGTCGTCAGAAGCTCGAACACCTGATGCGTGCCGCAAATCGTAGCCACACAGACAGGCATTCACGCTTGGCCTTCGCCATCGAAGCATTCGGCCACACGATGGACACTGATCCACTAACCGAGTCTTATGCTTCGCACAGCAAGTGACGAGCGATACGTCCCATACAAGCCGTGTCCATGTTTGCTCACGCAGACATATCACGCACACCTGAGGACGGCACACGCGGACATGGTATGGCCGATGGAATTCGACGCCCATCAATTGCGTCACCAGATGACCATGCGACTTGTACGAACGAGGAAATGCGCGCGCTACGGCTACAGGTTCCGCACCAAACCAATACGCAATACGTGGCGCTGCCGCGAACGGCAAATACCGATGACCAATCGAGCAAAGCGCTCTGGTCAAATCACAAAACTCAAGATGATTGGCGACCACCATGCGCAACGCGTACCCGTTGCCTGACTCCTGAGGTTCAATGGCGTCCTGCACAGGTAATGGACGCCCAAGGGTGAGATCAGGAAACACGAAAAGGATCCTCCGCTGCTTTATCTGGCCCGTACACTTTGGCATATGCCATATGTAGCCTGGCTGGCGTAATGGACACCTCATCCGCATCGACAGCCATCATCACCGCCTGAACCAGCAAGCGTTTGAGCTCCCGTGGAACCCCCTGGGTCACACGAAACAGATGCAAGGCGATCTGACGATCAAAAATCGGGCTCAGATCTACCGCTACGCTCTCCTTCGCGAATGCCTTCAAAAACCCCACCCACTGAGCATCGCATTGGAATGCAGGCAGCCGTATGACTGTGGGGATTCGGGAGGTCAATTGAGGATCAGCACCTTCGAGGCGATCCATCAGCTTTGAGCCAACCAGCACCACAGGAACGCGTGCGAGATTCATCAAACGCTTGAGCCAGTCAATCACCTGCGTGCTGACCTTATGACTTGCTGGCGAGAAGATATGCTGAAACTCGTCCAGGACAACTAGCTGGACCTTGTGCGCACGCATGGCTTCGATCAGTACCCCATGAACCTCATTGTTATTGCTGGTCGCCCGCCCCTTGCCAGTCAATCCATAGCCAAAATTATCGAGCAGCCCACCTTGAATTTGCGACACACTAGGGGCCTCTTTCAGCTCCGTGCGGATGACCGATAATGGCTCCGTAAGATACGGGGAATCGATCATGTTCCTCTGCAGGCAATCTATCAGCAGAGACTTACCTGACCCACTTGGCGCAATAACCCGCACACCAGCAAACAGGCCAACGGCATTCCCCATATCCAATGCATTTGCTATCAGATCTAGCGCGTCGCGGAACGCGGCATGCGGCACTACCACGTCAGCCAAATGCCGTCCTGCTGCCAGTGCTTTCTCCGTGTATGGCATAACGTCACTCCAACGATGGAGACAAGCTGAAGGCGTCAAAATCGGGGATCGATGCAGCAGGCACAGACAGCTCCAGGGTGGTAACTATTTGTTCCACGAGAGGGAGCTCATCCGGCATGTGCCGACCTAAAGGCGACGACGAACGCATACCCTCCAAAAGAGCAAGCTCCTTCGCATTGCGCCTGATTTTCTTGCCTGAACGCACAGCCACGTCCCACATGTCCTGCAACTCTGCCTGTGCACGCATGAGCGTCTCAGGTGCATTGATCTGCTTCAAGCGCTCCTTCGCCTGCTGGCGAATAAGCTTGTGCTGAAAAAGCGTCAAGCCTTTGGCATAAGTCTGAGCAGTCGCGGGAACATTGATCCACGTCCTTTCTTTCGGATGCTCAACCCATACAGACCCCAGATCATCTGGGTTGATCTTGACGTTCACAGGAAAGGACGGTGCGATCTGCTTGGCCATATCAGCCAGCTCTCGGCTGCGGTAGGTGAGGTACTGCATCTCAATCCCTGTATGTCGTACCGTCAAACGCTTTGCTATACCACCAACGATGTCCAAGCTTTGCAGGTTATCGACGTACATCGGCGGCGGCATGTTCTGCAAGCCCTCCAACAGCAAATCTAGCGGGCGCGCCAAGCGGCGCTTATTGACTGACACCGGATGGGTGTCAACAGCCCACTTGATCAGACATGCACAAAGATCTGCAAACGTGACACATGCCTGTAGTTTCGGATCTACATCATCTCGTATGCCAAGCAATTTTTTTACTCGACCGGGGATGGGTAGAATGCGAGCCATCTCCAGCATGTGGCGCTCCACAACTGGCTTGAACCAGGGCTTTCGCACCGGGCAATACTCAGTGTCAAAGCACAGCTCCATGCTGATAGTGCGCATGTGCTGCGAATGAAATTCCAAGCCATTATCCAGTACCAAGGTTTCCCATAGGCCAGGAGAATGCCAGGTCTGCGTAAGACCATAGCTCTGCATCAGGGCATCTTTGGGTGATAAGGCCAGCCTGATAGTATGAGCAATATGGGCTTGCCCCACCTCTCCGGACAGATCAGATGGCATGATCATGCCTGGAGAGCAAAGCGATGGCACGAAACAGAAGACATTTCACGGACGAGTTCAAG